>NZ_JAKNRW010000001.1 GCF_023072615.1 Pseudomonas violetae
CTTCCTTCAGATTCGCGGTCACCCGCGACACCCTTGCCTCTGGCTAACACTTCCCCTTGCCGGGTGTGTAGAGGACTTTCACCTCCAAGTCACCAGCGTGGCCACCACAGCCAAGCTGGTTGCGCTTCGCGCAACGCGCCATGCCTGGCGCACCAAAAAAAACCGGCACACGAGGTGCCGGTAAATTTCACACTTGGAGCAGTGTTAGAGAAAACTTTCCTGGGCAATCGGGCCATCGAATTGCTCAATAGAGCCAGGCTCGATGTAACGCTTCCAGTTGTCGAATATCTCGCGCCCAGCGAGAAAGCCTTCAAAGATGGCATGGTCGGTTTTACGCGGTACCACGCAGTCGCCCACCCGGTGCACATTGGCCAGTTCAGCCTTCAACGCGCGGTAGAGCGCGTCCACCGGCAAGTGGCGCACGGCCAACACAATGCTGTCGAAACCTTCCAGGGTTTCTTCCTCAGCGCTGTAGAGGTTGTACACATCCACCGAGGTGCCGCGTACCTGGCTGATCCAAGCATTCAACGTGTAGGTCAAACCACTGCTGAACAAGTTGGCATACACCACCGGCTGATCAAGGGTGGTGCCGAGACGGTGGAACAAGGCATTCCAGCGCGTCAGCACATGCACCTCATGGCCGTTTTCCACCAGAAGCTCAGTGATACCAGCCGAGTAGCGATTACCCTCCTCGTCCAGCACCAACACGCGCTTCCCCACACGCTCTGGGTGCGCCAGCACATCGAGCGCGGTTAACACATGCTCGCTGTCCAAGCCCGGCACCTGCGCAACCAGCGGGTTAATGTCGGAATACCCACTGCGGTCCGGCAGCGAACCGGTGGCGACAATCACTCCATCGGGCTGCAAGCTCTTAATCATCTCGACCGTGGCCATAGTGTTCAGGCGCACCTGCACCCCAGCTTTGGCCATATGCACCTTGAGGTCTTCGGTGATCCAAGCGAAGGAGTCACGGCGCGGCAATCGCACGATATGATTAACCTGACCACCCAGCTCGGCGCCCTTCTCCAGCAAGGTCACGCGATGGCCGCGCTTAGCCAGCCCTTCAGCCGCCTTCATGCCGCCGGGGCCGCCGCCTATCACCACCCAGTGTTTAGCCGTAGGGGCCAGCTCCAGCGTTTGCGGACCAAAAACCTCTTCGCGACCGGTGGCTGGGTTGATCTGACAGGTCATTGAGGTGCCATGAAACAACCGCGAAACGCAGCCCTGGTTGCAGCGCAAGCAGTGGTAGATTTCGTCTTCGCGACCTTCGGCGGTTTTATTGGCAAACTCTGGGTCGGCAATTTGCGCGCGGGTCATGGCCACCATGTCGGCGTCACCACGGGCTAAAATCGCCTCCGCCTCACCGCCACTGCCAATCCCTGAAACAGCGAACACCGGCAGTTTCACCGCACGCTTAAGTCGAGCAATGGGGTCGACCAACCAGCCATTGGGTACGTCAAACGGCGGCATGATGTACGTCGCCGACTGATACACCCCAGCCGTGGCCATGATGTAGTCGATATGACCGGTGGCCTCCACCGTTTGTGCTACCTTGATCCAGTCGGCGATTTCCATGCCGCCAGGAACCATCTCATCCATCGACAGACGAATACCTACCACAAGATCCGGCCCCACTTTGTCGCGCACCGCCTTGATCACCTCCAGCGGGAAGCGCATGCGATTTTCGTAGCTGCCGCCGTATTCATCGTCGCGCTTGTTGTACAGCGGCGAGATGAACTGATGCAGCAAGTAGCTATGTGCCAGGTGTATTTCAACGCCATCAAAGCCCGCCAGACGTGAATACTCCGCCGAACGCACCCAGCCTTCAACAATCTCGTCCATGTCCGAACGTTCCATGGCCTTGGCCATTTCCCCGAACACCGGCGACTTAATGTTGGATGACGACCAGAGCACCCGGTAATCGTCCATGGCATGGGTTTCACCCATCACGCCGAAGTGGTTGAGCTGGGCAAAAATGTGCGCACCAAAACTATGTACGGCCTCGGTTAAGGCCGTATCGCGCTCGACCATTTCCTCACGATAACCATACGGGTAGCCGCGACAGAAGGTGTTGGACGTCGGATGAATCAGGCGATTGCCGGTGACCATCAGACCGATACCGCCCTTGGCGCGGGCGACGTGATAATAGATATCGCGGTTATTAGTCAGCCCATCAGGCGAGTTAAAGGCCATCGCATGGGCCGACTGCATGATGCGATTGCGCAAGGTAATGTTGCGCAATTTAAGTGGCGAAAATAGCAACGGATAACGTGAGTGTTCCATGGGGTTTACCTCTGATCAGGACTTTGTTGTTGTTATTGCGGCGCGCGGCCGAGCTTGGTATTGGCCCAGCACAATGCCGGCTAATACCGTTAAGGCACCTGCCAACTGCCACAGGGTCAGCGTTTGATCTAAGAGACGTAACCGAGCGTGAGTGCCGACAGCGGACTCAGCAGCAGAAACAGTGAAATCAGCACCGGCTCCAGCGAGCGCATGGCGCGAAACCACAGCAGGTAAGGGATCAGCGTGCCCAGTACTGCTAGGTACAGATAACCGCCCCCGTGCTTGGCTTGCAGGGTTGGCAGCGGCAGCTCGAACCACAACATAAACGGCAGCAACAATAGGCCGCCGAGCAGCAACTGCCAGCCGGTAAATGCCAACACCGGCATGTCTAATCGCCAACGACGGAGCAACAGCGTGCCCAAAGCCATGCTGCACGCCGCCAACACTGCGGCCAAAATACCCAAGGTGTCCCAGGCCAGGCGGCTGGGCGGTACCAACACTAACGCCACGCCGGCAAAGCCAATTAAGGACGCAAGCAAAACGCCCACTGGTTCGTTGCTGAAACAGCAGATACCCAGCACCAGGACGATCAGCGGCTGCGCACAAATCAACAACGCCGCCAGCCCGCCGGGCAGCCGATAGGCGCTGACAAACAATGGCCAATGCAGCAGCGACATGCACAGCAAGCTGAGCACCAGTAATTTCAACCATTGTTCAGGACGCGGCCAATGCCGATTGAATAACACCAGCAGCAGGCCTACCGGCAGAGTTCGCAACACCGCTGCGGTTAACGGTTTATCCGCCGGCAAAAACTCAGAGGTCACCAAGTAGGTGCTGCCCCAGATTGCCGGCGGTAATGCCGCCATCAGTAAGATCCACGCTCGATTCAACGACCTTCTCCACTAAGCGCAAGCACGCGGAGCCTCGACCGTAACGGCCAGGCTCCGCCCCACAGATCAGACCAAGGCTTGGCGCCAGCTCTGATCAAAGC
Organism: Pseudomonas violetae; assembly: GCF_023072615.1. GTDB lineage: Bacteria > Pseudomonadota > Gammaproteobacteria > Pseudomonadales > Pseudomonadaceae > Aquipseudomonas > Aquipseudomonas violetae. Next base: position 3,275 of record NZ_JAKNRW010000001.1, read on the forward strand.
CCTCTAGCTCACCCGCTTCGATAAAGCGCTGCGGTGAGTTGAGAACTTCGCGACCGGCGAGCATGCCTTCGTAGATGATGTCTTGCAGCGGCCTTGGCAATTGCGCATCACCAATGCACTGCAGGTTTTGCACGCGCCCTTGCAGGGCTTGGTACAAGCCGTTTTGTGGGGTGTGACCGCAGGCCATGATGAAGGTGTCGGCGCTCAACACAGCGCTGTCGGCATCAGTAAACAGGTTGAGCAACTGCGCCTGATTGCCGTCGATATGCCGCACCCACGAGTTGAGGGTGTACTCAAGTCCCTTACGGAATACGTGCTGATAATTGACCGGCAGGTCTAGGGTCAGCGCTAGGTTCGGCGCCAACGAGATAAAACGACTAACCAGGTGCACCTGGTGCCCACGGTCCAGCAAAAACTCCGCAGTACCCAAAGCGTAGCGACCGCCGTCTTCATCAAACAACACCACGCGCTTACCGACGTTCTCTGGCTGTTTTAGTACCTCGATCACACTTAGCACGTTGCTCTGTGTGCTACCGGGCACCACGTCTACGGCAGGCCGAGTGGAGGTGAAGCCGGTTTTGATTGGCGTCGAGCCGGTGGCAATAATCACGCCATCCGCGGCGAAATCAATGATCTGCTGGGCATCCCAGCGCGTCTGCAAGCGTATATCCACGCCGGCTTTACGCAGTTGCAGGTTCATGTCGCGGGCAATAAAGCCAAACTTGTGCCGCCGTGGCAGTTGCGCGGCGTAGTTAAGCTGACCGCCAAGCTGGTCACTGGCTTCCAACAGCGTCACTTGATGGCCACGTTGGCGCAGCACCAACGCCGCCTGCATACCCGCGGGACCACCGCCCACCACCAGCCATTTGGCCGACCTCGCAGCCGGCGCCAGAGTGTGCAAACCAAACCGCTGCTCACGGCCTGCTGCTGGGTTGACTACACAGGAGATCGCATTACCGACCATCAGCCGCGCAATACAGGCTTGGTTGCAGCGGATGCAGTGGTTGATCTCGTCTTCACGGCCGTCGCGCAACTTGTTGGCGTACTGCGGGTCGGCGATCTGCGTACGAGTCATCGCCACCATATCGGTCGCGCCAGTGGCCACCAACTGCTCGGCCATGTCGGCATCAACAATATGACCAACAATAAATAGCGGAATGTCTTTGATTTCACGAATGGCTTTACGCATGCGTGCACCATCCGCGACCAGCCAGTTCTCCGCGTAATCACCCGGCGGAATCTGGTCGGCGTGGGCGGCGTAAGTACCGGCGGTAGCGCTGACGTAATCCACCAAGCCGGTGGCGACCATCAGTTTGGTCATCTCAATCGCGGTGTCCGCATGCATGCCATCAACGCTGCACTCATCCATCGACACGCGGATGCCAATGACGAAGTCAGGCCCAACTGCCGCACGCACCCGCGCCAAGGTTTCGATGGGGAAGCGCACGATGTTTTCCAGGCTGCCGCCGTACTCATCCGTGCGCTTGTTGTAAACGAAAGACAGAAACTGCTGATGCAGATAGCCGTGAGAATAGTGCAGCTCAACCCCATCAAATCCAGAGGCCTTGGAATACAGCGCGGTTTGCGCAAAAGCCTCTGACACCTCATCCATCTCGGCTTTGGTCATTTCTCGCGCCCACTCGTTATAGGCCGGCGACTTCATGGTCGATGGCCCCCATAGCAAGCGGTAATCGTCTTGAGAGCCACTGCGCCCTTGTGGGCCAAAGTGAATAAGCTGCGCGATGATGCGGCCGCCAAAGGCATGCACGGCAGCTGTCATCTCTGCGTCACGGTCGATTATTTCCGGGCGATTGCCTCGGGCCAAGGTACGGCTGGGCCCCGTCGATTGCGGATGCACATGCCGCGCACCGGTCACTAACAACCCTGCACCGCCTTTGGCGCGCTCGGCTTGGTAGTAAATATCACGGTTATTGGTCAACCCGTCCGCCGCATGAAAACCCTTGGCGTGAGCCGTTTGCATCAGGCGGTTGCGAATAGTGATGTTGCCCACGCGCAGTGGGCTAAACAGGTGCGGGTAACGAATCTCACCCGGCATCGTAGGCTGGCTCATGACTTTTATCCTTTATTCTTATTTTTTGTGAGTTGCCCGTCATCGTCGGACGGGCCTCAAGCGGATTAACGTACCGCCCTAAGGCGGACGTTAAAAACTTGAACTTAAGGCGTTTAGGTATGCGCCAAGACAACGCATACCTAACACCCACAACAACACTCAACGCAGTACGTTTTCACCGCTCATAAACACAAACACACGGCGGAACTTGCCATCTTCGACATACCAGAAGTTGCAGTTACGCAGGCGGGTTTCGTTGCCCTGTGCATCCTTGAGGTACACGTTGAAACGCGCGCATACGGTTTGCGTTTCAACGTCGGCAGCCAGCTCAAAATCACCGTGCCAGATCTCTTCAAAATTACTGAACAGGTTGTCGAACATCTTGCGCACGCCGGTGTGGCCGTCGTGGGTGAGGTTGTCGGTTTGGATGGTGAACGCGACGTCTTCGTGACAGCAGTCCAGCACGCCCTGCATGTTTTTCTTGTCTACGTTGGCGAAGTATTTCTGGGTAGCCAACTCCAACAACTGCTCACGGGAAAGATGACTCATGGTACGTGTCCTTATTTTATTGGGGTTATTGACCAGCAAAGCCGTGATAAGCGGCGTCGTTCAGGTTCTGCGGAGCGGGATAAGCCTTGCGGCTTTGCTTGAGCCCTAGGCTCAGGAACATTTCACAGAACTTGTAAGACACTAGGCCTGGGTTGATCACGGGAATCGGCAACCGCTCGCTCAGGTAGGCATGCGACTGGTGCATGGTGGTTGAGCCGAGCACGATCACATCGGCACCGTCTTCGTCCATCGCCCGGCGCGCTTCGGCTTCGAGCTTGGCGAACACCACCTCTTCTTTTCCTTCCAGTAGCTCTTTGAGATCGGGACGAGTTTTGATCGAGCGCAGCGAAGCCACGCGCGGCCATAAGTGATATTCCGTTAAGGTTTTTTCATACAATGGAAACCACTCATCCCACATTGTGATCACGCTGAACTTCTTACCAAGCATGCATGCCATGTGGAACGCCGCCATACCCGGCGCAATTACCGGAATATCCAAGCGAGAACGCAGCGCAGCCAGACCGGAGTCGCTCACGGTATCGATACAAACGGCGCTGTAACCTTCTTCCTGCGCGCGAATGCCCGCCTGAACCACTGAGAAGTCCATAAGAAGCGCGTCATAAGCGCTGTCGCCTAACGAAGCACCCTTGGCAACAGGTACGAACTCAGGGTGAAAACCCGGCAGGATAAAATTGGCTGGCAGTTGCGAAGCTCGGTTATCGGCACCTGCTTGATCCATAGGAATAGGGATGATGATCTTAATGCGCTGAGCCATGCTGGTCTCCTGGAGAAATAGCCGTTATGTAAAATTTTTACGGCGGCTTTTATTTAACCAAAACAAAGCAAAACCAGTGCCAGAAAAAACAACCAACACAACCTATTGATTTATATAGAATTTAAATTTAATTATACAGCACCATGCACTGATGACTATTCACATCGAAATGAATAATTTCAACTTGGAAAGTTAGATTTGACATAGAACAACAGCAGCAACATCGCTACCAGAGAGGCGAAAATCGTTCAGTGGAACTGACACATTACTTCTTAACGTTTAGGCACTATCACTTGAAGTTGCGCAACCTTCAGCGATATCAGCGCAACTAATATAACTAGGATAAGAGAAGCAATTAAGCAGCGGCACTCAGACGACTCGACCCAGCAGCAGAACCAACACACTTAATATAATCAAGCCGCAGCCAATCCACTCATTACGCCGGATTCGTTCGCCAAAAATAAACCAAGTTAGCAATAAGGAAAAAAGAAACTCGATCTGTCCCAATGTCCTGACTAGTGCAGGGTTCTGCAGACTCATCGCAGTAAACCAACCAATCGATCCAACCGCACTGCACAGTCCGACAAATAGACTCCAAGGCAAATTCCTGAATACAGCGGAAAAAGAGCCGCGCTCAAACAATGACAGCCACAAGGTGACCACCACAAGTTGGATACTGACCATCATTACCAGTACTAACGCAGCCGATAACAATGGAGTTAAGCCGGTGAGGTTACTGGATTGATAAACCGCCAACGATGAGATCGCAAAACTAAACCCACAGAGCAGGCCCAAGCCAGTTACCGGACTCATCCATGAAGTCCAGTTCAGGGCGTTGCAGGGCAGAATTAACATGATGATTCCGCTTACACCGACCATCACCGATATCCAGCCGCGTACAGTTAGCGGAATAGACAGAAACAAGGCTCCGATAATCGCCGTCTGTAATGCTTCGGTTTTACTGAAAGTCGAACCAACAGCAAAGTTACGCTGAGTGGACACCTTGACCAACGCCCATGTACCTAGAATCTGAGTAAGGCCGCCAAACAGTATCCACAACCAAGCGGCCGACGGTAGCCCGCGAATATGCGTCAGATCACCGCCCCACCAGAGCATATAGAGCACAACCCACGGTAAGCCAAAGAGATACCTTACATAGGTCACAGCCATGGGCGTCATACTGGAAGAAAGGTATTTCTGCGCAGCAGTGCGCACCGACTGCATCACAGCCGCTAGCAGGGTAAAGATGACCCAAGTCCATTGTTCCATAGCAAACCTCATAAACAATGATCCAAAACAAACGACATCCTAGTCCTGACTAGTATTATTAGGCTTTGAGGTATTGAATCGCCCCGGGTTTCGTAGACACCTCCATGCCTTAAACTGAGGCCAATCAGGAGGTGCCTTGAGCAACCCACGTTATCCCGAAGAATTCAAAATCCAAGCGGTCAATCAAGTGACCGAAAAGAAGCTGCCTGTCGCTGATGTGGCGGCGCGTCTTGGCGTGTCGACGCATAGCCTCTATGCCTGGATAAAGCGCTACAGCAAACCTCAGGCAGAACGGCAGCAAGACGATGATCAGCACGCGGAACTGCGGCGTTTGCGAGCCGAACTCAAGCGGGTCACCGAAGAGCGAGACATCTTAAAAAAGGCCGCCGCGTACTTTGCCAGGGAGTGCGGTTGAAGTACGCCTTTATCAAGCAGCGAGCGGGCGACTATTCCATTCGGCGGCTTTGCCTGACGCTGAAAGTCCATCCCAGTGGTTATTACGCTTTGTTGTCTGAGCCGCAATCTGCACGCGCTAAAGACGACCAACGATTGCTGGGTTTGATCAAGCATTCATGGCTGGAGAGCGGCGGTGTTTATGGCTATCGCAAAATTCATGACGATCTGCGCGAGGTCGGTGAGGATTGTGGTCGGCATCGTGTGGCGAGGCTGATGCGTCTTGAAGGTCTGCGCTCTCAGACAGGGTATCGACGCCGCCCTGGCAAGTACGGCGGTAAGCCAGCGGTCGCCTCACCCAATTTGCTGAAGCGCCAGTTCGATGTCGTAGAACCCAACAAAGCTTGGGTCACCGACATCACCTACATTCGCTCGTATGAAGGCTGGCTGTATTTGGCGGTTGTGCTGGATCTGTTTTCTCGTCAGGTCGTCGGCTGGTCAATGAAATCGCAGATGACCAGTGATTTGGCCATTGATGCGTTATTGAGGGCGGTTTGGAGGCGAAAACCGAAACAGGAGGTGATGGTTCACTCCGACCAGGGCAGCCAGTACAGCAGCTCCGATTGGCGCAGTTGTTTGAAAGCGAACAATTTGGTTGCCAGCATGAGTCGGCGAGGCAACTGTCATGACAACGCCGTGGCCGAGAGCTTTTTCCAGCTTCTAAAGCGGGAACGGATCAAGCGGAAAATCTATTCCTCGCGCGAAGATGCTCGTAGTGATGTGTTCGATTACATCGAGATGTTCTACAACGCAAAACGCCGGCATGGTTTCAACAATCAACTGTCACCGGTAGAGTTTGAAAAGCGTTACGCAATGAGCTTGCAAGGTGTCTAGAGAATCCGGGGCGATTCAAGATGGCGGCGATCGCACATCGCAATGCGTTTGATCAGACGGGTAAGGCGGACCGCGAGAGCCGTTACCAAAATTTAATCCAGAAGTACAAACCCGCGGACCAGGGGCTGTTCGGCAAGCTTCATGGCATGTTGGTACAAGCGTTAACTGATGAGCGTGCGGACATCCTCGGGCAGCTGTACATGGAGTTGGGCGCTTCAAGCGCTGAGCGTGGTCAGTACTTCACGCCTCCCGCCATCTCAAATCTTCTTGCCGGGTTAACCATCGATACCGATCAAATTCACCACCAGATCGCTCGCCGAGGATTCATCACCCTTTCCGAACCGGCTAGCGGTTCCGGCGCCATGATCATTGGTTTTACGAACAAGATGTTGGACCTGCAGATTAACTACCAGCAGCACCTGCACGTGACTCTGGTTGATTTGGACATCCGTGCCGTGCACATGGCTTACGTTCAACTCAGCCTGTTGCACGTGCCGGCGATCGTCGTACACGGCAATACTCTCACCGTGGAGGAGTACAGCGACTGGGTGACGGCAGCCCATCACATTGGCATGTTTTCCAGGAAGCTTAAGCGAGGCTTCGCGATCGACAGCGAAATGGGGGCAGTTTACTGCGGCGAAGGTAGTGCGGAGAGTTCAGACACCGCAGGTATGCGGCTGGTGGCACGGGCCAATCAGCCGAACACTGCGCATCAACATGCGACTGCATTGTGACGCATAGGTGGGTGCCGCTCAGGCGGTATCCACCAGTGCAGCTGGTAATACATCAAAACTGAGAGAGGCCAACAATGGCTGTTGAAACCCTTTATCGCAGCACCGGCGACGTGGAGACTACATTCGTGGACCGGAAACTTTGTGATGCGCACGACGCGATGCTTGAGCTGGCAGAGTCAGTCATGAGCATGCTTATGAACCAAATTCCTTGTCTGTCTGAAAAACAGGCCGAAGATGTGGGGATTTTCATGTCTAAAAACCGCACGGCGTTTGCAAGTGCGTTCAAGAACAATCCATCGGCACTTGATGAACTCAAGAAGGCCGAAGCCACCGAGTAGCACTTGAACTGATGGGGCGGGCGCCATGCCCGTTCCGCGTTCACTCAGCAATTCTGAATTCTCAACCAAAAACAGAACACCCCTTCCTCTTCAGCTTCGCCTATCAATTCATGTCCTGTCTGCTCAGCGAATGTCCTGAAGTCACGGCGCGTACCCGCATCTGTCGACAGAACCTGCAGCACCTGGCCATGGCTAATGCGGTTTGCTTCTAGGCGAGTCTTTAGGACCGGGATAGGGCAAGGCATTCCACGTGCATCTACGATGGCATCGACGTCATCTTGGGGGAAAGTGATTAGATCTGACATCGGTACTTCATCCTGGATTGGGTTTGCAGTTGCTCAGTGTAACGGCTTCTAGGTCAGGCGCTTCCGGCACGAGTCCTTGCAAATCATGCTTAAGGTTCTGAGCCCGGCTCGCCGCCTTTAGTTTTTTACGCAGCATTAGCCATGGGCCATGGCCTTCAAGCGGCTCTGGTACGAATCCGTACTAGGGCTATAGATTTAGGAAAGCGACAATGAAGCTTAAAACCGTCCGACTGGACATGGCCATCGTGCCGACCCGTGATCCGCTGATTCTCCGTCGCCAGTACGGCGAACTTGAAGAGCGCCTCCAGCGCTCGGCGCACACAGATCATTTCACACGAGGGGAGAGAGATCAGATGCGTGAACAACTCCAATGCCTGAACACCACCTACCTGGCAGTCACTGGGTTCTCAATTAAATGATCTCAGTCAGTCAGACAGCGCCAGCAGCCTTCCTCGAAACAGGATCGCGGGTTGCAGGATTTTCACCAGGCGAGTGGGTAGCGACGCCCGCGGAGGGGCTGGTATGAGCTCAGTTAGTAGGGAAGCTCTCAAAGCAGTCCGTGATTACATCGTCGATGACAACGGCTGCCGGTTAGAGCAGGACTATTTTGGCAATCAAGTGATCAGTGCAGCTGAGGAATTTTTCAGTCTCCAGGAGAGGGAGGAGGCACCTTCCGTTGGCTTGCTTGAGTTCTTCGAAAGGCATGATGACATGGGCTTGGGTCGTTTGAGAATGATCATGGACGGTGACTCTGATGTGATCATCGAGATCATCGACAAGGAAGGCCACTCCCTCGCATTGGAATTTTGTACGAGCTTTAGTGGCGGTGGGCGATCACCAAAAGTGCGAGAAGCTCTCTTGAATGTTATGAAGGCAATCCGAGAGGAGAATGCAGGCGATCCTGTGGGAAGCTGACAAGGCTACGGGACCTCGTACACGGGCTTAGTTTTCGTCTATTTTTTGAAGGTTTTCAAAGTTATCCGCGTCACCGATTGCGTAGCGTGGTGTTTCTTTTTGTTTAAGAAGGTTAAGAACAAGACTAAGAGCGATTAGGTCGAGGTCTTTCTCTCTGGGGGCCGCGGCGTTCGTGGCTGTAGCCAATAAAATGGGCCCTGCATTCCTACATCATAGGGCGGTCCAGACCTACAACTATCGTCCCCGCATACCTACAACGCTATTTCGCACGCCTCTTTTATGCACAGGGTTATCCACAATTTCGTCCCTTTTTGCCAGTAATTGCAGGGTGCAGCGCACTGGACCTACAACCCCGCGATCGGTATTTCTGACTCACTGAGTTCCTTCAGACGGTAGGGCGCAGTAAACCTACTACTTACATCGACGTTTCTAGCTAACTTACTGCTGCCACTCACCTTTCACAGTGTGTTGGGCGCACCAAACCTACGACTTTCATGAAATAGGGCCCTCCAAACCTCCAACTCTTGAGCGCTTACCCACAGGGTTGCCCACAGGCCTGCCAAACAGGAAGGGCTTTGGGTCCATTTCTTCGAAGGTCGTAGGTTTGATGGGCCGTATCTCTGACTAGGTTCGGGTAGCCGTTGTAGGTTGTGTGGGCCCATTTTAGCGTCCATAGCACACGCGCCTTGTAGGTTTGGTGCGCCCTATCTCTAAGCAAGGGTTTGATCGGTGGATAATGCACCTGCGCAAGGAATGAAGTTATTTATCAGTCAGTTAGGTGATAAAGCTCATGTGGGAACCGCGCGTTTGGAGTGGTAGGTTTCATGGGCCCTACTTTGATCGATGCGCTTGGTAGGTTGGAGGTTTGTTGCGCCCTATCTTCAGAGGCGTGGCGGCCTGCGATTGGGCTTAAATTGTTTAATTTCAAGCTGTTATGGCGGTAAGCTCATAATGATTCGTCATTCCAGCGCTAAGTAACTGATCCTCCTTAGTAGTAGTCACTGGGATGTAGGTTTGATGCGCCCTATTATCGGTGCGACCAAACGTTGGAGGTTTAGTGAGCCCTATTTCAATGAGAATGATCCAGACCCTGCCACACTGGATCCCCGGCCTTGGGCCACTGGTTGTAGGTTTCGTGTGCCCAATCTCCTCGCGGAGGGAGGTTTCTGTCGGGTGGATTACCGATTTTGTGGCGGGTATCTGACCTAAGACGAAAAGGCCGTCACAGGCTTATGGCGAACGAGGGATGTAGGTTTGATGCGCCGGAGATTGCCGGATATTACGAAGGGGTTGTAGGTTTAGTGCGCCTGACTTTGGGGTCGCAGGCGCTTTTTGGGAGATGGAACTGCTGTCCGCCCCAGGTGGAGACCTTGTAGGTTTGGTGCGCCCGAGTTACTCGAAGACGTGATCGGACCCATCATCCGCAACGAACTCGTCTTCACCACCCTGCTCCACGGTCTGAACAGACCTTGGTATCTGTTTTTGCCCCCTAACGGCTTCACGCGCGTCAGTAATGCCCGTTTTTGCTTTGATGTCACTCGACTTTTTATTGGCCTTCATCATATGTTTGATGAAGTTGTCGTGAGGGTAGAGATCAAACTGAACGTCCTTGAGCACTCGCTTATCCTTCTCATCCTTGATCATGAACTCGGTCCAATCGAAAAGGATTACCTTCTGCTCTGCCAGGCTTTTTAGGGCTGTACGCATCGCGCGCAGATTGTCCTTCATCCGCACTGAAAGCCCACGAGGGCTTTGCTCTAGAAAACTTACGAGCTTTGGCTGGTAAGGGTTCTCTAGGGAGGCCTGTATCCAATAATGGGACAGTCGCTTAAAGATATATCGCGCTAGGTCAGATCTCAGCCCCATCGAGATGCTGTAATCGTACATCCGGAACGCCTGCGTCTTAACCCCGAGGGTCACCAGTGGGTGAAAGGTGGCGTAGCACCGAGCTGAGCCATCTGCCAGGTAATCTTCACGAGTAGTGATTGCAAGCTTGGGTAAAAGGTTGCCGCGGTAGCTATTTCGTCCCTTGCCGGAGCCCGTCGAGCACTCCAAGAGGGACGAGCTCATCACGTCGAGGGCTTCGTGGACTTCCTGTGCGCTGTAGGTGTGCTTCGTTTTGGCCAACTCTTTACGAAGCTGACTGATGGTGAAGAAGACCCCAACCTCCTTATCGTCGGGGGATTCAAAGGAGTTGCCATTGACCGCTATTTTCCGTAAGGCCTCCTCCACGATCTCTTCTCGCGAGCCCGGGTAAAGCATTACGCTTATTGTTTCCCCTTTCTCGTTTTGCCGTTCAACCACGGCAGGCTTGATCTTAATGGTGTAGACCGCCCCCCGTGACTTCAACTGCCTGGTGATGACACTGTTCTCCAGGAGGTTCAGCTCAGTGTTTGCCCAGACGTACTTCGGCAAGGCGTCATACAACTCAATCGTGTTGCTGTAGTCAGATTCAGAGGAGTCTAGAAGCTCAAAAAGGGCGAGTTGGGGGCTCTTGTCCGTAGCATTCTTACCTGTCGTTGCTACAGCCTTTTTTTCGGTACTAGCCATTAGTTACCCCTCTGCAATGTGCAAATCACGGTTTGCCCAGATTCGTTACGTTGAACCTCGGTTTACGAGATGAATGAAAGCATTCTAACCGTTGCAGCCGCTTGCCGCACACAAGCCCGCCCCAACGGCGGCCTTGCTATCCATGGTGAGCCCATTGTTTGGGGCGCGAATCCCAGCCGTGCAAGGTCGGGAACCCTGGAAAATAAATACCGATGATGGGGGTTAGAGCAAGCGTGCTGGGCGATCGCATGACTTGATCCGATCGACTGACGGCCTATCTCCGTTTGCGGGAACGAAGCGCTTACTCGCCCATTTCTCTGGTTTGGTTCCGGCACGACCGAGTCAGGCCCAATATTTAGCCATTCCGCATAAGCAGGATTGGTCCATGTTTCAAAGCCGCATGGAGCCGCGCTCGAGCGTACAGGTCACGGGCTAGTTCGCGAACCTGCTTAAGCTCAAAAGGGTACGCCTCAAGGTCGTGTAGCGAAGTGCTTTGCCGCCCATTGAATTGAAGGAGGAGAGTCATGGAAGTATTCAAAGTTGGGGGAGCGGTTCGAGATCGCCTGCTGGGGCGCCCGGTACAAGATATCGACTGGGTCGTCGTGGGTGCGACGGTCGATCAGATGACAGGACTTGGGTATCAGGCGGTCGGCGCCGACTTCGCAGTTTTTCTGCATCCAACCACCGGTGATGAGTACGCCCTGGCACGACTGGACCGCTCAAGTAGCGTCCGGCGCGGCCGGTTCAATTTCTTCACAAGTCCGGACGTATCACTAGTAGATGACCTGGCTCGCCGTGACATCACTATCAATGCGATGGCCGAGACTGCGGACGGGGAGGTTATCGATCCGCACGGCGGCAAGGCCGACCTGGAAGCAAAAATCCTTCGCCATGTATCGCCGGCCTTTGCTGAGGATCCAGTGCGTGTGCTGCGCGTGGCTCGATTCGCTGCCCGATATGCCCCATTGGGCTTCACTGTCGCGCCAGAGACCATCGCCCTGATGGCTGGCTTGGCGGAGGGTGGCGCCTTGAGCGAATTGCCACCGGAACGTATCTGGAAGGAATTTTCTCGTGCCCTCATGGAGCCGTGCGCTCATGTTTTTATAGAAGTACTTCGGGAGTGCGGAGCACTTCAGGCCCTAATGCCAGAATTGAATGCCTTGTTCGGCGTCCCGCAGCCCGCTGCCCATCACCCTGAAATCGATACCGGCGTGCATGTGCTGATGGTGTTGACCCAGACTTGCAAGATGAACGCCCCGCTGCCCGTTCGCTGGGCTGCTCTGATGCATGACCTTGGTAAAGGACTATCTCCTACCGAAACGCTGCCAGCTCATCACGGCCATGAGAGCGCAGGGACACCATTGATCCGTGCCGTTAATCGCCGGTTCAAGGTTCCCTCGGACTGTGCGCATCTCGCTGTGCTCGTTGGAGAGATGCACACGCACGCCCACAAGGCCTCCGAGTTGCGTCCAGGAACTGTTTTGAAGGTCTTACAGCGTACCGACGCTTTCCGCCGGCCCGCAGTCCTGGAACACTTCTTGATGGCATGTGAGGCTGACGCACGCGGTCGTTTGGGTTTTGAGGAGCGGGAGTACCCTCAGCGCGCGCTGCTGCTTGGTGCATATGCGGTCGCAAGGACGGTTCAGGCCCAGAAATTCATCGACAAGGGTCTGTGTGGCCCTGCCATAGGTATCGCGATGAACCATGAACGGAGCCAACTCCTGTCGAATTACCTTAGGTCGAAAGTGAGTACAAACGGGGGTTGAAGCGTCTAAACCGGGCTTCCATCGCACTCATTCTTCTGTGAAAGAGTTCACATAACCGACGAACGGTCTTAACTGATCGGCCTGTCTGCCGAAAACGGGAGCAGAGCCAGTTAAGGCCAAATGTTGCGCCCTCAAAGGGCGCACACCCATGGATGGGGGTCAGTGATGACCCAGTAGAAGGATGTATCGTATGCCGTACCCCCCTTTTTTGGTTGCTGGAATCAACGGCGAAATGCTGGAGGTCGAACAGGTCGATCTGTTCAAGCACCTGATAGGCGAAATGGAATTCAACTTGGCGGTCCATATCGAACCAGAGAAATTAGGTTCAGCTGAGAAACGGTCTTTGGCCGTAAGCCTTTATGAGACTGGTTGCAAACTTGCGAGTCTACCGGCTGGCGATGATGCAATGGTGCTACACGGCCGGGGTGACGAGCTCGAGATCGGCTCCATCCGCTTAAGAGCGCTCACCACAGTGGACGATCTAATTGCTGAGCTTGGGAGCTCGCGTTTATCAGCCCTCCTAAGCCTGTCCTTGTCCCAACGAGTCCACTACAACGCATAGGCCGTGAACTCGTGACTTACAGGATCAACGCTTTTCAACGTTCGAGATTCTGTTTCCTCTGGTCAGCATCTGGCATGCCGCGGCTAGTCCCGCGCGAAAACCTGTGTCAGGGAGCGAAACCGAACCACATATCTCTAGAACATCGGGATGGATCCTCCGGAATCCCGATAGTCAACGAATGAAATTTGAAAGGTGCTTTTGGCACACGTAACGCGACTTCATCATGTCATCATTAGCCATTGATCGAGGTCGCTTGTATGTCCGTGAATACTGTTGCTGCACCGGTGCTGCATGTTCAGCACGTCATTGAGATCCCATTCACCTGGGCCGAGAGTTGCATCGGCGATGAAGGATTTAAGTTCGAAACCTGGGAGCGCATCGAGGCAGAAGGCGAGCGACTCTGTGCGTTGTACGCATTGTCCTGGGATCCGGCGGGCGCAACCTGCGTAGATGGCATCCGTCTTATCGGAAACTCACTCGAGAGCGTTATGGCTGCTGGAGGTGCGTTGGGTGAGTTCCTGCAGAACATGCCCGGTCTCAGCTTCCTGCAGTTTGTCGAGGATGATGCGTGATTCGATCCGCCATTGCGGCTGTACTCAGCTTTACAATTGGCGCGGCGAGCGCCGCATCGGGAGGAACAGTCGCGACGATTGATGAGCGGTTAATCCCCGCTCAAGTCAAATTCGTCGCCCCCCAAACCCCTCAGGGCGTGCCGGAATTCTACGTCGACGGCTTTATTCACCAGCCTACGGTTGAGTCTTTTCGCAAGAACGCATTCCTAAATGGCCGCCAAGTTGGCTTTGTTTTCTTCAACTCTCACGGCGGAGACCTCGTCGCTGCCATGGAATTAGGACAACTCATCCGAGAGCGTGGCTTTAGCACTCAAATCGGCAGGTGGACGGGCCCGAACACCACCCCTGCCCCAGGGGCTTGTGAAAGCGCGTGCCCCTTTGCGTTGGCTGGAGGCGTGTTCCGCCTGATGGATGGCAAATCCAAGATGGGAGTTCACCAGTTTTTTAAGGCGAACGGGGTGGCTGGGGACAACGACATTGCCACAGGACAGATCACCTCAATCCTGCTGGCCAACCATCTGAGCAACCTAGGGGTGAGCCTTCGATTGTTGGAAGTCGCTGCGAAGGCTGGCCCGGCCGACATGAACTACCTCTCCCCGCTCGAGGCATATGAGTTGGACCTAGTGAACGCTGGTTCACTGCCCGCCACATGGACGATTCGGAGCGAACAGGGGCTCGTGTATGCGCTTGGAGAACAGACCAAAATTTCGGGGACCGGTAGGCTAGGCCTTAGCTGCAATGCTCACAACGGCGTGTCGATGGCCGCTTTCTACAAGGCCTGGTATGACACGAACCTGCTCAACCAAATGGATAGCCTGGCGCTGACGGTTGACAACAAGCGCTTCCCCGTCGATGGGATAGCCGGTCCCAGCCTGAAGAATGGGTTTTCATACGTCACCTTCGACCCCACCCCAGAACAATTGGCGGCGTTCCATAAAGGCCGTACGGTGGGGTTTTCATATGAAAAACTTGGAACGGATCTAAAAGCCAGTTTCACGGTAGACGTAAACGACTCCATGGGGATGATCGACAGCTTTGTGAGGTTTTGCGGAGGTGCGCGCCCCTCCTTTGCTGACAAAATCTAGAGTCTGCAGATCGGTCAGCAGTGTGCGCGTTAGCTCATCCTTGGTCCGGTAGCTCAGGGTTTCATGGAGCCCCCCGCCGCATAAAGTGCAACAAATCTGGAGTGGCCATCTTCCTGCTTGAGAAGCGTCTTGAGCACGATCCTCTAATATAAAGGTCGTAGATAAAGGTCGGCGAACCACCGGCTCTTGCGACTAGAGGATCGTTCCATGGGTGACAGGTATTTCTGGCTGCGCAGCCCTAGGGGGCTTTTTCTCATCGTTGCTCTGGCGATAATGCCGACGCTCGGTATCGCTTCATGGCTAGGAAACACTTCTAACTTTGTAGCGCTATTAGTGGGAATAGGGATAGCTGCCTTACGCCAGTTAGCCTGGATGCGATGGGGTGATGACTCGGATTTGCCGCCCTAAAGCGCAGGATAAATTTTGGGTAGATTGGCCGATGTTGGCTCAAGATCTAATCGGTACTGTGGGTAATGGGTTGGGCGACCACGCAACGCGGCGCATGTCTCTTGACGCTCCGGTCTATCTGACACCTAGGCCGACTCCGGCAATGCAGATATCTTCGACACATCCCATTTTTTTACACCCACCCCCACCGCAAAGCGTGTTCTGACCTTCCCTGAAGGCGAATATTTCCATCAAATAAAGGCCGGCCATACGACATCGTGCGTGACTGGTGGGGCGACGCTAGCAAGGGTGATCGTCTATCGACCATGACGCGGGCATGAGCAGCAGACGATGGAGCACGAGCACTTCGACGCTCGGCCAGTCGAGGTGTTTGCCATCCTTGTCAGCGGATAGGCTTTTGACAGGGACAACGGCAAGACGACAGGTCTCCTTCGTTAGTCCAAAAATGCGCAGATTCCTCACCACCCCCCGGCCACCGACATCCTTCTGATGGCTATCGACCTGCAATTCCTCCCACTGTGTCAATGCTCCGCAATTTAAGAGTCTGCCCGCTACACCGACGGCTGGATCTCCGTCGTTTTCGCCTTCATTGGGTGGCGCTATGACCGTGCGCTCCGCAAGGACAGAATCGAGACCCCGGTTTGGGTTTGGTCTTGATGATTGCCGTTGTAGCCTGTGCTCACAGTAAGGGGAGGTTTAATGAGCCAACATTTCTTAAAGTTTTTTCACGCGCCAACCGGCTGCGTAGTTCGTGTTCAGCATGGCTGGGATCGCCCGCTGCAGGGCTTTTACCTGGTCGTGCAGAAGGACGATCAGACCGCCCTCCCAGACGATGACGAAGGGATTCTGTACAGCAACCTGTTTTGTGTCGGTCACCCGCCTGATCAGGGCTACTACCGTGAAGTGGCAAAACAGCTTGGCTTACCAATTCCGGAGGAGATCTGGCGCGCGGCCTATCTCGACTCGCAACACAACCTGGTTAACAAGCAGGCCTTTTACAACGCTGCTGGTCAATTAATTGAGCCGTTTTAATGGTGTTGCGGCGGTGGCCTTCTTGGATTTGGGATAGTGCCCCCGCATACCGAAGAATGGGGTTGAGGGAGGTGAGTGTTGGACCAGTTCATTCTGCAAGATAGTCGTTCGCTGACTGGTACCAGGATCAGTTGGTGGGAAAACGGAGGTGGATACACCACCGACGTCAGCAAGGCTGAAGTCTTCAGCCGGTCAGCCGCGTTGGCTCAGCATGAGTCCCGCGAAACAGACCTTCCCTGGCCGCTAGAGTTTGTGCTCTCTCGCACTCAAATTGCCGTCGATCATCAGTACATCCGCCCTGTTCGTCTGGTGGTGCGCACGTGGGAGGACCCCTGCTACGTTTCGGTCAAATGTACGCACGATGGGAATGACCTTGTCTGGGTGAGCTCGACGGGGCAAACGGCTGATTTGGTCAGGGCTGCCGTTTTTACCCGGGCCCAGGCAGCTGAGCTCTTCGGCAGCGAAGGCGCTCGCTGCAGTAGAGAGATTTGGCCAAAAACCTACATTGACGCGAAGGCACGCCCGATCGCTTCTTCGGCCGACATGACCGTAATGCAGGCACTGCTCGATACCGGCATCACCCTCGCGGAACCTCCACGCCGGCGTGTGCGACGGCCGAAATGCGAAGCCTGCGGCAGGTTTGTCAGTGCCAGCCAGGCCCGCGCCAGCTACTGTATTCACTGCAACTAAGGGAACGCAATGACGGACATTGCTAAAGAGGCGCAGGTGCTCAAACGTTATCGTGAAGTGGTAGCTCTCGCCGGCGGCTTGGAAAACCACATTCTTGCCAAATCATCGCTGTACCAGCGCTTGAAAGAAGGCAAACAGCCCCTGGTGCTCCCTCCTCCGCTAAATCACAGCTATCCCTGGTACTCAACTGTCGAATCCGACGCCCCCGTTGGGCTTCCTTTTGGTCCGGCGGATTGGTGTCCGGACTGGGACAAGCGTCATGGCATCGCGATCTGTCAGGACGTCTGGACTAAAGTCGACGGCGACCTCACCAGTGATCTAACCGTGACCTACCCTGGGTGGGCCGATTTGGGGTTCGTATGGCGTGTTTGGCAATCCGACGAGCCGGCCGGAACGACATCCGCGACACTTTGCTGTTGGCATAGGAACGATGTCAGGGGGCTCACCACACCTGAGCTTGTTGAGGCCGAGTGCCGTTGGCGGGTGGAAAGGCTTACGCGCTGGGTTGTCCTGGCTGGCGAGAAAACCAAGGAAGAGTTGCAAGCGCTCTACATCGCGTCAGGAGAGGCCGGCGACCCTGGAGAGAAGGTCACAGATATAGTCGCAAGTTTGGCTGTGAGCCAATTTCGTCACTTCGCAGAGGAACGGACCACGGAGGGGCTGTCGCTTATTCTGACGCAGGAAGAGATTGAAGCCAAAGTAGCTGCCGATATAACGTCGTTGCTTGGGGACGATTGGCTGGTTCGTGACGGAGAGCTGCTCCACCGCTGCTGGAGGATTCAGCGTATATCACCCCCGAGCCTGGGCCCTGAACATTATCTGGAACCAATCTGACGCCCTTAACGAACATGCCATAGGTTCAGCTTGTCCCGGCTCAAGCGATTGCGGCCCTTCAAACCTACAAGCCGGGAGTGCGTTGTTTATCTCCATCCTGAAGGCCGTTTCGGTGTTGAGACTTTGGGACGGATCTTCTGAGTTGGGTATGAGCCTGGTCAGGGATTTGTTGGGGCTGGGGAATCGCTGAGTTGTGGAAGCGTCCAGCGTATCGAACTCTAAATGGCCTGTGGGCTCGTGGCACGCGCCATCGCGGCCGAGGATACGTCCACAACTTCAGCCACGGATGTTTCGACATGAGCCACTTACACATTACCAACGCAGCGTCATCCTCTTCGCGGGTGCTGGCGCCGTGCCCAGTTCAACCACTTGACCGGGTCACGTTCACCCCTCATGAGCCGTCCGATCTCAATCCTGTGGTCGCCGGTACTGTCTTTCAGGCATTGGACACCCACAGCGGTAACTGGCGTGTTCGAGTGGTTAAAAGTGGCGAGGACTTCCCCCACGGTCCGTCGGTGAACGTCTACACCAATCTGGGCTCGTTCAAAGTACACAGCACACTTAATCCTGACCTGCCCCGAGCCGTGGCCTAACCGTTGGGGTTTGTATACTGGACGATGAAACCCAATCTGCAGGTCTCAGGTTCATGCGCGCTGCCGCAAGCGGAATAGGTAAGTCCGTCGGCGATCGCGATCGCTCGGCGGCACTCAACGAACTCTTGATGATGGCAGTTCGTACGAAGATGGCCGTCAGCCCCGACGACTCTCACCGTCTCTCGGCCTCTAGCATGCATACCTCCGTCGGAGTCTTCCGACCGAACGATGAGAAGTTCTACGCCCAGTCATGCGTTAGCGGCGGTCCTTTGCCCGGATGTGGGAAAAGACCAGACCAGCATGTGCTGGGCGGGGGCGTTAGCGCGTCGTTTCTTGAACAGTCTGACTCTAGTGCCAAGGGGCAGCTTCTGAGGTGATTTTGGTTTCGGCACCCATCCCAGGGTTCTCCTCGTAAATAAAGGCTTTGCCTGTGCACGGTGCTTCGCTAAAGTCGCGAATGAAGGAGTGTCGGGCAGTTGAATGTTGCTGAATGCCAAATGGTCGACTCAAACAGTTAACGGATAAAGCTCATGAGCAAGCGTGTATGGATCATTGAGGGTTGGCAAGGTCAAGCCTCAATCTGGTCGAAAGAGATTCCCTGCAGCGATCTTCCTGAGAGCAGAGTAGAAGACGTGCTCAGGTGTTTAGTGGCCAAACATGGTCTTTCTGAGGACGAGATTGTCAGTGCGTTCGCTCGGAAAAACGCTGCGAGTTTCACACCTCATTTAGAGATTACAAACTCGCGGGCGGACGAGCCTTGGTCCCGTTCGTGCGGTGGCAATCCCTTTTTCACAGCAAGATTAGGCGAGCAGTCGGAGCAGAGATGAAAGACCTATCGGTGACCGCATTTGAGATGACCGTGCTAAATCTTGCGCGCAACCATCTGTGCACCGTCATAGGCATCCTGGATGCTGGGACTACAGATGTGCTTGCAGAAGAATACTTTGAGGCTACGACAGTCCTAGAGGCTCTCATCGAGCTTTGCCACGTTGAAGAGAGCGGGATGAGTGAAGGGGCAGTTGAGCGCATGCTTTTTCTTGAGAAACAGTACACCGAAGTGAAGCGTGCTGCCGCAGCTGGTGAGCCTGTAATAAAACGCGACCGTTCAAAATTAAATTAAAAAACATCGGACATCAGTGCTATCTTTCGAGTGCATCAGGAATTCTTGCGAAAGAGACTGCGTGGTATCACTTGCGTAGGCTACACAGAATGTCGTAACTCCTACCCAGATCAGTACCGCCTTAAAAACCAGTGACTATTTCATCGTGTTTTCCTTGAACTACCGGCCTATTGAGCGAAGCCGCGTCTTGGCGAACTCCGCTGCACGTCCCACGTTTTATCGTGTTGCCTCCATTTGCTAGGTGTAGTGCCCGACCAATTGGTCCGACACACTAGATGTTGTGTTGTTGGTTTTCCCAGTGCTCCGGCAAGCTTTGCTTGGAATGCATCAAGCTGGGCAATGGTGAACACGTCTGGCACTGCCCTGGCTCTGTAGAAAGCTGGATAGCCACGTACGCCAGTGCCTGCACGCGGGCCACTGGGCTATCCAGTTCGGCTGCTACGCGCTTTGCAGTGCGCGTGTCGCAAAGCCCGCCAATAGTACGACGCGACGTATTAGGTTGACACGCGTGCCACCTTTGCTTAGGATTGATCTCAACCACAACCTCCACGCCTCGGGTGGGCTTCGGCCCGTACTGCGCACCAGGGGGTTTATTTTTGCCTGCAGAAAATGAGCAGGACGCTCTGATGGCCCCACGCATAGCCTACACAAAGCAGGCGAAATCCACGCCTGACCTGCTTGCTCACCTGATTGGCAAAGGACTAGCAGTTCGAGACCAAGCGAGCGCGCTGCATTCACTAGATCTCATCGGCTACTACCGCTTGCTGATCTACATGCGTCCACTTCAGGACAGCCAAACCAACATTTTCTATCCAAACGCCGAGTTCGACGACGTCATGGCACTGTACGACTTCGATCGCCGACTCCGACTGATCTGTCTTGATGCGGTTGAGCGGGTCGAGGTGGCATTGCGGGCTGCAATCACCAACGTGCTTGCTCCGGATCCTAATGCGGGCCCGCATTTTTATCTCGATGCGAACCACTTTATAAGCGCGAACGGCCATGCTTCGTTCATGAAGGCGGTGTGTGATCCGAATACACAAAAACATCAGCCAGTTGACCACTACCTCAAGACCTACCATACGCCGGCACATGCACCGATCTGGGCGATCCTTGAAGCGGTGACCTTCGGCCCCCTTTCGCATCTGTATGCAAATCTCCAGATTGCGCATAGGAAGACAATAGGCCAGGCTTTTGGCTTCGACGAGAAGATCTTGGTCACTTGGTTTAAGAGCATTAACTTGCTACGTAATGTGTGTGCGCATCACTCGCGGCTCTGGAACAAGAACAACCTGGTCAACGCTCCCCTACAAGCGAAGGCGCTTAAGGCTGAATTTCCAGCCCCGGCTGACCGGGGACGAGTAGCCGCACGCGCCGTGACTCTTGCCGCATTGCTGGAAGTTATTGACCCAACCTCTGACTGGAAGCGTCGATTTAAGTCTGTTGTTATGAGTTGCCCAGCGGGGGTCTTAGCAAGGGCGGGGCTAAATGAGTCGATAATGGGGTTTTCACCTGGCTGGGAACAGCGCGCATTTTGGAACTAAGTTCTCTGCTCCGTTGCTCCCAGGTCTTCCTAACATTCAGTTTTCTCGCGTCTGCCCCTTATAAAGCGACCTTTAACGCCCGTCGAATCGTATCTTGGCATACGCTCAGGTATGGTTTGCTGTGGTCGAGCTTGGAATTTGTACAGTTTCAACGTTGCTAGTTGCGGCCAGAACCTTGGCTGCAAGTGAGCGCCTGCCACTGTGTGCCGACCGATACCGGCATGCCGGTAGAGCCTGCTGATTGTCTGCTGTAGCGGATTACAAGCCCTATATATCTCTGGCCCGCTATCTAACTGGCGGTGTTTGAATGCAAGTTCGAAGGCTTGCCCCTTATGGCTCAGAACCAACTTCGAACCCGGGCGCATGCCTCGATACTCATCGGCGCCGGTATAACCTAACCGCGTGCCATACGCACCTCAAACCAGCGCTCAAGGGCGTCAATGCTTTGGTGTGCGTGAGGTATATGTTGCGGGCACGACAGCCCTTCGTGATGCACGACGACAGATAGACCTCTGGTCGCACCGCTTCGCTTGGATAAAGCACGTCAGCGATTTCGATCTGTGCCAGCTCGGTGACACGAATACCAGTCGTACGCATAACCCATAGCAGCATCACATCACGCTCAGGATTTCGCCCGGTAACTGATGCAACGGGAATGAGGTGTTTGAATTGACTAGGGCGACGGGATGTTGCTCGGCGAATAACGGTCATAGGACTTTCTGTCAGGATTGAACGCGGATCGAGGTCGATCTTGGGAGAGTTGGTGGTGGGCCTCCCACGATTCCTAACACCAATGTCTTCGGCATGTTCACGGAAAATTCGAGGTCGCCGCTTTAGCCCCTGACGTCAATTCCCAACGCCTCTGCCTGCCAGAGCAGGTATTCGCTACTGATAATTTCCATTGCGGCATGACCAGGCGCATGCAGGCGCGCCAAGCGCTCAATTCGCTGGTCCAGCCACTCCAGCAGCGCGGTCTGTCCGCGCACACAAGGGCCATGCTCACGCTGCAGTTGGGCCGCGTAAGCAAGCAGGAACTCGTCAGGATTCATCATGAGCGGTACTCCGCTGTGGCCGGGTGATTTCAGTTTAGGACACCAGCTGTGCACCCGAGGAGCTACAGCCCAAATATCCCGGAAAATCCACAGGCTGTCGCAGCTATTACCGACAGAACCTATGGCAGTCGCGTTAATTGCCATCAGCAGTCGCAGGTATTTCGAAAATCTGGAGCCGCCGATTCAGGCCTGCGCCAGTTAGATGGTCAGATGCGGTGTAATTTCCCGGGCAGGCATCCGTATTGGGTCCGGCTTGTGGTACTTCTGGATGGAGAGGACTCAGACCCATTAATGCCTCGGTACGAAGGCCGGCAAGTGTGGTGGGTGACCTCTGTTGAATGGGCTGGGCACAGGATCAACCTGTGTCGGTATCGGCTCCGTCCAGACGCTCGTTATCCCTTCACTCGCCATGCATCTCCGGCCAAGCGGTTGAAACTAGACCGCGCTGACTGGGATGCCCGGATGCTGCCGGAATCCGTCGTTCAAAAGGCATTTGAAACGGCTGCGTAGGCTTCCGGCACTGGATCGCGCCAACGAATATGGTGTTTTCCAAGGAGAGCACCATGACCACGCATCGCCAGATTCAACTAATGCTTCGCCGCCCTAAAGCCCTGTTGGACTTCAAGACCACCGGGCGGCTCCCGACGATCAATGTCCCTGCAGGCCCGTTGATCACCCTTATTGAGTCCATCCCACGCTCCTCCTGGGGCCGCATCACCAGCGTCGTAGTCGGTCCTCAACTGGGGTACCAAAGCTCCCGCCGTTTTCATAACCTCGCCCAGGCGATGAACTGGCTTAAGCCCTCGCAAGTCTCCGCTTCGTATCCAAGTGAGAGCTTTCGATTGAAGCGGTTTACAACTCGTCTCACCATTGATGATCTGAAGCAATTCAGTCAAATGCCTGAGCCGATTGAGGTTGATTGGCGGCGCCGTGACCAGTGCCGCTAGCAGCTGGTGGCACGGATCTGATCCGCCAATGATGGCTTCAAATTAAGAGGCCATTTCCATGAACACTCAAGCATTCACCTCTCCCCCCGCTGCGCCGACCAGTATCTATGAGCCACCGAGTTGGTTGGCTCCATACCGCGATGGCCAGCGCATTGGCCACGCCCAGGGCATGCTCGCCTATTCCGAGTACCTGTGCTGCGACGGCTCGGCCGATAGCGATCCGGAGATCGAGGAGCGAGTTTGCGCCCAGCGCACCCCGATGGTCCCATTTGCTAGCAGGACGGGCACCAAGAGAAACCTTGCAGCGATGCGTGAAAACGGGTGGGGTTTGCTCGTTTCCGCGAAGGGCGTGCTGCGCACCGAAGGCTTTAAAAACGTCGCTTGGACAACGGGGCATGGAGCTCCTTTCAGGCAGGCGAAGACTTTGACGAGCTCGCGTTTGGCAAGGCTTTCGACCTGCTTGGAGAGAAGGTGTCAATGGTGGTCCTGCCCGATATCGTATGCGGAGGCATGCGAAGCCTGGAACTTACACTGAAGTGGATGGAAAACTTGAAAGGCTACGGCGGAAAATTTCTCATAGCGGTGCAGGACGGTATGGTCCCTGATGACGTCCGTCAGTACCTCAATCCAAGCTGTGGCCTCTTCGTGGGAGGGTCCTCAATCTGGAAGACGAAGTCGGTTCACGCATGGGGCGTGCTGGCCAGGCGCAGACGCTGCCATCTGCATGTGGGCAGAGTGAATAGCAGTAGGAGGATTCTTCTTTGCTCGGCGGCGGGCGCGCATTCAGTCGATGGGACCTCAGCGAGCATGTACAGCAAGACTGTAGCCCCACTCAGCGCTGCAGTGAAGTATGGGGAGGACCAAGGAGACTTCTTGTCACCAAATGGCCAGGAGTTTTGCGACACTCCCTACGACTGCGCATGGCCCGCTGATCTTTACCGTCAAGGCTGATATCGATCGGCACAGTGCTGAGTTCACCTTTTGGACTGCTGGTTCAACTACTGGTCACACAGGTCCGGCTGAGTAGAGCGGTAGATTAGGTAGTCAGGATTGGCTCACGATTTCTCAGCGACGCGTTCTGCGCCGCCGCCCTTGTTCTGGGGAATTAGAACTGTCGCAGTGAAGTAGAGTTGGCACCCAAGCGGCCGTGCACAGAACGAGCGTTTCGAGATTTAGAACAAGAAGGGTTCATCTCAGGCGTAGATGATGCGCCCGTGATCGGACGCTTCTTTGTAGGACAGCATCATGTCCAACTCTAAGGATGAGTGACTTGCAAGCCAGCTGTCCTGGTGCGGAGCGAAGTAGGCCCCTCGCCATGTCCGTACTACTCCGGTGTCAATGTGTAGAAAATTTTTGAGCTGGTAGACGCCAACGCCACCGACGCCGATGGCCTTGGCCAGCTTGGCCATCTGCTCAGCAGGAACACCTGGTATGCGAATATCAGCAGCTTTCGCCTGCACGTGCATGGAGTTCAAAGCAGCGCCTTCGAGCTTCGAGTTGAACTCAGCAGTGCGGTACCCGCTATTGATCAGTACTTTTCCAGGTAGCTGTTTTATCCTCAAATAGGCGCTGATGATGAAGATCAAGTCAATTAGCTTAAGGTCAATGGCCACTGTCTTCTTCGAGACTACATCCCGCAGCAGCGTGCAGGCGATGTTGTACCCGCGGCGGTCCCAGCCTTGACCCTTCCGGTAGTAACAGAAGGTAGCCTTCTCGCCTGATTGAGGGCGTTCCAACTCCAGGTATCGATCTCTATCAAGGATGACAGCGCGCCAGTCGCGCTGCCGAGGAGCGCTGGCCAACACCGGTGGCGACATCAATGCGATAGGTGCAGCGACCGCGGCAGCCAGTATCTTGCGTCGAGGTAGGTATATTTCTTCGCTCATCTGAGGGCGTCTAATTGCTAAGCAGGCCCCGATTGTATGGGCTGAGTTTGTGGTTCACATCCCAAAATGGGGCCTCGTTTTCCGTGGCAGATTGGTTTCGCTGATTCGTTAGGCTACGAACCGATCGCCGACAGCGATCGCACCGCGACCCGCCGACAAGAGCTTGAGGGCGCCAGGAAATCGACTGGCGTGGTCGGACTAGCGGCTTATCGTTTAGGCCTAGCCAGAAAGGTGCTATGGCTACCGCCATTGCGCATTCATATTCTGGGCCCTGCCAGCTCTTAGATTCCGAGGCCTGGTTTTGACTTGAAGCCTTTACCGACCAGTGCTAAAAATGTCTTCGTTCTATGCCCAATTTCTGATTGAGGCACCTTGTCTATCGCGCTGTTAATTCTTCGCGGTTTTCAAGGGCTTTTCGTACGGTTAGGTAATTCTGACCGTTTGATTAGCAGATACTGTTGGTCAATCAACTCCGTAGACGAGGTTCAACCTCTCTACCCCTTGATCGCAGCGACCTAGGTTGTTGTCGATCTCATTGCCCTTTCTTGAAAGGTGCCCCCAGACGGTAAAGATCACATCTTGCCGTCCAGGCTTGGTGTTTTCGTTTCCTATGGAATGAGCGCTTGGCTTGAAGCTTTGCTCCGGCATTGCTTTTGGGTAAAACCCTCGACCTCGAGGACATTTAAATTGCGCAGAACACGACACTTGTCGTGCGGTGACAGGTTAGCTTGCTGACTTGATACCTCCTTGACCCGTCGCAATTTTGATCTATCCCTACGCGCCCCTGCTGTCGCTTATTGAGCAACTTCAAGCGTTTGTTCGGAACGATCTATCAAAACTCATATGCGCGACTCCAAAAGAGCCTCGCACATGGATCCACCGCAAGGCCTGACAATTCCAGGCCGTGGCCAGGAAGATGTTGGTTCCCTCCATCATCCGCCTGGCCTTAGAGCACCAGGCGTTTCTATATTTTCCCAGTGCTCTACTGGCGAGAGACAATTATGAAAGTAGCAAACCCTGTAGGTCCGCTGGTCCTGATGTTCGTGGTGTCCTGCCTCGCGGCTGGCTGCGTTTTCTCGATTAGCAGTACCCATTCGGCGCGACATAAAGCTGAGTTCGCATCCCAGGGGCATAAGCTCGATGAGATGTGTGCGAGGCAATATGAAAGATTTAAAACCCCGGTGCAGTGTATTGGTTACGTCAAGAGTTTTGACTTGCCACTGCCTCCACAAGGCTGAACGATCTGGCCGCTGCGCGCCGTAACAAGCTGCGCGCCCTTTGACCGAAACCTCAACGAGTAAACACCCTACCAGGGCATTTCATGCCCTGGCATGGAATCCCTCCTTTTGGAGACTCTTCCATGGCTCGCACCGGTAACTTTCGCACCTACTTCCATGACCAAATCGAGTCTGTTCGTGAGCTGTACAGTCTGACCCAAAAGAATAAACACCCCCCTTGCGCAGCTGAGGAAGCCTTGATCCGGGAAATTGAGGTTCGCCACGATGCGCTTCAAGCGGTGTATGCCGAGCTCGATGAGTTCGGTGTAGGCATGATCATGCAAAACGGATCGGGGGATCTGTGGGCATTGGTCTTGCCTGACGCATCAGAGCCAGGACGCTTTCGATATTCAGTGTTCCGGCTTAACGGGTTCTACTCGCATTTCACTACAGACACCCTCGATGAGGCCGTACTCGACGCGTTCAAATCTGGTTTTACCAGAGTTGCGCCAAGAGACACTCTCGAAAAGATGTCGACCACAATTGAGTGGAAAAAAGGATGTGAGCGGCTTGTGCACATCGAAGCTCACCAGCGTGATGCTTTGACGTTCACCGAGATGCTTGCTGAATTTGCAAAGATTGAAGCCAAGTACGACCAGCAACAGCTGGCAGCTTGAGCAAGGTGCGTATTGACTGTCCGTTCGCGGTCAGCCACTAACGTGGGATTGATTGATCAACGTGGAGAACCCCTTCAGCCGGTAATGCGGCTGAGGGGGTTTTTTGCTTCTGGCGCATGCGAGCGTCGCTGGAGCTCGAAACCCCTACACCCGCCATGGCACGGAGCCCTCGGCGTTATGAATCGATTTCCAGTTAAGCGCTCGTTGCCGAGGCCTGACATCGGGATAGCCCTAGCCGACTCGCCTGGGCGTTTGCGGAGGTGTCGTTATCGTCAGATGCTAAATGGAGGAATCAAATGCAGGTCAGAAATCAGGTCGCCCCATTCACCCCCCCGTATAAGGGATTGTTCGAACACCTGTCTGACCAAGTGATGGCTCAGTTGGTACACGATCTTACTCAGCCCGCGGCTGCTGGGACTGCGGATGGGAAAGGCCCAGCAGAGCCCGATACCCCAACGGAGGCGCCTTCCTTCTTCTTCTCCACTGGGAACGCGGGGTGTCCTTGCGCGAGCTGTTCTATTATCCGGTCACTGTTGTGATTTGGGCCGTCTCGAAATTTTGGATCTGAAGACCTCACGCCTACGGAATCCGAAATTGGTAGGCGAGCAGGCGAAGGTCCGTAGCCAAGAAATGACCCGGCCGGCAGCTGCGGTGAAATGACGTGGCTCCAGGTGGGCTTAGGCAGAGGTGCCAATTCAGGCCTCACACTTGCTCCTCCCATGGCCGAGAGAAACGCTATATGGCTGCAAAAGTCGCATTGGAGCAGCTTAATTCTGCTGCGTTGTCGGCTTTTGAATTCCGACGATAGTCTTTGGCTCGCATTCCAGATGTTGGCAGTTATCCTCGGATAAAATGATGACCTGAAGGTGGGTTCAGATGCCCTCGAACGTCTCGCAGCGCCAGACCAAATTGACCAATGAGCTTCGCCCAGGTGAGTTCATCATGGAACCCAACCAAGAGACACTGCTGCGCGTGATTGATGTTTTCAACCGTCGGTTAACCACGATCGAGCGGCTCGAAGGCCGGTATGCTGGCACAAGTTTTCTCGCTGGCCAGCAACTCGGCCGTCGGTGGGAGATCGTTCCTAAAGAAGAGGCTCAGGTCAGGCTATTACTGAGGCAGATTGAATCCTCTTGCCGCCAACAACCGCCGTTGTGAGGAATCGAAAGATGGATGACGCTATGGCCACGGCTCTCTCGCTCGCCACTGACTGGCACGCAGGCGAGGTTCGTAAATTCACCGCTGACGAGCCCTATATTCAGCATCCAATCGCGGTTGCTGATTTGGTTGCCTCGGTTAGCGATCAATGGGAGGAAATCGCGGCAGCTCTTCTCCACGATGTTCTAGAGTGTGACGAACACTTGAGGGCGGGCCGAGAGACCGTGATTCGTGATCGACTGGGCGAAGTCGTCTTGGCCTTAGTGCTTGAAGTTACCAACCCTAGCAAACCTTCTGATGGCAACCGTGCTCGGCGCAAAGCCATAGACCTTGCGCACCTCGCCAAAGCCTCGCCCGGCGGCCAGACTCTCCGACTCGCTGATGCCGTGCACAACTTCTCCAACCTAAAGCAACTCAATCCCACCTTTGCCAGGACCTATGCCGAAGAGAAGGTGCTCATCCTTCCACTGACCCTTCGGGGTTCCACTGTTCTCCACGCCCAGCTTACAGGGATGATTAATCGAATCTTGACCCAGTGATTCCGGCACGGATCACCAGAGCTCATGATGGCCTCATTAATTTTAGGAGGCTCTTCATGTCTTGGATGCGCGTATCTCGGTTCTTGCCTGTCACTTTCGATCGTGAGTTTTGCGAACCGCGCTCAAAGACAGTCGTTGTCTTTATGTCTTGGGGTGACCAGAAAATGGCGCGGCTCGTGCGCGACGATGGAGAAGATCCTTTCTCACGGAGTCGTTGGATCAGCGCGTGCTCTGAAGGTTGGGACCTGACCGAAAGCGTGACCCACTGGCGCCCTTGCTATGACGACCCTACGGCCGAGGAACCACGAGATGCTGTACCCGGGTTCGTCGTTGAGTCCAGGCAGATTGATATGCTGAAATCTATTGCTCGCAAGCTGCACGGCGATGGAAGCCACCTTACGACTGATGGGCGGCGTGACCTGGCCAACCAACTGAGCGTGTTGCTGGGCCAGTTACAAGAGCAATCGGTGGAGTTTTAGGAGCATGGGCGAACAGTCCTTGTCATATACCGAGAGGCGCTAATTGGTGCAGGATTGCGGCCATGTTCGGTCTTAAATAATGGGGATTTTGAGTTTTGCCTTTTCACCGCAGATTTAAGCGCCGTAGAATAATGCGCGTTGTTAGATGTCCCCTGTTGACTGACATTAGCTGCAAGGTGTGACAGGGCTCGTTACAGTAGCCCGGCGACACCGATTTCGGTGCGGGCAGATTTGGCTAATTCATGTGCCTCCGATGGGGCACTAACAGCTGGCAGGATCGTGGCGGGCGGTAAGCGTCCTCGACCTGGCAGCCTTGATCGTTATGAGCTGCGAAGTACGAATGGATTCTGGAAAATTTCTTCAACTCGATCGCGTCGCGGGTGCGCTGCCACCCGCGAGCCCAATTGACCTCATTTACATGCGTCGTCGGGCTTTCTTGCCTCTGGCTGAAAGTCTCGACGCAGATTGCACTGCAGGACAGGTAACGGGTACTGCACCTCCGGTACATGAGCGCTCCAAGCGGTGGCACGCGGATGACGCGTTCGAGATGCGGCGTATTAGTCCACTACGAAATAAGGTAGGCACCGTTACGGGTTACCGCGCCATGATCCAACAGGGGCGGGGCCCCACGGTCGAACGGTTCCACTGCTCATTCCGAGCCTCTGATTTCGACGGATCTCTCGCAGAGGCTCTACGGCGCGCTAAAGTCTGGCGCGATGCCACTGAGCTCAAGCTCGGAATAAAACCCGGCATCTTGCGCTCCAAGGCCCCCCGAACGGCCGTGGTCGGGAGTTTCACTGATCGTTTCGTACTCCGGTACCGGTCGTTCTTACTGGGGTAGCAATAGCGTTCCAGGCACGAAGCGACTGCGCGCCTATATCGGGAAGCGATCCTATGTCGATGCATACCATGATCTCATAAGGCGCATTGCTGAGCGCGACGGCATCCCCCTCCCTTGCGAGTTACCCTTGCCGCCTGCTCCACGACGCGACCAAGCTCGCCGTATGACCAAAGCCGGGTTGGTCGAAATTCCACAGCCGATTGGCAGCAAAAAACCGCGCCAGAAATCCTCATAGCGGATTTCGGACACCCTACTTTGACTGGTGCTTCATCTGAAATCCGGTAGCGTGACGGCATGTGACCGAGGACATGCTGAAAATGAAACGCATCGCCATTCTATGTCTCCCCCTGCTCCTGACGGGTTGCGGGGACAGCATCCATGGGGCTTATCAGGCTGCCATTCAGTATTCAGATGAGCTCCCCCGCCCCGTAGGCCTGGCAGTCATCCAGAAAGACCGATTCGTCGCCGATGGCCGCACAGTCATGGTCGCTGAGTGGAAGCGCGACGGCGACACCTATACCGCTGTCGATAGCGACAACAAGCGAATCGCCCAGTTGGTGCGCAATGAAGACGGAGACTTGGTGCAGACGTTGCCCATGAGTCGTGTGGTCTACCACAAGTACGAACTCTAACCCGGCCAAGCCGCTGCAATACCGTCACGGGCCGCCGAGAGTTGTTCCGGCCTGCCTCTTTACCGTCTTCGCCTGCTAGGGCGAATTCAGGGAATCAGCAATGCGCGCGTTGAATCGCATTTTAATTGGCTCGCTTTTGAGCGGGATCTCGGCCTTGTCGTTTGCAAACGAAGTGCAAATCCTTCCGGCGGCCACCACAGGCACTGCGTCACCTCCTGAAGTCTACCTATCGGGCGAAATCACCGATGCCACTGTCGCGCAGCTCTCCGCGCTCATCACAGCCAAGAATCTGCACGGGGCAGTGGTCTACTTGGACTCCGCAGGTGGGGATCCGCAAGCGGGCATGGACCTCGGCGAGTTGATCAGAAGGTCCAGTATGAATACCGCAGTCGGGCGCCCCGGGGCGAGCTCTGGCCATCCAGCTGCAGGGAAGTGCATGAGCGCATGTGTCCTGACATACGCCGGGGGGAAGTTTCGGTTCATTGATTCCGCCTCCCAGATCGGAATTCATCGGTTTTACCGCCGTACCGCGTTAGCGACGGACCTTGACGTTGCGCAGATCTTCTCTGCGGCGATAACCTCCTATCTCATAAAAATGGGAGTCGCGCCGGCCTTGTTCCAGCGGATGGTTCAAGTGGGCCGCGGTCAAATGCAGCTGCTCTCACATTCGGACGCGGTTCAACTCAATTTGGTCAACAACGGTGTTCTGCCGGCAGACTGGGAGATTGAAGGCAAGCAGGGATCAGTGTTCCTTGTGGGCCGTCAGCAAACCATGAACGGCTATGGCAAGATCCTGATGAGTTGCGCACCAAACCAGCGCGTTAAAGTTTCAGCGCTATGGGATGCGGGGGACAACAAAACATTCATCACTAGAAATTCGAAAGCCTACTCGTTGCGGATCAATCAGCAGTTCCTCCCGATCGGACAACTCCAGGCCAAACCATCGATCTCCGGTGATTATGTCTTGGCCAGCTTCATAGCAGACGACAACATGCTCTGGTCCCTATCCGGCGCCGAACAGATCGGATTTGGGTTCCATACAGGGGAAGCAAATACATTCTTTGGGTTTCTGCTCGATGCAACTGGAAAGCAGGACCTTATACGCAGCTGGATTAAACACTGTTCCGAGCGCTAGGGCTTCTGGCTCGACCTGTGCCAGGTGAGGATTGGTCCACTATTCATGAGGACTATCTTGATGCGCTCGATGCAGTTTTTCCGCGATTTACCTCCGACCTCCCGGGTTTATAGCAGTGATGGCACCACGTTCGGATTCCGCACGGGTGGCAGCCGCCAGTGTAAGTGTGAGGGCTGCATAGGGCTTGCTCTCGCTGTCCGCTGGCAGGATGGCAAGCTCACCTATCCGTGCACTAAAGGCATGAAGACCCATGTCACTGGCGCTTACCAAATCGACGGTGGCCGCTGATGATTATTCCCCACGATCAACTCGAACCTCAGACTCTGCAAAACCTGATAGAAGACTTCGTGTGCAGGGAGGGAACGGACAACGGCGACGATTCAACAGAGGAGCAGAAGGTTCTGCGTGTACGGACCGCGCTAGGATCTGGCAGCGCAGTCGTTTTCTTCAACGCAGAGCTAAGCCAGTGCATTCTGACGTCCCGTGACCAGGTGCCTAAGGAGATGTTGGACGCCTGGCGGCATGATGGCTGATGTCGTGGTGCCTGCGATGTTCGCAGGCCTGTTTTCGGTTTGCGCTTTCAACATTGCGGGTTAATTTGTTCCCCGCCAAAACATCGGACCTATCGTCCAAGGCTAGTACTGCTATGTCGCACTGCCATAATCCAGCTGATAGCGCGTCCTCCCCACTCGTAGGCGCGCTAACAGCCCTACTGCGTTCCCGAGGTATTGACTGGGCCGCAATCATTGACGGTCACGCGTTCTTCCGCACTGCCCACTCACCAGCCATGCACTGCGCGTCGATCACCCTCAACTCATCGGCTGTTACATCGGTTCGGCCTGTTCAAAACAGCGCGGACCTGGAGGCAATGAGTATCACAGAGAGCGTTCGGCGCTTCGTCGAGCAGCCCGGCCAATTCTGTTCGCAGTCAAATGAGCTCGAGCGGGCCTTCCTTTCAGAGTGGACTGCCCAAGTAGCCCAAGCGTCTTCTTCTCCCCAAACGGTCGATCTGATCTTTGGGATGCTCCTAGAAGTCGAACGGTGGCTCTCGGACGATGGGCCTGGGGCCTGTGTGTTGCTCACCGACTGGATTATCTGGGCCGTTGGGCGTCACGGTCTGAGTGATCTCCACATCGCGCGCAACCTCGGCGCCAGGCCAAACCCAATCATGAGCACCGGCGGGCGATGGGACGGAATATCGGCTTTTGACGCCGTTGTCCTGGACGAGTTGGCGCGTCAGCTGGAGGAATGGATGCAATCCCCGTCTGTCTGGTCCTTCCCCAATCGTCGACTACCCGCGGCGTCTTGACGGGATAGTGCACATTTCAGCTATTCTCTACTCGCTCGTTGTGACACTACGCGTCACCAGGATTTCCTTGGTTGGTAGATAAACTGACCCAACTTTCGTAACCCAAGACGCTGGCCTCAGGTTACGCAGTAACCATCGGTATTACGTTTGTTCGTTCCTCGAACTGGTTTATCTATCCGACGGTCGTGGAAGCGTACTTCGATGTCATTGCCCCGGGCCTGACGCGCGCTCCTTATCCTTTTTGATGTTCGATCTGGCAGTTCCGGTGGTTGCAACTTCATCGCTTTTTTGCACCCTGGTAGAACAAGCCACTGTCGCAATTCCATTCTGCCGGCCCACTACCCGCCGGCCGCAACAGGCCTTTGTGGCCAAAGTTTCGCAAGGAGATTCACCAGATGATTTCGACCTCTCCCAAAGATGCTATGCGCGCCTTTCTGGCATCCAAAGTCGCAGAGAAGCTCGTTGAGAACCCTGATGCAGTGACCTTGTATGCTGCTGAGCGCGCTCCCGACCCAAAGCCCTACGTCAAGAAAACCACCAACAGTGAGCAAGTGTTCCGGCGTGAGATAGAGAAAATGCGCGAGGAGCTTGAGACGCCGGCTCCAACTGATCCAGTAGTCAGCAAAAGCAACGCCCACCTGATGCTCGACGATTACCCTGGTCTTAGTAGCTGAAAGCCTTGCCCCCCAAAGAATTCGGCTACCTCGTTTTGGCTGTGCCTGCGCCCGGCATTCTGCAATCATTCCCAGATCTCAGAAGCCGGTGTAAACATTCATGTCCTTCCCTCGCCTCCCCCTCTGCTTACTCGCTATAGCCGTGACCGGGGGCTGTGCTTCTCCACCTGAGTACACTGGAAATCCGTTCGACGAGCCGCTGGCAGTCCGATCCGATCCTGCACCCCAGCCAGCCCGCTACAGCCCTGAGCCCGTTGCCGCTGATCATCCGCGTGTTCTGGATGCACCGGCGCGCATTGAAACCTTCGATGCCCCGGTAGAGCAGGATGTGCAGATCTTCGCGCTTGGGGAAGCTCCTACCTCAATCGTCTCGGTTCCTGAGCCGTCGGATGATGACGTGAGCTCCCATGGCCAGATCGGTGATGCGGGTGGTGGAGGTGAAGCTGTGGATATACTGCAGGAGGCCCGCCGTGTAGGAGCCACTGGCGACGTAGATGGGCAGATTTCTCTGCTTGAGCAGGCGGGCTCCCGAGGGAACACCGAGGCCTTCTATGACCTTGCCAAAATCTACCTGACTGGTGCTGGTGTTAAGAAGGATCCTGATGCCGCGGTAGGCTATTTGAACGCCGCCATGGGGCTTGGGAATTCTGAGGCGACCCGGGTCCTCGGTTGGCTGTATGTGATGGGGACCGGCGTCGGAAAGGACGTTTCATATGGCTCAATGCTGCTCGCGAAAGCTGCGGAAACCAGTGTCCGGGCTCAGCGGGAATTTGGAATGGCACTGACTAACCAACGATTACCCCATCTTAATGACATGGAGCGGGGACTCGATTATCTGCGGACTGCCTCTGCTGCTGGTGATGCCGATGCTTCGAGGGCTTATACAACGGCTTTTAGCCCACGATCTGTACCGCCGGGAGCCGCGATTGCCATCGATGTACCAAGCGCTCCTAGCCCGCGTGGAGACGCCACGCTGCAAAGGGAGACCGTTCAAAATGGTGGGCTGAGTCTCGAGGAGCGTGGTAGAAGTGGTGATCTGGAGGCGGTCTATCAGTATGCGCTCAACGTATCGCTAGGCCGCATCCGCACCGGTGGTGACCCACAGTTCACGGCCTATTGCTGGTATTCGGTTGCGGCTGCACGAGGATATGGCCCAGCTCTAGAAGAAGTAAAGTCACTTGCAGGTGTCAAAACACTCGCAGAGAAGCAGTCCCCGGGGCGAATGTCTGCGTGCATTGCTGAGTTGAATGCATCGATCGATGGCTAATCATCGGTGGCAGCAGCGGCGAGACCGGTCACGGTGATCTCAAAGCCGACCCCCGGCGCCGCCAGGACGCGGACAAAGCCGACACTTTCCAGCCGGCGCAGGTGCCGCCCCCCAAGCAACGATTTGCGCGTCCCGTCGAGGGACTGATCAAGGGCACCTCCTAGGTCGGCGGGGGCGGCTACACGGCCACCCATGTGCGCAAGGGCCTTGAGAGCCACGATATCCCTGTCCGAAATCACGATATTTGCTGGGCCTCGAGAGAAGCTATGGTGTTCCAGCAATGGGGTTTTCGAATGTTTCATAACTGCTTCTGCTCGACGTGTCTGTGCAGCTTTATACATTGCCTAAAAAGAGACAAGTCATTCTGCCCCTTCGGAATTTTCCCATTGCCGTTATGTTGGTGGAAGTAAAAAACCAGATGCTGTTTTGGCTAGCTATGACTTTGATTATCGGCAACCATATAGCCTGCATGGAGCAATTTCTTCTTCAAGAGGCATTCGTAAATGGCTGATTCACCACTTCGCGTCATGATCGTTGACGACTCTCCTTCGATTCGCAAGGCGGGCGAGAAAATCCTCGTTGCTGCAGGATGCCTTGTCATGCTCGCAGAAGACGGCTTCGATTGTGCGTCGAAGATCAAAGACTTCGACCCACAACTTCTGTTCATCGACGTTCTGATGCCGCGACTGGATGGCTACCAAGTCACGCAGCTGATCCGCCGTCATAACGAGATGAAATCAACCCCCGTCGTGATGCTTTCCTCGAAGGACGGGCTGTTCGACAAGGCAAAGGGGATGGCCGCAGGTGCAACTGACTACCTGACAAAGCCGTTTAACCGTGAAGACCTGATCAACGCCATCGTCAAGCATGTGCCGGGCTTTTCACCGCTATAGGGCTGTGGGTGTGTGGCAGAGCCGCGTTGGGGTACCGGCCTGGCCCCCAAGGCTTTTGTTACCCCCTCCACCCCCTCCTATACCCGCTCCAAAAAAGATTTTCTCTGCGTGTGGGGCCCGCGGCCTTGAAATTGCCAATTCTCTCGTTATCACGGTTCTAGCAGGCAACATTGCCTGCGCCACTGGAGCCGATAGCGACTCCTCATTGATGATCGTTTCGGGAGAATTCCATGACTGAACCACTGCTTCGCATCGCCTACTTCGCGATTGGCATCTACACCTTCGCAAGCGCACTCCTCACTTGCACCATTCTCGGCCGATCGCAAGATCCCTCTGCGGTTGAACTCCTCAGCGTCGGGAGCATTTGGGTGTCGTTCGTGGCCTTTGTGCTGATAGTGACTTGGGCTTCTAAAGTCGCAGCCGCACGGCCTGGGCAAAAGCTTGCCGAATCCTTGTTGCGGGTATCTTTTCTGACGATGGGCCTATTCTTCGGTACCTGCGCTGTGGCCAGTACAATGGCACTCACCGCCCCCCAATCGGCTATGCAAGAGTGGTTTTGCGTCGGCGGCCTGTGGTTTGCGTTCCTCACATTTTGTGGAGTGATGGCAATGGCCAGTAAAGCCCGCGCAACGAACGGTACCGGTGCTCTTGATGCAGGACCCGCACCTAGCGCATAAGCCCCACACGACGAACTGTTGATAGTTCTGACCCTCTACCTAAGTCTGGATGACAGAAATTCCATCCAGACGAATACCGATCAGCCAGGTGCCCTTTGACCTACGACACGCTAACTATTAACGCCCCCAGCCCAGACGCCGCCTCTACTGATTACACCATCGCATCCGGCGAAGGGAGAAACGACACCTTCATCGTTGACTCCGAAATGCGCTTGTTCCGTAAACCGTATGGCGATCCCTTTACCTACCAGTCCCGTGACGCCTCCGGCGCCTTCCGCCTAACGCGAGTCGTCGATGGCGGCGTGGTTTATTCCGCTATCAAGTTCTTCAATGGGGTTGTCGTAGACATCTGTTCTGAAGCGGCCACTTACGGGTATTGCTTTGAACCAACCTGGGAGCGGATTGAACATGTCGCGGATGGTGGAATGCATAAATGCGTTACCGAGCATGTCGGCGTTATTCACCGCGCGCAAACAGGCTCCCAGGTTGACTACGCCGATGACAAACAGCGTGTGATGGTTGCGTTAGCACTTTGTGACTCACACCTGCTTGGAAAAACCTCGGCTGCGACTGGATGGGCGCTACTTGACCCTGAACATATCGCTGCAATTTGCAGCTGGGCTCGCTGAGACGCTGTAAGGTTTCGTACCCTTCTTTTCGCTACGCCACCGACCGTTTCGCTGATAGCCTTGCCGGTATTCATAGTAAGAGGCGAGTCATGGGACCAACAGTGTGCACCGATTGCAGCCCGCACGTTAACCGCGCGCTTGAAGTCCTTCGGGCTTTACCCCACGGCGCGGAGAATGGCCGTCCTTTAAACATCGGCGAGGCAGGTGATAACCCTGCGGCCGGTAGCGAATCTTCTGATCATTATCTGCGGCTGTTGCTTGAAGACGTGGCCGGTGTGGTGGGTGGGGATTTTCTGAGCAAGACGGACCCCGTGCTACTTGAGCAGTTCTGCATCATGACAGTTCATCGCGGTGAACCCGGTGGTGAGGTTCTGCAAGCGCTTATCACCACCTTTCTGAAGGCGTACGCGGATCCTGAACAAAGTGACAGCGCTGTTGGGCAGCTGCAGCAGCGGATGGCGCCCAATAAATCCGCCTTACGTTGCATCAGTTCACCCCCAGCGCCTACCAGCATTTAAGCAGGTTCACAAAAACATCTAGCCCTAACCGGTCCGTAGGCTTCCGGCACGCTTTGGTTGCACGTCCAATAGAAAGTAATTTCTAGGAGTGTATTCATGAACGCAACCACTGCTTTGCCTTCCACCCCACAGCTGGGTTTTGACTTCAACCTGCACAGCCCGCCGTCCGCTGCCGTGAACAAATGCGGCTCAACCTCAGTGTACGAATTCGACCTAAGCAACCCAACAGGGATCGCCGCCGGTGAAGCGTTGTCACGGATGATCGTTGATGACCGCGTCCTGTTCCTGGGCATGACCAACTGGCGCGCGCTGCTTGATCGAGCAATTACATCTGGCCATACGGAATTGTACCCGTCAGAGGATGGGCGCCAGGGCTTGCGAAAGCCTGGCTTCCGCTTTGGCCCTATCACCCGGATGCCTGAGCAAGGCCACGAGTACGTAAAACGGGCTGTATTAGCACTCAAATTGCAGAAGGCCTTGTCGGCCGGCGTTGCGTTGAAGTCGGTCCGCATCACGGTTTGGGAGACCATCAAGCTCGATCTCGTTGCTCGAGCATCGGGCATCCTGATTGTGGTTTATGAGGGACGCAAGGCTGCAGCATCGCTCGAGCTTGCCTTCGCCGATCTGCCCTTCACCACCGGTAGTCCTGCGAGTGACGTTAATGCTCAGACAGAATTCTTTGCGATGCGCCTGGCGGCGGTATATCCAACTGTTGAACCAGGTCGGCTGGCTGAAGCTGCTAACGCTGCATTTGCTCAAGTAACGAAAGTTCTGGATGGTCCACGATGAACAGGGCATTCAACCGGGCTGTCATTGAGCATCTACTGGATATTCAGCACCGGGATCTCAGCGCCGGCGCAGTTACGACTCGCCTAATCCAGGCCGCCGGCGACGCGATCGCGGACATCCTGCTCGATCACGGTTATCGCCTTGAGCGCAGTTTCCTCGACGGCCGCGATGTCGTGCACTCCTACATCAACCCGCGAACAGGCGAGGCTATCGACGACATTGGGTTTACGTTGGAGCTCATTGACGATGGGAATAGCGGAGCAAACCTGAGTGTCCTGGTGCGCACTGACGGTGCATCGCCCGGCTCGCCCGAGGGCTTTTCGGAACCAGTCCGCTCGTCCAGGAGCTGGTATTTGCCAATGAAGAATGGTGCCACTGCCAGTGACCTCTTCGCCTTATCTGCGAACCAGAAAACGCATGCCCCCTTTGAGTGGCGGGCTGCGGCCTAGCTTTGAAACGTGGGTCGTCACATTGGAATGCCGTAATGAAAAAAAAGAAGCGCGTGGACTTCACAGGCAATGCCCTCAAGGATGCGAGAACCAAGCTTGGTATCTCTCAACAGGAGCTTGCGGGGGAGTTCGATATCGCTCGGACGACCATAATCTCCGCTGAACGAGACACCCCTCGACCATGGATGGCTATCGCGTGCCTTGGCCTTGGAAACCTCAGATACATGGATGCCTGTGTTAAGGCTATTGATGGAGCCAGATTCAAGGCACTTCGCGAGCAGCTTGGGCTTTCGCATGATGCTCTTGGGAAGCAGCTAGGCTTTGCGGCAAGCACTATTCTCACATGGGAGCGGACTGCGCCGCCGGCCTGGGCCCACCCTGCCTTGATCGGGCTATCGGTGCTCAGTGTGGTCGGATAGACCGCCAACGGCGGCCCGATGTTTGGATGTGCCCTTTCGGCTGGGCATTTTTTGGGGGTGCGTTATCGTTACGTCTTCCAATCAATGCCTAAGGCCTATCCGCGATGTGGTTCAAAAATCTCCTTGTTTACCGACTGACCCAACCCCTCGAGCTGACTCAGGAAGCGCTCGAAACAGCGTTGCAATCGAAACCCGCGAGACTCCCGGAAAGCCAGGTCCTGTCGACTGTTGGCTTCATGTCCCCGACCAGCAAAGCCCCGGACGCACCTTTGGTGCATCAAGTTCAGAACATCTTCCTGGTTGCCCTCCGTACCTATGAGCGCATCTTGCCTGGCAGTGTGGTAAAGGACGCAGTGACTGAGAAAGTCGACGAGATAGAGGCGGAGCAACTGCGCAAGGTTTACAAGAAGGAGCGCGACCAGATCAAAGATGAAATCATCCAGAGCTTTCTCCCCCGGGCGTTTATCAAGAAGGCTACAACCTTCGCCGCACTAGATTTCGCGAACAATGTCATCTACGTGAACACTTCTAGCGCCGGCGCCGCTGAAAACCTGCTGTCGACCTTGCGCGAAGTGCTCGGCACCCTACCTGTCCGGCCGGTCACGGTGAAAATCGCACCCACCGCAACCTTTACCGACTGGGTTAGAACCGCTAAAGCTGCAGACGACTTCTACGTCCTGGACAACTGCAAGCTGAGCGACACCCACGAAGACGGTGGCGAGATAATGGTGAAGAAGCAGGACCTCACCGGCGACGATATCAAGAATTTGGTCGCATCCGGCAAGGTCGTCACTCAACTCAGCTTGGCCTACAAGGATAAAATGAGCTTTTCTATCACTGAAAAGCTTGGCCTACAGCGGATCCGGTTTGAAGATTTGCTTCAGGAACAGGCGGTCCAGGACGGCGGTGAAGACGCAAGTGGGCAATTTGACGCCTCCCTACTTTTGCTCACCTCTACTCTTGGTGAGATGCTTCCGAGCTTACTGTCTGCACTCGGTGGCGAGGAGACTCCTCAAGGCATTTGACCTGAAGGGGGGTCCGCATCATTGATGCGGACCCTTGGTGAGACCCATGACGAACGTTGATCGATTCATTACCACCTCAATGCGTACCGACGCACTCCCTGACAGCTTCACGCTCGAACAAGTCCGTCAGCTGGTCGGGCAGGCGCTGGAGCATTCTGTCGATAGACAGTCGGACCTCGACGAGGAACGGATAAGGAATTTGCGCACTGCTCTGCTGCAGATTGAGCAGACGACCTCCGACACCGTCGCTGCAATAGCGGCTAGACGTGCAAGGATTACCGATGACGATTGATATGTTGCAACCTGACTCAATACCCCCAACTCGAACGCTTGGCGAACTTGTCGCTGGCGCGACTACCCAACTCAAGGATCTGGCGGGCCGCTTCGCAGCTGGTCTGGCCGACTCCGGATTGCCCTGCCACGTCGACATCTTCGACGATTGGGTAAAGCTAACCGTAGGTACCGACGATGGGCTTTTGGATTTTGGACTCATGGGGCCAGAAGTATCAGGGTTGTCACCTGGTGGGCTCCCCTTACGTATTGGCGTCGAGTTGGCCTTTAATGTTCCGAGTGGCGAGCCTTTGCGTTCGAAACCGGACGTCTTCTTCTATCTGCCGACCGATTTCTCCATCGACGAGTTAATTGCTTTGGGTCGAGGCTCCTCCTCCCCAGCTCAGTTCACCGAGTTGCTGAACTTTTCGGTGAGGCACGCTATGTCAGCACCTCGAAGTCGGTTTCCAACCGCCATTCTGCTGATGATCAGTGCACGCCTCAGCCTACATACGGCAGGTGACAAGCGGTTCGAACTCTGGACTCAGTCGCGGGGGAAGATCGATATTGTCCGACTCAAGCGTACCAGCAACCCTCATGAAGCCGCCGTCGAAGCGCAAGAGCTTGGATTCAACCCCACGGTCTATCGCTGCCAGTCCGGGGTCTTTGTGGCATTCAAAGCTACAGAGGTAGGGATGTTTCTGTGAGAAACCATTCGCAAGCTGGATGGCGGTTTTCGAATTCAACACCGGTTCCGTAAACACCGGCTCAATCTCTCTGACGTGGTGCCGTTGGATCGCTTTTGCTCTGCGTTCGGAATTTTTTGAGGGGACTTGCAAGCGGTGAATTCGCCCAAGAATTGGCCAGGTAGGTTCTGAATAATGCCCAGGTGGTCAAGTGGGATGCTCAGGCGGCGGGCGGTTTAGTCCTGCCGCGGTAGGCACACCTATCGGACAGCGCAGTATTCCTTCAGCTCGGCTTGCCTGGCCGGCGGGTAAAGCTTGGTGTCCGGAATGCTTCGCGTGATGGCTCGCTCAGTTGTCTGGGTAATTCCCGGGATCCCATTTGGCGCTTGATCAATAACGTAAACGAGCCTGACGTCATGGCAAGGTTGTTTCGTGCAACCGCCCTCGGATGTGCAGATCTTCGGAGCCTTTTCGACATACGCCTCTATCTGCCTACACTCAATTTTTGAAAACCCGCCTTTGCATTTGAAGCCCTCGAGCTTCAAATCGTTGATCAGATTGGCGGTCGTTGGACTTGGCTCGCCGATCCATCTTGCGGAGCATCCCGCAAGGACGGCGGCCAAGGCAAGGACCAGTGCTGTGGGTTTAAGACGCACAGACTGCCCTCAGGATTTCCTCTTCCTTGATGCGGCAGAAAATTTCTTCGCGGTGCACGGAGATGTTTTTGGGCGCGTTAATGCCCAACCTAACCTGTCCTCCCTGGGTTTTCAGAATGGTGACCGTGATGTCATCACCAATATTGATGGTCTCTCCGACGCTTCGGGTTAGTAGCAGCATGTGAACTCCTGTTTTCATGCCAGCACACTATCTGGGGATTTCTTCCAGTGCACGCGAAAATGGGGTCTCCAAATTCACTGAGGATCGGGTGTGAATTTGGAGGGCCGTTTTTGACTCGCATCTATTTTTTCAGGCGTTATGCTCCGAAGACGTCATGTTTTCGAGATGGTTTGTTGTGAAAATCCCCGTCAAAAGCACGTTTGCAGTCTGCGCTTTACTGTTATCTCTTTCTGGAATGGTGTACCTGTTAAGGGCTCCAATCCCGGATGCTCAGGCTTCCGTTGCTGTGGCAGTCCAAGTTGAAGATGCGGACTCAGCAAGATCCGCGATCACTGCGATGTTTGCGACTGCGCCAAACACGTTCAACCTCCCGGCAGCATCCGTTCGTCTGTCTCGGTCTCGCCTTGAAGGTTATGCCGTATGCACTCCATCGACTGAAGCGACTGCTGCCCAGTACATCGAGGTTGCAGAACTGCTCGATAAAGTAAGTAAGCACGTTGGCGATTTCCAGCGTGTTGTCGACGCGGTCATGGGTTCTAACACTGGTATGAGTGACTGCGATTTTCGCGTCATCAATGCGATCGCTAAGGCCGCGACCAGTGGCTGATCGTTCAGCAATAGCTATCACGCATGCCTCTCAATCGAGCAGCTGGGGTTCCCCCATGTACGGTGTTGTGGCGGTTTGTATCAACCAGCTTTCGCAGCCGAGTTCGCTCGCTTTAGTTGCTATCGCCGCTACGATGCCTTTGTCGCATTGTGGGGCTAACGGATAAGCCTACATGGAACAGAGCAGTCTTCGCACTCAACAGCTTCCTGGCCTTGAGTGCGCCAATCCCCAACTCAGTCGTTCTGAGACGGGTGTTGCCGCACGGGTGCGAAGTATGGAATTGCGCAACACCCATCGCCGACATGGTGGCCAGGCCCCTGGACAGACGCTGCCCCTGTTCAGCGCCTACGAAATCCAGCTCGACGCTGATGATTACAGCAATCTCGTATCGATCTATGACGCACTGCCTAGATTTTCATGGGCGTCAAAAACGGTCCGCGAGCTTTCGCACATGACAACGCAGCTTGACGGCCGCTTGAACGGCGAACACTTCCGTGTGGTGATGAAGGCCGTCAGCTTGGAACTCCCGATAAAGATCAAGGGCAAGGCGACTGGTAAAACTGAGTGGGTGGGTGTCTATCCTGGGAGTCGAGAAGAATGTGTTGAGGAGGCCCTACGCAAATTCAGTACACAGCCTGGGCGGTTCAACGAGGCGGAATGCAGTGTTCGATTCAGCCTCTACGATTTGAGAAAGGAATTAAAGTCTGTCGGCCATACCCACTCTTACGACGAGCTGCGCCAAGCGCTTGAAATTTTATCGAAGTCCTCGCTGACGATTCAGACCAG
Source organism: Pseudomonas violetae (assembly GCF_023072615.1). Lineage (GTDB taxonomy): Bacteria > Pseudomonadota > Gammaproteobacteria > Pseudomonadales > Pseudomonadaceae > Aquipseudomonas > Aquipseudomonas violetae. Next base: position 46,672 of record NZ_JAKNRW010000001.1, read on the forward strand.
AAGCGCCGATGGTGAGACCATTGATATCACCTCGACTTACCTCCCTCTCTTAGCACTACGCAGCAAGAATAAGAGCAGCAAGCACTACATCGAGGTTAAAGATATGCCTGACGAGGAAAAAGGAAACGCGACACTTTGCGTCGCGGTGCTCCATCCTCTGATTTCCCGGGGTATTGAACGCGGCGACTATCGCCTCTACCACTACGCTACGTCTATGAAGCTGACGAACAGCCTCGCCAAAACGCTTAACCGCGAGTTCTCCATGCGTTGGAGAAATGCTTCCCCCGTACATCCCTACCGATTCCAGCTTGTCGAGTTCTTAAGCAACACCGCCCGGGGGCTATCCAGTCGAATTCCAGACGACTTCCGTGCCGTGAACATCGCGCTCCAGCAGCTTGTGGACGAAGGCGTTCTGACCGAATTTAAATCCACCCCAGTAAAAAAACCAAAGGGTAAAGGGGCTATGGATTACAAATATGAGGTCTTCCCAACCAACAAGTTTGTCGGAATGATCATCGATGGGCACCGCCGGGAAAAGAGACGCGAACTCGCCGTTAGTGCCTGAGATATTGCCTTAATTCATCGTGACCCTTGCCCGCCTAAACGCGGGCTTTTTTTTGCGTGGCTTGCGGTGAGTATTGCTGTGTTTTTCGGGTGTGTTGTCATAACGCTCAGAGCCAGGGCAGCTTCTCCAACGCCCCAGGCCCAACGCCTTTGGTAGTCAGGATTGTTTGTTGATTCGCTTCACGGTCGACTGCAGGCCGTCGCTCGGGGGTGCACCGCAGTTGGATATTCTGTACTGGGATCGACCCTTAACTTCGCTGTTCATTAGTCAGGATTGGTTGTTGATTCCCGCAATGGTCGATTTCCACCCTCCGCGCAGAACGTCAGACCACTTACAAACTCTATTCCAGATGTACAAACATTATTCCAAACCGACATCCATTGGTTCTCCGCTGGACTCGGAACGGCGCCGTTCATTAGTCAGGATTGGTTGTTGATTCGTGCAATCGTCGATTTCAGGCGCGGCCTTAAACGTATGGATGTAGAGAATTAAAACTGTCACAAGGGAATTAATGCTGTCACGAACCTTGGCGTAGCTTCCCCAAAATATCCCGCCTCGGGGAGGAAATCCGCTACCAAAACGAAATTGCAGTAGTGACCAGTCAGGCTTGTACACATGGTTCAGGCACCAAGTTGACGAACCAGAGTGGAAGCCATAAATTATTGCTTGTGTCCGCCCAACCCAACCTGCCACCGGGTTAAATCGGGTGCTATGCATAAGTTTGGATTCTCAAACCCTCCGCACACAATCCTGTGATCGGCGAGTAATCGGTGGACGCGATCTTAAGGATTTGTCATGGCCTACCTCACCCTCACGGCACCGAATCTCAAACTACTTAAAGACCAGGTGCGAGACGCATATAAAATCCCGTCCTCTCACCTCTCCGAGGCAATCGCAGCGGCACTTGGCTTTGGAAGCCACGCAGCTTTGAATGCGCATTTAAAGGGGCTAACAGGTCAATTCGTGTCGCTGCCCCTGTTTGATTCATTATTCGAAGAGCGACTGCGCACGCTTGGCTCCCCGATACAAGACTGGCGTGGATTTGATAAATTTACCTCCACTGCGGTCATGAGCGACGAGGAGCCAGGAGTGCGATTCACGCACGGCAGCGCGTTCCGTATGGTTTACAACTTCTGGCTTGCGCCGAATTTTGAACGAGTCCTCGCCGGCAAAGCCCAGCGCCCATATGTGAATCATGATCACGTTGATTTTGAATATCTGCGCTCGGTGATTGCGGACGAATTTCGTTTTGGTTCACCTGTCGAGATTCGTCTGGCAAATGACACCATCGACCAAGTTACGGCACACGTCCGTGAAGCAACCCGCGATTTAGACCTGATGAAGTGCCATGACTTCGCAGAATTGCTTCTCGGCGAAGCACGGAGTCAGTCAACCTCCATTATTGACGTTAGAAGTGGATGGAAGCCGCTTCATCAGCTCAAAGAGCGGAGACATGCTCCTCCCCCCGTGCTTTTGCCAATCGTCGTCGAGTCTTCAGACGCGGAGAATGGAATTCTGTGGTCACAGCAAGCAAGGATGAGACTGAACGTCAGGGCAGCAAATCCAGAGTTTCTGTTCAATCCATCCCATAAACAAAGTGGCGATGACCAGCAGGGCTATCTGACAGACCGTCTGCAGAAAGCTTTAGCCAAATGCTTTAACACGCCTTATTTACCGTATTGTCTGCTCGATTGGGCAACATCTGATCCACTACCAGCTGAGTATCAGGGACCTGGAGAGTTTCGTTAGAGCTTCGACGGTAGCCTCCCAAAATAGGGCGTACATCTGTCGCTGGGTTTGGCCACTTGGCCGGACCTCAGCCAAAAGCGGTACCCGGCGACAGTTTTAATTCTCAAACGTATGACTCCTCAGTGGCGGTTTGCTGGGTTGCGACAATTTTGCGTGGTTTTGACGCTGACTTGGAAGCCACGATTTTGCGCAGAGGCTGCGACAGATTTAATTCTCAAAATCCGCGAGTTAGACCACGTACAAACTCTATTCCAGATGTACAAAAATTATTCCACCGCCACCAAACCCTCGATATACAGCGGTCAGGATTGGTGCGTGATTGTAGTCAGGATTCGTCCACGCACCGTTTTTTGACCTACTTACCCACAGAATTTTGGCATGAAGGGTGGGTATCTAAAGTGAGGATTGGCTCACGATTGTTCTTCCCCTAGTCAGGTTTGGTCCACGATGGCTGTCTATACAGTAAGGATTGGCTCACGATTCGGCTGGTCAAAGCCGTCGGCAGTCAGGATTGGTGCGTGATTGAAGGCAGGATTTGTTCACGATTCTGCCCGCAAACCCCCGTCGTCATTGGGTTTCCCACACTCCTCCTTTATTCTTCCTTTTCCTATTAATTCCTTTGCGGAGACTGCTTCCGGCACGGACAGAACCAGGCGGAAATACCATCGAACTCACATCGAGGATTTTCCTATGTTTCGACTCACGTCCTATTCCTGGTTTTCCATCTGCTGTTTTGCCGGTGGTGTCCTGTTGGGCAGTATTGCGATCGGATACCTTACGCTGAGCCAGTCCCCAGTTCCGCTAGGCGCACAGGTGATCGCGTTGTCGATGGCTATCTCCCCCGCATGCCTTGGGGGATTGGTCCTTTCAGTGCTGGTCCCAGGATTTCGCTGGCTTCTCGCTCCAGTGCTTTTCCTCGGGGGTGTAGCCATACCTCTGGACTTCGCTTTCGCGTGTCTTTTAGGGGTTGCTGACGAGCGTACTCTGCAGTTTGCGATCGCTGTGCTTATGGCGCTTTCCTTGGTCGCTCTGGCAATTCTGTTGGAAGGCCGTTTCAGTACCGTCAGGGTCAACAACGTAATTCGCGTGTCGATCACCCAGCCGAACGCCAAAGCATCTGGAGCCGTGCAGCCATGACCGGTAATCATCAAAACGTAAACAGTGACCTCTCGCTGCTGCAACGGTCCACCGCTTGGCTGGGTAAGCAGCCCACACTGCCTGCTGTGAGGGGCGCGCTGAACGCCATCGTCGCTCGCGCCGTCAGGGGGGAACTGGCTGACGATGCAGACTGCCGCGACACCTGCGACGCACTGACAGAGCATTACGTTGATCGTGGAGGGGACCTTTCTGACCTCTCAATGCTTCCGGAACCTGGCATCCCCCAAGCATTTGCAGGGCAAACGACCGGCTCGATTGCGACGGCGGCCCCGGACTATGGAGCGCTCTACCCTGACTCCCCCGCAGCAGCACCTCTCAGCAAGGAAGAGAAACGAACCCGTCTACAGGCGCTCCGGGCGCAAATCACCCGTCCAGGAGGCTTCTAATGACACCCTTACAACTCGCGAAGGCATGGATTGAATCGGAGAAGCCTAATCAGGAGGAGATCCAGCAGTCTGTCGATAATCTCTGTCACCAGCTAGCTAGGCCGCCTGCGGGGATCAGCGAAACCGAGCTCCACTTAGCGATTGCGCACCTGATGTTTGCTATCGGGAAGGATCCTGCAGATCTGGTTCTGCCAGATAAGCCGGCAAAGGCCGAATTGGATCTGAGCCCGTTGGGTGAACCGGCCAACAGTGAGGCGTCCCTTCTTACCTCCGCTGAGCGTCGTGAACGTTTTCTGAAGCTCAAAGTTGACATCGCCGCTATGTTGGCGCCCTTCTAGTTCTCTGCGCGCTTACGGCCCTTCAGAGGCTCCGCCGGGAGGGTTGGCACTGCCGCGGCGTCGACGAACAGGTCGGCGTCAAAGTGTTGCATCATCTCTTTCACAGCCGGGTCTTTCAGCAATTGAGCCAAGGCAGGATTGGTGCGTGATATCGCGGACCATGCTTCGCGCTTGTGTCGCTCGGACAAGCCACTGAGCATCACGAAGCGCTCGCCCTTCGGGATTACGGGCATTGAATAGGTTTGCAGCCAGGGGCTGGGGTTCTCTTCGGACATGAGGCACCTGCAGTGAGTTTCTACTGCAACTGTGCCGTGTTTGCTGTTTGCATCAATCCAAAACACGGGTCCCGAATTCGGATGGGGTACTTTGGCTCGTAAACTCGGAGCAGGCGGTTAGAATCGACGCAATCATGGGACAGAACTGACTACCGTCATGGCCACCGCACTCATACTTACGAACGACGCTTCGGAAGCATTCCAAGCTCAGCAGATCCTTGGCGACCTCTTCGACAGGGTTCGCGCATGCAACACAGTCGCAGGGGCGCTTGCGGAACTGGCCGCGTGTCCGCCCGACCTGGTTATCGTGTTCGGACTCGAGGGGTTCAGCCAGCAACCAGTTCAAGCCGCTACTGAGGTGGGTATTGGATCAACCCCAGCGATGCTTATGTGCAGCGGTCTTCAGGCCGTCGGGAGTCAGGAGCCAAGTCAAGCAGTTCGCGTTCATCCACCATTGACCATCACCAGCACCTTGATGGCGCTTCAAGACCTCGGACTGGTCGACATCGTGAAGCAATCCTCACTACCTCTGCACCTTCGCCGCCCAGGAAAATAAGGACAACCATGCTCAAGCCTCTATTCTGTTTCACCGTGCTCTGTCTCGCTGTCACCGGCTGCTCCAGCAAACCTGACTACACGCAGACCATGTACCAGTATGAGTCCAAGGAGCACTCTGGCTCTGTTGCGGTTACCGAGACCTCCAACGTGCCATCTGGTCAGTGTGGGGAGCAATGGCGGGATGAGCGCACCTATCAACCCAACGGTGTTCAACAGATCACCGGGTTTCGGCTAGAAATCCAGATTCACGACCAGAGTCCGGATACCTACGGCAACCTCATCAAGGTCGAACTGCCATCTAACCACGGCCGCGACGTCCTGGTGCGCGACTTCCAGAAGTCCAAAACGCTAATGCTGGAGCCGGATAGCAACGGGATGGTCAAACAGGGCAACGTGTTCTACTTCCCTGAAGGCTACTTCGTCCGCGCGTCGCAGCCGCAGTTTAGTGAAGAGGACATCAGCTTCTGCCTGGGCGTGGATCGCACTTACCTGACCGAAGCTCAGCTGAAGACGGCAAACCCTCTGATTCACATGGATCGTCTCAACGTGCGGGTCAACGCTAAACCCGGTGAGGAACAAACCTACGAATTCGGTTCGATGCAGCCTGTCCGTGTCGCTGTTCGGGCGGTGCCGCTTTGAACTACAAGTCAGTGCTGGTCCTCGGACCTGGACTCGGAATTGCGAGCACGATTGATGGGTTCACTGCTACCGAGCTTGCCCAGTACGCAATGGGTTACTACGAGAGTCTGTTCCAGCCACTGGAACCGGTTTATCCGGAGGGCAAGCCAGAATTCCTCGCGGATGTGCTATGCAACGGATACACCGAGTGCGAGCGCGTTACAAAGTGGCTTGGTGTTGACCAGGTTGTTGAGTTCGATTACGAAAACCATCTACCAACGCCGAAAGCAAAGTTGGACCACGCCACGTTCGGCGACAGGTTTGCGACTCAGTTGATGATGAAAAAATTCGCCAGTATTCCTTGAGGTTTTGCTAATGCGTTGGATTGGTTTCATGTTGTGCCTCGCCCCATTATTGGTTCAGGCCTCCTCCGAAGACCTAAAGGTTTCCGTCGCGTCGGGCGTTAATGAGCCGGTGGCTTATAAATACCCAACGGATGGCTCGAAATACGATCTGGACCTTCGCGTCAGCCACCGCTATCAAGCAGCTTTTAAAGACACAGCCACGAAGCAGGAGGTGTGCCGTGAGGCGGAATACAAAACCGGTTTACTTTTGAAGTTGCGCGCCTTGCCAAAAGAGGCGGACGGTTCGCAGCCAGTTGAAGTCATAGGTCAGGTTTCGGCGCTCGACGGAATCTCAGAAGGTGATCGGCTCAAATGCGGAACCAATCAAGTGGTGAACATGAGCAACAAGGCTTTCTCAGATACTGTCCGTGTTGAGCCCAACCGCACTAAAGCTGTCGTCATTGATGGAAAGTACACCGTAATGCTCTCGCTCCAACTCCCGTAACACCTTATCCAACCAGCATGGTGGGCTCTGAAAATGTGGGAATACTCTCGTGTTGATCATTTGACCCCACAGGCGGTGTGCTTCTTCTGCAACCGCCCACTTCGAGCTCTCAAGGGCATCGTCATCTCTGACGGGGCTCAGGAGGCATATGCTGGGCCCAACTGCGCTAAGAGGATGCTCGGCGCCCCCGAGGAGCGCCTCCTGGACGTGGCGCGACTCGCCCTGTTGGTAGTGTCTGAGGAAGACCCAGACGTCGAGCCTGGCACCCGCGAAGACTTGCATTCAGATCCTCAGTCAGGTTCTCGACGATCTTCACTCGCATCCACCACCGCCGTTGAGCGCCCCTCTCTTCCAGCACTTGACCGGGTTATTCAATATCTTCGGCTCCGATATGAGTTCATGCAGGAATTTCACCTCCACAAGTCCACGCTGCTGACTGAAGCGTATGAGGCTTACCGAAGGACCGGGCAATTAGACGAGGCGACACGCAAGAGAGTGGCGGGGATGATCCGCAACGCTGGAGAGCAGAAAACGGTGTTTAGCGAGGCGAACATTAAGCACTGCATTGGCCTGAACCACTGGCTGCATGAAGCAGTGCAACAGACCCAACCCGAGCGGAGGGATTTTTTAGAGGCCATGGTTGCCAAGCTGCACCGACGCTGGACTCTCACCCCCGGGCAACTGAATGGCATAAACAGCTGGGGGATCGGTTTGCGAAAGCGGCTGCACACATTTCCGCATCTGGACGCCCACATCTTTGACGGCGTCCATGTCCCTGACTTCATGTCCTCCGCATCAAATGGGCAGAACACCCGCTAGTTGCACTCCCGTTCTTGGGACTGAATTACCTTAAAAATATGATCGCTGCCGGTTCTGGCACGCAGGCGTGAGCGCGAAAATTTGCTCATTCCATACCTAGAACGAGGCAACCCCCGTGACCAACCTATCTCTCGCGTCGGACAACCAATCACAACAGGCTGGCGGGCAACCGGCTGAGTTGCGTGTGCTCTTAACGCAGATCCGCCGTAACCAAAACATTGACCCGCGTAAAGGCCGCAACAAGGCCAAGTACGCGGCGATCCGGGCAAGCATCCGCGAGGAAGGGGTCATGCAACCCATCCTGATCCGGCCTATCGAGGGCGCTGCAGTTCCATACGAGGTGGTTGCCGGTAACACCCGCTACGACGCATCGGTTGAGGAAAACAAGATCGACATCCCGGTCATCATCCGCGAGATGACCGATAAGCAGGCCCGTCAGGCCGCAGCCATTGAGAACGTTCAACGATCGGACCTCACGCCTATCGAGGAGGCTTACAACGCTGTCCAACTCTTGGAGGATGCTAACAACGACCACGACGAAGTATGTCGGGCCTTGGGTTGGGGTCGCAGCAAACTCGATGCTCGGGTTCTGCTGTCCAAATGCTGCTCCTCAGTTGCCGAAGCGTTAGTGCAAGGCGACATCAAACTCGGCCACGCTGAATTGCTGGCTCCTATGACCGAGGAGCTTCAGGCGTCCGTCTGCGCAGCGATCATCGAACGGAAGATGACGGTTACTGCAACTCGTGACCGCCTGCTCGAAATGACGGCTTCAATTGCGTCGGCACGATTTGACGTCACGGAGTGCGGCACTTGCCAGCACAACAGCGCCCAATATGGAGATTTGTTCCGCGCTTCGCTGGGTGACGCTAAGTGCCAGAACCACGCCTGCTGGGAGCAGAAGACTGCCAACCTGATCGAGGTGAAGCTTATCGAAGCACAGCAGGACTACGGCGTGGTGCATACAGACATGACGCTGCCAACAGACGGCTATGTGCTGCTTGAAGAACGAGGCCCCAATGGTGTGGGGGCAACTCAGTTTTCAGCCTGTACGGCCTGTGCAAACTATGGAGCGGTTGTAAGCACCAAGCAGGGGAACGAAGGCACTATTGTCGGAGGTCACTGCTTCAACAAGACCTGCCACAGCGAACACAACGGCGCGTACAAGCAGTTAATCGCTCAGGCGACTGCGACTCCTACGGTAGCCCAATCCCAAGGCTCTGGGGCTGTTCAGCAAGGCACGGCCAGCACCAAGGCAAGTGCAGCTAGTGCGAGCGCGGGTAAAACCGCAACTGCGAAGCCTCAAGAGGTAAAGAAGGCGATTAAGAAGGAGGCATTTGCGCTGTTCTCCCAAATGGGTGCGCAGGCAATCAGTGCAAATCGCGCCTACGCCTTGGCAATCAGCATCGTTTCCCTCTACCTCGACATGCGGTCTGATCTGCCTGCGGAGCTGACTGAACGGCTGCACAAATCAATCGGTTTCCCCAAGACGCTGGGCAGTTTCGACCGTGCGCCGTTTGAGTTGGTACTGGCAGCGAAACCTGTCGAGGAGTTGGAAAAGTTTCTGAGTCAACTCGCGGCCTGCACTGTGTTTCGCCGCGACAGCACCGAAACGTTCCAGAAATCGACTCCTGGTGCTCAGTCCATTGGTTTCATCAAGGCAGCAGGTATGGACCCGGTTGACCACTTCAGAATGTCTGAGGGATATCTCAAAGCGCTGACTAAAGCGGGCATCGTTGGGGACTGCAAGGCCAGTGGCTTTGACATGAAATATGACGAGGTCAAGGGTGACAAAGAGTTCGCCAAGCTCGTGGGGGGGAAGGTTGACGATCTCATCAAGGCGATCCTCGGATTTGAGGAGTTCAGTTGGAAGGGCTACCTGCCTGAGACGATGAAAATCTCAGCGTATGACGGTTCTGGCACGGTTTAGTCCGTATCAAACTTACTCCCATCTTAACGAGGAACACGAATCATGAGCCATCAAACATTTCTGCAAGCCATCAGCGCGGTCCTGATCCCGGGCATGAGTGCGACAGTTGAAGTCCAAGGTCTGCCTAACGGGGAAATCAAACTGATCTACACCCCGAACATCGGTACCACCCCTGATAACGCTTCCGATGCAATCGTTCAGCTTCGCGCAGCTATCTCCAAGCCGATGATTATTGCCGGTGCCCCTGCTGAGATCGAAGAAGCGTTCGGGAAGCTGATCGCACAGAAAGCGCAGGTGGTGGGCCGTGGCCTGAGCGCGCTGGATGAGATCGAGCGTTTAGCGGGTGCTGCTATTGCAGAAGCCAAGGCAAAACCAGTCGGCGCTGCGGCCAGCACAACCGTGAACCCTGTCGATGAAGACGAGGACGAGCCGTCAGATGATGAACCAGCGGCAACGCCCGCAATCCCGCCAGTCAATTCACGCACAGCGTTTTAAGGGGGATCTATGGCCGTAGCAATTTTGACTCTGACACGTTTGTTCCGCTTTTCGGGTCGTGACCTTCCAGACCCTGATCCGAGCATGCAACCACAAGACGTGCTCAAGCACTACGCCCGCCAGTTCCCACGCCTGAACGGCGGGAAGGTGGTTGACCCAATCAACGAGGGAGATTCGCAAATCTATGAGTTCCGACAAGCCAGCTTCGGCGACCGGGGATAACCCATTAGACCAACTGAAGGCATGGGCGGCTGGTTCAGCCGCCCCTGCTACACCCACCCAACTAAACGAATGCTGCCTTGAGCGCAGCCAGCAGGTGCGTCTGTGGAGCCTCTTGAGCAGTTCAAGCAAACCTGGAGTCCTCTCCAGTACGGTCGTCCCGCGCTAACAGCGCAGACTATCCCACGTGTTAGCGCTGCCGTGCAGAGCGGTATTGCTGAAATGTTCATGCGTGATTTTGGCTATTTGGTCGATCACCAAGGGCATAGCGTGTTTTGCTTGGAAGCGATTAAGGGAGGTTTGGCGCACGATTCTGACTTGCGCCACCTAACTAACTACCCGAATGGCTACGGCCTGCATCTGGTGACGGGTGAGGTGGTTCGCAAAGTTCAGTCCCGCGTGGTGTTTACGACCGCAGACGCCTTAGCAGATGCGCCTCGGCTTGTTCGTAATCTGGAGCGCCAGTTCACCGAGGTGTCCTACGCTGCCGGTCTGGCGGTCGCGGTTACAGAGGCAGGATTACTGCGTGATTCTGATCTTGCGCCGCTTATCGCACTCGGAAGTGACTGCGGCTATGACCTGCTTACGGCAGTCACAAACGCGGTAGATGCGCTTTGGCCTGACGCACAACGCCAAAGCCGCAATACCGATCATGGCGTAGTGCATTGCCACACGCCCTTTGAGACGGAGATTAACGGGACCAACATCTACATGCTCGCCAACGAGCGTAATTGCTTCTACTTGGACTGGCCTGAGGTTACAGATGGGTTCCTTGAGATGCACATTTTGCTCACGAAAACGCTTGACGCCATGTCGCACTATCTCGTCCCGTTCCACACCCCGGCCAGCGCATTAGGGTGCTGGGGCCAATACGCCCATGGCGTTTCGGAAACCTACGAGTCTGTTCAGGACGATATCGAAGGGATGAGCCGCGAGGAGATTGCCGAATTCTTGCTGGCACAAGAAAACCCAGATGAACTTGGCTGGCTGGGCATGGAGTTGGCTGAAAGTGAAGGTGATGAAGACGTCTTGGAGCGCTCAGCTGCACTGCTGTTTGAGATGGCCGACGTTGAGCGGAACTTCAGCTACCGACTGACTTACGGCGAGGAGATCTCTGATGCCATGCGCCTCCTCGAAATGACTGAATTGCTTTCCCAGGCACAGGAATTAATTCGCGCCGGTTCAGAGCACTCCCGCTTGGCCGAGGCCCTGTGCGAAGCACTGAAGGCTTGTATTGACCGGGCACCTAACCACGTTGGGGTCAGCGGGTTAATTGCATCGTGCAACCCCGAGGATGCCGAACAATTTGGATTTGAAAATAGCCCGGACAGATTTTTCGACTGTATTTGGGTGTTAGCTGACGAGCGCCACGAGGTGCTGCACGACAGCGCGCTTGAAGGCTTCAATGCCGATATGGATGAGTGCGGGCAACCGAGCGCCGTGTTGCCACTGGCCAACAGTGCGCTGGTGGCACGCGTTACACAGCCGATACTAGAGCGGACTAATCAATGCCTAGCGCTGCTACGGCTAATCCAACTCTCACTAGAGGTAGCGTGAAATGCTCAATTCCGATGTCACTGCACGAGCTCTACTAGCGTTTCACCACACGAAGACCCAGCGCTTGGATTTCACGACCCACGAGGTCATCAAGTCCCCCGTTGAAGGTCAATTCACACTGGGTGCCGGGCGTGCATTCTCCGAGGAGGACAAAGAGTCACTGATCGATCTGTTGCTCAATGTCGACGCAGACATCGAATTCATCGACACCCGGATTCTCGTCAAATCTCGACGAGTACTGGTCTGGTACAACCCGCCTCAAGTAATCGACGTGCTGTTCAAAGGGGTGACGCATACCGCGCCGATTCCGGGGCTGATCTTTATCGCGACCCACGGAAAACTGCGCTGCTATGCCTACAAGGGCAAAGCGCGCCCTACTCCAGACACCAAACTGTTCTTTGCTCCGCTGGGGAACATGTACGAAAGTGGTTCGTTCTGCACTGGCAACTGCGTGGTTCCCAAGGACAACTCCCTTTCCAGCATCCAAGGGTGGGAGCAATTTGTACTTCGCTGCACAAACACGCATACAGGAGCCGCCAAGGTGCTGAAGACGCCGGTCGGATATGAGCAGGTGATCGAATTTTATAAGCATCTTGAGGAAACCGGTGCCAAGGCATTTCCAGTCACTGAGTTGATGCCCGCGCCTTCCAAGGCAAAGCAGATGGACCTTAAAGCGGCGCTTGAACAAGGCGGTGAAAAATGAGCGCCTCAGTGACGAATCTGCAGGTGCCAACGCGCTATGTTGTCCCGACTCATTGGACCGCCAGTGCGATTCGAATTGTTGTTTTAGGAGCCGGAGGCAACGGTAGCGAAGTGGTCGACTGCTTGTCGATGTTGCATTGTGCGATCCGAAGCCTCGGCCACCCACATGGGCTGGCAGTCACAATCATTGATGATGCAGTTGTTCGGGAATCGAATCTGGTCCGTCAGCGTTTCTGGCCGTGCGATATGGGCGGATTTAAAAGCATCGTGCTAGCCAACCGTTACAACCTGAACCTGGGACTGCAATGGATTGGATTGCCGCACCGCTTCCCCTGCGAGGAAACCACGTTTGCGTTGGCCGACGCTGACCTCATCATATCGTGCGTCGATGTGAATTCTGCCCGGATGGCAGTGGCCGACTACAAGGGCAAGCTGAAACCCACTGCAATGTGGCTGGACATGGGGAACGGGCATCGGCACGGCCAAGTGGTTTTTGGCGGGCTGGGCAAAGCCACGCGGAGCCGGTACCCGAACGTACTCGATCTTTACCCAGAAATCGCTGGGATGGCAGACAACACAACGAAGTCATGCTCTGCTGCTGAATCGATTGCCGCGCAGGATTGCCTAATCAACCGCACGGTAGCCACGGCGGCTATGAACATTCTGTGGGAGTTAATCCGAAAAGGATCCACCGAGCGTAATTGGATCACGGTGAGTTTGGAGTCCGGGGAGCAGATGACACAGCCATTCCCCTGTCAGAACAGCGAGAGCTGATTCGCCTCGAATGTACGCCGCTCTTGGCAGGGTGGCGGCTCGCTGGCGAGTTGCGTGGCGCGAACCCGAGACAGCAATCCGTCACGAAGTTCGGCGGCGAAAGTGCCTGAACACACAGGGCAAATCGTAAAATCCTGAAGCACGGCAAAATCGTCGTGATCCACTTCCCCAGTCACCTCACCATCGTCGACCGGCAATCCACAAAGAATCAGGCGCGCCTTTAGCTTCGGCATTGGGCGGGCCATAGCCAAGTGGACCTTCTGGCGTTTCACAAGCATCACCAGCTTGTCCCCTTCAAGGACTGCTTTTTGTGCCGTTAGAGTTTGGGCCACGGATCGTTCACTTCAGGTGGGTGCTGTCCCGAGTATACCGCCGGAAAATTGTGCGGCACCCCAAAACACTCCCGCATTTTCTCCATTCTCCCAGAGCAGAGCGCTCGAATTGGGGCACGAGCCATCCACTATTAATGGAATAGAGGAGCGTATATGTCTGCCGCGATACATTTCTACACTGCCGTCACCGCTGGTAAGAACCCAGCCGAGGGACAAGTCGTACGCTACGACTCTGTGCTTTGCGAAGAAGTCGGCGCGCCCCAGGTATTGAAGATGGCCATCCAGTTGCGTGATGACGTCCACGTCGACCTAGAGACAGCCGCCGAGTCCGATCTGGCCGCCCTTGATCTAATGGAGGGGGTGCCTGAACTCGACTGGGCGCGCCACGCTCACAGTCACTTTTCAATTCCTCAGTGCTTGCACGTCGGCTTGGGTAACACAGCGCACGCCGATCCCTTCATACGATACTCACTCTACCGCAACCTTCTCCCCTACCCGTGTGTGGGACTGCCAGCGAACGCCCGTTCCCTCGACGTGGATACGATCATGCGCGCGGTATACTTACTGCGCCCAGAGGACTTCCCGTGGAAAGACGCTCCAGCCCCAACTACGGGCTCGGCGCTCCATCACTTCCTCATGTGGGATACGAAAATTGTGGGCGGGAACCGGGCCTCGCGGATACGTGAGGTGCTGATGGAATTGCACACGGCTTGCCCCAAGTTGGTGGAGTACGCAGCCAAGCTGTCCTCCATCGAAACTATCAAGAGTGCGCTTGGATTGGATCGGGGTGAAGTGAGCGACCTTGAGAGCGCTACGCCCAGCCTCCTCTGTCACCAGACGATCCTCGGGCAAAGAGGGTTTATTCTGGGTCTCCCAGTAGGGGTGGATATTACCTACCCGGATATTCTTTTCGTGGCCGACCTGGAGTGCGACCTTACGCAGCTGTGCGATCCCGCGACCGAGTCTTACCAAGACCTGGTTCGCACGCACCCAAGGGAAGTGACCAAACCATTGGTTAGGATTTCGCTCAACAAATTTCCGTTTTGTGCCCCACTGGGGGTGCTCCGCGGGCAGGACGCATCAAGGCTCCTGGTGGATATTCGAGCGGTTAAGGCGAACATTTCTCGATTGCGTCAGGCGACTTACCTACCTGCAAGACTGAAGGAGAACCCTGTACTTGAGCTGGCGTCCCAGCCCTCGGATATCTACCACAGGATGTGGGCGGGCGATTTTTCGAAGCAGGATTTGGTGCTTATGGAGGAGCTTCACCGTTCTCCCGAGAGCGATTGGCTTGTCGTAGCTAGCAAAGCGTCGGACGGACGATTCAAGGATTTGGTCATTCGTTTAGTCGGACGCGTAGCACCGCAGTACTTGACGTCTGATCAGAGGGAAGACTGTGCGTCGTATTCCAGGTCAAGATTCCCAGTGGATTCTAACGGACCGTTTTGGCTGGCAGAGCAGATAAAACAGGCCCAAGATAGTGCTTTAGATACTACTGCGGCAGTGGGACTTGTTCAGCTGCACGAACGCTTGACCCGCAATATCGGATGAACCATGGAATCATCGACGACACCTAACTTCGACCCATACGCAATCTTGCCATTCAGTGCGTACCGATCGGCGGAATGCCCTGAAGGCGAATGTTGCTACTCCCTCATGCATTTCATCGAATCTGAGAAGTTCAGGGGTGTGGACGAGTCCTCCCGGCTGTTCTTGCTGGGCCAGTCCGATCCGGATGACTTTCTGCTTGAGACCGGTGTGATCCATCCATCCCTCGTTCGCGGTGACTGGGCGGACGTCCGGTTCGCTCTGATTCGTGCTGGGATGTGGATGCAGTTGGTTCAACACCAGGTCGAACTTCGAGACGCCCTCCTGCAGCCCGGCTGCAGCACTGGCATTGCGTTGCTTGATGAGGTGGCGGCAGACATTTACCAGCGGCTCACTACTTCCCTGGAGACCGGTGGTGAACTTCGGCGAGTAGTCATCGCCGGTGATCTGACCATTGATAATGAAGCCATATTTGACACATTCGACCACCTGTTCCAGATTCGCCAGCCGGACGAAGTTTGTGTTTCTAACGAAGCTGGGGTTGCGGAGCTCGTTCACCGCTACGCCCAAAGCAGGTACATCCCTGTGAGGACATTTGACATCGCCGCTGGCGTCCAAGCTTGTGCTACGGCGCTGCTGGACAAAGGTACCCATGTCTTCACGGTCAGCAAGAACGAGACGTCCGATTCCGCTCTCGCAAATGATCTGCTCGTTATGGCCGCTGCTCAGGGCAAGGTAGCGCATCGTTTTGCCTTGGATGCCTAAATGAACTCCACTCAGGTTTTGCTCATTGCCACGCTATGCCTTGGAGGTTGTGCGTCGGATCCGGAATGGGTATCGGCCCCGCCTAAGGCTATTTGTTTTACCCACGCGGACAAGTCCTGTATTGGCGAACTAATTGCCAAGAGCGTCGAGGTCGAAAAGCCTGGCACGGGGCGCGATGAATCGATGCGCATTACTACAGCTTTGGTCGCAGGCGCTGGCATCACTGACCCGGTTACGCTTGTGCGGCTTCGGGACGAGATCGACAAAGTGATGTGCCGTATCCCAGACACTTCCTACGTCGCCGCCGGCAACGCAATTGGTGCAGCCCGGGAGAAACGGTTTACCGCAGCATTGGACGACGCGGCGAAGGTTCAGGATCGTTCGGCGCGCCTATTTGCCTTGCAGCACATCGCCGCCCTTGCTGCCCGCTCTGACGATGAGAAAGCAATTGGCCGCTCGCTGAACTCATTGAACGATGAAGACAAGCCCGCCTACATGGACGCACTTCAACAGAGGCTTCTCACGCTTTTGTCGGTTGGCGACTTGGAGCGCGCTAAGGCTCTTCAGGATGGGTTGCTTGAGTTCTATGCTGGCCGCAAGAACAACACAATGCGCGTTGCCCAAATTGCAATTAGCTACGCGACGACGGGCCACGTCCAAGATGCCAATGCCTTCCTGCAACGCGCATCTCAAAAAGTGCCAGGATTGAACGCGAAGGACATGGGCGTCTTGTTCGAGTTAGTGATCAAGGCCTCGAAAGGTGAATACCCTCCCCCCCAGGATTTCTTCGCTTTCTCCAGTGACTCCATGCGCCTGGAAGCTTACGTACAGCTGGCCATTCTTTATGACCGCTCCGGGCAGGCTGATTACTCCAGCCGGGTGACGAGCGACATGGCGCGTTTTGCACAGAAGTCTTCGTTCAGGGTCGAGAGTGGGGATGCAACACGGGCGTTTAGCAAAATCCTGATTGAGGCTATGTAAGTTATACACATAAATTGTTTATAACTCGGTGGGTAAGTCGCACGACGACAGGTCGGTAAGCACTTCTAGCGGTTTGATCATTATTTGATCAGGTGACCGGCTTCCGGCACGCGGGGCTTCAGGGATCATGGCGTATTCCTTACTGAGTGAGCCCCCATGAAAATCTCAATCAAGTCTTCCGACCTTGCCCACTACCTAAAGACTGTCTGCCGGGTGCCGGATCGCAAATCAACTGACGTTTTCGGTCACTTGCTGTTGGAGGTTGACTCCTCCCAGCTTAGGTTTTCTGCCCACAACGGGCACAAGCAAATGACGTTGGCGATCGCACCGGATTTGTATTCCTTAGTTGGAGAAGCTTTCCGTATCTGTGTTCCGGCGCAGAAGTTCGACTCAGTTATCGGCGCACTGCCCAAGGATGCTGCCGTCAGCATTCAGTTGGCTGAGACGAAAGTTGTCATCGCGTCCGGGCGCTCGCGTTTCACGCTGGCCACGCTCCCAGCTGAGCAGTTTCCCGTTATGGAGTTTACCGCCGATCAGAGCAAAGGTGATCTGTTGATCCCGGGCGAAACACTCAGCGCCTCAATCCGCCAAATTGGATTCTGCGCAGCGCGCAGTGACTGTCGCTCGTTTCTAAACGGCATTTTTTTCGAGTTCCGTGACGGAACAATGACTCTTGCAGCATCCGATGGCTACCGCATGGGCGTGATCGATGTTCCTGTTGAAGGTGCCCCAATGCAGCACTTCATTCTTCCGAGCACTTGCATTGAAGACGTCTGTCAGTTTGTCGGCTCTGGTCCGGTGCTTATCTCGACTTCCGGCAGCATGGCTCGTTTCACTCGGGATGGTGGTGTGCTGCATACCAAACTCATCGACGGGAAATATCCTGACTACCGTCGTTTGGTCGATTCGGCGGCAAAGGGCGATGTCGCCCGGGTAACCCGCGACGATCTCGCAGGCGCCATTGCCCGAGTGACTTTGCTGTCCGAAGGCACCATGCCCCTTGTTCGCATGACGATTACTTCCGATGCCATCTCAGTTCAATCGGTGGGTGGCGGGGTTGAGGATGTCGCGAACGATGTGCTGCCTTGCGACTACCACGCTGAACCGCTTGAGATCGGGTTTAACGGGGTGTTTACCAATGAAATCATTCGGTCATTGGGCGATAAGGAATGCGACCTGTTTTTCAACTCAAGTGGTAGTGGCACGCTCTTGAGAGGACGAAACTCTGCATCAACAAGTTTTGTATTGATGCCAGCGCGCCTTTAAGGCCAGGGTAGGGGAACAACGATGAGCAATGTAGCGATCCAAATCACGACACCACCTGAGGGCGCGCCAGCAGCGCGCCACAGCAAAAGCTTCTTTATGCCTACCGTGACACCACCCCTACCGACCCTTGACGGGCCCAAGGGGCTGCTGACAGCTCAGAATGAACAGGATCTGGGTTTCCGGATCATGATGGGTCAGCTTGACCTCGTGCGCGCATTGGCCGTCGACACCAGCATCGTGGCATCGATGGTCGATGCCATTTGGGATGCTATGGGTGCAAAGGACAAAGTCGACAAAGCTGTGGCAGTTATTTTTCACGAGGGTGCGTGGCTGCGAGTGGGATCGTTGCCAGAGGCGCACTACCCGTCCAAAAAAGCTGAGAAGGCTGCCCGTGAAAAATCTCACGAGCAATATGCCGCTCTAGTGCGTCGCAAACTCAACACCATTCAAACCCTGATCTCGGAACTGCGTAGCTACTCCGCCAACGGGATGGACGACACGCTGTTTTCCTCTGTTGTGCGCGAGGAGCTGCGTCAGAAGCTGTCCGAAGTCCTGCCATACGACTTCATTCTCAACCGCGCTGCAGAGCAATTCCGGGTCAACTGCAAAGAGTTGAGTATGCGGTGCCGAGACCTGCTCAAGTTCATCTGCGAAGAGGTCCGAATTCCTCGGGCAAAGGCCGAAGGGATCATCTCAGGCAACTGGACGTCCCCTAAGCTCATTCCAGCCCTCCTGCTTTCCGGGGGCTATGAACTGAAGTTATTCCCGCCGGCGGCGATGAAAAAACTCCGTCTGGGCATCACGCAGCGTCAGAAAGCAATCTTGGAGGCGGCATCAACTGGTGAAGCGCCGGCCGCCGAAATTCTTGCGGCCTGGTCAATCTTTATGCGCGTTGATCGTGACATTGAGAAGTGTGCTGGGATCTTCGCTGGGGCTAACGTGCGGTTGGTGGAGCAGCAGGTAAATCATTACCGGTTCTCGGACCTGGACGTCGTGCGCTCTGCGGCGAACATGGGACTGGCTCGCGCGGTGTATCGCTTCGCTCCAGAGAAAGGCTTCCGCTTTTCGACCATGGCCATCACCTGGTTGCGGGTGTCGATTCACCGAGACCTAGCCGACCAGGAGATGGTTCGTCTCCCTGAGGGGATGCACAAGCACATGCGCGATTTGAAGGACGCGTTGCGTGAGACTCCCAATGCGTCGATTGACGCCTTGGTCGAGGCAACGAACCTGAAGACCGACGAGGTTCGAAACCTGATCCATTTGGTGGGCAAACCGACCTCGATCGACTCTTCGTTTCAGGAAGGCGGCAGCAACGAAGTCGACGGGCTCCATGAAATGCTTGCTGATACAAACAACGATTTCGTTAGCGATGTCGAGGAGGACAGCACTCGAGACTACGTGAAGGAAACACTGGGGAGCGTGCTCGACGACCGTGAGCTGTTTGTCCTCGTCAATCGATATGGGATTGGTGATGTCCATGAAAAGACGTTGGCGGAGATGGCCGAGCTCATGAAGTTGTCAAAAGAGCGTGTTCGCCAGCTCGAAATCCAAGCCATCGGTAAGATCCGGGACTCAGAATTTGCCGGCGTGCTTCTCGAAATGTGGGGTGACCTGTGATACGTCCACCAGTTGTTGGCGCGGAAGTAGAAGTCCGTGGTGTGTTGGGCGTCTTTATCGGCGCTGATGTCCGGAGCGATGGTGAGGTTCACTTCACGATTCGAGCCTGCACCTCGAATGTGAAGCTCATCGAGGCTCGATGCCAAGCAACTCTCAAAAGCTGTCACGTGATCAACGCGACACTGGTTTCCGTGGTAGAGAGTGCTTGCCTATGGCGAAGTGGCACGGCCGGGAGGCACTTTGACGAAGACGAACAGATGATGATGGGCCACGCGGCTGGGGACTTTCAGGCATTTCGGGACGCGCTAGGGTTTCAGGCGATGCTGTCATTGCGCAACAAGGCTTGGGCACGATCGCGCTGACGCGGTGACGCTTCGGTGGACTCAATTACCATCCTAGAGAATTCATCTCTGCCTTCAAAGTCCCCATGGACCTCGAGCAGCCAGGCGAGATTCAGCATCCGCTGGGCGTCCTCGTTATCAGGAAAATCATCCTGCACTGCTTGGTCCTGATTGAGCACCGATTCCTCTGCTTGGCAGATCCCTGCAGGTTCCTCATCGTTTTCAATCGTAACGGCCGGCGCGGCTGGTGTCAGACCTGGCACCGCCTTGTAACGATGAGGGTCGATTACAGTCTCGACGATCTGCTGGTGAGGCTCATTCTCTAGGCGAACTACGGACGCAACATGATTGCTCATTCTGTTGTTCCAGAGGAACGCCAGTGCGCATACCAGCATTACCAGGCCGACAATCCAGATTACGTTCGATGGGACGTCAATCACGACAAGAAACTCCTGTTACTAATTCCCTAATAGTGGACCGCTACTGCCCCTTTTCCATGCTTCGCGATAGTGGCACGCCCTAGAAACCGGATACTCAAGCAACTATCTCGAGGGTACCTCATGAACGTGCATTTAAAAGAGTCCAACCAAACCGTTTCAATCCCCGTCAATCTGAATGGAATGCTGAACGTCAGCCTGCCTACCCATGTCGACCCCGACGAATTCCGCGCTCGAGCGTTGGAGCAGTTCAAGCGGATGCTGGAATCAGAAACGGAAATGGGTGAGTCAGGGGAAGCAACGTTTTCATTCGACGGAGATGTCTGGAGCACAGAAGGTCAAGCACAGGTAGGGGACCTCATGTTCGAGGTTCAACACGACCTTTCGATGAACGTCTCTGGCGCGTTAGTTGCGCTCAAACCTCGCAAGGGGCAGTTCGGAGCGGATCGGTACCGAAGCCGCATCTGCGCATACGTGGCTGAGCACGAGGTCTATGTGACTGGCCGATGTCCACAAACGGACGCAGAGCGGGTGATGTGTCTGGTACGTATGGATGACGCAGAGCCGACAGTCCATGTGATGAACCCGAATTTCGAAGACTCGTTTGAGCTGGATGGCCAAGCGCCAATGGTGAGCGTTCCTTTCCGCGGGCTTTCATTTGCGCTGAACTGAGGTTTAGGGGCACGTCGCATCCACTATTAAGGAAAGTTTATCCTTTGGAGATGGGCATGGCGTTTACCCGGCGTGAGTTCAACAAGTTGTCGGCTGTGACCGGCTTGGCAGCGGCTACGGGGCTTAGCCTAAAGCCAGAAGATGCCCAGGCGCTTAATGCCTCTTTGGCCTCCTTGCTGGTGATTGACCCGTTGACCCTCAGTTATATGATCTACGGGCCTTGCTGTTGGTGGTGCCACGATAAGCTTATCGTCTCTCACTACCAGCCTGTCGCGCTCTGTGAGGTGATTAAGGGAGGGGGAGACTCAGCCATGGGGCAGCCGATCGGTGGGCCCCTTTCAGTTGGTACCGACAACAACGACTACACCTCAATGCACGTTCGCCTGTGGGAGCTACCGGCCTGGGCGATCGATACAGCAATGGCTTACCAAAGCTGCAAACTGTGTGGTGTTGATAAAGCCAAAACCACCAATTCGACCCTCACGGGTATGCTCGACGTTTGCGGTGCCGCGTCCAACATACTGCAAAGCAAAGCGTTGAGCGCGTTTAACTCGGCTCTGCCTGCCTGTTTTCCAAAGCTTCTTTATGACACCGAGTTTGATCCCACCTGGAACACCGGCTGCCGCGACGTCGGGATAGCATCGGCGCTTGGAATGGTGGCTTGCAACAACCCGGTCACAGCGGAAGTATCCTCGATCTTCGGGGCGGAAGTATGCATCGGAACTAACTGGGGCCCGCTGTACCCGCGCCAGATGGCAAGTCATAACGACAACGCGTCGATAGCTGCAGGAATTGCCGCGTATCGCGCTATCCACGTGAGCGGTTTCGCTGTTGGCTCCTTTCCATTCAATGCATCCCTTTCGGTAGGTAAATTGCAGCAGACCTCCCCCGGCGTCACCGTGGGCTTCGAGGCTGGCAGCTTGCTGCTCGATACCCAGATGCGTCTCTACCCCGTCTCGCTGGAGGAAATTTATACTTTTGTCTGGTGGGTGCCGGTAGTTTGCTGCAAATCCTATAAGGAAATTATGGGGTTCTGTCGGCCTCAAGTTTGTTAGGTTCAAGCGCTTCCGGCACGCGGTTACCTGCATAAAGTGGTCCTCACTAAGAGGACCAAACTATGCAAAGCATTCAGATCAACACTTCTCCCCTACTCCGCAACTTCGCCACTTTGATCACGCCCACCAGCATCCAAGTCAGCACGAAGCTTGGCACCCAGACCCTTGTGCGTGCTGAGTTCACCGCAGCGAATTACCCACCCACCTCAGAGCAGCAGCTTCAATTTCTAATGGAGTTGATTTCTCGCACCAACCCAGGCGCACTTGACCTTCTAAAGGATGTGGCGAGTCGCTGCATTCACGATCAACAACGGGCTATTGGAAGTCTGATCGGCAATGGTTCTGGCACGCACTGATCCACCTGATCCTTGTATCAGCGCAATTCAGCGCCTGAGATCGAGTGAGAAGGTGGCGATGATGGAAGAAGGAAAAAAGAAAGCATTGGCGGCCGCATTGGGTCAGATAGAAAAGCAATTTGGCAAGGGTGCCGTAATGCGGATGGGCGATCACGAGCGAGCAGCGATCCCCTCGATATCCACAGGGTCAATGGGTCTGGACATTGCCCTGGGAATCGGCGGCTTGCCTAAAGGCCGTATCGTTGAGATCTATGGACCGGAGAGTTCGGGTAAAACTACTCTCACCCTGTCTGTCATCGCCCAAGCCCAGAAAGCAGGCGCTACCTGTGCGTTCGTCGATGCTGAGCACGCGCTCGATCCTGAGTACGCAGGCAAGCTGGGCGTGAATGTTGACGACCTTCTGGTATCTCAACCTGATACCGGCGAGCAGGCGCTTGAGATTACCGACATGCTGGTTCGCTCCAATGCTGTTGACGTAATCATTGTCGATTCTGTCGCAGCCTTGGTGCCCAAAGCCGAAATCGAAGGTGACATGGGGGATATGCACGTTGGTCTCCAAGCTCGCCTGATGTCGCAAGCCCTCCGAAAAATCACCGGCAATATCAAGAATGCAAACTGCCTGGTCATATTCATCAACCAGATCCGAATGAAAATCGGAGTTATGTTCGGCAGCCCGGAAACCACCACCGGCGGCAACGCGCTGAAGTTTTACGCGTCGGTGCGCCTTGATATCCGGCGCACTGGTGCGGTGAAGGTTGACGACGTGGTGATTGGTAGCGAAACGCGGGTGAAGGTGGTGAAGAACAAGGTGGCGTCCCCCTTCCGTCAGGCTGAGTTTCAGATCCTGTACGGAAAGGGCATCTTCAAAAGCGGGGAGTTGGTGGATCTAGGTGTTGCGGCAGGATTTGTCGAGAAAGCCGGGGCCTGGTACAGCTTTAAAGGCACCAAAATCGGCCAGGGCAAAAGTAACTCTGCGAAGTTTCTCGAAGAGAATACCGAGATGGCAGCTGAACTTGAAAGTCTACTACGTGACAATACCCTCGCAACGGTGCCTGTCGCTCCAGGGGATAAGAGTCCAGCAGCCGAACTGGAACCAGAACCGGAAGCCTCATAGCAGCCCAAAAAAAATGGCCACCGATCAGGTGGCCATTTGCTTATTGAGTGCTCTGGTTGTAGAGCCCTGCAAGTTTTTTAGCCAACTCACCTGGCGGAGCGGAGAACTGAACCGCACCTGTGTTCCTAGCCGAGTCGGGCATACTTTTCGCGCCAGAGGATTCGTGGTCTTGGGCCATGATCATTCTGGCTTTGCCCTTGATCGAACGAATTCCTCCAGAGCCGTCCATGCCCATACCCGACAGAATGATGACTCCGACCTTAGGGTGGCACTCGAACACCGTCCGAATGACCGCATCGATACACGGGTTGAACGACACTTCTTGAGCGGGGTACTGATGAAGCGAGATTACCCCGCCACTCATTGCGACGGTCTTGTCCCTGGGGACCAGGTAGACAGAATTTGGCGTCACCTTCATTCCATCTTCAGCCAAGTGCACGTTCCAGCCACTAGCGAGGCTGTTTACCCTCGCGAGTAAGTGATCGAAACCTTCCGCGGACATGTGTTGAGCGAGGACGATGGAAATCGGTATCCGGGGCAGCTCGCCGAAAAACTCTTTCAGAGCCTGTGGCCCTCCCGAGCTGGAGCCGATCACCCAGATATCAGGTACGTTCTTATTGTCCGCATCATCCTTTTTTTCATCTAATTCGCTGGCGAGATCAGGGACCGCTTTCTTCAGTTCCTCAATGGTCCGGTTACGCCAGGCGGTCCGTTCCCTGGGCTGCATCGAGTAGAGATCCTTCTCGTGCAGGAGACAGATTGGCTCTTCCCTCACGAGCGCATCCATAACCTCTTCGCAGTCAACGACGCTGGGATCGCTCATGTCCAAGATCAGGATGTGCGCGTTGCTGATTTCAAGATCGCCTCTTTTCGCATGCGAAATATCGTAGAAAATGATCTCCCCCACTAAGGGAGTGAGGAGCTCTGAGAACAAGGCTTTCTGTACCTCGTTCGTGCTGACAATTCCTACTCTCATAAGGTGGTCTCGGTATGGGCCGCTTGACCCTTCAATTGGTTCACGGCCTGCTGCAAAGTCGCTGCGTCGCAAGGCTTCTGAAGGTACTTTGTTACCCCTGCCCTCAAAGCCTTTTCTTCCAGGCCTGTTCGAGTAGTAATCATGATGATCGGGGTGTCGTCGTACTCAGGCATTTTGCGTATAGCTTCCGTGAACTCAAAACCGTTCATGTTCGGCATTTCTACGTCGACCATCATTAGATCGGGCTTTCGGTCTAGTGGGAGTTTGTGCAGGGCATTTTGCCCGTCTACCGCCGTAACGACGTCGTACCCAAAACCAGTGAAGATTCGTTCAAGCTGTGTGCGATAACTACGTGAGTCGTCTACCACGAACACGGTCGGCCTGTTGTCTCGTTTCATCGAGCGAACGCGGTTCTGTCTGACCTGGTAGCCGTTCCCTCCGCGCTTAAGATTCAGTCGGGCCAATTCCATTACGTCGAGCACAAAAACAGGGCTGCCGTCTTGCATTTCGGTTTCGCCAACGATACCGCGCACATTGGAGAGAATGCCTTCCAACTTCCGGATGTGGATTTCCGGCATTGAGTCGACTTTGGCTACTTCGATGGCGATTCTGGTGTCGCCTTGCTCGCAAAGGATGAGGGTAACCTCGCCATTCTTCTCCAGCGGACCACGCGAATCGGGCATAGCGACGAGGTCGGCCAAGTGCACGACCTCGAAATTGCGCTCGTCGTAGAGAATGGTCGCGTTACCAGAGGACTGACGCTGTGAGTCTAGTGATTCACGGGACACGAGGATAACCTGGCTCATTGAGTAGCTCTGGATTGCAAACCACTGGCTACCGGTATTCACCATCATGGCTTTGTTAGAACCGATGGTGAATGGCAACTCTATCTGGAACGCAGTGCCCTGCCCCTTGACGCTCTCGATGTACAGCCGGCCGCCTAAATTTTCGACAGCCGACGCAACGATATCCATACCCACACCGCGACCGGATACCGCGGTAATCACTTCAGCGGTGGAGAAGCCGCTACGAGTGATCAACCCAATAATTTCTGGCCGTGACAGCTGATCACTTTCCGAGACGATCCCCTTTTCAATTGCCTTGCGAAGGACTACCTCAGTATCGATCCCTCGACCGTCGTCCTTGATTTCGATGATGATGTGCTTTGCTCTACGGTAAGCGTTCACTTCCACCTTACCTTTCGCCGGCTTGCCCAGCTTAGCTCGCTCAGCAGGGCTTTCTATGCCGTGATCGATTGCGTTGCGGAGGATGTGTGTCAAGGGCTCCGCGATAGCGTCCTGCATCATCTTGTCCATGATCACATCAGCACCGGTGAACTCTGGAGCAACATCCTTCTTCGTTGCAGCTGCAGCGGAGGTGACAGCACTCAGTAATTTCTGGCGCACGTTCTGGAAAGGCACCAGGCGCGAGTGCAGGAGGTCCCGTTGCAGGCTCGTCAGCAGTGGCTCTAGCTCCCAGAGAGCTGACCGCATTTGACGCATGTAGGCGAAGATCTCTTGGACCTGTTCGCGTACTTCGTCCACTTGAGCACCCATCGCGACGTGCATTGCCGATAGGTCGTTGAAACGCTCGAGATCGGCGCCCTCTACGTCCTCTGCTTTCCTTGCTTGTGGCTGGTTGTTGAAGAAGCTTCGTAGGGCAGTAGTCAGTTGACCATGCTGCAGGCTGTTGGAGTCCAACAACTCCCGAACTCCCGTGAGACGAAGATGCGCCTCTTCGTTCAACGAATTCAGACGATACCTCACGGCGATCAGTTCGCTTGCCTGTTGAGAAGCTGAATCTAGATGCTTCAGATCGACGCGTATCTTCTCGCTGGTTCCTGCATTACCCTTTTTACTTGCGTAGGCCGCTGCGGCTGATTGCTCTCGCTGAAGCATGTCCATGACCGCTGAACTAGCGATGGGCTGTTCATCACCGATTTCATCGATTGTCTCCATACTGTAGAGCCGGTCGAAATCTTTCTCTGCCTGTACAGCGTAGTCTTCCCGTGTATTAGCGTCCGACAGAGTTTCTGCATGCGAAATCTTTTCCGAGAGCGACTCTTGGATTTGGGCCCCGGGTTTTACAAAAGATTCTGCATGCGAAATCTTTTGTGTGATCGATTCAGCTGGTGGATCTGCTTGAGCATTATCCTCTGCCGATTCGGGCTCAGTTTGTAGTGTCACCCCAACGGTTATTTCCTGGACGTCAGTCGCTAACTTTGTAGCGTCGATTGCCACGAGGCTAAGACCGTCCTCCAGAGCCCTGCCCGCATTTTCTTCGAGAGGTTTCCGGGTCTCCTCTTCCTTTTCGCAGACCAATTCGCTTAGAGGACCAACACACGCGCCACCGTCCTCATCGGATTGAGCGACGACATTTTTAGGCAGGTCGACTCTGTTTCTATTGCCTTTGCCACGACCGCCTCGTTTTTTACGCGATTGCTTCTGCCCTTCGCCTTCTGGAGCGACCGATAGATTTTGGACAGATTCGCTGTTTTGACTTTCAGGAACTGAAGGCACCGGATCGATTGGACGCTCAACGGCGGGAACCGAAGGTTGAGGTGCAACACTTGAAGGTCCTGATTTTTGAACGTGCAAGCTGGATAGGTCGATCTCGTTCATGTCGACGCATAGTTCAAGGCATTCGATAAGAGCCTGTGGAGGCTCGTATGCATCGCCTTGTCGCATCAACGTTGTCATCGTCGTAATGGAATCCAGAACGTACGACACCAGCTGAGCACAATCCCCACTTGGGGTGATCAGCTTGATCGAGATGCTCTCGAATAGGCTTTCCATGTTGTGAGTGATGGCTGCAATGGAATCTGCCCCGGCCATCATCGCCGCGCCCTTCAACGTGTGCATGTTTCTCTTGATCGTAGCTACCAACTCCCTGTTGGTCATGTCGCTAAGCCATGCATCTACGTTTGTCTGCAAGTCCGGTAAGACATCGTCGGCTTCCTCTAGATAGAAGCTAGAGTCGTCGTTGTATTCGCGTACAAGTGAGCCTTGGCTCCCAGATGATTTCGCATGCGAAAACTTTTCGGTCTCTGCTACCTGCGTTTCGTCTTCGCTGTGGACAGCGACGCTCGCCATGTCCTGTGCTTGGGTGGATGGTTTTGCAGGAGGGGGCATATCGACAAACTCTGCTTCTGCGATGTCATCCCCAATCGATGCTGCTGTTTCCATCCAGATGCCCGCCAGAGGCGTCTGTACGGTCCACGGGAATTTCTCCATGAACTCTTTGGTTTCACCGAGGAGGTTCTCCAGCTGCAACAGGTCACAAGGTCTGAGCCTGCGTTCGGCGATGTGGAGGGTCTCTAACCGGGCTTCCAGGACCCCAAATACTTCATGGAGCACCTTGCAGTCGGCAGACCCTGATATGCCGTGTAGCGTGTGTGCGGCCCGGCAAACATTCTTGGTCAAGAGTGGCTCGTCCAGCGCACAGAACGTAATCAGGATGTTGTAATAGGTGACGAATTCCTCGCGGTACTCAGCGATCAGGCCAGCATCGATACCCTCTGGATATTCCAGTTGCTGATCCAACGGACGCTCAGTCACCAACTCACCAACCAATGCGGATGGCAGTTGCTCTGGCGGGATTGGCTCTGCTACGGACTCCTCCGTGCTCTCCGTCAATACGGTCGCCGGATCCGAGGCTGACAACAGCGCCTGCTCTAGATCTCGAGTGAAGATTGAAACCTTACTGCGGGCGGAGTATTCATCCATGCAGCGAAAGATCATTTGCAGGCCCTTCTTAATGAGAGAGTCTGCTGCTACCCGGTCGAAATCTTCATCCCTGGAACGATTCTGAACGGACTGACTGAATGCAGCCAAGGCCCTCGCAAGTCTGTGGAACGAATCAAATCCATTTAACTTTGCAGCCATTCCTAGGCGCTCTGCCGCCTTATACAAATCATCCATCGAATTCCGATCGCGGCAATCTGAATTCTGGAGTAGCACCTCGAATACTTTTCTGAGTTCGATAATCTCTGAGAGGAAATGGTTTTCGTTCGAGTCTAGATCTTCGCCCAGAGTCTTGGCCGCTTCAAACTTGTCGAGCAACTCAGAGGTAGAGGCAGCTTCGAACTGATCGATATGGATGCCTAGTGTACTCAGAGCCTCCTCTGCTTTTGTCATCAGGCTCGGGGACGGTTCAACGTTGTTACTGATGGCTACGAGGTAACTCTCTACTGCGACTAACGCGCGAGCGGAGAGGTCAATCGCTTTCGATGGTTTGATCCCATATTCCGTCATCTCCCCAACGAATCCTTGGCATGAGCCGTTCAGGACCTGCCCTACGCGGGTCAGTCCCGTAAAGCACAATGCCGCGGCCGTTTTTACAAGTCCCTCTAGGCCTGAAATTAGGTCGTCTCGGCCTGATCCACTATCTAGATGGTCGGTAATAGATCTTCGCGTCCTAGCAAGCTCCTTAATGGCCTGGTCGACCATTTCCGCCACCACGTCAGCTTGCACGCCGGGGATTCGCAACGACCGGACCGATTCTTTAGAACCGAGATTGCGGATGTGTTCATCCATAAACATGAAGTCGGTCTTCAGCGCTTCGACGAGAGGGTCTGTGAACCCGTCCACAGAGACAACTTTTTCAACGCGGGTGAGTGATTTGGCTGCAACCGCCGCAAGTTCGTTCTCGTTCACCATATAGAACACGCTTGCGACCTGGCGAATGGAAGTACGGAACGCGGCGATTTGAGCTTCGAACGGCTGCTGGGTTTTGCTAGTGATAGCGCGTCCCAGAGACACCATTGAGGTTTCCAGCAGGGGTTTCAGTTCTGAGATAACATCTTTAATTGAATCGGCTTGTGCCGTTTCAATGCGCGATTGCAACTCAGCTAACGATGCCGCATCAACTGACTTGCGGACGTTGAAAACGGCCAGGACCTCCTCTATCTCGGGCGGGAGCTTAGTCGACATGCTCAGAACGGACAGCAGCGTCTTGAATCGTGCGATTCCGAGGGTCGCCTTGGCTCCCTCCTCACCTTCCATCTCGGCCTTCTGAATGGCGACTGAAAGCATACGAACTTGCGAGAGGGTGTTGCCGGCGCTTCGGATTGCGCCGCACGCCAGAGCGTCAGTCAAGGCTTCGCCGAGCCACCAGAAACAACCGACCTCAAGGTCCCGGGTTACCTGCTGGAGTTCGCGGAGAGTGTCCCGCAAATCGGCCAGGGCGGCCTTGCTTTGGTTGGTCATGTAAAGGCTGAAAGCCGTCTGAAACCGCTTAGGTGAACGCCCGAAGACATCGCGGCGATGATCCTCGGTGCACTCCCTGTCGCGCAGCGGCGGCTCGACGTATACGAACTCGGTGTCTGGCGGTAACAGGTTGTCCTCTTCGAGCAGGGGCACACCCCGTATTTCGCGAAGTTCGTTTATCTGCTTAGCGAGGATGCCCGCGCTGTCAGGCGCACCGTCGATGATCATCCCAATGTACTTCGGGATGGTTAGCAGGCTGCCCATAACAGATATGAGTGCCTGCTCAATTTTCTGAGGTGAAAGCGATTGCTGAGCAACATTGTTGACGAGAATCTTCACTTCGAGCGCCAGACTGCTGCCGCCTTCGCAGACAGCGACTGCCAAAGCTGAGTGGATCATTTCCACTTCGCGTTTCACGTTGGCAAAGGCTGCGTCGCGATGCGTCCGCTGATTCTCGTACCAGATTGGCTCCGCATCTGCAGGCGGCGATGCGAGCGCGCTAGTTTTCTTGTGGTAGGTGTCCAGATTGATCTTGGTTGTATCAACGCTCTTTTCAATCGGGGCTCGTAGCCAGGTCAGGTGGGCAATACGCAGTTTGTTAGACATCGACAGACCTTTGGAATACGTTCGGGTTGCTATTCGGGATGCGAGTCATGCCCTGGCATTCCCAATTGAGGGTTTCGCCTGGGGCGGTGATCAGGTGGCCACCGGGCGCGAGCATCGAAGAGAGACGGTTCAAAATTTGGTACCGAGTCTGGGCCCGGTAATAGATCAGCATGTTCTGAGTGATAACGATGTCAGGCACGGCGAGCTCAACCGGGCGGTCCTGCAGGATGTTGTGCTGCTCAAAGGTGACCATATCCCGGACGAAACGGTGGAAGCGCATTTTCCCGTCGCGGGTTGCCGCAGCAGCTAGGTTTCCGACGTTTGGATGTTGCGGATAGAGCCCCTCTCTTGCAGTGGCGATGCAAACGGAGGAGACGTCAGTGCCATGGATACGAAAGGTAGGATGGCCGGCGTCCAATAACGCAGAGGCGATGCTGTAAGGCTCCTCTCCCGAGGAACACCCCACTGAAAGTACCTTCGGCGCCAAAACCCCCTTGCACAGTGCGACGATTGTTTTCGTTGCAGCGGGAGATCTGAAAAATCGGGTTTCATGATTAGTTGCCAAGTGAAGGACCATAGCCCATTGCTCGGCCTCCATGAGACCCAGCTTCGACCGTGATTCGAGTCCTTCCAGCGTCAGGCCAAGAGAGCCGGCAAAGCGTTCTAGAGCAGATTTAAAAGCTTGCTGGCGGCTGTCATCAATCTGGATAGAAAACCGAGCCTCGATGGTATCCAACCACCGTCCAAATACGTCCAGGTCTTCCGGGGCATCGAGGCTAATCATCGTCACTCCTTACTGAAGTGGGCAATGGTGGTCTGCAGATCTTGTGCCTGACGATTGACGCCTTTAATGGCAATAGCGGTCTGCTCACTTGCTGCGCTGTTGTCCGCGCTGTACTGGTTGACGCTGTCGACAATCTCGCCAACGTCGCTCGATTTACTTTTCAGCAACTTGGTTTCTTCAATCGCGCTCAGGCACCCTTTAGTGAGACTGTTAGTTAGTTCGAGAATTGCCTTGAGTGCGTCTTGAGCTGCGTTTGAGCGGTCGCGCAGTTTTTCGGTTTCCCGGCCGGCCCGGTCAACTGCGGATTGGGTTTCACGTGCGGCATCGTTCATTGTCTTAAGCTGCACATTGATCTGGACCACGGCATCCTTCGTTTCTTCGGCCAATCGCGCCATCGCTTTTGAAGCCGCAGCGATTCGGTTTGACTGCCCTTTGTCCTGCAGTTCATCCGCGAGTAGGTTGGCGTTGAACGACAGGTTCTGCGCTCGGGCAGCAACCAGAGCGACCACGCTTGCGATGTTTTCCAGTACTTGGAAACTCTCGATCATGTGCTTTGAGCGGTGTTGAATCGATAGGGTTTGCTGCTGCAACTCTAGGATGTTGTCGTGAACCTGAGTTACGGCAATTTCGCCGGAACTTACTTTTCGACCCATGTCATCCGAGATCTGTTGAGTCTGGAACGTCATGTCCTCAATTCCGTTAATGAACTGAGTAAGGTCAGTGAAAAGCCGGTCGATCGTTTCAATCGCTTTGTCTTGCTCAGCGCGGTTCTGAGCCACGTTTTGCTCAGTTACCAGTGTTTGCTCAGTGGCTGCTGATAGGCCGATGATCGTCCCTCTCACTTCGTCAAAGATCTGGGCGACACCGCGGAACGTCTGGTTCAGTACCTTCGCAATCTCTTTAGTCGACTCGTTGTCTTCAGTGATGTGGGTATTGAGCCTGCCCTGCCCTACCTGCTCAATCTCATCGAGCAGCACTTTGAGGTGCTTCGACTTCGTCGCGATTGTGACGTCTTGGCTGCGCCCCTGGGATTCCACCAACTCGGTTCGGCTGGATGTAATTGAACGCATCAGGAGCACTGAAGCAATCGACAGCAGCAGCGTTAGTCCACCGAGTGCCGCAAAAATTGTTAGGCCCACAGGCCGGCTGTCAGGAAGGGCCTGGATGGAGCCAATCAGGCTAGCGGACGATGACGCGACCCGATCCCTTGCAGCCCAAATAGATTTCGCATGCGGAATGTTTTCGCTGACGCCAGCTGAACTGTCGACCGTCTTTTGGATGAGACGAACGACCGACTCAGCGTCGTGATAACTCTTTATGAGAGGCGACATGAAGGTTTGGTCCTGGGGAAAGGACTGACCTAAGCGGCCAAGCGTCGCTACGTACTTAGCGAAAGCGCTTGAGGATGCGCGCAGAGTGTCACTGGTAACGCTTGAATCGGACGACAAGGCGAGTTGGCCCTCCTCCAAGCTCGCCAGGGCTTCAGCTAGTTGGGCACGGAGCTGACCAGGTGGGGCAAGGGCATCAAGCTTTGTTCTGGCATCCTTGGCACTAACTAGGGCCTCTCGCGCCGTTCTCTGCGTGTCTGCAAGGTTTCGCGTGTATTGGTCGGTAGTAGATCGCCGGCTGATGATCTGAGAAACGGACGGAGACAATTCGTCCCACACCTTTTGAATCGCATCAAGGTTTGCAAGTACGGAGGCAGGAGCTGGTTCAATTCCGCGTACGGGGTCACCATTACGGATTGCGGCGAATGCCTTCTCTACGGCACTTTCAAGACCGTCCATTTCGGATGTGTAGATGCTGTTGGTCGCAGCGCGATCCGCGAGGTAAATCGCTTGCATTGCATTCGTTTGGGCATCGTAGCCGGCCTTCAGAAGGAAACCTTCCTGCATGGAGTTTTTGTAATATTGATAACCGGTGTAGCCGGCCCCGACACCCGAAACCAGTAGCAACAGGGTCGTAAGTGAAACCAAAGAAGAGTTATTGCTCATTCTGTCCTATCTCGGGAAGGTCAACTGAGGTCGACGTTTTGAATTTTGTCGTCAGAGATGAGAGCCTTCAGATCGATCAGCGCCCAGGTCCGCCCTCGGGCTGTCACTGTCCGGCGCATGCTTTTGCCAAGACCCGGAGGAATCTTGAAATCGGCCTGGTCACAATCGGTCAACTCCGCTGCGGGGATAAATTCAATCAACTCATCCACGACAACAGCGACGTTCCCAATGGCTTCGTCCCCCTTAACGAAAATCGCAGAACTTGCAGCGGCCTTCGAATTTTCACACCGGGGAATGTGCAGGAAACGAGCGATGTTGATGAACGGCATTAGCTGCCGGCCAAGACGTCCGGCCCCCATAAGCCATGGCTTTGTGCCCGGAATCTGGTTCAGCTCGTTGGGCACCTGGTCCACGGCGATGATCGCGGTCGACGGGCTCAGGCAGTAGGTCTCACCGATTCGGTATCCGGCAAAGTGAATGCGGCCGCTTGGCTTAGCGCTATTCAAGGAGCGTATCCAGTGCAGTTATCGCGTCGAGTACCGTGTCCCGTGTAAACGGCTTGGTCAGGTACAGATCTGCGCCACTCAGTAGTCCTGTCTGTTTATCGAAGACACTGCTTGCGCTGGAAAGCATCGCGATTGGCTTTTCACCCCAATCACCCCATCCCCTTAGAAGTTCAATTAGCCTTAGCCCGTCCAGCTCTGGCATCTCACGGTCGATGAAGCACGCGTCAGGAGCCATCTCTCGGATGACTGTAAGCGCTGCGTAACCGTTGACGGCCGTATGAACCTCGTAACCCGCGTTTTCTAGAAGCGTGACACCAAGTTTGCGTACGCCTGCACTGTCGTCGACGATGCATATGGAACGAATTTTGGGCATATAAGAAATCCTCTCGTATGCCCCTAATAGTGTATGGGAGGTGCACCTTTAACCGTGGCCAGCCTCGAGTTGGAGGTTTTTTTTTCGAGGACGTTATGTTGCTGACAAAGGAGATATCCATGGTCAGCAAATCAAATCACCGTACCGCGTTCGGCTCAGACGCTAAATTTCTCGCGCGCTTGGCAAAGCAGGGAATATCTGTCGGCGGGGATGCTCCGGCAAACGTGGAAGCCCCCTTCCCTTCTGGCACTACTGTTCTGGAGGCAGCCACTTCGGTACGAAAGGAAAGCCGAGCTACATCCCGCATGCGCAAAGTCAGGGAAGCAAACATGGATGGCCGGCGTGATCGGCTCTCTTACGACGCAGTAACTAACTCACTGACAGCCTTCTTCCCTGGCGCCATGCTGCTGGGCCTAAATGTGATGCTACGGGTGCACAACGCCAAGAGCACATCGCTAAAGGCTACCTGGTTAAAGCGTGTTGAGGCCTTAAGGTGGGAGTCGAGTGCCGCTTTCCAAAACTGGTTGGCGAACGCGCAGTACCCAGTGCTAGTTGAGGAGATTTACATTTCCGGTGAATCAACGCTTCTGGATCACGAGTCTGTAGCCGCCGCCTGTAAACCGGTAATTGACGCTTTCGTGGTCGCTGGCTTCTTGCCGGACGATAATGGACGGTTCGTCGCTCAACCCTTGGCGTATACCGAACGTGGAGACGTTTGCGGTGTTTTCATACGCTTCAAGCCTACGCCGAGGCCTTGGGGCTTCATCGACGATGGATCAATTGAACAAGCGCGCATGCAGATGGACTTGAAAAAATGAACGGCTCAGGTAGGCTCGTGTATCCGATACACGAAATTGAGGATGGATACACGTGTATCAATTAGATCCCGAAGAACTGGATACGCTCGGCATCGAGTCGGTCCTTACAACCCTTATGGACATTGGGGTTGAGCAGCTTTTTCCAGGCATTTGGCAGCAGCGAAAGTCCTTCGCCGAAGCAGCACTTGACGATCTCGCTGACTCAATGAAGACAGCCGGTACTAACGTCGTCCCTTTGATTGTGGTGCCTAGAGAAGAAGGCGGTTACAGCATCATTGCCGGCGAACGGCGGTGGCGCGCTGCCCAGCGTATTCAGATGGCTAAGCTGAAGTGTGAGGTGGGCAAGTACTCCTATCGGCAGGCCCTATACATATCAGCTGTAGAAAATATTCAGCGAGACGACCTCAATCCGATTGAGGAGGCCACTTCGTTTCAGGTACTCGCTGACGAGTTCGGCTTGTCGCATGACGTGATTGCGTACCGGGTGGGTAAAAGCCGAGCACACGTATCAAACTATGTGCGGCTTTTGAAGCTGGACTTCAGGGTTCGAGACGCATTGATCTCGAAGCGGCTAACGTTTGCGCAGGCACGGCCCCTCTGCTCGCTTCGTTTGTTGTCAGATCAGCGGAAGATCGCTGAGAAGGCGTTGAATCTGGAATGGTCTGTACTAGAAATAACAAACGCCGTCAACAAGATTCTTAAGAAACCAGAGGTAACTGTTAAACTGTCTGATAGCGATGCCGACCTGCGGCGTCTTGAACGTGCGATTTCCGAGAGGGTGGGGCTTGAATGCGTGGTTAGGCGATCCCCAAAAGGGCAATGGCAGTTGGGCTTTAACGCGCCGGAAAGCGAGAGCTTCTCCGGATTGCTGGAACGCCTAGGCGTTCGTACTGATATCGATTTTGACTAGTGAGTCGATTAGGCGGGTTTTGGGCCACTCGCCGTCCACTATTTAAGCAAACACATTTGGATTTGCGCTTGATGCCCTCCCCCCTCCTCCAGCCTTCGGTCAGCGTTACCCGCCTGCTCCGAGGTTTCCTACCTTCGGGCATCAATGCAACAGGACCTTTCTGCATGCGGAATCTTTTCAACCTCACCCTGCTTGCAGCAGCGCTGGCGCTTTCCGGGTGCGGGTCACTGGCAGTAAAGCCAACTGAGCTAACCACGATTGATCCTCAGAGCCAGTATGACGATCAGATTCAAGATGCTCTCGGTTCGCAAAAATTTGTAGAGGCCCAGATGCTCTACCAACGTCGCTTCAACGACTACCAGAGCCAGATTGACGAACTAGAGAAAAGGCGCAGCCAACTCGATGCGGCCATGAACGCCCGAGCTTACGAAGGTGGTATGAGTGAGGCCCCCGCCTCTGCATCTGAGGCCGGCCGAATCAACGAGTACCAGGACGCCTCCAGGGCGTCTCAGGCACGTGTGGCTGAGGTAGCGTCTAAGTTAACCATCCAGCAGTCACTAATCGAGAACCGACGTGATAAAGATCTGCTTGAGGCAGACAGTAGGGCAGCTAAGAAGATTGCGGATATTGAAATAGCCTCTGCCAAGGACAGATCTGGGGTTGAGGACAGGATCAACCAGGACATCGAAGGGCGTCGTAGCATTGATAATGCCGCCCGACTTGCTGACTCGAAGCGGTTCGATGAGCAGCGATTTACTTTGGCGCTGGCCAACGCGGAAGCTGAGCGCATGGCGAAGACCCGACTTGATGACGAAACCCTAGCTTTGGGGCGGATACAGGCGGAAGCCAACGGGCGAGTTAATCAGCAGGATGCAAGGATCGCAGAGCTCAAGCGTCAAATAGCCGAGATTGAGGGGCAGATGCTAAAAACGCGGCTGGCGGACGATTCTGCTATCCGAAATCAAGAATCCAAAGTCAGCTTCGCTCAGGGCGAGGTGAACCGGCTGGGTAAGATTTCCCAAGACTTGAAGTCCTCGACGGTAGCAGTGGAAGCCGGGTACACCCCTCAAGCAACCGACTACGTTCAAGCTAAGAACGCAGAATTGAGCCGCGCAAATGCCGATGCGGATGTTCGCAAGGCGCAGCGTATTGCCGATGTTAATTCGCAAGCGGCACGTGAAAAAAATGACATCGTTTCGCGGGCGAGAACTGAGTTGGCCTCGTTGTCGGTCAATACAGAGATGGCCAAAGCGAATATCGTTGCGCCTGTTGTAACTGGTCGCTCGGTCTACAGTGGAAATGCTGCCCCGCCGAAACCTACTCCAGCACCCGCTCCGGTAGGTCGCACGCCTCCGACGCTAATGAAGCCTGCGCCCGTTCTGACGATAAATCGGTTTGAACCCAAAGTCGACGCCACACCACTTGTTATCGGGAATGATGAGATTGGAGGTTCGGTGCTTGCCGGAGGCAACCGCATCTCTCCCCCCGGCCCACCATCCTCCGCGGCGCCCCTGTTGGTCGCGCCCAAGTCGCGCAGCGTCTATGACGTGTTTTACGTCTACAAGGACGAGGGCACCTGGAACAAGTTCCAGCAGTTCCTCAAGGCCTATGGGATTACTGATTTTGAGCCGACGCATGACAACAGGGCAGGGGAGTTCTTCATCTACTGCGGGCGATACTACGATCATGACCAAGCCGCGGCGCGGGTCGCCTTTCTTAACAAAACTACGTCGACAGTGAACGTGAAAGTTCGCGAGACCCAAGTGCCGCTTTGACCAAAAAAGATTCTGCATGCGAAATGTTTTTCGCCGCCGTTATTCAGCAAATGCGGAAATTTTGAAATTATATTTGCGCATGCGTGGTTTTATACTTGAAAATGCGCGCCATGCGGTTACATTGAACTGCATCTGAAAAGGAGCCAGTCATGTCACTGCAGAAGCGCACCAAAGAGCAGGCGAAGGTTGTTGTAATCGAAAACCAGAAAGGCGGCGTAGGTAAAACCACTATTGCCTACCATGTAGCATGCTTTTTAGCTGAGTTGGGTTACCGGGTACTAGCGATCGATCTCGATCCGCAGGGTAACTTGTCGAGCCGGTTTTTAAGCCGGGCTGAGCGCATAAACGGTTATCGCTCGGTTCATATGTTCATGGCTGATCGCCCAGTTTTCGCGCCGCTTTCTACATCCGTGGAAGTGGATATTGTCTACGCGCTGGACCGTGACGTGGAGTTGGGAAATGTCGAGCGTATTGACCTCGGCGCCGCGATGATGAGTTTCGGTACTAATCTCGAGCCACTGATGGATGATTACGATTACCTTGTGATCGACACGCCACCTGCACACGGAAACAAAATGACCGCTGCAAGCTTGGCGAGCACTCATATGTTCGTCCCTGTCGAGCTGGCCGCATTCGCTGTGACGGGTGTTGAGAGCGTCATGGAGACCCTCGCCGAGATCGGGCATCTAGTCGGACGGCCTGTGAAGATCACCGGGCTTATCTGCAATCGAATTCGTAACATTGAAGCTCACCGAACTGCGCTGGCTGAAATGCAGGCGGCAGCCGGGAACCTTCATG
The DNA here is from genome assembly GCF_023072615.1 of Pseudomonas violetae. Classification (GTDB taxonomy): domain Bacteria; phylum Pseudomonadota; class Gammaproteobacteria; order Pseudomonadales; family Pseudomonadaceae; genus Aquipseudomonas; species Aquipseudomonas violetae. The sequence continues at coordinate 84,895 of NZ_JAKNRW010000001.1, forward strand.
TCTTAAAATCGAAGCTCTATGCCAATACTGCGATTGATACTGCACTGCGTGATGGCATTCCAGTTTGGAAGAAGAAAACATCTGGTGCGCAGCGAGAAAGCGCCAAGATTATGCTGACTCTCATGAAAGAGATTGGCTCCTTAATTGGCGCTAAGGCTAAATCCAAGCCCGGCAAACCAGTGAAGAAGGTTAAGCAGCAAGGAGTTACTACGGCATGAAACAAGACTTTGCAAGATTCGGGCAAATGGCCGCCTTGACTGACATGTCGGCGAATGCCCAAGAGGGGACTATTCTCCATCTCGACCCGAGCCAAGTGCGCGTGGAAGCGCAAGTGCGTACAGTCTTCGAAGGAATTGAGGAGCTTGCTGACGCAATGAGGATTGAGCAGCAAAATCCAATCATCGTATCCCCACTGGATAAAAATACGAACACGTACCTCCTTCAGAAAGGGGAGCGCCGCTTAAGGGCTGCGATTCTCATAGGTGGCGGTTTTAAGATTAAAGCTATTGTAGATTCCACTGTACGCACGGATGCAGAGGCGGTCGTATCGCAGATGATGGAAAACGTACACCGTGACGATTTCAAACCGATCGAGATAGCCAAGGGGCTCGTGGCATTACGAACCCTTATGAAGGAAGAGGGATTGAAAGGTACGGGCAAAGAACTCGCGCACCGTATGAAAAAGAAAGAGTCCTGGATATCCAAGCACCTGGCTTTAGCGGAACTTCCGGACGAGTTAGCGCAGCTCGTTGCTGATAAACAAATGCTGGATGCGGAATTGATCCAGTCGCTACTTAGAATCTCAGAATTGAGCCCTGATCTGTATCTAGAACTCATGGTTCAAGCTAGAACAGAGGAGGGGGTTAGCCGCCAGGAAGCGCGTGCCCATCTAAAACGTCTACGCGGTGGTTCGCCTACGCCTGCAGACCAAGACGGCTTAGGAGTGCAGCCAACCACCAAAGGTGGCCATGCCTCTCCGGGAACCGCGACTCCTCAGCAACCCGCAGGCGGCGATGCGAAAAGATTACCGGCGAACGATTCTGCTGCTACCGTCCGTGTCATCCCAACTGAGCATCAGGTAGGGCAGGGCGCTAATCCACCATCATCGGAAGAAAACATTTCGCATGCGAAATCTTCTGGCGCGACCCCTGGCCTCGCAGATTCGAAGATTCCTGCTTCGCGAGCGGAAAACTCTACTTCGCGCAAGGTAGGAAAATACGAAATCATCCAGATTGACGCTTCGCACGCGGTTATGCAGGTTCGCATCAATACCGAGAAGAAGGTAATCACCGGTGAGCTAAGGCTTGACCAGGCCGTACGTGGCAAACCGAGCAAAGGCTTCGTGACCTACCTTGACGGTGGCAAGCAGCATGAGGCGGTGTTTGATCTTGAGCTTATCGAGATAATCACGCTTACACAGCTTGCCCAGGACGATTAGTGGAAAAGATTCCGCATGCGAAATATAGGAAGGGGCCTCGAAAGGGCCCCTTTTTTGTTTTTTCTGGTACACCGTGTTCTTGATTCCCAGAGACCGGAATCGTAGCCTGAAGACGTTTTTAGTGATCTTCCCGTGTCCTTGAGATAATTCTCTGGCACTGATCACAGCCTTTTCCGGCCTGCGCTAATTCGCCTGGCTTGCTTAGGTGGTCTATCCAGCGTTGCTAATTCTCCACTGGTTTTGACCTCTCGCTTTCGCTTTAAAACTGCACCTAGTGTTTTTGGTGTCTGTTTAACCGCTCTTTAACAAGTCATCGTCTTAGGTTGTCTTCCATCTGGATTGCTCCCTGCGACTTGCCGTTTGATGTTTTCACATCATTCGCCACCTCGCGCAATTGTCCATCTTTGCTACTGCTTCTGGTTGCATATGGCTGTTCTGCGTGGTTTTTGGCGTTTGTGTGAGTCCTTTCGCACTCATCATTCGTCACTACCCGTCGCAGCTTGCCATCTCGATTGAGACCCTGAGATCTCACGTGGCTTAACAAAAGCCATTTGAGAGGTGTATATCGTCCCTTTGATTAGGCTCGATGTTGACCACTTTCGCTGCCCCTTTCTGTGTTCGCCGCTGCTCTTTACTGGATTCCAGTTCTTGATGCGCAGTTCGCCGCTAGGTTGCTTCTTCTTGCACGCACATATCGCTGCAGGTTATGAGAGTCGTCTTCACCACCACATGACTTATGTCTGGATACCCCTCGTGTAGCTTCGTAAGAGGCTACAGGAGCGGTATCCAGGCTCAGCACTACCAGAGGCCCGGCGTTCATCGTCCGGGCCTTTTTTATTTCTGGTACATCATGTCCTTGAATCTGGGTGCAGCGATCAGTAGCGTCATAGGCGATCTATTTGCCAGTCTTCCGCATGCGCTATTTCGCATCGGATTCTGTCGAAGATTCCTTGCGTAGCTAATTCTGCGCTCGGGCTCTTTAAAAATCCGCATTCACGTAACACACACCCCTTAGGGCACGCCAAATGCCCCTAGGGACATGGCTGCCTCTTTTTCTAGGAGAAACAGTCATGGCAGCAAAAAAACTTCCTCCTTTGAAGGATGAGGTAGAGCGTATTGTTAAGGAAGCAGGTGGATGGTTGAACGTTATTGAACGTGTCTGCCCGATGCTTGGTCCTGCAATTCGCAACCTCGGTCACAGCGTGGACTGTCCTTTTCCCGAACGGCACCGAAATGGCGGCGGTCAGGATGATTTCAGATTCTCAGCGTCGACTAAACAAGCGTCACATGAAGGTAGGGCCATCTGTTCCTGTAACCAGGACGGATGGGCACCAATTGATCTGCTTATCGAAGCTGGCGTCGGATCAAGCTACGTCGACGTTTGCAAAGAAATTAAGCGGGCTTTTGATAAGAACGGCGAGTACCAGGCCAAAGTTGCTCCGGCTCCCCAACGCCAACGTCCCCGCTCAACAGCGGATGACAACGCACGAAAAGTTGCCGCGCAAAAACAGATAGTCAAGGATCTGTTGCCGCTCGGACATCCAGACGCGCGCATCGGACGGTTGTACTTTCGTCGTCGCGGCATCCCCCTCAACAAAGCCATTGGCGATGTTAAGTTCCACCCGGCACTTCCCTACTACGTTACTCGTACCGTTAAGGGGGTGAAGGTCAAGGAGCTTTTGGGGCTGTTCCCGGCGATCGTTTCTGCTTTTCGTAATGGGCAGGGTAGGGTGATGAATCTTCATCGCATTTTCCTTTCCCAGGACGGACGCAAGCTCGATCACCCTGAAGTGACCAAACCCAAAAAGGTATGTTCTGGACTGGACAATTGGTCGAAGGCGTCGATCCCTGTCGCCACCGTAGCTGGATGCAGGACTCTGCATATCTGTGAAGGTGTCGAGAAAGGATGGGCTATTCACCTTGCAATGAATGAGACGGTGAAGGCTGCTAACAGCTGCACATCGCTCCCTGGCCAGTTTGTCGATCGCGCTGATTACGACGACGTTGTTTTGTGGGCCGATCATGACCCCTACAACGTAGTGCGTGAGAAGCACGGCGACGGGCAAACCTACATGTTTAAGCTCTTTGTTGAGCTTATGCGTGCCGGTTTCCGAGTCTGCTTGATGGTCCCCGACACAAATCCCACTACGGAAGCGAAAGGTCCGGACTGGGAGGACATCGTGGTCAATGAGAAGGTGTTGGAAATGCCACAGGCGGAACGTTTCGATTACCTGCGTACCCGTTCCCTCTCGGGCGGTGTGTTTACACCTACAGGCCATGCCAAGAAGCTCCCAACAGGGGGCGTCGAGGTACAGTCTCAGGCGGCGTGAAAGCTACCAAGACCCCCTCGCCAGCGATTGCTGGCAGGGGGTTTTTTTATGACCCCGTTTTGGCTTGACGGCGTGTAGGTGTTGGGGCAGCATTGCCTTGTCCTACTAGCCCTCTCTGAGCGCTAACCTGAACTACGTCGTTGCTAATTCTTCGGAGTTTTTCAGGGTGTGATGCAAATCCAGCTAATTCTGGTTTGTTGAGCACAGACATTGTTGGAACCATTTCGGATACGTCTTTTTGGCGTTTCCCTATCTGAGATACCAGGCTTTTCCTGTCGCGCTTGCGCTTCAGTAGAATCGTTCCAGGATCGCGTATCTCCGCTGTATCAGTACTGCTCGCAGTTTCTGACAAAAGCATCTCCGGCTTTTAGCCAATCCCCTGCACGGGTAATCTCAACTGAGCTTATTCCTGGTGCAGTCAGGGATATAGGAGGATCTTCATGTCTTATCAAATTGAACTTGTATGTTGCCCGCCTACTTGGACGCAACCTTTAGGGGATCAGCACGAAAAAGCGAAAGCTAATTTTCTGACCCACGAAGTCGAGGATCTAAACGCGGTAGATTTGAAGGCAGAAATGGATGATTCTAACGAAGCTCCATTTTAATTAAAAAATATTCCCTCGAGGGCACTCACACTGCCTTCGGGTTAGTCGTGCGCCCCGTAACAGGTGAGAGCATGACAGTATTCTATAATCCGACATCTATCTTCAACTCTTTGTCTGACGAAGTCGTTGTTGAGTTGTCCCCCACGCAGATATTGAAGTCTCAAGTCTGCCAGCGTTCACTTGGCTATTACCGTGCCCGCGTAAAACCATTGGCGACTCCTTTAAATCTTGTGTTTGGCTCTGCCTTACATTGGGTAGTCGAGGGGTATATCAAGGGATTTATTGATCGCGATCAAATGGAGAAACAGTTTTCAAATGAGTTCTTCAGACTCTCAATGTCAGGCTTAATAAGCATGGCGAAGTCTAAGACGCGGGATATTAACGAGGTCATTGGTAAGCGTTTAGCTAAACAGTTCCCAGAGTTTTTCGATAATCTTGGCCTCCGGCCTGTGATCATCGAAGGGGCGTTTAAACTGAGGATCGCGCCTAACACCTATATCAACTTGGTAATCGACTTTGTCGGTATTGCTGAAAGGGACATCGTTTTCAATGGTGTCGTTATCGCAGCCAAGGGTGACACCGTGATCCTTGATTGGAAAACGGCTGCTGCTAAGGAGGGCGCTTTGTTTGCAGGCATTGCTCTGCAACTTACGTTCTACTGGGAAGCAGTAAGGTTGGCGTGTCAGCAGTTGGGTATTAAGGAACCAGCAGCGTGTGGTTTTGCCTCCGGGTTAAAGCCGAACGTTTCAAAAGCTGAATCCGACTCGCTTTCGAAAGCCATCTGGATGCCAGTGCAATGGACCAAGCGCACCGCTAGCGATGTTGAAGAGGCTTTCGACTACGCAAGAGTGGTGGCAAGTCGCATCAGGCGTGGTGAGTTTCACCGTACCTCTGGTGCTGCCTACAACTCGCCTTGTGATAGTCAAACTCGTTGCGACTACGCCGGGCTGTGTTTGGAGGGTTCAAAGCGGGGCTACAAAATACCATCCGGGTTCACACTTGCTGACCTGGTCTGACAATACCTACCTAGTGGGGCACACACGCCCCCTTGGGAGCGCTGCCCTTCGGAGATGACAAATGCGTGAGTCTGTTCGAATGGAGCGCTACGCTCAACGAGCCATTGAGGTCCGTCGCAAAGCTGAAGATCCAAACCGAAGAATTGGTGAGTTTTTGATGATCCAATATTTGGCGCAAGGTGAACACCTGTGCGATGCGCTTAAGAAGATGAGCCCGATGGAGCGGCAAATCTATATAGCCCAACACACCGAGCTTCTCGTAAGCTCAGACGGTGCTGAAGGCATGAACGTGGTTTGGTGCCCCAACTCGCAAGTGATTACCCACCGGTTACTTTCTGTTGAAATGAGGAAGGAATTTGAGGGGAGGCATTATCTGAGTACTTGGATGCGCAGGGTACACCCTAATGATCATAATGCTCTCCGCGGCTTCTTAAATGACCGATTGGAGCAGCGGGTTGCTCAGCGTCTGCACCAAAAAAATCAGCTAACTCTAAGCTTCCCTGAAGCGAAAGCCAGCTAATTATAGTTCCATCAAGTGATGGACTAGCTCAAATCACAGTGATCATTGCGGTCTTTGAACTTGACGTTTTGGTCTAGTTACGTTGCGATCACTGGTAAACGATTGGGATTTGTTGATCCCGATCAGATACACCCCCTCGTTAGAGGGGAGCTGCAAGGATTCACCCCCTGGGGCCTTAACATGCCCCGCAAGGGTAGTTAGGTTTTAGGAGGGCGCAGCACTCTATAAAAATAAAATCTAATAATAATATGGTGAATCATAATGATGTACGAAACTAGCAATCTGTTCCAAACCGTGAAGTCTGTTTACGCAAATGGCAAACGCCTGACGCTGCAGATCAAAGACCGTTACATCCACATCCGCCTTGTTCTGGTGTTCGTGTTTTTTGCACGTACCATCAGTACCGAGCGACCAATGTTGAAGTGCTTGGTAATACCGTCATTTATGGCGATACACCTGGCCCGAATCTTCAGGTGGGTTATTACGGGATTTACGCTTTACATCCTTTTTTGCCACGGCATTCACCTCCCTTTGTGGATCAAGGTGCTAAGCGTATTCGCAGGGGAAACTCTCGCGATTGCTGTCGCTGCGGCTGAGATGGAAATGAAGCATTACGGTTACCTAAGCAGCTAACGCTGTCTGGTCGTATAAAACGACCGGCACAGCATTGCTGTTGCCGGGCGTCGGATATTCCACGCCCGGTCTGCAGACGGGCGTTTTTTTTAATCTCCCGTCTGCAGCGGGTAGGAGCGCTTTGCAATGAAAAATCTAAACTACCGCGGGAACTTGGTTTTGTTCCTTGCCCTTGCAAATGATCTTATTACTTCGTGGGAGGCCGGCCGTCAGGCTGCAATCTCGCAGGGTAGCTTCAGTGACAATCCATATCTGCCGAGCACGTATGACCATGAAGAGTGGTCGCGTGGCTTTGCGAATGGGTTGCGCGACGCGGTCGTTTCTCGCGTAGGAACGAATGTCGACGCTTTGGTGGTAGCACCGGCTTCGAACATTCAAGTCCAAAGCTTTCCGGAACGCTCGTTCTGGGCAGAAGCAAACCGTCTTCAACTCTGCCACAGCCTTTCGAATGAGCAGCTCGCTGCTCGCTTAGGAGTGCGACTGGACCAGTTGAATGAGGCAATGATCCTGCATCGTTTCTACGATGCGGACGCGATCCCTGTAGGGGTTCGCGAAGCGGGATAAATTTAAACGTCTGTAGTTCGGACGCTCATGTCGAGCGTCCTCCCTCCTAGTGAGTTGGATCAAGCATCCGGCTCACGCTGGGTGTTTGCTCGAGTTCACTGCTCGAATCGCACCCGGCTCCGGCCCCGGGTGATTACTTAAAATTCCCCGTGGTCCGGCGGGAGAGAGGCTACATCATGACTAACGCAAACAACGCTGTAACCAACACTGAAGCTAAAACTGCTGCTTTCCTTACTGTTGCTGATATCCAGGCCATGAACATGGAAGCCATCTCGTCCCAACCGGTCGAGATGGTTGCTGCGCATGAACTGTTCGGTTTCTCCACGGAGTTGAAGGGTGTGGGCCTATTGCCTGTATTCACCGACTCGCATCCATTGGTACCTAAAATCAATAACGACCACGTATTCAGTGAGAGTCTGGTTCGCCGGATTCTCTTGAGCATGAAGGGTGGCGATAGCAGCATCTTGCTTGTAGGTGACAAGGGCACGGGTAAATCCTCCCTGGTTACACAGATGCACGCGCGCCTGACGAAGCCGATGATCGGCATCACAGGTAGTAATGGCATTGACGACACCCACCTGCTTGGTTGCAAAACCATCAAAGGCGGCGACGTCAAGGAAGTCGATGGCGTATTGAGCTATGCGTATCGCAAGGGCTTGACCTGCTTAATCGACGAACTATGTACCTTGCGGCCTGGGGTTTTGGTTGGTATCAACGACATCCTTCAGGGTGACGGGGTCATCAACCTGAAACACCACGGTATTGATCCTTCCCTCGATCCTCGGGCACTGCTCGATGTGAACGGCGGGATGACAATCGTTAAGCACCCGATGTTCCGGCTGTTCGCAACTGACAACACGGGTGGCAAACAGCAGCGCGACGCTCGGTTCTCCGGGACTAATGCTCAAAACTCTGCTGTGCGCAGTCGCATGACCAGCTTCACGGTGCCATTTATGGCTCCGGAGCAGGAAATGGCGGCTCTGCAAGGGTCTGCAAATGCATACGCCAACGCAAAAAAACTGACCGCAATGGACACGATGCATACCCGTCAACTCGTTGAGTTCGCATTCCGTTTTCGGAAGTCGTTCTCGATGGAAGAGGCCTGCGACAACATCTCGTTCCGCGAGATTCAGCGTTGGGCCCACAAGTGGATGATGTATGGCGATCTGGATGAGTCGTTTGTGGACGCTGTCTACAACAACTTGGAAGAGACGGATCGGGTTCTGGCGCTGGAGCACTTTGAATCGGTATTTGCGCGCAAGTTGATCCTGCCGGAAGAGCACGCTTTTTCGGTCGGTGATGTAGCCGACAAATTCATCAAAGCTAACATCGCCACGAATAAAGCCGCCTAACCTAAGGAGTTCACAAATGTTCTATCTCGTGAACACCAAGGGAAGCTTTCTGGTTGGCTACGTGCCGGCGGGAGAGAGGACGGTTCTCATGTTCGAAGGTCAAGTGATCCAGGGCATTCCCAAGATCACGAAGCGTCTGGAGAAGGCTGCTCGCAGCACTGACGACGCTTGGGAGTTTTTATGTGAGACAGTCATGGAGGCGCGAGCCGATGGCTATCTCGATAAGCACGTAGACACCAGTCACTTGCAAGTACCACCCGATCTTCACCAGGATGAGTTTCCTCTGGCGTTGCGGGGCGTGTATGCGCGGGTAAAGAGTTGCTCCTACGACCAGTTTGCTGCCGGGCTAGCCCGGCTGTTGGCTGTTCATGACGCAGTTTCTGACGCCGGTGTTGATGTGAAAATTGGGACGGAAGGCAAGTCGGTTGAGCTAAGCGTACGCGGAGCTCACATCCGCTTTGGATTTGTCCCTGACGGGTTATGGGGAACCATGGCCACTAAGGGCAAAGAGTTGTGCGAAGAGCGCGGGATGATGGGTGACAACTTCCTACTGCCTGATGGGCGAGGGATGTTGCACCTGTTGCACCGTGAAACGATCTTGGACCTATACGTTCGTGCCTTTCTGGACGGATCCGTAAAGGCCGGGGCTGTGATTGAGCTAACGTCCGATCACTCGTGGAAATTCGTCGCTGGCAATCCCTTCTTAACCGCTGATGTTAGAGATCTTCAGTGGTACCAAGATACCCCGGCGCTTCATGGCCGGGCTCTCAAGCTAGACCAGATGATTCCGGTATCTACGGCGCAAGCCGCGAATGCCCTGGATTTCTATTGCTAATAACGCGGTCCGAAAGGGCCGCCCCTCTTTAGTGAGTTGGACCAAAAATCCAGCTCACGCCGGGTTTTTGTTCGAGTTCACTGAGCTCACAAACCCGGCACCGTGCCCGGGTTTGATCTTCGTTATTTCCTGAGCACGGCAGGTAAGAGGCTATATCTATGAAAACGCTGAAAACCGTATTCGCACGCATTGACTCTGCTCTCGACTTGTTCTGGAAAGGGGTAGTGCTGCGTCGCTATCACGAGGCACAAGCTAAGCGCTTTAGTCGCATGACCGCGCGCTTGGTCCAAGTGGCTGTGAAGCACCCTCGCATTGACTACGTGAGCCACCAGGCTCGCCGTCACCGTCTGGAAGCTGATCTGCTGCAAGGCAAGTTGTAAGGATTGCGGTTGTCCCTTGTGGACAACCCTTCGCATTGAGACCTGGATCAACCATCCAGCTCTCGCTGGGTGTTTGTGGGGGCTCTGACCTCTGCTACGCCCGGCTCCGGCCCCGGGTTTTAAACCTAGTTTGCCCCGTGGTCCGGTGGGTGCGAGGAAACACCATGAACCCTTCGTTTGAAGCTGCTCTGGACGCCCGCCTCCATTGGATGTCGGTTGTGTCTTTTAAAGGCATCACTGGCTTTGATGCGCTGGCACAGGAGTCCGAAGAAGCAGCCAGTTGTGTTGTTAGCGACTTGGCTGAATATGAGGCAAACCACTTTGGTCGCTACGGCGCGACTGTACCGCCCCTCTTTGCCGAGATCCCTGAATTGGCTGCACTTTATTCACGGGTCTTTCAAAGCACCGCGCGAAAGGTCGAGTCTGAAAGGCTTAAGCTGGCACGTCAGCAGAAGGCGATCGCTTGCATAAAAGCAAACGCATGGCATGAGATTTTGTTACCAACTCCGGAAGAGCTAGCGAGTGACCTTCAGTCGGGTACCGACGTGAGTATCGAAGGGCACTATCTGAGCTACGACGAAGACGACAGAGTCGTTTGGGTTGATAACCCGTACGGTGTTTTAGGCTCGCTTGGAGAGGAGCCGACTGTGGGATTGGCCAGAACGTTTCTTGCCTGTGTAGCTATGGGTGGGATGTTCGGTCCAGAACTATAGAACGGCGCCGTATGGGTATATGCACAGCTTCGATGTCTGCAGGAATTGGTTGCCCCAAACGGCGGCCTCTCGCTCCGAGAACTGGAATAAATACCCAGCTCTCGCTGGGTGTTTGTCGAGTTCGTTGAACTCTACTCCGCCCGGCTCCGGCCCCGGGTTTAAATCTAATTTGCCCCGTGGTCCGGCGGGTGCGAGAAAAATCCCATGAAATCCTTAAAACAGGCTGTAAAAGCAGTACAACAAATCGTGATGGTTCGGTACCACCGCCGTATGGCTTCGTGGTATCGGAAAGCGGCTGTGCATCACGCAGACCTTGTTATTCACACGCTCAACGTTGTCCCAAACGCTTCGCTTGCGAAGCTGCGCGGGATCGCGAAACAGCACGATCAGAAAGCTAAAGCGCTTCGAATCGGAGAATGACAATGACTGCACTGATGAACTTCAGCAGAAATGCTATTACTCAAGGATGGATTGCGTTTTTTCGCACTCTGGCCTCAAACACCGGCATTAAATTTGTGTTTGGTGAAAACGAGCAAGCGCGTACAGACGGAAAAACCGTATATCTGCCAGCCTTGCCGGTGAACCTAACCGAAGACGACCTGACACTCACGAAAGCCTTTGGCTTTCACGAGGTTGGTCACTGCCAATTTTCCGATGTGGTGTTCTTCCAGGCCTTTGCCGCGAAGCACGGCGATTTTGCCCGCTTCCTGCTCAACGCCCTTGACGACGTCTACATGGAATACAAACAAACCCGCGCAACCCGCGAAGCTGAGATTTATTTTCGGCGTAAAGCGGGCATTTTGTTCGAACGCAAACAGTTCCGCGACGGCAGCAACTCTGTTGCTGAGGCCGTGGCCTGTTACGCGCTTTGCTATCTACGTGCTGATCGTTGGAGTGAGTACCGTGACCCGCTTGCGGTGATTGAGGCTAACTTCAACAAGCACTTCGGTGTTCACGCTGAAAACGTACGTGGCAACCTCAATGACATTCTGATCAACGAGTTCCCCAGTGTTGATTCGACTCAAGATGCTGGCAGCCTCTCGCTGCGAATCATCTCGATGCTGAAAGCTCTGAGTGACGATGAGGAGAAGAAGAAGGAGGAGGAGGACCAGGGTCAAGACTCGCAGGAGGGTGGGCAACCATCGTCCAATAGCGGCTCATCAGACGACCAAGGTCAAAGCGGCCAAGGTGACAAAGCTCAGTCGGGTAGTACTGACGAGCAACAGCCAGGCAACGCGCAAAAAGATGGCAAAGGCGGCGCCGAGGGCGAGTCGAAGCCTCAGAGCGGAAACGAGTCTAGCAACGACGGTGGTCAGGGTGACGCTCAGCCTCAGGGCGGCGACCAGCCTGGCGACGGAAAGGGCAAAGGTGAGTCGAAGCCTGATAGTGGAAACGAGTCCGGTGCTGACGATGGTCAGAGCGGGGCGGGGGAGTGCGGCAAAGATGGCACCCAAGATCACAACGACGGTTCAGGATCGGCCAATGGTCGGTCTCTGAAGGAAATTGTTGACGAGATTCTTAATGCCAAGGGGCTTGGTGATAAAGAGGTGTTTGACGACCGTGAGGCCGTTACCACTGTCTCCAAGTCTGTCCAAGCTGGTACTAACCCCAACTACAAGGGTCAAACGCTTGCTCCAAAATGCGTCATCGACGGCAAATTGGATGCGGCGCCTGGCAAGGCTGGTAAAGGCTTTGGAGGAGGCGCGGGCAATAAGGAAGTTGTCGACGGGATGTCTGTATGTCCCCAAGACGCCGACGAGGTGCGTGCGATGGAGCGACGCCTAGGCCGCAAGGCTCAGGTGCTTGCAAGCAAGCTGCAAGGCTTGCTTATGCAACAGGAAGAAGCGGAGTCGTATTCGACTCACCGCGGACAACTGGGGCAGAACCACCTCTACCGTCTTAGCTTGGGCGATGTGCGTCTTTTCACACAAAGTGAGGAGACCGAGCGTCCTACTACGGCGGTGTCAATCGTTGTCGATCTTTCCAGCTCAACGCAGGATAAGAACGACAAACTGTTTGCTAAGGGGGAAAAACCTCAGTTCGAAGCCGCTGTGGCTCCGAGCACACTGAGGTCGATCCTTGAATCTGTGGTGCTTCTCGAGGACGTCTTTAACAAGATCGGTTGCCCACGTGAGGTTCTTGGATTTGCCCCTAAGGGTGGCGAACTGATGACTATGGTTCGTTCATTCGGCGACAGTAATCAAACCGCTCTCAAGCGCATTGGCGGCCTTCGGCATGTAGCCGGTGGTGGTCACACTCCAATTGGCGAAGCTGTATTCCATGCGGGGCGTCGTCTATTGACCCACGAGGCAAATCGGAAAGTGATGTTTGTACTGACCGATGGCGCTCCTGGCGATGTAGCGAAGGCAACTGAGATGACACGCTTCTGCGAAAGCAGCGGTATACGGGTGGTGTATTTGGTGATTGGTGACAAGGTCCGAACGGACTGGCTTACCAAGGCCGGGTTCCCATTTGCGGTTGCATTAACGAGTGACGAAGTAGCTCCTACATTGCTTGCTGAAGCCAAAAAGCTTCTGTTGTAACAAACCAACTACCCACCTGGGTTCTCAGAGGTCTCGACCTCTGAACGCCCAGGTAGCACTGGGCGTTTTCATTAATGCCCCTGCTCGGGTGCGAGGTTGTTATGTCAGGCCTTATAAACTATGACTACGTCGAAGTAGCCATTTCGGCGTTAAACGATCACTGCATAGAACCGGATGCCATCTCACTGGAAACAGTCGAGGGGCATGCGTTTTCGGCTGGCTTTTATGGTTATCCATGGGCTGCCCCAGCTGTGATCAAAGCCACTCCTGCCCTGCTGAAAGGTTGGAACCAGGGGTGGCAGGCAGCGCTTAAGCGCGATCAGAAAGTTTTGGCAGCGGAAAGGCCGAGGGGAAACCCAAGGTGTTATTTGCTGATGGGTTACTTGTAGCCCTACCTTCTCATCCAGGTGAGCCCCAAAGGGTAAACCTTGCTGGGTGTTTTTCGAGACGTAGTGCTCGATTTCACCTGGCCCCGTGACCAGGTGTTGTTATTTCAATGCCCCGACACGGCGGGAGCGAGTTAGACCATGGACCTAGTTGATCGAGCTACAAGCGCACTCTCGAACAGTGTTCCAGCATCAGGTTCCCCTGCTGAAAGGCAGGCTATCGATGCCGCGTGCAATGCTGGCTTCAACGCGCCTCCGGGCGCGTCAATACCAGCGCAATTCGACGACTTTCCTCTCCTTCGGGAGTGGTTTTCGATCGGGCTAAAAGCGCGTGTTCACACGTGTCATGTTGATACATCAGACGGTTTCGGCTTCGGTCGATAAGTCTCAGGGGTTCCGTATAGAACCCCGTCTCCTCCTAGTGAGCTGGATCAAACATCCGGCTCACGCCGGGTGTTTGCTCGAGTTTATTACTCGAATCGCACCCGGCTCCGGCCCCGGGTGTTTAATAAATTTGCCCCGTGGTCCGGCGGGTGCGAGAGCTATACCATGACTGACACTAACGTAAACAACTCTGTTCAAATCGTCGCCCAAACAGCTGAAACTGAAGTTGCGGTACTCAATCATCAAATCAAATGCATTTCCGAAGATCGTCAGATCGACATGAAAGACATTGATGTGGTTGTTGGGGAGTTGCCGAAGGAAGCTCGGAAGCTGCTCTGCGAGAAGATCTTTCCTAAAGACTTCCTGCGTCCGTATCACCGCATCCGTGAGCAAGCGGAAGAGGTGCTTGATAAAGAAGGCTCCATCAAAACCGATCTCGGTGGCATCAACACTATTGCCTCGGCAGTGGAGAAGACCAAGGAGCTGGAAGTACTCAAAGCAGCTTGGAATCAGTTGTTGGTAAAAGACGAAGTCCGCTACACCGTAATGTGCCAAGAGCACTTGCTGATGTTGGCGGGTAAGGCAATAGCGGGTGGTGCTGATCAGTTGCTCGTTACGAAATTGACGAGTCACCTGGTTAAGCGTCAGCCGTCTTGGGACGAGGTGAAGAAGAGCCTCAGCTTCGCGTACAGCGTCCATATCATCAACTTGGATGGTAAGGACTTTAATGCTGACCTATGGGTGGCGCAGCGCGACAGCGTTGTAGCCCTGCGTGAGGGTGTAATGGGTGCCTGCGTTCAGCACGTTTGTGGTGAAGCGTTGGCAATATACAAGCTGGTAACAAGCAAAGATCGGGTCACTGATAGTGGTCTGATTAAGCTGAACCCGCGCACGATTAAACGTGCACGAGCAATGACTGCAAAGCTGGCTCCGCTGGCTTTCATTCACAAGCTGATCAAGCCGCTCCATGACGCCCTTGAGGCTGAAATGGCGAAGCTGCCTGATTCGGGTCACATGACTGCTGGAGAGTTCTCGAACTTTGAACAGTGCCTCCTTGCGCTGCGTGATCAGACGAAAGTCATCGATCATCTGCAAAAAGGGACACCGCTCATCACGATCGTGGCTTCGCCACAGCAGTCTCTGCTCAGCGCTTCTGCGCCGCAGAACGCAGCTGTTACCACGCCTGTCCAGGGCAACGTAGCTCAACAGCAAAACGCAACAACCGCCCCCGCGGTTGTTTCGACCTCGGCAGAAGTCACCTCGGTGGCTGAAACCGCTTTAGAGGCATCGACTCCGGTTGTTGTCGCGGACGCTATTGATGTGAAGCAAGAGGAAGCGGTCCCGGCCGTTGAATCAAGCGTACCTGCCTCACAACTCGCCACTGGCCAGTCCATGAGCTTCTACTTCTAAGTTACTCCTCTCCCAACCCTGACGGGCCACCACGCCCCGTCAGGGGAGTGGTGCGCCTTTTTGGAGCGCACTATGCAAACTGATCTTTTCGGCGAAGCAATCGCCACACCATCCGTTAGAACTCAGGCTCAGCGTAAGGTCACCAGCACTAAGCTGGTTTTTGATCGCAAAGCGCTGTGGTCCACCTCTGGATACCTGCCTGGTGCTGTTCAGGTTGAAAAGGAAAACTTGGCGGAAGCCACGTCGACCTCAGATACCCGTTCAGATAACGCCACCCTTGAGCGATTGGAGCAGGCCCTTGGGCTTGAACCACTCACGAAAAATGGGCAGTGGGTAAGCGACGCGTTGGGGTATCACTACCGGCGTAAGGGCAAACCCTTCACAGGTGCAAAACGATTCGGGGAGAAGGGAAGTCTTCTCCGGGATTTGAACAAGCAACTCACGTTGACCTCTGCGAGGGACGCGATCGAGCCGCTGTTCACCGATCCATGTTCCTGGTTAGTTATCAACTCAATCATCGTCTTAGACGTTCGACTGAGGATGATGGCGGCCGACGAGGACCACCAATCGTGTCTCAAAGCATTTCTAGGCGTCCTGGCACAGCATGACTTCATCGACAACTCGCGTACGGGAGAGACCATTCGGTCGCTCACAAGGCGGGATCAGAGTCGGGATAGGCGTGCAGCTGCTCGGGCAGCCAAAGGACTTCCACCCCTCGAGGTAGCGGTAAAACCCAGCAAAGTTGAAAGCCTTGGCAACAAGGCTCCAGCCGCAGGGAAAGCAGTCTCGATCGCTGCAGCTGAAAACTTGGATATTGACGATCTTGCTGAGGAAATCCTCGCGCCAGAAAGTGATTGTCCTGAACCTCTCGTTGAGCTTGATGAAGATGAGGAGTTCGTAGTTAAGGCAGGCAGCAAGGAAAGACCGATTTCAAGGGATCTCATTGAGGCCTTTGAATCGGATGACTTTGACGACGAATCTTACTAACTGATGTTCGAGAGGCGCAGCCGGCGCCCTCTCCAAATTTCTATAGCCACCAAAGGTGTGCGAGCTGAGGTCCGGCCCTCAGTAGGAGATAAAAAAATGAAAACCTATATCAAAACCAAGATGGTTGAATACGTTGATGTCACTGTAATAAATGCCGCGAAGTTACTCTGGAAGGTGATGAAGGTTTTTGACCCTCGGCCCATCCAAGCCCACTACGCAGCACGTAAACCAGTTGTTAACGTTGAGATCACCAAGTGTTTTTCACTTCGTGCTGAAGATGCGGAACAAAACATCGCTCGCTTGGCGAACTGCCATATTGGCAGTAGCACTGGGCGGGGGCGTTCGGGTTTAGTTAGTCGTAAAGGGCTGATCAAAATCTATAACGCTGAGAACGGAAAGTTCCTGATGATCCGCGCCCAAGGTTGTCAAACCAGAGCCGGTGAAAAACAGATTCCTCGGGACGGAATTGCGTTGAATTACGACGCGAAGAAAGCTCTTGGAATCGTTAAAAATCAAGAGGATGGGCTTCAATTGTTTATCGGCAAAGCCAATATAAATGATGAGGAGTTCTATCATTGTTATATCGACCCTGATGCAAGTAGCCGTACTGCTCGCGCACTTGGTTGGTATCTAGCAATTGGCGGTACAGTGTATGGGTTATTACAGGTTTCTATGAGTTTTATAGAGGCTTCCCTTCATCTGTTCTAAGTAACCGGTAACGGCGCCCCTCCTTATGGAGGGGGCGGGCGTTACCTCCAAGCATCTTCGCAAGGATGTTTGGAGGTGGCGCCCGCCCCCGATATCAGATGAGAAGGTGTCAAAATGATCGGTCTCTTTAGCAGTCAGTTGCCCCACTATGTTGCAGACCAAGGCTTTTCTTTCGAAGGCCATTTCCGAAACGGTGCTGAGTGCATACTCGCTCGCCCTGAGGCTCCTAAAGCACACTTTCCCGACTCCATGCCGCTTGAATTCGTTCGCGATACCATAGAGGCGTGGAATGTGGAGCTGAAGGGGTTCTATCCAGGCACGGGATACTACGCATTCGATCAGGAGTACGAGATGGCCAACCCAAGCTCTGGGCACGTGTTGGTGCTCTTTGCGGACGATAGCTTCTGCAACTCATTTTTAGGCAGCGTCGCGAGTGAGACACTACCGCCGAAGATTGGCGGTTCGATGAAGCAGTACTTCGGTGCGAGAGGCTAATTCCTTGAACACTACGTCTGCTGCGTCCTCAACCGGCGCGCGTGTACCTGGACACGCACTGAGGGGCCGAACACTCGGCCCTTTTGCCAACCATCCACTTTCCCTTCCCAAATTGACTAGACCCTCGCCCGGGTTCGGCACCGCAGTGCCTGGACTACAGCTGGTCGGCTAGCCAATATCCAAGATCCAGTCGCGGATTGTTCAAGACGATGTGATCCGAAACGGAGCCCATCGCGCGCCACCTAAACCATATTCACCTTACTCAACCTTACGTTTTCTCGTTTCTCTGAGTTATCCATTCATCTAACGATATCCCCAACACTGGCTGCCAAAAGCGGACTCGGTGGGCATCAGTTCGTCCAGATTTCCTCTCGGCATTTCTAGATTTCGATTCCACCCACCAGAAAGGTAGCGCTGAAGAGCTCTAGGCGGAATTCACTACAGAGGCGGCAGATACCCGGTATCTGATCACGGGATTGATCCAAGAGCGTTAGGGTAGGGTGTCGACGTTCTAACCGTTATCCTAAGAGCGCAATACGTTCTGTTTGCGGATGCGCAGACTTTCTGAATTCTCGGCCCGCTGAGCCTCACTTGGTTCACCGCGCACCGATTCGCTAGGAGCAAGGCTGTTGCTGATCGACTTTGAGTCTGTACACGCCACATACCTCAAAGGCTCAATGGCCGCGGGCACGTGGGCCTTTTCACCAGTGAATGCCGCAAATCCGAAGGTAGGGATGAACCTGAGCACTTTTCAGGTGTTTAGCAACGCCGGCCTTGGCGTGGCCGTCTACCTTAGAAACAGCGTCGACGACGCGAATGTCGCCATCAAAGTCCACGTCGGGTTAAAGCTCGTATTCAGCCGCAAGCAAGAACAAAGCTATTTGCTATTCAATGATGACCAGCGCATTACGATGACGCTGGATGTTGGTGGTGTGCGTGCACTCTACGCTTGGCTTGCTGGAGATAACTCGCGCTTCGAGTATGAAATAGCCCGGCCGGGCGCGCCAAAGAAGCTGATGACAGGTTTCGAAACCGATCAGACATTCCCTCTTACATTACGAGCTAGCGAGTCGGACCTTAACGGGGGCAGCAGGATGATCAGTGTTGGTTTATCCGACTCGGATATTTTCCACATCCAGCTGCACTGTCTGGCGCTCGCGAAGCTGCTCTATCCATGCATTTCGGACGCAGCCCTCATTGCTCACATGAAGCCGCGTGTGAGGGCCCAGGAGAACTCCATCCCCTCTGAGCGAACCGATGCCGGGATCTACGTCGAACCCTCTCCAGCGCTAACAACACAGGCCACGGTCGCCGAACGAAAGTCTCAGGCTGTTGCGAAGCCTGGCCTGACAATCGATCAGTGCAAGAGGGCTGTGTACGGCGTGGGTAAGAGTAAGTGGCCGCGTAAGGACATCGAAACCATCGAATACATTCAGGGCGGGTCTGTTGAGGCTATGGATCGATTTGTAAAGGCCGGCAACGCAGGGGACTTCACCGAATGGGAACGGATTTACAATTTTCTGCACCCCGACGCCTGCTGATTCTTCGATTTTGGTGCAGTGGTTCACCACTATTGGTGGTATGAACACTGAAAATCTGAAATTCCCATTGATAACCCAGCACAACGCCGAGTATCCGAGGGAGATCCACGCCGCCAAGGAAATCAGCCGGCTGCTACAGAAGGCGAACTTCCCTGGGGACGACGTCTGGATCGACCTGCGCTTTGACTATGCGCTGTCTGACCACTCCACCTCCAGTATCGACGTGATGCTGATTCGGGGCGCTCCCCACGGAATCGTGAAAATCAGTCTGCAGGGGCTTTTCCTCATGCAGGACTTCGAGGTGATGATCACGCAGGTCATTCCCCACGAGTTAGCGCATGTGTTGCATGGCGTCGGGGCGAAGGTAAGCGGTGTCGAAATCCAGAAGCCGCATGATGAAACCTGGGTTGGTTTCTTCGACCAGCTGACTGGAAACGACCATGATATTGAAGCCAGCGCGAAGGTGAGGGGCGACTTCGACGATCGTGCCATTCGTCTGAGTCGCAGTGCCATTCTCGTGCAATGCGAGTGCGGCGACGCAGAGTCATACGAGGTGGTTGCAGATACTACCGGCAACTCGGCCAAGCTCTCAAACGAAGAGCTCAAGTGCTCCACGTGCAAATTCCCCTACGTCCGTGTTTCCCGCGACTCGCTCCCGAAACGCATCGCAGATGACCAAACTTTTCTAGAGAAAATCAAATGCATCAAGCTTCAGCACACGCACCTTCAACGCTAGCGCGTAGCGTCGCGACAGGCTCTGGGCTATCGCACTTTGACCCTATCAATATAGGAGTGGACGCGAAGACAGGCGAAGAGAAAATTTGGTCCTATCCGACTGTTTCCAACTTCAACATCATTTTCCTGGGCGGCTCGGGCGCGGGTAAAACCCACACGATCCACCACATGGCCGCGAACGTGTTTGTGCGTGGGACGACGCTTCATGTCATCGACATCAAAGGCGACTTTTCGCACTCGAACTTCGAGGAGACCGGGTTGGGGGCGATGCTCAATCCTGGGGACTTTAACGACATCAAGTTCAACTACTACACCGACGGCTGTTCCCTAAATCCTTTGCAGGTTCCCAGGACAGAGGAGGGAGGAGGGGTGGTACGAACGATCGAGTACGTCAAAGAACTCGTGAAGATTTTCAACCCGCAAGCTGGCCAGAAGCAGCTTAATTACTTGGTGGATATTCTTAAAACCGTCTACGCGAAAGCTGGTATTGACCACGACGACATGAACACGTGGTCACTGCCGTCGCCGACTTTTAACGATGTATTGGCCGAGATCGATTTAGTTTTCAACGCCCTGACCGGGGGAATGGACACGGTTACGGCAGCCGATATCTTTAGGGCCTACGGACAGGCCAAGAACCAGGCGGAGAAAGACATTCGCCGCATGAAGATGGAAGAGGAGCCAGCATCGGCTATCGAGCAACATCTTCTAGAGATCCGAGCAAAGCTCGAAGCGACCTTGCTGGGTCATGCCACGAAGCTTCTTAACTTTGAGGCCATAAACAATCGTTCATCAACGCGGTCCGACTGGGAGCATTGGTCCAAAGAAACGTTGTTTACTTTGAAGTCAATCATCATCGGAATGGTGGACAGCTGCCTGTTTACCGGCAACCCTTCAAAACCCCGCCCGGGCAAGATCAACCGCTATGACCTCAGCGCCTTAAGTGCAAATCACCAGCAAGTAATCATGCGGATCATCGCGAGCCAGGTGTTCGCGATGGGAATCATGGAGACGAAAAGAAATAACTCGTTCAACCCCAAGTACCCAGCGCACGTACTGATCGCGGATGAAGGTAAGCACATCAAGGAGATCTCTGCTTCTGCCATCAGTCCGTTCAACCGTATCGGCACAGAGGGCCGTGGTTATGGGGTAGGGGTATGGTGTGGTGTTCAGCAAGCAGATCAGGTGACAAAGGATCTGCTAAAAAACTTTGCGACCTACTTCTTGCTCAAGACGCCAGACGCGTCCTACCTGGAAGTCAGCAAGCTGTTCGGCACCAAACCTACCCAACTCAAGGCACTCAAGCCAAGGGAGAATATTCTCTTTGGGACTGGCAGTGGCTACACGCTCCTGAACCACTTCGGGTGACAGACATGCGCAAACTCTATCGCCCGGCACTGCTCGCAACACTCTTGTTATGCGGGTGCGCACCCTCTGTTAAGGATCTGCAGGACCAGAGTCAGCTTTCGGGGGCGAACAATGCTGTCCTGATGGCCAATTACCAAAACGCGGAGAAGCTGCTTGGCCAGTACGTTTACAGGGACCGGTCTGGAAGGTTGAAGGTGAGGTCGGTTGGCATCAGTGCTGACAACCGTAAACACGCGATCGATACCGTCGTACAGCTTCTTTGGGAGACTGGCCGCGACGAGTCCTTGCAGCAGTTTGCGGGCGAATATCTTACCGGGCGCGAGTACCAAACCACGATGTGCCGAATATCCGAGCGGCAGGCCCGGTTTGAGGAGGCCTACCATTGCTGGAACGATATGGGAGAAGCGACACGCGCGGAGAGGGTAATAGCGACCGAAGCTGCTCTTCAGATTTTGGGATCGCCTTAAGTGCCAAATTCCCCGGCATTGCGCCGGGGAAAAGTTTTCGCATGCAGAATCTTTTAGCTGGCCGCTGACGCAGCCGGTGCTTCCTCGTCGGTGTCATTCTTCGATGTGGACCCTTTGATAACCCGGATCTGCCCATGTTTAGTCGCCCCCCATTTAGGCACGATCGTAGGCATCAGTTCAGAAATTCGGTCCTTATCAAGGAGCACGCATGCCCTCCAAAGCTTTACTCCAACCTTACAGTCAAACATCCCCGTGGACGTCTGCTTGTCCTTCACTGCTTCCATGAGCAGGCCAAGGTGCTTAAGGGCGTTACAGATAACCGGGATGGACGGGTGATTGAAGTTTCGCGTCTCTACGTTCAGTTGTAACTGGCGTGCGAGTTCGTTGGGCAAGTGCTCCCCGAGTGATTCGATCAGCGTGGACATTGGGATAATCACATACTCGAACGCATCCTTTGTCCAGCCTGTGGCGTTATGGCCGCCACGGTGACCATTGATGTCAGCTGCATCAAGAAACTTCTCAAGGGCGGCAGAGACCATCTCAAGGGTCTTGGAGCCGGCTTGCGCGTCAGCCACGCCGGCGGCTTTCTCGTACTGGATCACCTTGCCGTCAGCGTGGCGGATTGCAGTGATCAATCGTTCTACACGATCGCCAGCATTTGTCGGTAGCAGTGTCGGATGGTGGTAGTACCGCAGCGCCATGGTCAGAGCGAACTGATCTTCAGGCTCAAGCGCGGCGAACTCGGGCTGCTGCCGTACTAGGTAAGCACTGTAGGTGTTGTGATGAGTTGCGTCCTTGCGTTTGACCCACTCGCCAGGAGCCTTCTCCTGATAGGCCAGAAGCTTGTCTAGATCGTGTGCCAAACCAGCTACCCGCGCTAGTGGATCGCTAATTCCCTTGATGTGCATGTATTCCACCACCGCCTGGGAGATAGCCACAGAGTGGCTCATCAGGGCCGCGTCGGCATGGTGGTGCCCGACGCTTGCAGGCACGTTAGCGTGTGAATTCAACATTTCGAGCACTGCCACTTGAAGCTTTTCAATGGCCGTTTCCGGTGGCCTTGCTGTAGCGACTGGCTTACGGTCGCATCGCATGAAATGTTGGTCGAATGGGTCGGTGTCGTACACGCCGGGGATAGTCGCGCCCGTTGCTGGGTCTTTGCTGTCGGGAATGAGCACAGTCATTGTCGAACCAGGAATAGCGCAGGCGAAACGACCTGAATCAGCGGGAGCGTTTACGGGCCGGGGTTCGGATTTGCTCTGGGTGTTGCGGGCCCTGAATAAGCGGGCGAATCCAATCGTGGCTACCGAGTAGGCGATCGCTACAAAAAACACCGTATGGATAATGTTTAGGGCAACGGCAACAAGCGTTCCCCAGAACCCACCGTCGGAAATGATTTGGGTGAGGAATCGGGGTTTGAACATGTACCACGCAGGAGCGAGGGCAGCCGCTTGGTAGTTAAGCTCTTCCCCTAACTCGATCAGATACGCGACGTACCCTCCTATGACCAGCGAGAGCATGACGAGCAGTGGAAACATCGCCGATTTGGTGCTTGCGGAACTGGAGGAGCTCATTTTGGTGGTACCAAAAAGGGAGGACTTAAAAAGGGTGCCGGTTTTTTTCAGAAAACTCCAACCAAAACCGTGTTTTTGGAGCAGTGGCTTTCCACTATTACAAGTAACAGTCACCTCCAAAGGAATTCGTTGTGAAGCATGCCCTGTCCATTCTGGCACTGATGATCGGCTGCCAAGCAGCTTATGCGGCGAACGGCGCTTTCAGCGACAGTGCCCTCGCCCGCAATCAAGCTCTGTCGCCGTTCGATCGGTCCTACGAGGCCGGTCGCGCGCAAAATATCAACCAACCAGTCGACTACCAGCAGACCAAGCCGGCACTCGGCTTACAACTGGATCTATCGGTAGATGACCCCGTCATCTCAGTTCAAGAAACTGAGACGGAGCGGCAGTACCGCCAGACGCTGGCAGACCTAGAAGCAAATCAAAAGTCTTTGATGTCGGCCCGCAAGGAGACCGAGCGTCAACTTGAGCAGGCCAAGGTGACTGCCGAGTCTGCAGCTGCGAAGCGACGCTCGGATCTACTGGCGCAGCAGACCGAAATCCAGCGCGCTCTTGATTTGAACCGCCAGGCCCAACTGCAGGCGGAGCGAGTAAAGGTTGAGCAAGTCGCTGACATCGCGAGCATTAAAGCTCACAGCGACCAACTGCTGATGCTGGCAGAGAACAACGCGGAAGTGATCGAGTCTGCGGCGCACAAACGCGTGATCCTCGAGCGCATCGACCCTACCGTCGTGATGAACGAACCAGTAACCGCCGAATATCAAGGCGCCACGATTAAACAAATTGTCGGCGGCATCATGCCGAATGGTTGGCGCGTACAGACCGATTTCAACCGAAAACCTGAACTCGAGCTGCGTCAATTCCAGTTTGTTTCCACCGATGCTCGTGATTTGGCGCTGCGCCACCTGACATCGTCCATCCGCGACACGAAAGTCCGCTACCAGTACTTCTGGGATCTGAAGGATCCGCAAGGCAACCCATCCCCGATGATCCTGATCACTGATCGCCAGTAACCTAAGGCCAGCATATGAAGCTCAAGCAGATCGTACTTGCACTATCACTGGCTACAGGGCTACTGGGTTGCCAGAGCAGCTTTGATTTTTCCCAAGAGTCGCAGCACGGCGCGCTACGGCCTGAAGCTCAGGAAAAGATGCAGGCATTGCGTGGAAATACCTATGTCCGCGAAATCCGGACAGAGGACGCGGCAAAGCGTAAGCCAATTTTCTTTACACAGAAGGGCATCAGTCTGCGAAGCGTTTTGCAGGAGACGCTCCCCGGTTATTCGATCATTCCTCGTGGGAAGGTCGACCTCAATTCACCCATCGATGTTGCAGCCAACGGCATGCAGCTTCAGGACTTCATTGAGTACATCGAAGGTACACGCGATCTGGACATCAAGATCGAGGGTAACCGAGTCCTGATCAGCAACTTCGAAACGCGAGAGTGGAACCTTGCCGCTTTTGCTTCAACCCGCAACGTGAACAACGTCATCGCTTCGACCCAGACCCGCGGTGCGAAAGCCGGCGATACTGAGGACGACAAACAGACTGGGAACTCAACCGGGAACGTAATCGGCTTTAGTCTCTCGGAAGATGAGTGGACGAAAATCATGGAAGGCGCCAGGAAGATTATTGGCGCGTCTGGCGATAAAGCTGAGGCCGGGGGGCCAAGAGCCTCCGCCGGCGCGGCGAGTGCCTCCGTTGGAGGAGGGCGCTCCAATTCCGGGCTCGACTTTGATGTACAAGAACCGATGCTTCTCGTAGGTGGTTCGGGCGATTCTGAACAAGCACCTGCGTATATAGAAGGCATTCGTTCAGTAGGCATAGTGACGGCGGGCGGGCGGCCTTCGAAAATGAAGGTTTTGGATCGCTACTTTCAGCGGGCGATCGCCGAGTCGACGAAGGTCGTGAACGTTCAAGTTGAAGCCTACGATGTATTGCTGACTGATGGTAAGCAGAAGGGAATCGACTGGAACGTGTTGATCAACTCAACGGTCAATGGCAACCCATTGGGCCTGAACTTCTTCAACACCTCCCCCGCTAGTGACGACCCGTTTTGGAACGTCCAGGGCACCTACGAGTCTTCAAAGGTCAACGCGTCGGCGCTGGTCAAATTCCTCGAGCAGTACGGCCGCGTTGAGTTGAAGGACCAGCCGAACATCACTGTCCGTAATGGTGTCCCTGCCCAAATCTACGCAGGTGAAGAGCTGACTTATATCGTGGACGTCGAGCAGTCCCAGGATGAAAGTGGCAACGTCACTGTGACCCCTAAACTAGGCCGTTTGAAGATCGGCGTGACCCTCAGTGTTACGGTTCGAGTACTTGAGAATGATCGCCTCCTGGTTGATGTGTGGCCAGTCATCTCGAACCTCAATGATCCGGACACAATCACGATCGGTGACTATTCCTTCGAGACTCCACGAGTGAACTTGAAGGAATTTAGCACGCAACTCATCACGTCTTCGGGTCAGTCTGTGCACTTGGGCGGTCTGATTACCAAGCGCATGAATGAGGCCCTGCGCCAGTTGCCTTGGCAAAATCTAGTGGCCAAGGCAATCCTGAACCCGTTGACTCAGGGTATTAATAATTCCCTTGAGCGCCGTGAACTGGTCCTGGTAGTAACCCCAACGCTGGTTGAAGGGGCGTTGTAATGACCGATCTTCAGCTTGGGATACCGATCACGATTGAAGGCCAAGAGGTCATCATCTTCCGTGATGCGATAGGTTCTGATGTCCTCGCGTCCGGGCGCGATGCTGAGGTGCTTACGGTTGTCGAAACGATGGCTGCGGACGGTCGTCCTGCTATCTATATCGATGAGAACGAGTTACGGACTCTGCGGGAAAACTTCCCAGGGACCAACGTATACGGTCTCTGGCAACTGTTGTTCGCGAATGACCAGGTGCCACTTGGTAAGCAGGTTGTAATCTTTCCAACCAGTGAAAGTGGTGGTCTATACCTGCAGATGAAGCAGGAGTCGGATTATGACAACCCTGCCAATATCCGGATGTCTGCGGAGTACATTGATAATTACGCTGCAGACCTGCATGACTTTGACCTGCCGGAGGCCACGCGGATTCGCGTGGACGTATCTGCCCTTAAGCTACCCGCGAACCCTGCATTTACCCGTGTCGAGTTATTTGCGAAGAAGCAGGGTGAGCGCACTAAACGTTGGTACCTGGCAATTTCGGTTTGCGTAGTCTTGGTCGCCTCTGCCGCTGTTTACAACTACAGCATGTTCACGGTGTACCGGATGAACATGGCTGAATACACCTCGAAGAAGCAACAAAGCCAGGCCTTGGAGGCTCGTTCCGAAGCTCTACTGAAGGAGCGACTGCCGGTAAGGCCGGACAACTCGGAAGTGATGGATCGTATTGATTCTGTCCTGGCGTATGACTCGAGGATTTCAACTCCCACAGTCGGCGGCCATGTCAATGCCTTTCCTGCAACGCACGTTTTCCTGACGCGCCCAAACTTCCCCGCAAATCTGTCAGGAAAGATTCCCGGCGTGCAAGTCGAGTTGACTCCGCAGATGCGTTACCTGCTTACCGTTTCAGCAGATGCTCCGGGGGTGTCAAATTAAGCTCTCCTTCTTAAGCCGCGGATTTAGACAGAAGCACAAGTATGCGCGGTCCGAGCCGATTTTTACTGGTGCGATGTACATCGCAATCCTCGCGGTGTTGGTCGTCAGCCTGAAAGTGACAATGTACTTGAGTGAGGGACGCGTTCTCCCTACGGATTACTCGCAGATCGACAAGGTTCTAAATGATCTGCAGGGCGATATTGACTCGATCAACAAACTGCCGGTCCTGCCCAAACTTGAAGCGTCCTGGCGAACCGCCAACGCGATCTCCCTTGTTAGCGGGGTCCAGTTCAAGCCACTTGATGATGAATCTAAAGGTGAGCAGACAACCGGTTACACGGGCCCATTGCGCAATTGGGCAGCCACGCTAACCGGCGATCCCCGAGTAGTTATGCGGATAGCGAGAAACATCCAATCCGAGGTTCCGGCGTTCCTGTACGACTACTCGATCACAGGCGGAATCATGAAGTTAACCATCACCGTCGTAGGGACCTGAGATGAAGTCTTTTTCCAATATTGCACTTTGCGCTCTCGCGATCTGCACAGCTTCTGCCGCCATCGCCGACGAAGCCGATCAGGTCTTGGATCGCCAAAAAACACTTAACGCGATGGAGTTCAAACGCGACCAGCTGAAGTTTCAGGCTGAAATGGCGAAGTTCTGGAAAGAGATGTCGGATTCGAACTTTATTGTTGATACCGACGGAAATCCTCTGGGTATCGAAAACATTCAGGAGTTAGGTATCCAAGTCCGAAAACAAGGACGCCCAGGGGACGGTAACCCGTTCCAGGCTGGCACTCCCCTTGCGCCCAATGCGATGCCATTCATGCTAGATCAACCGCCTACTGCTGGCTCAATGCCCCCTTCACCGGGGTCACCATTTTCCCAACAACAGAGGCCACCAATGCCTGGGGCTGCGACGGGAACTGCGCAGAAGGACCTGGCCCCAGTTGAGGAGATTAAGAAGGTTCTGTCCCTTAAACAGATACGTGGTGACTCGGTGACGTTTCGGACGAACGAGGGTGACCGAGTATTGCGTGTCGGCGAGAAAGTATACGACCTGACTCTGACCCGTTTCGACGTGGATCGCGCCTGGCTGAAAGGTCCCAAAGGCACCCAAGTAGTGGCCATCGACTGGACCAACCCTAAGCGCTACGCGGAAGATTGAACATGAGCTTGGAGCCGAGAATGAATCCTATAGAGCGACAGCAGAAGAAGATCTTAGGGTTCCTGGTCGCTGAGAAAAAAATCACGCCCTCTCAAGCGCACGCTCACGCTGTCTCTGAAAGCGTGGAATCAATCATCCCCGATCTCAGCCGCATGGCCAGCAACGAGGAGGCATTGGTTGCTGCCGTATCGGCTGCCCTAAATAAACAAGCGTTCATCGAAGTTGAGGCTGGCCGAAAGGCTCTTATGCCGGACGGGACCCAGAATTTTTGTGTTTACGATGGGACGGTCTTTCTAACCAATCCGCTAGACCAACGTTCAATTAATTCCGCGCTTGCTTGGGCCCGGCAGAAGAAGCATGACGGCCAGCTAAAGTACGATGGGGACTTAAAAATCGGCGTTATCGGTCCCTCGAAGCTCGATGGTCTGCGTAATCTCGATATTGATGACGAAGATGTCAGTGTTGTAGACACTGAGCAGGCGAAGCAGCGCGCCCAGAAGCGGATTGATGACCTCATCCGTGAGGCAGCTTCCCGTGATGCTACTGACATCCACCTGCAGCCTACACAAGGTGACAAAATCCTGGTTCGTTACAGGATCGACGGAAAGCTACGCACAATCAGAACTTACCCACATACCCATCACGATTCTTTGTGCCGGGTTTTGATCGAAAACCTGTGCAGCTTGACGTTAGAGACTATGACGCCGCAGGACGGTAAGTTCGACTTTGAGATCACCGGCAACAAAAAGATCAACCTGCGGATGAGCTCTATTCCAGTCCAGCGCGGGACTGATAAGACGCTCAAAATCGTATTGCGGTTACTTGGTAACAATACACAGCTTGCGAACTTGGACAGGTTAGGTCTATCGCCTCGCAACATCGCCATCCTAAAGCGTTTAGGCAATCAACCGAATGGACTGATTGCGCTGACGGGACCTACAGGCTCCGGAAAAACGACGACGCTGGCAGCAATTCTTCTCGACGCTTTCCGAAACAACCCCGACAAGAATTACCACACGATTGAGGAACCGGTTGAGATCCACCATGAGGGGATGACTCATACCGAGTGCGGCCCGCACCTTTCG
This sequence comes from Pseudomonas violetae, assembly GCF_023072615.1. Taxonomy (GTDB): domain Bacteria; phylum Pseudomonadota; class Gammaproteobacteria; order Pseudomonadales; family Pseudomonadaceae; genus Aquipseudomonas; species Aquipseudomonas violetae. Next base: position 113,709 of record NZ_JAKNRW010000001.1, read on the forward strand.
TTCGCTGACGCGCTCCGTTCGCTCCTGCGTCAGGATCCCGACGTGATTGGCGTTGGCGAAATGCGTGACAACGAAACCGCAGACCTTGGGTACAAGGCTGCAATGACCGGTCACCTCGTGCTGACAACCTTGCACACGAACAACGCCCACGAATCGATCGGCCGTTTGGAGCGGATGAACGTTCAGTCGGACATCATCGCAACCAACACAGCCGCGTTCGCTGCTCAGCGTTTGGTCCGCAGTCTGTGCGGGAAGTGCAAAATCCAGTACCGACTCAGGAGCGTGCCTGAGGAGCACGTGCGTTACGGCTCAAACCCAGTGTTCAGCGAAGACCCGGACGCCCTGGTCTATCGCGGGAATCCGGCTGGATGCAGCTTTTGCGGTGTGGATTCAGGTGGCATGAAGGGTCGCTGTGGTGTTCTAGAGATCCTTGAGTTCACGCCTGAAATTCAAGAGGCCATTTTGGATGGCGTGAGTCCGAGTCTTCTGAGACGATCCTCAATTGCAAACGGTTCATTCCTAGATCTATGGGATGACGGATTGCGACTAGTGAAATCAGGGATGACGAGTTTGGCGGAGTTGGAACTCACTCTACGGCCATACATGACTGATCGCATTGGCGGGCGCGGATCGCCCGGGGCGCAAATGCAAGGCAATAGACCACAGCTCCCCGCAGCCCAGAACGCAGCTTCATTGAAAACCCAACCCCAGTTGTAAACATCAAGGCAGAAATAATCATGACCCATCAAGATCAAGTGACAGCCGCTCCACGCAACAAACAAAAGGGGTTTACGCTCCTTGAGATCGTGATTGCAATTGCGATCGTTGCAATGTTGGCCGCTTTCATTCTCCCTGGTCTGCTGCAGAACAAAGAAGACGCCAAGTTCAGTGCGGCTTTGACTCAGCTTCAAAAGGACTTCCCGTCCGCCATTACCCGCCAGGTGTCTCGTACCAACCAATGCAGCACCGCAGTCGTGACGAAGAGCCTGCTCGAAGCGCGTGGTCTGCCAAGTTTTACCGTCTGGAACACTGGGTGGACAGTTAGCAACGTTTCGACGAATCAGGTGACTATCAACTACACCATCGATTCGACCGACCAGGCAACTGCTTCCAACCTTGCTACCGCCCTGAATCAAAGTAACAACGTGCAAAGCGCTTTGGCGACTGCCAACGCGTCCGTTACCGTCGTCTACCGCTGCAATTAATAGAGGTTTGAGAGAATGGCTTACTGGCTAATTCGCTACATTGGAGACTCGGGTTCAATCGAGACCTGTCCAACGATCGTGGCTGAAAGTCGCGAGCAAGCCATTACTCTCTCAGGGCGTCCCCGTCAGTACATCCATGAAGTCAAAATTGACCATCTGGGTGCAATCAAGGCTGCCTTCGAGCGGAAATTTCCACCCGTAGAGCAAGTATTAATGCTCTCTGCGATCGGCTCAAAGGTGGCTTCCGGGAAAACATTCGGGAAGGCAATCAAAGAGTCGGTTCCCTACCAACGATTGGGCATCGCGTACGTGGATCTCGACAAGTGCGAAACCCCTAAGGAATATTTCGAGGCCCTGAGATTCGATGAGACCGCCATTCTTATTGCGGATGCGGGGGACAAAGCTGGTCGGTTGGCTGAATCGCTGTTCAGAGCGGCCAAAGCTCTTCAGGAACGAATCAACGCGAAGAAAGAGTTCGGCAAGGCGATGCAGCAGGGCCTGTTGTACTCGGTGCTCGGTCTTTTGTTTATGATTGGTATCCCGTTGTGGGCTGGCGGTACCCTGCATGACTTTATCGACGTTCAGCGAATTCCCCTAAAGCTCAACGGCCTCAGCCAGATAATCATGTTTTTGCACATGGTATACACCCAGTATTCAATTTTTGTAATCGCAATAGTTGGCGGTCTCCTGATGTTTCGGGAAAAAATATGGGAGAACATCCGTACCCTCCCAGTCTTCTCGTTCATCAATGAGCGGATGAAGGTTTCTCGGGGTCTGAATTTTGTAACGTCCTATCAGTTGCTGCTATCGAGTGGTTTCAATAACCTCCAAAGCTTTAAATTTCTGGCTACCCGGTCAAAAGGGCTTACGCATCGTCTTTACCGGGAGGCCGCAGAGCGATTGACTGAGGGCCGGCAACTGGCCGATGTCTTTGATAGTCCCGAGTGGCCTCCGATTCTTCATCAAAACCTCTTGGGCTTTGAAGAACAGGGACCTGGTGGGCGCGATATGATTCTGTCCAATCTTAGCGAAGCACTGCGCGCCTATTACTTGCAGTATTCTGCCCGGGTGAGCCGAGCAGCTTCGTTGGTGGGGTTTGGCATGATGATTCTCACGATCCTGATGTTTGCTATCGGATTCTATATGCCGATCGTGAACCTCAATTCCGCGATGAAGCAGATGTGATCAGTCGTCGCGACCAGAGGGGGTTTACCCTTCTTGAAATTATCGTCGTCATAGCCGTTATCGCTGTCTTGGCGGCAGCTATTTTGCCGCCAACGATTCAGCGTTTTACCGAAGCGAAGGCGGACGCTTCAATTGAGCAGGCGAAGTTGGTTCTCCAAGTGTGTGAGATCGCACGGACCAAGGCACTATCAACGGCTGTAGATGGGGCAGGTCGGTACACACATACCTACGGCTCGCTAGCTAACTGGTCCTCAACATCCGCGCTCCAGGCTCTGCTCTCAAAGAACTATTACCTTGCATCGACCAACCCACTGCGCAGTCAAATTTTAGTGAAATTTGACGCCGCTCGATGCTACGTAGCGGTTGATCTTCCATTCCGAGAGGACAACTACGGCGGCTATCAAACTCAAACAGTATCCGGTCTCACCAGGGTCATCGTCACCACCCGACAGAAACGCAGTGGGTACCCGTCCTGGGTGATCCACCAAAAACGCATTTTGAATGAGGAAGTCTCGCGCTGACTTTCATGTTAGTTGCGTCAGGTCTGGCTTGATTTGTATTCAGATTCACCTGTGTACCTTGCACCAACTCTGCTACTCCAGGCCAGACTCGCCGTAGTAGTCAAGCTTAATGTTCCCGGAGACGGCCGATGTTTGTTCTAACTCAATCAAATACGGAACAACTACCTCTTCTTGGCTTGGCAATTGAGATTCGCAACCTCATTGGTGTCTCCACTCCCGCCCGGGGCCGGAATTGCCTGAATCAAAGAACTGTAGGCCTCGTTACCAATGTCACCCGATTGAGAATTTACCCTGGTCGTCCAGGCTTCGGTCAATCGGCGCCGATGATTTGGTCTGGCAATAAGTCTAGATCCCTCGGTTGGAAATCAGGCTTACACGGCCACGTCAGGGAAGCTCAGCCGAACTATTAAATATCCAGATATGAGTTTTAAAGCTGGCCAGTTCAAAATTATTAGGAGATAGCTGGTGAACACTCTCATTCAAACGAAGCTCGACCACCCCCCGTTCAATTTAGGCGAGGCGACCAACATCTATTTGACTGAGGAGGTCCTTGAGGCGGAAGACAACTATGGTCGGTTCGAAGCCATGAGGCCTCCGCCTGGCGCGTGGAAAGACTTCTTTCAGCGTATGGTTGTTGAGAAAGCTAAAGGTAGTCGCCGAAAGGCGTCCAACTTCACCATGCCGTTTAACGGTGAACGCTACCGCTGCATCTTGGCTGATTCCTCTCACGGCTGGGGTATCACGATGCGGAAGCTGATGAGTGAGATTCCCCGTATCCAGGAAGATCTGCACCTTGATTGGGCCGCTTTGCAGCCGTTGATGGAAGGCACTGGCCTCACAATTTTTGCTGGCCAAATGGGCTCAGGCAAGTCCACCACGATGATTTCCGCGATCGACAAACTTGGGCGCGCGAAGCGGGGCCCACTAGGGACAGTCGAAGATCCCATTGAGGTTGAGTTCCAAGGGGGGAGTGTAATTCAACGGGAGGTCGGCACGCATGTGGACTCCTTCGAAGAGGCTATTAAGGATTTCGTCCGCCAGTACCGTAAGACTATTATGGTTGGCGAGATCCGGGACCCGATAACGGCCAATGCTGCTGTTTTAGCTGCCTCTCTCGGCCATAGCGTGTATGCGACATTGCACGCAGACAGTGCTGTAGATATTGTGCCCCGGATGCAAGCCCTCCTAGACCCGCAACTTAAACCTATCCTTGCAACAACTCTCCGTGGGCTGTGGTGGCAACATGTCTTTCGTAGAGGCAACGATCGGAGTGATCCTTTGCCAATCTATGAGTCGCTGTCCGTGACTAACTCTGTGCGTCAGATCATTTCGGATGGTCCCGATAAGCTCCCGCAACTAATGCAAGAGATGCATGCCCAGCAACGAAAAACTATGGCTCAAACGGCAATGATCCACATTAATAATCGGAAGGCCACGCGAGTGGAACTTCACCAATGGTTAGAAAAACGTGGGCGCATCAGCGACGAGCAATTTAGGTAGGCGACATTGAGAGTGCGCCCTATCCAACAGGGCGCATTTGGGGATACTGCAGGAGATTGGCTGGGCTCGCTGGCTTGCAGAAGTAGTAACCTTGGCAGAGGGTAATATCCAGATCCATCGCAAGGCGCAGCTCATCAGTTGTCTCGATTCCCTCTAGGACAATTCGCTTGCCTAACCGGCGGCAAACTTTTACCAGCTGCTGGACCTCCGCACGTACGCGTTCGGATTCCAGCAAGGCTACAGTCGTCTGCCGAGAGAGCTTGCAACCGGCCACGGACTCGCTGAGTAGCAGCCCACGTTTCGCGAATCCGTCCGTGACATCATCAAGCATTACCGTCAATGCTTGAACCTTCATATCTTCAAGGCGTTTCGCGAGAATTTTCTCATCAGCGTCTGCCGTCTCTGTCATCTCAAACGACACTTGCCCCACTACCTGACCGGCTTTCATCGCGGCGAGCGCGTCCGTTACGAACGTCGGGTGCGCAATCGAAAGCTGGCTAGTATTGAGCCAGACTGAAAGCCGCGGTCGGGCCCTGGTCAGGGCGATAACCTGGCTTAGGACCCAGCGATCAACCGCGACAATGCTACCGTCGGACTCTGCCTTGGTAATGAACTGGACCGTGCCCTCGCCAGCCCCTAGACCATTAATTCGGAGCAAAGACTCGAAGGCGACTACGGATCTCTTCCCGGCTGCGATGCTGATCACTGGCTGATAGACCAGACTGAAGCGCGAAGCGGCGGAATGCACCTGCATCCTGGCGGTGGCCTCGGATAAACTCGATTGCGACATAGTTGTAACCATGCAAGGAGCGGATACCTTAATAGTGTGTGGGACCTGCCCCTTTTTCCGGCTGTCAGTTGTAAATAATTGGGAGACGCCGCTTTGGGCTGGTGGCACGGGTGTCCATCGTTAATCTGATCACATCAAAACCGGAGATCAGACCCGCATGAACTTTCTCAAAGAGCTGGCCAACCTCACCGACGGCACAGTTGTGCTGGCGTCGACGGAACGTGTTTCGCGCCACATGAAATTGCAGGCCGCGCTGTTGCAGGCGGTGGGGGGGAAGAAGGCGTGGTTTGCAAAAGGGCAAATCATGACGATCACAACTTGGATCGAGTCCGCCTGGCTTGCACTCATGCCTGACGAGCAGCCGCTGTTCCCTGTTCAGGAGCTAGCCACCGTCAAATCGGTGATCGACCAGTCTGGCCTATTGCCGGCCAACATGATTTCCTCCACTAACGCAGCTCGGCGGGTCGGCTTGGCCTATTCCCTTGCCTACAAATATCACGTTGCTATGGATGTCGACCGATTCCGGTTCAAGGAAGAGTTTGAGGCCTTCTACCAATGGAAAGCGCAGATCGATGCGGTCTGCGCTGCCAAACAGGTGGTGTTCCGTGCTCACCTCCCAGCATTGCTTTTGAAGGCCATTCAGCGCGGCGAAGTCGCGGTGCCTGGCCGCATTGTCATTGTCGGCATGATTCAGCTGAACCCTGCCGAACAGGCAGTCTTCGACGCTTTGCAGATGGCCGGATGCGACGTGACTATGATCTCGCCCGAAGGTGCGAAAGCGTCTCCCCGGTTGGTGCGTAGCCAGAACAGCGCGAGCGAGATGCTCGAGATCGCGCAATGGGTGGGTACCCATCTCAAGCCCTTCGTGGAAACCCCTCACGCGGCTCCATCTCTTGCAATCGTTGTTCCAGACATCCGTTCGATCAAAGGTCCACTGCTGGATGCATTGAGCCTCCACACGAGCCCTGGCTCGTTGCTACCCGCCGGTCTGGATGGTGAAGTGCGAGCGCCATGGGACATTTCAAGCGGAGCCACACTGGGTAGTCGCCCGATGATCCGGGCCGCGATGGACATTCTCTGCCTGACGCCGGATAAGGCGGACCCTGAAACATTTAGCCGTGTGCTTCGGTCTCGCTGGATTGCTGGCCACCAGGGTGAGTCATCAAAACGTGCTTTGATGGACGTGTGGTTCCGCGACAATATGGGTTTGAACATGGGCGGGAAGGATTTCCTGCGAGCAATCGCGGCATACAAGGGGGAGGCCGTTCCCGATTTCCGTAAGCGCTTCGGCGGTCTCCTCGAAAAACTCATGAACGGAGAGGTGAACCGCTACCCGTCGGAGTGGGCGGACCACTTCACTGAAGCACTTACTGATATCGGTTGGCCGGGTCAAAGTGCATTGGATAGTGCTAATTTCCAGACACTCAACGCTTGGGGCGAAGCCTTATCTCTGTTCCGTACCCTTGATGCGCAGTTGGGGACCGTTCAGTACGACAGGGCATTGGCGTGGCTTCGGGAGGTCGTTGAAACGCGGCAGTTTCAGCCGCGTATTAGCCACCTCGCACCGGTTTCGATCCTAGGGTATGAAGATGCTATCGGCCTTAGCTTCGATGCACTGTGGGTGGTTGGCGCGTCCAACACGGTACTGCCGGGCCGGGCGGAACCATCGCCTTTTATCCCGACGGATCTTCAAATTGACGCAGGGATTGTCGAAGCGTCAAGCGAGGGGATGCTGGCTTACGGCCAATCGGTGGTTGCTGCACTGCTCAGCGTCAGTAGTGATGTCACAGTGTCCTGCGCGAGCCACAACGAAAAGGGCGCAGCCATTGGCGCAAGTGAGTTGTTCGGTTCCTGGCCGGAACCAGCACCAGCTATGGAAACGAAAGGAGACTTTCTTGACGAGTTGATGGGCCAACTGGACCGCGATGTTTTCGATACAGAGCACGTCCCACCAGTCAGTGAGCTGGAGCTCACTGATATCAAAGGCGGAGTGAGAATTTTCAAGGATTATGCGGAATCACCGTTCTTCTCCTTTGTGCGCAACCGCCTGCGCACCGACGTGTTCCCAGAACCCATCGTTGGTCTGGATCCTCGAATTCAGGGGACCATGATTCACCTTGTCCTTGAGAAATTCTGGAAGGAGGTCCGTACATCAAAGGCTCTGAAGGCATTTACGCAAGACGAACTGTTCAGTGTAGTTGAGGGGTATGTCCACGCAGCGTCTGAGCAGTTGCTCTACAAACTGGTCTGGCGTTACGGCATGAAGCTTATCAAGCTCGAACAGCGGCGGGTGGTGACCCTCACCATTGAGTGGCTAGAGCTTGAAAAGGCCCGTGAACTCGAATTTGAAGTACTAGGTTTTGAGGAACGACACGACATCTTTGTGGGTGATGTTCCGCTTACGATCAGCATCGATCGCCGAGAGCGCATCTTTCTGGACGCAGAGCAGAGGGTGTCCCGAGTGGTGGTTCACGACTACAAGACCGGTCAGGAGATGCGAATTAACAGCCTGAACGCATCCTCGTTAACGGAGCCACAACTCCCCATCTACGCGACTAAGATCGACAGTAAGCTCGCTGACGCTATCGACGGGATTGCATTGGCGCAGGTAAATCAAAAATCGTTGGGCTATCACACACGCTCCAATTTCTCCGCGTCACTGGTGTCTGGCCGACGTCCCCGCGATGAAGACGTCGACAGTGAGGACAAGTGGGAATTACAGAAGGACGCGTGGAACAACAGGCTCGACGCCATGAGTGCCGGATTTGTCGCTGGTAACGCCAGTCTGGACTTACGTGGCAAGGCATTCCCAATGGGCTACGAGTACATCGCTCCCATCGCCCGCTGATTGCCTCCTGGGTGGCCGCACTTTGGTTTTTTGTTAAGTGTGGCTTTCCCAAAAAGATTCCGCATGCGGAAACTTTCGTCCAAATCTTCAGTGTGTTTCCGTTGAACTTGTTGCCGTTGGAAAAAGACAGCAGGACGGCTGGTGGCACCGATGCGCGCCGTTATTCTGGGTCTATCTGATAAGGAGTTTGATTCATGAATGCATTCGTTCAACTGCCCGTGCTGCCACACCTTGACCCAATCTTTGCCGGTATCCGTGGTCTGGAAATCGACGATGCAGCCGCTCGGGCGATGGCCATCGATCCTCGCCGTTCTTTGATTCTTCTGGCTCCCGCGGGCTCAGGGAAGACGACGACCCTCATGTTGCGCCTGCTTTCATGCCTGACGGTCGTTGAGCGTCCTGAAGAGGTTCTGGCTGTTACCTTCACCAATATGGCGGCAGCCGAGATCGTGGAGCGCGTGATTAGCACCCTTCAGCAGGCATCAACCGGCGTGGAGCCAGAAAAGAGCCAGGATATTCCCCAGTACCGCCTTGCACGTCTGGTGCTTGAGCGAGACGTGCAACTGGGTTGGAACCTGCTTCTTAATCCCAGCCGCCTGCGCATCATGACCTTCGACAGCTTCTGTGCTTCGCTTGCCAGCAAAACCCCGATCATGTCTGGCTTAGGCGGCGGCAAGACGACCGATGACGCCTCTTTGGTTTACCGCCTTGCGATCCTCGAAACTTTGAAGTCCGTCAATGACAACGATATTCCGGCGGCGCTCTCCGAAGCGCTCGAGGCTGTTCTATCGTTCGCGAAAAACCGATTCGAAACGTTGGTGCCACTGTTCGAATCGCTTCTCGCTAAGCGGGACCAGTGGGCCGGACGGATTATGGCGCTCGATATCGAAGGGATGCAGCAGGCTGTTAGTGCGACTGTCTTGGAGGCCGCTGAAGGCGCAATCTCTGTAATCCTCGGCTCTGACCTTGAACGCGCCATGAGTTGTCTGGAGCGCGCCTCTGGGGTTCTTGATGGCTTCGAATGGGCGGCAGGCACGCCACAGCTTCACGGCGACGAGGCGAGCCTTAAGTACCTTCGGGATTTTGCCGCGTACATGGTGACAACGACCGGAACTGTGCGAGCGCGTGTGAACGTAAGCAACGGCTTCCCGGCGAAGCATCCGCTGACCATCGAGATGAACGAGATCCTGTCGGACATTAAGATGGGCGGGAATACGGATCTGTTTGCTGATGCCCTGATGATGCTCGCCACTCTGCCAGAACTCGCCTACCCAGCCCGTTCCGCTAAGATGGTCGAGCACTTCACTGTGATTCTGCGATACCTGCTGGCGAACCTGACGTTGGCGATGGAAGCGACCAACTCTCTGGACTTTCCAGAAATCGCTCAGCGGGCGATCCAGGCGCTAGGTGCTGGCGAATCGGTGGGCGACGCCTTGCTGGAGGAGGATCGCATCCTTCACATCATGGTGGATGAGTTCCAGGACACTAACCAAGCGCAATACGATTTGATGAAGTTGTTGGTTGAGAACTGGGAGCAGGATGACAACCGCTCGATTGCTTTCGTAGCGGACGGATTCCAAAGCATCTACCTGTTCCGTGGCGCTGACCTAAACCTCTTCACATCGGTGGTCAATGCAAAGACTTTCGGCCCCAAGGAAATGGAGATTCTGCGGTTGACGGTGAACTTCCGTTCGCTGCCAGGCGTTGTCGCCTGGAACAACGCGGCCTATGCCGACGTCTTCAAGGACTCCGCCTACGAATTTGTACCGTCGGTTCCGTTTCGAAAGGGTGAAGGGGGTATGCAGGTCCATCCAATCGCGACTGGGCCTCTGGGGGAAGCGGATAAGGTCGTTGAGATCATTCAGCAGGCATTGGCTGAGGACGCAACCAAATCTATCGCAATTCTTGTGCGTGGCCGGTCGCACCTGAAACACATCTTGCCCCGGTTGAAGGACGCCGGTATTGAAGTGCGCGGCAAGGACATCGATCCGATTGGCGAGGCTGCGCCCATCTCGGAGGTAATCTCGCTCATCCGTGCCTTTTGGCACGCTGGTGATCGCGCCTCATGGATGGCCCTGCTAAGAGCAGCATTTGTGGGTCTGAGCTGGGCAGACTGCCTGGTGATTGCACGGGGACATGGCGTCATCCGCCAGGCCCTGCAAAGCGATACCGTGCAAGCCGATCTTTCCGAAGAAGGCCGCACGCGCGTCCTGTCGCTCCTGGCCGTGTTAGATGGTGTAGATCGCTCCAGCCGCGGCAGCGAGCTCGCGTGGGCGGTCAAATCTGCGTGGATCGCGCTAGGCGGTCCGGCAACGGTTAACGCTGGTCAAATGGATGATGTGGAGACAATCTTCAAATTACTCAGCGCTCACACTGAGACGGGCGATTTGGTGGATCCGCAAGCATTCTTCCGGGCGATCGACAAAGCCTACGCCAGCCCAAAGGCCGGCGCTGTAAATGTGATGACACTCCACGCTTCGAAAGGTGTCGAATTCGATGTCGTTCTTCTCCCAGGTTTGAACAAAGGGGGCGGCAAAGATGAATCGCCACTTTTCTACTGGCGTTCGGTGCAGGGTGTGTTCTCGGTGGTGCCGAATCTGGGTGACCTCGACCCTAAAACCCCTGAGAGCCGGCTGTTCAAGTTTGTGGGACGCATGGTGCGTAAAGACGTCTCTGATGAGGTGGGGCGCACTGGATACGTCGGCACCACCCGTGCAAGAGAACACTGCCACTTGCTAGCGTGCGTTGAAGCGCTCCCGTTGACTCCGGTTGAAGGCGAGGAGCCCCAACAGAAAGAGATCAAGCCAACCGCTAACTCGCTGCTTGAATGCCTCTGGTCGGCCGTTGGCCACGAGATGAATCAGGTTGTACCGGCGTACCCCATTGCAGTTGAAACGACATCCGGTGTTCCATCGAAAGCGCGCTTGGCACAGGGTTTCACCGTTCAGTTGCCAAAATCGGTTTTCGTTCCCGCGGCCACCAACGATCAGGTTCCGACCGAGAACGAGTTGAGCGATGAGTTGCGGGAGGAGGAGGGCAGCGACTACCGAGCTAAAACCCGTGGCGTCGTTTATCACTGGTTTGCAGAGCAGATCGGCAAGCAAGGCGTCGAAGGGTGGGATGCACACCGTGTACGCGGCAAGTCGCAGGCGATTGCGTCGATGCTTCGCCGTGAAGGCTACCCTGCAGCTGAGGTGCCTGCCGCAGTGGCCACTGTCGTATCGCTTCTGGTGAATACCGTTGAAAGCGAAGCTGGTCGGTGGATTCTGAAGAAGCGCCCAGGCAGTGGGCACGAGGTTCAGGTAAGCGCCTACCGAAACGGCCGTTGGATTCACCGCTTCTTGGACTGTTCGTTTGTCGAGGACAACGTGTACTGGCTCGCAGATTACAAATCGCCGGAATGTCCAGAGGGGATGTCGGAGGATGCGTTTGTCGCCCGAGAAATCGAGCGATACAGGGCCAAGATGGAGGAGTACGAGCAGGCCGTAATCGACGCTGGAGTCACACTGCCAGTTAAAAAGGTACTCTTCTTTCCAGCCTTCAAACGGCTTGCCGAAGTAGTCTAGGGCTCTACGTAGGGAACCGAATTTTTCGGTTCCCTGGCGCCACTGTTACCCGTTTGTGCAAGGGGCGAGGGTCAATTGGCCGCTTGTTCTTCAGTGAGATCGGAACCTCAGATCGGAGCGCAATCAGAGCGCGGAACACGCCCTCATCAAACGGCACCTGGATGCATTCGTCTCGGAAGCTCAGCAGCCCCACCACGTTAGTCGAGTTGTAGGTCTCCCGGGCTAACCCGATGTACAACAGGATCTGGTAATACTCCCTCCGGCGCACATACCCTTTGTAGCTCCGATTCTTAAATTCCCCGACGGCGATCTGCGCGGATCTGGCATTGCGGAAGATCGCATCCGGTTCGCCGCCTACCCCAAATGCTCCCAGGCGCTTGCGCGGATGTCCTTTCCCCAAGTCGGAACTTACGATTTTCCATTGTGATGCCGGCAGCGCGAACTGACGGTAGATGTCGTTTGGCGCCTTCGCTTTGAGGACCAGGTAGAGCAAAGCTGCGATCGCTAGGATTGCAAATATGGTGATCATGTCAGGGAGATCACATTGAAGTAGAGGAGGGCGGCGATTATCGCGATTACAGCGACGACAAACATTGCGGTGTTTGGTCCCGCACCAATGCGGTTGTGGGCGGCAGTGCCCATTCGGGCTAACCGAGGGTTATAGGCCCCCCCGGCGGCGCCAACGAATTTGGTAGGATCTTCCGCATAGGCGGCGATTTTGCTGACAGCAACGTTTGAACCACGGCTCATGAGGGCGCTACTCCGCGAACTGGTAGTAGAAGGTTTTGTAGCCGCTGAATCTGAGCACACCCTCATCCTGTAAGGTCTTGAAAATCTGGACGCCGGCGCGACGCTCAACCCCTGCCAGCGTCCGAATCTCCTGCTTAGTTGCTTGCACCTCAATACCCCGATCCGTGGGCGAGGCGTCGGGGTGGCTAGCCAGCATCGCGATGATGCGCTTAACGCGCTCGAGGTCTGTAGCAAATAGGTACTGGGCGGCTTGAGAGTGCTTAGTCATCAGATTCAACTCGGCGGCCATCAAAACCGTTTCGCTATAACTGTTCGCCTTCATGAACTCTTCGTATTTGGTCTTAGACACCGATAGGAGGTATGTCTTGGTACGGACCTCATAGCCGAAGCGGACCTGTTTTTTCTTTAATGGCCAGATCATGTCTCCGTTACGAAGTACGTCGATGAATACGGCCTTACCCTGGCCCTCTGGAGATAACGCGGTGGCCACCACGCATCCCTTCAGAACAATGTAGAAGCCGCCAAGCTCAATGTTCAAAACCGACTTGGGTTCGAGAGCGACGCGTTTCCCGTAGTGGGAACCGGTGATGAGCCAGCTGGCCCAATTGCCTTTTTGTGGGACTGTGCTGAACCAGGCCGGCTCAGGCGTTTCGAAAACCGAGATATTGGAATGTTTCATCTGGTGTGCATACCGTTAGCCATCAGTTGGCTTCCTTCAAGTCGTACTGGCTCATGTACGACTCCATCTTTACGTTGACTGTCGCGGGCAGCGGTAAAGCGATCAGCGACATTACGGATTCAGCTGTGGGGGAGACAACCAGGAGCACATTCCGCACTCGTTTGGCGTTGGCGCAATACAGGCCGCGCCGGCCGTTCGTTTGGGCTTCGCGCAAGATGACGTGGCGGCGCACGGTAGGGAGAGCCAGCGGCCCTCTGACCTTAACGCCTTCCCAGCGGCTGAGTACCTTTTTGATTGTGGCGGCCGTCTGCTGGACGACCAGGTACTCCAAGCCGTCGATTACGATGTAGAAGCTTTCGGAGGAAAAGTTCGAACGCATTGTCTTGGGATCGGCAAGATCCCAAGCTTTGGCAGACTTTGCTTCGCTGTACATAGGACAAGGCCCTTAAGGGAATCACTTGCCTTAATAGTGTGGAGGTACTGCCCCTTTTCAGACCTCTTTGGCGATATTTTTCGCCCACTGCAGAGATTTTTCGTGATGACGCACTGCAGAGGCGAAAGATCGCTGTGCCTTTCTAAGGCGCAGGGCCTCAAAGATCCCCGGGTTTTGACGCAGCCGGATAGTGTGCGGCCCCATGAGAACGCCAAGCACCCGGTCGTAAAGATCGAGTAAGCCGGGATCGCTAAGACCGTTGACGGCTGAAAGGGTTTGCTGGTGAGCGATAACAGCGTCACTGATGAGCTTCTGCTTCCAGAGTTTGTATTGAGTCACGCATATCCTCCAGTGTGATTACCGCATCGTCGTTTTCGTGGGTGGGGACAGACATCAGGCCCAGGCCTGCTGGAGAGCATTCGAGCCAGCAGGAGCGGCTCCCTCGCGAGCGCTCGTTGGTGGGGAGAATACCTTGTGCGGAATCCCCTGCCAAAACCTCACATTGGATCTGTGTACTGCTTGTTGTCCTAATACGACCGGCGCGGCTTGGGGTTTCTACACGGGTAACAGTTAGGTCCTAGGAGCATCAGGTAGAGATTCCAGGAGCGTGTTTTGGTTAGCAGGCCATTAACACGCACGATAGTATTCTGTTACCTGGTGGAATCCAGCCAAAGCGTGGTCTCGGAATTCTGCGTCGCAGATATCGTCAGGACAGATCCTCAAATTAGTTATGGAAGTACAGATGAATGCGTCCAGTCGTCGACACACACGGTTCGTTATCCCTGAAGAGGCTTTGCCTTCTCAAAAAATCAAGGGGAAGGGCCTGCTTGGTGGGCTTTTGGGTTGGGCCGACTGCAGAGTGAGAGATCTGTCGATCGCGGGCGCGCTGGTCCTCACCGCAAAGAAGAAGGGCATTGGGGACCCAATCGAGTTGAGGTTTACCCAGAGGAATGGAAAGGAGCTTCAATTCGGAGGAAAGGTCGTCAACTGCGGTATTGACCATCGAACAGGTAAATTCCAACTCGGGATCTCGCTCACCGAACAACTCCCGCAATCTCCTGAGTACGCATTTCTGCATAGTCTGTCCATGACGTTCCAGGAGGCGCGCTGAGTGCTCGGCTGTCAATGATCCAACTACAGCCCTAGAAGTAAAAAGGCCCGACCATTTGCATGGACGGGCCTCTTGTAGGTCGAGGAAAAACAGCGGCACCCATAGGCGTTGGATGTAGAAGGGGGTGACTTAGGAGTTAGGAGTTCTAAAGCCTATGCTTTCCTCAAAAAGCGGTTTCGGATTATCTCAATCCTCAGGGCGTGAGCCCGATGGACATATTCTGTATTATCCACGGCGCCTTGGGAAGACGAGGACCAACGAAATAGGGTGTTATAGGCTGATATCCTCTATGAATGAGAACAGCTTCACACTTGGTAGATGGCGCTTGAGTCATGCGCTTATGATCGATTTGACCAGACGGAAGCTGAATGGTTCCTGTCAATTATCAACAAAATCCGATCTGTCCCGGTCAGGCGCCAATGACTGCGGCGTTTGAACGCCGACGTCCGCGCTTTTTGGGGTAGGAAGGTACTAAAAAGGATTAACTCATAAGTGCCAAAGGCCGGAGTCAATTCTTGGTTATTGTTAGGGCATGTCCACTCCCGGCACGCCCTTACCTTGCGTCAATTGGTAACTAATTTCGCACGCGTGGTTGTCAATTGTTCGAAATTATCCCATCACTGGTTTGCCAAAGATCCGGCGAAGAATCGTGGCACCTTGGGGTTGGGTTTCAGGAACCAGCTGGACGACGCTGAAAATCGTTCCTGTCGCCTCAGAATTGTAGGCGAACTGCAGGTTGTGATTCTTGAGTCCAACAAACGCGTTGGCCTTCTGGAGGGTCAGATTCATTTGCGGATTGTTGGATGGCGGGGTAGTGCGGTCGAAACCAAACACCAGACGCGATGCGAATTTATTCCAAAGGGCGCCGTCGGGATGAGCAATGACTAGCGTCACGTTGATGCCCGCTTCGCTCGCCAGCTTGAGCCCGGCCGAGATGCTTTCATCGTCCCGGGCAACTGCCACACGGTCAATGATCAAGGTCCTACCGCGGGTTGATCCCTCAATCAATGCCGAATAGTGAGCGGCGACCAGCTGCTCGAGCGTGTAGAGGGACTCTGGAATGATCGAGACTGCTAGGTGGTGGCTTGGATTCGTGCGGCGCGCGCCCAGGAGATAGGAGCTGTGATCTTCCGACAGGGGTTTTCGGAAAACGTCATGCCCGCGGCTATATCGGTTGATGTAGTCGTCTCCATCTTTGGCCGTTCGAACTACAGCAACTTGGAGATCCTCCAGACGGTTCAGGCAGATCTCTTGGTCAATCCATTGCGAGGTATGAGTCGGCTCGTTATGGATGATCAGAGTGTGGCCAGAGTAATCGCGACCAAGCAGGTACTGAGATGGTGGCATAAACCCGGTGCGGAGTGTGAAGCGCGCCATCTCAGCCGGGTCGGGCGATGTAGGATCGATTTTGTCCTGCGTCGCATACTCCGTCAGGGCATCAAAGCTTGAGAAGCCCCACATGGTGGCGATCAGCGTTCCTTGTGGGTGGCCCTTACGCACATCGACCAGGTTGGGTGGCAATGGGTCCATGTTCATGGCCATCCGCAAAAACTCCATCATCTGAAGGCTGCGGTCCGGGATGGCTTTAATTTCGTGGGGCGACTTGATGATCTGCAACCCATTGATGGGATCGACAAGCTTGTCCGAGGCTACATCCAGGCTACGGTGCCCATACGCGCGGGCAACGATGACGTTCGCATCTTCCCTGGTCAATCCCAGGGCCTTTTCAGCCACAAGGCGTTCCCACTGCTCTTTGTACATGCTCATGAATCCAGAAGGTTGGTGATAGGCTGGTGACGCTCTACGAAACTAGCGTATGCGGCGTAGAGCGCTACATCCGAGTGACTGCTGATCGAGTTTGCGAGAAGCCGATATGCACGACGCAGGTCAGGCTTGATATCCGTGTGGCCATGTTCGACCAGCTTGACCAACTCTAGAGTGGCTTTTACGTAGCCAGCGGACGCCGCGCGCTCGATGTATTGAATGCCCTTGGACGTATCGGCCCCGGCGCGCTGTTTCATGACGTGCGACATACCATACGTAAACAGTGCATCAGTGGACGCTGGCTTCGCGACGCATGCCAGACGCAGCCAATGGTCGGCGCGTGTCGAATCAGCATCAACGCCGATACCTTGATTCAGGCAGCGAGCGACCTGAAACATCGCTTTGCCATCTCCTTGTTCAGCAAGGTTCAGCATGTCCCGGTAGGCATTTGCGCGGCAGCGTTCGTCGCGGGATTGGAGATCACGCGTGAGGCTTGCCAGGTGCAGGGTGCTGCTATTTTCATGACTTTGCATTGCTAGGTTCTGCCTTATTCTTTAGAGGGCGCATTGGCGTTTGAGCATCGGATCACTTCCTTCCCTCACGATCGCCTTTCTTCAGGTACTTGAACACTTTCATACTTTCGATGTATGGCTCTCGCTCTATCTTGACTCGTGTGGATCCCGCATCGCTTTTCTCATGTGGTGTGTAGGTCTCCAGATCCTTCACTTCCGGTTTGGGGCACTCAACGTCATAGACGAAGGGTGTCGGGGCAACCACGATCTTTGGCTTCGCGTCACCATTCTTGAACCGGCAGCGAATGTGCGGCGTCACGGGCCTGGTAATGTAAACGTGCTCATCGTGCTGCAGCGTGCTCAACTCCCTGATCGCAATCAGCAGCTTGTGCTCAACCGCGCCTTCGGCGAAGTCCTCATAACTAGGCATATACAGCCTTTCGCCCTTAACGGCTTTTTCCCACATTTTTATGAGATCGCCGACAAGATGGCGATGGCCGCTAGCGCCTGTGTCCCAATAGAAGAAGAGGCGCTGAGGATCGCTTAGCACATGCGTCGTCCGCATGGCTTGTATCGGAGAGATACCCTTAAATGTCCTCCACACCTGCCGGCGATTCGTTTCTGGGATGCCGATCAGGTTGGCCAGTTCGGTACGTAGCGCGTTGGTCTGAATGACCTTCTCGAGTGCATGGGGGGGTAATCCGATAGCGCCAGGAACACGTAGAGTCTCCTTGGCAGACTGCTCTTCCTTTAGGTAGATACTGGTCAGCACCTCAATAGCGGCCTCGGTAGCTTCCTCGCCGCCAAGCTTGTGGACCTCAATCGAGTCCTCCACTCGCACCTCACGGCTTTCCCTCAGCTTCATTCCGTAGAGAGCGTCGACACGCACTTCATGTACTGATGCTCTGAGCATCTCGCGTAGCGCATCGAGCTCTTGCTTGAGCTTTTTGACGAGGCTGATTGCTTCGCCGCTAACGCTGTAATGAAGTTCCATTCGCCACTCCACTTGGTTCCACAAAGAACACTGTAACGCCCCGTTGAATTTCGACGAGGCCTTTTGGATAGACCTTGAGTATCGCTTGGATACACTGGTCCTACTATCCAAAACTGGGGGGCGGAATCTTGTCACTGGCAACAGCGTTTAAATCCGCGAAGAATCTAGGCGCTCTAACCGAGGCATGGATACAGTTCGTGAAGGTAGAGTTGAAAGCTCGACAAGCTGAGACCACAGTCAAGTTGCAGCTGGACAGCGCAGCTTCGATGGTTGCTCCTGCGGCGCTAGTGGCCAGTATCGTAAGCATGGCCAACCTGTCTGTCCCCGGGCGCCCTGTGCGAGTGCTCCTGATTGGTTCAGATCCTCTCATCAGGTTTGATAAGTCTGCCTGGGCCAGCCTTGCTGGTGAGCTGCTTGGAGCACCAGGTTCTGTTGAGATTTTCCTGACGGCCGACGAAGATGTGAAATCGGATTTCTCCCACTTGGCCAAGACCCTCGAGCTAAAGTCCTGCCGCGTTCTGTGTCATGAGGATGCCAGGGAGGGGAGGGGAGAAATGGTGGATCTCGCAATCTGGCTTCATCCCGCCAATGAGTCCAGCGACCCAATCGAGTCAGAAAACAAAGTAACCGCTCTAGCATTGGCCAAGACCCACTCAGTCCCGACTTATTCGGGTTCGTTCAACGAAGTCGATGTGCACGCTCAGAACTACCTTCTTCATGATGATGGCATGCAGATCGTGCCATTCGGCGGGGCCGTCCAGCGCGGTTCGCCGGCTATTAATCGCTATGGGATATCGACTGCAGGCGTTGGCGTAGAAGGCGGTTGGGCAGCGATCTTGGGCCGACTTAATCAAAGCACTCCTTTCCTTGAGGCCAAGCACATTTCAGTGGTCCGGACCGCGATGAGGCTGGTGTGTGCAGAAGGGGCGATACACAGCTCCTGGAGCCTTGGACAGCGCATCAACGGCGTCGCGTTCAATCGGATCATTCCGTTGGGCTTGCTTGGGAACATGGCGGTCGATCCACAGACCGGGCACCTGTTCCGCCAAGATGAAGACTCTAATGAGCTACGCCTCATCGGGCACCTTTGGGCGGATGAGCTCAAGACTATGCCAGTGGGTAAGAACGACCTTCTGCTCTGGGCCAGCGGCCTCAAACTGGCATTCCAATCCGATCTACCGAAGGAGGATGCGAGGCGCAAGGAGGCTATTCAGGTCCTAGAAGAGGGACTGGCCGCAGGTGTTCTTCCGGCTGGGATTGCGCTTGCTCGCTGCTATGAGGCCTCCAAAGGAGAAGGCAGTAATGAAAAGGCCAGTGCGCTGTATGCCGCCGTTGGCGATCGCCATCCGCTTAGCTCTTACAGTCTTGCGTACGAGGCAATTGAGCGCGACGACGAGAGTGCTGCTGAACGTCATCTTCGCACCGCGGCGGGATTCGGCTACCCGGTAGCAATGACCGACCTTGGTAAGCTGCTGTACAGCACTGGACGCACTCAGGAAGGGGTACAGCTGCTGGAGAGTGCCGCAAGGGCCAAGGAAGCAGAGGCGAACTATGAGTTGGGCGAACTCTCAGCGAGAGGAGGGCATCTCCAACCGGCGCTGGAGTACTTTCGCCAGGCTTGGACGTATGGCCATACTGAGGCTGCAAAGCTGGCGGCTGAAGTGGCGCAGTACATGCTGGCCCAAAGCATAGGTAAGCGGTCGTTGATCAAACGGGAGCTTAAAGAGATCAGTGCCTGCCTGACGAAGCTGGATCGACGACTGGCGGCTAATGTGCCCAAGTAGCCAGACAGACCCAAGGGCCTGGGTTTGCCGTGCACTGGTATTCGGTTGCCTTCTGACTTGTGGCGCTGTCCCCGTGCTCGGTGCCACAGCCCCAATCGTGGACTCGAAAATAGAGACATATCCAGTGTCCGGCGAGTCGATTGCCGAGATTCAGCGATCGATCGCCCGGAACACGCCTAGTCGGAGCGGTGACACTTATTACGCCGGGGTGACGATATGGAGCCTGTCCGCTACCTACAGCTTGATTCCGACCCCACAAGGCTGCCTCATTGACAATGGGGATGTGTTCCTCAAGCTGCGCGTCCACCTCCCCAAGCTCACGAATGACTTGATCAGCGAAAGAGTGCGGCGGGAGTGGCAACGATTTGTGTTTAGCCTGGATGCCCATGAACGGCACCATACCCAGAACGCGTATCTTGCGGCGACATCCCTGCTGGCCAAGATTAACGGGAGGCACACTGATGTTCCTTGCTCACGGGCCAAGGTAATCGCGGAGAGTGCCACTAAAGCTCTGATCGAGCGCATATCTGCGTATGACAAAGAGTTTGACCATCAAACCCGCCACGGTGCGTCCCAGGGGGCCTTCCTAGACCCAAACGTGCGGTAAACCAGGGCGGTGGTCGGGAAGGAAGGTCTTTGGCACAACACCATGAGTGGAGGTTGCGCGTATGGAGTGGGCCTATGGGTTGCCGGCACTGACGCCGCCGTCACCCTGTTTGCCTACACTAAGGCCCTAAGTACAATCCTGAGGACAGACAGAGGCGCCTGAACTCAGCAGATTCCGAATAAGGTTTCAGAGCAGTAAAGTCGCGAAATTGTACGCCTTAATCAATGCGGGCAAACAACTCCCGCGTATTCACCCTAGGACAGGAGGCAATCGGCCAAAGGGCAAATCATTATCACTTCCACCAGAGTCCTAGCGCTAAAGCAATAATGCTGCCTAACCACAATCTCCAAAGACGGGAATGCGATTTCTCATAAGCTTCTATAGTATGGGCCTTAGTTTGAACCACTCGCTCCAATTTCTCGATCTGCTCCTCTAATGCGCGAGCGGCAGCGTCCTGGCCATTCATAGTTTTATCAATGGATTGAACGGTAATTTTCTTTTTCCAGCCATCATGGGACTTCAAGTCGGATACTTTCATTGGCATCGACAACCCGGCCACAACACCGCTATTCAATGGGTTGGTAGAAAACCGAACGCCAAAATTTGCGTAGTATTTGTTGCGTCTCAGCTGGTTAGTAGGCGTGGCATCAACTTCAGCAACTTTGATGGTTTCGACAGGCAACTGGGGGTCGAACCCCTTAACCCAGCGGACTATGACATCTTGCATGAAGGTCCCAACCCCGTACCCTTGCATCCTGTAGGCGACCATGACGCTCTTGTTCGTAATTCTGGCACTTTTGTTTACTGTGTCGACGGTGCCACCCATGCGGCTAACGTGTCCATGGGTCAGCTGGCCAAGTTGAATCGGCCCACTGATATAAACAGCCACGACATCGATTTCGGCAGATTTATGCAGTTCCCCCTGCACTTGAAATTGGCTCAGCCGCTTCGTCGTCGTGATCAGAACAATGTGATCGATTCCCGAAGGATCAATAATCTTAAGCACTTGGTGCTCAACGTTGGTATCTGTAGTTTCTAAAGACATGTAAGCCTTAACAACGAAATGGGTTAGGTCTGTTAGCGAAGGCATGCAGTTAACCTTGCTAGTCAACTCCGCGACTGGCCGCTGATCTGCCCTGCATTCGATATCAGGTTACCGTGAACACTGGAATCTACAAGCGGCACCAGTGAAAGCAGGGGCTTATTTTTCGGTGGGGACCGCGATTGGGTGGGTAGGGCAGAAGCCCGCTGAGTTTTGATTATGGAAGGCATTAGCTATCGGATATGGTGCCCAGCACTTCCCCGCTAAGATTCGCCTGCGGGCCCAACGATTCAACTTTTTCTGGAGCTGTAGATTTGATTAGATCTTTATTGCTGTCTGTCCTCATGGTAATGGGCACAGTCGTCTCAGGTGTGTCCGTCGCTGCGCAAGCTCGCGTCGGTACCTGGAACGCGATGCGTTTGGGCAATGGTGAGCAAAAGAGTTACGAAGCCATGGCTGCGATCGCCGCCAACCTGGACATTTTCGCGCTCCAAGAGGTGATGAATTCCGAAGGTGTGGAATCGCTGCAAGCTGCTCTTGAGAAGCGAACGGGGGAAAAGTGGAGTGTGCTCTCATCTAGCCCAGTAGGCAGTCGCAGCTACAAGGAGATGTACAGCTTCGTTTATCGGGACTCTGCTGTGGAGTACCTGGATGGGGCCGTCTCCTACCTGGACCGGTCCAACATCTTTATTCGCGAGCCATTCAGCGCCACGTTTAAATCGAAGCTGGACGGGGGCATCTTTTCGCTCGCGACAGTCCATATCGTGTACGGCGCGAGTCCCGCCGTCCGAATCCCGGAGCTGCAAGAGTTAGGTAATTTCTGGACCTGGCTTGAGCAGATCTACCCGGGCCAACCAATCATATTGATGGGTGATTTCAACATGCGGCCGGACGATCCGGCTTTTGAAAGCCTGCGAAGCCACGCGATACCACTGGTAACCGATGGTGCGAGCACGCTATCAACGACCGACAAAAAGTTCGCCAACCTGTACGACAACGTTTTTGTTAACGTTAGGGCACGCGCTCTAATCTCAGGGGTGGGGATCGTGAATTTCCCTGCGATGCTCGGCTGGGACCACGTCAAAGCTCGACAGCACGTATCTGATCACGCACCAATCTTCTTCCAGATGGGTAAAGCACAACTGCCGGCGGCTGTGCAAATGGTCTACCCGCAAGGTCCGACTCAGAAGGGTCGCCAAGTGCCGAATGCCGTAGCGGCAAATGACTCAGTGTTCACCCGCGAGGTGACACATGCCGTCGGTGGACAGGCCTCCGTTCCCCAAGCCCGGTCTGTACACGGGAACCGTAATTCGCTGATTTACCACCTGGCCAGCGGCTGCCCCTCTTATGACAAGATCTCGCCGAAGAACCTTGTGGTTTTTTCCAGTGAAGCCGACGCGATCTCCCAAAGCTATCGCAAGGCGGGAAACTGTCATTAGCAGGTCCACGACTGAAAGCAGTGCGAGCCCTACCCAGGGCTCGCTCTTCAATTACTTGAAATCTGGATCTGGTTGATGTTGTTAGGGTAGACGGTACGGGTCGTGATGCCAGCAACGTCAATTGTGGTGTTGAAATACCGCCCGGTGCGTTCATCCGCCCGTTCAGTGAACCCGTGGTGAATTAGGGTGTTCGAGCACGCTACAAGGTATTTACCCTGCGCGTCATCCCTTCCCACGATAGCAATCCAATGCTCGCCCATCCCGCCGAACTCAAATTTAGCGGCTCTCTTCACGCAAAGAACAGCCACGCTATTGCTGAAGTCCATAGTCGCAAGGGAAGGAATATCGACGGCAGCGACGACAGGTGAGTCTCCCGGTGCTTCCTCAGTCATCACGGCGATACTCGACGCGATGAAGGCCCGCTTGACCGCGGCGTCCATCGCATCAGTGCGTAGCCCAAAATCGCTCCCTGTCCCTAGTACAAAGTTATGGAGCGAGGGGGTGTTGCCGATTACCACCTTCCACTTGTCATCGTGATCTTTGGTGAATTTTGCAGCTGGTGCCTTCGGCTGCGTGAGCGCTTTGTAGGCGTTGAATAGCGAATAGATTAGGCACAATCCATCAAAGTTGCCTTGGGCAAGCACACGCTGAATCTGCTTCAAAGTAGGATTCCATTCGGGGGAGATAACTTAAGGTTACACGACATTTAGCTGCTCCCGCGTCTGCTGCGTGGATGCCAGCATGCGCCGGCCTTACCCGAGAGGCGTCAGGTTCTTGCGGGGGGCTGGCTGTGGCATCAGCGGCCCACAGCCACGTGTACCAGGGTTTTACGTCCGTGGATGGAGATCAAGCCTGCCCCTGAGAGCTGTTTCAATACACGACCAACCATCTCCCTCGTGCAGCCGACCATCGCGGCGATCTCGACACGAGTATTTGTCAGCATGTATCCGTCGGGGTGAGTAGTAGCACCCGGCAACCCACAGAGCTCGACCAGGGCGCTCGATACTCTTCCGCGCACGTCAAAGAATGCAAGCTGGCCCACCTTGCGTAGAGATCTCAAGCTTGTCCGCGAATGCTCCCCGTAAACTGCAAAAATTCCGGCGGGATCGTTGGCGCATTTCTCCGCTAGTTGTTGGGCGGTCAATCTGATGACGACGCACTGCGTTTTTGCCAGCACATACATGTCGATCTGGTTATTCGCGCTTCTGTCTTGGCTGATGCTCCCGAAAACGTCCCCCGGCGCCAGATGCGTGACGTTGAGTTCGTTCGCTTGATCCTGGTCGACTACCTGCAACGCAGCGGTTCCGCTGGAGAGCAAAAAGAGGGAGGGTTCTTCGGAAGAGAATCGCATCACCGATTCACCGCGCTCATACGTTGACGCGATCCCCGATTGTTCAAATATTGCCATTACGCGGTCTTTTGCAGACGCCTCGCTCGTGTCGCAGTGTGTCATTGGTTGCTCCGTACGCATGTTGCTCCAATCACGCAAGTGTGTTGCATGGGGCTGGGCCGTGTCTTTAAAGACAATACCCAAATTGAGTATTAGCCCGTTAACCAAAACGGGGTCTCAGAAATTTATGGCCATGAATTCCAACTATGTGTTTTGGCTAGCGCCTGGCCACCATCGTATTCAGAATCGGGGCATTCCCTCCTTCTGACAGGACAGCATGCAGTGAATCACCCTGCCGAGCCGCCTTTCGATTTAGACCAATTGCCAACCCCGCAGCGTCTGGTTGCTCAGGCACTCATTCTCGGATTGGATTACCTCGGGGCGCGACACCCAGCATCGTGGGAGCATGGCCGTGTTGCTGGACTTGCTGCATCCAGCCTGGAGCCGTCATCCCCTGGCGCTAACAAACAGGCGGCGAAGCTGACGTTCGGATATCCAGAGGTCGCTCATCACCGGCCGGCGAAAGAACAGGTGATGTTCAGCGCTGAGCGCCTCGCTTTGACGGCTGAGATTCGGGCGGCGATGCGGGATGATTGCGCGGAAGGATTGCCGAAGGGTGCGCAACCGACAGCTGAACAGTGGAAGGCTATCCTCTCAGGCTCCCCAACGACGCTAGTTACTGGCGGAGCGGGGACGGGAAAAACCAAAACGCTCCTAATGAGGTGCGTTCTTCTGCACCGGTACCTGGGCGTCCCCATCAATCAGATCCGTATTTTGACTTTCAGTCGGGAAGCTCGAATGGAGCTTGCGAGTGATCTACGGGCGCTATTCGCGGTGTTTGATGTGACGCTGACGTCATCCGACAGCCTCATGATCGTTAAGACGGCTCGATCGACACTACTCGAACAAGTTCACGCCCTGCCAGACCTCGCTCGCGCAATACCCTTAGAGGCCTTCTCAGGGACCGATGGCGACGTTGCATCGTTACCGGATGGCAGACCCTTCGAGCCTGGGCTTAATGCACGTCAGCGCGATGAAATGACCAAATGCCTAAATCAGCTATATCGATCCAACAAGGTGTTCGCGGAGATCTACCAGGAGTTATGGGCGTCGGCGCTCAGGCTTCCTCGCCTTGAGGTAGATGCGCCAGAGGTGGTTAAGCGTGCTCCTTTGGGCTGGAAGCAGAGTGAAGTCGATACAGAGCTCTGCGACTCCGTGGAGGGGCTCTGGCGCAAAGCTAAGGCTTGGCCTGTTGACGGCATTACTGTCGGGAGAAGGGCGTTCACGCTCCGGGGTAGAACCTACAGTACGCACGGGTACATTCCGCACCTGAAGGCACACGTCGTATTGGGGTTTGACCGGAGTGAAGGACGAAACCTGGCACGAAACCCAACCGCGAGGATGGAGCTATACAAGGAAGTCGCTATAAAGAAATCTTTGTTTCAGGCGTACTTCCCAGAGTGTGTGATCCACCTGGATTCCTATGAGGAGGCTACAGACCTTGCCGCTGCACTAAAGGCCCTTGGAACAACGGCCCCTTCCTTTCGGTATGCACCCAAAGGCGATGATGGTCAGCAGCCCATCATCGACTCATTCAACATCACAGCGTCGCTCCTGGACGCACTCGGGCTCGAAGTCGCCAGCGTAGCTGGCAGAATGAATTTCCTTCCGGACGATACCGATGCACTCTACTTCGAGGCCTTGGATATGTACTGGCAGGCGCTAGAGCGCCAGTTACTTTCCCTACCTTCCCCGGTGATTCCATTCGGACGGCTCTTCACCCTGTTTAGTGACCAGCATCCAGACAATCTCCGTCATTTGCCTTCCGATGTGATCGGCCAGTGCCGTCACGTGCTGATCGATGGCGCGGAAGATCAGACAGTGCCCGTTGCTGGTTGGCTGCGGGCGGTGCTTTATGAGTTGCGCAGGCGGGACGCTAATCAGCCGGTAACCGCTGGGCTGCTGTCGACCGTGACTTTGGCCGGCGACATCAGCCAGTGGATTTATGGCAGCTTCGGCACTTCCCCTCGCATGATTACGGAATTCGACGAGTTATTCCCGTCCACCGTGCCGGCTACCAGGTCCGTGCTCACGGAGTGCTTCAGATCATCTCAGCAGATTGTTGATGCTGGCCATAATCTCGTTCGAAACCTCACGACGGGAGCGATTCGCGTCACAAAGTCGGTGCGGAGGGTGGAGGCTGGTGAGGCTTTGCCGGTGCAGATGTATGGTGATGACCCGGGTAAGTTGAAGCTGCTGTGTGAGGAAGCAGCCAAGCGCGGGTTTAAAATGCTCATTTTGATCAACGGTCCCCAGGACACCCAGTGGGTGGATGGTGCGGTGGGGGATTTAATCAGGCAAGACAGGGCAGGGGGTGGGCGGAAGATTCGCGTTCGCAGCTATCACAAGGCGAAGGCTCTTGAGGCTGATGTGGTTGTGATGGTTGGGGATCCGTCTGCCGGACAGTCGAGCTGGCATCGCAACCAACTTTTCAAGTTGGCAGGTTTCAGTTCTGGTGGGGACTCGACGCCCGGCGATACAGTTCAGCATGGAGAGGCGCTACGCCTGGCCTATGTGGCGGTATCGCGGACGCTTGTCGCGTGTCACTGGTTTATGACCGGGAGCGAGGAGGGTACCCGGACTGCCTCTGCTCTAGTTACTCTCCTGCCGGGACTGTTCGAGGATCGGAGGTAAGCAAGCACTTCCTCTCTTCTACTTTCCTGAGGGCTGTCAGGGCGGCTCAATTACCGTGCTCACAACGCCACAATTCCTTTGCCAGGGCCTGCGTACTAAGTTGTGTTTTCCCATTACGGTGCATGCTTGCGAGTGCGGGTAGCTCACTCAACCAACGCATGTGTTTGAGCGGATAGTTGTTCGTAGATGGCGACCTCAGATCCTGCGCTTCCAGAGATGCGTCATGTACCAAATCAGCCCAAGAATGAATGCTACAACCATGCCTAAAGATAGCTTCTCGCCATTATTTGCAGTCCCACCAATGACTGAAGTGAAAAGGCCGAACGCTGCGGATAAAAATAAAAGCAGCATCAGCACGGACATGGCAAATTTGAACTGGTTCATTCGTACATAAACTCCTAAATCGTTTTCGGTTGTTCAGGTATACAGCCTAGATTCTACATGCCTGAGAGATGTTTTTGGCTGGTCCACTGTGAGGGTTTACGGCCTAGCGCTGGTCGACACGGTGGCTGGAGGCCACGGTGATATGGTTCCGTTAAGTTCCTTTGTGGGAATTTGCTGGTGACTCTTCTGCCCGGTCCGGAGCATCGAAATGCGTGCCGCTACTGCAGCCTAAACTGTGCGTTTACGGCGGTGTTAGAGGTGAGCGGCCCAGACGTATATCAGCGCTGTCCATGCTTTCGTTCTCTATTCCTTGACCCATCGACCCAGGCAGCGCCTATTGGGGCATCGGGAATGGGTATTCCTGACCTACTGGTATCTAGGATAACGGGCGCGCGCGAATTCCCCAATGCGAAGTGTCAATATCCCACAACATTCGGCACTGCGACCCAAGCGCATCCTCTGCTCCGGAACCTGACGTATTTCAGCTTTATGGCCGTCACCTTGTGCGCGGTGGGGGCTCCCCTCGATGAACCATGACCGCCGTGCTCACACGAACGGCCAACTCATGGGCTGCGTCTGCATACGCGCCATAAATGCACTCTGCCAACCTTAGCGCAGTGGTGTCATTTCAGTACCCGCCACCAAGTGCTGTGCCTGACGGAAAGCGTTCAAAGCTTCCACGGCTCCTGGGCGTTGCCGGTCAATAATTTGCGGGCCGGTCACTTTACCTAGGCAAGACAGGATGATGTTTCGGTGGTGGCCGTGGCCCTGCCTTCTGATACGGGATGCGTTCAAAGGCGATCGGTCCGGCCGCCGCATGTCATAGGCCATCGGTGGTTGTTAGTGCATGGGCGTCTCGCAGTACTGGGTCCTCACGCCTGCACGGTCATACGAGAACCTGAAGCGTGTGGGATAGCACGGCCGCCACCAAGATTTAGGCTGCAGACTGATCGCAATGGAGCATCCGCACTCCATCAAGGCGAAGAGGTGGATCGCGCACGCTCCAGGCGTGCTGGCAATTACCCATCCCTCGCCTTACTCTTCCCGTCATCGAATTAGGGAGGTCATTATGGATAGCCAGCGAACAGAAAGCCCAATCCATCAGCTCGGACGCTACTTCAGCGAAAATCTCAACGCGGTGCTGGCGGTCGCTGGCAAGCAGCGTGACCGCGGCGCTCCAGGGCCTGTTACTGCCGCCAGGCTGCAACGCGAGACAGGCGTGGCGCGCAGCACGCTCCGTGCTCTCAAGTCGCTCGATGGTGACACACCTGCGAATCCTGATCTCGACACACTTGATCGGATTGCCAGTGCATTAGGAGTGCCTCCCGCATTCCTTCTCATGCGTCCTCAAGATTGGTTAGCTCTTGGTAACGCGCTGGGGGATGCCATCCAGTACGTGCCGGTCGCCCAGGACCTTCAACGTGACGGTCAGTTAGACGCGAGGAGTCCGGTTGAGAGGGTTCTGCGTGAAGCCAAAATGCATCCCGATAGGCGACCTCTGGGTTTGGGCGCTTCGCCAGAGGTTTCACGCGCAAATGCCAGGGACGAATGGCGCCGTCGCCACTGCCTAACGCTCGATGCGTTGATGCTTCGAAAGGTTAGAGCTCCCAGCCAGCGCATTGCACTGGCAGCGATTGCCGGTGCGCTGGTTAGCCGCGGCACACCAAACGATCCGAAAATCGAAGACTAAACCATCCCAATTTCCGCAGGAGTTTCATTATGACGATGATTCATGATCCCGACCTCTCAGAGGTATTGATGAGCGCCAGTGCGGATGATGTCCGCTTGCTGATTGACGTAATCACCGACAGCGGCAAGGGGCGGATCTCGTTGGCCTCATCCGTATGCGGTCAGTTGGTTGCGGCTACGAAAGGGCAAATTACTGACTTCGACCGCGGTCTTGTGGCAGAGGAGTTGACGCGCTTTGGCGGCAACTCCTTGATGAACCTTTTCCGCGGCGGCAGCGGCGTTCCCTACAAAGAAATGCTCACCGATGTGGCCGGCCACGTTGGCGTGCCCAAGCTCAACACGGCCAGTTGCGCTGGAATGGAAATGGCCATTATCACGAAGGTGATCGAGCAATCGCTGAGTCGTATGAGCGAGGAAGACAAGGCGACCTTCTTCGAGTCCGTAGGGGCTATCTATCGCCCTGGGGCTGGACCAGCAGCGCTAGCCGCGCTGATCGCAAGCCTAAGCGCCTCTGGAGTGGCTTCCTACTCACTTGCCGCAATGGTCGCGAGCGCGACGATGAGCAGCCTCGTTGGCAGGGGAATCGTCTTCGCGAGCGGCACGACACTGGGAAGAGGGCTCGCGGTACTCACTGGCCCTGTGGGTTGGGCGATCACTGGCATCTGGACCGCCTTCGACCTGGCAAGCCCAGCCTATCGGGTAACCGTACCGTGCGTCATTCAGATCGGCTACATGCGTCAAAAAATGCTGCTCAAACCTACATGCCATAGCTGTCACTCGGCACTCGCCGCCGACAGCAAGTTCTGTGGCAACTGTGGCGCGCCTGTAGCAAGTCACTAACTACTTCCTCCAATTTGTTTCCTGAGTGCTCGTTTATGAACCAGACGCTATCACCCCTCGAGTTCTTGCTGGTCAACGTGATCTGCTTTGCTGCTGGCGCTGTCGTGGTTGTCACTCTCCATTTGGCAGGGAAGGCCGTTTACCGGGCCGGACAGCGCAGCCCAAACTGAGCCGCGTTATCTAACCAAATCCTCATCCGGCGAGCGGAACAAATAAGGGACTAAAAATATGTACAGTAATGTGCACGCAACTCAGTTACAGAAACAACGCGTTTGTGCTGGACAGATAGTTTTGGAAATTGGGCGCCGCCAGGCCGAATATGACTGGTTTTCCGCCTTCGATTTTGAGCAGGCCAGCACTAAGCTGGCCTCTCTCAAACGAGCGGCCTCGGCCGGCGAATCGCGTTTGGCAGAGCTTACAATTGCGATCGATTCCAACCAGAGTCGGCTTGATACGCTCAAGTCCTCATCGGACGGCTGGCTGTCCATCGTTTGGCGCAGCTCGGAACAGACCGTTGCCCATCGTCAGATCCCGGAGATGCACAAGCGGGTCGCTTTGCTCCGCGAATCGGAGCGCGGTGAACGGGAGATGCTAGACAAGTATGAAAAAGAAGAATTTTGCTTAAGCGCCGATTTGCGGCGTTACCGCGCCTTCAAACCACTTGAAGAGCAAGCGACGATAACCAGCTTGGGTGTGGAATTAGCCCGGCTGCAAGAAGAGATCGAGCAGACCCGTGCCGCAAGTGAGAATTGGGAAGCCACCGTTGGGGATGTCTTGCGCCAGTGGAAGCAATCAGAACTGGTGTTGGCAAAAATTATGAGAGATATCAGGCAGGCTGAAGCATTCGAGCAAGATCTGTCGCGCGCCGCAACCTCCAGGGATAAAGCCATCATCCACCAAACCTGCGAAAGCCAATTCGGGAATAGTAGACCAAGCAGCGTTCTGAGCGGGCTCCGCACCCAACAGCGCAAACAGACGCGTGATGCCGAGAAAATAGAAAGCCGACTGATTGACGTAATCCGCCTGGTGGAAAAGCGGATCGAAACACTGATCATCGATGGCAACAACCTCTGCTATGAGCCTGTGGAGAATGCAAAAGGCCGCTTCATTGGGCTCACCGCCTTGAAGGCTTTAGTGCCGCACCTTTGCAGGACCTACAAGGTGTCTGTGATCTTCGACCCGGGCATTCGTCAGCGTATCTCCATGGATGACGCGTCCCTGAGGGAGATATTCCCTGAGGCCAAGGTAATGGTGATGCGTAGCAAGGCCAAAGCAGACGAGGGCTTGCTGGCTGCGGCCGAGTTCGACAAGAGCGCATACATCATTAGCAACGACAGGTTTGCTGACTACCCCGAGCACCCAGCTGTTCTAGAGCGCCGGCTTCTGACCCATATGGTCCATCCGCGATCAATACAGGTCCAGCAGCTTCAGTTAAACGTGCCGTACGAAGTGTGACCGTAGGGCATTGCAAATATCATTATTCCGCCGAAATTGCTTTCTGATTTGTCCGGCTGTTGTCGCTCAGCCTGGTGCGGGTTAAGCCAATGCCAGGCGTCTTTTTGCACGAACGCGGCTGTTCGTGATTGGTCTTTCAGATCTGGCCACAGGATACGAACTTACTCCACAAGGCATGGCGCACGATCAGATCGGTGTCCGGTTTATTCCAGTGCGCCGTGCACGACTCAGGGCCGTTCGCCGGAGCTCCCTAGACGTCGTTCTCGCCCCAGGGCTAAGCATCTGCCAAGGTTGAATTTCAAAGCACCACTTTGGGTGGCACAAAGCCTCAAAACCGCTAGGGTAACCCCTTGATTTAGGACAGGAGGTTGCGATGAGTTGGTTAAAGCGTGTTTTGGGCTTTGGTGGTCCCAAGCCGGCCGGCAAAATCAAGAGTCCCGCGCGTGCCGCTGAATTACCGCTAGGGCTCTCACGCACGCGCATGATCAGCCTCGATCGCAACCTGAAACAATTGCTGATCGGGGAATCAGCCGTCGTAGTCCCTGACGACGAAAAGGTTTGGGCAGTCGGCACAGTCTATTTTGACCAGGGTAAACGGATCCTTCGCTTTTACCTCGAGAACAAAGGTTACTACGTGCTCTTTGTGATGGATGGCCCGGGCCCGGATGATATCGAAGACATAATCCTTTTCGAGTACTCGGAGGTTAAAACCGTTGCTAGCAGGGCTGAGCTTCGACACCTGGTTGGGCCCGGATCAAAAATCGGCGTCCCCTATTACGAACTTGATGACGCCGAATACACGCGCCAGTGGGGGGATGAGGACGGTCATACCGAAATGACGCCTATGACCGAGCAGGTCGTAGATGCAGAGGAGAAATCATACTCGGTCAGGCATCACAGTATTCTCTACGCGCGAGATCTCAAATTGACCAACCGCCGCGAGTATCTCTTCTTCTCCGCTGAGGAGAATGAGGAAGGTTGCGTCTCCCTGTCGACCGCTATCGGCGTCACTCTCAAGATCACTGATATTGCGGTCGCCTGAGAGCATGGAAAATGCGATGCGTTTTGGATGTTGCTCTCTGGGACAGCAGCGTTTCCGTCTTTGTCTTGTATATGGTCATCGTCTTCTTGTGGAACTGTTTTATGACGCCTAAACCTCCATTCAAACTAGGTGACTGTATGACCCTGAGCCACCTGGGCCCTGGGTTCTTCATTGCTGCAGGCAAGGGTGACTTTGTGACATCAACGAAGGTTGCGGAGGCGGAACTAGTCGCGTTGGGCTATGCCATAGGTTCCAGACGGCTTCACGGTGAGTTTGGGTTGTACTGGGGCGGCAACCACGTAGCCGATCTATTTAGTTCCGTTGAAGCCCGGAACGCGTACGCCAAATCATTCCTGTCCAAGGCCGCCGAGATTCCCGGGTCGATGTTGGCGTGGTGGCATCTCTGATGAGTTCTCCTGAACCAGCGATATCCGTTCCGACGGCTGTTGATTGTGCACGCGCCCTAAATGGTCGGGGGTTCTCCACGCTGACGGAAGAAGAGTTGATCCAATACCGATTATTTCGTGATGAAGGCCTTAAGTTCGGGATCACAATCACCGTTCAGGTGCTGAATAGCTGCGACCAAATTGAGGATGAGTTAGCAGCGGCCTCATTGGCTCAGCGGGAGTCCATCTACCGCCGTGAGCAAACACAGGTTGGTGTCGCAATAGCCGGCTCCCCATGGTGTTGGGGCTAGCTTCGCTCGCCGGCATTTTGAGTGATTACCAGGTGGTCCGGTGTTCTCTACCAGTTAGTCGACATGCTCCTGGTTGAAGAATTGGGCGGCATTCAGAAAGCATTGCGGCAGCGAGATCCCGGCCATCGGCTGAGCATGTCCTGGGGGTCAGGCTCGCCGCGCGGGACGATCCAAGTGAGGTGTGTGGATGGGGCCTGATATCGACTGCGCACTTGGCCCAGCCACTCGCCCATCGAAGTATCTGATTCCGCTTGCGAAATTGCAGTCCACTTGACCACCCGTTTACATTCGACCTGACCAGTCATTTGCATTTCGTTCTGACAACCGATTGCATCGGATTTGACCAGCACGCTCTACAACCATGATCGGCAGAGAACGGCCAAAACCGGTCAGTCGCCACAGGCAGAAATCGGCCATATCCTCAAAAACTCGGGGTTGCATGAAAAATTATACGTTTCGACTTCGTGAAGCTTGGGGAGGTCAAATGGCAGTCTTGCCTGCATCTTCGTCTTGGGCGCGCATTGCGTTAACCCGAGTATGCAGAAAATCCACAAAACGCATCGATAGCGAGTTGCGCGAGACGTTGCTCGGCCAGACGGCGTAAACACCAGCCGAGGACAACTGCCAATCCGGCAGCAGTTCGACTATTTGCCCGCTTGCTAGTTCTTTGAAAACGAAAAAATCAAGCGACGCAAAAGCCCCAGCGCCGGCCAGTGCAAAGCGCTTGGCAGTTTCCGCGTGATTCGTAGACAGGCGTCCTGCTATCGGCACACGGTACGTGGCGTTTTGAGGCCCCGTTAAATCAATGAAGCTCGGCAGCATAGTTTCGTAGACCCATGGCCAATTGAGCAGGTCGGCCGGATGTTTTGCTACGCCCATGCGCTCGATCAGTTCCGGTGCAGCGCACAGGCGCCGCTGTACAGTGAACAACTGGCGGGCGCGAAGTGCGGAGTCCTTTAGCCAGCCTATGCGGATCGAAACATCAAATCCTGCTTCAATCTGATTCTTGCGGTCATCGTCTAAGCACAGCTCCAACTCCACTGCTGGATAGGCGTCCGCGAACGCCAAAACATCGTCTACGAATGGCCCTGAAGCCAGCATGGCAGGCGCGCCAATACGTAAGCGGCCCTTAAGTTCACTCTGCCGATTGGCCACGCTATTGAGGCCTTCTTCGGCGGCATCCAAGGCGCGCGCGCAGGCCTCGTGAAACACGCGACCATCGTCGGTGAGCGACAGTCGCCGAGTGGAGCGGTACAGCAACGCGCAGTCCAGTCGGCTTTCCAACCGAGAAACGTGGTGGCTAATGACTGACGCTGACAACCCTAGCCGCGTAGCCGCCCCTCGAAATGACCCCTCCGCGACCACGGTGGCAAAGACGGCCATGCTACGCAGATCATCAATCATTGTTCGATTTTATGAGTTAAAGAAACTCAATTGTAGCAACTAATAAAACATGGCGTGCCCTGCAACAATCTTATTTCTCAGCAACACCGATCATTAATTCAAGATAGGGCACCCAGCATGAGCATATCTCCGCAGAAGGCAGCGCCAGCCCCGACAGTGCTCGGCGCCGCAAGCACCAGCGAGGCACCTGTTCGGCGCAAGCCGATACTGCGCCCAGTCAGCGTGCGCGCTATTGAAGACCTCGGTCCGCGGATGCGCCGCGTGACTTTTTTCGGCGACAGCCTCGAAGGCTTCGGCCCTGCCAAGCCGGGAAGCCACATCAAACTGTTTTTCGGTGATCTGCCGCTCGACTGGCAGCCGCAGCCGGGTCAGCCGCGTCCAATAGCGCGTACTTATACCCCCCGACACTTCGACCCAGTACGCCGCGAACTGGTGATCGACTTTGTCCGCCACGGTGAGGGCGTGGCAGCGCAATGGGCGGAGCAAGCAAGAATTGGCAGTACGTTGCTGATCGCAGGGCCAGGGGGTGGACAGGTATTTCCGCAGGAGCTTCGCCATTTGCTGTTGCTAGTTGATGAATCGGCCTTGCCGGCGGCGGGCACCATCCTCGACCACTTGCCGGCGCATTGCTTGGTGACGCTGTATGCCGAAGTGTCCGACGCTGCCGATCAGATCAACCTCAGCGAACGGCCTTCGACAGACGTGCGCTGGTTGCACCGGTTGCCCTCGCGCGCCGCACCCGGCAGCTTGCTGCTGCAGACGGCACGCAGTCTGAGTCTGCCCGAGGGAGCCATGTGCTGGGTCGCTTGCGAGGCGACCGCCATGCGTGAGATCAGGCGCGTGTTACTGAACGAACGCAGCCTGGAGCGCACACTACTGGTGACACGCGGTTACTGGAAAGCTGGCGCGAGCGACCACCCTGATCACGATATGGGTGAATGAGGCCCGCAAGAATTCTAATCCATTTCCGCGCGTGCCACTGCGCCTCAGCCAAACAGGAGTATCACCATGCCCATACTGAACACCAACGAGTCCGAGGTCCTCAAGCTGAAGGGGCTTCACTTGTACCACGCCAACATATCGAACTGTTCAATGCGCGTGCGATGGCTGCTGGATGAAAAGGGGCTGAGCTGGACCTCTCACGAAGTGAATTTAGGGCGCCAGGAGAACCTGGAGGATTGGTATTTAAAAATCAATCCCAAAGGACTGGTGCCCGCACTGGTCGACAACGGTGTGCCTGTGACGGAGTCGAACGATATCCTGTTCTATCTGGAGAAGAAATTTCCACAGCCTTACTTCACGCCCGAAGGCCAGACCGAGCAAGAGGCCATGAACGACTGGGTGGATCTGGCTACAAAAATACACATGAAGGCCATCAAGACCTACGTATATGGGACCATGGGCGCTGCCACGAAAAAACGCTCGGATATGGCGAGGTACGCCGAGATCGAGCCGGACAAGGAGCTGGTGAAGTTCCACCAGAAAGCCCTCGACGGCTTTTCCAGAGAGGATCTCGAAGCAGCTGTTGACCTGCTCAAGTCCGTGTTTGCCCGTATGGAAGCCCGTTTGAAAGACCATGAATATCTTGTCGGGGATCGAATGAGTCTGGCAGACATTGCCTGGGTTCCACAGCACGTATTGCTGTCCCGGGTAGGGTTCGATTTCTCACCGTATCCCAGCATCCCTGCTTGGGCAGAGCGTTTCAGTCGTCGTCCCGCTTACAAGACCGCCATCACGGACTGGCTGCCCAAAATTCCCATGTGGTTGATGGTTCCGGTGATGAAATTAGCATCGTGGTGGCGGGGTCACTTTACCAGCTGAGCAGCGTGACACCTGTTCACTCGCCTCAACGCGCTTTCAACCCATATTCAGGCAGAACTACCATGTTTCGAAAAATCGTAGCCATCCTCATGTTCGTTTCATTTGTCGCCATGTCGACCTCGGGCCTGTTGATGTTCGTGATCAATCGCACTTCGTTCACGCTGCAAATGCACCCGGTGCACAAGGTGTTTGGTCTGGTTTTGGTGCTAACCGCACTGGCGCACATCACGCTTAATTTCCGCAGTTTGAGAGCACACGCCAAGGCACGCGCCGCCGCTATCACTGGGGCGATGCTGGTGGTCGCACTGGTTGGCCTTTATGCGGTGGCTATGAGCAATAGCGTACCAGCCGACACGGCCGCAGCACTTGACGCACTCGCCCAAAAGGCCGAACAACAAATGGAAGGCCAGTAGCCCTTGCATTACAGCAAGTAGCTCGGCCATTCGTGGCTTAGCTACAAGCAAGGCAGGCAGAAACTACCATCGGCAACAGGCTAGGATTTTCACTCCCCTCGCTGGCCAGTCAGGGTCTACCGCGACGGCCTGAACTCTAGTTCTGAGCGGTACTAAAAGTGGGAGGATTACCGCGGGAAGTAGACCTGCGTCGGCTGATCTAGGAACAGGTTAGGCGAGATATTCCACAACTTCTGGCCCTGTAGCCAGTGAACTCGTCTCAGCCCGGTCGGCTATTCCAGCTACTCAGGAAGTGTCTGGCCGCGCAGCCCAAACAGAGCCGCAATGTGTCCTCTTGGGGCTGGGGTCAGCATCAGTAGCGGTGGTTCATTGGCATTGTTCACACTGCGCTTGAGAGCTGCTTCGTACAGTGTGCTCATCAGCGATTGCCGTTGCGCCTCAGCAACCACTCCCCCTCCCTGCGCAGCAAGCCATATCACTGCCCCACGACGTAGCGCTTGGTAACGAATCGCACCACCTTGGTGTTACCGCGCACACATAAAAGACGTTCCGCAGACGTAAAAACACTCAATAACGCCTTTAATTAAAGACATGGCATGATATTAGCCTGTGTTTAATTACTTGATTGTTGAACAATCTAGTCGCTGCGTAATTTCCATCAAACTAGGATACGAACATGCAAAAAGGTCTGATAGGCAAGAAAACCAAGCGTAACCTGACGCTGACGATCGCCCTGGCTTGCGTGGCGCCGCTACTGTCTGCCGCAGAGATCAAGGGCACGCTGAACCAGGGGGAACTGCTGGTAGGCTCCGACCTCACCTACCCGCCCTACACCTATCTTGAGCAAAAGCAGCCAGCAGGCTTCGACCCTGAGTTTATGGCGTTGATGGGCAAGCAACTAGGGTTGGAGCCGCGCTTCCTCGATACCCGTTTCGCCAACCTGATACTGGGCGTCAATGCCCAGCGCTTCGACCTAGTCGCCTCGGCGCTGTATGTCACCCCGGAGCGCAGCAAGCAGGTGGATTTTCTCAGCTACCTAAAGACCGGTTCCTCGCTGATGGTGCTCAGCACCAGCGACTTCAAGCCACAGCAACCGGAGGATCTTTGTGGCAAGCGTGTGGGCTCAATCATGGGCGCGTCTTGGATTCCGAAGCTCAACAAAGTTTCCGCCGAGCACTGCCTACCCTCAGGCAAGCCGGCAATCCAGTCCCGTGAATTCCCGACCTCGCCCGAAGTGGCTCAGGCCCTGCTGGCCCATGCGATCGATGTACAGATGGAAGACCCTGCGGTAGCCAAGATCACCGTAGAAAAACTGCAGGGCAGGACCATCATCAGCTCCAAGGAACTGATCTATCCAGTGGTCATTGGCCTAGCCGTGAGAAAGAACAACCAGGCACTACTGGAGAAGCTGACCACTGCTTTCGCCCAGATCAAACAGAGCGGTAGCTACGGCGAGCTGCTCGCCCGCTACAACCTGGCCGAACCGAGCGCCAAAGAAATCCGAGCAGCGCTAGGCACCAGCGCACCATGAGACACCGCTATTGGGCGTGCCCAATAGCGGATACATCGATCTTTTCCTGCTTGCACAAAGATCACAGCAACGTGGAGTAAGAACATGCAATTCGATTGGCACTACACCTTGAGCCTGTTTTGGAACGGCGACTTCTGGCGAGCCGTGGCGACAGTGGTCGAGCTGAGTCTGGAAACCTGGCTGCTAGGGATCGTTCTCGGCTTTTTCCTGGCCCTAGCGCGACAGTCGCAGCGGCGCTTTCTACGTGACGCGGCAGGTCTCTACATCTGGTTTTTTCGCAGCCTGCCGCTACTGGTTCTGCTGATCTTCGTTTACAACCTGCCCCAGGTGTTTCCTTCCACCAGCGCGCTACTTTCCAATCCCTACTCGGCAGGTCTTATCGCCTTGGTGCTCAGTGAAGCCGCGTATATCGCCGAAATCCATCGCGGCGGCCTGCTGGCGGTGGTCAAGGGGCAGCTGGAAGCGGGCAAGGCGCTGGGCGTCGGTTATCGCGGCGTACAGCGACTGATCGTGGTACCCCAAGCGTTG
The DNA here is from genome assembly GCF_023072615.1 of Pseudomonas violetae. Lineage (GTDB taxonomy): Bacteria > Pseudomonadota > Gammaproteobacteria > Pseudomonadales > Pseudomonadaceae > Aquipseudomonas > Aquipseudomonas violetae. Next base: position 152,327 of record NZ_JAKNRW010000001.1, read on the forward strand.
CGCGTAGCCTTGCCGACCCTGGCCAATGAATACATCACCATTGTCAAGTTGACCTCGCTGGTCTCGGTTATTTCGTTGTCGGAAATTCTCCTGGTGGGCCAACAGCTCTATACCCAGAATTTCCTAGTCATGGAGACCATGTTCGCGGTGGCCTTCTACTACGTGTTTATCGTCACCGTTTTCAGTCGTCTGTTGCGCCTACTGGAGAATCACCTGGACGTAACCCGACGTAAACCGAAGAGCATCGCCACTGCCGAACTAGGGCAGGTAGCGACCGGGGGAGTCGCCGACCAGGCCAAGCCAGGCGAGTTTGCCCTGCAGGCGCGGGGCGTACGCAAGTCTTATGGCGCGCTGGAGGTACTCAAGGGCGTCGATCTGAATGTGCGCTGGGGCGAGGTGGTGTCGATCATCGGCCCATCAGGCTCGGGCAAGACCACGCTGATCCGCACCATGAATGGCCTGGAAAACCTGGATCATGGCGAAATCACCCTGCAAGGCTTACCGTTCCTGCGCGGCACCAAGGAGCCGGGGGGTGCCCTGGGTAACAAGGTGCATATGCAGGGTATCGTGCATGTCGGGATGGTCTTCCAGAGCTTCAACTTGTTCCCGCACAAGACAACCCTGGAAAACGTCATGCTCGCACCGGTCTATCACGACCATGGTGACGGCGAAGAACTGCGCTTGTTGAGCCTGGCACTGCTGCGCAAGGTGGGCATGCTCGAGCATGCCGGCAAATACCCTCACCAGCTTTCCGGCGGCCAGCAGCAGCGCGTAGCGATTGCCCGGGCGCTGGCGATGCGACCTTCGGTCATGCTGTTCGACGAGCCGACCTCAGCCCTCGACCCTGAGCTGGTCGGCGATGTACTGGCAGTGATTGAAGAACTGGCCCGCGAAGGCATGACCATGGTGATCGTCACCCACGAAATGAACTTCGCCTTCAAACTCTCCGATCGAGTGATCTTTATGGAAGACGGCGAGATTATCCAGAACGCCCCGCCGCAAGAAATGCTTGAGCAGCGCAGCGAGCGCATGACCAAGTTCCTCAAAGACGTACAACTGGCGTAAGCCGTGGGAGCGCAATAGTGAGTCAAACCAAGGAAAAAAGTCTGCCGCTGACGGACCAGGTCGCCATCGAACTGCGCAAAGACATCATCGGCGGACGCCTGTTACCGGGCATGCCACTGGTAGAAAGCGATCTGGTCAAAGCCTACAGCGCCTCGCGTAATACGGTCCGCGAGGCGCTGCACCAGCTAGGCCGCGAAGGCCTGACTCGCTACGTGCGTAACAAAGGCGTGATGGTGCGCCAGCTGGGCATCGACGAAGTGCGCGATATCTTCAAGGTCCGCCGCACCCTCGAATTGCAGGCGATCGCAGCGAGCAAGCCGCTGCGCGAATACCAGTCCGACCTGATGCTCGAGGCTATCGAGGCGGCGCAACTGGCCCGGGAGCGCGAGAACTGGCAAGCCTTCGGTACCCACAGCCTGCGTTTTCACCAACATATCGTTGGCCTGCTACGCAGTCCGCTGTTCGACGAATTCTTCACCAATGTCACGGCCCAAATGCGCCTGGTGTTTGCCAACGCCCCCAGCGAGGAAACCTTCCAGAAACCCTGGCTCGAGCGTGACCGGCATATCCACGACCTGCTGGGTGACGGCCGCAAGAAAGAAGCCGAGGAAGCCATGAGCAGCTACCTCAACGATTCCGAGCTCGTGCTGCTAGACATTCTAAGCAGCTTTCCAAAACACTGATAAAGAGAACTCTCCATGCACAAAGACTATCCAGCGGCCTACCAAGTCAGCAAAGGCGCCGCATTGCAGGTCGACAAAGCCTTCTATGACCGCGTGCGCGAATCCAAGGAAAGTCGCACCCTGGTCGAGCAATTCGAGGTACCGATCCGCACCGGCCGTGCGTGGAAAGTGCCGGCCGGTCATGTTTTTCGCGTGACCACCCCTGTCGGCCCCCAGGTCGGCGACTTCAACGTGTGGAGTGCCAACGACCCCCGCGAACGCATGTGGGCAGCCCGTACCCGCCAGTTGCAGGGCGCTCACGTCACCACTTACGACCGGCTGTGGTCGAACCTACCCTTTCTACGACCGATGGTTACCATCACTGATGACAGCCTGGCCGACTTCGGCATCGACGAACATGGCGGTCGCCTGCACGACTTGCTGGGCACCCGCTGCGACCCCTACGTGAACAAGATGCTCACCGGCGAAGACTTTCATCACCATTGCCATTCCAATCTGACCCGCGCCGTGTTGCCCCACGGCTTGACCGAGTTCGATGTGCATGACGTGCTGAATATTTTCCAGTGCACCGGCCTCAATCACGACGACATGTACTTCATGAAGGCCTGCCCGGCGAAACAAGGTGATTACCTAGAGTTCTTCGCTGAAATCGATCTACTGTGCGCCCTCTCTACTTGCCCGGGCGGTGACCTGTCCCTGCCGATGTGGGGCCCGGACGCAGAAGATCCGCTCAAAGTCTGCCGGCCGCTGGGCGTGGAAATCTACCGCCTCGACGAGTCGCTGTTGGACGGTTGGAAACAGCCCGAGCGCGCCTCCTATAACGGCAATCATGGCCTGCTTATACCCAAAGCCGAGTGGGAAAAGTAACGACAGGGTAAATCGACACCCGGGCGCTCTCCCGTCCCGGGTGTTTCGCAGCCTGGCTACACAGCTTAAGCAGGAGTCACCGACCATGAACACACCACTACTACTGAACTGCGATATCGGGGAAAGCTTCGGGGCCTGGACAATGGGCTGCGACGTTGAGGTTATGCCCTATATCGATTGCGCCAATATCGCCTGCGGCTTCCATGCTTCCGACCCGGCCACTATGCGTAAGACCGTGGCCCTGGCCCTGGCCAGCGACGTACGCATCGGCGCTCACCCGGCCTATCCGGACCTGGTCGGCTTCGGTCGCCGCTCCATGAGCTGCTCGCCGCAAGAGATCGAAGATCTGTTGCTCTATCAGATTGGCGCACTGGAGGGTATATGCCGCGCGCAAGGCGGTCGAGTGCAATACGTCAAGCCACATGGTGCGCTCTACAACGACATGATGCGCGACCCCAAGTTACTACGAGCGGTAGTCAAGGCGGTGGCCGCTTATGGGGGAGAGTTGCGGCTAATGCTCATGGCTACGCGAGATAACGCTTCTGCCCTAGCCCTTGCCGACGAGTTTGACGTGCCGCTGTGGTTCGAAGCCTTCGCCGACCGGGCCTATGATCCGACTGGCCACCTGGTTTCACGCAGCTTGCCTGGGGCCGTGCACCGTGACAGCGAAACCGTGGTCGGCCAGGCTCTAGCCTTGGCTCGCGGCGAAAGCCTGGTCACCAGTGACGGCAGCCTTCTGCAGCTTCAGGTCGACACCCTCTGCGTACATGGAGATAACGCTGGCTCGATTGCCGCTGTGAAGCGCATTCGCCAGGCCCTCAAGGAGCCGCAGACGGTATGAAGATCCGAATCGAAATCGTCGCCGTCGACTGCCTGATGGTGCGGTTGTTTGATGTCATTGACGAAACCAACATGCCCTGGATGCTCGCCGCGATCCGGCGTCTGCGCGAATGCTTCGGTCAGGGACTGATTGACCTAGTGCCGTCCTACACCACGCTGATGGTCCATTACGACCTACGCCAACTGCTCGCGAGCGACGCGCGGGCTTTGATCGCTCAGGCTCTCGACGATTTGCAGCCTGATGCCGGCGGTAGCGGCAGTGGTCGCACTCATCGCCTGGCGGTATGGTACGACCCCAGCGTCGGCCCGGAACTGAAGCTGCTGGCATCCCGCTGCGGGCGTTCCATTAACGAAGTCATCGAGCGCCACAGTGCCCACGAGTATCAGGTGTTTGCACTCGGCTTCGCACCAGGTTTCGCCTTTATGGGCCAGGTAGAGGAAATACTCGCCAGCCCGCGCCTGAGCACCCCGCGCAAGCGTGTGGCAGCCGGCAGCGTCGGCATTGCCGAACGTCAGACCGCCGCTTACCCCCAAGTCTCGCCCGGTGGCTGGAACCTGATAGGGCGCACGCCGGTACGGCTGTTTGACCGCGCCCTGAACGGCTACAGCCTTCTGCAACCGGGCGACCGGGTGCGTTTCGAAGCGGTCAGCCATGACGAATTTATCCGTCTCGGCGGCGACGACACACCACTGGAGGCGAATGCATGAGTGGCCTGTTGGTAGAACGCAGCACCACCCTGATCCAGCTGCAAGACAGCGGCCGCTTCGGGACTCGCCAGCTTGGCGTGACCCAGGGCGGCGCCACCGACTGGATTTCCATGTTCTGGGCCAACTGGCTGCTGGGCAATCCATTGGGAGCGGCGGTGATCGAGATCACCCTCGGCGGCCTCAGTCTGATTGCCCAGCAGGATGCCTGCCTGGCCCTTGCCGGCGCCGACCTCGGCGCCACCCTCGACGGCCAGCCGATACAGCCCTGGCGCAGTTTTCTCGTGCGCCGTGATCAGCGCCTCGTATTCAGACAGCCGATCCAGGGCGCGCGGGCCTACCTAGCGGCCCCAGGTGGTTTCGATGCGACGCCAACTATGGGCAGCAAGTCCACTGTCTGCCGTGAAGGCCTGGGCGGCCTTCACGGCTCGGGTCAGGCGTTGGCGATAGGCGATCGACTCCGCTGGTCCAACACGTCCCCGGCGCCAAGGGAGCTAGAAGCTAATAGGATCCCCGATCTGAGCCCGGCCAAACCCCTGGAAACCGTGCTGGGTGCACAGATCGCCGACTTCGCTGGACAGAGCCTGTTCGATGCCTTCAACAGCCCCTGGCAAGTTGACTCAAGGGCCGACCGCATGGGCGTGCGCCTGCTTGGCCCGACCCTGCGCTACCAGGGAAAGGCACTGATCTCCGAAGGTATTCCCCTGGGTGCTATCCAGATACCGCCGGATGGCCAGCCGATCGTTCTGCTCAACGACCGCCAAACCATCGGTGGCTACCCCCGATTGGGCGCCCTGACCCCACGTTCGCTGGCTCGCCTAGCGCAGTGTGTGCCAGGTACCAGGCTGCGCTTATCGCCAATCCTTCAGGAGTGCGCCCAAGAACAGCATATGCGCGTATTAGCCCTATGGAATTAGCGCGGCGACATACCCCAGAATGGGGGTGATAGAGCGTTAGCTGCCTGTCCCTTATGGGTTATACAGCCCATTAGAGGCATCCAGCTTCAGCGATATGGCCACTCACGCAGGGCTGGATTACGCGCTTTATCCGCGATGTAGCTGTGTTTTAATCGGTGTTAGCTTGTTTTCCCTTTCTTCCATGTGTCTAGAGGGGGGAACCGTCGCTGAGTTTGTGGACAGATATTACCGTCCCTTTTCTCATCTTTGAGGTGGAAACTGGCCCATGCTTCTAAGGGGGCATGGGCCAGCCGTCGCTTCAGGGGTTGGCGGACAGGTTCTGTATCCGCCTAGGAAGACCGGATGGGATCTTCATGGAGTACAGCTGGCGTCTGATCGTTCACTTGCAGTGCAATCGGGATACCCTGTTTATCGCAACCGAGATCACTCTCGCTCTTGGCCACCATGTAATGGTCTACTGATCCAGGCGAATTCTGGCATTAACCCAGGAGAGCTCGCCTGAATTTGGACTCGACACTTTGAGTCATGCTGCCGTTGAATCTTGCTCCTGAGATGAGCGCGTAATGGCGGTTAGCTTTGTCGGCTCGACGCCAATTACCGAGTACATCTACAAAGCCACCAACGCCAAGCGCTGCCAGGCACTGGGCGGCGCCAAAAACCACGCCATCGTGATGCCCGATGCCGATATGGATAACGTGGTTAATCAGCTGCTCGGTGCCGCGTTTGGTTCCTCCGGCGAGCGCTGCATGGCGTTGTCGGTGGTCGTGGGTGATGCCGCTGCCGATGCGCTGGTGGAGAAAGTGCAAAAAGCCATGCAGTCACTGAAGGTCGGCGCCTTCTCGGAAAAGAGCAACGACTTCGGTCCCGTGATCACCAAAGCGCACCAGCAAAAGGTGGTGGGTTATATCAACAGTGCCGAAGAGCAGGGCGCCACTATCGTGGTCGACGGCCGCCACCCCAAGGTAGCCGGTTATGAAAACGGCTTCTTCGTCGGCGGCACGCTGATCGATAACGTCAACGCGGAAATGCTCAGCTACAAGGAGGAGATTTTTGGCCCGGTACTGCAAGTAGTGCGGGTTAACAGCATGCAGGAAGCCATGGACCTGATCGATGCCCATGAGTATGGCAACGGCACCTGCATCTTCACCCGCGATGGCGAAGCAGCGCGTTACTTCTCGGACAACATCAAAGTCGGCATGGTCGGTATTAACGTACCGTTACCGGTGCCGGTGGCCTATCACAGCTTCGGCGGCTGGAAACGCTCGTTGTTCGGTGACTTGCATGCTTACGGTCCCGATGGCGTGCGCTTTTACACCAAGCGTAAAACCGTTACCCAGCGCTGGCCTTCGGCCGGTGTGCGTGAAGGCGCCGAGTTCTCCATGCCGACCATGAAGTGAAGGCGCACCGCTGACGCTTTGTTAGAAGTCGGCTGCACCTCCTGAGCATGGAGGTGCAGCCTTTTTGCAAATTGGCTAGTTATGCAGCGTCTTCAACGCGCTATCCCGCTATACAAGCCGCACAGGTATGCGTTGGTAATGGCAATGAGTGTTGTGTGTTGACATTAAATACGATCGGTCTAATATATCGACCATGACTATTACTAAGCCGCAAGTCCGTCGAGGCCGCCCGCCAAACGTTGCCCGTGAGCACGCTGACACACGCGAGGCACTACTGCGTTGTGGGATGGAGGTACTGACCGAGCAAGGTTTTGCAGCAACCGGCATCGACGCGGTCCTCAAGCGGGTCAGTGTTCCCAAGGGCTCTTTCTATCACTACTTCGACAGTAAGGAAGCCTTCGGGCAGGCGGTCTTGCGCCGTTATGCCGATTACTTTGCCCGCAAGCTGGATCGCTGGTTGCTGGATACTACGGAGCTGCCCCTCCAGCGCCTGCGAAACTTTGTTGAGGACGCCAAGTCCGGAATGATCAAGTACCAGTTCCGTCGGGGCTGCCTAGTCGGCAATCTTGGTCAGGAAATCGTTGTCTTACCCGAGAGCTTCCGCAATGAGTTGGAGGACGTACTGCTCGATTGGCAAAAGCGTTTAACTATCTGTTTGCGCCAAGCGGTCAATCAGGGGCAGATAGACGCAGATAGTGACTGCGAAGCCCTGGCGGCCTTTTTTTGGATCGGCTGGGAAGGTGCGGTTTTACGCGCCAGGCTGGTACAGGATGTGCGGCCACTGGATGTATTCACTAATGGATTTCTCACAGGTATTACGCGGTGATTTTCTTCGCCATTTAATAGACGATCGGTCTAAATTGGAGCTGGCAATGTTTAAGGCAATTCTTGTTGATAAAGACGCAGATGTTTACCAAGCAAAATTGACAGAACTGGATGATGCGCAACTTCCAAATGGGGATGTCACCGTTCGTGTGGCCTACAGCACTCTGAACTACAAAGATGGACTGGCTATTAGTGGCAGTAGCCCGGTAGTTCGTAAATTTCCAATGATTCCCGGTATTGATCTGGCCGGAACCGTTGAAACCAGCAATCACTCTGCATACAAAGCGGGTGATCGGGTTCTGCTCAATGGATGGGGCGTGGGCGAGGGGCATTGGGGCGGGTTGGCACAGAAGGCCCGGCTCAATGGCGACTGGCTGATCCCCTTGCCTGAACCATTAAGTGCGCGTCAGGCCATGGCGATCGGAACCGCAGGTTATACCGCAATGCTCTGCCTGATCGCGTTGGAGCGCCACGGCCTGACTCCAGCGTGCGGTGAAGTTTTGGTAACGGGTGCCAATGGTGGGGTAGGCAGCTTCGCCATCGCGTTGTTGGCACGTAAAGGTTATTCCGTGATCGCTGCCACTGGCCGACCTGAGGAAGCCGATTACCTGAAACGCCTGGGTGCAACGACCATCATTGATCGTGCCGAGCTGTCCAGTCCGGGGCGTGCACTGGCAAAGGAGCGCTGGGCTGCGGCGATAGACTCAGTCGGTAGCTATACCCTCGCCAACGTGTGTGCGGGCACTCGCGCAGACGGTCTGGTTGCAGCATGCGGCCTTGCTCAAGGCATGGATTTTCCGTCAACGGTAGCGCCTTTTATTCTGCGCGGCGTAAGCCTGCTAGGTATCAACAGCGTGACTCGCCCTTACAAAGAGCGTGTGGAAGCCTGGGAGCGCCTTTGCATCGGGCTGGATCTGGCACAACTGGATGAAATTACCCGGGAGATCGGCCTGAGCGAGTCCATACCGGTTGCCCATGAATTGCTCGACGGTAAGATCCGGGGTCGTGTAGTGGTGGATGTGAATAGGTAAACAGCAGAACACCAACCTGCAGGCTGAAGTGGACTCTGGTGTTTAAGGGGCTGCAACAGGCTGCTTCGGATCGTTTTCTGCCTGACGCAACTGGCTGCTATGGCCGTTAGCGACCGGTGCTCTGGCTAGCCATGCTTGTTCTCCCTCATGAGGAGGACTTGCCATGAAAATCATTGATGCCTGCAGCCGTCAGCCTTGGAACAAAGGAAAGTTGGTCGGACAGAAAACCCCGCTCCGACTGAGAGATATCTGGGCCATCCGAGTAAGGCTTCAAATTGCAGAAAGAACCCGAGATCTGGCTCTCTTCGATCTGGCCATCGACAGCAAGCTTCGAGCCTGCGACTTAACCAAACTGCGTGTGCGTGACATTGCCCATGGTGAGCACGTGTCATCACGAGCCATGGTGATGCAGCAGAAAACGCAGCGACCAGTGCAGTTCGAGATCACTGAACAAACACGGTCTGCTCTCGCGGCTTGGATACATCAAGCCCAGCTCCGCAGCGAGGACTGCCTTTTCCCGAGCCGGCTGCATACCTCAGACCATCTATCCACTCGTCAATACGCTCGTATCGTCAAAGGCTGGGTGAAAGCCATTGGCCTTGATCCAGCAATGTATGGCACTCACACAATGAGGCGAACAAAGGCATCACTGATCTATCGCAGGACGAAGAACCTACGGGCGGTTCAGCTGCTGCTCGGCCATACGAAGCTGGAGAGCACCGTTCGATATCTGGGGATTGAGGTCGATGACGCCCTGGAGATGGCGGAACAGACCGAGGCTTGAATGTATAGCGACGGTCGAAGTCAGGCCGTCGCTAACCGGCCAGAAGCAGTCACTTAATGCGTCTACGAAAGTAGGGTCGATTCATCGTGAGAAAAAACATCAAAAAATCATATCGGTTACAGATGCTTTGCTGGCGCGCCGTTTGTCTCTGCCCAGTTTTTACCTAGCCAACGGCTACAAAAATCATAATTTCGCTATGACCTGATGCGTGAGCAAAATGCGGCCAGTATTACTCCACGCACACATGCAGCGTGGGGTATCACGAGCAACGTCAGAGGAAATAACAGTGACCGATCTGAACCAACCCGCCTTGCAGAAGTGCACAGACATGACAGTAGAAAAAATACAAATAGACACCCTGGTTGTCGGTGCTGGTCAGGCCGGTGTGGCCATGAGCGAGCACCTGAGTAGTCTCGGAGTTCCTCACCTTGTGCTTGAGCGTAACCGAATCGCTGAAAAATGGCGTACCGGCCGCTGGGATTCGCTGGTCGCCAATGGCCCAGCCTGGCACGACTGCTTCCCTGGCCTTGAGTTCGATGATGTCGACCCAGATGCGTTCGCCCCGAAAGAGCGCGTGGCCGATTACTTCGAAGCCTATGCCAAGAAATTTAATATGCCGATTCGCACCGGCGTCGAAGTAAAAAGCGTAGAGCGCAATGCCGATCGCCCAGGCTTCATCATCACAACATCTGAGGGGTTGATCGAAGCCAACCGTGTGGTGGCGGCCACCGGGCCTTTTCAGACCCCGGTTATTCCTCCGATCGCGCCTAAAGATCTGCGTATCGTACAGATGCACTCGGCAGACTATCGCAATCCGCAGCAGCTGCCCGAGGGCGCGGTGCTGGTCGTGGGTGCGGGCTCTTCCGGGGTGCAAATCGCTGATGAACTGCAGCGTGCCGGCAAGCAGGTTTACCTCTCGGTGGGCGCTCATGACCGTCCGCCACGTGCCTATCGTGGCCGTGACTTCTGCTGGTGGTTGGGGGTTCTAGGTCTCTGGGATGCGGAGATCGCCGAGCCGGGCAAAGAGCACGTGACCATTGCCGTGAGCGGCGCGCGTGGCGGCCATACCGTTGACTTCCGCGGCCTTGCCCATCAGGGCATGAAATTGGTTGGCCTGACCCAGTCGTTTAACGACGGCGTGGTGACCTTCCAGGCTAATCTGGCTGACAACCTGGCCCGCGGTGACCAGAACTACCTGTCGCTGTTGGATGCCGCTGATGCCTACATTGAGCGTAATGGCCTCGACCTGCCGCTCGAGCCTGAAGCGCGCAATGTCTATCCCGATCCAGAGTGTGTGACCAAGCCGATTCTGCAACTCGACCTGGCTGCCGCCGGCGTTACCTCGATCATCTGGGCAACCGGTTTTGCCGTCGATTACAGCTGGATGAAGGTCAACACCTTCGACGAGAAGGGCAAGCCTCAACATCAGCGCGGCGTTTCCAGCGAGTCGGGCATCTACTTTGTCGGTCTGCCATGGCTGTCGCGTCGCGGTTCCAGCTTCATCTGGGGCGTTTGGCACGATGCCAAGCATATTGCTGGGCATATCGCCACGCAGCGCAAATACCTCTCCTATCGCGATGCCACGCAGCGCCAATCAGCAGAGTGAGCGCAGCTTAGTGTTGCAGGCTCATGCCCTGACTTTTTGTTCAATAGCCAGAATAATGGAAGTAAGTCGATGCCTACCCATACCCGCATCCGCATGTTCAACACCAAAGAAACCTACCCCAACCAGAGTTTGGACAATGATCTGTGCCAAGCCGTGCGCGCCGGTAATACCGTGTATGTGCGTGGTCAGGTAGGTACCGACTTCGACGGCCAGTTGGTTGGCCTTGGCGACCCGCGCGCGCAGACCGAGCAGGCGATGAAAAACGTCAAGCAACTGCTCGAGGAAGCCGGCAGCGACCTCCGCCACATTGTCAAGACCACCACCTACCTGATCGACCCGCGCTACCGCGAGCCGGTGTACCAGGAAGTCGGAAAATGGTTGAAAGGGGTGTTCCCGATTTCCACCGGCTTGGTGGTCACCGCCCTCGGTCAGCCGCAGTGGTTGATGGAGATCGATGTGATCGCGGTCATTCCTGACTGACAGATATTGCGCGCGACCACGCTGGGTTGAGTGCTGCAAGGAAGATGCTGGTTTGCTGCTGCAACCGCAGCGTTCCCTATTAGTCCTCGTCCTGTCTGGGATTCGCCCATAACGCTTTGAGCTTTTTCAAGGAGCAAACATGACATTCTCCATCGTTGGCCACTGTGCCGAAACCGGCCAGTTGGGTATTGCCATCAGCTCCTCGAGCATTGCTGTGGGCGCCCGCTGCCCTTGGCTGCGTGCCGGGGTCGGTGCGGTAGCGACTCAGAACATCACCTTGCCGGCGCTTGGCCCGCAGATCCTCGACCTGCTGGATGCTGATCAGGAGCCGAGCGCGGCTCTGGACCGTGCGCTGAGCAGCAATGGTTGGAGCCAGTACCGCCAGGTCGCAGTGGTCGACAGTAAAGGCCGCACTGCCGTGTTTACCGGTAGCGAAGCCTTGGGCACGCACAATGCGTTGGCGGGTGAGCATTGCGTCGCCGCCGGCAACCTTTTGGCCGGACCAGAGGTCATTGAAGCCATGGTCGCGGCTTTCGAGCAAGCCGAAGGCTGTTTGTCCGAGCGTCTGTTAGCGGCCATGCACGCTGCCATGGCCGCGGGTGGCGAGGCAGGGCCGGTGCATTCGGCGGCGCTCTCGGTGGTTGGTGAGCTGATCTGGCCGATTGTCGACCTGCGTGTGGACTGGGTTGACGAAGACCCCATCGGTCGACTCGACCAGCTCTGGCAGGCTTATCGTCCGCAGATGCAGGACTACCTGACCCGCGCTCTTAACCCGACATCCGCCCCTAGCTACGGTGTACCCGGCGACGAGTAACGCGCAGCGCTACTCAACTGCTCTGTTGTTTTATTCAAAAGGAACTACTCATGCTTTCTAGCCGTGATCTGCTGGCCAAGTTGGTTGCTTTCAACACGGTTAGCCGCGAGTCCAATCTGGCCCTGATCGAGTTTATCCACGACTACCTCAACGATTTGGGGGTGGCGAGTGAACTGGATTACAACGTCGAACGGAGCAAGGCCAACCTGTTTGCCACAATCGGCCCGACCGATCGTGGCGGGGTGGTGTTGTCCGGCCACACTGATGTGGTGCCGGTGGCTGGGCAGGCCTGGGCGGTCGAGCCGTTCCAGCTGACTGAGCATGACGGCAAGCTTTACGGTCGCGGCACGGCCGACATGAAAGGCTATATCGCCTGCGTGCTGGCGGCCGTGCCGGGCTTTCTCGCCCAGCCGCTGCGGGTGCCGGTGCACCTGGCCTTTTCCTATGACGAGGAGGTTGGCTGCCTGGGCGTGCGCTCGCTGTTGAGTGCGCTCGAGAGTCGGCCGAATAAGCCCATCGCCTGCATTATTGGCGAACCGACGGAACTCAAGCCGGTGCTCGGCCACAAGGGCAAGCTAGCCATGCGTTGCCAGGTACAGGGCGCCGCCTGCCACTCGGCCTACGCGCCGCTGGGGGTTAATGCCATCGAGTACGCCGCGCGCTTGATTGGCAAACTAGGCGAGATTGGCGAGCAACTGGCCCAGCCGGAGTTGCACGACCAACGTTTCGATCCGCCGTACTCCACCGTGCAAACCGGAGTGATACAGGGGGGCAGGGCGCTGAATATTGTCCCGGCCGAGTGCCAGTTCGACTTCGAAATCCGTGCGCTGCCGGACTTCGATGCGCAGCAGGTGGTCAATCAGCTGGCCGGCTATGCCGAAAGCCAATTGTTGCCGTCGATGCGCCAGCGCAGCGACGCCAGCGCTATTGCCTTCCAGCCGTTGTCGGCCTACCCAGGCCTGGCTACCGACCCGCAAAGTGAGGTGGCCGAACTGTTGGCGCTGATCAGCGGCAGCCGTGAATTCGGCACCGTCGCCTTCGGCACTGAGGGCGGCCTGTTCAACCAGTCGGGCATCCCTACCGTAGTTTGCGGGCCGGGCAGTATGGAGCAAGGGCACAAGCCTGATGAGTTCGTCAGCCAGGAACAGTTGGATGGTTGTGATGCGATGCTCGTGCGATTAATGGAGTGGTTGCAGCGCGGTTTTTGAATCACCTTTTGCCCACCATCCGCTGCACGGCCGGTTGGTGGGATTTTTTTAGGTTCACGCTTAATTTTCCGGCTGTCAGTGCTCCTGAGCAAGCGCACATTGGCCATGAGCGCACACAACTCTTTCCCACTGCTGATTAAAGATAGATCAGCGCTCCCCCATCATTGAATGGAATCTCAGACATGCCGCTGCTGCGCAACGCAAGCCTGAAAAGTAAGCTGCTCATGGCATTTACACTGGTTAACCTGATTAGTATTGGCACCTTTATCAGTTATGCACAGTACGTAAAAAGCTTGGATATTCGTGAGCAAATGGATAACCGTCTGCGTGCTGCAGCCCATGCCTTACCTCGGTTGCTCGGCAACGACTACCTGGAACGAGCCAGGACGAGTGGCGGCCTGATGCCGGGCGAGTACATGAAAAGGGTCGGCGAGCTTGGTGAGTATGCCGCTGAAGTCGGGTTGAAATTTGCCTACACCTTGATGATCGAAAGCGATGGCAAGGTGTTCTTTATCTCCGATGGGGCCAGCGTGGAGGATATTGCAGGCGGCAATTTTGCTAAGCACATGGAGTATTACCAAGATGCCAACCCTGCTGTAGGCACTGCAGCGCGTACAGGGAAATTACAGTTTGCTGAATACACTGACAGCTACGGCAGTTTTCGATCGATCTTCCTGCCGCTGACTACTGAGAGTGGTCAGCTTTACGTGGTCGCCGCAGACATTGCCCTTGATAGCCTCCAGCAAGCGATCGACGCTAGTCTGCATAGTTTGTTGCTTATCGGTCTGACAACGCTGGCTATTGGTTTGGTGCTTTCCTGGCTGGCCGCACTGATTTTGGTGAGTACAGTGCGCCAGCTTACCGATCAGCTTAACCATATCTCCGACAGCCGAGATCTCACCTACCCGGTTAAGGTAATCAGCGGTGATGAGCTGGGGCGCATGGGGCAGCGCCTTGCCGGGCTACTAAAAGATTTGTGGCAGACGCTGGCCAGTGCTTTGCAAATGGCTAACAGCAATCAGCAACTGGCGAACACCTTCCAACAGTGTGCCAGCGACATTACTCGGCAAATTCAGCAGGCTGCTTGCCAGCTGGCGGATGTAGATCAGCATGGCCAGATGATTCAACAGGCTGCCGAACAATCCTCTAACTTAGCTGGCGCGGTGCGCGATAATCTAAAATTGGCCGGTGTCGAATTAAGCGAAGCCCACGGTGAAATGCAGCGGCTGATTGGTGATGTGCACGGCAGTGCTTTGGTTAACGTTGAGCTGGCCGCCGACCTGGATCAATTAAGTCGCGATGCCGGGCAGATTAGCCAAGTTCTACAGATGATTACGGCTATTTCTGAGCAGACTAATTTGCTGGCGCTGAATGCGGCGATCGAAGCTGCCCGTGCAGGTGAGGCAGGGCGTGGTTTTGCTGTGGTCGCCGACGAAGTGCGCAAGCTGGCAGGGCAAACGCAGGGTGTGTTGAGCAACGCACACCAAGTGATTGATAAGGTCATCGACGCTATACGGCATATTTCCCAGCGTATGAGCAATACGGCGGAAGGGTCACGGCAACTCGCAGGGGGAGCTGACGATACGCTGGCGGCCCTTGATGCTCTCCAGCTGCAAATGAATCAGGTGCGCAGTACGGTGGATCAAGCGCTGCTGAGCAGCGAGGACATTCAACACTCGGTAGCAGATATGTCGGGCCGACTAGGCGGCATGCGTGAGGTCTTCGAGCGCACGCACAAGGATGTGGATGCGATAAATCGCTCTGCGGCCGATTTAGGTGATACAGCGCTGGCGCTAAAGAATGGTCTGCAGGTGTTTCGCACTTAGCGAGTTGTTAAACCATTAGCGCAAGCTAGGCAAGGTGAAACCGGCCAATTAAGTGGTGCAGCTCACGAGGTGTAAGTCATGGTCTACCTTTTGGGGCGTGGCGAATGGCGCGTTTCAAAACAGTTGACTGAATGCGAGGTTTTTAAGTGGCTGTTAATTTGACTCGACAGTCGACTTTTGGTTGGTCGTGGCAGCTCCCAACTGTTCCTTGCAGTAGTCAACGAACATCTGCGCCGGCTTGGTCAGGTGTGCGCGTTTGAGCCAGGCGGAGACCAGACCCGAGGTCATCACCTGCTCGGCGATCTCCACCGGCACTACCTTTCTACCGTCGTAGGTGCATTCGGAGTGTGGCCGGGTGACCAGCAGGGAGAAACCGAAACCCTGGCCGACCATGCCGCGCACCATCTCGATCGACGGCGAGCTGAAGACAATGTTCGGCGTCAGCCCAAGCTCTTCGAACAGGCTGACGAAGTAGGTGCGACTCGGCTGCACATCGAGCAGGATCATCGGTTCTAGGCACAGGTCGCGCAACGAGACTTGGGCCTGCTTGGTGAACCTGTGGCCCTCGGGTAGCAGGGCATAGGGCTTTTGCGGCGGCATCAGCGGTTCGGTTGCGATGGTGTTGTCGAGATCGTGTTCGTAGAGAAACGCCAGGTCGAAGCTGCCCGCCGTGAGGCCTTGCACCAGTTCCTGCTGTTCGCCGTCGCGCAGGCGGATCTCCACACCGGGATAGAGCGCGGTGAAGCCCGCGATCAGGCGGGGTAGGTACAGCGGGGCGACTGTTTCAAAGCAGCCGATGTCGATTTGCCCCGCCACGATGTCGTTATCGGCCAGGGCGTTCTGTTCAAACTCATGGGCCATGCGCAGCAGTTCTTGTGCCTTGCGATAGAAGCGCGCGCCGCTCGGAGTGAGCGATACGCCCTGTGCGTGGTGACGAATCAGCAGTTGCACGCCGAAGTTATCTTCCAGCCCCTTGATTGCGGTGGAGATCGACGGTTGAGCGATATACAGTTTGCGTGAGGCCTCGGCAACGCTGCCGGACTCCACGGTGGTCACGAAGTATTTGAGCTGACGTAAGGTATAGATGGCCACGCAAACCTCTTCTGGGCTGATGCTGCCCACAGCTGGGCAGAGCGATTAAACAGCTAATAGCGATGCTGGCTGTCCACGATGGTTGTGTATAGGCCAACTTTTG
Source organism: Pseudomonas violetae (assembly GCF_023072615.1). Taxonomy (GTDB): domain Bacteria; phylum Pseudomonadota; class Gammaproteobacteria; order Pseudomonadales; family Pseudomonadaceae; genus Aquipseudomonas; species Aquipseudomonas violetae. The sequence continues at coordinate 168,570 of NZ_JAKNRW010000001.1, forward strand.
GAAGCGCCCGGCTGTACCTGCGTCACTGAGGGGCAGTGTTGCTGTTCGCCAGCTTAGCCGGCAAACACGCTTTGCCTTGCGGTTATCAGTCGCTCAGCGCTTCTGCCAAGGCTGTCCAGCAGTCAGCAGCCGCTTATTACGGGTTGCTCACCATACCCTAGCTACACCAGAGGGCAGTGCCGCGCTTGCCTCGCTTTTTTATATAGGCGAAACATATTTTTAATAATTTTCCTCTGTCGAGCGATGTCGCACCATCACCCTCAATTCAATAAAAGAATCACCACCCTGGTGGTCGATGAGGGAGTGCAGCGTGTTAGATCTCAGCTATTGGCAACAGCGGGCCGCCCGCCAAGTGTTTATCGACAAGGCGCTGATTGGCGGCAGGCAGGTTGCTGCAGCATCAGGCATGACCTTCGATTCGATTAATCCGGCAACCAATCAACTGCTGGCCAAGGTAAGCGCCTGTGGCGAGGCCGAGGTTGATCTGGCTGTGCAGAGCGCCCGCCAGGCTTTCGAGCAGGGCCCTTGGGCACGGATGGCACCGGGCGAGCGCAAGAAAATTCTGCTGCGCTTGGCCGAGCTGATGATGCAACACCGCGAGGAGTTGGCGCTGCTCGACTCCTTGAACATGGGCAAACCAGTGATGGATGCCTGGAACATCGACGTGCCTGGCGCCGCTCATGTGTTCGCTTGGTACGCGGAAAGCCTCGATAAGCTCTACGACCAAGTGGCCCCTACCGCACAAAACGTGCTGGCTACCATTACCCGCGTGCCACTCGGCGTTGTAGCTGCTGTGGTGCCGTGGAACTTCCCCCTCGATATGGCCGCCTGGAAGCTGGCGCCGGCGCTGGCGTCGGGTAACAGCGTGGTGCTCAAGCCTGCTGAGCAATCGCCGTTCTCCGCCTTACGTCTGGCTGAACTGGCGCTGGAAGCAGGCGTGCCGGAAGGCGTGCTGAACGTGCTACCAGGCCTCGGTGAAAGCGCCGGTAAAGCCCTGGGCTTACACCCGGATGTCGACTGCCTGGTGTTCACCGGCTCGACCCAGGTGGGCAAGTACTTCATGCAGTACGCGGCACAATCCAACCTCAAGCAGGTGTGGCTGGAGTGCGGCGGCAAGAGCCCGAGTTTGGTCTTCGATGATTGCCAAGACTTGGACCTGGCCGCCGAAAAAGCCGCCTTCGCGATTTTCTTCAACCAGGGCGAAGTCTGCTCCGCCAACTCGCGCTTGCTGGTGCAGCGTTCGATCCACGACGAGTTCGTTGAACGTTTGCGCGAAAAAGCTAAACAGTGGCAGCCGGGCGATCCACTTGATTCTAACAGCCGTGCCGGTGCCCTAGTCGATGGGCGGCAGACGGCAGGGGTGATGGACTTTATCGCCGGCGCCAGCGCCGAGGGCGCGAAGCTGGTGTGCGGCGGTGAACGCCTAACGATCAATGGCTCGAATAACTTTGTACAGCCCACGCTGTTTACCGGAGTAAGCGCAGACATGCGTTTGTCCCGCGAAGAGGTGTTCGGTCCAGTGCTGGCGATCAGCGCTTTCGACGACGAAGACCAGGCGGTAGCCCTCGCCAACGACAGCATCTACGGCCTGGCTGCTTCGCTGTGGAGCGATGACCTCAACCGCGCCCACCGCGTCGCCCGCCGCCTTAATGCCGGCACGGTGTCGGTCAATACAGTGGACGCCCTGGATGTGACGGTACCCTTCGGCGGCGGTAAACAGTCCGGTTTTGGCCGCGACCTGTCACTGCATTCATTCGATAAGTACACCCAGCTGAAAACCACCTGGTTTCAGCTGCGTTAAGCCAGACGTGCATCCCTACAACTACAAAAAAGGATGAAGCAATGACGCAAAATACAAGTGTTGGGCTTACCAGCGCGCTGCCGCAAGCGCGCGCCAAAATCCCTCGTAAGGCGCTCGGCCTTGGTTCCCTGCTGGCCGTTGCCATCGGCCTGGTGGTGTCGCAAGGAGTCATGGTGCTGATGTTGCAGGGGGCCGGCATTGCCGGACTGGGCTTTATCATCCCGCTGGGCTTGGCATATCTGCTGGCCCTGAGTTACGCCTTCTCGTTTTCCGAGCTGGCATTGATGATCCCGCGGGCTGGTAGCCTGAGTAGCTATACCGAAGTCGCGATTGGTCAGTTCCCGGCGATTCTTGCGACCTTTTCCGGTTACATAGTGGTGGCCATGTTCGCCCTGTCGGCCGAGTTGCTGCTGCTCGATCTGATCATTGAAAAAGTCTACCCGCATGCCTTGCCGTCGATGACGGTGGCCTTCGGTGTGCTGGGCCTGTTCACCGTGCTCAACCTGTTCAATATCGACATCTTCGCCCGCTTGCAGTCGGTATTGGCGGTGGTGATGGTGGTGGTGTTGCTGCTGCTTGGTTTTAGTGCTGTCGGCCATGAAAACGCTGCGCCTTTGACTAGCCTTGGTCTGAGTTTGGAGGGTTTTAACCCGATGGGCTTCGGTGTGCTTGCATTGACCGCACTGGCAATCTGGGGCTTCGTCGGTGCTGAGTTTGTCTGCCCGCTAGTGGAAGAGTCGCGTCGTCCGGAGCGTAATATTCCGCTCTCGATGATCATCGGCGTGAGCGTGATCTTCTTCACCATCAGCCTTTACTGCTTGGGCGCACTGCTAATGGTGCCGCAGGAAGAACTTGCCAGTAACGGCTTGCCGCACTACCTGTTCGCCACCGCGGTATTCGGTGAGACGGGGCAGCTGCTATTGGTGACCGCCGCTATCACCGCCACCTGCAGCACCCTCAACACTTCGTTGGCAGCTATTCCGCGTATGCTCAGCGGCATGGCGCAGAACGGCCAGGCGTTCCCTTGCTTCAAACGCCTTAGCAAAAGCACTGGCGCGCCTTGGGTGGCAGTATTATTCGTTGCTGCCATCACCGGCCTGCCGATCCTGCTGATGGGCGTCGACTCGATCAACCTGCTGTTGATCGCCGCTGCGCTGGCTTGGCTGCTGGCCTACATCATTGTCCACGTCGATGTGATCGTGCTGCGCATGCGCTATCCGAACTTGGCTCGGCCTTTCCGCACCCCGTTCTATCCACTGCCGCAGCTGTTTGGCATCGTTGGTATGTTCTACGCAATGTGGCATGCCTCACCTTCGCCGGAACTGACCGTGCAGATATTCACTAGTGCCGGTGTAGTGCTGGGCATCATTTCGTTGATTGCGGTGTTGTGGATCAAGCTGGTGATGCGCAAGCCGCTGTTCACCCCCGAACCCATTGAAAATGCTTTGAACCCGAACAACGATTAACAGGCCGCTTGCGGTCGAAGAGTGAGGCCCCTGAGTGGGCAGGAGAGCTGTAATGAATGCGCTAAACAAAAAAATCCGAGAAACCCGTGACTATCAGGCTCTGGATGCTGCTCACCACATCCATGGTTTCGTCGACCAGAAGGCGCTGAACGCCGAAGGGCCGCGTGTGATGGTTAAAGGCGATCGTCTGAACCTTTGGGATAACGACGGTAATCGCTACCTCGATGGTATGTCAGGTCTGTGGTGCACCGCCCTCGGCTACGGCCGCAAAGACCTCGCAGCTGCTGCAACTCAGCAGCTGGAGCAACTGCCTTACTACAACATGTTCTTCCACACCACACACCCGGCAGTGGTGGAGTTGTCCGAGTTACTGTTTAGCCTGTTGCCTGGCCACTACAGCCACGCCATCTACACCAACTCGGGTTCCGAGGCCAACGAGGTGCTGATCCGCACTGTACGGCGCTACTGGCAGATTCTCGGCAAGCCAGAGAAGAAAGTGATGATCGGCCGTTGGAATGGTTACCACGGCTCGACCCTGGCCAGTACTGCGCTGGGTGGTATGAAGTTCATGCACGAAATGGGCGGCATGATCCCGGACATCGAACACATTGATGAGCCGTACTGGTTCGCCTACGGTGGCGACTTAACTCCTGCTGAATTCGGCCTGCGTGCTGCCCGTCAGTTGGAGGAGAAGATTCTCGAACTGGGTGCCGACAAGGTCGCCGGTTTTATCGCCGAGCCGTTCCAGGGTGCTGGAGGCATGATCTTTCCGCCAGAAAGCTACTGGCCGGAAATTCAGCGCATCTGCCGCAAGTACGACGTGCTGCTGTGCGCCGACGAAGTCATCGGTGGTTTCGGCCGTACCGGCGAGTGGTTCGCCCATGAGTACTTCGGCTTTGAACCGGACACCCTGTCGATCGCCAAGGGGTTGACCTCGGGTTACATTCCCATGGGCGGTCTGGTGCTGTCCAAGCGCATTGCCCAGATATTGGTTGAGCAGGGCGGGGTGTTTGCCCACGGTTTGACCTATTCCGGTCACCCGGTGGCCGCAGCCGTGGCGCTGGCCAATATCAAGGCACTGCGCGACGAGGGCATTGTCGGTCAGGTGAAGAACGATACCGGCCCGTACCTGCAGCAATGCCTGCGTCAGGTGTTCGGTGACCATCCGCTAGTCGGCGATATCCAAGGCACCGGCCTGGTTGCCGCGCTTCAGTTCGCCGAAGATAAGATCAGCCGCAAGCGCTTCGCCAATGAGAACGATATCGCCTGGCGCTGCCGCACCATCGGTTTCGAAGAAGGTGTAATTATCCGCTCAACCCTGGGCCGGATGATCATGGCACCGGCGCTCATCGCTAACCGCAGCGAGCTGGACGAGTTGGTAGAGAAGACCAAGCGTGCAGTGGATAGAACGGCCAAGGAAATCGGTCTGCTCTGACTGATCTAGGTACGGAGCGTGCGGATAAACCGCGCGCCCGTGCCAGCGCTCTCTTAATAGTCATAGATGTTGCGGGCTTAAATGTCTGCATGCAGGTTTCATGCGGTCTGATTTTAAGTGTTCGCTACGGCGGCGAAGTGTCCATCAGATTAGGTGTTGTCTTGCAATGCTAACCTGAGATATCCCTATGAGTAATAATGATAAAAAGCTACTGAATTATCCTTAGTTTTTTAGACACTGCGACTGTCCGCTATTGGCCGATTCTGTTGAAAAAGTAGCTCCCCTGTTTGACCTGCGGCAAAATTGCTTCATTGGCCGGCGGGGGATCACAGAGCATGATGGGACAGTTATCGAGTGGGCAGGAGCGGCTGTTTTACTCGTTCAACCTTGAAGATCACATCCCAGCCAATCATCTTCTGCGCAGCATTGATCAGTGTCTCGATCTGAGTGACCTGCGCCATTACCTCGCCGATTTCTATAGCCCTATCGGGCGTCCGTCGATTGATCCTGAACTGATGATCCGCATGCTGATCGTGGGCTATTGCTACGGCATTCGCTCAGAGCGGCGGCTGTGCGAAGAGGCCCATTTGAACCTGGCGTATCGCTGGTTCTGCCGGTTAAGCCTTGAAGATGAAGTCCCCAACCACTCGACCTTTTCCAAAAATAGACACGGCCGTTTTCGGGACAGCGATCTGTTTCGCTGGTTGTTCAATGAAGTGCTGCGTCGTTGCATGGACGCAGGCTTGGTCAAAGGTGAAGGCTTTGCCGTGGACGCCAGCATCATCAAGGCGGATGCGAGTCGGCAGCGCGGCGTACCGGGTGATGAACAGATCAACTGGAGCGATCCGGCCCTGAGCACTCGCGCCGTGCGTGAGTACCTTGAAGGCCTCGATGAGGAGGCTTTGGCCGAAACGCTACCGAAACGCCTGTCGCTGACGGATCCTCAGGCCCGCTGGACGGCTGCTCCAGGCGGCCCTGCTTTCTACGCTTACTCCACGAATTATCTGATCGATACCGAGCACGGCGTGATCATGGATGCCCGAACACTTCGATTCGCAAGATCGCTCGCAGCGTCCATGAAGCCGCTCGCGATGTGGCTCGGCGCATTGCAGCAACGCCGGGATATCAGCGCTCTCGCCACGAACGTAAAAAGGTCGAAATGTTGTTTGCCCACCTCAAGCGCATCCTGAAATTGGATCGCCTGCGGCTACGTGGCATGAGTGGCGCGACGGATGAGTTCACGCTGGCCGCTGCGGTACAGAACCTGCGACGGCTGGCCAAATTTTCATCTCAAGGGCCACCAGTCACGGGATAGGTGCGCCTGCACCAAGCAAAAAACCTCAAATTAACCCAATAGCAGAGCAGCAAAGGTCACCGAAGGGCCGAAAAACCACTCAATGTGGTGAGTAGGTTCTCCGGTGGTGGTCGTGCCTGAGTTCAGGCCATTTGAAAATCCGACTTTTTCAACAGAATCGGCCGTTATCTGCCGGTTATGTCCACGCAGCATGTTGGTCAAATCCGACGCAAATGATTGGTCAGGTCGAATGCAAATAGGTCGGTAAGTCTGTGCAATTACCCAGGCGCTCATACGCATTTTGAGCCGCACGCCTTCTGCTTTTCATGTCTAAGTGTGGGATGCGAACGGCGGATCTTGAGCGCATGCTATGCGGATGAAGGAATGGTGATGGGCTAATTCGTTGTTCCGGGAAATCCCGGCAATGAATTCGGTCATCACCATAATTGATTAAAAAGGGGGCAAGAAAAAGCCAGCGTAAGCTGGCTTTATACGGCGTTCAAATGTCAGGCATATCGGAAAATTACACCAACCAGCCTTCTACCGTGTCCGAACCGTGCTCGGATTTCCACGCCCTGAGTTCTTTGTGATTACCCCCTTTAGTCTCGATGATGGCACCGGTATGAGGGTTCTTGTAGGTTTTGATCTTGCGTTCTGCCCGAGGGGCTTTAGCACTGGCCGACGCCTTACCTGGATTTTGCGAAAGGCGTTGTGGGTCCAGGAGTGCGATGACGTCACGCAGAGACTTGCCATAAGTAGCCAGGAGCTCTTTCAGCTTGGTTTCAAATTCGATCTCTTGCTGCAGCTTCGGGTCACCCTTCAGGGCTTCCAGGCGCGACTGAAGCTGCTTGATGGATTCTTCAGTCGAACGATATTCGTTAACGATGCTCATGTAGTTCCCCATGTGGTCAATAGTGTCTCTATTTCAACTGATATTCGCGTGCCGGCTCGGCAACTACAAACCCAGAACTTGAGACTGCCGAATGGTTCGGCGGTCTAGATGCTCGTAGAGTAACAACGATGACAAATATTCCAAAACCGTTTTGAGGGGTTGGAATTCATTCCAATTACGACCTACTGCTGGCTTCCGACCCTATCAAGCCGCTATTGAGCCGCTGAACCAATGACTATGAGCGATCGCTGAAACATTTCCTGTCCGCTCTGAGCGAGCTCAAGTCGAGCGTTGCCTGCGATCTACGAGTTGTGTTGCTTGTCTATAGTTCGCGGGGCACCGCACCGGTCCGCGGAAATTATCATTCCCCCAAAGAAGGTGAAGATGATTTCTTGAAGATGCGATTGGACGGTAGTGGAGGAGGGCGAAGAGGGGCGGCAAAGCTGTCACGGCGCCCGCCATCGCGCTCCTATTGTCATTTGCTTGCCAGTAGCGTGCTCCGTTTCCCCTACGGAACCATCTTGGGGTTGACGACAGGCGCAAGCGACCTGTTAATCAGCTTCCTAATAATGAGAATCCAATGGTCAGCTTCTTTCGCTGTCATGGTGACTACGATTTTGGGGTTTTCTATATCGTTCAGACGGATGTGCAAGCCTCTCACCTTGAGACGATCGGCCATCGCTTCAAGGTTGTCATTAAGCGTCGCCTGAGCCGTGACAATGTCTCTTCCGTAATACTTTGTGGTCGTCATACCAGGATCGTAGAAGTGGAACTCAATGATATCGGTCGCGTTGAAAACGAACGGCGCGAGGATTTCCATCGTCGGCAGAATTTTAATAACAGATATCTGACCACTTTCTGCATCCACAGAGATTGAACCATCTGCGCCATAGTTGTAGTAATCGACCTTGGGAAGGGAGGACAGCGTTTTGTTATAGACGTCCTCCAACACCTGGTTAGCAGCCGCAATACGCTTGTCCACGGATCGTTTGATCAGCAAAGCTGGGAGCCCAATCCCCAATGCAATACCGACCAGCGCGATCCCCGACAGATACCAGGCGGCGGCCAGACTGATGAAACTCAACATCAGCCACCTTGTCGCGTTTCTGCCGAAAGTCATTAGGTACCATTGGTTCCTGGACATTATGTCGGTGCTGGTCTTCACGGTGACTCCTTACACAGAGCTGGTAGTGTTGGTTATTGATTTAAAGCATTGCGCCGTGGGAGGCCGTCGATCGCTTCCTGCACAAGTAACGCCGCGTGTTCCACAGACGACTCATTTCGACATGAAAACCAGTCATTGGCGACGATAGCGCGGTTGAACGCGGCGCTGCAGGCGGCGTGTTCCTCAAGGCTCTGGATGACCACACTGCTTAACCCGCGAGGCCTGGCCATCGCCCTGGCCCAAGATACCTCCGGGGTGGTGACTACACCGACGTGCAGATCCGGTATGCGTACCCCTCGGGAGAGGTTCATGGCCATGATTTCGGTGAAAGGCAGGATGCGGCGGAACGCTGCATCTGACGGGTACCAGCGATCTATTAGGACAACGCTGGTAGCATCGACCTGCGAGAGAACGTGGTCGGTGATCCAGGCTCTGCCGGCGGCGAGCTTTTCACAAACAAGATACTCGAGCTCCTCCGTTGGATTTGCTGTTAGTTGCTTAATCAGATGAAGCGTGGCGGCGCGGTCCGGGTCGAGATCCTTCTCACACAACTCGACAACTGGAAAGCGCCCGTCAGCGCGCAGGGCGTCACCGACGGCCTCAAGGACAGTTGTTTTACCGGTCGCCTTGGGGCCATCAAAGGAAATGAAGCAGGGACTGTTCAAGCTGCCGTCTCGCACGCAACGGGTCCCGTGGCCATCTGAGATGGTTGCCCGGTGATGCTGCCGTCCCGGTACAGCGAAATCCCCACGCAACCACTCTCACGTGCTTTGAGGATCGCCGCTGCGATGTCCTCGACGCGGCTAGACGAGGGGAGGTTGATCGTCTTGGAGATACCGCCATCGATGAATGCCTGGAACGTCGACTGAGTCACGATGTGATCTTCATAGTTCAGGTCGTGTGCACGCACCATAGACCTGCAGACCGCGGTCGGCAGCAGGCTAACTTCGGATGGCTCGGCTCCCTGGGCCAGCGCCGCGGTCACGTCAGCGATGTCCGTCTCACTCAGACCATGTTCGCGAAGCACGCGGCGCAGGGTTGGCTGCATCTGGTGGGTGACGCGATCCTCAACGGTCTGGCGGATCACGTAGCTGAACATCGGTTCAATGCCACCAGTCACGTTGGCGATCAGACTCAGCGTGCCGTTCGCTGCGATAGCCATCAGCGATGCATTGCGGCGCAGTGGCTCGCCCTCGCGCAATAGGCTCACCTCACAGCTACCCCGAGTCAGTGCCAGGTCTTCGCTGGTGTTCCGGGCCGCCGCTTTAACCAGGCCCATGACGCGGGTGGCAAACTCAAGCGCTTCCTGGCTGCCGTATCGAACGCCCAGGAGCAGTAGAGCGTCAGCGTAACCCATAACACTGAGACCTATCTTGCGGCTCTCGCGGCAGCGCCGAGCCACTTCAGGGGAAGCGTGATCCTGAATGTCGTGCAAGTTGTCGAGGCAACGGACAGCGATCTGCACCGCCTCGGCGAAAGCGCCGTCATCGAACACACCGTTGTGGACGAAACGGGAGGCATTGAGCGAGCCGATCAAGGAAGACTCCCCTACCCTCAGCAAACTTTCACCGCACACATTCAAGATCAGCCGTTCCCCGTTTGGGGATCTGAGTGACTTGTGCTCACCGAATGCGATAGCAGGCCTGCCGGTGCTATAGATCGACCCGCAGATGCGCTCCCAAATGGCCAAGGCAGCTGGAACTCGATTCTCAAGGGAGTTGAAGAATGGGGCATCGAGCTCAACGTTGGTATGTGTGATTTCCAGCGAGCTGCACATGCCGATGAAGCCTTCAACCATCGGGTGGTCGACATGGAGAGTGACGGCGCTATGAGCTTTACGCTTCCTGTCAGGATTCCGTTCCGAAGTCTGGTCTTCAATGAACTGTGTCATCGCGATAGGATCGCCCACGGAGCTCAGGTCATAACCAATACCGCCGCAACCATCGTGGATCTTGCTGGCGATTTCCATAGATTGGGCGTCTACCGGTGGTGCCAGCACGTGGCAGGCGAACATGTTGGCTGGGGCGCCATGCTCACTGTTCATCATCACCGGTGAATTTGGTAGGAATGCGCCGTCATTGAGAAGTGCCTGAAGCTTCGCGCCTAAACGATCCGCGTCAGCCTGCGTCGTGTATCGGGCTTCCACCGTTAAGAACATGCGAACAACCCGATGAGCCAGGTCATTCCAATCGCAGCCATCGACGTTCTCGAAAAAGCGAGGGGCCAGGATACTCAGATATGGGTTTTCAACTGCCCAAGCTGGAGTGTGGGGGGCGTGAGGAGACATAGTGGTCTGATCCATAGATTCGTCTTCGAGGCCCGAGATGCGGGCCTCAACTCCTTTTTTGGGTTGGGTGCAATTGGCTGCCGGCGGGCGCGCACCAGTGAACAGAAGAGCCCGGGCTGGCAGGTTTGTTATCGGCGCCTGCAGGTCAATCTATAGGGAAGCCTTGATAAGCAGTTACCAATACGATCACTGAGTGTAACGAGCAGGCGGAATATACCTAGCAGTCCTTCGGCAAAGGGCTCGCGTTCTAATCGGTCGCGCGGCATCTGCCGCTCACGTGCCAGGCAGCTAGTCCATTGAAACAGCGCCAGGGCGGCGGGTAGGGGGAGACAGCCAATCGGACACTATCGGGGGGGATTGTGTCCGGTTGACTCACTATTCAGTGATCGATAGAGAGCGCCGCAGTGACGTTTGAGTGCACGACTACCTTCGTGCTGACTCGCATTATCTTGAACAGGTACACGCCCCTGGTGTAGCGGGTGAGCGACATAAATTCTCCCCTGGCGGGTAATGCTTCAAGCTGCGCCGCATGGATCCATGCGTGGATTGTCTGTTCGGTGAGAGGTAGTGCCCACCGTTGGTAAGATGGGGCGAGGCTGCCGGCGGAGGGGAGCTATTCTTAGGGACTAGGTGCGTTGCGAGGTCAGCGGCCATGAGTGGACCCAAAAATGGCATTCGCGACCCGTTAGATCCTGCAAATGCCGTAAAACTTCTAGGCGTTCTTCCTCTGTTCAAGATCGCCAAACTTTACCGCGTGTCATATGAGTGTCTGGCAAGCAGACGTGAAAGTCTCGGCATCGGACCTGCTCCATTGCGGAACGTAGTAATAACGAGGAAGCTGATCCAGACTCTTGGAGTCTATCCGGATTCCATTGTCGCTGAGTCTTTCTCCGTTCCCCGGGCGACTATAACGAAGTTACGGACGCGTCTTGATATTTCAATGGAGCGCACGGCTAGGTCTCGCACAGCAGATTCTCATGACGCGCTGAAAACAGGCTCTACGGTTGCACTGCGCGATTTCAATGTGGGCACTGAAACCGATCGTATCGTCGGCAAACTATTTGGCCTGAGCCGGAGTACCGTTCATGAGCTTAGGAAAGGTTTAGAGGAAGCAGAAACAAGCTCGTGCTGTCAGTATGTGCAAAGAGGATGGTCGTCAGAACTCGACGAGGCTTTAGGTAGAGTTTCAGATTCCGTCATTGCTGATCTACACTACGTACCAGAGTACTGGGTAGCTCAACGCAGGATAAGGTTTCACATTCGACGGTCAATACGTTAGGATCCGCCGGCCTCGAGATGGGTTTCGACAGCTAGTCGAAGGAGGGGGGTTAGGTTAAACAAAAGCCCGCTTTGTTCTGGGGAAAACCCTAGGAATCAAGGACTTAGGGAATTGCCGACAACTCGTATTGTCGGCAAAATCGACATAGGGCGTTTTGCGCCTATTTTTTCGAATTTTTTTCAGGGTTTGCGCGACATCCTGGGTTTTTCTCATAATTTGGCACTTCTACCAAGTTATGTCCCAAGCAGCGAGTTTAGATGCAGTTCTTGGAATGTGTTTGCACACAACAGCTGTAGGCTGCATCTTCTCGCTATCTAAACATCACTTTATACCTCCAAACCGGCCGCGGCAACTTAGTCGATCATCGGTCCAGATCCTGAGCGTTAGATCACAGAATTCCGCACCTCACTTCGGCGTGACATTTTGGCGAGACTGGTTAACCTCTTGTGATCGCCATCAGATCTGTCGCCATGACTCGCAAGTACACCAAGAAAGCAGACAGTCCTTTGCCAACAGAGCTCCTAGGGTTGCTCGGAACCGCTAGTGATCGGGAGCTGGCGCGCCGTTATTCAATCCCTCTGCACAGAATCCGAAGCGAGCGTTTGTCGCGTGGGATTGCAAGCTCCCGCCAGCGCGATTTACCAACACAGCTTCTAGGGTTGCTTGGTACGGCTAGTGATCGGGAACTGGCGCGCAGGTTTTCAATCTCGATGCACACAATCCGAAGTGAGCGTTTGTCGCGTGGGATTGCATGCTTCAGCCCTAATCACCGCGATAGAATCGCAGCTAGTGACGGTGCGAGCACTCGATTGCCCGCGATTCTTTCCGAGGATCAAACCAGGCTTCTTGGGACCATGCCGGATGTTGCACTCTCAAGGTTAACAGGACTCTCCAATCTTACGATTGCTGGGTTGCGCAGGGAGTTGGGTATTCTGCCGTATAGTCCGGTGACCTGGTCCGAGGAGCAGAACCGTCTGCTTGGAACGATGCACGATGTGGCCTTGGCGAAGCAACTTGGGCTCACAAACCATCAAGTGCGAGACCAACGTATAAGGCTAGGAATCGCTGTGTTCTCGGAATGGACAGCGGAAGTGATCGATCTGTTAGGTAAAGTCCCGGACCTGGAGATTGTTCAGGCATCTGAAGGAAAGCTCACACTGCCGGCTGTGCGCGCAAAAAGGCGAAAGCTGGGTATCTCAGTAGTCCGTGGCCCAAAGCCAGTCCCTAAGGGTAGCAAGGTGCTTCAACCGGACGTCATTGTGTTGCTTGGAGTGGTCAACGACTACGACATTGCAAGACGTATTGGTCTCGACCGCAGCCACGTGACGCATGAACGGCTCAAACTCGGCGTTAAGGCGGTGAACAACCGAGGTCGTCCAGGGCGGAAATGGAGTTCAGAAGAGGACGCACTTATAGATGCGATTCCGGATGCTGAGATCGCTAGGAAGCTCTCCGTGACCATGGCCATGATACGCGTTCGGCGCCGACAGCTTGGCGTGGAGAAACCTCGCAGCAGAGCAAGCGCTAGATCCTGGACTGCGGCTGAGGATGCGTTGCTGGGGGAACGGCGTGTCAGTGAGGTTGCGAAGGAAATTGGTTGCTCGGCGAGCTCGGTGTACAAACGCAGGGCGAAGCTGAAAGTTATTCGTGCTCAAGGCCCAATGCCCTACCCTTAGCCCATCTATGACGAGTGCTAGCAGACAGGGCGTGCTGCGTAAGCGATTGATATATAACGTTTATTTACCGACAAAACCGATTGGCGGCGAAATCTAAGATTTCAGTGTGCCGCCCCTTTCCGCTGATGTTCATTTTTGAATCGCCGAGAATTTCAAATCTCCGTGTGTGGGCACCTTTGAGCATTGGTTCGCCACTGGAGCTAGAGAGCTGACTGGCATTCGTGTCGACTCCTTGGCGATCTGCCTATATGCATACGCCGGCGGTGACATGTCTGGATCTGACCGTGGAGTCTTCGGCCGCCCTCTCCTGCTGCGCTCTGTTTAGCCTCTGCCAGAGCCCCCGCTTCCATGATGGGACCCTACGATACTCATCGTAGGGTTTTACGCAAAGCGGCGAGCCCCGCCCCGTGCTTTTCTTTTGGTCCGGCGCCGTTATGTTGTTCCTCTCTGCTCTATCAAAGACCTGACCTGGTTAAGCGATTCCCCCTACTCCTATTGTTGGCGGTACGGGGACGCACCACGACGGTGTTAGAACTGCGAATTGCTAAACGATGAAGGCTGTTGGCTGGGGCTTAGGCGTCGCTCCTGCCCTATTGGGTACCTGACCTCAGGTTTAAGGAATGCCCGCCGATAAACGTTACGTCCGTCTATGGGCGCTATTAATGGGATTAGGGATATGCACAGGATGATGAGCAGCGCCGTGACGCTGTTGCTGGTATTTGCGGCCGGCGGAGCTATGGCAGCAAGTTTTGATTGTAAAAAAGCTGCAAGCTTCGCAGAGACATCCATCTGCCAGGACGGCTACTTGAGTACCGTAGACAGTAGCCTGGGTCGGGAATACCAAAAAGCGCTGGCCAAGACCGCCGATCCTGCCCGCCTCCGCCAGCTACAGCGTGAATGGATCACTGAGCGTGACCAATGCACCTCGCAGAAGTGTCTCGATACGACGCTGGGCTCGCGGGTTACCTTCCTTGAAAATTACGTCAACGCTGAGAGACACGCGGCCGATAAGGCTGAGGAACAAACACGACAAGATCAACGAAACGCGGAACGCCAAGCGGAAGAAATCGCATCAGCAAAGCGAACTGCGGATTACAATCTCGCGAAGGAACAAGCTCGCCTGCAACGAGAACAGGAGTACTTTAAGCAATCGAAGACTGTGGTCGCGTCAGCAGCACAAGTTCATCCCGCTACAGCTAATCTGGCAACGGCGCCGCAGCGGAGTGCTCCAACTCAACCATTGGCTGAGAAGCCACTCTTCCAAAGGATGTGGCAGGCATTCTGGTCTGGCCCAGCCTGGAAATACACGCTGCTCATCGGGTTCCTGATTTCTTGCTGGACCGTCTGGCTCCACCATAAAGAGACCGCCACCATCTATAACGACTACACGGATGCAGCCATCACTAACCTGCTGCCGGCCGCCGGAGTGATAGCCGCCCTCGTCATGCGCTGGTTGGAGCTGCCAAGCCTTGTCCAAGCGATCGCCTTTACCACTGGGGTTCTGCTGGGTATTAGCTACGCTGTCTATGCGACCCTCAGAACCAACCAAGGCGCGCTCAATATCGCGCTGGTCATCATTACTAAGCTCACCATCATATCGGTGTTCTTCGCGATTATCGCCATGCTGGTGGGCTCCCTGTTTTCAAATAGCGGCCGGCGCAAAGGGGAATCGCAAGCACGCACAGCTGCACGCCATAGGCGTGAGGCCAAGCAAAACATGGCCTATATCGCAACTCTGTCCGTCGCCTATACGACACTGACCGTGTGGCTGTGTCGCAGTCCAGAGTTCACCTCGATCGGTGACTGTCTGGAATTTGAGCGCAATCCCGCAGTGGCATAAGCTAGGGAATCAGGTTTGCACTTTTAAAAGTTGGGCGCCCTCTCGGGCGCCTAATCTTCATCGCAGCGGCCAGAAATGCGAATCTTAGAGTTGAGTACCACGAAGCAGCCTATTAAGAATTGTCACAATTCAGAGATGTCTTGTAACCTTCGCGGAGGCAGACACGACAGTGCATATTTGATCACAAGGGAATGAGACGCATGCTAAAGCACCTTCCGAAAATTGTCCTATCAGTCGCCGCACTTTTCGGCATGTGGAACAGTTTTATATACATTGATAGATTGTCAGATACATCGGCTGCTTCTGGAGTTGAGGAAGTGCTGCCTCTCAGACTATTCGACTGGAGCCAAGGAGTCGAATTGAATGCAAACTTTGGAAGCTTTCTAACATTTGCCCTCATCGGAGGTGTTTGCGCCTCTTTTATTGCGCGCAGAAAAGACCTCTCAACTACTGTGACGCTGGTGTTGATCATTGTTTCAGGGCTTTTGTGCGGCTCTATTTTAGGGGGGATTCAGAATAGGATCGTTGCTAATATTGGTCATTCGATTGTGGCAAAGCATCCGGATTTAGCCGAGAAGGCAATTACCACGTACTATGTGCAGCGGATAACATCTCTGGGAAATAATTATAAAAACGCACTCGTGCCCTCCTATGCAGGGGACAATGCGCGATCTGTAGAATCGGAATTATTCATAGTCAATATGTTTTATCTAGTCGATGATCCAGTGTTAGTAATTGGCAACCAAGTTCGGGGGCAGGACTTGATGAAGCTATACTTTGCAGATGCTGTAGATCGGCAGGCCCGAAATGAGCCTTGGGTTGCATCAAAGTATCAGTGGAAATTTAGTCAGTTTTTTAAAGAGTACCAGACTCCCCATTATGACTTGCGCCGCATTTCAAATGCAGTCGTTCAACCCATTGTGCTGGCGACAACAATGTTAGGTCTGTTATTAAGCGCCATGATATTTGTCTCACAACTATTAGGATTGGGTGGTGGCCATTTCCTAAAAGTGAGGACCTACGCCCTTGCGGGTTTAGCAATAGCTGTGGTGACAGTTCCGTTGCTTACAGACTCTAAGTTTCATTCCAGCGCGGCAGTTACAGGGCTCCAATGCCAAACACCGTATTGTGGAATATCTAGGTCTGCCACGGCTTGGTTTTTCAGGTTCGAGTTAGGTGTTTTGAATCTAATGAAGCTTATCGATTGAAAGGTTAGGCCGTTGAATCAATTCGAGGTGTGTCTGCCATGATCCGTTCTCACCCTGAGCACGGTGTCCAAGGTAGAATGCAATGGTGTCTTACCTTGCTGATTCTCCCTGGGACGTTAAATTGATTTTCATCATTCAAAACCTGAGAGCTCCCTTTTTAAGTTTGCGGCAGCGCTCAGATCGCAACAGTCAGCGAGGTAAGTCATGATTTGGTTTCTTGAAGGACAATCTAGCCAGCGGGACGTGATTATCGGCGCCCGAGAAGCATTGCCAGCAGACGTGAAAATCTTCGCTTCCCATCGTCAGGAGCGTCCTGAGATCACATCGCTTGCGGACGTCTCCTTCGTCGAGCCGAAAGAAAACGACGAGCGCATAGAGTGGGTCATTGCTACAGCTCAGGCGCAGCAAATAAAAGTGATTCTTGCGGGCCGGGTTGGTCATATTTTCGAACTCGCTCGATCCAGTTTTGAAGAAGCAGGGCTTGTCCTGGTAACCGGCGGCGCTTCTATGTCTACATTTGACATGGTGGACAACAAAAGCAGATTCACCGCGGAGGCGGAACGCGTCGGCCTGGCCTGTGTGCCTGGGATTACCGCCGCGAACGCCGAAGAGATGTTCGCTGCTTACCGCACCCTTTCGTCTTTTGGTGAGGTTTGCGTGAAACCGTCCGTTGGGATCTACGGCCAAGGTTTCTGGCGCTTCAAGGCGGATGCTGATCCGTTTCGTTGTTTTGCAAATCCCGATGCCCGTGAAGCCAATTTTCAGACTTACATGGACGCTTACTGCGCGGGTGAGACGCCGGCGCCGATGTTGATGATGCCTTACATGTCCGGTAGCGAATGTTCCGTAGATATGGTTTGCGAGGCCGGGCGCGCGGTTGCGCTTGTAGGCCGGCGGAAGGACGGTGTTTTTCAGACTTTTGAGCGTGAAGGACCTGCTGTCGAACTTGCAATAGAAGCCGCCAAACACTTCGGTTGTGATGGGCTGGTCAATGTGCAGACCAAAGACGATGCCTTTGGGAAGCCACACTTGCTGGAAATCAATCCTCGCTACTCTGGGGGCATTGGCTACACCCGTTTAGCAGGAGTGAACTTGCCTGGTATTTTTGCCGCACGCCGGCTGGGTTTGTCAGAGCCAGCGACCGTCTGGCGGCCCAATGTCCGTATCAAAGGTGTCACTATTGCTGCTGAAGCTGCAGCCTGATATTAAACTGATATCCTAACGCGAACGCGTTCTGCCAAGTTGGCGGTCAGCCGGAATGGAGAAATCAAGGAATGATGGTGCTGGCGCCAGGCGCAAACACGGCAATATTGAGCTCGCGGACTGAGTGGACTCTGGAATCCCCTAAATCTTCCTCGTTTGGAGACTATGCAGGGGTTGCCGTGTTGCCGGTTGATGACAAACGGCGCCCTACTGGTGAGCTCGCGCTATTGCATACGTCCTGTGATTGGATGGAATGGGGTGGGAGCCAGGCCATACCGTCATGCAAACTGAATTTGGAATCGCTTCCGGCTGGTAGTGATCGAGTTCTGCTAATCGTCTACACCTTCTCCGCAGCTGGCCCTGTCAGCGAACTTCATTCATTGCGTCTACAAGTCGACGGCCAGATTGAACATTGCCTTGACCTCCGCGAAAACGGCGAATCGGCGATTATCATCGGCGAGTTCTACGCGCGAAACCAGCAATGGAAGTTTCGCGCACTAGCAGAAGGCTCTGCGTATGGATTGGCCGCGCTCGGTCGTCGCGTAGGCATTGAGATTGACGACGCACACCCCAAGGGACGCATTAGCCCGCCTGATACTGGTGCCTCACGTGCAACTGGTACTTGCTTCGCGGTATCGCCTAATCATGTCCTAACGTGCGCTCACGTAATCGAGGGTATGCAAGATATTCACATTTCGTCCTTTGAGGGCCGCTACCGCGCCGAACCCGTTGTAATCGACCGACGTAATGACATTGCGCTCCTTAGAGTCTTGCAGTCTCCAGCTTTAAATCCGGTGGTCTTTAAAGAAGGGTTTGGATGCGAGCTCGGTGAACACGTTGTCGCTTTAGGCTTCCCTCTATCCGGCTTTGCCGGTGGAGGTGTACAGGTCACCCAAGGAGGCGTGTCGGGTTTATTCGGTCTCCACAATGATGCAGGCCTGCTCCAATTCACTGCTCCAATACAACCTGGTTCCAGCGGTAGTCCGCTTTTTGACTCTTCAGGGGCAGTTATCGGTTTGGTGACATCAACCGTGGAATCTGCGCAGAACATGAATTTTGCCGTAAAGGCCTCATTACTCCTTGCGTTCCTTAACGCTTGCCGTGTTGAGGCCAGGATATCGCCTGTCAGCAAAACATTCACGACGACTGAGTTGGTCCGTGAAGCCCAGTCTTCTTTGTGGCGAATTGAAGCCCAAAATTTCTGACCCCCTTTTGACTTGTCAAATGCGCAAGAGCCGTTAGGTTAATGATCTTACGCATTTCTAGGATGTTGTTAATGGAAAGTAACGCAGGTTCCAAGGCGCTCAGCGCACAATTGTTGCGCGGGCGACTCGATGTCAAAGTAGATGGTTCACTAATCGACCCGGGCGCACTGTTCGGCTTTGCCGAGCGTAATAATCCGAAGCGCGCGTTTCTATTTGTTTCAAAAGTACTGGGGCGCCATATTCCAGTGCGTCCTTCGGTCATGGAAGCTAGTTTCAAAAGCCTGGCCCAGGAAATACCCGCAAACCTTCCAGGTCCAGTGCTTGTAATCGGCATGGCCGAGACTGCGGTTGGTCTGGGTGCTGGTGTGCATCGCGCATTTAGCGCGACCCGCCCTGATACCGTCTATATGGTCAGCACGCGACATCCGACTGGTACGGAACTTCTCACTCGCTTTGAAGAGGAGCACAGCCACGCAAGTGCTCATTTGATTCACATGCCTGTAGAGCCCGACATCCGGGAAATGGTTTTGAATGCGCGTTCGTTGGTGCTTGTCGACGACGAAGCCTCCACCGGCAAGACCTTCATTAATCTGCACCGCGCATTGGTTGATGCGGGCCTGACCAAGGTCGAGAATGTAGTGACCTGCGTTCTTACCGATTGGTCCCGTAATGCGGTTTGCAAGGCCATCGGTTCATCCGCCCATCAAGTTTCGCTTCTGCAAGGCACATATGATTTTCACGAGGACGTAGACGCTCCTTTGCCTGTAATGCCGCAGGTTGGCTCTGTGGCCGCCGGCGATTGGCCGCTCACACCAGAGAAAGATTGGGGGCGTCTAGGCGTTCGCGATGTTGAGGACACCTTGGCACTTGGTCTGAAAGTCGTTGCTGGGGAGCGCGTTCTTGTTGTCGGCACCAGTGAGTTCGTCTGGCGTCCGTTTCTGCTCGCAGAGCGGTTGGAGCGCGCTGGTGCTGATGTGCACTTCAGCTCGACCAGTCGTTCGCCTATCGCGTTAGGTCACGCGATCGGTCACGCGCTTTCATTCTCGGACAACTACGGGTTAGGTATTCCGAACTTCCTCTACAACGTCCGCCCTGGGCAGTTTGATCGCGTGTTGATTTGCTCGGAAACGCCGGCGCAGTCAATACCTGCAGATCTTGTTAAATCTTTGAACGCCGAGGTGATTGTTGATGCTCAGTAATCGCCCAATGGCCCTGGCCGACCTCGACGACACGCTGTTTCAGACCGCGCGTAAAATGCCTGAGGGAACTCTACGGCATCCAGCAACCTACGACGTTGATGGCCAACCCAACGGATACATGAGCGCCGTTCAAAAATCACTGTTTGAGTGGTTGCTCTCTTCCACCGACGTTGTGCCGGTCACAGCCCGAAGCGTGGAAGCATTCAGCCGGGTAAAGCTACCGTTTACCCAGGGCGCAGTCTGTTCACACGGCGGAGTCATCCTCGGCCCGGATCGTAAGCTTGACGAAGCATGGCAGTCGCACATGCGCGTCGTTCTGGCTGACTTCCAAAGTCGTCTACCGGGTTTGAGCGAAGAAACCCTCGCCATCGGCAAAGAGCTTGGCATCTCTTTGCGTGGGTGGGTGGTTGAGGAAGAAGGGCTGCGTAATTACGTGGTGACCAAGCACAACGAGTCTAACGACGAGGTGCTTAAAACGGTCCTTGCTGAGGTCCAGCGCCGCGGCCTGCTGGAAGGTATGCACATCCACGCCAATAGCAACAACCTGGCGTTCCTACCTGTTGGCCTATCGAAGCAGGCGGCGGTACAGGAACTCCTACGACGTGATCGCGAAGTCAATGGTGTTCGGCCGGTGCTCGGCTTCGGCGACAGCATTACCGACTTGGGCTTCATGAGTGAGTGCCACATGTGGGCGACCCCTTCTCGAAGCCAGCTAGCCAAGCTAGTGGGGGATACGCTCAATGACTAACACCGTTTCGGATCTCAATACAGTAGGGAGCGGCAGCTACCTCCCCAATGATGTTCACTTCCTGCTCCAGCCTGTGCAAATGGAAGTAACGGACGTCGCGGAAAAAGAGCGCTTGATTCAATCGAAGCAGAAGCATTATTCCGAGATGATCAGCTTAGAGAGCGCCCCTACTGACGTGCACAAGGCACTGTATCAGCGAGCGCTCGGCCAGAATGGTGTCCGGATGGCCACCGATGTTCAAGCCCTGGCTCTGGCTTTGAATGAAGCATGCTCCGGCCCTTCAATTGTCCTGGTTTCTTTTGTTCGGGCTGGGCTGCCTCTGGGTGTCTTGCTGCGGCGCGCGCTGATTGACATGGGTCGCGAATCACACCATTACGGCATCAGTATCGTTCGCGACCGTGGAATTGATTCAGTCGCTTTGGAAGCGATTATTACGGCGCATGGCGCTGAGAATATCGTCTTCGTCGACGGCTGGACTGGAAAGGGAGCGATTTCTGGCGAGATCCAGCGAAGCCTCAATGGTGACTCGCGCTTCCCGCGGGACCCCCGCCTGGTCGTTTTAGCAGACCCTTGTGGTCACTCATGGCTTTCCGCCTCGGCTGAGGACTGGGTCATCCCGTCCGGAATCCTAGGGGCCACCGTGTCGGGCCTGGTATCGCGTTCGATCTGGCCTGTTGACGGTGGGCTTCATGGCTGCGTCGTTTACGACCACTTACAGGCGCACGATGTGACTCAGGATTTTATTGAGCACATCGATGCTCAGCGCAAGACTTTGGGCTCGGTGCATCGCGCTACGCCGTGGACAGACGCACAGCGGGTTGAGCTACAGGACGCAGCCGGACACGTCGTGAAGTCTTTAGCCGAGCGGTTTGGCATCAAGAATTTGAACCGGGTTAAGCCTGGCATCGCAGAAGCGACTCGAGCCGTCCTTCGCCGTGTACCAGACCATGTTCTCGTGCGCGATCGCCATGACAGCGATGTTCAGTTGTTGCTGCACCTCACCGAAGGTGCTGGTGTTTCCGTTGAAGAGGTTGGCGCTGCATTGGGCCCATACCGGGCTGTGACTATTATTCGGAGCGTGAGTTGATGAAAATCCTTTCTCCGTATGCCCTCGGCGCCACGCTGTACATGCCTGCCACGCGAGCAGATCTGCTTGATGTCGTGTTCCGGACCAAGCTACCGGAGTTGCGCTCTCTGGTGGTATGTCTGGAAGACGCGGTAGCGGATATCGATATCGACACGGCGCTTAGTAATCTGCATGTGTTGTTATCAGCGATCAACGACCGCGGTGGCCGCTCAGGCGACGGCCCGTTGTTGTTCGTCCGTCCCCGAGATTCGGTGATGGCGGCCGTGTTGAATGACTGGCCATTAATAAAACACGTTGATGGATTTGTCGTCCCCAAGCTCACAATGCGGAACCTCGGCTCCTGGGAGCAGGCGGTAACAAATCCTGAGCTGTTTCTTATGCCTACCCTTGAGACCGCCGACGTCTTCAATCCTGTTGCGATGGTCGAATTGGGACAGGCACTCAGGGCCAACCTGGCCAGCCGTATCATTGCACTGCGCATCGGGGGAAACGATCTGATGGGCTCTTTGGGGCTTCGTCGGAACCCAGCGACAACGCTATACAGCACTCCGATGGGATACGTTATTCCGATGCTTGCTGGGGTCATGGGGTCGCAGGGCTTCGCCCTTACCGCTCCGGTATTCGAGCAGCTCGCAACGCCCAATTTGCTGGGTGAGGAGCTGGATCTCGATATCGCTCACGGCCTGGTCGGCAAGACTGCAATTCATCCAAGCCAGATCAGCCTCATCCAGGAAAAGCTGCGGGTGAGTCTCGAGGACCTCAACAGCGCGAAGCTGATTGTCAGTGATGTTGCTCCAGCTGTGTTTAAGCACAACGACGTGATGTGTGAACCTGCAACCCATTACAAATGGGCGATCAAGATTCTTGAGCGTGCAGAGTGGCATGGCGTACGGGTACCCGAAGCCGCCAATGGGGAGACAACCATTCGCTTGGCTGAGGCTGCTCAATGAAACAGATCCCCGAACCTGAGATGCACGGTAAGCAGGTGCTGTCGGTATTCGATTTCGACGGCACCCTCACCAGGCATGACAGCTTCGTCCCATTCTTAAAGTTTGCTTTTGGCCGGCGCGAGTTCAATCGACGTGTCTTGATGCTCGCCATTCCGAGCATACGTTTTCTTGCACGGCGTTTGACTCGCGACGAGCTCAAAGCGCGGTTGGTCAGCACATTCCTAACTGGAGTCGATGCCGATTGGGTCAGCGAGCAGGCCCAAACTTTCTGTGAGGTGTTTTGGCTCCAGCTTATGCGACCTTCCGGGTTAACATCCGTCGCGAATGAAATTGAGGCTGGCTCAGAAGTGACGCTCTGCTCAGCCTCCCCCGCATTGGTGCTGCGACCGTTCGCAGAACGCTTAGGCATCAAATTGATTGGTACTGAGCTGGAGGTTGTCGACGGACGACTGACCGGGCAAATCGCCGGCAACAATTGTAGATGCGAGAACAAGGTTCTACGGCTTGAAGCGGTCTATGGACCATTAAGCCAATACCGCCTAAAGGCATGGGGCGACACGCGGGGCGATCATGAATTGCTCGCGGCAGCGCAAGAGGCCAACTGGCGAAATTTCCATCCCGCATGGCGTCGTGGACGCCTGCGGGGAGCAAATGGCGGTAAACCGAGCGTGAGCGCTGTTGCTCACACCACACTGCAAGTAGCGGTCAACTCTGACCGCAACGCGAATACTGACGATCAACAAGGAGCGTAACGATGGCACTTACCCTGAGCAAACAACAAACCATCTCTCTGGAAAAAACGGCCGGTAGCGCGTTGACTAGTGTAAGCCTGGGCCTGGGTTGGGATGCAGCGAAAGTTGGTTTTCTGGGCAGACTGACGGGTTCCACCACCGAAATTGATCTGGACGCATCCTGCATTCTCTTAGACAAAGACCTGAAACCAATCGACCTGGTCTGGTTTCGTCAGTTGCAGTCGCGCGATGGTTCGATCAAGCATTCTGGCGACAATCGTACTGGTGCTGGCGATGGCGATGATGAGTCGATCCGGGTCGACCTCCAACGGCTGCCCTCATCTGTCCAGCATTTGGTTTTTACGGTCAATAGTTTCACCGGTCAGAATTTTGAGAAGGTAGAAAACGCTTATTGCCGAATCCTCAACGCCGGTAACAACTCCGAATTGGCTCGCTTTAATTTATCCGAGCGCGGCCGTCACACTGGTATCGTGATGGCAAGCTTGACGCGTCAAAACGGGGGTTGGGATTTCAAAGCAATCGGCATGACCACTAACGGTCGTACAGCCGATGATCTCGTATCCCTGGCTATACAGGCGCTCCGCTGATGCCGACTCTTGTCCCTGGTGGAAATGCGCCGGTCGCCAACGGCCCAATTCGCGTTGATGTCAATTACACTCCAATTCCTGGGGCTGATATTGATGTTTCGGCATTCATCCTTGGCGCCTCGGGTAAAGTCCGTGGCGATACGGACATGTGCTTCTACGGACAAACCAGCGTGCTTGGTGGAGCGGTGCAACTGACCGTAGCGTCCCCCGGATGCGCTGTCTTTACTCTTGATCTGAGCCGTCTGGACCCCGCCGTTGAAAAGGTCGCTTTGACTGCGACGATCTATGAGAACAAAGCCAGCTTTGAGCGCGTCTCGCAACTCTCAGTCGTAATAATCGGTGGCATTGAAGCTCAGATCCCGACTGCCGGAATGACAGAAACTGCGTTGATCCTCGGTGAGTTCTATCGCCGTCAAGGGGAGTGGAAATTTCGTTGTGTTGGCCAAGGTTTTAATGGCGGACTTGAGCCGCTTGCAAAACACTTTGGAGTCGATGTTGCAGCTCCAACCGTCGCCCCAACACCTCCACCTGCTCCTTTTGTCGCGCCTCCTGTGCCTGCTCCTGCTCCCGCTCCTGCTCCTGCAGCGCCCGTTCCGGCCAAATCCACGATCAGCTTGAGCAAAGTTACCCTCGACAAGACTCGCACCTCGATCAGCCTTGAGAAAACCGCGGCAGGGTTTGGTGAGATCAAGGTGAACTTGAACTGGAACAAAGGAAAGAAAGGTTTCTTTGGGGCCGGTAAGTCCATCGACCTAGACGTTGGCTGCCTGTTTGAACTTCAAGATGGGTATAAAGGCGTTGTCCAAGCTTTGGGTAATTCTTTCGGAAGCCTGGACAGCGAACCGTTCGTTCAATTGATGGGTGACGATCGGACCGGTTCGGTTGATGGGGGGGAATGGCTGCACATCAACGGTAAAAAATGGTCCGAAGTCAAACGCATCCTAATCTTTGCTTTCATCTACGAAGGTGCACCGAACTGGAGAGAAACCGACGGTGTTGTAACGATCTTTGTTCCAGGTCAGCCTGAGATTGAAGTCCGTCTAAATGAAGAGGGAGGTCGTGAAGGCATGTGTGCCATTGCGATGCTTGAAAACGTGAACGGCGCCGTTAAGGTATCCAGACGAGTCGATTTCCACCGAGGTCATTCGCAACTGGATAAAGCCTACGGCTGGGGTATGCGCTGGAGCGCGGGATCGAAATAATTGTTTGCGGGGTCAATTGACCCCGCCCTTTGGGGGAACTGAAATGCTTTCATGGCTAAAAGATAACGTGGCTGCTGCCCGCGACAAATTAACAACAGAAGTGACCAAATTCAAAAACCAGCGATTCATGGATGCTATGACGGCGAACTGCGCTCTCATCGCAGCGGCGTCTGGCGGTGTCTCTTCGGAAGAAAAGCAAAAAATGGCTGCCTTTATCAGTCAATCGCCAGAGTTGAAGGTTTTTAACATGACGGACGTGATCAAGTCCTTCAACTCTCATTGCGAGAAATTTGAGTTTGACTTTCAGATCGGTCAGGCAGAAGCGCTGAAGGTGATGAGCAAAATCAAAAATGATCCTGGCGCCGGCCGGCTGCTCGTTCGTGTCGGTTGTGCCATCGGTGCGTCGGACGGAGACTTCGATGCTGAAGAGAAAGCGGCTTGCCGTCTAGTTTGCGCTGAGTTGGGCTTGAACCCAGCTGATTTCGATCTTTAAGGAGCGGTACCTTGGAAACTAACATTGGATTCCCCCCGCTCACCATGGCGGTCTTTGTTGCGCTTGCCGTTGGCGCGCTTCTGCTCGACATGGTCACCCACCGTGGCGACAAACCGGTTTCACTAACAAAGGCCTCGATCTGGTCGATATTCTGGATTGCAATATCGCTCGCCTTCGCCGGCTTCCTGTATGTGCAGCATGGTCCTGAAGTCGCAAGCTTGTTCGTGACAGGTTACGCCCTGGAAAAAGTCCTGAGTGTGGACAACCTTTTCGTGTTCATGGCGATTTTTGCCTGGTTCAAAGTGCCCGATGGCCTGCGCCACCGTGTTCTGTACTGGGGCATCATCGGCGCTATCGTTTTCCGTGGCGTGTTCGTTGCCATCGGAACCGGGCTTCTGGCGTTTGGACCGTGGGTCGAAGTGGTGTTTGCGGTAATTGTCGCTTGGACTGCGATTATGATGCTACGGGCCGGCGGTGATGATGAGGAGGAAGAGGATTATTCCAAGCATATGGCATACCGCTTCGCTCAAAAGCTTTTCCCGGTATGGCCAAAGCTTCACGGCAACAGATTCTTTGTTACTCGCAAGGAGCTGCAGGGTGAATTGCAGAAGCCTGAAAATAAAGGCATGACCCTAGCGGCGAAGGGCACACTGTTCGCCACCCCTTTGTTCCTCTGCCTCGTAGTCGCCGAGGTGTCCGATATTTTGTTCGCATTTGACTCCGTGCCAGCGGTGATCGCGGTAAGCCGTGAACCCCTGATCGTATACTCGGCAATGCTTTTTGCGATTCTGGGCTTGCGTACTATGTACTTTGTCCTTGAAGCGCTGAAGCGCTACCTGGTGCATTTGGAAAAGTCGGTAATCGCACTTCTTTTCTTCATTGCGATTAAGCTTGGTTTGAATGCGACTGATCACATGTTCCACCATGGCTATACCATTGACGCGAACACAAGCTTGCTGATCGTTATGGTTGTCTTGGTGATAGGCGTAATTGCAAGCCTGCTCTTCCCCGGCAAGGAAGAAGCTGAAGCTGAAAAAAATTAAGTAGCTGCATCAACCACAAGGAGAAATACCCATGGCTTTGACCCTACAGAAAGGCGGCAACCTTTCCCTGACCAAAACTGACCCAAGCCTTACCAAAATCTTGGTAGGTCTGGGCTGGGACCCGCGTGCTACTGACGGTACCGAGTTTGACCTGGATGCCAGCGCGCTCCTGCTGGGCGCCAACGGTAAAGTGCGCGGCGAGGCTGACTTCATTTTCTACAACCAGCTGAAAAGCGTTGACGGTTCGGTGGAGCACACTGGCGATAACCGTACCGGTGCAGGTGATGGCGACGATGAAGTGATCAAGGTCGACCTCAGTCGGGTCCCTGTTGACGTCGATAAAGTAATTTTCATTGTCACCATCCATGATGCAGAAGTTCGCAAGCAGAGCTTCGGCCAAGTGGGCGGCTCGTTTATCCGTGTGGTCAACGAAGTGAGTGGCGCCGAGGTCGTTCGTTACGACTTGGCTGAAGACGCGTCAACCCAGACTGCAATGATTTTCGCCGAGCTCTATCGCCACGGTGCTGAATGGAAATTCCGTGCCATCGGTGAAGGCTATGCCGGGGGCCTGAAGGCTCTCGCAAATAATTTCGGCATGCAGTTTTAGGCCCATCGTAACCAATTGAAAAGGAAGGATTTATGGCTGTTTCGCTAGCAAAAGGTGGCAACGTGTCACTGTCTAAAGAAGCTCCTGGCCTCACCGAAGTGGTGGTTGGTCTGGGTTGGGATGCACGAGTAACTGACGGCGCTAAATTTGACCTCGATGCTTCAATCTTCATCGTGGGCGAAAACGGCAAAGTGCTCGATGACAACAGCTTCATTTTCTACAACAACAAAAAATCCGCCGACGGTTCGGTCGAGCATATGGGCGACAACCAATCTGGCGAAGGCGAAGGCGACGACGAACAAGCTACCGTCAAGCTGACCGGCCTGGCTCCAGCAGTGAAAAAACTGGTGTTCGCTGTAACCATCCACGACTCTGACGCACGCAAGCAGAGCTTTGGCCAGGTTGCCAACGCTTACATCCGCGTCCTGAACAAAGCTGACGGTAAAGAGTTGGCTCGTTACGACCTGAGCGAAGATGCATCCACCGAGACTGCAATGATTTTCGGTGAGCTGTATCGTGCTGGCGAAGAGTTCAAGTTCAAGGCGATCGGCCAGGGTTTTGCTGGCGGCCTGAAGCCTCTGGCTGAAGCTCACGGCGTGAGCATTGGCTAACCCGTAAGGGTTCGAAAAAGCCCCCATTTGCTGGGGGCTTTTTCTTGTCTGGAGAAATTACACCGTGGTTTATACGTAGTAGGGCCTGAGTGCAGTTCAGTACCGCCGCCGAAGGTTCGCTGGAGCCATACAAAAAAAGGATTATTGATCATGCCTCGCAAAAAACGTGGCCTTGGCATTTGTATCTTGCTGCTCTCATTCTGTTCGATTGGGTCCCAGGCGAGCAGCTTTGATTGTGCAAAGGCTGTGAGTTTCGCGGAAAACACCATTTGCGCAGACGCCTCCCTCAGCAGCCTGGATGAGACGTTGAATTCGCAATACATCCGAGCGCTCGATAGTGCCCGGGATAAGGGCAAGGTGCGACTTGAGCAGCGCGAATGGCTACGTCTCCGGGATAACTGCAGGACTTCGAAATGCTTAAATACATCGCTATCTGGGCGGCTCTCAGTCCTGGCGGGTGCGGTTACTCAGACCGGAGGCTCCTCGTCTGATGGAGTCTCTAAACGCGCCGCGCAATCTCCCGTTCCGGGGCCAACCGTAGCAGAAACGCCTTCCAGACTCGATCCCGAATCGAAGGCACCCACGCCGATTAGGCCGCCTCAAGACAGCCATCAGGCTTTTCTAAGTCTGAAAATAGTATCGCTTGTAACGGGTCTGCTTTTGCTGATTTGTGTCTGGTTGCACCACCGCGGCTCGATGACCATTTACCATGACTACACAGACGCTTTGTTCACGAGTTTGACTCCAATCCTCGGCATCGGGGTCTTTTGGGTAGGTAATTCTTGGCTGGAAATACCCAAGAACTATTCGTTCATTGGCGCGTTGTTGGTTATTGGCATCATGTCAGTCCAAGTGCTGATTCAGACCTATCGTAGCAACGGCTTATCTGTATTTTTCCTGCTTTCCCTTTTTGCCAAATTCGCACTCCTAACCTTCTACCTCCTGACCATGGCTCTGCTGCTATTGAGCGGCGCACGCAATAAGCGTGAAGCTCGACGTCAGCGGGGCTTGGCGGTACTTGCGACGACAACACTTGTATTGCTGTCTGGGTGGATGTGCCGGCATCGCCAGTTCAGTTCGATCGATGACTACATTGCAGGAAGAACTTAATTCGAGCATGAGCCGGGGCGCAGCTCTGGCATTTCATGATCAGGGACAAGGAGAATCTCATGGGATTTCGCTTTAGTAAGCGCATTACGATCATGCCTGGTGTTCGTATCAATATCAGCAAGTCGGGTTTAAGCACATCTGTGGGGCCCAGAGGGCTCAGCATGACAATGGGGCGAAATGGGACGTTTCTGAATGCCGGACTACCCGGAACGGGGTTGTCCTACCGAGAGCGGATCGATAGACCGTCCCGGGCTTCCAACGCCCTGCCGTCTCCTGGAGGGCTCGAGTACTCTGGCCAGGTAAAGGTGAAGGTCGCTGAAGACGGCACCTTGCTGATTACCGACTTAGAGGACAACGAACTGCCGCCGGCGATCGTTAAACGGGTAAAGTCCGAGAAAGCGGACTCAATTCAGGAGCTTTTGGAAAAGGCTGCTGAGAAAATTAATCAGGATCTGGAGGACTGTCTTGGTGTGCACCTCCCGACGCCAGCCCCGGGAACACAGCCTGTCATTCCGGCGGCATTCTCCGTAGCTGCGCCCCAGTTGCCTTATCAGCAGGCGCCGGGACTGATGGATCGGATGCTACTGCGCAGCGCCAAAATGGAGCGGGATGCTGAGTCTGCAGAAGCGCAATATCGCGAGGACTTGAGCGTTTGGCAGGCGACCAAGGATTCTTACGAGCTCGAGCGGACAGAGATCGAAAAAGCGTTTCGGCTCGCCGCCCGAGGCTTTAGTGCTCAAATGGAAAAAGCGCTCGATTACGTGCTTAGCGGCATTGCGTGGCCCAAAGAAACCCAGGTCGATTACGAGTTCTCCCAGGACGTCACGGGAGTTGCGCTTGATGTTGATCTCCCTGACGAAGGTGATGTGCCGCGGCGGATAGCGGAGGCGAGAGGAAATGGAAAGCTGACGTTCAAAAACCGAACGGATGCACAACTCCGCCGGGACTTTGTTGCGCTCTGTTATGGCTCACTATTCCGTGTGGTGGGCGAAGTACTTGCACTGCTGCCCGGGATCCAGAAGGTTCTGGTGTCGGGCTACATCCAGCGGAACAACCCCGCGACTGGGATGATCGAGGATCAGTACGTAATCTCTGCCCTGGTGACACGCTCGCAGTGGGATGCGCTGGACTTCAGTCGCGTAGCTGCAATTGATCCAGCCGCGACGCTCAATTCGTGTGGCGCGCTGGTGAAACTCGACCGTTCGGCGCGATTTGTTGAGGTGACTCCGATGGACATGTCCGTGTTGAACTAAGGCGAGTGCTGTGGGGGCTATTCCATGCTCTCACAGCGAGAAGCTCATGCTCTGCAGCTTTATTCAATCAGCGCGTTTGATGCCAACGACAGGGGGCCTAATCCCAATTGGGCCTGTCCCCTGTCGATAAAAGTGGCTAACCAGCGTACAAACCGATAGCTGCTCCAGCATCTGGTCTACGCAGTCACGACCTTTCGGGTGAGCAGGTATTAACGGATAATCCCTTTCGCCGTGGCTTCCTTAATCCAGGCCGGGAATTCAGACATCAATCTGTCGTAAAGCGCTTCTTCACTTAGGTCGTGTAAGTCGTCCACAGCGAAGAAGCCGCAGTTGTCGACAACCCTGCCTGACATGGTGTCCAATTTTTCCAAGACCCCATAATTTCGTCCACCGACGCCGACGAACTGAAAATATATAGGTAGCTTCGCTGCATCAATCATGAGGCGTGTAATCGCCCGATCTTGAGACACTCCTCCGTCGCTAACGAACAGCACGTACATTGGAGTTTGATCGCCCGAATTGTGGAACGATTCGATGATCTTCTCTATTGCCCGGGGCTCATCGTTGATCCGACTTCCGACTTCCCATTTTCGCCATCCCAAGCTATCAGTGTTGATAAAATCTTTATAATTTGTGAGGGTGACCTGAGAGAGCTGCAGTGGTTTTGCGGCAAACGCCCAGCATTCAAGTGACGCGTCGGAGTCGAATGCAACGGCGAGCGGTACGGTCCGAATCAATATCTCTTGGACTCGCCCACGAGAGTACTGACCATTCATGGACCCTGAGGCATCGAGCACGAGCACAACGCGGGCGACCATATCGATAAGATTGGCTTTTTCCAGGCTGACCTGAGCCTTCTTGGCTAAGCTGATAAGTTCGGGGGCAGCTGCAATCTTCTTCTCGAGTGAAACTCTTACAGGTGCTTCTTCAACAACTTCTCCGCCAAAGTGCTTCACGAGGGCATCAAGGCCTTCTGCGTAGCCTTGTAGATTCGATGCGAAACGCCACTCACCGCTCTTTCGGTATAGCTCAACAACCATGATCGCTTTTTCGCTGGTGAAAGTGGCCCCTGAAAAGTGGCCAGTTGCTTGGAGCTCACCTTGAGGGTTGCTGATCGAAAAGCTGCTCGCCTGAATGCCGTTCATGGCACCTACCCCGTCGATCGAGGCGGTGAAGACCATTCGATCAATGGAGGCTGGAAGGAGGTCCAGGTTGATCTCGAACTTACCGCTGCCAGCCATCTTCACGCTGCCGCAGGGGGTACTAGGCTGGTTGAAGAACACCATGTATCGGTCATCAGATAGCGTGCCCTGCGAGTCAACGCCGAAGCACACGAAGTCCATGGCGAATGAAGTCTGAATGTCTACAGCAAGGGTGAGAGATGTCCCCTGGAGAATGCTCGACAAAGGTAGACGCTGGCCTTGAGTGATCTGCATGTTGCTTCCTATGGTGATGGATTCGGACAATCGCTGCGGTGACTAATCTGGCCAGCTCATGTCAGGTGTCGAGAGGGATGATAGTCCGCTTCATTATTACTCTAACGATGATCAACTCAATTCAAACGATCTACTCCTTTTTTTGTTTGCGCATAGGAGAGCTGCAGACTGAAGTGAAATGTGAGGATTGCCTAGCGAAACACACTAATAACGACGTGCGCAGTAGCGTCTCCGAGAGCGAGCGCCCAATCGACCTGGCTACCCTCCTCTAAGCCCTCGCACAAAGCTGATTACCAGGCCGCCCGCTCCAGCATCAGAGTAGTTCTACCTAGCACGCCGATTGAGGTGGGTAATTCCATGGATTTGACCACCCATTTGTATTCGACTTGACCAGTCGCTTGCATCGGATTTGACCAGCAGACTAGGTGGGCCTTGACAGGCAAAAAGCGGCCAGAAGCTGACCTACCCTCGATTGTTTCCCTGCGTCCCCAGAGCTAATCTCATTTCGAAAGGTTCGTAATCCAGTCGGTTACGGTCTCGGTTTTCAACCAATGCCGAACTATCCCTTGCACAAACGCATTGGGCGATAGAAGCAGCAATGTCATGGGTACGCACATTTGGAAGGCGAATCTGGTGGGGCTGCTAATCTCTCCTCGCGGATGTACAAAACTGGCGAGCCGCCTTTGCACGCCGACGAGCTCAAGCAGAAGGACTACAGGGAGAAAACATGCGTACGCCAGCACTATTATTTCTGCTCTTCCTATACCCGCCCCTCATATGGTCACAAGAAACCATTGGCGGTGATATACATGCAGTAATTAATCCCGACGGGAGCATCAGTTACTACTTAAAGGTTGCGCCTGGAACAATAAATAAAGGCACCACCGCAGCCATAAGCAAACCAACACTTAACCAGCTAATAGGCAAAGATAAAAGCTCTCCAAAAGTCTTTGAGATTTTCGGCGCCGAAAATGAGTTGGCGGGATATTACGTATCGCCTGCGTCATCCGAGAGAACTGAGCCAGTTACAATGGCGATAAACAAAGGCTATACAGCGAAGTTAGTGCCTTACGACTCATTACCAGAATCGTTCAACCAAGTGTACAAATTTACAAACCCAAAAGGCGAAATAGGGGGCGCGTGGTTGCCTACCGGTGAAGGTCGCGGGGTATCTGCGCTTGGAAGCATTATACCCACCGACTGGTCCTCATCGAGAGTTAGCGCGCCTTCAAAAACAATGCAGTCATCAGAAAGTAACATCCCAGTACCTAAAGATGATTTCATTGAATCCCTGAGAGAATCTATGCTTCAACAGGCAATTTTACTCGCTTGCAAATCAAAGATAACACCTAAGAAAATCGCAGTTACCGCGAGTCTCGCTGCATCAGTTGGTTTTATTATAGGTGGAGAAGGCACTATATCTTTTCAAGCAACGTGGGAAACAGAAAAGTTATGCAAGCCTTGACATTCATATTCACTCAGGCAGGAAAAAGCGTCGCTCGTTCCTCGCTCAGACTTTTGCCACCGGTTATTTTAGGCGTTAGCGATGGTCCGCTTTGGGTCGTACTGTGCCTTTGCTAATCAGCAGCTACGAGAAGACTTCTGCCAGTCAGGGCCACCCAGTGTGCTGGTCAAATCCGATGCAAATGGGTGGCCAGCTGGAGTGCAGTTACACATGAGTCTCACGGTGCAGCGGCGACCGGTTCCACGTTGCCAATGTCAGCTGGTTAAATCCGTCGCCCTTAACCCCAGCACTTGCCCTGTACCCGATTGTTTGGGCCAGGGCGAGCCTATGGAGATCACCATCAATGTATCCGTACCAACGGGGCCCATCTCAACACGCGGCCGGGAGCAATATGCCGTCAGATTGCTCAGGCGTTCCCGCCGCATGGACGCAAGCGCCACACCCGTCCGATATCGATCACACGCTCACGCAGTAACCGGGGTGCTTCGGTACACGCCTGTTCCAAGGTCATTGGCCCGCTTACGAGAGCAAACGCCGCGTCAATGCCATGTTCATACAACTCTTGGTAGCCATCACCCAAGGTGCCTGCCAGAACGATCACCGGTACCCCGTGATGCCGAGCGATTTTTGCGACACCAAAAGGGGTTTTGCCTCGTAAGGTTTGCGCATCGAAACGGCCCTCCCCCGTAATGACCAGGTCAGCGCCTTCGACCGCATCGGCCAACCCTACCAACTCGGCGACTACCTCGACGCCCGCCTTGAAACGCGCGCCCAAAAATGCTTTTGCCGCGAAACCAAGCCCGCCTGCGGCGCCGCTGCCGGGCTCGTCGCGAACATCGTTGCCAAGCGCCTTGCCGCAGAGCTCCGCAAAGTGAGATAAGGCGCTATCCAGTTGTGCAACCTGCAGTGGCGAAGCGCCTTTCTGAGGGCCAAAAATAGAGGAGGCGCCGTGCGGACCACACAACGGATTGTTTACGTCTGCAGCGATGTCGAAGCTCACGTCTGAAAGGCGAGGATCTATGCCACTCAAATCGACATGAGCTAGCTGCGCAAGTGCCAAGCCTCCCGGTGCCAGAATCTGGCCCTTTTCATCGAGCAGGTTCAAACCCAGGGCTTGCATAGCACCGGCACCCGCGTCGTTGGTGGCGCTTCCACCAATAGCCAGAATCACCCGCTTCGCTCCTGCATCTAATGCCGCGCGAATCAACTCACCTGTCCCGAATGTGCTGCTAGTGCATGCATCACGTTGGTCCACAGGCACCAACTGCAATCCACTGGCTTCTGCCATCTCGATGATCGCGGTACCACTCTGCGGCAACCAGCCCCACGCCGCGTTGACCGGCGCCCCAAGTGGACCCCTGACTTCCGTACGGCGGAGTACGCCATCGCACGCGGAGAGGATCGACTCCACGGTACCCTCACCGCCGTCAGCCATCGGACATTTGATTAGTTCGGCATCGGGCCATACTTCTTCAAGACCGAGAGCAATTGCATCGGCTACCGCTTTGGCACTAAGGCTGTCTTTGAACGAATCCGGCGCGATTACTATTTTCATCAGAACTCTCCCTCTCCATGGGCGCATGGTGTGAACAGCCATGGAAAGGCCGCCCACTGAACACACGCCTCTGCGTTCGTTGTTAATGTTTACAATATAACAACGATTTGCGTACAGGAACGAATAATATTGTATGCAATTACAGCCCGAGACATATTACAGCGGTCGTGTGCTTGCCACAGCGCCCAAGGGCAAATACTAGGCGGCTTCTGAGAGCTTTGACTCTGCAGTAGTTTGTGATGGAGGTGCCTTCGGGATAGCCAGACAGCCTTCGTCAGCGGCCACGGAAAGGACCTATGTCCTCATTGCGGTGGCGTCGTGCATGCACTGCGACCGCATTCGAGAAGGTATTTCCGCAGCCTGGACGAGCCGTACTTAAACGCTCTACCAGGGTCGCGCCCCACCTGGCAACAGCTTGAAGAGTTGCCGAACGCTGACGGGCGTTCGCCTTCGGGTCCCGGGACAAGATGAAGTGCTGAGTAGGTTCATGCCAGGAATGGTCAAGAGAACTCTCGACCGCCTCGTTGTCACACTTACCCACTGTTACTGACTGCCGCTTGGGCCGGGGGCCCGGTCACGGTCACGGTGATCAAAGAGGGATCTCAATCCTTTCAATTCGCCAGGCGAGCAGTGGCATTCGAATACGCTCAATGACGAGCCAACCAAAACGTTTCAGCAGAAATGTCACAGTCGTAACCAACGCCAGTATGGCCAAAAGCAAATCTTGATTAGCGAAGCAGCATTTAAACGATGAAGGCGCCCTTTGGGATCGCCTTCTTTCTAACGCGTTTCAGCATTCCCCTTAACGATGGGTCAATGGCAGCTCCCAGATGGGATCGAGTTCCTCCTTGCCCAGTTGGTGACTATCGGTCGCCGCCTTAAACACTTTGATCAAGCCATAGCCAACTGCGCCCGCTACGATTGGAATACCTGCAGCAACGGTCAGGCCAGCGACCATACCGCCGCCAACCACGGCGCCGAGAGCGGCTAGGCCACTAGCGATACCGGCAGCGGAAAGGCCTGCGTAACCCAGGGAACTGACCACAGCTGTTACAGAACCAAGGCCCAAGACACCCCCGCCAATGGCGCCGATACTTTCTGAAATTTTCTCGCGGTCGGCTTTAGTGAGTTTGGAGTATTTTTCGAATCCCAAATAAATCAAGGTACCGCCCTGTCTCAACATTTCGTCCGAGGGGAACGACCTGCCACCGGTCAATCGGTCGATGGTCTTGGCACTGCATCCGATAACCTTCGCGACCTTGATTTCAGCAAGGTTTTGGGCCTTTGCGAATTGCGTAATGGAGTATCCGAAATTACTACGGGTGAGGTCTGTCATAGGGGTTCCGACATGCCGGCTAGTGTTGTGCCACTATAGGTCCTTGCTTCCGTATTGGAAGATCTAAAAACAAAAGCATGGAGTCTGTAAGCTCCATAAAAATCACAGGTGGAGTGCGTTAGCTCCATTCAATGGATCAATCTGTTCGGCGCTCTATGTCCTTCCCCGCTTTGCTTCGACAAGCGAAGACGAGGAGAGCCTAGGTCACTAGCCGTGAAGGAAACGTACATACAATTGATCAACGGTAATTCCATGCTAGGAAGAGAAGCTATGCGCTTGACCCTCCTGAGCCTCACCCTATTTGCTGGGGCGGCGCTCGCCGACGCTAGTAGCAACTGCTACGCGATCGCCGACAAGGATAAACAGCGCTATTGCCTTGCATCTATAAAAGGCGAGCCATCGCGGTGTTACTCGATCAAGAACCGTGACGAAGAGCGGTTATGCCTGGCCGAGACCAGGGGGCAGCGGTCCACGTGTTATAGCATCAAGGACCGGGACACCCAGCGGTTGTGCTTGGCCAAGGTGCCCCACTGACCATATCGCTATTCTATAAAGCGCCTGGTCATGGCCATGAGAATTTAAGGACCAGAGTGAGGGCAAGGCCTTCATCGCGGGTATGAACTAGTCTGTACCTTCTACGCCCATTAGGTGACTCAACATGCCGGCCCCTACGCAAAAAATTGATGTTGCATGTGAATTGTTCCATACCGCATTGAGCCATTATTTCAAAGAGCCACCAGAGTATTTCGCAACAATATGCCTCGCCGGGGCTGCGGAAGAATTACTGGGTAGACATTTAGAGGCTAAAGGCGGCGAGTCGTCATTTACCAGCTTGCAAAGCGGTGCCGTTCGCATTTCAAGATTCCTGAATGAACATGGCGAACCGGCTCAAGCGAAGGCCATCGCTTTTCTGATGAACAATGCGAAGAATTCGTCAAAACACATGGATGGTGACGCTGACTCAGTCGTCGATTTTGATCCGAAGACTGAGGCGGAAGATTTGCTTAGTCGAGCGGTGACAAACTATTACGCCTTGATGGCGCACTACGAGTTGCAAGAAACAGATCTACTCATTCAATTTACCGAAGGGCGCAAGTAGCTGGCGACTCTGACTACCAGACTGAGAATCTAACCAGTGGTCTGGGAAAGAGCGATTTCGCACGTCAGTAAGGGGCCGGCGAACACACCTTCCGAACTCCAGCATTAAGGACGATGGTGCCGACGCAGCGGGCGAGTGAAATTGATCAGTTGCTGCCGCATAGGTGGCAGCAGGTCTAATCACGCAAGGCGTGATGCCCGGACGCATACTTTAGTTACGCAAGGCGTGATGGCCGGACGCATACCCGGAAAGAGATGAGCGCTCTGCTAGATTGAGGCATCTCAGCTGGCAGCTGCGGGCTAGATGCTTCCCTAGTATTTATGCGACTAATCTGGGTTGAAGAGACTGAAATTGTGAAGGTCGTTCGTAGATACCTTTACGAGACCTTTACCTTTACCTGCGGTTTACACCTTTGAAACTGTGATTTCATAACTCCATTCGCACCCGGCATCGACAACGGTTTTGCCGGTCACTCCCAGGAACAGGAACACCATCGATGAAAAAGACACTTTCAATGATCTGCGCCGCGCTTATGTTCAGCGCTCCCGTGGCCAGCTTTGCTCACCCCGGAGCGCCCCACCACCAGCACCAGGCCTATCGTGATCCTAGCTTTCGTCCAAAGCCCGGCATGCCGGTGCCTCATTCCCAGTGGAGACGTGGCTACGTCGTCGAGCAAGTTTATCGTGTTGATCGTTACTGGGTAACGGACTGGCGGCAGCGCCGCTTGCCTGCTCCACCGAATAACCATCGCTGGTTGCGCGTCAACGGCGATTACGTACTGGTCGCCGTCCCCACTGGCGTGGTCGTGAACATTCTCTCCGGCTATTGAATGTCAAAAGAGAGCCAGCCGATACGGATTTTCAATGTAAGCGAACGGGCATTACAGGTTGCGTAACGGCAGCCAGTTATGCGGCAACAACTCGGCGATCTCACTGGCGCGCTGCGTCGGCAGCCGCATCAGCACATCCTTGAGATAAGCATGCGGATCATGCCCGTTAAGCTTGGCCAATTGGATCAAACTCATCAGCGCAGCCGCGCGTTGTCCGCTGCGTAACGACCCTGCAAAGAGCCAGTTCTTGCGTCCGAGCGCCCATGGCCGGATTTGCTGCTCGATGTGGTTGTTATCAATAGGCACCGCGCCGTCATCCAGATAACGTGACAACGCCGTCCAGCGTTTCAGGCTGTAATCCAGGGCCTTGGCTATGGCCACACCCTCGTGTACCAGCTCGCGCTGGGCGATCATCCAAGTGTGCAGCATGTTCATCACGGGGACGGCTTTTTCTTGCCGTATTCGGCGTCGGACATCGGGCTCCAAATCGCGGATTTCACTTTCGATTTCGTACAGCAACTGGATATAGCGCAGAGCTTGCTCGGCGAGCGTGCTTTTGTTCGTGGCGTGCAGGTCGAAGAACTTACGCCGCGCATGGGCCATGCAGCCGATTTCGGTCACGCCGAGTGCGAAACTGGCTTTGCAACCACCAAAATCGTCGCAGACCAGCTTGCCTTTCCAGTCTTGCAGGAAGTTGCGTGCATGTTCGCCTGAGCGGCTGGGGCTGAAGTCGTACACCACTGCGCGGATATCGGCAGACGCGGTGGTTGCATAGGCCCAGACGTAGGCCCGATGGGTTTTCTTCGAGCCAGGCATGAGCACCTGTACCGGCGTTTCATCGGCGTGCACCACGTTGTGTCCAAGCACCACTTCGCGCAGAGCATCAACCAGTGGTTGCAGTTGCACACCGCAAGTGCCGACCCACTGCGCCAAGGTCGAGCGCGGGATGGCGAGGCCGGCCCGGCCAAAGATCTTTTCCTGACGGTACAGTGGCAAATGATCACCGTATTTGGCGATCATCACTTGAGCCAGCAAACCTGCTGTGGGGATGCCTTTATCGATGACCTGCGCAGGAACAGGTGCCTGGATCAGGGTCTCGCAGTCCTCACAGACCCACTTGCCACGGATGTGTTGTTCAACCGTGAACACGCCGGGCGTGTAGTCGAGTTTCTCGCTGACATCCTCGCCGATACGCTTGAGGGCGCAGCCGCATTGGCAGTGAGTGTTGTCCGGTTCGTGATGGATTGGCGTGCGTGGAAACTCGGGCGGCAAGGCGGTGCGTTTAGGTTTTTGCCGAGCCACGGTCGGGGCTGGAGCGGGTTGCAACGCCTCAAGCTCGGCTTCGATGGCCGCGATATCGGCATCGAGCACGTCATCGAGCAGGCTGGTTTGATACGGGTTTAGCTGCTCGCTGCGCTTGGCAAACTTGAAACGCTTGAGCTGTGCGATCTCGTGGGTCAGCTTGTCGTTGACCGTTTTGTAGTGATGGATCTGCTTGTCCATGGACTCGACTTTTTGATCGAGAGTCTCGACACGCTGCATCAGCTGCGCGGCGATAGCGCGCAGTTGTTCAGGGTTTAATTGGTCGAAATCAGGAAGCAAAGTCATGCCGCCGATTTTGTCAGAACAGGCCAACACTGACGATAGGCTCATCGGACAATTGCACGGCGACGCTGGCCATGGCAGTGATTACATCAGGGTAATCGCACTGTTTTGCCCAACTCTTTGCCAAGGTAAACCCAGCACCAGGGCATGCAGTTGTTCGGCACCCAATTCCATCTGCGAGCCGTGCCGAGATCCCGGCCAGAAAAATTTGCCTTGATGCAGTCGGCGCGCCGCCAGCCAGATGCCCAACCCATCGTGCACCAGCACTTTCATGCGATTGGCGCGGCGGTTGGCAAACAGATAAGCACAGTGCGGCTGCGCCGCACCGAACACGGCCACCACCCGCGCCAGCGCTGTGTCAGTGCCGGCGCGCATGTCCATGGGCTCAGTGGCGAGCCAGATGGCGTCGATGCGAATCATCGCAACAGGTCTCGAAGAAAGGTTGCACAGGCAGCAGCACTTTCAGTTGGCCAGTTCACTTTAACGGTGCCGCGCGGATGCTGGATCTCAACGCTGATAGTCGATGATGCCGATTGCGACTCAGTGCTGGCGAGTGGCATGGGCAGTGAAACAAAAGCGGGGTGCAGCGCCATGCCTTTCTGCGTTTGCAGCCGAATCCACTTGTGGACGAGGTTCGCGTTGAGGCTGTGGCTCAGCGCAACGTTGGCAATCGAGGCCCCAGGTTGGGCGCACTCTTGAATGACTTGGGCCTTGAACGAGCTGGAATAGGAACGGCGTTGTGGCTGCATGAAAGACCCTCTTAAAAGGCTAGAAGTGGTGTCCACTTAAATAGGTGGACACCATCGCCTTTGGCGGTGGGGTCAGAAAGGTGTGTTTGCTGGCCGGTTACGCACGTCAGCCGGTGGCGCGGGTTGTTCGGGGGGTTCCCATTGATCTACGTGGGGCGCTTGGTCCCGGCAATTACAGGGTAACGACACGCGCGCTATTGTCCCTCAAAGGCCAGAGGCAGGCTCCGCATCAGATCTGACGGCGCCCACCTCCTCGGCTGCTGGAACTACCTCAGCCGTCCTGATAACGCCGTAAAGGGTACTGGCGCTATGGCGCTCTGTGCCTGCGTAGGCACTATCAGTCTGGCTCTATTCTGCCGTCGTCTTGAAGTGATT
Organism: Pseudomonas violetae; assembly: GCF_023072615.1. GTDB lineage: Bacteria > Pseudomonadota > Gammaproteobacteria > Pseudomonadales > Pseudomonadaceae > Aquipseudomonas > Aquipseudomonas violetae. The sequence continues at coordinate 209,412 of NZ_JAKNRW010000001.1, forward strand.
GCGCTTACGACGTTTTATAGCAATGCCCAAGGCCAGCAATGCCGTAGCTACCACACTGAAGAATATTGTGTTGAACCAAGGATACGGTTCCTGGCGGCTGCTAGTGGCCTCAATGCTCGTAATATTAGGGAATACAGACAGTATTTGAATGCGCCAGCCGTAGTGGCGGATCAAAGCAAGCTGCTGAGCATCGCGTGAATAGCCTTGCGCCTTCGCCTGAATGTCTGCTGAATCGAATTTAAAATACCATGGGAAACTCCAGCCAGTATCTTCGTTTCGATAGACCATAACCTTTTTGGTGTCGGGATTTTCAGTGTTTATGAAGTAGACATCTCGGGTTGGGCCGTCGGCTGGATTCTCGGCATTAATAACGCCGTCATCGTCGACCCGTTTGACTTCAACGCCCGTGATTAGCACGACATCGGACTGAGGCAGGATGTAATAAAGACCCACCGCGCTGCCGGCGACGATGAGGATGGTCGCACCTAGAATCACGCCCTTTAACCACTTCATTGGAGCACTCCGTTTAAGATTGTTGAATTCTGCCTGATTTCCGCCGATCGGGTGATTATTTAGGCTTGCTAGTGCTTCTTTACTTGTTAAGCAAATGTGTAGCCTTTCCGCCTACGGATTCAGGAGGAAAAATTACAGGCCTCCAGGAAATTGGTCGCATTCAAGTTGAATAGCCACCCACACATGCGAGGGTTTGGAGAAGAGAGCCGCTGCAATGCCAGATGCTAATGAGATGCTTGCTCCAGATTGGCGCCTTGATCGATTGTGTATCGGTCGCCGGCTTGTTTAAAGGCGCAGAGGGAGTGTTGCGCACCTGGCAATCGCCCCATCAATATCTGAGCAAATTCAGTGTACGTGGCCTTGGACGCACCACCGCTCATGCTCACCGGCTCAGAAAAGCGAATCACCGTTTTGGTTAACGACTTGCTGTCACCTTAGGCTATCCTCGGCACCTTCAGGGGTGTACGGGACATACTCCGACATGTGCCCCGGCCGGATACCACCTATGCACGTCTGCGAGTGCACGGCCCCGCATCGCAAGGACCGTGCGAGTGGCGAGGGTGGTAACGAACAATACTCGGCCTCTAGCCAAAGCGCCCGATACATCGAGCGCCCAATAGCCATATGCAACCAGGTGAACCAGATGAGCAAAATTCTCATCCTTGATGACTCCCCAACCGACACCTACTTAGCCAAGAAATGTGCTGAGACGCTGTTTTCTGAAGTGCGGGCGGTCAGCACCGCTGAGGGGCTATTCAAGGAGCTGCGCGATTTCGAGCCGTCGGTTGTCCTGCTTGATTGGCATCTCGACGAGCCGCGGAATGGCATTTCCATCATCGGGGAGATCCGCGACGGCGATGGGCAGAGTAGCGCCGTCCCAATCGTGGTCGTATCCAGTCGGCGCATGCCCGCTGACAAGCAAAACGCCATGAACGCCGGCGCATCGGATTACATCGTTAAACCAATTTCCGTGGAGTCACTTGCGGCAGCCGTCAGCAAACTGATTCCGTAGTTTGAAATGCCCTAGGGCGATTTCATACCAGTACCCATTCTTGAGTCGATGCGGAGTTGGCGCAGCTGCGCCGACTTCGTTGTGACCTACGCAATTGTTCACTGCAACTTGAGGGCATTATCTGCGCGTGCGTCTGGCCGTCCCATCCTGATGGCGTCGTCAAGGCATGAGCCTCCAGAGAGCTGTGGGACACACCTCAATTAGCTCTGTAACATGGCGCATTGGGTGGAGGAAATTTTTTAACATGCTTTTACTTCTAAGTCTTCGCGACGTTATTGAAGCCCTCGCGGCCTGTGGTAGCAATAACGATGTCTGGAACCGCTATTCATGGGTCTATGTAAAGGACGGGGCACCGCTGATCGAAGCTCGCTTTTACCTTTCTTCGCCCGACGAAGAGTCGAATAGCGTACCCGGCGAGAACGGTGAGGAAATGCCGGCCTTTGCCGTAGCGCATGGCCTTTCGTATTGCCTTGAAGCTGCCGACTTTGTAGATGTGCTGAGCGTGCAGAAGCGTCAGCAGCCGCTCTCACAACTTGAGGACTATGCCGCTGCACTTGATCACTACGCCGAGCGAGACGCTTTTCTAGATCGGGGCGAGTTCTACAGTGGTCGGTGCGTGGATCAACAGCCGTTGCCAGGCATTTCACGCGATTTGTTTCCCGAATACGATCTTCAAATGGGTACATGTCCGGGTGATCGCATCCGAGATGCTGCGCGCGTCATCGCTAAATTGCTGCACATAAGTGTGGCTGATGCTCTCGAGCGTTGCAGGAGGCTGCCGGTGATTTTAGGGGAGCGCACCGACTCACAGGAACGCGTGCGGATTGAGACACAATTCAACGCTCTTTCGTTGCCGCTGCAAATAACGACTCACTGGCCGCTTGCCTGGCTTCCCGGAGTAGATCCGAAAGAAAGTCGATGAGCGCGCACCGCAACTGAACATGTGCCCATCAGAGGTCGCACCAGCTCTGCAATCTCGCTCACGTGCGTCGGCAGCCGCGTTAGTACGTCGTTCAATTAGGCATACGGTCCATACCCCCGCTTGCCGCTGCGTCGCGACCCTGCGACGAGCCAGTTTTTGCATCCAAGAGCTGACAACCGGATCTGTTGCTCGGCGTGGTTGGGATCGATAGGGACGACACCGTCATCGAGATAGCGTGACAATGCCGTCTAGCGTTCAGGCTGTAATCGAAAGCGCCTTGGCGATAGCCAAGCAGTCGTGCACGCGCTCGCGCTGAATCATCATCCACCAGGTATGCAACGCATCCATCACCGGTACGGACCTTTCTTGCCGTATTCGACGGCGCAAATCCGGCTCTCGGTCGCGAACCTCGCGCTCTATTTCGTGGAGCGCCTGGATGTACGCAGAGCCTGTTCAGCCAGGTGGCTTTTGTTAGTGGCCTGCAGTTCAAAGAACTTGCCGGCGCGGGATTGTGCACTGGTGAGGTTTCGCGGTCTGAGATCGTCTGCTGGGCGCATCCTGCGAGAAAACGAAGACCCCGTTTTGGAAAGCTGCAGACATCTGTGGGTTAAAATATGGGTTATGTATTTGGCCCTGGCCTCCCTATCACCACCCTGCGCGCGGTATTATTTCAGTGATGACTCTCGACCTGCTAAGGATCCACCCCGGTGCGTTCGCCGTAATGATGGGCATAGTCGGGCTTTTGTTTGGGAGCTTCTTAAACGTTGTGATTTACCGGCTGCCGGTCATGGTCCAGCGTGAACTAAGGCGCGATGCGCGCGATGTTCTGGATTTGGAACTGGAAATCCAACCTCGGTTCAATCTCGCAGTTCCAAACTCTCGCTGCCCGTGCTGCGACCGCGCTATTCGACCCTGGGAGAACCTTCCGGTACTCAGCTGGTTGGCGCTGCGTGGTAGATGCTCTGGTTGTCAAGCCAAGATCTCGGTGCGCTACCCACTGATCGAACTAGCTACGGGGCTCCTATCATTCATCACAGCGTGGCATTTTGGGTATGGCCCGCAGTGTTTGTTTGCGTTGGTCATGGTCTGGGGCGGCATAGCTCTGTTTATGATCGATATCGATACGATGCTGTTGCCGGACTGCATAGTTTTGCCAGGCATATGGCTGGGGATGGTAAGTGCCTACTTCAGCATCTTCTCCTCGTTGGACAATGCGCTGATTGGGGCCTGTGTGGGGTACCTTGCGTTCGCGATACCCGCCTGCGTGTTTTCTTTGATCACCGGCCGTTCAGGAATGGGGGCTGGCGACTTTAAGTTGCTCGCGTTGTTCGGAGCGTGGCTGGGCTGGCAGGCCCTTCCCATAATCGTTCTACTTTCAGCAGTTTCAGGGGCTATTATCGGTCTTATCACCGTGCGTAGGGGCGGAGAGCCCTACCCTTTTGGTCCCTTTATCATCGTTGCCGGGTTTTTGGCCATGTTCTACGGGCATGAGATATACGCTATGTGCAGCCATAGTACCGGCGTCGCAATCGGAGCAAAATTCTTTGACTAAATCCAATCAAGGTATTCAGCCTCGGCCGCTCTTTGATTCTGTCGAGTCGCTGCAGGGGCCGCTGATTGAATATCGCACCGCGAGACCGCAGCTTTCAGAATATCTAGCGCAGTTCCCGTCCACCATTGACGTGGAGTCAGATCTCGAGCTCGCACGCCGCTTCCTCTTGTCCTATAGCGGCTCGCCGTCCACCTTTAAGGGATACCGAAGTTACATCGAACGGCTGATCCTCTGGAGCTGGATTGTCCAGAAGAAATCGGTGACCGATCTAATCCGTAGCGATGCCGAACAGTTCATGGCCTTTAATAACACACCGCCGGCGGCTTGGGTTGGGGGCACCGTGGTTCGCCGGTTTATGAAAAACAAAGGTCAGTTGGTGTTCAACAAGATGTGGCGGCCGTATGGGATCAAAATAGCGAAGGCAATGCGTAAGCACGCGGCGGAGCAGGACATCAGCCTAGCGGGCGCCAAGTGCCAGCCTGCCAGGGCAAGTAAGGTACTGATGTTCTCCGTTTGCAGTTCCTTCTACGACTTCCTTGCCCAAGAAGGGATAGATATCGCGAATCCCATCAAATCAATCAAACAGAAATCAGCGTTCGTTTCACAGACCAGAATTAAACGTCAGGGAAAATCTCTGACGAAGATGCAATGGGACTTCCTAATTGACCAGGCTGAGGCAATGGCCAATGCGGACCCTAAGCATGAGCGCACCCTGTTCATTGTTGTTGCGCTGTTCGCGATGTACCTGCGCGTTAGCGATCTAGCAGGGAATAAGGATTGGTCCCCTACCATGGGTTCCTTTGTTAAGCGCGGCGACTCGTGGTGGTTTGAAGTCGTCGGGAAAGGTAACAAAGAACGGGACATTTCGGTTAAAGACGCCTTCCTCCCATACCTCAAGAGATACCGTCAAAGCCGTAACCTATCACCCCTACCATTCAAGGACGAAGAGGAACCGCTTCTGGTGACCAAGGGAGGACGAGAGGGCCTAAAGGCTCGGCAAATTCGTAACATCGTGCAGCCTGTCTTCGATGGTGCGAGGGCCAAGATGATTGAGGGTGGGCACACCGAGGAAGAGGCCCAGGAATTGATGGAGGCTACGCTTCATTGGCTTCGGCACACCGGCGCTACCTTCGACGCCCCAAATCGGGACGCAAAGCACATGCAAATGGATCTAGGTCATGAGAGTTTGGCCACGACCCAGGACATTTACTACAACTCAATTAACGAGGAGCGTGCATCGAGCAACCGGGGCGGCATCCGACGTTAGGAAATTGGCCAACCCTATGGACAGGGTTGGCCGGTGCGCAACGAGGAGAATATGGTGTACGAGTATCTGGGTGTCACTCGGCTGGTTAGGGACGCTTTTTGAACGCCCCAATGATCGACGCCCGGACCGATACTGCGCCATACGACCGGTTGAGATGTTTAGCGCATTCCTCGCGACTGAGTTGAAGGACGTTGTCAAACAACCACTGGTCGTCCTCGGCCGACCAAGGGGTCGGACCTTTGATTAGCGTTAATCCGAGGCTTATCGCTTTGTGACGCACGCGCTTCCCTGTGACCTTTAGCTTTTCGGCACACCAGGTTGAACCGTGAATCGGGTAGTTTTTTCTTAGGAACGCCAGATCGTCGTCGGTCCAGCGCTCCTTGCCGACTTCGGTGGGCCGAACTGGTAGGTAGATCAACCCGTCAATCCATTTCTTGCCCTTGGCCTCGAACAGTTGCTCTATCCCTGCTTTGGAAAACTCACCAGTGTGGTTAGTGAGGAATCGCTCGCGTTTCTCTACAGCGTACGCAGGGCGATTGATCAGCTTCCCGACAAACTCACGGCCTAATTTGATTTCCTTCAGTAGAATTTTGTCGTCGCGCCTAGTCCAGCCTGGGAAGATGCCCAGCTGTTTGGGCCTAAGGCTCACTGCTGCCATCGTACGTCCGAGCTGCTCAGCGACCCATGTTAGAGGCTCGGTCTGTAGATGCTCGAGGAGAAAGATCGTTTCTTCCCGCGACCAACTTGCCGTTGGGATTGAAATCCCTAACTCCCGGGCTCGACGAGTTGTCTGGTAATAGCTCACCCCTAGTTTAGCCGCGATGTTTTTTCCAAGATCCTTGTGGTAGCGGTCCTTGAGATAGGCGTCCATCTCTTTTGTCCAGAGACCGCTCCTCTGGGTGGGCTCGCCCATTTTGGCTTCTAGTTTGGGTAACTGAAGGGTCGCTGCCTCGGCGTTAAAGTGCTTCACTGCTCTGCTGAGATCGTGCACTGAGGCAGATTTAGGCTTCTTGTCTGCTAGAGCCTCAGCCAGTCCCAACGTAATGCTCATCGCCGCCACATCAGCTGGCGTTCTCTCAAGAATTTCTGCGATCAGCAAGGAAGATCTCGATCCCTGGTACTCCTGCCGCAAAATGTGCTCATCACTTGCAGGCCATGTACTGACTTTGTTGCTTCGGCGCGGCCAAGGACCTGTGCCATTTGGTGGAATGTAAGCCCCCATCGCCACTGCCTTCTCGTAGGTCTCCCTCAGCGTATGCCTCAAATGAAGCGCAGCACTTTGAATTCCTTGCTGAGGAACGTACTGAGTCAACATCTTCAAATCTGTGGAAGACCATTTTGGTGTCATGCTTTGCCATCTCCGGGGTGGGCGTTGTCAGGCGAGTTGCTTTGGCTAATTAAGGCCAGGTTTTCCGTTTCGAGGATGAGGTTTTGGGTCTCAAGTGCATAAATTCTAGCTTCGGCCGTGCTCCGTGCAGAGGTCGAATCGCCCAGCTGTCGGGTAAGTAGGTCAATTTGAGCTTCCACGCCAGCTCTTGCAAGGTCTAGGGTGTGCTCGCGGCTTCCAGCTTGGTCGAGCTTCAGCTCCAGATCACGAAGTTTGCTGTTCAACTCTCGGACCAGAGCAGCGCTGCGCGTGACTTCGCCCAGCAGCCTCTCGTTGTCGCGGTTCAGTGTCAAATTCTCTGATAGCGTTTTGGCTTTATCTGAGCTCTCAGCCGTTAGTTGGTTCCGCACCTTCTCCAGATCGCCTCGCAATTGGTCGAGGGCATCCTTATTTGCCGCTTTATCCATCCTTCGATCTTCGGCGGCACTCTTTATGTAAGCGTCGTAGTGCATCTTGTCTTTAGCGGCCTCGTCCGTGACCGCCGTAAGCTGGCTTCGCAACTCATCGTTGGCTGTTTGGAGATCTCTGAGGCTTTTCGCCTGCAGCGCCATATCGATGTTTGCCTGGGCGTTCTGTTTCGCCATGTCTTCTAGAGCGGCTGACTTTTCCTCAAGCAGACGTGTCGTCTCAGAAAGCAGCGCGTTCGTCGCCTCGTTCTCCCGCTGAAGTTCATCGAGGTCCGCCTTTCCCGCGTCTAGGACTTTCTGAGCGGCTTCCTGTCCCTCCGCAACCCTCGCTTCCGCTGACTCCTGCAGTTGACGGTGGAGCTTGAACACCAAGTCGGTCAGCGCGCATTGCACACGAACGTCGTCGCCAAGCAGATCCTTCTCTTCCTGCTCAATCTCATTCATGAACTTCAGGACGGTGGTGTTCGACCCACCGGTGATCTTTACCACGGCGCGCAGCGTTATTGGGTCGCCGCGGTCCAGCAGCTCCTGGCGGGCGGCTCGCACGGCTTCTTTGCTAGTTACGCTGCGGGACATGGTGACACCTCAAAATAAGGGCTTGACAAATGGAGAAAGGTCAATTTAAGGAAAAATTCCAAAATTCTGTTTGTAGCGTAGCATACCGCACCGTAACAACCGTATCATTTCGAAATTAATAGAATTGAGGGCGTGGTTTTACAGACGAAATAAGGGAATATTAATTCGTCTGTAAGGTCTGGGGGTGCGTGAGGGGCCCAATTTCGCTATTTGAGCGATTCGGCGGTCACTTTGAGTACGAAGGGGCTTGAGAGGTGTGTTGCTGACAATATTGAGATTAGAGCGCTACGGTGAGCCGCTATATTTAGGGTAGTACCGGTGCGCCCGTTACACCTATATTGGCGACGAAAGGCAGGCATGCCCTCTGAGCTGGAGCCCTGAATATCGACCGCTAGCCACCGGCACCACGCAAACTCCAGGGAAGCTAGGTTCGGCCGCGTCGCGGGGAGCCATTCTCTTGCGCGCCGGCATGGGACCGCCGCGGGCCAGGCGCAGTGCCCACCAGTCAGATGAAGTGCCTCTGGTGCTAGGTAGTCGGTCCAGGCGCAGTTCCTAAGGCGTTGAGTTTCACATTTGCAGAAACAGCCCGTGGGAGTTTCATATTTGCGGAAATAGTGACGCAGGAGTTTCAAATTTCCCAGAAAAGCGCGTTACTCAAGGCCGGTCTTGGACGATTAGGTCCGACTCTGCGCAGTCGCCAAGTCGGGGCTATGGCCCTACCAATTGATGCCTGTCAGTAACGATCGCTATGTAAACCGGGGTGCCCACATGGTGCCGTTCGCGCTGCTAACTAAAGGATTCATCATGGCCTGCAAAAAACTACTGTTTATCCCTCTTTTAGTTGCCATCGGTTCAAGCGTCGCAGTGACCTCGGCCATCGCTGGCCCCAGCCTTTGGGTGTCAGCTGATCGAGTGGAGCGGCACACGTGCCCGTCAGACAAGTGTGGAGTTGTTGGTAATCTCATGTTCCGTGAGGGTGTTGAGGTTTTTGAGGCCAAGGGTTCCTGGGTCCGTATCACAAAGCCCTACTCGGCGTCCTGCGCCAACGGCATTAGCGAATATGTGAAGAGCGGCAAGGATACTTGTGACCATGCCAACGGTATTAAGAACGGACTATTCGCGGAGTGGGTCTCGACAGCGTCACTCCGTAAGGCGAGACCCTCTGACCCTGGGGAAGGAGCTTCAGGAGATGATGCTCTCGTCAGCCAATCTGATGACTACGGCCGGTATCGCTCTCAGTTCAGTAAAGCCGCACGGCAGATGATTGATGAGGGTACCTGCACAGCGGCCGACTTCGAAGAAATGGGTGGTTGGATGGCCTCGCCAAATAAAGGCGTTGGTGTCTATTTCACGTACTGCGGTGGAATGAAAACAAGCAACCGACTGTATTTAGACGTGGCCACTGGAAAGGTCAGCAGATAAATGGAGTGCCGGGTTGGTTCCGGCACGATCGGTCCAGCGATTCAATGGTTCCACTTACAGAGGAGCCACACCATGAATACCCACACCACCACAGCGCCAACATTTTTTGACCGCCCTACCGCGCAAGCTGCAATTGATGCGCTGAAAGCGGCTCTCGGCGGGATCGATATCGGTTTCAAAATTGAACCGGGGAAAGGTAGCTTTTCCCATGACGAAGTTACCGTGCAGATCAAGATGCGGATCCCGGGGGCAGCAGATCCTACGCGGGTTCTACTCGAAAAAATGTGCCGCGCGTACGGATTCGACCCTGATGCGTCATTGAGCGCTATTGATCTGGGAAGCTACAAGCTCGTGGAGTATTACCCACGCAGTCCCAAGTACCCGTGGGGAGTTGTGACCGCTGCAGGTAAACGGTACAAGCTCCCCCACCAGTCGGTAGTGACAGCAATGGCGAAGCGTCGTCAGGATTAACCCCGTCGAGATCTCTCAGAAAAGGGAGCGCCGGTGAATCCGCCGCTCCCTTTTTTGATATGAGGTCGGGTAGATTTGCTTTAGCCACTATAGTGATGGCTATGAACAATAACTGTTTGGTGGGATCATCCCCCGCTGAATTATGAGATGGGGTTTTGGTTGATGAGTGGCGCCAACGCAGGGAAGCTCGTTTTTGTACTCGCCGGTGCTGCGATGAGCGCGTGCGCAATTATCCCTACCATGCATTATTTTAACCGACACGGTGTCCAGACCGCGAAAGCAACCGGAAAGCGCGAGGGTGAAGCGAGGGAGAAAGCGAGGCAGGAACGGCAGCGGGCTGCTATGAACGAAACCCTCAAGAAGCTGAACGCCGAGGCTGAAGCCACACGCCGGATGTTCAAAATGACCCTCGCTCTGTATTCAGTCGGGTTTGCGTGCGCGGCTAGCAGTGGTTCTGTAACGGACGAGCACAAGGCCCACATCGAAGAATACATCGTTGGGGTGTCAAAGATCGCGATGCCGCAACACATACGGACGAAGATGGATCAGGTGGCTCTAGCCCCACCAGACGTTAAAACAGCATTTAGTCACGCGGCCAGCATAGCGAAAAAGGAAACCTGGGCGTTCTTTGATGAACTCGTGGGCTTTTTGTTCGATATCCAGGGCGGAGCAAATGCGGGACTGATGACCTTTCGCTCCGAATGGTTCTATTTACGGGAAACGGCGTGAGACGAAAAAATGAGTAGTAGCGTCGAACGTTATGCACTCCGCCTGGCCATTCGCGCACAGCGTAGTACTAGTCCGCAGCTAATCTTGATGCCCTCTTCGGCCGATGCCCAAAGACTCAATTCGGCGCCAGTTAATCATTTATACCTCGAGGAGCTTGCGCTTACGGCACCACTGATCAGCCCTCCGATTCTCGACGATAGCGCCGCGATTGATGCCCGCCTTTTGGGTTTGGAAGCAGCGTTTCACGCCCAAACGATATCGAGGGTGTTCGCCGAGACGCGCCGGTCAATGGTCCAGGCCGTGGCTGTGCCTTTTGGGCTAGGAAAGTTATTGAGCGCAGCTGACAGGACCGGAGGGAGCGTGGACACAATCCACAATGCCCGTGCTGGAGTCTATGCGACAGACGAGGCCCAGCAGGCATATGAGGATCGTGGTAAGTGCGACAAATACGATTATCACCAGAAAGACCGGCGCTACAGAGAAACGAACGCTAAAGCGACTGAAGAGCGGCTGGCAGGAACCCTTCAGGACGCCTACACCGGGAGTGTGCTCGGCTTAAATGAAAGCCAAAGTCTTGATCACACTATCGCGGCCGAGGAAATCCATAATGACCCGGGTCGGATATTGGCAGGGCTCAACGGCGCGACTCTAGCCAATGAGGAAAGCAACCTAAATCCCACGACCAAGACTACTAATTCGGCGATGGGGCAGAAGTCGGCGACGGACTACGTTGCTTGGCTCGAGGATACAAAACCTGCGCGCGACGCGAGGTTGGCTGAATTGCGCGCTATGGAGGCGACCGGCGAGCCGATGAGGAAGGATCATGCCCAGGAACTCGCCAAGCTGACTGAGCAGGAAGCAATAGCTAATAACCCTGAACCACTACTAGCGGCAGATCGTAAGGCCAGGGCCGATTACGAGAAAGAGATAAACAGTTACTACCGGAGCCCCAAGTTCGCTGCTGACTGTGTTGCAACCAGTGTCAAAGCGGGCAGTCGCGAGGCGTTCAAAGCCGCTGTGGGAGCGGTCCTCGTTGAAGCGTTCGCTGGTATCTGGGACGAGGTGCAGGACTGGTATGAGAATGGCGCCACGGAAGACAGCGTTGCCACCGAGCTCAGTCGCCGAATCAAGCGCGTAGGATTGCGAGTCGCTAAGCAATGGAGAGGCGTTCTCGGCGCTGGCGCCGGGGGCTTCATCTCTGGGTTCCTGGCTAACCTTCTCACTGTCCTGATAAATGCCTTTATCACGACAGCCAAGCGGACAGCTCGAATGATCCGCGAAGGTGCGTCATCTTTGATTACTGCCTGCAAAACTGTGATCGCCCGGCCTGAAGGGATGACACTCGCGGAAGGGTTTCACGAAGCCTCCAAGGTGCTCATGGGTGGGGCGATCATTGTTGGCGGGGTTGTGCTTGAGGAGGCGATAAGCCTTCAGCTAAAGGCGATACCAGTAATTCTGCCGTTCGCAGACTTGGCCACCGCAGTGATCGTTGGTGCAGCAACAGCCCTCATCTCCACCATGGCGGTGTATATGGTCGACAAAGCAGACATGTTTGGCGTTAACCGCGCAAAGCTGATGGAGCACATGAACGCTGAGTTGGACCTTTCCCTACAGCACCAGGCATCGCTCCAGGCACAGCTGCTCGAGCAGCTTCAGGCACAATTGGTATAACGGTTTCTGACTCGGGGCCCGCCGGGCGCATGGTCGCGACACTCCCCTTTAATTAGCTGCTGCCTTTAAACTGATCGTCTGCCTTTATCTCAATGCCGTTTGTCGCCACCGCTGATGCTGTAGTCGTCGGCGTCCTATGCTGAGGTGTCTACATAAAGGCGATTCTGGCCGGATCGACGGAGTCTGGGGATGGACAAAGCAGAGTTGAGCAAGCTGCTGGAGCAACAGGTTCAAGACAAGCTGCGGGAGGGCTATAGCATTCCCACTTACGCGTTAGATGCTGCCAGCCGGGACCGGGTAAAACGGGGCCTCAAGCCTCATGGACACGAGCTGCCTCACGAAAACAACTCTGCAGAACATTGGCAAGAGTACATCAGGGAGTTGGAGGCGGGAGCGGGTACCTGCATCCATGAACGACCTGCGCCTGAAACTTCCATCCCCACACCAGAATCCTCCATAGCATGCAATCAGAGCTGTAGTAGTGCTGGGCTATGGAAGGCGCGGCGGCACTGACCGGAGGCCGTTCCGACCTCGAAATGCGTACAATCCTGAACTCCGCTGCGCCTGTCGCGGACTTATACGCGGCCAGTATTTTCGACGGTCAGGTTTGGAATTCTTAACTCACCGCGAGCGCCCAATGAACTGCTGCAACTGCGTATTCAGCGGATTTTTCAATTGCCGATGCCACACATATGATGGGCAGACATCCAACCCCAGCGGTCAACATCCATGCCCCTGCTTCTGAAAGCTGTAACCATATTGGTGCTGATTGCCCTGCTCTCCGCCGTATCGAAACGGATGAAAAGACACTGCCAGTTCGCCCTGGGCGTTGCGACGCTTTCGATTGGAATTGTGCTTGCCTGCATGGTGGGCACCGCCACCGAGATAGTGCTGCCGGGGATGACCGGGCTATTCGCGGGCGGTCTGGCCGGCGCCTTGGTGGGTGGGTTGGTATTTTTGATGCTTGGCGGAATTGGTGTTGTAGCCGGCGGCGGTATTGGGTTTGGTCTTGGTTTATGGAAGTTGGTGATTGGCGGTAGCGTGGTCGGGGTGTTCACCGGTACCACTAGCCTCATGTTTGGTGGGTTCGGGATTCGGACGACCCAGATTTTCCTCGTGAGCCCTTTTATCTGGTTACCGATCATCCTTGCATCTATCGGTGTAATACGCCGCGCGATGGCTGGACAGCCGACGGCGACTAAAAGCAGCAAGAAAACAGCCCCTAGCGTTGAATTGTTGGCAATTGCCGACTCCAGCCAACCGCGTACGTAAATAGGCGCCCCAGTCTGCAGACTTTTACAAGCAGCTAGTTAAATAGCATTGTAGGTCATCGATGATTTGAGCATGAGAAGGCCGCTTCTTCCGGCCGACGGATACCTCGAAACGCTACCGGCACCTTTTGGAACGATTGTGGATCAATAGTCTATTGGTCCACGCTTCCTTCCGGAGGGGTTACGATGGCTCGCCCACGAGCATTACCTTGCCCATCAATTATCCGCCCCAAGCTTTTGACGGCGGCCAGCATCCCGCCAAAAGGGGACGATTGGCTGACGGAAATAAAGCTGGACGGATTTCGGCTAATGGTGCGTATAGACCAGGGCGTCACCCTGTTCACAAAAAACGGCTATGACTGGACAAAGCGTATGCCGACGCTTGCGAAGGAATTGCAAACGTTGCCGGTGCGCACAGCATGGTTGGATGGGGAGGTGGTTGTGCAAAACGCTGAGGGCATCCCGGTGTTTCACCGTCTACAGTCGGCATTTAACAGCGGCAACACCGCGGATCTACGGATCTGGATTTTTGATTTGCTCTTCATCAATGGGGTTGACCTACGCGGCCTGCCATTGAAGGAACGACGCTCGCAGCTTTGCGATTTGATGAGCGAAGTTGATCTGGAGCATGTTCGGGTTTCCGAGATCCTGGACGCGGACCCTCGTGATTTGCTTCACAATATCTGCGTGATGGGCATGGAAGGCATCGTCTGTAAAAAAGCCGGCAGCCCATACATTTCCGATCGCAACGGTGACTGGATAAAGGTCAAATGCCACAACTCCCGCGAGTTTATAATTATCGGATACACGCGAGGGTTCGCTGGAAGTGGCTCCTTACTACTCGCACTGCACGACGAGGACGGCGCCCTGCTGTATGCAGGCCGCGTTCGATCTGGATTCGATAACCGGACATTGTCTACCCTTCTCGCCCGGCTAAGCCTATTGGTGGTTCCTGCCTGCCCTCTGCCATACCCTCCTAAATCTTCAAAAACCACCATAGTCTGGGTAAAGCCGCAGGTCGTATGTGAAGTGAAGTACGCCGAAATCACACCAAATGGCAAAGTGCGCCACCCCGTTTTTAAAGGACTCCGTGACGACATACCGGCAGCCGACATCGGTCTTGAAAGCTAAGCCCTGGCATTTGAAATTGCAGTCCACTTGACCACCCGTTTGCATTCGACCTGACCAGTCTGCATCGGATTTGACCAGCACGCTTTGTGGCCATGATCGGCAGAGAACGGCCAAAAGTGGACAACGAATTTTCGGTGTTGTTAATTTCAAGCGCATTCATTTCTCGTATCAGGCCGCGGCGTGCAGTCGGCGCCGAGCCTCCTCGACCCGTCTCACTGCCTCAGTAGGCGAGTTAAAGACAACGGTCGCTGGAATGCGCAAGACCGTGTAACCCTCTGCGCTAATGACCTCGTCGCGCGCGGCGTCTCTGGCCTTGGCATCGCGACTGCCGTGCCACGTCTCTCCGTCGATTTCGACCACGAGTTTCTCGTCGATTAGAAAGTCTCCCCGGAATTGGCTCCATGCATAGCTGCGCCCGATGTGCAGTCTGCCGAGCCCGACCTGGGTACGTAGCTTGATGCCTTCACCCGCGATGCAACCTGGTCCCGTCGTCATCTTGTACGCGGAGACCATGGTGTCGAAGAAGGCCTCTTCCGCGGGAGAATCGCAGGTAAAGCGCATGTCCTCAACGGTAACCGACTCATTGATGCGGGCGGCGACCTTGGCCGCCTGCCTCTTGCGTTCCGGCTCATCTCGAATGTCGCTGTAGACCGACCAGGCAATTAGGCAGCCTACCCCGAGCAACGGCCAGAAGAAAAAACCAATGACTATCAGTACAGCGGATAAAAGGCCGCGCTGGAAATAGGTCATAAAATCACTCTTGCATCTGTAGAGAAACCGTAAGTGTATAGCTCCTACCACTGGAAGTAGCTATTGGTAATCTAGACCTCCAATTGTCGTTAGCGGCCCTTGGCCAAGGGCTGCTATAGGTCGCTATCTGCCGGTCATGCCCACGCAGCATGATGGTCAAATCCGATGCAAATGATTGGTCAGGTCAAATGCAAATGGGTGGGCAAGTCTGTGCAATTACCTACTGGCAGTCATCTTTGCGACTAGGGAAACTATTCTGCAATTTGTTTGGCTTACCGGTAATGTTTCATTTGCCTCAATAATCCACGTTCTTTCATGGGGCGGCCTCGAACTTTAAAGGGCGGGAACAGAGCCGGCGCCACGTATAACCGAAAGTAGCCTTTGCTCAGCCACGTCACCGACCAGGCGCTGGCTTGCGAGCTCCGTGCCGTTCGTTTGGATTACTTGAATTGCTGCTGGGCCGAGCAGGCCATTCAACTCGAGTAGCTTACGGTCAGATGCACTGCCGGCAGTGACGTCGACCCGGATCAGATGAAAGTCACGCAGAAGCCGCTTCACGTCTGGCGCTGCGAAGGATTCAAGGGCCGTGTTCTTGCAGCTCACACACCATTTTGCTGTCCAATCGACCAGCGCAGGCCTGCCCGCGGTCTTCGCCTCGGCCAGCGCGTACGCAAGCTGTCCAGGAGTGTTCACTACCAGCCATCTTGATGGGGGCGCCGAGGTTGAGAAAAGTTCGTGACCAACTGGACGCGTTGGATCTCCCTCGCCCTTGAGCATCCCACACCAAGCCATAACCCCGTAGAGCAGCAGGAGTATCGCGCTGCCCCGCATAAACACGGTTTTGCCCGGTTTAGAGGCGCGGTAAGCCACCAGCGAAACGCCGGCGCCGACAGCGAGGAGCCCCCACAGCCCGAGGGTGACCGGCGAAGGCACTATGCGATCCAATAACCAGATGGCTACACCGGCTAATGCTACTGCCGTCAGCAAGCTAAATGCCTTGGCCCATTCCCCTTTCTGGGAAAGGAACTTTGTCCCGAGTAGGCATAGCACCAGCGGTGACATGCACATGCCGAGACACAGGGCAAAAAGCTTAAATCCTCCCCCCACGATGTCACCAGTGGCGCTGATGTACGTTAGGAACTTAGCCCCGGGGCCGTAGATGCTTGGGGCAATCGCGATGGTCGTCAGCAAGCCCAAGCAAGCTGCCGCTACGGCGTGACAAACAGGGCTTTTCAGATACGATTCGGAAACTCGACGGCGCACCTCCGTAGTCAGCCTTGGGGCTACTCCTCCTGCCGTGAATACAGCGACACACAAAAACAGCAGCGTGAGCGGAACCAGTACCCATGTTGATTGAATGCTGCCCTGCAGGTTGAGCGAGGAGCCGAACTGGGCGATCGATGCTCCTAGAAGTGCGTAGCTTGCCGCCATTGGGAGAATGAAGGCGATCGCAATACCCACACCGCGGCGTCCACCTGTTCTGCTGAGCCTACAAACTGCGCAGAATATCGGCACAAGAGCTATGACATACGGGCTAGTAATCAGGGCGAGACCTGCAGCAAACGCGAGCACCAGGTGGAACAGACTCCAGGGCGCCGCTGCAGCTGTCCCTGCCCCCCTGCCGATTAACATCGTTTGTCCGTCCGGCGGATAGCACAAGCCCTTCTCAGCGCAGCCCTGGAATCCGACGTGCACAGTGAAGCTTTCATTTCCCCTGTTCTGGACTGGCAGCCTCACGTCGACGGTACTGTGGTAGATCACCACGTCTCCAAAGTAAGGGTCGGACTTATCTTCGCCAGCTGGCAGTACAGGTTCGCCAGCGACGATGTTCTCGCCAGCAGACATTGCAAAGCTGAGTTTGGATTTGTAGAGGTAATAGCCTGGCGCGGACTCGATTCTGACCAACACGGAGTCGGGCGTTTCGGTGGCTGTGAATTTGAAGGCCTCGTGGACCGGCAAAAAGCTATTGGCGCCATCCAGGGGGTGAACTAAAGATCGCTGTTCGGTAGGAGGAGCTGCTGCGGCCTGGGTGCTGAGCAGAGCGAGTAAGCAGGTGAGCAGAGGCAGAAGAAAACGTCGGATCATTAGGGCGGGTACGCTTAGGAGGTGCACCAGTGGTGCTTCATGGATTGGACCCCACTCGTTCAAAACAGGGATCCGTTTTCCAAAGCCCTACAAAGAGAAGTCGTCGGCGCCGTTGCGATCTTCGTCAAGCATCTAACCTGATAATGCCGACGTGTAGGTAAACGAGTAGCCAAAGTCGTCGTCATGATCTTCGCGGGAGTTGCCCCCGGCCCTTAGGATTTTAAGTATTCCTTCTAGCTGGCCAACAATTGTGTCGCGCTCACTGTGGCGCGTGCCCTGCAGTAGGACGGTTAGCTGCTGCAGCGGCGGCGCATCGTCTGGCCGCCGCTGAACGGCGCCGGCCGCATTCATTCCAGCAGTCTCCCCAGTGCCCGAAGACTCTTGGAACAGCGAGAGCCCAGGTGCTTTGCGCTTGTACGTGAAGGCATAGCGGACCTGTTCATCCATGACCGATCCCCAGTCGTCTCCATCTTTTAGCCGAGTCAAAACAGTCTGAAGTTGATTTAGCATCGACTCACGACTGCTCTCCGGGTTGCCCTGGATGAATACCGTGATCTGCTGCAATGGATAGGCATATGCAATCCAGCTTGTACTGGGCACCTTCTCCCGCCCAACCTCTGCGTAGACCACTTCGCAATCCCTGGCTGAAGCCATGGAGCTGCCCAACCGCACGGACGTGGTCTTGTAGGCCGGCACATGTGATGGGATTAATCGCAGGGAGGGCGCTTCTGCTAGCGGCTCTGCGCGAAACTTGGAGATAATCTTCTTGAGCATGGTTAGGCCCCGATCTGAGGAATTGATCAAGCAATAGGGTCAACAGAACTCGTCATTTACAGACGTACATCTTTCCTGAGGAGTCGAATGCGATCGAACCTTTGGCGAAATCGCCGCATACCTGCCCCGAAGCGACAGAGCCAGGGTTATAGGACACCTGCTTAACCCAGCGACCGCTGGTGCAATACAGGGGGGATCCAGACGCAGATTTGCTCACCAACCCGTTCGGAGAACACGACGCGGTTTCAACGTTGGAGCCAGAGATAGCGAGATCTGCAACAGTCGCCCGCCCCGTTGTGTTCAAGGTGGCGGATGCGATGTTGCCGCTGGCGGTTACCGACACCGTGTCGAGGTTCCAGACCTCATTAATGTTGTTGTAACCCAGCAATAGGGTGGTTTCCATTCGGTTTAGCTGGGCGTTGGCCTGCAATTTCCGCGACAGTTTGTCATCCAGCCCGGCTTCGGTACCCGGAATACCAATGGTGCTTCGGATGAGGTGCGACGCGGCGTTGATCACGGTCGTCCCTGGGAGATTGTTCGCTACAACCCCGTCCCAATCTTGAATGATGTTTTGATCAACGCTGAACGTGGCAGCAGTGCAAGACGTGGAAACCGGCGAGTTGTATTTGTTCATCGCCCCAATGCCGCCCAGGTATGGCGGGGTGGAACCCTGCAAAATGGCGATCGCGTTGGCACAGGAAGGGTTGCCCGGCCAGTTGCCCGTGCTGGTTCTAAATACCCGCGCCGCGTCGAGGATGGACTGGGTGTCCTGAGCTGTCAGGTTGGCCCTCTTCTCGTTGATGTCCTCCATATAGGAAGGAACGGTGGCCGCGGTGACCATAGCCATGATCGCAATGGCTACGGCCAACTCAAGAAGGGAAAAACCTGATTGGCTATTTGGGCGCATGTTCGGACTCTTGCTGGCTGTCAGATTGACATTCGATCGCACCATCATTTCAACCGACGGACGAAAGCTCAACCCAAAACAGGGTCTCGGAATCTGTGAGTGAACGCGGGGAGGTTTTCTGCCGGTGACCAAGCTCTGCGTCAACCCGTCGGGGGTTGCCCTTCACGGTAGCCATCGCGATGCATCTGCCTTAATTGCAAAGTCGAGTATTCGAAGTCATACGTAGGAGGATGACGATGGCCAAGAGTCGCGGCTGTTATCCTGTCCTGATAATGAAGAACCTCTCCGGACGACTCGCCCATGCCTGTTCCTAACTATTCGACCATCTCTATTCTTGCATTCAGCCCCTTGGCCGGCGTTCGGCGTGCGTCCGGTACCACGATGACGACCATTTCCGAGGTAGATGAGCGGGGAGCTCGATTCAAGGCGGACAGCGATCAGCTTGCCCAACTCACGAAGCAGGAGGACCCAAAGCTACGCCTTGCATTCGCGTTCCGGGCGATGGATCGAGCACCAAGCGCCCATCTAAGGGACTTAGTACCCTTGGAGATGATGATTCTTCACTACGCCCGCACCCTGCCCGCCTGGCCCATCCTTGGCCACGCGCCCTCGCTGAATATCATCACTCTAGACTGGCCGGATGGTGAGGGTTATGAAGTTCGGGCCTATCTGGTGGGCACCAAGGAGCCCATGTCACCTGAGCAGCTTCCATTCTTCTACGAGCAGCAGCGAGAGTCAGTTCAACCCGCAGTTGCGGCAAAGATGCCGCCGGTTCGGGTCTAATCGGAAATGGACTGACGATGGGAGTTGAGGAGGTCAGCCCTCACTTCGGTATGGACCATGACGGCTTTTGAATTGCAAGGCTGACGCCAGAGTTGTGGTGAACGCCTCGATGGAAAACACTACGGTTTTCCGAGGCGTTTGTGATTTGATCTAGCGGCCCATCCAGTAAGCAGCTGTTGCAATAAACACCACGGAAACGTCGTACGTCACATAGCCCCCTCTCAGTGTTTTGTAAACATTGCAGCGCATCTGCCCGTCCCCCAAAGGAGGAGTTACCAAGATTTTTCTGCTTCTATTCTGGTTCAGGTCCAACGGCGCAGAAGCCAACTCTCCCGTCTGAATCCCGGAAATAATAATTCCTTTTGACGGCGCTCCAGATAACCTTTGCCTTGTCAGTTGTTCCAAGCCTCTGAGTCCTTGGGCAATCAGACGCACGCACTGGTCATCCAACTCCATAGCCAGGTTCTTGCCACTTTCCTTGGGGGGCCACCGCAAAAATGCCCCCTTCCGAATCGAAACGGGCTCCTCTAACAGATTTCTACTGGCTTGCTTATATCCATGCGCATCCCCAGAGAATGAATAGGCTACGTTCTTGTGAAAAATCGGCCCCAAAAAACTTGATTTAATTTTGGAGAGGTACTCTTTTACATATGCCTCTGTGTACCATCTGGCTTCACTCATTACTCTGTTTTTGTCCGCCGCCGCGTAGGCGCCATTGAGCACAGCACAAGAAAAAACGACTACGGCAAGCACTCTTAACTTCATCTGAGATCCTTTCCAATTTCGGTTGTCCTAACAAACGCCGAACCTCGCCATCTTCTGCCGAGTAACTCAGCATTTAGACCTATCAAGGCTAGGCTTCCGGTAGATAGGTGCACCAAAGCTTTTTGTCCTCGGGGTTCCTACCTGGCCTCCAATAGACTTCACCACTAAGCTCGTTTGGCACCTTGTACACAATTTTTGTAGTTAGCTTGATCAGAGGATTGAGTGACCGTAAACGTATGCCATAGCCTTCACTCATGACGGTTTCAGTAGTATCGAATGTGTAGTCTTTTCCGTTTTTCGAGATAAAAAGGCTTCCTGCGAGTGGTAGCCGGCCCTCGTTGTCAGTATTCTTAAAAGTCGCATTCACCGTCAGGAAACGGGCGTCAGGATCTGCCTTCACCGTTGTGAACTGGTTCCCGGTATTTATAGATTTGCTGAGGGTGCAATCGTTGATTGTCACATCGAAATACCCAACTTGGGCACTCATGCTTTCCCGCTTTTCTTGAAGCCCTTTGAGGTAGTCTGTTGCATACACATTGTAGGCATTGGTGGCCGTGCTACCAATGGCGCCTACGCGACAGATGAGGATGTCGAAGCCATCCTTATCAAGCTTGTGTCCCTCAAGAGCCTCACCCACTGCAACATCGGCTTCATCAAAGTCATGATCCATCAGGCGGCTCATGGCTTGCTGCTTCCGATACTCCTTGAGCTTCATCACGTCATTATTAAATTCTTTGCCCTTGCGCTGCGCGTAGAAGCGTTTGAGGAGCGTGTCCTGACCACGAGCGAACCCAAGCGTCTCGGCAGTCATCAGGACCTTCTGGATGGAGAAGAGGAACTCGCTTTGTTCCGCGGACAGGTTAGATCCGTCGAGTTGCAGGTTTTCACAGTCTGGTAGCGCCGAACTCTTGGTGTCCTTCTTCGCGGCTGCAGAAACAAAGGAGGGTGTTGCGAGACATAACATCAGGACCAAGGCGAGACGGCTGGTAGACATATGAATACTCTTTCCATAGATCGTTTGAAGGGGATCTAGCCGTAGAGACCCGAAACTCAAGCGCAAGGCCTGGGGCCGGTACTAAATCTCAGCTTCTTCCCGGCGACGGTACATCGTGCGTGTTCCCTGCTTTCTTGCGTACTCAAGCGAAAAGTACTCAAGATTCTTCGCAACGTGTTTGCCGAATAAATTGCCATTTCCACCTTCGCCGCCTAGTTGGTCCCATAGCTCTTCGCCCACCAGCTTGCGCACATGGGTTTCCTCGCCGAAAGGCAGGCGGCGAGCGTTCATCCGCAGGGCTGCCTCCACAAGGAACCACACGTTGTAGTGAGGCTCGCTTGGGTTGGGTACGTGGCGATTGTCCATTTAGTAAGTCTCTGAGAGTGGCAGGATTCCGTATACTGGCCATTTAGCCCTGCTAAGTAAATCGCGTCGTTAGCAGAGGAGCCTGAGGTTGATGGCGCCATGGGATTGGAAACGTCGCAGAGTTACCGCAGAGGCTATCGGGTCGGTCGATGTAAAACAGTGCTCTAGATAGCTCCCAGGCCGGAAGGTAGTCGCATTGGATACTCCAGTTAAGTTGCTACTGTACGAGACGTCGCTCGTGCCTGAGTTCTGAGACTGGGTTTCAGGAGCTCAATGCCTAACTTGTTGGTTCGGGGTCAAAATGAATCAGCACGGTCCATCAAGGGAGTGTGGTGTGAAAAGATTTTTCATGGTTGGCCTAGCCGCGCATTTAGGCCTTTTAAGTGGTTGCACAGGCATTCAGACAACGAGCCCTGGCGTCGTGGGCGTCGACCGAACCCAGTACATGTGGAACGGGTATTCGCAGAACGACGTTAACCGTTCATTCGCCCTCACCTACCGTGACGGTGTGAAGAGGGCTGAAGCCGCAGGATTGCTTATAACGGACACAACGTTGGGCAGGCACGTCCAAAGCGTCACAGTAAGACTGGTAATGCAGACTCATGTATTTCGACCTGATGCTGAGCAGTGGCCGTGGTTCGTAAACGTCATACAGTCCGATGAGGTTAACGCGTTCTGCGGACCGGGAGGCAAGATTGTGGTCTACAGCGGGCTCATAGATAAGCTCAAGCTTACCGACGACGAGTTGGCTATTGTCCTAGCGCACGAAGTGGCACACGCACTTCGGGAGCATGGCCGCGAACAGGCATCGTCCAGAGCGGTATTCGAGCTTGCGGGTGGTGTTGGCGCGAACGTGTTGGGTGCCGGCACCCTCGGGAAATCAGTGATCACCAAGGCGCTCAATACCGGGGTGGGTCTACCGTTCAGCAGAACGGATGAAGAGGAAGCGGACCTCATCGGGCTGGAATTGGCAGCTCGAGCAGGGTTTGACCCGCGCGCGGCATTGACCCTCTGGAAGAAGATGAGCGCTGTGAATAAGGGCCCGTCGAGGCCATCCTTTCTGAGCACTCACCCTAGTGATGCTGACCGCATGACGATGCTTGCAGCCGCTATGTCGAAAGTGATGCCCCTGTATGTTGCAGCGAAACACTAAGTCGCGTTCGATAGCGATTAGAGTCCCGGCCCAGTGCCGGGATTTTCGTTTATTAGCCGGCACCCGCATCCGCATCGCCGATTAGCGAAGCGCCCCTGCGGCCGGCTATGCGGTGCTTAAATTCCGAACCACCATTTTGGATGGAGTCGATACGAAATCCGGTGGAGAATGCCAAGGCTAGGCATCCTGCCTAGTCGCCGGGAAGGCGTGAATCTGAGTAGGTTATGGAGCGCGATGCGAGCCTTTTTAAAAAACCTCAGTCAGGGTACGGAAGCTGACGATTCGACGGTAAACGTTAAGCGCACGACGCTCATCACCGTCGGCCTTATCGTCGTTGTTGTGATGGCATCCATGTGTGTTCTAGCGTTCTACGCTTCCTTCAAGGCCCTTAGTGCCGCGAGTGCCATCGACGATGCGTGGCAAACACAGCGAGTTCGGATTCTCGATATTGAGGCCCGCTCTGTTCAGGCGAGCACTGACTCAAACGATGTGAAGGTTAACCAATCCAACATTCAGAAAGAATTGGTTGAAACGAATAACCGGCTTTCCTGGCTGCAGCAGACTGTTCAGCAGTCGGTTTCGTACCGGTCTACCAAAGACGCTATGGATGCCGACCGAGCCGCGGTGCTGGCCAAAGCTGATGCCGAAAAGGCCGATGCTCAGAAGCTGATGGTAGCCGCGGAACAGAAAGGAGTAGAGAACTTCGACCGCCTTTTGCTCGCCAGGCTGCAGGAGCGTTGGGTGCGCCCAGAAGGTGCAGCAGCAGGAAGTACGGTTGACCTGGTTGTGCATTTCGCACCAGACGGTACGATTACCAATGCCATGGTCCCGAGACCGAGTGGAGTGAAGGAGGTTGACGATTCCGTGATTAAGGCAGCAGCTGACCTCGCGAAGATTCCAGAAATGACTACGGTCAACCGTGGTATCTATATGAAGTATCTTCAGCAGCGTGAAGTGAAATTTTTAATGTGATTCGGCTTATGGGCTGGTCACCTAGAGATCACGATAAGGTGGCCCCTGGCGCAATGCTCAGGGGCACCAGTCACACGAGCGGCTGAGCAGCAGGTGGGTCGGCTAGCAATGTTAATTGGTCAGCGATCCGCTCGCCTTCCGGGATCTGATAGTGCCATCCATCATAGAGAGCCTGCGCCTTCTTCGGGCCGATCCCCTTAACGGCTAGCAAGTCTTCGACGCTGGCGTTAACCACTGCGTAGACCGAGCGAAAATGCTCAAGCAATTTCCTCGCTGCGACGGGGCCACACCCATCAAAACCCTCGACACTGAACACAGCTTGACCTGTGCCGGCGGGTACCTTCCCTTTCCGCATGGGTGGTATATAGCCTAAGCCCTTTGTTTCATGGGACAACATACGAAAAATTATCCCAGCGGCTCGCTTCGGCGTTTTGTACCAGAGCACCGTTTGCCCCATCACGACGGCGAGATAGCTTAAGGCGCCGTCCAGCGCGTCAGGATGGATTTTCGATCGAACCGCGAAAATGTCTCCCTCGATTAGCCAGATATTTCGCTTGAAGCTGAGCGCCATCTTGTTGGTTTGGTTGATAAATCTTCCATCGACTATGCTTTGTACCAAATCCACCGCTGTCTTCCTCTCCAGACATAAATCTGCAGAGAGTACATAATCTCCGACCTCCAGATTGGCCATCTCAACCTCGGCACCTAACTCACGTAGTGCTTCGGGAATTCCTGACGGCGCCTCGCGCGCGTCCACATATATTTTGACCATTCTGTTTTCCTGGTCCGGTGAGTGTTCAGATAAATATAACGATCGGAGCGGCTTCCGCAACGTACATCCCGCGCTGTCACGGGGAACATTTCGAACCCCCGTTTTGGCTTTGAGATTCGATAGAAGCCGTTACCCTATGCTCACAACCTGAGAGGTACGTGGTGTGAGTGAAAAGAATCTAGCGCTGTTGGGGTCCGCCGTTGGCTTGGTACTCATTTCTATGTCAGCGGTATCCCTGATCATGGTTGCATCCGTCCGCACGGATATGAGTTCGTATGCCAAGACGTCGACCCAGCAGGCGGAACTGATCCAGGCCCAAGACCAACAAGTTAAGCAGCTCCAGGCGATAGTTGCACAGTTGAAGGAGAATCAACTGGCGATGCTGCCTTTGCTCAGTGGTACCCCCCTTACTGAGGAAATTGCCGACGGCTCCCCCCCGGTGAACCCTCAGGAAGGCGCCGGCACGACACTTGATCCTGTTGTAACCGAACCCGCGGCGACACCTGAGAAACATCCACCAGTGGCGGCGAACACGCAGGCTGATATGCCCCGTGGGAGCCTGGGAAGCACTGCTCCGGTAAAATCACTCCTTCAAATGGGCCCTGCAGCGCCCGTGCCTGTTGGCGTAAGGGTGTTCCCAGCTGGTGGCAACAGTTTTGTCGCCCCTGTACCAGAAGCGGCGGAGAGCGGCGCACCGCAGGCCAACATTGCAGCGCAGGGCGACACTATCCTCGCTGCACTTCAAACTCCCGTCACGGGGCTGAAGTCTCACCCGGTCCTTGAGCAAATCAAACAACCAGCATTAGTTGAGTCGCCCTCATCCAAGCCTCTGGAAAACGTGGATGGAATTCTGGTCCAGCACATTGTGGCGAACTGGAAACGCCCCCCGAGCGCGCGTAGCGGCATGGCAGTAGAAATCGTTATCAAAATGTCTAGAGACGGGGCCGTGCGCTCAGCTCAAGTCGTGTCATCGAGCGGTGATAAGGGTTTTGATAGATCTGCAACCACCGCAATAAAAGCGGTGAAGCCGATCAGAGAGATGTCTCGGGTGTCTGATGAGGCCTACAATCGACTTTATCGGGAGCGCAGAGTGAAGTTCAGCCCCGAGGATCTTGCGGGATAATCAAACCAGCCGGCCCATCAGCCGGCTTTTTTGTGCGCGTCACCACCTCGGATGCGGTGTTCGTTTAGAGGCCTGTAGAAAGCCTTTTCCCTACGCGGGCGGTCACCAATCCAGCATTCAGAGCGTCCCGAGACGGGCCCCAGGGGCGCGACTGCAGTCACTTCCTTCTTTGGTCTGCCTATCGGGTTCGTCTGCTAGATGAACATGTGCGCGTTACACTGCACCTCCTGGTTGCTAATGTGCAAACGCACCTGTGCCTTCATGTTTTGAGCCGTCGAGGAATCCCCATGGCAGTTACCTTCTACGAGTGTCGAATGGCTTGTGCCTCGAATCGCGGACTGGTTGAGAACTATAACGGCCTGCGAAATAGCGCTGCAGGCACCGAGTTCCTGCGCCTCTTGAGCACTCGATCGACGGTTCAAGTGGATATGAAGAGACTATCCAGCGGCGCGTTGAAGACGAGTCGGGGGGGTATTGTTCATTTTGCCCATGACATCTGGAAACGAATGCCACTGGAAGCGCGCCAATGACTGAGAATCGCATCCTGCGCACAACGCTGATTACTGAGCCTACCCGTGAGTCATTGATTGCTGCGGCTAACAGCGCCGCTGCGTACCAGGCCGCGGCGGTGTCGGGGAACACAGCTGCCGCCTACACGTCAGCTGTACGGCATTTTCAGTACGACTGGGGTAAGGTTTTGCCGACTACAAGCGACGTGGTATGCGATTACCTCGCTGCCTATGCAAAAAAACTTTCGGTCAGAACTCTGGAAGTTCGTCTCGCGGGAATCTCGGCTTGGCACAAGCATCATGAGTTTACCGACCCTACGAAGGCCCATGAGGTAAAGCTGACGATGAAGGGCATCCGAAAGCTTCACATGAAGCCCCCCAAGAAGGCGCGTCCCCTCTCCCTTGATCTGGTCCGCAAGATCGTAGCGAGCCTCGATGCACAAATTGTCAGCGCTGTGCACGGGATGCAACAGTCTGCCTCCTCCCAGGGTGGCCCCGTATCCGATCTTGCCGGCCGCAAAAAGCTGCGCAAACAGCTATTGAGGGCTCTTCGAGACAAGGCATTGGTGCTGCTGGGCTTCTGGCGAGCGTTCCGTAGCGATGAACTGTCGCGCCTAACCGTTGAAAATACTCACGCGATCAAGGGCGAACAAATAGAAATCTATCTGCCGTTCTCAAAAACAGATCGAAGCGCTAGTGGTCAGACCTACAGAATGGAAGCGTTGCGCGAGTTGTGCCCGGTATCTGCGTATGTTGATTGGATCGAATCGGCCGGCATCACCCAGGGACCGGTGTTCCGTAAGATCCACCATTGGGGTGATTTGGACGAACTCGGCATTGCCTCCAAGAGTATCGGGCCACTGCTGACTGAAATGTGCGTCAATGCGGGGCTTTCGGCCGCCAGTATTTCTACCCATTCCATGCGGCATGGGTTTGCGAACTGGGCTGTTGACGAAGGGTGGGATCTTGACTCCCTGATGAAATTTGTCGGTTGGAAAAGCCATAAAAACGCGTCCGGCTATGTGCGAGCGAAGTTTGACTTCGGCGCACTTAGTCTCGCTCAGAAAGGGCAGAGCACCCGAATCCATCGCAGTGAGGCTGAGGCCCTAGGAATTGGTCAGACTTTCATGGGCATCCCAGAGAACATTGATGAGTCTTAGGCTCATCTCATCGCGGCTTCTGCTTGCTCATCGAATTCCAGAAGCCGCATCACTGCCACCGCATCAGCCGTACTGTTGATGCGTCCGTAGTCCGGCACATTGCCATCACCCCGTAGCAGTGTCAGTGCAGGCTGGCCAGAGGCGCCGTAGCGCGCTCTAAGGGCCTCAATGGCTGGCCCCCTACCCTTCACATGAATCAACCGATATCCAGCCAGCTTGGGGTTAATTGAGGGGCTCAGCACACCCAATGCCATTGCCCTGTTACAAAGTTCGCACTCAACGTCTCCCCAAAAGATCAAAGCCTTCTGCGTTGCAGCTTCGGCCGCGCCTAGAAATGCCTGCGCCTGGTCCGCCGAGGTGGCCCTCGTCCAGAGCTCGCCGCCGGCATCTTGGGGCGCCTGCTCGTGCAGTAGTGGCATGAGTGGGTCGGAGTGCCCGCTGAATCCGCCACCGAGGCAGCTAACCCCGTAGACAACCATGAAGATCCCAGCCACCGCCTGAGGCTTCTGAATTCGGCTTGCGCCTATACCACTCAGCAGCAAAAAACCTGAAGCAGCAGCACACAGCCCAATGGCTATCAGTCCTGCCGGGGCCCACGATATTGCTGGCAGCGCAACGAGGATCAGCGCGGTGAAGACGCCGGCCACCCCAAGCGCAGACCGGGCTGGTGGATTTTTTAACAGGATTTCACCAGGTCTCAACCGTGAGCTCATTTTCCCCCGCTCGCCCTGGCAGCCATTAGAGAAGTGAAATGATCTACCAGCTCCTGGTCGGCTTCGGCCCACTTTAATGCGTCAACCATGTTATTGAATGCGCGATCGGCACCTTTAGTCTTACTCACCAGTACCTCGCTTTTTTCAACCGAAAGGACCCAATGCGTGCCGCTTTCACGGATAAGTGTGCCTGCGGAGATGGTTCCGCACTTCGAAGCGATGAGCATGGTGTTCTCCAGTATTCCCAGCCTTGGCTGGGGAATGAAATTACTGCAACCCACTAACCTGTGGGCTCGCTGTCAGGGCGGAGTGAGACTTTATGCGAGCAACAATCCGAGGCTTCACGGCTGCGCGGCACGCCGTAGTGAGGCTTTGCCTGGTGCGGGCCACCTCTCCGTTAACAATCACAAGCTCAAAACCCGGGCCCAGAGCGGCTAAGCCGGTGATGCAGACCTCGGAGTCTTCGGTATAGAAAATCAGGTGCATGGCACCGTCGACTGACTGGACCATCCGTATTGCCAGGTGATTTGGCCATAGCGATTGTTTCGGGATTGTGGGGATTTGTAGCTGCGAGCTCTAAAAATGGCTTCATGCGTGAAATGAAACCCTCTGCCCTTGCTTCCCTCCTGTTGTGCTCAACGACCATCGACACTGCGATGCAAAAGGCAGCTGTCGTTAATAGGGCCAATCCGGCTTTCAGCATCGTTGATCGCACTCGAACAGTTTCGCGGTTGTACAGGAAGGTTCATTGCGAACCTATCCTAGGGGCTGTAGTCGGGCACGCCAAACCAAAACCATGTCACGGAATCATTCGGTGGCTGAGAGTTCGGCTGCCTTAACGCTAGGACAACTCTTGCCCCTCGCCACCTTGATAAGCCTGTGGGCCAGCATGCACCACTTGAGGTAAGCATCGAGCCTTACGCGATAGTCCGCCCCTGGCTTTTTCCCGGAAATGCCTGCGTTGTGCATTTGGCTTTCGATGTCGCACAAGGCGATACGCAGTACCAGGTTAGCGCGAATATGCCGTATCCGGTTGTGAGCATCCCGGGGGGTAAGCCCGGCCAAGCCAAAGAGAGGAAGATCTGCATAGCATTGGGTTTGGAGGTTTACCCCATTCCACAGCAGCGACGCCGTGTGACGATCGCGTACAAGGTCACTGCCCTTCCTTCCGCACCCCTTGCATATCACTTGCCATCGGGGAGCAGATTTTCCTTTAAATATCCGCTCGAGGTTGCCGCCGGCAAAGCACGTGTCGCAGGCCGCCAATGCGACCTCCAAAGGGTTGTGAGGGCCGTAAACAAGAGTGGGCGTTTCGTGATAGTGCTGCTCAGACGCCAGAGTTTCCAGCAAGGCCTGTCGTTGCACTGTGAGATGGTCTTGAGGCTGCCCTTTAGGTGATTCAGTCATACAAGCATTCCATGCTACTAATTCCAATGAGTGTTATCGCCCCTTACAGAGCATGGGAGTGTTGGATAGACGCTGCCAGACGGCGTCATAGCCTTCTGTGTGGGTGGCATTCACCTCGACCACCTCAAGGCACGCACCATCCAGCTGAGCGCTGTAGGCCTGCACTACGGCCGGAGGGACGATCAAATCGTTCAGTCCGACGATGTGGCGCTGCGGCACGCTGCGAAGCTTGTTCCTGAATTGCAGGGGCGTTATCGGGCTCTGGAGCGGGGTTAGCTTGTGCAGGTTCGTCCAATAGACTGGGTCGACGTTACCTGCGAGTGTCTGCACTTGTTCGACATCATCACGCATGGCGGCAAGAACCAACGCGATCTCACCGCCCCCAGAGTGCCCAACTAGCTCGATTGACTCGACCATGAACCGACTTTTCAATCCTGATAGCGCTGAGTTCATGGAGTCTATTTCGGTCTTGGAAAACCTTGATGCTGTCCAAACACCAGGGTTGCAACTGCTGGAGGTAACGAACTGGCATGGTCTTGCCAGGTAGGCGGCCGGGCCGGCGTCCTTTACCGCGAGCCGAAGCATGAGAGACGAGTGTGGAGTCGGGTCTGTGCTGGGCTGAGATGAGGTAGCCCATGCGTGGCCATCACCCTCGATGTAGACACGAAGGTGCTTGTAAGTCCCTGCCGCTGGAACCATTGCCTGAATTGGAAAAGAATTAGTCGGTAGCACCAGTGGATGCAGCGGGCCGGCCGAGTAGTTTTCAAGCCGCACGCCAGATGCACATCCGCTCAAAAGACTAGAAATAAAACCGGCAACAGCGATTAATTTGAGCACTACCTTCCCTTCCTCAGTGCAGCTCTCGATAAGGGCCTTCAAGGCGCCTATCGGCAGATGCAACCGCAAGCAGAAAAACGGCCAGAAAGACTGGCCGTTTTGTCTAACCGATTGATCTGTCAGTCAATTAAAAGTCATATCTTGCTGCAACGCTGAATGTATCGGAGTTGAAGTCGGTCTTGGTGAGATAGCTGTAGTTTGCACCAACGGTAACCGCACCAATGCTGTACTTCGCGCCCAAGCCAAACTCGTAGCTGTCACGAGCAGTGGAAGCACCGGAGGTGACGAACGGGGAGCCGCCCAGAAGGAAGGTACTCGTGGTGTTCGCTTTGTCACCGATGAAGTCGTGGTATGCCATTGCGGTAGCTTCAGGCTTGAAGGTGCCGTTCATGAAGGCGAAGTCCTTCGCCACACGAACACCGGCGCCGAATTCACCGACTTCAATGCGCTGGCCACCAACGTTAAGAGCAGCGCTCGAGTTCTTCTCGGTGTAGCCATCGATCTTCACGTTTGCGTAACGAAGAGCGGCGCGAGGCTCGACAACAAAGCCGTTTTCGAAGCCGAAACCGTAGCCAGCCAGGACATTGGCACCGAACAGGTCGCTGTCGTAATCGCCCTTGGCTTGGGTGCCGGCAACGTCACGCTTACTGCTGTTGTCGTTCTTGCCTGCAGTAACGCTGGCGTCGACGAAAGCCGGGCCATTGGTCCAGCTGCCGTATGCGGTCAGAGCGTGCATATCAACTTCGGTCTGGTTGAACTGGCTGTTCACATCCGACTTGATGTAGCT
The DNA here is from genome assembly GCF_023072615.1 of Pseudomonas violetae. Classification (GTDB taxonomy): domain Bacteria; phylum Pseudomonadota; class Gammaproteobacteria; order Pseudomonadales; family Pseudomonadaceae; genus Aquipseudomonas; species Aquipseudomonas violetae. The sequence goes on from NZ_JAKNRW010000001.1 coordinate 240,600, forward strand.
GTACGCGACACCCAATGTCAGGTCAGTTGTCAGCTTGCCGTCGGCACCGACCACGATACCGCTGCTGTACGCGTTGTAGCCAGAGATGCCATCACGAGTACCCTGGTCGGCATCGGAGTAGAGGCCTTTGACCCAAACACCGGTCTCCTGCAGGACGTCGCCCGACGATTTGCCTCGGACTTCGGAGTTGCGCTCATTCAGTGCCTTGGAAACCAAAGTCTGGCCGCCCAGAGCAGCCTGAGTTGCACCGCCGCTTACATCTGGGGACAGCTGTTCGGCCAATCGAGCCAATTCCTTTGCATCAGCGTTTGCGAAAGCGATGAAGACCGGGTCATTGGCGTCAAGCTGACCAATGACAGAGTCCGCGAAAGGAACAATCGCGCGGCCGGCGTTGCCGGTCGCACCGAGGCCGCGAATAATCTCGGATACGGTTGGACCCGCCTGGCCCGTCACGGTGGCAGTCACGGTTTCTTCATCGACCTTGAAGCCAGTGATGTTGAGCAGCGCAGAGTTGCTCACTACCGTCAGACCGCCGTCATCGATGAAGCCAGCCTTCACCAGCGTGTAGGTTTTGCCTTCACGAGTACCCTTGAAGTCGTCTGGAGTCGCAGTTACGCCAATCTTGCTGCCTTTTTCGAAGGACGCGACGCCATCAACGTTCACCAGCGGAGTTGTAGTGCTGGTCAAATCGCTAACGCGGACCTGCAAACTACCGGCCGCAGCGACCGACAGATCGCCCGTCAAATTGGTCGACGAGGAGGCTGTGTACAAGGTCCCGCTTTTTACATCAACCAGGAGAGCTTCGATCTCGTTGCCATTGAAGGTGCCGTTACCAGCAACCTGCATCAGGGTTAGACCCTCGATGTCGCCAGTGATGGTGCCAGCGGTCCATTCCAGTTTGGTTTGGAAGTTACCGTCGATGGACTTGTCGCCACCGATGATGCTGCCGCCGTTCTGGTGGATAACGAAAAGGTTACTTGGGTTGTCGTCACCGCCTTTGGCCGTATTTTGGGTCAGGCTTTCGACTTTGATAGCGGTTCCGGTGGCGGAGATTTCACCAGTGTTTACTACGCCGTTGGTGGCTACGTGGGAAGTCGGGTTGGTCGAGTCCTGAAAGCGAACAGCAACAGAATCTTCGCCCGTGACCGCAATGGTGCCGGTGTTATTGACGGCGTTGTACATCATGTCTTTGATCAGCACGCCGGATGCGTTGGCGCCACTTGCTTCTAGTCGGCCTTGGTTGACCACGTCACGGCTGAACTCGATGCCATTCAGGCTGATCGCAGCGGATTCGTCGCCGGTCACACTGATTACGCCCTTGTTGATGACGTCCTTCGCGATGCTGCCGCGAATGGCTGCGTCGGGGGAGGAAAATGCGTAGATACCCTTCGCGCCGCGGCCAGTCACGGACAGCTTGCCGGTGTTGACGACGTCACCGCCCAGCTGTGTATTGCCCAGTTCGATTGCACGAGGAGTGTCAGCGTCGATTGTGTTGTCGAGGCCGTTGATGGTCATGTTGCCGTTGTTCACGACGCTGCCGGCAATGTTTGCGCCGTCGGTAATGATGCCGACTGGAGCGATGCCGCTCAGGGTAAAAGCACCGTTGTTGGTGAGGGTACCGCCAACGGTGGTTTTGAGTGGGTCACCACCTTCGGTGGAGTCCAGATCCAGGCCATCAACGAAATTACCCTGAGCAGTTACATTCGCGTTGTTGGTCAGGTCGCCGCTGATGAACACACCTTCAAATCCGGTTCCGTCCTGGCCCGGAGCCCGGTTGGCATCTCCCACCAGCGTTACGTTCCCGACTTGTAGACGAGTGAACGAAACCTCGTTGAGGCCACTTACGTCCTGGCTCAGGTTTAGTGCCGGGACAGCGAATGCGCTAGCGGTGGCTGCTGTTACGGCAACGGCCAGAATGGTTTTGCTCAGGGTGTGTTTCATCAAGTTTGAATCCTTGCAATTTTTGGGGGATTCGGCGACCTGATGGGATATCTCATGGCTTCAGGTACCGATGGCGAGAAAGAGCATAACGACCAAAATCGAAACGACCAGCCAAAATGGTGTTTCCAAAACGAATTTTCTCGCAAACGTAGGGGACATCGATTTTTGTTATAAAACAAAGGCCCGCAGCCATTTACCACACTACCGTTCGTCAGTAAACATGCACAGCGAGGAACTTTTTAGCGTTCATTCCCAAAGATTGGATACGTGACGCTGTTCACAGACACTAGTGGCACGGTACTATCTCACCCGAAGCCAATAAATTGGCTCATAAAGTTTGACGTGCTGGGAATTATCTCGCCGTCAGACACACGTGTAGAGGGGGAGACTTGGTCTCTCTGCCAGTAGATAAGGCACTGACGGCCGGGGGATTCCCCTTGCTATGCGCTAGGGGTGGGTTCGAATCCGATTTGAGGATTCGGCCTCCCATCCCTACCATGCCTGCTACATGGCCAGAGTCCGGTTTAGGACAACCCCCTCGCTAACATATGTAGGGGGTGAGCAATGAGCAACCAGGTACTGGATCTTAATCCGAAGCTGTCCGAGCGGGCGAAAGCCGCTGATGACGCAGCTCTGAATGACTTTCATGGCAAGGTCCTCGACCTAGCGAAGACGTTCTCCATAAAAGAGGCAGCGCGGCTCCTGCGCATCAGCACTGGCGGGCTCCGTATTCATGCTGAAAAGCACGGCGTGACCTTCTTTGACCGTACCAAGCGTACGCAGCTTGAAACGCGCCAAGCCAAGAAGCTCTGGGATCACTACATGATCCATTACGAGTTGCGCCAGGTGCAGGCCCCTGCCCGTCCGGTCCAGCCTGGCGACTTAAAAATAACCCCCAAGCTTGAAGCCGATGGCCGCAAGGCACTCTGGCAAGGTCAGAACGTGTTCTACGAGCGCGCGTGTGAACTCGCCGAGGTGTTTACCCTTGTCGAAGCATCAAAAATCCTGAAGGTTACGCACCGGTTTCTTAAAACCTTCGCCTACAACGAGCAGATTGTGTTTGTTGGCGAACCATCGCTTGACGTACAGAACGAGTTCCACCGCCGTGCAGTCGAGGTCGCAGAGGTACAGCCGATCATCGAAGCAGCTAAGGTTCTGAACGTCACATCTCGTTTCCTTCTCACGTACGTCAAGCACTGGGGAATCCCGTTTTTTGGCGAAGACTCCACTTCCTCGCAGTTGGATGCAGATAGTTTTGACGAACAGCCCTATCTTCTTGATGCCACCAGTCTTGATGACGATGACACAGACGATATCGATTCCCGTCTCTTCACTAAACCTCCAGTAACCAAACCCTATTTCGAACGTCAGGCGCCGGCCTACGGCACCTCATACACGTCGTTCTGATTGTTTGGCAATTTCCTTGGAATTGGGGAGCGTGCCGTTAGGTTGAGCTCCTCCATGCCAAAACGGAGGAATCATCATGGATGTAGCTGCTGGAGTTGTAAGAGACAATAACGTAGGCGATATCCCAGACCGGTTGCTCGAGGAGCCCTCAGCTGGGAGTGGCGTGGTACCCAAAGGCGGAAAACCGGGACGAATTCACTACATCGTTCCACCGGCTTACCGAAACGCGACGAACTGCCAGGCCGCATGGTCCCTCTGGTATGGGTCTACCAAAGCTGTTACGGACGTCGCCGATAAACTCATGCGGCTCCGTAGCTCAGAACTTAATGGAGTGCGAGGCATGGCCTCGTGCGGCTTACCAAAGCGTACGAGCGCGCCTCCGGCTCACGTCCTTGTCGCATTTCTCGGTGTCTTGGAACATCGCGAAATTGTAGAACGAGTGATGGGCGACGATTTTCAGCGAGTTGATATAGGCAGCCGGCTGGACTTCAATCTGGGTCACGTACTCGGGAACGACGCCCGTGACAAGCTTCGAGCGATGGCCCTGGGCTCCCCCGCTGCTGAGTTAGTAAAAACAATTGTTCAGCATTTTCCGATCCTGACTTCGCTGTTCCAGGCCGGCGCGTTCTATCGTGAGTTCGCGCTGCCTCTCCTGTATATGGGCTCGTTGCAGGAACGGCTGAGCGACACCGCGGTAAAGCTATCGCAGCCCGACCGACTTCGAATCGAGATGGCCATCACCGTATTGGTTATGGAACTGCCTGATCCGTTCAGCTCAGTTCTACTCGGAACCAGCGAACAGCTGGTGAACATGTTGCCAGAGCGTGCGATGCAAAGGGCAGCGGTAGTAGCAAAGGTGGGTCGTGATCTTGACGCCCTCCAGCCGCTCAGTGAGCAGATGGACATGGACAGCTTCGCCGACATAATTCGGGAGGTTCATCTCTTCGGTCACAATTCCGTGTCGCAGGCCAAACGCGTGCCCCGTCTGCTGGATATGGCGGAATCTCACGCCTTGGCGCTGCGCTCAGGAGAGAATCTAGTTGGAATCGTATACAGCCAATTCTGCTCTGAATTCGCGCTGCCTCAATGGGCGATTGCAATTGATGCAATGGTCCAACACGCGAGTGCCATGGAGCTACCATTTGATCACAAAACCTTTCAGCGCGACTTGATAGGACGCGCCATCGTTCAGCCGAAAGGACAAACAGAAGACGCCATTCAGCTGCTCCGCTCGCTGATCACGGCCACCTACTCTAGGTTGGACCCTGCAGCTTTCCTACAGCGCGCGGACAAGCAGCTTGCCAAGGTGCGCGAACTTGAGCTTCAGATCGCCACTCTGGGTGCGAACCTCACTGTTACCGCAATGGCTAAGATCGGGGCGCTCGCCGAGGCGGGTGGTGCGGAAATTAAAGCGAATCGGGGCTGGTTCAAAGATGAGCTAGAAAACCTACTCCCGGTGGTCCGGGCATGGCAGAGTTTCTACGCTGAGTGGGACCGACTACACCGGAAGGTACCAGGTGTTGCGGCCAAATCGCCTGCGTCTCTATCCGTGGTTGAGAAGCTACCGGTCCAGCGCCATGCGACCGCTGTTGTACCGCAGGACGTCCAACACATACAGGCCGAATTGGAGTCGGCTCACGCGACGATTGAGCAGAACGCAACGGCGCTTATGGAGCTGCGGACTGAGAACTTCAACCTGCGCAGCGTCAATGAGACTCTTACTTTAGCGAATCGCCGGCCTGAGTGCCTCGCGGTGAGCATGGACTTGATGCGCCGTATTGCTATCCGTGAAGCCATTACCCCGACCGACGTTCTGCTGTTCGTTGAGGCAACATCGGAGGGCCGCGTAGTTGTCCTGGACTCGGCGTGGAAGTCGGCGAAAGAAGCAGCGACGTTTCAAAGCTCGGCTCGTATGCTTGAAGTCATCAGCGCAATGGTCTTTGGATACTACGACTCCATCATGAGTGGTAATCCTGATGCGACCGCGCGCGCCCTACTGGGCAAGAGCTACTCTGCGAACGAGTCTGAGAACACCAGCTCCAACGGTAAGTTACGTGCGCTGCGCGAGTTCCATTACCTCGGCCGTCCGCACTACTTCGAACGCCACTTAAAGGTAGGTAACGGTTCTGGCCTTGAAGGGATGCGTGTGCATTTTGACATCATCGATGGCAAGGTAGTGATTGCATACGCCGGTCCACATCTAGAGGTCTGGTCCAGCAACTAGCAATCCTCTGAAGGACGGCCGTCGTCTCCATTGCGTTTGGATAGTGGCGACGGCTTCGTCGTTGGGACTGCTGGAGCTCTGCGGGACGCCTTCTTCACCGCTACCTCTATCGATCGATGTGAGGTACCCCTCTTCTCGCTCCTCCTGCTTGGCGCTTTGGCGGTCATAGATGGTTTTTCACGGACGTGTGATGGCGATCGCTTAGCCTCACTGCGTGCTGCTAAGTCGGATCTACGTTTGGCCTGTTTAGCTTTCTTACGGGTGATGTGGTTCCCTCTTCCTTTGTATTCAAGGAAGAGAGGCAGCACCTCTTGGGCTCGCACCAACGCGATGTAATTTTTATAGATCAGGCGAGGTTCTTTGGCCATCCGCATCGGACCCAAAACCAATACCTTCCGGTCGTGCTCCAGGACTTTCCCCTGAAGCGTGAGCCCAGAATCTAGGTAGATGGTGATGAGTGATTCGTTTCGCTGACAGTAGTCCAGGAACCTATCCTGCTCGTTGGTGGAGCGGTCGTACTCAGGTATAAACGGTCGATCCATGTTCTGATTCGTCATGCGGCCATCCTGGTCGCGATTATCTAAAAGGATCGGTCATAGTAGACGTCCACTGAACGCTATTGCACCAGTTTACAATGAAAGTGATGGCATAATAGTGTGAAGCTGCACTTAGACACGCTATCGGTCTGAAATTCAGTGAAAACTCAAAAAAACGAGAGTTTGGATTTTCAGTGGGAGTGATTTTTGAGATTTAGGTCGGCGCTCGGAGGGAGCAGGATTCCAAAATGCCACCCTCGGTTTCGCAGCGGCCCTGCTGCAGAATTTGGCGCAACTCTGCTAAAACTATAGCTAATTTTAGCACGAGGCCCAGTGGGCAACGATGCAAGGAACTCTCTAACGTATCGCCGGTTAAAAGCCCTGGCCTGGCCTCCCGTAGCCATTCGATTGGACGCCACATCGCATCACAAAACGACCTCCAGGTATCGAGCTCTGCGCCCGACGCGCCAAACACGTTCAACGATCGACGACGCCCACACGTAGTCAGGATTGGTGCGCGATTCAAAGAATAATCAAACGGACATTTTGCTTGGGCGGGTTGTTCGTTTGACTGACGGCAACACGGATTAGTCATACGCGAAAACGCGTGACTTCAGCCATCGCTCACCGCGCAAATGCCGCATTAGATAAGCCACTTACCCTCCGATAGCGCTACCAAAAGTGACCGACTATAACGCGCTAGGGTGGGAGCTTCCCTTGGTAAATCTGCAGCAAAAAAAAGTGGCCGCATGTGGCGGCCACTTTCGTCAGTTGAGCTAGAACCCTCAGCTAAGGCTATAAGGGTGCTTTACAAATCTGCCAGACGCTCCTCTCTTGGTTTTTACCAGACATTCCATACACCACAAATTCGCCGACCGTGTATGTGTAGCCGTTGTACTGCACACTTCCGCCCCACTTTTCGTATTTGGCGGCACTACCTTGTGTGGCAATCCCTGTGGCGCCTTGGTCGTACAGCGACCAACTCCCGTTGTTATTGTTCTGCGACCAGCCAATGATAGGAGAGCTGACCGTCGATCCTTGAGTGACCATACAGACAGGAGCCGGTGGTTTAGGCGGTTGAGGCGGAGGAAGCGTACCAACGGCACCCTGACTTTGAGTTATCACAATCGTCTGATAGAGGGGAATAGGACCGCCGACGTTTACAATCTGGCCAGTGACCGCGCTCTGTTGCCGATTCTGCTGGTAGGCGATTTGGTTCTGATTACAGTTTTGGTACTGTGTAAAAAATGCCCCCTGGGCGACCGTTGAGGCAGCTGGCGACCATCCAGTGCAGCTATAGGGGGCGCCGGTGTTAGCCCATGCTGTGTAGGTCGGCCCGATGGCCAGCCATTTATCAGTGAACGGGACGTACAAGGAGCCAGAGCCCTCAGAAGTGGCACCCGTCACTGAGGCTCCGCCAATCGTGCTCGATGAGGTCAGCGTTACGAACGCTTGTCCATTGACGTCGGTGGCGGATTGCGGAGCGCCCAGGGCTCCGTCTGTTGTGCTCCAATTTAGAGTGGTGCCGGAGCCGACGTTGCCCCCGTAATAGTCGGTTACCGTGGCGGTGATCGTAGTGGTTTCCCCTGTAGCTGCGAGGGCTGCAGGAGCTGCGGTCAAAACAACGGTCAGCCCCATTTCACAGGAACGCCAACCAGCGTTTGCATTATCACATACCACCTTTTGCCATCCGGACGCGTTCGACGACGTCCGAATTGGCTGCCAGCCAGCGTTCGCAGTCGGTACGAACGCCAACAGGATCGGGGCCGCAAGAAGGGATACGATCGGTGCCACAAAGCGTTTCAGCCTGACCAGGCTGTGCATCTTTCCAGCGTCCGCGGCGGCCGAGGCGTCATGTTGGCCATCGCTCGGTTCGCCGCGGAACATCTCCTCGAGGTTGAGCAGATCTTTAATTCGCGAAACGAGCGTGCGCCGACTATTCAGTGCTCGGCCATTGATGTGCATTTCGTATCTCATACAGGAATCCGGCCCATGGTAGAAAAACTCCCTCATAGTTCCACTACCTACTGTGCAGGGCAAACCAAAACGGGTCGTCCGAATTCACGCGTGTTAGCTTGCCGTTCAGAGCCTCCCGGAACCCTTCCTAGAGACCACGATCCGGATACACCCTCTCACTGCCGAACAGGTCAGGCTGCGCGCAGTGGGGGGCTTATTTGTTAAGAACAAGAACCGATTGAGATTGGATGATGATTCCAGTCGTAAACGAAGCCTACGTGGTTCCGGTATCCCAACCGCATCGCTACGAAGCACAACACAACTCCCTCAGAGGGTTGTCGATCGAATGAGAGTAGAAACTACGCCAAGTCCCACCAGCTGACACGACCGGCCGGTGGAGTGAGGACACTCTGGCCACTGCAAATGACGTGAACAGCGGCTATTCTCAATGCCCTAGGGCATACCCGCAGGAGTGTCCTGCCTGGCTCGTATCTAGCGTGAGCTACACCTTCGAGGGTCATTCTATGGCTATAGAACCGTTCATCCTCAAATCCGTTCAGCGCGCTCAGCAGTGGGTTGACCTGTGCTCGAAGGGAATGGAGATCGCGCGTGACGAGGCAGCCTCAATGTTGGCCAACTTGTGCGGGTTCGGAAGCTGGGATCTGATGATTTTTGCGATGGAATCGTTACCACCGTCCCGGGTCGATGAGGACGTCGACGAGAAGCTAGCAAATGAACGGACCAGAAACTACGCGAAGATACTGGTATCGCGTTGTGGACTGGACCCAGGGGAAGCGCTGTATCTGTTAGGCGCACTTCCCCCATCATCTAATCGCCGCTACGAGGCATTCCAACATGGAGACGCCATCACGCTACACAGCGACCAACTAAGAGCGTTTGAGGATTTTGCGCATGACGTTGCAGAAAGTGATTTAGGGGAGGAGACAGACGAGGAAATTGCCTCCGAATTTTGGGTTCCTCCAGATCCTGAGAAGGTAAGCGTCGCGCTGCAACTGTGCGGGTTCGTTGAAGAGGAACCTTGGATCGCCATCTTTAGCGAGCTTGGGTGGGACTTTAGAGCGTTCAGCGAATATCAAACCAACCTCGGCGAGGCATCGTTCGTAATCCACGACGCTGATCTTGGAGAAATACCTGTATACCTAACGCCGACAGCTCCCGAGCCACGAAACGATCCTCAAAATTCCGAGGATCGGGCTCAGATACTCCAGCGCCAGGCTTGCGTGGGAGATTTCATCACTGAATGGAAGGTCACCAGTCGGGTAGCCCTACTGCTGTCTCGCTGGCCCTGGATTCTGAAACGTGACGGGCGCTCGTACTGCCATCTCGGCTCGGTCTACGACCGCGAACTCAACTCGTGGCACGATCTTTTATTCAGCCGTGACTGTGCGAGCGTAGGTGTGTTGCTGGCACTTAATGAACAGGTGACAGATCTGCAACTAGGCTCGCCCGCCTTAGAGGATGTTGATGGAGAGTTCTCAAAATTCGCTACCTTGTGCCTCTCGGGGGTTGGGATAGCTGACATGCTCATTGGAAGTAAACTCGATCTAGTATCTGCCTTGAACGTGGACACTGGATGGGCGATGCAGCGAATCATATTGGACGAGGACGAGGACGAGGACGATGAGGAGTAAGAAAGGATTGACCGGCGTTTGGGCCTACCTCGTACGACATGCTTGTAATTAGACCTAGAGCAGCTCCCACACAACCTCTCGCGGATTTACCGCCTGCGCACGAGGGCAGGATACTTACGTAGCGGAGCGGCGTTTCACCGAGCCCGAAGCTCCTGGGGGGGCATCCCCACTTTGCTCAGCTACTTTTGCCCGGTAGCGTAGCTTCGCCTCTGCTATTGCCGGTCGCGTCACATCACCCAGTCTCCACATGACCGCGATCAGCAGCGCCGACGCAAGGAACTGTGCCGCATTTTCACTCACTAACGCATTCCCTCTTGCGACAACTTGGTCAACAGGCGTGCCGATCATCCAAGCGTGAAAACTGCGTAGAACATCCTCATGCCCAGGGCCAATGAGTAACCCGCCAACGACGGCCCAGGAAGTTATTGCAATGAATCCAGCGACTAGATAGACAAAGGAGGCACCGACTCTTTTCAAGAATGTGGCTGTACGACCCTTTGCTCCCGTGCCACTGAAATACAGCCTCACGGCGCCGAACGCAGCTTTGGCTGACAATCTCATTTCCATACGCACTTGCTGTTTGCTCATTTTCATATCGTGCCCGCTGTCTGTGCTCTGGCGATTCGAGTTGCCCGATAGCGCCAAGAAGCCTCCCACATTAGACATTTCCGATGCAAGCCAACCCTGTGTACTTACTCATCTCATTTGTTCGGAACCGACAGCTACCGATGATCCGATCCCGGCCTTCTCAGCTGGCGCAAAGAGGTTGCCGCGTTTCGCCGGCAGCGCTAACTGCTCGGCCTGCAAGGCCTAATCTAGATTCAGCAGCGGGACAGACTTTGTTCTACTGAGACGGACTTTATTGTTTGTGGCCATAGGACCCCGGAACACATACCCCGGCCCATGTCCTCCGCCTCATAACAACATAGCCTGGCCCGCGAAAACCGTCTTTTGGTGACCTTCCTGACCCACCGCGAAGCCCTTTCAAAAGAGCCCCCGAGCTTTCGCCCTCCCCCTAAACGCACCGCCACCCAAAACCACCCCTTCCACTCATAACAACATAACTACAAGGGCTACTGACACCCTAAAATTTTCCTCCCGACACATCTCCACTGTTCAAACCTCCTTTAAAAAAGCAGCCCTACCCCGCCGGGATGGAGGTGCACGCCGCCTAGGAAAAGATGGGGAGAAAAGAAAAGAAAAACCGAAAGGAACAGCGGTTGGACAGGATGGTGGGTACGTAGTGTTTCAGTATTTTTGGAAAAATTTTCAGTATTGATTGAATTTGGCCAAAGCCTATGGGGTGGGTTAAGGCACCGCGCAAAGCGGCGTTCTAGAGCTGTAATGAAACAATAAAGATTGTCACAGTGCCCCGCGTATTCCGGGGCCTGTAGGTCATTACAACGCTAGCTCCATAAAAATAAAGTTTGTCACAAACCTCAAAATCTCCAAAAAAACGGCTCCATTGCAAACAATAAAGATTGTCACAAGGCGTTTGGGGTGTTGGCGCTGACGCCGAATTGACCCAGTGGCCGATGCCACGCTGACCCAACACCAATCGGCAATAATCCAGAACCGGTATTGACTCACAAGATAGGAGCCTGGGTCAGTGAAAATTCGGTAACCGGGTCAATCCTGCGCTGGCGATAACAGAACAGTGTTTGCCTTCTCTGGCAAGCATGCCTATTAGCCAGTCCTGAATACGGGATGTTGTTGTCGATCGGTAAAAAAACAGCCTCCACGTAACGCTCTAGCTGCCTCCTGCGGCGTCACCTGAGACTGCGTTTTCTCCAGCCAGTTTTTCAACTGTCTCAGGACCGGTAGCTTTTTGATCAACTCTTCAACCGATGACGCCGTCAGTAGGCGAGTACGTGCGTGGAGTGCGCAACTAAAGCCCTGACGCGATCCCGGATTGCATAAATCGCAACTCAGACATACCTAATTATCACTTTTTAACAGCTGTCCCCCCCCCTAATCTGCGCGCCTCTTTTAAAGATATGGAGTGCTCGGACAATGCTATTGCTCCTTGCCGTAAGAACCTGCTCGTGCAGGAGGCCGCTGTGAACGCCTTGTCCGGCGCCTTGTCCGGCGCCTTTCCGCTGCCTTCCGCCCACACGAGTATCGAGACCCCAACCAGACCTCCTGTTGCCGCTCCCGCGGCCTTCGGTGTACGCATCGCGACAGGTTTGGTGGGTGTCCTATTGGCCGTGCTGGTTTCTGGTTTCAACGAAAACGTCACCAAGTTCGCGATGCCCGACATTCGCGGTGCGCTGGGGTACAGCTATGACCAAGGCACTTGGCTGTTGTCTGTCTATGCCGCGTTTTCCGTGACCGCCATGGCTTTTGCGCCATGGTGTTCCGCTACGTTTACCCTACGTCGATTTACCCTCGCAGCGATCGGTAGCTTCATGCTCTTGGGTGTGCTGAGCCCGTTCGCCCCAAACTACGAATCAATGCTGATCCTGAGGATTCTGCAAGGTTTGGCCGGGGGTGCGTTGCCACCAATGCTGATGTCGGTGGCCCTGCGCTTCCTGCCCCCGGGCGTAAAACTGTACGGTCTTGGCAGCTATGCGCTGACGGCGACCTTCGGCCCCAGCTTCGGTTTGCCCCTTGCAGCATGGAGCGTTGAGTACCTGGGATGGCAGTACGCATTCTGGCAGATCATTCCGATGTGTCTGCTGGCAATGGGTTTCGTTGCCTGGGGTTTGCCGCAAGATCCGATGAAGCTCGAGCGCATCAAGCAATTTAACTGGCGCGGTTTACTGCTGGGAGCTCCGGCGCTCGTCATGATCGTGTTGGGGCTTGAACAAGGCCATCGTCTGGACTGGTTCAATAGTCAACTGATCCGGTTACTCATCGGCGGAGGTCTGTCACTGTTGATCCTGTTCTTCATCAATGAGTGGTCTCAGCCCCTACCATTTTTCAAGATTCAAATGCTGCGAATACGCAACCTTTCCCATGCGTTGATTACTTTGGGCGGCGTACTGTTCGTACTGCTAGGCGTGATTATCATTCCCTCAAACTTTCTGGCGGACGTTCAGGGTTATCGTCCTCTGCAAACTGCTCCGGTGCTGCTATGGGTAGCGGTTCCCCAGTTGATCGCGCTACCGCTCGTTGTTGCACTGCTTAACAACCGCATCGTCGACTGCCGGTGGGTATTGGCGATTGGTCTAGCACTCCTGGCCGTTGCCTGTGGGATCGGATCTCACCTCACACAGGCGTGGCATCGGGAAGAATTTTACCTGATGCAGATGATTCAGATCATCGCGCAACCCATGGCGGTCATTCCATTGCTGATGCTGGCCACGGGCGGGCTTCAGCCTACTGATGGACCGTTTGCCTCTGCCTGGTTCAATACCATCAAAGGGTTCGCAGCGGTCGCAGCCAGTAGCACGCTGGAAACACTCAGCATGCATCGGATGCACTTTCACTCAACGATGCTGGTTGATCGCTATGGCAACAACCCGCCTGTGACCGGTGGCGCATCCACTACTGAAATGGCGCACAGGCTTCACGAGCAGGCCATCGTACTGACCTCCTCGGACCTCTACCTCTATATGGCTGGGCTAGCGCTGCTGCTCATCGTACTGATTCCCATTATGCCGACACGTATCTTCCCGCCGCGTGCCGTCTCCTGATCAACTTGGAAAGTAAAGAAAATGAGTCAAACAGAAGTTTCAAAAAAACCGTTCTGGGGCGTAGCAATCGTGCTTTTGGTCCTCGCCCTAGGGGTGATCTTCTGGCGATTCGTATTGGTCGAAAGCCCGCTGCAATCGACCAACGATGCCTTCGTCAGTGCAGACTTCACCTTGGTAGCGCCCAAAGTATCCGGTTTTATTGACCAGGTACTTGTGGAAGATAACCAACAGGTCAAGGCTGGCGAAGTCCTCGCACGAATCGACCCCAAGGATTATCAAGCCGACCTGGCTGCTGCCAATGCCGCTATTGCGACCGCCCATGCCAACGAAGAAAATGCCAGTGCTGCACTCGTAAGGCAGCAGGCGTTGATCGCCCAAGCTAAAGCTGTAGTTGACGGTGACGTGTCCCAGGTCGAGTTCGCCCAGCACGAATTGGAGCGTTATCAGAACCTGGCCCGCCAAGGCGCAGGGACCTTACAGAACTTCCAGCAAGCCAAGAACCGCCTGCAAACGGCCAAGGCCCAAGAAGCCGAGCACCGGGCTGCCATTAATGCAGTGACCAAACAAATCGACGTGCTCGACGCTCAACACAACGCGACGCGGGCGGATGTAATGCGTGCTGAAGCCATGCAGCAGCGCGCCACGCTGAATCTTTCCAACACAACGCTGTTGGCGCCTTTTGACGGCGTTATCGGACGGCGCAGCTTGCGCGTAGGCGCCTATGTCAAACCGGGAGATCTGTTGATGGCCGTGGTCCCGGTCAGCCAGGCTTACATCATTGCCAATTTCCAGGAAAGCCAGTTGACTCATATCGTCCCCGGCCAGTCTGCAACCGTAACCGTAGATACCTTCCCCGGCGAGCAACTGAAAGGCACCGTGCAAAGTATCGCCCCGGCCACAGGCGTCACCTTCGCCGCGGTTGCTCCGGACAATGCCACTGGCAACTTCACAAAAGTCGTGCAACGTATTCCTGTGAAGATTGTCCTCGATGCCAACCAGAGCACGACAGAGCAACTTCGTGTCGGCATGTCGGTAGAAGCCAGCGTGAACACCGAGGCCCCTAACGCGAAGGTGGGCACTCGATGAAACGCTCACTCATCGCAGCGTTGGTTGGTGCGTGTAGCACCTTCGGCCTGACGGGATGCACCTTGGGACCTGATTTCAAGGTCCCTGCCAATCCGCTTTCGGCACATTGGGCGCAACCTACGATCGCCGCACCGACGACAACACCCTACAGCCAGACCAACGCCGGCGCAGTGGAAACTCAGTGGTGGAACACCTTCGGTGACCCGCTGATGTCGTCTCTGCTCCGCCGAGCGCAGGCGAACAATCTGGACTTGGGCATTGCGGCTCAACACGTCGAACAGAGCATGGCCGCCAGAAAGACTGTCGCAGCCGACAAGCTGCCGAGCGTTGGGGCCCATGCAGATTACAGCCGCGCACGAAGCTCCTCGCGTGGGCTTGCCGACATTTCCGGTTTGAATGGCAAGCGCAATTACAACCTTTGGGACACCGGATTTAACCTGAACTGGGAAGCCGATTTGTGGGGCCGCGTTCGCCGTTCAGTAGAAATGGCGGACGCCAATATTCAAGTGACCGAGGAAGACCAACGCAACGCGCTGATATCGATCATGGGCCAGACCGCACATGACTATATCCAGCTGCGCAGCACACAGAACATTCTGAAGGTGACGCGACAAAACCAGGAGATTGCCCAGCACAGCCTGAGCCTCACGCAGATGCGCCTGAACCAGGGCGTGGCAACGGATCTTGAGGTGTCCGAGGCCACTGCACTGGTGGCCTCGATCGACGCGCGCATCCCTCCGCTTGAACAGCAGCAAAGCATTCTGATCAATGCCTTGAGTTTTCTGGTGGGCCGTGAACCCGGCGCGCTGACGATCGAGCTAAGTACAGTGAAAGACATTCCGGCGGGGCCGGCAGATGTACCTGTCGGCCTGCCCAGCGAACTGGCTCAACGTCGACCTGACATCCGTCGCGCAGAGGCTGACCTCCATGCCGCAACAGCCGCAATCGGAGTCGCTAAAGCGGACTTCTATCCACGCATTACCTTGTCGGGCACCGTCGGCTTTCAAGCTACCCAACTGTCGCATCTGGGTAGCTGGGCCACACACAATTTCGCTTTTGGCCCAGCGTTGAGCTTGCCGCTCTTTGAGGGCGGTCGACCGCAAGGTGTGCTTGAACTGCGAGAAAGTCGACAGAAGGAAGCGGGCATTACCTACCAGCGAACGGTACTGGCCGCCTGGCATGAAGTGGACAACGCGCTCAGTGGCTACCACGCGAACCAGCGTCGCCATGAAAGCCTGGAACGCGCCGTTACTGCCAGCCAAAAAGCTCTGGTCAGCGCACAGCAGCAATACGTAGCAGGCTCGGTCAACTTCCTTAATGTATTGACGGTGCAAAACGCCTTACTCGCTAACCAGGCGGCGCTGGTGCAAAGCACCGCCGATGTCTCCTTGACACTGGTAAGCCTTTACCAGGCCCTGGGTGGTGGCTGGGAAAGCCCCCCCACTCTGGCAGCAGTTTCTAACAATCCATAACAACTTACAGTCCACCGAGGTCGGCAACGGCCTTCGGTGGACACCCCCCTCTCTCGGAGGTCTGCCATGTACACCGTGAAAATCTGGATTCCGTTGACCTTAGCACTGCTGGCGGGATGCAGTTTTCCTACTGCGCCCGAAGTGCGCCCCCCCCCCGGATCCGTAAATCGTCATGGTGCTACGTCCACGCTGACGTTCAACCGCACGAGCACGTTCGGTGTGGTCTACAGCCCCCAGACCCTGAAGGATCTCGACTACCTAAATAGATATCACGACCATGCGCTGCATAGTCTTGAGGGCCGCTGGCTAGTAAGCCCCATACGGCAAGCATATATAGAAAGTTCGCCTCCAAACGTGGCCATCGACAGGGTAAAACAGGCCTTGGATACGGTCCTGCCCAACGTCACTTTCTATAGCAGCACAGCCGCAATGACTAAGGCTAAACCGGACTTTATCGTCGTCGTTTATACCCATCACGTGCTCGTGACGCCGCGCAGCTCGGATATAGAGGCGACCTTTAGCGCCGAGTTCTTCAGCCCGAACTTCGGTTATCTCGGTTGCGCCGAGGGTCACCGCGCGGCGCACATGCCAGCCCTGTGGACGCACACCCAGCGAACACCCGAAATCGTCGCGCAGCTCGATAGCCAGCGAGCGCTACAAGCCAGCGCACTGAGTGACTTTGAAAACTCACTCACAAAAATGGTCGGCAACCAGACCACCGCCAGGGAATAGCCAATGAACCGAAGAGAGTTACGCAAGGTCGATCTTGCCCTGCTTGTTTGTTTTGAATCGATGATGCTGGACCGCAACGTAACGCGGGTGGCGAAAAAGTTTTGCGTTGGTCAGTCCACCATCAGCAGTTCCCTGAACCGATTACGCTCCATTTTCAATGACCCTCTTTTCATTCGCGTAGGTCATGCCATGGAGCCTACCGCCAGGGCTTATGAACTCGCGAAATTTCTGACGCCTGGTCTGGACGCAATGTCTAAGGCCCTACGGCTGGCGGAAGCTTTCCAACCGCAGACCAGTGACCGGGTTTTCCGTCTGGGGTTAACCGACGATGTGGAGTTCAGTTTGTTGCCAAGGCTGATCAAACAACTACGTGCAGAGGCACCGGAAGTGACCCTGATCATCCAGCATGCCGATTATCGTCGACTCCCGGCTCAGCTCATCAGCGGCGATATCTCGATTGGCGTCTGTCAAACCCGTGAGCTGCCAGCCAACGCAAAGCGCAAGACATTACGGCACTTTCAGTATCGAGTGCTGTGCGACCAACACGACGCGACAGCGCTGGATCTCGACGAGTACTGCGCGCGACCGCACGTGGTGGTTTCCCAATCGGCCAATACCGTGAGCTACCTCGACAAGTTCCTTGCCGAGCAAGGCCGTAAGCGACAAGTCGTACTCTCGGTTCCACGTTACAGCTCGTTACCCGCCATTATCGAAAACAGCAATCTCATTGCCACTATTCCTGACTTTGCTGCAGAGTCGATCACCCAAGTGTTTGCGCTCAAACATAAGCCACCGCCCTTTATGATTCCTGGTGGCTCTCTCTCACTCTCATGGCTGAGTAACAACGATAACGATGCTGGCGAGCAGTGGCTGCGAGAAAGAGTCGTCAGCCACATGGAGGAGGCGAGTGCCGAGACAGCGATTAAAGCCACCCCAACCCTTTACCTCCCATTGCCTGCAGGACGAGTCAACTCACATGTTCAATAGAATTCTAGTAGCGATAAACGGTACCGCTCAGTGTGACAAGGTATTGCAACTAGCGATGAAGGTTGCTCAGTCAGGCTCGCGAATTCATGTAGTCTGCGTAATTTCCGCTGAGTACTGTGCCCCGGACGTGGCTTCACAGGATGCGTCACCAGCGGCCCGCAGTGAACAACTGCGGGCTGAGGACATCATCGCGAACGCTCGCTATTTGCTCACAACACAGAGCATCGAGAACATCACGACAGTGATTGAGGGCGTTCCCGAGCAGGCAATCGCCGCCCATGCGCGCGATCTCGACTGTGACTTGATCGTGATGGGGCATCACCATCTGTCGACCTTCGAACGAGTGACTGGCAACTCGGTCGCCTATAGCGTATTGGAGAGTTCGCCCTGCCCTATCCTGATCGAAGTCGGCTGAGTTACCTCATGGACACCGAACACTAGCGCTTATCAAACGGCACCCAACCTTTGGATTTGCAGTCCAGTTCAGACTCTACAATCTGCACAACGACATGCGCAGGCTCGATTTCAAAACTATCGCTGACAGCTTGGGTAATCGCTTTGAGCAACTTTTTCTTCTACTCGCTGAAACGCCCTGCTACGGCGTAAAAAATCACTTCAGGCATCGGCCACCTCCAGTCTAGACGCTGAGCTATTAGTAAAGCTCTTGGCGAAGTGCGCGGCAGTACGGCCCGACGTCGAGCCGCGTTGGGTCGTCCAACAAATTGCACGAATGTGGGCCACTTCATCGCGTGATTCCGGCACATGGTAGGCAGCCAACCATTGATTGACGACCACCCGCTACTCATCCGAAGAGAAAGCATAGAACGAAATCCACAGACCAAAGTGCTTGGCAAGGGAGACGTTCTCTTCCACCTCCTCGCCGGGGCTCAACGAGCCGTTATCGCCACGCATCATCTGTAAATTATCCGAGACTTTCGCGGCCATCAGGTGACGTCGACTGGAAGTGGCGTAGATCAGCACATTGGCACTTTGCGTTGCAATGGTACCGTGCAAGGTAATCTTCAGACGCCTATGGCCAGCATCCCCTCCTCGAACGACAAGTCACCTCACACAATGATGAAGTTCTCCGGTCAGTTCGCCAGCAGTTCGATGATTTGATGGGGCGACCCAATGAACGCCGGATACACAGGCATACTCAAGACTGAACTACTATAAAATCTCACTCGGTTGAGCGTTTGACGACAGATGGATTTCGACTACCAAAATATGGATAAATCTACCAGTACTGCCCCATGTCAGGTTCCAAGAGGCCCCCAACCTGCACCTCAAAGCATTGCCGTTGAGTTTGAAGATGGTCATTGGGTAGCCAATCACCAACACGACAGCGCCCAACTCCTTTATGCAGTACAGGGCTTCCTTGTGATCGGGATGGCCTCTGGGCGGTGGGTGCTTCCAATCAATCGTGCCTTATGGATACCGCCAAATACCGAGCACTGGACGCGCATGGTAGGCGACGTGCAGATGCGCAGCCTTTACCTGGAACCGGGACAGGCGCTGCACATGCCGCATGAGTGCTGCGTGGTCGAAGTTTCTGCGCTGTTGAAGGAGCTCATCCTTGCG
The DNA here is from genome assembly GCF_023072615.1 of Pseudomonas violetae. Lineage (GTDB taxonomy): Bacteria > Pseudomonadota > Gammaproteobacteria > Pseudomonadales > Pseudomonadaceae > Aquipseudomonas > Aquipseudomonas violetae. Next base: position 259,812 of record NZ_JAKNRW010000001.1, read on the forward strand.
GCAGTCAGGATCCGAGAGCCGTTTGCTCAAAACAGTCGAAATGGTCGCCTGATGGGGTTACTGCTAGATGAATTAACGCAAAAGCCCCTGCAATCCATGCACTTGCCGACGCCGAGCAACCCGCGACTGGCGAGAATCTGCCGAAGGCTGATCGATGCCCCGGATCTTGACCTGAATGAGTGCGTCTCTGAGGTTGGCGTCAATCCCAAAACAATACGGCGCTGGTTTGTCGATTATCTGGGCATGAGCTTTGGCAAATGGCGCCGTCAAGTCAGAGTTCTATTGGCACTGGAGCAACTGGCGACAGGTAAGAGCGTTCTCGATGTTGCACTGGCAACTGGATACTCGAATCACAGCGCATTCAGTGCAATGTTTCGCAGTGCGCTGGGGGGCTCGCCGAGTGAGTTCCTCGATCAACGTCGCGATAAGATTACGCGGTCCTGAGTGACGGTAATAATATCGCAGCAGCTTAGCAGAGATGACCGGAAGGCCTTGAAACTAACGTCGAATTAGCTATGCTGCGGCGATGAAACCACCTGATCTCAACCTCCTTGTAGCACTGCATGTTTTGATCGAAGAAGGCTCTGTTGCTGGAGCCGCACGCAGAATGCATCTGAGTCCCCCGGCGATGAGTCGGACGTTGGCACGAGTCCGGCTGGCGATGGACGACCCCATACTGGTACGTTCACAACGGGGAATGATACCGACACCCAAGGCATTGCTCATCCGCGAGCAAGTCCGCGGAATCGTTGAGTTGGCGCAAGGCTTCCTTGTCCAGACACAAGGTTTTGATCTGAGCACGGCCAGCAGAACTTTCAGCATCAGGGCCAACGATCTCTTCGTGGGTGCTTATGGCGTCAAGCTTGCCGCAATTCTCAAAGACCACTCTCCCAATTCGGTGCTGCGATTTGTTCCAGAGAGCGATCTGGATATCGACCCACTCAATGCTGGCAGCATCGATCTGGCGATTAGCTCATCAAGAACGTTTGGTGCCGATATTAAAGTTCAGAACCTGTTCAGTTGCTCTTTTGTGGGCATTGCACGAGTGGACCACCCGATTTTCAATGACGAGATCACTCCCGAGCGCTTCGTTGCATACGACCACATCAGCGTATCGCGACGAGGTCGTACCGAAGGCCCGATTGATACCGCACTGACCGAGCTGTCCCTCAAGCGCCGGGTAACCTACATCACGCCTACCTTTCATTCAGCATTGTTCGCTATCAGCGACTCGGACCTGGTGCTGCCAGTGATGCCCGTTGCCATGCTCAAAAGCACAGAACACCTAGGACTAAGGTTAAGATCTTTCACTTTGCCTATCCCAATTTTGGATCTGATGATTGTTCAGGCTTGGCATCCTCGCCTAGAGCATGATGAGGCGCATCGCTGGCTCAGACGTACGTTAAAGGAGTTGACCTCTGACTGACGCCAACCAACAAGCGTAATCTGGTACTTCAGTGGGTAAACGCGACGAACTTCCTGATCGCAGACAAAAAAAAGCCACCTGGCTGGGGTCCAGGTGGCAAAGAGACCTTACCAAAGGGTCGAAGATGGAACCTATCAGGGGTTCCAGTGCGCTGGGAGCTTGACAGGCCACACTGCTCTTCGAAAGCAAATCTACCATTCGTTAACGTCGCACGATCATTCAATCCGTCAATAGTTATTACCAAAGCGCTCGTACACCGAAACTTTTCAGACATGTTAAAAGAGGCTAAGAGTACGCAATTGTCATCACTGTGCTCACTCACAAAATCTACATGAATTTAACCCGCGACACGACCTTGCTGATACTCACGTGGCGTGCAGCCGAACTCACGCTTAAACACCGTGTGCAGGTATTGCGCCGACTTAAAGCCGCAGTCATGAGCAATCTCGGCAATCCCGGCCGAGGTGTTTTCCAACCCCGCAGCTGCTGCGGCCAGTTTAAAACGCAGCACTTCATCATGAACGCTGCGCCCCAACTTTCGACGAAAATGCGACTCAAGAGATGACCGCGATACACCCACATAATTCGCCACCTGCTCGGTCTTGATGCCCTGACAAGCGTATTGCCGAATAAAGTGCAGCGCCTGCATGACATAGGGGTCATCGAGGGGTTGGTGCAAGCTGGAAGCCTGCACATTGATCCCTTCCGGCGGCACCAGAATCTGCGTGCCGATCGATGGCATTCCATGCAGCATCTGGTGCAGCAAACGTGCGGCGGTACGCCCCATGCTGTCGGCCCCCTGAATCACCGAGCTGAGCGGCACCCGGGTCAGGCTGCGGGTCAGCGGGTCGTTATCGATACCAATCAACGCCACTTGTTCCGGTACTGCGATCCCCGCCGTCATGCAGGCTTGCAACAGTTGCCGGGCCCGCGCGTCATTGACCGCTATGATGCCAATGGGTTTAGGCAGGCTGTGCAACCAGGCGATCAGCTGCGCGACGGCGCTGTCCCAGAGCGGTGCGCTGGTCTCCAGGCCACGATAGATGTCGGCCGGTAAGCCATCTCGCTGCAGCAGTCGGCGGAAAGCACTTTCCCGCTCCTGGGCCCAGCGATTTGCCTGTGCTTCTGGCAGGCTGAAGCAGGCAAAACGGGTCAATCCCGCTTCGATCAGGTGTTTGTAGGCCAACTGGATCAAAGCGAAATTATCGGTGGACACATAAGGAATGTTCCGCGGGTAGGCGCGCTCATCCTCATAGGATCCACCCACCGCCACCACTGGCAGCTTGATCCCCGCCAGCGCCTGACCAATGACCGGGTCGTCGAAGTCGGCAATGATGCCGTCGCCCTGCCAGCGCTCGATGCCCTTCAGCCGGCAGAGAAAGTCCTCCTCGAGAAACAAGTCCCAGGACGCCCGGGTGCTGCTCAGGTAATTGCCGATCCCGCTGATGATGCCGCGGTCGTAGATCTTGTTCCCATTGAACAGCAGGGCTATGCGGTGGCTGCGGGGGACTGTTTTCATTGTTTTTCTCCGGACCGGTCGGCACAGACTAGGCGTGAGGTGGCGGAATCTCAATACTCAAAATCGCACCAGCACTTGGTGATTTTCGCAATCCGCCAGTGTCGGCGCGGCGTTAGTATCGAAACCAATCGATGACGCTCTCAAAACAACAATAAAAGGACACAGCATTATGAAGAACCTGAAAACCGCCCTGCTCGCCAGCGTCCTGGTCATGATCGGTAACTCGGCTATTGCTGACGCGAAACACCCGAAAATCGGCTTCTCGATCGACGATCTGCGCCTTGAACGCTGGTCACGCGACCGGGACTACTTCACCGCCGCAGCCGAGCAATTGGGCGCCAAGGTTTACGTGCAGTCAGCCGACGCCAACGAGCAGCGGCAGATTTCTCAGATCGAAAACCTGATCTCGCGCGGCGTCGACGTGATTGTCATCGTGCCGTTGAACGCCACAGTGCTGAACAACGCGGTCGCCGAAGCCAAGAAAGCCGGGGTCAAGGTAGTGTCCTATGACCGTCTGATCCTCAATGCCGACATCGACGCCTATATTTCCTTTGATAACAAGAAGGTCGGCGAAATGCAGGCTGAAGGCGTGGTTAAGGTGCAACCCAAGGGCAATTACTTCTTGCTGGGCGGTGCGCCGACCGACAACAACGCCAAGATCTTGCGCGAAGGCCAGATGGAGGTGCTTCAACCCTTGATCGACAAAGGCGACATCAAGGTGGTGGGTCAGCAGTGGGTGAAAGAGTGGAATCCGACCGAGGCGCTGAGCATTGTCGAGAACGCCTTGACCGCCAATGACAACAAAATTGACGGTATCGTCGCGTCCAACGACGCCACCGCAGGGGGTGCGATCCAGGCTCTCTCTGCCCAGAAACTGGACGGCAAGGTACCGATCTCCGGTCAGGATGCCGACCTTGCGGCGATCAAACGGGTGGTCGCTGGCACCCAGACCATGACCGTCTACAAACCACTGAAACTGTTGGCCTCGGAGGCCGCCAAACTGTCTGTACAGTTGGCGCGCGACGAGACGCCTGCATACAACTCGAAATACGACAACGGCGCAAAAAAGGTCGACAGCATCCTTCTCAAACCAACGCCGTTGACCAAAGACAACATCAACGTGCTGGAGGAAGACGGGTTCTATACGAAAGCACAGATTGCCGGGCAGTAGTCGCCTGGTTTTCGATGCTTGCCTGGCAAATATTGGGTGACTGACAGTCAGTCGTCGCTGGCAAGCGTCAGTCGAGGGGATTTTCAATCTTTGCTTTCGTTCGAGAGTTTTCAATGTCTGATTATTTGCTGGAAATGAAAGGAATCGTCAAAGCCTTCGGTGGGGTTCGTGCGCTGAATGGCATCGACATCAAGGTCAAATCGGGCGAGTGTGTGGGTTTGTGCGGAGAGAACGGCGCCGGAAAATCGACCCTGATGAAGGTATTGTCCGCGGTCTATCCCTGCGACACCTGGGAGGGCGAAATTCTTTGGCAAGGCCAGCCACTCAAGGCCTATTCGATCAGAGAAACCGAAGCCGCCGGTATCGTCATCATTCATCAGGAGCTGACCCTCGTCCCGGATCTTTCTGTCGCCGAAAACATCTTCATGGGTCACGAATTGACACTGCCAGGTGGACGCATGAACTACCCGGCGATGATCCATCGTGCCGAAGCACTGATGCGTGAGCTGAAGGTTCCGGACATGAACGTCTCCCTTCCCGTGTCGCAGTACGGTGGCGGTTATCAGCAGTTGGTGGAAATCGCCAAGGCACTGAACAAAAAGACGCGACTGCTGATCCTCGACGAGCCCTCCTCGGCGTTGACCCGCTCGGAAATTGAGGTGTTGCTGGACATCATTCGCAACCTAAAGACCAAGGGTGTTGCCTGCGTCTACATCTCGCACAAGCTCGACGAAGTGGCGGCGGTCTGCGACACCATCTCGGTAATCCGCGACGGCAAACACATCGCTACCACCGCCATGGCCGATATGGACATCGCGCAGATCATCACTCAGATGGTTGGCCGCGAAATGAGCAACCTTTACCCCAGCGAACCGCGCGAGATAGGCAAAGTGCTGTTCGAAGCGCGCCACATCACCTGCTACGACGTCGACAACCCCAACCGCAAGCGCGTGGACGACATTTCTTTTGTATTGAAGCGCGGCGAAATCCTCGGCATCGCAGGACTGGTGGGCGCAGGGCGCACAGAGCTGGTGTCGGCGCTGTTCGGCTCCTATCCCGGTCGTTATGAAGGCGAAGTCTGGCTGGACGGCAAACTCATCGACACCCGCACCCCACTTAAATCTATCCGAGCCGGTTTGTGCATGGTTCCGGAAGATCGCAAACGTCAGGGCATCATCCCGGACCTTGGGGTCGGACAGAACATAACCCTTGCGGTACTCGATAGTTTTTCACGTATGAGCCGCATCGATGCAGAAGCCGAGCTCGGCAGCATCCAGCAGGAAATCGCGCGGATGCAGCTGAAAACCGCAACACCCTTTTTGCCGATCACCAGCCTCTCCGGCGGGAACCAGCAGAAGGCCGTGCTGGCAAAGATGCTACTGACCAAGCCCCGGGTGTTGATTCTTGATGAGCCCACTCGCGGCGTCGATGTCGGCGCCAAATATGAAATCTACAAATTGATGGGTGCGCTGGCGGCCGAAGGCGTATCGATCATCATGGTGTCATCGGAACTGGCCGAAGTGCTGGGCGTTTCCGACCGTGTGCTGGTGATTGGTGAAGGCCATCTGCGCGGTGACTTTATCAACCACCAATTGACCCAGGAGCAAGTGCTCGCTGCGGCGCTCAGCCAGCTTAATGGGCATGACATCAATGATCGGAAATCTGCGTAAATGAATCAGGTTAAACAGCTGTTCACCCGCTACAAAATGCTCGCCTTGCTGATTGCCGTGATGATTATCTGGCTGTTTTTCAGTTGGCAAACGGAAGGTGGCTTCCTGACCCCGCGCAACCTGTCGAACCTCTTGCGGCAGATGTCGATCACCGGGATTCTCGCCTGCGGCATGGTGCTGGTGATCATCAGTGGCGAAATCGACCTGTCGGTGGGTTCGATGCTCGGCCTGCTGGGCGGGATCGCGGCGATTCTCGATGTGGTTTATCACGTGCCGCTGCCGCTCAACCTTGCAATCGTCGCCCTCTGCGGTTTGTTGATCGGCCTGGGCAACGGCTACATGACCGCCTACCTGCGCGTCCCCTCCTTCATCGTCGGCCTGGGCGGTATGCTGGCGTTTCGCGGGGTGCTGCTGGGCATTACCGGCGGCACTACCATTGCCCCGGTTTCGCCTGATCTGGTCTACATAGGCCAGGGTTACCTGCCACAAATGGCGGGGGTAGTGCTCGGCGTCCTGCTTTTTGGCCTGACCCTGTTCCTTACCTGGCGTCAGCGCCTCAACCGCGCCCTGCATGGTTTGTCCATGCACTCGCTACTGCGTGACAGCGTGCGTGTGATACTGATCGGCGTAGTGTTGGCCGGGTTCGTCTACACCCTCAACAGCTATGATGGTATTCCGGTGCCAGTGCTACTCTTGCTAGTTCTGCTGGGAATGTTCAGTTACGTCACTAACCAGACCGTGTTCGGCCGCCGTATCTATTCGGTGGGTAGCAACATGGAGGCCACGCGCCTGTCCGGCATCAATGTGCAGGCGGTCAAGCTGTGGATCTTCGGCATTATGGGTGTTATGTGCGCCCTCGCCGGTCTGGTCAACACCGCTCGCCTCGCCGCCGGCTCACCCTCCGCTGGCAACATGAGCGAACTGGATGCCATCGCGGCATGCTTCATAGGTGGGACGTCCATGCGCGGTGGCTCGGGCACCGTATATGGTGCGCTGATGGGAGCACTGGTGATTAGCAGCCTGGATAACGGGATGTCGATGCTGGATGTCGACAGCTACTGGCAGATGATCGTCAAGGGCAGCATTTTGGTGCTAGCGGTTTGGGTGGATGTCAGTACGCGAGCAGGACGGCGCTAACGGCTCCCACTTCTGTGGTCATCCCTATTTGTGCAGTACTGTTCACGCAGGTGCACAACCGCTGGATCACCGGTCGGCTGTCATGGGCTTTGTTTTCATCTATGCTTTTTCCCAGACGGAAGTCACGTTGAAGCAGTCAGGATCAAACAAGTAGTGCGCGGGCATCTCTGCAAACCGGGCATTGACCGTCCGTAACTTCGCCTTATTGGCCTTGCCGGTCGGCGTCTTCATTTTGTCGTAGCTACCGCGGCATCACACCCAGCGCTCCAAACCACAGGGCATGAGCATCGAACAACAGCTCATGGCCTTGGCTGGGGTACGCACAGCTTCATGCAGGAAATCTGAATGCGTCGAAATAGGCCGTCGATCAGCAGGCCGTCGTCACTTCAGCCGAACGGAATGACCTCACAGAGTGCGAACGCCAATGGCACTCGCGATACTGGAAAGCCTAGTCGCCTCCCAGTCACCTGAGTGGCCAGCACAGCCAAGCTGGTTGCGCTTGCACGCGATTCGCCATCCCTGGCGTACATCGAGTAGGAGGCGGGCTTACATCCGCCGCCCTCTCACCGTACCTACGGTTCCGTATACGGCGGTTCAGGTCATGCGGCTAAGCCGGTTTATCGTGTCCCGTATCGATATCATCCCGAGCCGAGCCCACAGCTTTTTCGGCAGCGCCTGATTCATATGCGAAGCTCCCGAACGCCACCATGGGCCTCGGTCATTGACCGCCGATTTCCATGTCCGCGCCTCATCGAGCCCCAAACGTATCAAGTCGCACGCCCTCGTAGAGGCTCGCTTCCATTGACGCCAGATGACACAACGAAACTTGTGACGTACCCAGCCGTCCAGTTCATCAAGTAGCCGTTTGCTCTGACTCAGTTTGAGGTAGCCAGCGAGGCCACCACAGCCAAACTGGTTGTGCTTCGCGCAAAGCGCCCTGCCTGGCGCACCAAAAAAAGCGGACAGCCATGGCTGTCCGCAAATGCGCACATAGAAAGGAGTTTATGGCACCGGTGTTAGAACACCGACTGAATTTTCAGGCCGGCGACCAGCGCGTTGTCGACTTCATCAAAACCGCCTGGGTGAGTGATGTATTGCAGGTTAGGACGCACAGTCAGCCAGTTGGTAACGTGGAAACCGTAGTTGATCTCATAGTTGTACTCGGTGCTACGCAGGGGCGCGAACAGCGGATCTTCGTAGTCGCTGACACCATTGGAGGAGTTGATCAGCTCAGCGTTTTTCTTCACGTCATCATTGACATGGATACGGGCAAAACCGATCCCCAGGTCATCTTTTGGACGTGCATCGAACGGGCCTTTGTAAACAAACATCAGCGACTGGTAGTTGTCGACGACGTTGGTGTCCTTGTCGTGGAAAGTGGCGTTGGCGGCAATGTTCAGACCGCGGGACGCGTCACCGTTGTGGCTCGTGAGTTGTTGCTGCGCCACGAACCAGTAGCCGTGCTTGCTATCGTGGCTGCGATAGGCGTTACCGCTGGTGGCCGCATCATTGCCGTTGTTATCTTTCGACACGTCATTGGCATCGGCCGTGCTTTTGTAATAACCGACACGGTATTCGCCCGGCAGGTTGTTAGGTTTAGGCAACCAGACCAACTCGACCGGCAAGACGGTGCCCGCCGTACCACTGCCACTGAGCTTAAAGCCGTTACCGTGCTCCAGTTGCGACGGGTTCTGGTTGTACGCGCCGATCTGTGCATACCACTCAGGCGAGATGTTGTACTTCACGCGGATGGCGGCCTGGCTGATCGGCCAGTTGTACCAGATGTTGGTGGCCCAGTTACCCGCCTGAGAACCACAGAACGCCAGGTTCTGGAACTCGCAAGGGAAGGTGTTGAAATCCTCGCCTTCGCCGAAGTAACCGGCTTTGACGTCCAGTTTTCCGTCGAGGAACTGGTGCTTGATCCACAACTGGGTCAGGCGGACCATATGGCCACGGCCGTAGACTTCCTGGGACGAACTCAAGGTGCCGGCACGCGGGTCACCCACACGGTCATTGGAAATGCTCTGACCATTACGGTTGGTGAGCTGGACCTTGGCCTGGGTGTTATCCCAGCCCCACAGTTTTTGCAGGTCCAGTGCCACGCCGAGACCAAACTGATCGGCGTAACGCGCAGTCTTGTCGTTGTTGTAGCCGCCGTGGAGGTTGCCACCCACTTCACCGACGTAGTCCATCTTGATGTCGATACCCTGCTCGATCAGCTTGGTCCGCTCGCCACCCCAATCACCGGTCATCCATTCAGAATCGGCGCTGAACGCATCAGCCGCGTGCACGCTACTGGCCAGCATCATTGCCGCAATGGCTGACAACTGACAGATAAGCTGACCGTTATTGTTCTTCTTCATCCCTACATCCTCATTTTATTTTTATATGTGTGCTAGTACGTGGTCTTCTTTTACATCGTGTTGCCGGCTGATCAACTAATATGTAAGACCGACCAACCCGCAGCGCTTTAAGCCGCCTCAGAGGCCGCTATTAATCTTTGTCACGTTGCCATTTCACTCAGCGGATCAAGGCTTTCCAATACGGCGTATCGATCTGAAAACCATGGGGAACTCGCGGCTTTTCGGTTAACGCCGCTGAGGCCTTGATCATCAATTAGGATCGCCCCCGCCGGGGCTCAAAAAGATGCGAGAGATGGGTTAAGTACCCTCTGCGGCTCGCGACCAAATAATGCCCAAGCGCTTGCGGGTGTAACCGGCCCCCCCTCCCCCATCACGAGCAGACTGCAACAAATATCAGTAATTGACAATGAAAATGTTATCGGTAACATTGCCGCGGCGAACTACATCCTCTGAGCTGTGTCGCCCCACTACAACAATTACAAACCGGCCAGAAAAATGGTCGCGGGAGATATCCATGAGCAGAGTCTCAACCTCCGGATACTTGGTCTTCATCACTATCGCGGCTGCATTCGGTGGCCTTCTGTTTGGTTACGACACCGCTGTGATTTCAGGTGCTGTTCAACCACTACGCAGCTTCTTCGTCGAGCCACTATTCCAGAATGCGGAACTGGCCCGTCACGTCGTCGGCGAGTTCAAGACCTCATTGCTGCTCGGCGCTACATTGATCTTCTGCCTCAGCCTGTACTATCTCATCCGACTCTATGGTCTTACTCGCGGCCTGATCGCGGGAGGCCTGGTGGCTTTTTTCGGTAGCTGGCTGATGTACGACCAAGTCATGTCACTGCCTGATCAGATCACCCCGAACCTGGCGAGCTCGCTCACCGGATTCACGATTTCCTCGGCTCTGTTGGGCTGCGTGATCGGCGGCTTCTGTGCCGGCTCGGTCAGTGAACGTCTCGGCCGGCGCAACGGATTGATGATGTCCGCAGTACTCTTCATCATCGCCAGCATCGGCTCGGCCCTCCCGGAAATCTGCAATCCGCTGCCCTTGCAGGACATCACCGTTTTCAACCTGTACCGCATTATCGGCGGCATCGGTGTTGGCATCGCATCGATGTTGTCGCCGATGTACCTGGCGGAAATCGCCCCCAGCCAGATCCGTGGCCGCCTGGTCTCGTGCAACCAGTTCTGCATCATCCTCGGCATGCTGGTGGTGTATTTCATCAACTACTTCATCGCCCACGGCGAGCCCCAGGAATGGTTGGTGCAGCAAGGCTGGCGCTGGATGCTCGGCTCCGAGGTGCTGCCCGCCCTGGTCTTCCTCCTGCTACTGATCCGTATTCCGGAAACCCCTCGTTATCTGGTGATGCGCGGTAAACACGAACAGGCCTCGCGCGTGCTGGAAGCGATCAACGGCAAGGACAAGGCGCCTGCCATCCTTCAGGAGATTCGGGCCTCGTTTGCAGAGAGCGCGGCCGACGCGCCGTGGATGTCCTTTGGTGGTCTGCTGATTGCCATTTCCCTGCTGCTGTCGATTTTCCAGCAGTTCGTCGGTATCAACGTGGTGCTGTATTACGCGCCGGAAATCTTCAAGAACATGGGCAGCCAGGGCGATGCCTCGCTGCAACTGACCATCATTGTCGGTGCGGTTAACCTGATCTTCACCATTGCGGCCATCGTGCTGGTCGACCGCGTCGGGCGTAAACCGCTGATGATCATCGGTGCGCTTGTGATGGGCATCAGCATGCTGGGACTGGGGACCTCGTTCTACATGCAAAACCTGGGGATGACCGCGATGCTCTTGATGCTGACCTATGTCGCGGCCTTCGCGATGTCCTGGGGACCGGTGGTCTGGGTCCTGCTCTCGGAAATTTTCCCGAACAGCATCCGTGGCGCCCTGTCCATCGCCGTCGCCGTACAATGGCTGGCCAACTTGCTGGTCTCCTGGAGCTTCCCGATCATGAACGACAACGCCTGGCTGAACGAGTTGTTCAACCATGGCTTCGTTTACTGGATGTATGGCGTCATGGGTCTACTGGCAGCCGGTTTCGTCTGGCGCTGGGTTCCGGAAACCAAAAACAAAACGCTGGAAGAAATGAGCGCCACCTGGAAAACCGGGTACGTCGTTGACGCCAAGCTGAGCGCCCACGTCGTCTGAACTTAGGCCCTGCGCTGCGGGGTTGCACTTTTTGTTTTTGAGGACTTATGCAATGATCCAGGCAAATGCCCAATACCCGAGCCTTTTCGACCGCACCGTGTTCATTACCGGGGGTGGCAGCGGCATAGGTGCAGCACTGACCCGCGCGTTTCACCTGCAAGGTGCTCGCGTGGCTTTCATCGATATTGCCGAGGAGGCAAGCCTTCAACTGGTCGCCGAACTCGAAGCGCAAACCGGCCGTACCCCGTGGTTCCGCCTCTGCGATATCCGCAACGTGCCGTCGCTTCAAGCTGCGATTCATGAAGCCGGCGAGGCGCTGGGACCGATCCGCGTGCTGGTCAACAATGCTGCCCGCGACGATCGCCACGACTGGCGCGAGGTTGATACCACCTATTGGGACAATGGGATGGCGATCAACCTGCGGCCGCTATTCTTCGCTATCCAGGCGGCAGCACCGCAAATGATCACCGCGGGTGGCGGCTCCATTATTAACTTCGGCTCCATCAGCGTACAACTGGCGCTCGGCGGCCTGTCCAGTTACGTCTCCGCCAAGGCAGCGGTGCATGGCCTGACACGCAGCCTGGCACGCGACCTGGGTGCTGAAGGCATCCGCGTGAACACCGTAGTACCCGGATGCATCATGACAGAGCGGCAACTGGAGAAATGGATTACCCCCGCCGACGAGGCACGTATCCAGGAACACCAGTGCCTCAAGTTGCGCCTGTTACCCGAGCATGTGGCTCCGATCGTGATGTTCCTGGCATCTGACGACAGTGCCCAGCTGACGGCCCATGAATTCCCGGTGGACGGTGGCTGGGGTTGACCATGAGCGACCAACTGAAGATCGCCATTCCTCTGACCATGAGCCTGGGGGAGTGCCCGCTGTGGGATCACCGTCATGATCGGCTGCACTGGATCGACATCCATGCCGGACGGATCTACAGCTGGTCTCCTGGCGATAACGCCGAACCGCACTTCACCGAAGTGGGCGAACCCGTCGGCAGTCTGGCGCTCACTGCCGACGGTCTGCTCGCCGCCACCGCAAGTGGCCTCTGGAGACTCGACCGCAACGGCCATAACCGTCAGGTGGCCGCCAACCCGGAGTGGCTCGAAGGCACCGGCAATCGCTTTAACGATGGCCGCTGCGATGCCCAGGGACGTTTTTGGGTAGGCACCCTCGACCGCGACGAGACTGCGCCCAGTGCGGCGCTCTACTGCTGGAAAGGTGACAATCTTGACTGTCACCTTTCCGGACTGGCGATCTCCAACGGGCTGGCGTTCAGTCCGGACGGGGCCTGGTTGTACCACACCGACTCACCGCGCCGGCAAGTCTGGCGCTATCCCTTTGAAATGCAAAATGGCCGGCCGGGCCGGGGCGAGCCATGGATCGATCTCGATACCCTTGGCCTCCCAGGTGTTCCCGACGGGGCCGCGGTGGACAGTCTGGGACGCTATTGGTGTGCGCTCTACGGCGGTGCTCAAGTCGCCTGCTTCGACACCTCGGGACACCACCTGTTCAGCATCGACCTGCCCTGCCCCCACCCGACCATGCTGGCGTTCGGCGGCACTGACTTACGCACGCTGTATGTCACCACGGCACGCCAGCATCTGTCACCGGAGCAAATCGCCCACTGGCCGTACGCGGGCAGTCTGTTCGCCTGCCAGGTCGACGTACCGGGGCTGGCCGAACCTGTACTGAGCGACTGAAAGATTTTTTGCAGAACGCTTTGGCGGTCAAAAACGTTACCGGTACCAGTTCTATTTTTTTCAGGCCAGGTCTTCTCCCAATCCTTTGAAGATCCCCCTAATCCGGCGCCAGCGCCTGATCGAGAGAAACCATATGAACACAGTTAAACGCCCGCTACGCAGCCAACAATGGTTTGATGATCCCGATCATGCCGACATGACCGCCCTCTACGTTGAGCGTTTCATGAACTACGGCATGACGCGCAACGAGTTGCAGTCGGGCCGACCGATCATCGGCATCGCCCAGACCGGCAGCGACCTTGCACCCTGCAACCGTCATCACCTGGAACTGTCGCAACGGACCAAGGCCGGCATCCGTGATGCCGGCGGCATCCCCATGGAATTCCCGGTTCACCCGATGGCCGAACAGACTCGGCGCCCCACCGCCGCGCTGGATCGCAACCTGGCCTATCTGGGGCTCGTGGAAGTCCTGCATGGTTATCCACTGGATGGCGTGGTCTTGACCACCGGTTGTGACAAAACCACCCCCGCCTGCCTGATGGCCGCCGCCACCACGGACCTGCCCGCCATCGTGCTGTCCGGCGGACCGATGCTCGACGGTCACCACAAAGGCCAGTTGATCGGTTCCGGCACCGTGCTCTGGCACGCGCGCAATCTGCTGGCCAGCGGCGAAATAGACTATGAAGGCTTCATGGAAATGACCACGGCGGCCTCACCGTCGATTGGTCACTGCAACACCATGGGCACGGCGTTGTCGATGAATGCCCTCGCCGAAGCGCTGGGCATGTCCCTGCCCGGTTGCGCAAGTATTCCAGCGGCCTATCGTGAGCGCGGACAAATGGCCTATGCCACCGGTAAGCGCATCGTCGAAATGGTCCGAGAAGATATTCGTCCGTCACAGATCATGACCCGCGAAGCGTTCGAGAACGCGATTGCCGTGGCGTCGGCCCTGGGTGCATCGACCAATTGCCCACCGCACCTCATCGCCATCGCCCGTCACACCGGCATCGATCTGGGGCTGGAAGACTGGCAACGCATCGGCGAGGACGTGCCATTGCTGGTGAACTGCATGCCGGCCGGCAAATACCTCGGCGAAGGCTTCCACCGTGCGGGCGGTGTCCCCGCGGTCATGCACGAACTGCAGAAAGCTGGTCGACTGCATGAAAATTGCGGCACGGTCTCAGGCAAGACTATTGGCGAGATTGTCGGCAACGCGGCGGCCAGCAACACCGACGTGATCCATTCCTATGCAGACCCGTTGATTCAGCGAGCCGGGTTCATCGTCCTGAGCGGCAACTTCTTCGACAGCGCGATAATGAAAATGTCGGTGGTGGGCGAAGCCTTCCGCAAGACCTACCTGTCCGAACCCGGCGCCGAAAACAGCTTCGAAGCCAGGGCCATCGTTTTTGAAGGCCCAGAGGACTATCACGCTCGGATCAATGACCCATCCCTGGACATCGACGAGCGCTGCATCCTGGTGATTCGTGGCTGCGGCACCGTGGGTTATCCAGGCAGCGCCGAAGTGGTCAACATGGCACCACCGGCCGCACTGCTAAAACGGGGTATTGATTCGTTACCGTGCCTGGGAGACGGACGCCAAAGCGGCACATCAGCCAGTCCGTCGATCCTCAACATGTCGCCGGAAGCCGCCGTGGGCGGCGGGTTGGGGTTACTGAAAACCAATGATCGCCTTCGCGTTGACCTCAATACCCGCCGCGTCGATCTGCTGATCGATGACAATGAAATGGTGCGTCGCCAGTCCGAGCTGAAACCTTCATTCCCTGCATCGCAAACACCATGGCAAGAGCTTTACCGGCAACTGGTTGGCCAGCTCTCGACGGGGGGTTGCCTGGAGCCTGCCACGTTGCATTTGCGGGTAATCGCCCGGAGCGGCGATCCGCGTCACTCCCATTAACTCAGCCGCTGTCGCAAGAGGGTTTCGTAAATGTCCCAAACATCCACAGCAACTACTTTGGCGGATTTGAATGTCCTGGCTCAGGACCTATGCGAAGGCACATGGATCAGTCGTGTCTGGATCCCAGGTCATGCTGCAGGCCCCGCCGTCGTTTTGGTCCGCGACAGCCTGGTCTATGACATCAGCACTCGGGTGGCGACTGTTTCAGCGCTGCTTGAGCTTGATGATCCCGTCAGCTATTTGCGCAATTTACCTTTGGATCAGTCGCTGATCAGCGTTGATGATCTTCTGCGCAACAGCGACGCCGCCGTGCGCGACGAAACCCGACCGTGGCTGCTGGCGCCCATCGACCTGCAAGCCGTGAAGGCTGCCGGCGTTACTTTTGCCACGAGTATGCTGGAGCGAGTCGTCGAAGAACAAGCCAAGGGCGATCCCGCCAAGGCGAATAGCATTCGCGCCAGTCTGGTAGAGAGTATCGGAACTGACTTCGGACAAATTGTGCCCGGCTCCCCTCAGGCGATGGCCCTCAAGGAAGTGCTGATCGCTCAGGGAATGTGGTCACAGTACCTCGAAGTCGGGATTGGCCCCGACGCCGAAATATTCACCAAGGCTCAGCCCCTGTCGGCGGTGGGTTACGGCGCGGACATCGGCATTCACCCGAAATCCAGCTGGAACAATCCGGAACCCGAAGTGGTGCTGATCGTCTCCAGCCGCGGCAAAGTGCAGGGCGCCACCCTGGGCAATGACGTCAACCTGCGCGACTTCGAAGGCCGCAGCGCCCTGCTGCTGTCGAAAGCCAAAGACAACAATGCGTCGACTTCGCTGGGTCCATTCCTGCGGCTGTTCGATGAACGCTTCGACATTGACGATGTACGTTCCGCCGAGGTGGCTTTGCGGGTCGTCGGTCAGGACGGTTTCATCATGGATGGTAGCAGCTCGATGAACCAGATCAGCCGCGACCCGCTGGATCTGGTCGCTCAAACGCTTAACGAGAATCATCAGTACCCGGACGGCTTTGTCCTGTTTCTCGGCACCCTGTTCGCTCCCAAGCAAGACCGTGACCAACCGGGCGGAGGATTTACCCATAAGGAGGGTGACCTCGTTGCCATCAGCAGCGCCAAATTAGGCACGTTGGTCAATCGGGTGACGACCAGCGACCGCGCACCAGCATGGCAGATGGGCTATCGCTCTCTCATCGAAAACCTCCATGAACGTGGTCTGTTAGAGGCCGCCATTACACCCCGCTAATCCCTACTCGCTGTCGGAGAACTTATGACTGCAATCCTTGGCCACAATTACATCGCCGGTGCCCGCAGCGGCGCTGGCGATATCCATCTGCAAAGCATCGACGCCGAGAGCGGCGAACCACTGCCTGCAATCTTTCTACAAGCAACCGAGGCCGAAGTGGACGCCGCGGCCCAGGCCGCCGCCAGTGCTTATCCAGCATACCGAGTGCTGCCCGCGCCGCGCCGCGCCGAATTCCTCGAAGCCATCGCCACCGAACTGGATGCCTTGCGCGACGATTTCATCGCCACGGTCTGCCGTGAAACCGCCCTTCCGACCGGGCGTATTCAGGGCGAACGTGCCCGTATCAGCGGACAGATGCGCCTATTCGCCCAAGTGCTACGTCGCGGAGACTTCCACGGCGCCCGCATCGACCGCGCCCTACCGCTGCGCCAACCGCTACCACGCGCCGACCTGCGCCAGTGCCGCATGGGCATTGGTCCGGTAGCCGTGTTCGGTGCGAGCAACTTCCCCTTGGCATTTTCGACGGCGGGTGGCGATACCGCCGCCGCGCTAGCCGCCGGCTGCCCGGTAGTGGTCAAAGCGCACAGCGGCCACATGGCCACTGCCGAGCTGGTCGCCGACGCAATCCTTCGCGCGGCCGTCAAGACCGGCATGCCCACCGGCGTGTTCAACATGATCTATGGCAATCGCGTCGGTGAGCAGTTGGTGAAGCATGCGGCGATTCAGGCGGTCGGTTTCACCGGTTCGCTCAAAGGCGGTCGCGCGCTATACGACATGGCCGCCGCGCGCAAGCAACCCATCCCAGTGTTCGCGGAGATGTCCAGCATCAACCCGGTGGTGGTGCTGCCTCAAGCGCTAAAACAGCGAGGTGCGCAGATTGCTACTGATCTGGCCGCCTCGGTAGTCCAGGGCTGCGGGCAATTCTGCACCAACCCCGGGCTGATCATTGGCATCAGTTCGCCTGAATTCAGCGCTTTCCGCGATCGACTCGCGGGCATCCTCGCCGATCAACCTGCGCAAACCATGCTCAACAGCGGCACCCTAAAAAGCTACGCTGCAGGCATCGAGCGTTTACTGGCACACTCTGGCATACGCCACCTGGCGGGACAGCCGCAACAGGGCAAACAGGCCTTCGCGCAATTGTTCCAGGCCGACCCGCAGTTGCTGCTGGACGGGGAGGAATTGCTGCAAGAAGAAGTCTTCGGCCCGACCAGTATCATTATCGAGGTTGCCAGCCGCGAACACCTGCAACAGGCGTTATCAGCCCTGCAAGGCCAGCTCACCGCCACCCTGATCGCCGACCCCGAGGACTTGAAAGGTGCCAGCGACCTGGTCGCGCAACTGGAACAGATCGCCGGGCGCCTGCTGCTCAACGGTTACCCTACCGGCGTCGAAGTCTGCGATGCGATGGTCCACGGCGGTCCATATCCGGCCACCTCGGATGCTCGCGGGACATCGGTTGGCACCTTGGCCATCGACCGTTTCTTGCGGCCGGTCTGCTACCAGAACTACCCGGATGAACTGCTTCCAGAGGCGCTGCGCAACACCAATCCACTGGGCATCTGGCGCTTGGTAGACGGTCAGAACAGTAAGGAGGCGCTGGCCTGACCAACCCGCCATAGGGCAGACACAAAGAAGAGCCCTGGGTTTCCTTAAACCCGGGGCTCTTTTTTGCTTCGCCATCGACGCTCGGAATCAGGCCCGTTTCAAGAGTTTTCAGGTGCTTTCACGCGCCAGTACTTTGAACTCCACCACATCGCGTTCTCGCGGGCGAGGTAATCCGTGGCGTTGAGCCGCCGCGCTGGTCAGCAGCAACTGACCTGCACGTCGACCAATTCCATAGGGATCAACCGAGACCGTGGTGATGGTTGGCGTGCAATAACGCGACACCTCAAAGTCACCAAAACCGGCCACCGCAATATCGCCGGGCACACTCAGGCCCATCCGATGACACTCCATGATGGCGCCGAACGCCGAAAGGTCACTGACACACAAGACCGCATCGGTGTCTGGCCATTTTTCCAGCAGCCGCTTCACGGATTCACCGCCATGACTCATGGTAATCGGCGACTCGCCATACTCCACCAGTCGTGGCTCTCCGCTCCCCAACGCCGCGATAGCCTGAAGATAACCTTGCTGACGTTGTTGACCCCGGTGGTCGAGACCCGAAGCACCGCCGATGTAACCGATGCGGCGATAACCACGGTCATACAGATGCTCGAACAGCGCCGCGGCGGCGGCAATGTTGCTGAATCCGACTGATTGTTCAATCGGGTCCTCAGGAATATCCCAGGTCTCGACTACTGGGACTTGGGCTTGTCGCAACAACTTGCGGGTGTCGTCCAAATGCGAACTGCCGGTCAACATCACCCCTACGGGGCGATGGCGCAACAACGTACGCACCAACACCGCCTCTTGGTCCAGATGGTAATCGGTATCCCCCAGCAACAAACACAAACCATGCTCCCTAACGATGTCGTTGAGACCTCGCACGGTATCGGCAAAGTTCGAACTGGCCAAGGACGGTACCAGCGCTACGATAAACTCCGAACGCCCGGTAGACAGGGTGCCGGCCGAAGCATCGGGCAAGTAACCGAGCCGATCGATCGCCGCGTGGACCAGCGCCTGAGTGCGTTCAGAAACATCGCGCCCAGCCAGGACGCGAGACACGGTCATCTTGGAAACGCCAGCCAGCTTGGCGACGTCAGCCATACGAGGCGGCGATGGCAATTTGTCTAATTCATCGAGACTCATTGACGTCCTATTTTCCCTGAAATAAAGGTCGAGACAGCCGGTCACCCCCCCGCTGCGTACGCTAATAGCGCTGGATTATACATACGCATGAGTAGGTCTACCTGCCAGACGTGCGCGGTGTCTTACGACGACCGGACAAGCGCCTTTACAACACTGACGTTAGCGGTAACATAAATTGCTCAAGCCAATAACCGGGAACTCTTTACGTGGCAATTACCCAAGCATCCTTTGGTTTTCATGATGGACAAGAAATCACGGCCTATACCCTGACCAACCGTGACCATTACCAAGCCCGGCTCATCACTTTCGGGGCCCGGCTGGTGGAAATGCATGTCCCGGACAAACACGGCAAGATTCGCGATATCGTGCTGGGCTTCGATAGCCTGACGTCCTACGAGACAAGCGACACCTATTTCGGCGCGACCTGCGGCCGCTACGGAAACCGCATCAGGAACGGTCGGTTTTTCCTGGACGGCAAGCGCGTCGAGGTAGACTGCAATGAACCACCGAACCATCTCCACGGTGGGGAGCAGGGCCTGGACAAACAGGTATGGAACGCGACAATCAACGAAGGTGATAACTCCGTCACCTTTAGCCACGTCTCGAAAAAGGGCGATGCCGGCTTCCCTGGCGAGTTGTTGCTCGAAGCAAAATATACCCTTACCGACGACAATCGGCTGCTTATTACCCTGCAGGGCAACACGGACGAAACCACTGTTTTAAACATGGTCCACCACTCCTACTGGAACATGGCGGGTCACGACTCGGGCAGCGTCGTCGGGCAGATGCTAAGTGTGGAAGCGGACTTCTACACCCCGGTCGACGTGCAGTTGCTGACCACCGGTGAGGTGCTGGCCGTCGCCGGAACGCCTTTCGACTTCCGCGAGGCCAAACGCATCGGGCAAGAAACGGAGTACAAAGGGGGCTACGACCATAACTGGGTGCTACGCGGGGCCAGCCCGGCCCTTCACCCGGTCGCCAGTTTGTGGGATACGGTCAGCGGGCGAGGCTTAACGCTTAAATCCACGGAACCCGGCGTACAGATTTACACGGGCGGACACCTGAGCCCAGCAGTCCTTGGCAAAGGTAACACGCCTTATTGCGTCTTCGCAGGCATCGCATTGGAAACTCAGAAATTCCCCGACTCACCGAACTTCGCCCACTTTCCGACGACGCGTCTTGAGCCAGGCGAAACGTACTGTCACGAGATGGAAATCCAGTTCTTCGTTCGTTGATCGCAAAGCGATTACGGAAGTTACAAGCATCCACGACCGTCGCATGCCCGAAACCGCTCGTCCATGAGCGCTATCGGGATCCTGATGTCGCTCCAGCGTTGGCCTTTACCCTACGGTTCGATGTCTTTGGTGAGCATCGCCTTCGGGATCAGCAGAATCAGCAGACAGCTGACCAGCAAACAGCCACCCAGCACATAGGTGCCATTGTTCATGTCGCCCGTCAGCGTCTCCGCGGTGGCTGTAATCATGGCACCAGTGAACCCCGATAGGTTGCCGATTGCGTTGATCATGCCAATGCCCGCTGCTGCTGCCACCCCAGATAACACAGTCCCCGGCAGCGTCCAAAAAATCGGCATCAGGCTCAGCAAACCTGAAGCAGACACGCAGAGGAAGAAAATCGACACCAGCAGGTTATTGGCAAAGATGGCGCTGCCAATCAACCCCACACCGCCAATAAAAGCAGGAATGGCTGCGTGCAATCGACGCTCGCCGGTTTTGTTGGAGTGCCAGGCATTGAGTGTCATGGCCACAATAGCGGTGGCGTAAGGAATCGCTGTCAGCAAACCGATGTGCAGGGTATTGGAAATACCCGTGGACTTGATGATCGTTGGCATCCAGAACGCCAGACCGTAAAAACCGGTGTTGAAAGTCAGTAAGATCGCCACCAATAACCAGACGCGACCATTAAAGATCACATCCCGAAAGCTGGACGCCTTTTTCGAGTTATCTCGATTGAGGTTGTTCTTGAGCATGCTTTTTTCAGCGGTGGTCAGCCATTTGGCTTTGTCGATGTTATCGACCAGCAACGTCGCCACCACCACCGCCATGATCAGCGATGGAATACCCTCAATGATCAACATCCATTGCCAGCCAGCCATGCCCTTCACACCCTGCATCGCTCCCATCAACCAACCAGACAGAATCCCGCCCAACGTCAGACTGATCGGCATTGCCATCAGAAAGCCCGCCATAACGCGGGTCTGGCGGTGAGTCGGAAACCAGTAATTGAGGTAGAGAATTACGCCCGGAAAGAAACCGGCTTCGCATATTCCCAATAGGAAGCGCAGCACATAAAACATGGTCTCCGATTCTATGTGAAAGAGCTTTGCGAGCGGCACGGTAAACGCCACGGCCATGGACACGATGCTCCAGGTGATCATGATGCGAGCGATCCAGAGGCGTGCCCCAAAGCGGTGGAGGAACAGGTTGCTCGGCACTTCGAAGAGGAAATAACCCCAGAAGAAAATACTCGCACCAAGGGCATAGACGGTATTGCTAAACTGCAGATCGTTGAGCATATCAAGCTTGGCAAAACCGATATTGACCCGATCCAGGTAGGCCGCCATATAGCAAAACAGAAGGATTGGCAGAATACGCAGGATGACCTTGCGGTAGGTACGATCCTCGAAGGTAAGCTCCGCCGAGCGCTCTCCTACGAGAGAACGTTGAGATACTGATTCCATTTGTTGACCTCAAGGCATGTAGTCATGCCAATTATTTTTGTTTTGGCTTGCGACCTTCAGTCTCACAGGCTGATCTGATGAATCCGCACGGAAGGTAGAACCTGCAAACCGAATGTTATCGGTAACATTGTTAATTTAGCAGGCATGCCCGAAGCAATGCAAATAGGCTTGCTTCAGTAATTTTTGGGCGATTTACCTACGCTCTCTAGGCGCAGAAACCGTTATCGATCGCGCCGAACTCTCCGAACCTGGCAAACCATGGGCCAAGGAGCGCTGGCGGCCATCAACTCGGTCGGTAGCCATACACTGGCAAATGTCTGCGCAGCCACCCAAGCCGAAGGGCTAGTGGCTGCCTGCGGCCTGGCACAAGGCATGGACTTCCCCTAGAGCGTTGCGCCCATCATTCTGCGCGGCGTCAGCTTGTTGGGCATCAATAGCGTTACCCAGGCATTCGCAAGGCGCGTCGAGGCTTGGGAGCGAATTGCAGCAGAGTTTGACTTGAGCAACCTGGCACTCATCATTCGGGAAATCGGTCTGCAAGAAAGCATTGCTGCGTCGAGCGATCTTCTTAAAGGTGAGGTCCGCGGCCGACTGATTGTGAACGTGGACGGTTGACTCGAATGCTCAGAGAACACCTCGACGAGGCTGACCGGCCGCTTCCGGCCGATTCAGTTGAAAAAATCGGTTCTTCCAGACTGCCCACATACTGACGGCTGAAAACGCCTTTTTTGCGCGCCACTACGCAAAATCTGAACCTGGAATCCACTGCTCAATGTATAGATTTCAATCTCAAGCGTGTACTTTGCTGTAGTGGGATCCATGGCCGACTTTTTCAACAGAATCGGCCAAAAGCGGACATCACCGAGCCACTTCAGTCATTTTATTGCTTAGCAGCGACAGCTGCGAGACGTCGCGTCACTCAGCACACCATGTGTTTCAGATTTTCTGAAAGGCACTGGGCGAAATACCGAACTCGCGTCGGAACATCGCCGAAAAGGCGCTGGGGCTTAAATAGCCGGCGTCGAGAGACACCTCTAATACGCTCTTGCCTAGCGCGAGGTTTTCAAGCGCAACGAACAACCTGACTTGCTTGCGCCACTCGCCGAAGCTGATGCCCATGTCCGTCTGAAACCAGCGCTGTACGGTTTTCATATTGATACCCAGAAACTGTGCGCACTCCGCCAAGCCCCAGTCCAAGGTAGCGTTAGCTGAAATTGCACGGCACAGGTCCTTCAGCCTGTTGCTACCAGGAATCGGCAACAGCTTGGAGCTCGTGGGCGCGGCCTCAAGCTCCTCGACCAAAAGCGCCATCAAATGATAGTCACGACTCTTTTGCGCGCCGTCCATTGTCACGCGCAGGACGGCAGAAATAAGCGCCTGAAGTAAGGTTGATATCCCGAGCAGCGTACAGGCAACGGGCAAGCCCGCTGACCGCTCGTCACTGAGATAGACGACGCTTATTCTGGAAGTGCCGATGGTGCGTGTCCAATGGGGTTCGTTAGCAGGAATCCAAAGGCCTTGCCCACTCGGTACCACCCAGCACCCGGCGTTTGTCGTCACAGCCAAGACTCCAGTAGGCGCAAAAAGGAGCTGCCCCTCAGTATGTTGGTGGATGCTGATGCCCTTGCCACCGGAGAGATCAAGAGCAAGCGTATAGATGCTCTGGTCCGGATGCTGCCGAGCGATCTCAGAGATGGAAATGTCCATAACTCGACGGTACGTGCCCCTTATGCGTTAGACGGATTATTACCAACTTAGCATGATGGAAGGCCACATTGTCTACCTGCGTGCTAATCATAGTGAACACTTCCGTCGACTCTCAGAACCAGATCTCGCTGGAAATACTAGTCCAGCTTAAGCGCATTGCCGACTCGCTCGAACGTGCTTACCCAGTCCGCGCAGAATTCTCACTGCAACCCGACATCATCGCGTATCAATGGCAATACCGAGCACACCGAGGCGTTAGCCACGCAGTATTGTTGCCCGTCAAATATCCGGGCCTCATAGATTTCCGCCAGTTGAAAAACGTGGATCGTCAGACTCAGCTCATAAGAGATAACACGCAAAATTTCATTTCCGGCAAGCCTGCGAACAACGTCTTGCTGACCGGTTCCCGTGGCACGGGTAAGTCCTCATTGGTCAAAGCCTGCCTGAACGAATTCCATGGCCAGGGCTTGCGCCTTATCGAGATTGATAAGGAAAACATCGGCGACCTTCCCGAGGTGATCGACCTGGTCAGTAGCCAGTCTGGAAAATTCATTCTCTTCTGTGACGACCTGTCCTTTGAGGAGGGTGAGATCGGCTACAAACGTTTGAAAACCGTACTCGACGGATCAATCACAGGGCAGTCCGCTAATACATTGATCTACGCGACATCCAACCGCCGCCACCTGATTGCGGAAAAAGCATCGGATAACCTTTCCAGAACCCGCGGAGAGGACGGCGCGCTCCACCCTGGGGAAGAAGTAGAGGAGAAGATTTCCTTATCTGAACGCTTCGGGCTCTGGATTTCCTTCTACAGCTTCTCCCCAGACGAATATCTCAATGCCGTCAATCAATGGCTGATGACCTATGGGGTCCCGGAAGAAGCCTTTGAAGACGCACATATTCAAGCGAACCGCTGGGCCACTCAACGGGGATCGCGATCGGGGCGCATTGCGTCGCAATTTGCCCGCGACTACTGCGCAAAACTCAACAGCCAGAACTTATGACGATCAGCTCATGGCGAGTATTCGCTGGCCATTCCGGTCTGTTTAGAGACCATTCATCTCAACCGAACATCAATACCTTGAAGACGTTGTAACCCTAGAGGCAGGCGACTTTTATGCATGTTTGCATTCGTCTTCCAGCCCAACCTTGATCAAGATTTGAGGCGTGATCCGATGGAGAACCAAAGACGGCGACTTTTACTAGCCAGGCGTCACTGTTCACCCGTAGAAGTCAGACTGCTCAGAGCGCTCAGATCCTTGAGTTGGAACGGCGCCTGCCCCAATCAGGCTGGATTCTTGCTCGAAGAACTTGGGGTAAACCCAGAGCATCATTTTACTTTCGCCCGATTGATGAAATCGATTCGGGATTTGAATCCCAACTTTGAACTCCTCGGCCCAGCCTCACCTTATGTATCGCGAAATGAACTGGAGTTACTGGGCGCGCTGGGGGCATTTTCGCGAAAAAAAAATCAGAAGCAGGGCAAGATAGCCCCGGCGCCGCCAGACGCGATAGCTACGTTATTTGGCTCCTGTGGGATGGCTCTGCGTATCGGCGGAGTAATCATGAGATCACGGCCTAGTCCTGTATCTACGTCGCTTCCAGGCATGGAAGTGCCGGCTGGCCCACTGCATTACCACCCCCGTTTACGCCCGGCGAAAGTTGTGGAAGTACTCGAAGTCACACCCCGACTGCGACGGATAGTCGTTACGGGTGTCAGCCTCTTCGACTTCCCTGAAGGAAGGCCTGGCCAGTGGGTCAAGCTATTCCTTGAAGCTGGCAATGGCGGTGTCCCTGTTGGCAGAGCGTATAGCATTCTTGAGTGGGATGCTCAAAGACGCCGCATGACCTTTGACATAGCAATACATTGCGGTGGCCCGATGTCCCAATGGGCCGCCAATGCCCGCATCGGTGATCGCCTTTCCCTATCCGGACCGCGAGGAGGTCTCGCCGAAAACAACCCCAGAAGCTGGCTGCTGCTTGCAGGCGACGAGTCCGCACTCGCCGCCATCCAGGCGATCATGGCCCAAACCATTCCTGAAAAAGAACTCCATGTTTTCATTGAAGTAAGCACAGAGAGAGACATTATTGAAATTCCGGAGCTGCCCAACGCCGAGATCCGATGGGTATTGCGCGATTCGGAACACCCTGAGGTTTACTCGACTCTGTACGAAGCAATCCGATGCTCACCGCTACCCAACCAGCCCGGAGCGGCTTGGGTGGCTGGCGAGTCTGGCGCAGTCAAAAAGATTCGACAACATCTGCTTAGGGAGCGGGGATTCAACGCTGAAAATTTACAGGCGGCCGGGTTTTGGAAGAAAGGAGAAGTGGACTTCAAAGACCTGGCGGTGGGCTAAAAAAACGTTGAATTGGTGAAGGCGCTTGCGCGACGAATATCTGACGGCCATTAATAAAAGGCGTTTGTGCGTCAGCGTGAATTACCGGCTGGCCTCGGAGCACGTGTTCCGCCTGCGATCGATGACTGCTTGGCAACGGCACGCTGGTTGATTGAGCACGCGCAGGATGAGTTTGGTACTTCGTGGTTCTCGATCGGTGGTGAGTCTGCCGGGGCCCATCTGTCCGGTGCGGCTGGAGGTAGCGAGTCTCATTACGTCGATTTGGTCAAATAGCTAAACCGTTTTAACTAAATTGGCAGACAGTCATCGAGTGGGTGCGCGGAGGGGCCCTTAGGCTGCTCAACGACGCTCGTGCGGCTAGTGAAGGACACTCGTTGTTACGAAAGGATAGAACCGTCAGGACTTCAGCTTGAGTGTCCGCTTGTGGCCGATTCTGGGGAAAACAGTCGAATTTTCAAATGGCCTGAACTCAGGCACGACCACCACTGGAGAACTAACTCTGTTGGCGCTGACACCGAATTGACCCAGTGGCCGATGCCACGCTGACCCAATACCAATCGGCAATAATCCAAGACTGGTATTGATTCACAAGTTAGGAGCCTGGGTCAATGAAAATTCGGTAACCGGGTCAATCCTGCGCTGGCGATAAGTAACCGTCCGGGCAACACACCTTCCTGACACCGTCGCTTGAGGCGATGGTGTCCACCTAAATATGATCTGACCCCGAAATGTTGGACATCAACATTGAGGGGTGTCATGAAAAAGTACACAGAGCAGGCGAAATTGTCGGTTGTTGAAGATTACTGCTCGGGCAGCGCAGGTCACAGAGAGGTCGCGCATCGTCACGGGGTCAATGCTTCATCGCTGCGAAAGTGGATTGCGGCATATCAGGCGCTTGGTGCCGCAGGCCTCAAAAGTAAGAGAAAGAAGAACTACAGCCCTGAGTTCAAGCTGAAAGTATTGCAGCGCATGCAAGAGGAAGAGCTGTCCTATCGCCAAGTCGCTGCCCTGTTTGATATCCGGAAATCCGACATCATTGGCGAATGGGAGCGCAGGTATGATGAAGGCGGTTTGGAGGCCTTGTCCCGGCAGCCAGGAAGCGGACTTCACAAAAAAATGACAACCCCCATCCCGTCCATTCAGCTTGATTCTTCGGATGACGAAGCTCGTTCGCGTGATGATTTGCTGGCCGAATTGAGCCAGCTGCGGATGGAAATTGCTTATTTAAAAAAGCTCGATGCCTTGGTTCAAGCGAAGGAACGAGCTGCGCAGCGGAAAAAGCGCAAATCGTGATTGAACTGAGGCAGGAGCACCCTCCGGGAGGCCTTCTGAAATTGGCGGGCCTGGCCCGTAGCACCTTTTACTATCAACAAAAGGTGCAGCAAGCCGTTGATAAATACGCGGTGCTGAAGACCAGAATTCGCTCAGTTTTCGACGAGCACAAAGGCCGATACGGCTATCGTCGCATCACTGCTGCCGTTCGGCGAGCTGAACGTACCCGCAGCGTTGTCCAAACAGAAGCTTTTTTGCGAGATATAGTCAGAGACGTCACCCTGCCTGAGAGGATGCGTCTTCGAGCCGAAGGTCTCCTGCGCCACTACCCCGCGCCCAATTACATTTGGCTCGCCGGCAAGCTAGAGGAACATCGGAGGGCAGAGCTGGCTCGGCTAGACGAAAAGCACGGACCGTTGCCGCCGGTATTAGGGACTTGGCTGGCGGTAGAGCCTATGTTCTGCGACGGCTCCAACTCAGAGCCCGCCCCATAGCATCGAAAGCGTCTGGATCGGTGTCGCGCCCGGTTGAGTTCAGTGGCGAACCTGGCCAGTAAGGTCGGCCATTTCACTGATTCTCCTTAGAGCCAGCCTACACCCTGACCGGAGCGCGTACCGTAAGCGACGTATGAACCCAGTTGGTCTGGGTCAATGCGCGAATGCCGTCGGCTCTCACGTTTGGATTACCATCAAGGGGGCGCAGGGTAACAATGATGGACACAGGCAATGGCTGAGTCATCGCCGGCTCGTAGGCCCGTAACATTTCCGTAGCCTGCAACCCTCAAGTCTAAATGGCGGTACTCTTGTGATGCACCTTCACGGGAGACCACTTGCTTCCGTGTTCGACTTGAGTTGCCTCGAAACCGCTCTGCCCTGTTGCGGGCGATGCCAAGTTGACCCACGTGCCGACGCAAGACTGAGCCAGCTCCAGATCGACACAAACCCAGCACAGGCAATGGTTAGCAAGGAATCAGCTACTGGGTGAGTGACATCTCGGCAACGGGGTCAATTCGGCGTCAGCGCCAACATACGCTGTACTTCACCACTCCCCAAATGAACAACTCATCGCCTTCACCATCACATGTCGTGCCGGGTACTTTTGATTTACTTTTGACATACCTATCAGCTGTGAGGTGTGCTTACTGTTGAAAAATTAGTGAATGATGGTTCTGCCAGTAATCAAGTAAGATTGCGGCGAATTCATTCACCGTAATATTTGACAAGTCTCTAAACGCGGAAATAACACATGAAGATCTTCACTCCTTTGCCAGGAGAATATGTCGCATCGGCATTAAAAAGAGGTAACGAATTGCTCGGCATTAAGTCCCTTAAACTCGAGGACTTCTTGATAAAGCCAATACCCAGAGAAGGGTTCGGGTTCAGTTTTGGGCATAAGGCGGAATTTAGAGATTATGCAAAATTTGAGTTTCCTCCTTTTTTTATCGAGCAAAATATTTCTGAAGAAATTCTTAATAAACATACTTTATATCCCCTCACCGCGGCACTAGGAAGGTCTCGCTCTAATACCATAGTCACCCCTACAAGATGGAAAAAAATTTGTACTGATTGCGTATTCGAAGATTTTGACACTCATGGAACCGCATACATACATCGTAGAAATGTACAATTCTCTGTGCGGCTTTGCAGCGTTCATGGATCAGAGCTGATCGATGTATGTCCAACCTGCTCAGTACCTATCGCCAGGCATGACATAACTAAATTTGGTCTATGCAGTCAAAAATATAAAAACCCGACATATCAGCCAAACTCATCAAACCGTCTGTATTCAAAATTTATCGCTGAACTTTTGAACTACAATGGTATCACACTCAAACGGCATCTCGTTGACGGACTCGTACATGGCAGCTTAATTGTTAAATATAGAAACGCATACATACAAGAAGAAAACTTAATTGAGATCATAAGACGTGAACTGGGGATACGAGTAAAAAGCACAACTTATCAAACTTTATCCGATGATACGTTCGCCATACTTGCCTTCTTAGCCTGCGAGACTGCGGAAAGATATCTTGATCTAATGACGAACAAAGAATCCATCGATCTGTTAAGTACTGAAGTAAACTCATTACGCCGTTATCAATTACAGCGATACGTTCCTAGTAACTAGCTTAGACAGTGGACAAAATGTTGAGTATTTCGGCTTCAGTCATATGAGACTTTCTGATTCCGGCATGCCTAAATACGACACTTGTAGCACATCGTTCAGATAGCAAAAAATGCTTAACCGCCCACCTAACTTTACGAATCTGATGATCATGATCAGATTCGAGTAGGCCGTTCATCAAGAGAATACTTTTGGGGAACTTATAAGGTCTTCTAAGGAAATCATGGGTTTGGCCTATCTGCCTGACTAACGAAGATCGCGTGATCTTTTTGGGCTTACCACTCATGGACATTATCTGCTCATTTGCAATTAGCAAGTCGCGAGCAAGAGCAGTGTCTCTAGCTTCCCAGTCGATCAGGCTTTCGCGTGCCCTCAAAAAAGGGTGGGAAGTGACATATTCATTTAACCATTCTCTATCATGACGGTACAGCCATTGATAACCAAGCTTATCGTGGCATTTGGAGTTCGAACAGCTTAAAAATGCTGATCGGTGCGACTCAAGCTCAGCATCATCGAGAGTCTTGTTCGTATTGTTGCGCCTTGGCACATATTCGTTGCCAGCTTTAGCCAGTGGACGGAAGGACTGGAGCTCGCATAATCCCAACTCAAGCAGCCAACAAAGGAGGTAAAATTTCAACGGTTGCACGATTGATCCGCGCGGATGCAACATCCGCAACACCCAATCGCATGAGTAAGTGATCTCCTGAAACTCATTGGTGCTTGGGCCGTGTTTGAGCCTCTCCATCAAAAAGGGCCTGAATATTTTCTCTCTGATTCGACCTGATTTAAAAAAACCTAGTTCCGCCATACGGTGTTTCAAGAGGCCCCCGTTTAAAAGCTCCCCTACGCTCGAAGGGTGTTCGAGTCCCCAGAGCTGCATTTCTGCGACGGTGCCAGCAGCCGTTGCACCATAAGAATCCATCACAGGAGTTCCAACCGACTCACCCGGTAGCAACATACAGCGCCAGTCTGAACTATGTGGGAAGGTCAGAGAGCGAAGAACCTCTCCGTGGTGTGGACAGACGCAAGTGCCTGGTGACAGATGAATACGATGCCAGTAAGCGACTCCATACCTCTGGGTATCGTCTTGAACACAGCTCTCGCAGTACCTGAAAGACGCGTGTTTGAGGAACCGCGAGGCAGTAATTCCCAAGCTCATCTTTAAGCCCGTGCCACGATTGCCAGCCATGGCGGCTTTGGCCCCTTCATACGCCGCATCATCGAGAAAGGGCTGATAGAGGGGCAAAAGCGTGAAGCAGTCGATCAGCTCTGCTAGCGAATAAAACCCTGCTAATCGCTTGGAAAGTCCGTGCAAACAGCAGGGCAAGATCGAGCCACAAGTTCTCGAATACGTGCCAAAAAGCTCCTGGCTTGTCTGGCGATAACTGTCGTTCGCCGTCAGCCTGTGGTAACGGACGGCCAAACTGTATAGCGATTCATCGGGAAATGACCGGGGAAAAACAAGCAAGCGCTCCATTGACTTGGGCTCCCGCGAACCATGTCACCAGGCAGAGTCCTTATCGACCCAACCACGCTGTTCGAGTTGAGTCTGCACGTCCTCGCCCTTGGAAAAATGGACACTAGGTGCAGACTCGCCGGCGACCGGAATCACCGGCCTACTAACAGTCTTCGTGGCTGGCTTATCGGTAGGTACAGCAGACGCGATCGCAGCCTGAGCAATCAGTGAAAGGTGTGTCCGATCGGCTCGACGCGCCAAATCGTAATTCATCATCTGAGCGATCTGATCCTTTGTAGGCATCATGTCCTCAAAGTCGGCTATCTGCAGCGGATCACCGCTTCGTAGAGCCTCAATGGGCTTGTGCAGAAGCCTCATCTGATTGTCATACACCTGCTGCAGAACCTCAGGCGTGACCGAGTCCATGCCTTCCCAAATCGCGTGTCTTTGAGCAAGCATTAGAAGCTTGGCCAGGAAATCTGTGTTGCCTTGGGTGAGATCGTAGATTTTGGAAAGGAGTTCGTCCGTTAACGGAGCACGGGACCTTGTCCAGTCATAGGCCCAAAGCTGTGACACCAGATGCGCCCAAAACGGATCATCCTCGGTGAACCTGTCAAAGGTTATCGGTCCCATTCCCGCCGCTCGCCGGGCATTTCGCAAAACACCAGAAAACAGCGGAAGCATTGCATTTGTGCCGACATAGACCAGTGGGACGCCGGCGTCATTTGATAGCGTCACGAAAAAATTGAGCAGTTTTTCGCGGTCTTGCCCACCTCGGGACGAGCAAAGATGTTGCATCTCATCAATGATGAGGGCGCCAATGAAGTAGGTTTTGCACAACTGACTGATGTGTTGAAGCATGACACTGATGCTGCGGCCCGTAGCGCCTCTACCCGAATACTTCTCGATACCTAACGCAGCATCCAATGCCGAGAAGAACGCCGCGCAAAACCCTCGTAGGGAACCGTCGTGCGGGCACTCGATCTTGAGCCAGACCACCTGCGTCTCGATGAAGATCTGCTGCTTGTACTTACTATGGCTGATGACCTGTGGATAAAGCTTTGCGATGGAGTTCAGTGCGGTTGTTTTGCCCATACCACTTAACCCTATCAACGTCATCGTCTCAGCTGTGGACATGAACCCCAGGCCCTTAATCTCAGCAGAGGAAGGCAGGCGGTGCCTGACGGATGACGCAAGCAACGGATTGCGTCCGGTATATCCATATCGGACCAGTTGGCTGAACACATCCTCAAGCCGCAGGTGGATTTCAAAGGGTACAACGACGTCCTTCAGCCTGTTGATACCATGTCCACGAAGCTTAGGATCCAAGGCCCGCTCCGCCTCGTCGGGCCTTGTTGGAAGGTTTCCAATGCGCCTGACAATATCAACGTCCGACAGAATTTTGGGGAGGCACTCGATCAGGGGATTGCCATCGTATTGAGGCATCCCGGTCGGGATGTAATCAGCAGGAGCAAAGCTGAAGTCACTCATGGATTGGTCTCGTTACCCGCGTTGACTACCAGTTTCAGGAAGGCAGAGCTTCTTGCAGAACCGGATTTCTGGGTGGTTGGTTTTTGAGTTTCCACCGCAACTGGCCGGTTATCCACAACGCGGAGCTGATTTAGATCAGCGGTATGCTGGTCGCGCTCATTCTGAGCTTCTGTAGCACGCTTTGAGCGCTTGTCCCGTTTGAATTCAGCGTTCGATTTCGGGTCACCTTGGTTCGCGCGTTTGGTTTTTGCCCGATCAAGGATGTCCTCTTGGCGGCCTTTGAGTAACGCTGCAGTGTTGTCATTTTCATATCGAGCGTCAGGCGAAACTTGATTCAAGATCTTGATAATATCGAGGACCTCCTCCATGCGAAGTCCACCATATTTATGCCGTTGTTGCGGTACTATGGTAAGAGGCTCGAATCCCGCATCAGATTTTATCCAGCAATTCTCTATAGAGTTCGGATCGTAGAAGACTCTAACATACTTTGTTTGAAGACTATGAGAACGCTCCAACCACTCCCCGCGAACTGCTGTTTGACAGGTATACTATACACCTTGAAAGTTAATTCCACCTCGGCTGATACGGCATTCCTGCGAGGGCAGCAAGGCAATTTTTAGTTCTGCGGGAGATACAATCTTGGTATTCAGTAGGTTGTTCTCCATAGACCAGTTCCAAATGCCTAGCGGAGTTGGTTCTACTGCTGCGGCAATCATCTCGCGATTCAGAAGATGAGGTACTCGGAGGCTTTTGTTGTGAGCCAGAACTCCCACAATCACCATTTCGGTAAATTCATCGATATCGAGGATCGCATCAAGCTGATAGTCACGATCTCCACGTTCCATTTTTCGAGCGTCCACCCCGCCTGGAACAAATTTCAAATCCAGGTTTTCATTGATCAGACGAAAGCGGCTCTCAATGATGCTTTTCCAGTCTGGCCGAAAAGGTGGCAAAATCTTCACGACGGTACCCAGAGTGTTTGTCATCGTCTCACCAGCCTCGCTGAGAAGTTCGGCGCGATCTGCAACTAGCTCGACCGGGAGATGAGAGCATGGCCAGTCAGCCTCATCAATATCAATGTTATAGCGCTTGCAGAAATCTTTTTTGGGTGTATAGGCGTTATAGATAGCGTGCCTAGCACCATTCCAACTTGGCCCTTCAAGGCCAACATGAATGCCCACAATCATTCTGGTGAACGTGTCCACCACAACGTACAGTACTGGCCGCCCGATCAACCATAGCCTGTTAACACGATGTACCAGATAGACATCCGCAATAGTCGAATCTATTTCGTACCTATGGCCCGCACCGACTAACCCTTGAGATGCAGACCCGACTAGCGCACGATGGTCTTTGTTGTAGCGAATAGCACCGCCACGCTTCTTTAGCTTATAGAGGTCATCGAAAAATAATTTCCCATTATGTCTCAGCTGGTAAATAGACGGGTAACTGCCTCGTGCAACGTTCCCCTTTGAACCATCAGGCTTGGTTTCCCTGTAGAATTTATTCAGCATCCATTTATGAGCGTCCTTTAGCTTGCCGCACTTGCCGCTGGCAACACGCCCGTAAGCCAAGCGAATATGGGCCATGTGACGCTTTTCGAGCATAATTGCGCCATCGTCGCTAACAATGACGCCAAGATATTTAGCTGGCCGACCGGGAATAACTCCAGAAGCACGGCTTTTTTCCTTTCCTCGGCCGCCACATGCGCTGGTATTCCACAAAAACGCGTTACGAGTCTGCCCCATGCTCCAATATCGGTAAAGAAGTCGATAAATTTGCTTCCGATCAACTCCCATCTCCATCGCGTGATTCGCAACTAGAGCGCCAAAATTTGAAGTCAATATGTCTAGGGCATCCTGATTCTCTACCAAACTACGTACAAGGTTCCAATTTTTGTCTCGGCTATTTTTTTCATTATCGCTCAACTCATCGTCACTTCGAAGCAGGTGAACGGGCACCATTTCCGGACTGATCACCGCCGCACCGGAATCGATTTCTTCGGCCAATAAAGACTTCTCTAGCCTCCATGGCTTAGTCGGATTTGTGCCAAGTTCAATGACTACGACAAAATCATCTCTTACGCCCAAAATCCTGACAGGTTTCTCCAATAGTTCAGAGCCTTCAACTGGAGAAACGATACAGTTAACTCTTAGGTTAAGCATGATGAGGTACCTCGACTGGTGCTGTAACGACCAAGGATGATTCACTAACCCACACATGCAAAGGTTCAGATAATCTAATCACCCTAGAGGTTAGGTCCGTCTCCAACCGGCCTATCCATAGAAGATGGTGAAAAAGACGTTTAACGCCCAAATAATCAATAAAGATGACTCTGGACGCTTTTTCTAATAGTGCCTTGAGTGGGATTTGATCAGTTTTACATCCAGCTATAAAATCGAGCAATTTATCTATGTTTTTGTCCGTTGGCAAAGAGGGATGGATAATCGCATAAGTTCTAAGGATGACAAGATTTGCTATCTTGTTTAGTGGCAAATTTTCGTGAAGAACTAGCTTCCACTCTACCTTCCTCATTGCCCAATATTTTTCTTCGATAGCGAGCTTTTCCACAATCCGATTTTGCTCATCGATGTCAGCTTCTTCAAACTCTTTCCGATATTTAACAGATCGCGCAGCCAGCCGCTCTTCGCCTTTCGGGTCTACGAAAGTTATTAGAAAGTCAGTTGTCATAACGACTGGAATTTGAGTGCCCGGATACACAGGGTGAAGAATATTCAGGCTCGAAGCTATAGCCTGGGTCTCCGCTTGTGTGAAAAGTGGAAACTGCTCCCGAATATCAATAATGGAAGGATCCTGCTCAAGGATCATGTGGTAGTCGCGCTCAGCATTGGACAACAGATGATGGGTACGTTGGAATTTCACTCCTGGCACGAGATGAGACACACCCTTAGATTTGATATCCCAAACCTTAATCCAGGGCTCATAGGATTCTCTCACCCCTTTTCCGCGGCCCGATTTGATTCTTCTATCAATTTTCTGCTGGGTCATCAGCTTGGAGGAAGCAGGCTTAGCCAATGCAGCGGGGACAGATGTCATTTTACAAGTCGCTCATCATTGGGCGACCCACTCGATCGGAACGGCACAGAAGGTACGTGGCGTGGGGAATGTCAGGAGCGGGTTCTGCCTGGACAACAGTCACAGCGGTGCATAAGGGATTGTGATCCTTAATTTCAGGACCTGCTTCCGCCCCGATATGCGGTCGGGGCAGAGGCTTGTGACAACCTTTATTAACTTGTGACAACCTTTATTGTTTTGTGACAACCTTTATTGTTCGTAAACAAGAGCGTTTGGAGGGTTAAAGGGGGAACGATAACAATGAGTTCTTAACCTGCGATGTTGTTATAAATGTATGATGCTGTTTTGGCTTGCTGGGCTGTTTTCGGCTGAAAGTACGAAATAAAGTCTGTCGGAATTGAATAAAGTCTGTCGCTGGCGCCTACCCCCCGGTTTGGTAGCTAGCGACGCTTTCCTCCGCTACTCGCTCTTCTGAGCGTAGCTCAAGGTATGAAAGCCCAAAATGATGCTAGCGATACAGCCAGAGGAGACTCTGCGCTCCTTTGTTGAAAGAACTCTTTTAATTAAAGGAAAACATTCTTCCGAGGAAGTTTTTCGCAAGTTCCCAAGATGGGCCACCCGAGTAGATGTTTTGAAAATTGCCGATACACTTGGATGGTTTGGCTGTCACGGCTTAAACAAAATACTGCATAGGCATACTAATTATCCTCTAACGGCAGTTTTTAAAAATATTCAAGATGTCTCTTACTCTCGGGGCGAGTATCTGAGTTATTCACGTTGGTATGATTACAATAGAAATCCATCAGGTTTTTGTCCTGTTTGTGTCGCAGAAGATATTGAACGCTTGGGATTTTCTTTCTGGCGGCGTGCTCACTGTTTAAAGCTGAACGTCTGTGCGGAGCACAATGTAGAGCTAGTCAAACGATGCCCTGCTTGTGACAAGCAGTTTTCCCATGGGGGTCATGATCTGGGAGTGATGTGGAGGACCTGTAAGGGCCGACATTTAAAAGATAGCCCTGTGACTGTGAACACAGATCCATTTGAGTTGAAGAAAGCTCAGCTTTTTACGGATATTCTGTCATTCACACATCACCTTTCTGAGGAGGCGGTACTAGCGGTCTTGAATGAAAAAAAAATCCATAAAGACGCAGTATTCGAACAAAAAATCTGGAACTCTGAACCCGACAGACACTGGGGAACTGAAATTGAGAGGCGCTTGGGAATTGTTAAGAACTGTAGGTCTGAAAACAGCCTCCCACCTGATCAATCCACTGATCTTATTATTCAAGCTATAGTCGAAACCTACGAAAGTTTTGCTGACTTCGTCTGGGATGTGAAAGCTTACGGGGACGAAATTCGACCGATCGAGTCTTTGTGGTCGACTTATAAAGCAGGGGATCAGGAATCACCGCATTTCGTCGAAGAGAACTATAAATATGGTGTGGGGGTTTGGAGCTGCCCTTTCCCTGCTAAACGAAATTGGGGCGTGTGGGATTGGCGGCCTGTTTATTATCCCTGCTGTAACTTTGAGCGGCCAAAGAGAAAAGGTCCTCAACCGCAACCTGTACTCGTTGAAAATGCACCGCCGGGTATCTACATGCGGTACTAGTTTTACGAGATCAAGCATGCCGATCTTTGCAAGATTCACGACACAGCAAGCTAAACGTAAAACTACGCATGGTGACCAGTTAACGGGACGCCCTGCCTGAGCTCGACTGATCAAGGAGTAAGCGAGCATGCCTCGGTCATTTGAGGATGTCTACCATGCCTACCGACTTGGCGAATCATCCTGATCAGCCGTGGGTATTTCCCTCGACCTCATCCTGCGCGGCCAGAACGACCTGATGTGGCATCTGCGCGAGAAGATCCTGGGGCCGTCTACCGCCTAGAAAGCTGTTCAGGGAAATAAACCAGAATGCCATTGCCCATCCCCCTTTCATTTGAGAAAGAATGGTAACTACTTCTTGCAACCCCGCTTGAGGGGTGATGCTTGCCTTAGTCGAGAATGCGTAGCTGGGAAACAAGCTGCAGCCGTCGTACTCGATCTTAAAAATCCTGCTCTCTCCGACCCATACCGATAGCGCCGGCGCGAGCCACTCGGCTTGAACGCAGAATCGCTCAGCAAGCTCACGAACATCGAGGAAGAAGCCGGATTCGAGGATATGTTTCTGACCACGAATCAGCATCTCTCGCTCTGCTGTGAAAATTCTATTCGAGTCTCTCATCACTGCAATGTCCTTGTACCCAGCGCCTTCCTTTAGTCTAGCTCCAACAGAAGTAAGCAAATCCCTAACTGCCTACCCATCGTCAGATCAGAATGCAAAACCTGCGGTTACGTGCGTCAGCGCTCCTCAGCCTGAGAAATCAGCCGATTCTGTTGAAAAAAAGTCGCCACGGTTTGCGCATCTTAAAAGTACGCTGTCGATATCGGAATCGTTTTTTCGTATCAGCAAAAAAGGCGTTTCCACAAGTTAACGATTAGCAGTTTGGGCAGGCCTACTTTTTTCAACGCAATCGGCCGATTTCCGTCTGTCACTATGGGCATCGAGAGTTGTTTTCAGCCTATCGTATGTTGCCGCTGACCGAAAACTGACCCAGTAAAGGCTGTTCTGCCGACTGAAAACTGACCCAGGTGTTCAACTGCTTCTGCTCACTTTTCGAGCAGGAGAACACAGGGTGATCAGCATGGAAATGTTGGGAAAAATCCGGCGGATGTACTTCCGCGACAAGCTCTCGCTGCATCAGATAGCCAAGCGTACCGGACTGTCGAGAAACACCATTCGAAAATGGGTCAGAGCACCCGAAGCCACCCAGCCGGCGTACCAACGGTGCGCAACCTTCAACAAACTCAGTCCATTTCACGAGACGCTGGAGCAGGCGCTCAAGGCCGATTCGTTTCGGGCAAAGCACAACCGCAGGAGTGCCAAAGCACTCTTCGAACAGATCAAGGCCGAGGGCTACGACGGCGGCTACAGCCAGCTCACCGCCTTCATACGCGCGTGGCGCGGCGAGCAAGGCAAGTCTTTACGGGCCTTTGTGCCGCTGACCTTTGCACTCGGGGAGGCCTTTCAATTCGACTGGAGCGAAGAAGGTCTGCTGATCGGCGGCCTGTTCCGACGCATCCAGGTCTCCCATATGAAGCTGTGCGCCAGTCGCGCATTTTGGTTGGTTGCGTATCCCAGCCAAGGCCACGAGATGTTGTTCGATGCCCATACCCGCTCGTTTGGCGCGTTAGGTGGGGTGCCGCGTCGCGGCATCTACGACAATATGAAAACGGCTGTCGACAAGGTCAATAAAGGCAAAGGCCGCACAGTCAATGCCCGGTTTGCCGTCATGTGTGCCCACTACCTATTCGATCCGGACTTCTGCAACGTGGCCTCCGGCTGGGAAAAAGGCATCGTTGAAAAGAACGTTCAAGACAGCCGACGGCGCATCTGGCTCGATGCTCAAAACTGCATGTTCCATACCTTCGAGGAATTGAATGCCTGGCTCGGCCAACGCTGCCGTGCGCTCTGGGACGAACTGGTGCACCCGCAGTACAACGGGCTGACAGTGGCGGACGTCCTGGAGCTGGAACGCGCCGAATTGATGCCGATGCCAACTGCCTTTGATGGCTACGTCGAGCGCACCGTACGGGTCTCCAGCACCTGCCTGATCAGCGTGGCGCGAAATCGCTACTCGGTGCCGTGTGAGCGGGTCGGTCAGTGGGTCAGCAGCCGTTTGTATCCCACACGGGTGGTGGTCATCGCCGATGAAACGATGATTGCCAGTCACGAGCGCCTGTTTGATCGAGATCAGGTCAGTTTTGACTGGCAGCATTACATCCCGCTCATCGAACGCAAGCCCGGTGCGCTGCGCAATGGCGCTCCGTTTGCCGATCTGCCGAAGCCGTTGCAACTGCTAAAACGCAGTCTGAGGCGGCACACCAATGGTGATCGAGTCATGACTCAAGTACTGGCGGCTGTTCCCATCGCCGGGCTCGACGCCGTATTGGTGGCTGTGGAGTTGGTACTTGAATCCGGCAGCTTGAGTGCTGACCACATCCTGAATGTCCTGGCTCGACTGACATCGACAGCAGCCCCTCCGTCCGCCGAAACCAGCCTTCAACTCAAGATAGCGCCTGTCGCCAATACAGCACGCTACGACCGGCTCCGTACCACCGATGAGGAGACTCGCAATGCGTGATCTTATGGCGGAACTCAAAGAACTGCGTCTGCATGGCATGGCCAGCGCCTGGGAAGAACTAGCCTCGCAAGGAGAAGCTTCGACGGCATCCTCGAAATGGCTGCTCGAACATCTGCTTCAACAAGAACATGCAGATCGAGCGGTGCGCTCAGTGAATCATCAGATGAACATGGCCAAACTGCCCATGCATCGTGATTTGGCCGGCTTCGACTTCAGCGCTTCCAGCGCAGATGCCCGCCTGATCAGGGATCTGTCCAACCTGGAGTTCACCGATACCGCGCAGAATGTCGTGTTCATCGGCGGGCCTGGAACAGGCAAAACACACCTCGCCACCGCCTTGGCCGTTTCCGGGATCACGACGCATCACAAACGCGTGCGCTTCTACTCCACGGTGGATCTGGTCAATCTGCTGGAGCGCGAAAAGTACGACGGCAAGACGGGCCGCATCGCTCAAGGGCTGCTACGAACAGACCTGGTGATACTCGATGAACTGGGGTATTTGCCCTTTAGCCAGAGCGGTGGTGCCCTGTTATTTCATTTGCTGTCCAAGCTGTACGAGCACACCAGCGTGGTGATCACCACCAACCTCAGCTTCTCGGAATGGTCGAGCGTGTTTGGTGACGCCAAGATGACAACAGCGTTGCTGGATCGGCTGACACACCACTGCCACATCGTCGAAACGGGCAACGAGTCCTACCGCCTGCAACACAGCAGCTTGGTCGCCCAGACCAAGATCAAATCACGTGAACGAAAGCGCAAAGACAATGATGGTGCCGAGGACGATGAGCTGTTTTGATCCGCACCGAAAATACCCTGCCGCATGCCCACATGCGGTGGGGCTTTAATGCCTCTTCCACCGGGACACGACTGCTAAGCTTATCCACAATTGTTGATGCCAAAATCAGCAATCCGCCCTGGGTCAATTTTCAATCGGCAGGGTGGGTCAGTTTTCAATCAGCGCCGACAGGCTGTGGAATGACGCTGGAGGCAGAGGTCGTAGACTTCTAGTTTGGACAACCTTTAGCTATCTACGCTTGGATGCGTTGATGGCCTCTATGTAGTCGAGGAAATCTTTCGGCTTGGAGCGGCCCAACACCGTAGACAAGTATGCTCTGGATTCGTGGTATTGGTCCCGATTTTCCAGGCAAGTCGAGAGCATGGGGATCATGGCGCACAGCTGGGCCATTGTGACCGCACCGCGCTGCGGTAAAGCGATCGACTCGAACGCCGTTCGTAACATGCTCAGTAGCCGATAATCCCGGGCCTCCCAGTCAACATGGGGCTTGTTCACGTGCGCAGGTTTGGAGAAGGTTTGCGCTTCAGCTATCAGCCAGTCTTTGTCGTTTCGGTAAAGCCAGGCGTAGAGAGGGGGCATTGTGTTCCTCAAAGCCTGGACTCCCAGCTCAGGATACAAACCGTGCAGGTTTTGCCACTGACTTCTGTGCTCATCAATCTCGCGGCGATGCCTAGCTTTAAGTGCTGCGGCATAGGTCGCTGGATGGGCACGTAGCAGCTTATTGATCGTGGAGACTGTGATTTGAAACTCTTCACAAAGCACCTGTTTCGATACGCCCTCAGCCAGTTTTGACAGCAGATCCTCTCTGAGCTGGCCTTTTAGTCGTTTGGGCCTGAGAGCGTTTTTGGCAGGAGCCCCAGAGCTTGATAGCGAGACTCGCCTGTCAGGAGCCCGCGATGGAGTGCTTTCCACTTTCTGGGCTGATCTGGCCACTTCAACCTTATAGGCCTCTAGGAACGAGCGCAGATCATCAAATAGCCAATCAATCAGAACCAGATGTTTCAGAGGATGAATGCTTCTGCGGGGGGAACGGACGAGCTGGTTTACAAAAGACTCCGAGCCTTTTTTGTCTGCCGGCAATGATTCAAAAAGATGAAAGCGGCGAAGCGGCTCTGTTCGCTCGAACAGTGACGCAGCTCTGCTCCCTTGAAGTACAGCTGTTCGATAGGCTGCGGCGACGGCGTAAGGTTCGAAAAACGTCGCTCGTCCGATGGCCGCAAGGTCGATGACATTGTCCGCCAAGGCCAAAAAAACTGGACGTGACCAGAGTTTCTGGGATGAGGCCTGTTCGATCAAGAATTTCTCGGCAGGTAGCGACCATTCAAACCGACCCGACCACCGTCTACTTTTGGTGGACGCCATGAGCCAAGCTTGATGGCGTGGACAGATCAGCACACCTGGATATTGGTGTGTGAGGTGCCAGTACGCTATGCCATGGACGTGCACATCCTCGCGCATACAGTACGGACATGCTTTCAATGGGTGTTCAGCGCCAAAGCCACTCGATACCAGGCCAAGTCGATATTTAATTGAGTCAATGCGATCGCTTTTTGCAGTTATTATCGCGTCTTCAATTTTAACTTCATTTTGAAATGGAACGAATAAAGAAAATATTGTGTGATTAAGAAGAATAGATTCCGCAGTGCCCCAGTACCCGAACCCCGTTGTTTCTAACGCTGCAATTCCACAGGGAATATCATGTTTTATAAATTGTTGGCGCAGGCCCAACACAGCGATGGATGTCGTTGCAGGGCTTAAGTTACCCATCACCAGATGCTGTCGACTGCATAAGCTGAACAGTGTTTCGTCGGGTAGCCAGTCCAGCCGAGGGAATGGGCCTTCTACCCTTTCCTGATCTGAAGCGGCGCTCATGCGGCCTCCTAGTCGGGGTCCGAGGAAATTAGTATAGCGGCCGGCAACTGATGCTTCGCATCCATTCCGCCTTAACGGCGGATGGTTATGCGCGAATCAGAGGTCCCATAACTGATGGAATCTACCACCTGTTTTTTATTTCTTTATCATCTAGACAGACTGGTTTTTGGCTCTCCAAGCACCGAAAATACTGGAGTTTCAGCATAAATCCGCCGGCGGCGGCGGAACTTAGCTTATTTATTCCAGTTGTCAGTTGCCATTTTTCGGCGGTACCATGCTGCGTTAAGTAACGGTTACGAAAGGCGCAAGTTCTGCCTAATTAGCGTAGAGGTAGCTGCCAAGGTGCAGCCAGCTGAAATTAGATAGTTGCCGGCCTATTAATCAGGCCTGAGGAAAACAACATGGAAACTGGATAGAAAACCCAGGAGCCAGATAGACAAAGGCCCAAGTGTGACCTTGGGCCTCTGAGGATAAGTCAGCTTTCGACTCCTGACGAATCCATTGTCCATTCACTAGCGTAGGGCGTCAAGCCCTGCACGGCTCCGCTCATCCCGAGAAAAGTAAATTGCGCGTGGTGTAGCCCTCGGCGTGCCAATGCGCTATTGGACTGCTTATTCATCCGATACAGGTGGACTGTTATACGTTGCCTGCTAACGATTGAATGGACGATGGATAAAATTAGTGAATCTTAAAAAATCGTTATTTCGCATTATAGGTCGACAAGGCCGCTTCAAGTGGGGAGATAACTACTTAGCCGGAATTTACGCAGTTCCTAGTGAAGCTCCCAAGGGCTCTCGTATTTGCCGCCTTAATAGCAGGAAGCTTGTCCGGGCACTGCATCTTCTTTCTACACCTGAAAGGATCTTTGCTCAACTAGCTCTTTATAATCCCGATGTATTTGAGTTACACGAGCAGAAAATGCTCAACCCAATTCCATACGTTCATCCACTTCAAGGGCACCCCTTAGCTGCCGGACTGGAACTTCTGCCAGTCAAGGGAACATCATTAATAGCAGAGGAAATCGGGCTTAAACACGCGACCGTAGTCGTGACATACGGTGATGGTGAACGCCAGAGGGTTCCCCACCCCTACCTGGGCGATCTGCTTCTCTATATTCAACCGCAAGGCTCAGTCCCCTACGCTGTGAATTGGACAGTGAAGTTGAGTGCGATGGATTTTGATGAGGTCGCTCGTGGAAGCTTGAAGAGCCTAGCGAAACAGAAAGAAGACCGCGAGAAAGCTCGCTTGCGGCATGCCTTGGAAGACGCGTACTACCATAGTGCAGGTATCAGGACTGTGCGGGTTTCTAGGGACCTGCTGGACCCAGTCTTGGTGGCCAATTTGGACCTTCTATATGGCTATCATGATCGCGAAATCAGCCTCGAAGATAATCTTCTTGAGGACTTCTCGCAAGATGTCGGTGACTGTGT
This sequence comes from Pseudomonas violetae, assembly GCF_023072615.1. GTDB lineage: Bacteria > Pseudomonadota > Gammaproteobacteria > Pseudomonadales > Pseudomonadaceae > Aquipseudomonas > Aquipseudomonas violetae. The sequence goes on from NZ_JAKNRW010000001.1 coordinate 303,304, forward strand.
CGCTACTGGGAGGCCAGTAGCGTCTGTTGCCTTAACGTACGGACAGCGGTGGGGCCGGCGTGATCTGTTTCTGACGAAGATCTACAAAGACATATGGGAGCGTAAGCTACAGGTCAGTTTGTTCGACCCGATTCTTATCGATCATCCATTGGTGACGGATGCGCCGGATGTCCTGCAAGTCTATGGCTCACTTTTCGCCGGACTGCCCAAATGATCACTGGCTCCAAGCTGAAAGCACCTGAGGGATTCAAAGGGCTGACGAAGGATGTCGAATATTATTTCCTTGCAAGTGACGGCAAGGCAAACAGGGCGCGCCTTGTATTTTTTGATGAAAAAGGCACCACTGCGAGCTTGCTAACGTTTTCCAGGCCTGAATTTGATCTGGCGTTGACCAATGGTGATATTGTGGAATGTGGCAGTGAAGCCACACCTCCCTGGTTGAAGGCCATCAGCGGTATTTCAGTAGATCAATTGGAAAAAGATCGAGTTAGGCCAAAGAAAAGCTACGATGAAATGGTTAACAAGCGTTACCTCGCCATAGCTAATTTAGTAGAAGATGCGGAGCATATTCTCTCGAGCGACAAGCCTGAATCGATTATCAACGCCTATGCCGATCAGCAGTCCCCCAAACTGGTTGGAGCTAGGTTGAGGTTTTGGTTTTTTACCTATCTGGTGTTCGGCCGCTCGAAATGGGCGCTTATGCCCAATTTCGACCGATGCGGGAAAGGCAAACGGGTACAAGCAGCAGACGGGAAAATATTGGGAAGGCCGCCTAAGTCAGGACTGAAATCCCGATTCCCTGCTACGCCCGAAATGCAAGCTTCTATCGTAAATGGATTCATTAAATATAATGATAAAACCAAACCTGACGCTGAGATCTTTGGTGACGTGCTGGTGCGTGGATTCGGTTGTGTTCCATTAACAACATCGAAAGGACAAAAGAAGTTCTATCAACCCGAAGGTAAACCATTTCCCACAAAAGGACAGTACGATTACTATCTCGGTCAGGTAATAAGCACCAAGGCGTATAGGAAAGCACGCAGAGGGCCGAGCGGGGCTCGAGCGAAGTCCGGTTTTGTTGGAAGTTTTTCTCATGACTTGGTTAATGTAAACCAACTTGTTGAGTTTGACGGTTATAACCCAAAAGGCAAGATATCTGGCTTGCTCGAAGGATCCGCTATAGATTCGGCCTGTGTGGTTCGAGGAGTATGTGGCCAGTCTGGAGCCGTCGTCGCCTTGGGATTCTCCGAAAACAAAGAGAACATGGACGCTTACCGCATGGCCCTGTTTTCGATGGCCATTAGTAAGGTCAAATTTGCCTCGTTGTTCGGATTGACTATCAGAGAAGAGGAATGGCCAACTTACGGTCTGCCACAAAACATCGTCTTCGACCGTGGGCCCGGTTCTACCATGGGTGTACCGACCCGTTCAGAAACAGTCGCTCGTGGCGAAATGATGAGTTGGTTATCTAGGCTTGAGCTGACTCCCACCCACTCGGGTCAGTCGAAAGCTACGGTTGAATCGTCACACCCTCGGACCAAGTCTGACAATGATCAGCCAACACATTTTCATAGCTCGCTCAACTTTGTTGAAATGTCCAAGCGGCATATTCTTCAAGCTATTTACGATAACCATGCTTCAGATGCTGAGGGGAAGATGACGCCTGAGATGTTTGAGGTGGGCTTTAGTCCAACCCCACATAATATTTACAAGTTCTATAGTGATCTTGGCTACGATGCGGGAACGGAGGTTAGTTTTAACTACGCCGTGCGCGAATTCCTGACTCCTCATCCGGCGCACATCAAAAGGAGTGGGGTTTATTTTTACGGCCGCAAGTACAACTCTACAAAGCTGATTGATACCGAAGTTTTTGACAGGATCGCGCTCAATGGCCAGATATCTATCACAGCGTATGTGATGACCATGTGTGTCAGACATATCTGGATCGAGTTAGAAGGCGTCTTGTACGAACTCGACTTTGTAAAGCCGGCGAGCGTTCACCCCAGCAGTGTCGACATTTCGCTGTCGGATCTTCAAGTGCTCAATGAGAATCGGCTGCGCGGCAAGGCGCAGCTTCGTGAAGAACAACCCGCGATCCTCCAGGATCGCAATGCCCAGTTTGTTCACGCAACAGGCAAAGCCTGGGACAGTGGTACTCGCAAGCTGGGGCGTCCTGCGAAGGGCGGAGCGGCCGAGCGTGATGCCGCTGACCAGAAGCGGTTGATGGGTAAAGGCCATGACTAACATCTTTTCTATGCGCTTTGACGGACCGGACACGCTGGCTGATATCCGGCGGTTGGTTACAGTGCATCCTGATCCGGTAACCGGTCTTGAGGAGTTGAGCCCCGCATTGGCCGCTGAGCGTTTATCAGAGGCCCTGAAGACGATTTTCCTTCCCAACCAGTTTTCTTTGGACTTCATCAAAGACAGCGTTGATCGTGCGCGCAGCTTTTCGGCCGAGAGTTTTTCCACTGACCAGCAATATCAGCGCCGGCTGTATCACCCTCCTGAGGATGAGGCGTTTCCTATATGCCTCACCGGTCTTGCTGGCGTTGGGAAGAGCCAAACTAGTAGTGCGCTGATGAAAGTGATGCCTGGACCTGCATCTTATGCATCCGCCCATTACCATGAACCGCATACCTTAATCTCGTACTGGTACGCCAGCGCAAGAGGGAAAGCTGGCGGCAGGCAGTTGTTAGAAGACTTCCTCGGCGGCGACGCAACAGGAGTTAGAGCGAACACATCAAAGCTGCTGACGGAGTGTCGGCGCAGGGTCAATCGTGACGCTGTATCACTAATGATGCTCGAAGAGATGCAGCATCAGAGCACTGGTCAAGGCGTAGCCCGGATCACGGATATCCTCCTCACCATGGCCGGACTTGGAGTCCCGATGATCTATGTGGCGAACTACAGCTTGGGTCACAAATTGCTGACGAGGAACAGTGAGGACAAGCAACGGCTTCTCTCCGATCCCCGTGTCATGCTGCCGGACCATCCTAACTCGAAGGCTTGGGAGGAATATGTTCGTGAATGTATTCGGGTGAGCGGACGGCGCGTGTCTGCAGATCCAGCCGCTCTTGTGCATGAGCTGTATCGCTGGACGTTTGGTATAAAGCGTCTGGCAGTTCAACTGATCAAGGTGGCGTATCTTGAAGCCCGGGCAGCCCGTCGCCACACGATTGCTTTGGAGGACGTCAACAATGCATACCTTTCAGCCTCGTACTCCAGCAGTAGGAACGACGTCGAGGAGCTAATTCGCATCAGCGTTCATAAGAATAAAACCGGAGCCAGGCCTGACCTTCGTTGTCCGTTCCCCGTGCCGGTCCAATCGAACGTCTTGGCCTTCACTAAGCAAGATCGTGCCGCACGGGTCAGCGAGAAGGTTTTCGTCGCAGCGTTGACGGCCGAGGAGCGCAAAAACTTCGAGCAGATCCATCCACCAGGTTCAGCTTCCAATCCTTCGTCGAAGCCCGAGCGTGAGAAGAAACCGGCCTTACCCAAGCAAACTCGGGAGGGCTTGGAGGATGCGTACAGCCGGTTGCTATTCGAATCCAAGCCGTCGACTAAGCCACGAGGGCCCGCAAAGTAAGCGTTATGAAAGCAGTCGTGTTGGCGCTGATACGACTTTGGCCTAGCTGCTGACTTCGGCTGCCCCATACTTAGCTTGTGTTGGCGGACCGGTTCAAAACTACTACGTTTGCGACCGAGGACAGGAGTAGTGCTTTCCTGGCGTTAGCGAGCCCAGGCCCCAGCACGATGCGGATCAAGGGTGTTGCCATGCATGTTGGCACCGACGCCGAATTGACCAGTTGCCGAGATTTCACTGACCCAGTCTGACGTCTCGTGAATCATTGTCTGTGCTGAATTTGTGCAGGTTTTGGAGATGGGTCACTTTTGCCTCGGCAATGGGGCAATTCGGCGTCAACAAATACAATTTGTTCTAGGAAGGAAATGGCGCGGCGGACTCGCCCGATAGAAGTCATTTCCCGAGCGAAAATCCGCACCCTTGACCATGTTTGGACCTATCAGGTCTGTGTCAGAAATTAGGTCTTCTGCCTTTTGTTAATAAATGATTGTCAACCATTAACCATGATGGTAATTTTTACTCATCCCGCCGAGCGAGTGCGGATTTTATGTGCAGTGAAAACTAGCGGAGGATTACACGATGGCAGAGTTCGAGGGGGCCACTTCGGCCAAGCCGCGCTTCACCCTAGACGAGTGGAATGTTCGGGTCGATTTGGCGGCGATGCATCGCCTGGCGAATTTGTACGGTTACGACGATATTGTCTGGAACCATATCACCGCACGGGTGCCGGGTACCGACCACAACTTCTTGATGAACCATTTCGGTCTGCACAATACCGAGATTACCGCCTCCAACCTGATCAAGATCGACGAGCATGGCAACGTACTGGATGGTCCACCCGAGGTGAACACCGCCGGTTTCGTTATCCACCGTGGCATCCATCTGAACATTCCGAACGCCAAGTTCGTATTTCACTCCCATGCCCCCGCTGGCCTGGCCGCCACGGCAATTCGTGACGTTGTGCACCTTGTGCAGGACTCCTCAATGCTCTACGGCAAAATCGGCTACCACGAATGGGAAGGCCTGTCGGTGGACACAGACGAGAGCCTGCGCATCGCCGAGAACATGGGTAACAATAAGTGCCTGATCATGCGCAATCACGGTTTCCTGACCGTGGGCGAAACCGCCGGCGAGGCCTTCATGAACATGCACTATCTGGTGCGTGCCTGCTCCAACATGCTGCAGGTCTGTGCCACTGGTTTACCGCTTGCTGAGACTTCACCAGAGATGTGGGAGAAAGCTGCGCAGCAGTACGCCGCCTTCGTCCCAGGCAAGTACGAGTGGCCGGCCCTGCTGCGCCAAGTAGACCGCATCGACCCATCCTACAAGTACTAATAAACGATCAGGCAACAGTAGGAGTTCGGCATGCAAATTACTTTGGAAGGCCAACGCGTTTTCATCACCGCAGGCGGTGCCGGAATGCGACGCGCCACTGCCCTGACTCTGAACAAGCTTGGCGCCAAGGAATTCACCTGCGATGTCGACGAAAAGGCGCTTTCGACGTTTCCTGATGGTATTACAACCATCGGTCTCCGACGTTTCGAACCCGAATGCGGTCGATGCCATGTTTGACGAGATCCTTCCGGGTTGTCTCTACATCTTGGTCAACAATGCCGGCATTGGCGGGCCGACCCAGTCGGTCGAGGACGTGACCAACGAGAAGTGGCGAGCCTGCATTAGTGTTTGCATCGACTCGCAGTTCTATTGAACGCGCCGCGCTGTGCTGACCTTCCGCAAGCAGAGGAGCGGGGGTGATCATCAATTTAGTGTCGGCAGCCAGCATCCTCGGTTTCCCTAACCGTAGCCCCTATGTGGTGGCTAAAGGGGCGGTTACCGGTTTCACCAAAACGCTGGCTATGGAGCTGGGTCAGGCACGCAAGTTAATCAATACATCGGCTGTCTGATACGGGAGAGTGCATCAAATGAAAATCGCTTTTATTGGTCTGGGAAATATGGGCGCGCCGATGGCCGCCAATCTGGTCAAGGCCGGCTTCGATCTGAACATCCATGACGTCGATCGCAATAAGGCCGAGGGTCTTGTTCAGGCAGGCGCGCATTGGGCTGACAGCGTTCAGGCGGCCGTTAGCGAGGCCGACGTCGTGATGACTTCTCTGCCATCGCCGGCCATCATCAAGCAGGTGGCCAGCGCGGCCGACGGACTGATTGCCTATATGCGTCAGGGCGCGATCTGGATCGAGCTGAGCACCAACAACTTGGAGGTCTGGCGCGAAGTTCGCGCCCTGGCCGACGCGAAGCAGATACGTACCCTCGATGCGCCGATCTCCGGCGGTGCCGAAGGCGCGGCCGCTGGCACCCTGACCGTGCTGGTGGGCGGTGACGAGAAGACGTTCGAGCTGTGCCAGCCGATATTCTCGGCCATCGGAAAACGCATCGATTACTTGGGCGAGTCCGGTGCGGGTTATGTTGCCAAGATCGCTCAGGTGGTGCTCTGTTACCTGCACTCTGTGGCGCTGTCCGAGGCCCTGATGCTAGGCGTCAAGGGTGGCGTGCCCGCAGATAAGATGTTGGCGATCATTCAGAACAGCACCGGGCGCAGCTATGTCGCCGACCGCTACGGACCGAGCATCCTCAGCGGTGACTACGACCCGACATTCGAGTTAGGCCTGGCACTTAAGGACATGCGCCTGACTCTGGAGTTGGCGGGTCAGGTCTCAGCCGAGCTGCCAATGTGTGCGCACGTCGAGAAGATCTACGAGCAGGCTGTCGAACAGTTCGGTGACAAGGCGCCGCACCTGATGGCGGTTAAGTTGCTGGAACAGGCCAACGATATGCCTTTGCGTAGCTAGCACAGGATATTCTAAAAGTTTCATGGTGGCGCTTCGGTGCTGTTTGCCCTGGTTTTCCGGGGTTTTTTTTGTCTGACGCTAAAGGTTCAAACACCAAGAGGCTAGTGATGAATGTAATGCTCAAGACTACGGGTGCGCTGCTGTTGAGCATGGGCCTGCTGATGTTGGGTAACGGCTTGCAGGGCTCGCTGATTGGTTTGCGGGCCTCGTTGGAGGGCTTTTCCACTCAGGTCACCGGCCTGCTGATGACCGGCTACTTCATCGGTTTTCTCGCCGGCTCGACGTTGACCCCCAGAATTATGGCGCAGGTCGGGCATATTCGCGTGTTCGCTGCGCTGGCCTCGCTTGCGTCCAGTATTGTGTTAATTCATTCGGTGTTCATCGATCCTTGGCTGTGGTTCGGCATGCGTCTAGTCAGCGGTTTCTGTGTCGCCGGTTTGTTCATCGTCGCCGAGAGCTGGCTCAACGACAGCGCCAGCAACGCAACGCGTGGTCAGCTGCTGTCGCTTTATATGGTGATCACCACAGGCGCAATGGCCTGCAGCCAGCTGCTACTGAACCTGGCGGACCCTCACAGTTTTGAACTGTTCGTTTTGATTTCAGTACTGGTCTCTCTGGCGCTATTGCCGATCCTGTTGAGTGCTACGCCGGCACCAAGCTTTGCCGCGCCCGAGTACATGAGCCTGCTCCAGCTGTATCGCAGCTCGCCCCTGGGGATTATTGGTTGTATGGGTACCGGCATGTCGATTGGCGCGATGCTGGGGATGGGGGTGATCTATGCCCAACAGATGGGTTTGCCACTTAGCCAGATTTCCGTGTTCATGGGCCTAGTATTTATCGGTGGCGTGGCGCTGCAGTGGCCCATCGGCAGGCTTTCCGACAAGCATGACAGGCGCAGTGTCATCTTCGTGGTGACATGTCTGGCAGCAGTTACCTCGCTGGCAGCGGTGGCATTAGCCGGGGTTTCGGCGACTGGTCAGTTGGTCGTGGCATTCCTCTTCGGTGGCCTGGCCTTTCCTATGTATTCACTCTGTGTAGCCCACACCAACGATGCCCTCGAGCCTCGGCAGATGGTTGCGGCCAGTAGCAATCTGGTGATGGCATTTGGTATTGGCGCGGCCATAGGCCCGAGCTTGGCCGCCGCTATCATGGGTGGTATGGGACCTGATGGATTCTTCTGGTATCTGGGAGGCGTGCATACTGCCATCGGCCTCTTCGCTCTGTACCGCATGACCCGGCGCAGTGCCGTACCGTTGGACGAGCAGGGGCTCTGTGTACCTATCGGGACTGCCGCCTCCCAGGTCGCCATGGCCATGGTTCAGGAAACGACGGTGGGCCAAGCGGATGATGTGTTGACGCCGTCCCCGCGCGCTGAAACCTAAGTCGTGCAAAGGGCTGAATACGGCGCTAAGCGCAACCGGCTGCTCCCAACAGGTAGTACTGCGGCACGCTTGTCGCAGAGGCATTAACCCTTGGCAGATGTTCCTGGCGCGAAGTGCAAGACGCGTGGCAGGCTTATCCCTGTTGGGCGGGTGGATACAGACAGGTGCCAGGTAACCATGTCGAGTCGATGGCTGTAGGGCTTGTTAGGCCGTGCTGGAAGTCACGCACAATCCTGCGAGTTTTGCTTCAGCTCGGGGGCAGAGGGAGGGGGCGGACAGGTTGTGAGTGCCAAGCACGTCACGCGTGTGCTGAAATAATTCTATGCGCAGAAGATCTACAGGCCGGCGCGACGGCGTCGCGCTGACCTGTCGGGATTAGTTGAGGCGGGAGATCACGGTGTCTGCGACGTCCTTGGGAACCCAGATTTTCCAGATATCTTGGTTGTTCTTTAGGAAGTGCTCAGCAACCTCCTTGGGCTCGGCCTTGTTGTCCTCGCCCCTCCAAGCCAGCAGCTTGTTCACTGTGTCATTTTCGAAGCTGACCTTGGGCAGGAACTCGTAGATGGCCGGCGCCTGTTGCTTGAACTTGCCGGCGACCAGTGTCTTGACCTCTCCCTCCGGATAACCGCCGGCGATAGACGTCTGGCAGCGTGCCTCGGCATAGCAGACGTTATTGGCCGGGTCGTAGTCGTTCATTTTCAGCTGGACCATGTCGTACTTGCCGAGAATGGCCGAGGGTCCCCAGTAGTAGTAGAAGACCGGCTTCTTCTGTTTGTCGTTCGATACGATTGCGGAGTCCAGGGCGGCCCCGGAGCCCGCGGAATAGAGCCTGTAATGTTGGTCCAGTACGTAGCCATGGAACATGGTTGGCGCTGTGGGTCTCGTTGGACCAGCCAGGTAGGTTGTTATAGAAACGCCCCTTGTTCGAGCCAGGAGCCTTGAACAACTCACTGTGGCAGGCCATGTCTTGAACGGATTTGATATCGGGGTATTGCTCGACGACATACCTGGGCACCCACAGGCATCGATACCGCCCGAGGCAAACACCTTGCCGGCGATGCTCACTGCGCCACTTTTTCACCTTCGACCAGCAGCTCGGCGATGTTGTTGCTCCACACTTTAGGTGCGATTTGTGGGCGCACCTTCGTGAACATGGTCGTGGCCGTGGTGTCTGTCTCGCCGGGGGTTATAGTTTTGCAACCCTAGCCTTTCACGATAATCGTCGACTCGATTTGCGCGATGGCCGAGGCCCAGCTCATGTCGGCAATTTGAATCGCACTTTTGACCGGGCAGTTGGCCTGAGCGCTCAGCGCGCTGGCTGAGAAAAAGGAAGGCGGCCAGAGCTGGGAGTTTTGTTACAAGTGTATTTATGTTTCACCTATTGTTTTTGTTGTAGTTGGATTCACGAATGTTGCGGTGTTGCGGCATGAACCTGTGGCAACCACCTGGCGGTGGCTGCCGACTGTTTGGAGCTTGTGGCAGTCTTTCCGCACGCATTCATAGGTCTAAGCTTGGCAGCACAGGCCATGCTTAGTGATAAAGTGCGGTCATTACTTCGGCCTTATCCAGATAGCCGATCAGGCTGCCTTCGTCGTTGTGCACCGCCAGACTACTTTCGGTTCCCATAAGCAGTGACATTATTTCTTCCAGCGGCTGGTTCGCGCGCACCGTTCCGGCCGTGGCTGGACGGGCTTGGCTGAAGGACTCGCCGCCCTTGACCATGGCTAGCGGTACCTTGCGCATCAAGTGGCCGACGCGGATCGCCTTGTAGCGGTTGACCCCGCCGATGAACGACTTGACATAGTCACCCTCGGGCTGCATAAGGATCTGCGCCGGGGTGCCCTGCTGAACTAGCTCACCATCCTTGAGCAGGGCGATTCGATCACCAATCTTCAACGCTTCGTCGAGGTCGTGGGTGATAAACACGATGGTCTTGTTGAGTTTTTTCTGCAGCTGCAGCAACTGATCCTGCATCTCGCTCTTGATCAGCGGGTCGAGGGCGCTGAAGGCCTCGTCCATCAGTAGGATGTCCGGATCGTTGACCAAGGCGCGGGCCAGACCAACCCGCTGCTGCATGCCACCAGAGAGCTGGTGCGGGTAGTGTTTCTCGACACTTGCGAGGCCAACCTGCTCTAGCCAGTAACGGGCTTTCTTCTCGCGCTCGGCGCGGCCAACGCCTTGTATCTTTAGTCCGAACGCTGCATTCGCTAGTACGGTCTCATGAGGGCACAGACCGAAACGCTGGAACACCATGCTGACCTTATGGCGTCGATAGTGCTCGAGCTCCTTCTTGCTAAACTCCAGCACGTTCTGGCCATCGACGATGACCTGACCACTGGTCGGTTCGATCAGGCGGTTGAAGTGGCGGATCAAGGTCGACTTGCCTGAGCCAGATAGACCCATGATCACATGGATATGTCCGGTTTCTATGGCCATCGAGACATCGCTGAGGCCAACCACGCAGCTAGTCTGCTTGAGGATATCGCTCTTGCTCACGCCGGCCTTGATCTTCGCCATTGCAGTTGTTGGATCTGCGCCGAAAACCTTGTAGATGTTCTTGATTTCGATCTTGTAGTTGCTGCTCATAGTCCTACCCAATCAACTGTTGGTGTGCAGGTGCGCCTGGGCGCGCTTGCCGAAGGCCTGGGTGATGCGGTCGAAGACCACTGCCAGGATGACGATGGCGAGGCCAGCCAACAGGCCGCGGCCAACCTCCAATCGGGTTATACCCTGCAACACCTGGAAGCCGAGGCCTTGAGCACCGATCATCGAGGCGATCACTACCATCGAGAGTGCCATCATCGTCGCCTGGTTGATGCCGGCCATGATGCTGGGCAGCGCCAGCGGAATCTGCACCCAGAACAGCTTCTGCATGCGGTTGGCACCGAAGGACTGGGCCGCCTCGACGATCTCTCCGTCAACCTGACGAATGCCCAGGTCGGTCAGGCGAATCAGCGGTGGCACTGCGTACACGACAGTGGCCAGCACAGCGGGAATCTTGCCCGGACCGAACAGCATGATCGCCGGGATCAGATACACAAAACTGGGCATGGTTTGCATAATGTCCAGCGTAGGTAACATTAGCGCTCGGAAACGGTTTGACCAGGACATCAGAATGCCCAGTGGGATGCCGATGACGGTGGCTATGACGGTGCAGACCAGCATCAGAGCTAGGGTGCGCATGCCGTCCTCCCAGAGCCCGAGGAAACCGATGCCGAGCATAGCCAGCGCTAGCCACAGTGCCAGTGACAGCTTGCGGGAACTGACGTAAGCGGCGAGGGAAACGAGGCCGACGATTAGCCACCAAGGGCTGCCAATCAACAGCGACTCGAAGGAGTTCAGCAGGTGCAGGAAGGGGTTGAATGCCTGCTCGAGAAAAGTCGCCCATTGGATGACGAACTGCTCGAGGAAGTTGTCGACGGCCCCCCTGAAATAACGGGGATCTATCAATTCTGGAAACATAGAGAAAATACCTCGCATCAAGCAGGCGCGACTAAATCGTGCCTGCTATCTAGTAGTTACTTGAGCTGAGCGATCACTTTGTCGGCGACATCCTTCGGCACCCAGGCTGTCCAGATATCCTGCTGACTCTTCAGGAAATACTCGGCCGTTTGCTCTGGATCTGCACTGTTGTCTTCCCCCCAGGCGAGCAACTTGTTCACCGTGTCGTTCTCAAACTGCACCTTACTCAGGAACTGATAGATTGAGGGCGCCTGGTCTTTGATCTTACTGACCACCAGGGTATTTACGGCGGCCACCGGGAAGCCGCTGGTCACCGGATTTTTGCAGTTGGGCTCTGCGTTGCACGAGTCGTTGGCCGGGTCATAGGACTTCATGTCCAGCTTGACCATGTCGTACTTGCCGAGAAGGGCCGAGGGACCCCAGTAGTAGAAAAAGATCGGAATCCTGCGTTTGTAGTTCGAAACTATGGCCGCATCCAGGGCCGCGCCCGAACCGGCTGAGACCACATTAAAGTTCTTATCCAAGCCATAAGCGTGCATGAGGTTGGTGCTGCGTGTCTCAGTGGCCCAGCCGGGGATGCTGTTGTAGAAGCGGCCTTTGTCCGTGCCCGGGGTCTTGAACAGCTCGCTGTAGCGGGCCAAGTCTTCCACCGACTTGATGTCGGGGTGCTGCTCGATCACGTACTTGGGCACCCACCAGGCATCGATGCCCCCTCCGCTATAAACGTTGCCAGCAACGTATGCGGTTCCTTTTTCCTTACCTTCCGCGATCAGATTCTTGGCGTTGCTGCTCCATAGCTCCGGTGCGATATGCGGGCGCCCCTTCTTAACCATAGTGGTAGCCGTGGTGACGGTATCGCCAGGGACGAACTGGGTCTTGCAGCCGAAGCCGTGCTCGAGAATCTTCGACTCCACATGGGCAATCGTCGAAGCCGAGGCCCAGCTCATGTCAGCAATCTGGATGGTCTCGTCGAGTTCGCAGCTGGCCTGGGCCGTGAGTGCGCCAACCGAAAGAATACAGGCTGCCAGCGTAGTGACGGTTCTGACTGATTTGCTCATGGTTCACCTCTTGTACTTATTGTTGTGTGCAATTGACGATAGCTGGGCCGGTTTCGCTGGTGCGGAATGAACCCATGGATGCTTGGGAATAGCGGGTAATTTGTGAGCGCTGGAACTGACGTTGCTTGGTCAGCGCCTCGTTCGCCGTCGTAACCTGTGCCATCCATGCAGCAACCCGTGAGTGGGAAATTCCTTGTTGGCGATCATGCTTGCCGTCCGTACACAGCGACCGGAGCACCGAGCGAATCAATATCGGCTTCCACGCCCAGACCGGGGGCGTCACTGGCACACAGCTTGCCATCGGTCGTTCGGGGAGCCTGAAGCCCGGTCCGCTCTTTGTTGTAGCTGTGCAGGTCGGTGGTGTTGAGGAATAATTTCGCTGCCCTAGGTGTCCTCGCCTACCACCCTGATGCGGTGTTCGATCAGGTAGTCGTGCATGCGTTTGGCTTTGGACAAACCGCCCTGCAGTTTCAAAGGCCTGGTCGGCCATGCGTAGGTCGGTGATGCATTCATCCAGCTTCATCGGCTGGCCGAAGTAGCGTCGGACCTGTAGGCATTCCTCGTAGCTATGACAGGGTTGCTCGATGATGTAGTCCAAGCCGCGGATCGCGCGTGCTACCTGAATGGCCTCATCCATGTGCCAGTCCTGGTTGGCGTCGGCGATAGCCTTTTCGGTCTCTTCGAGCATCTGCACAACTGGGCGGAAGCGTTCCACGTTGTCCCTCCAGTCATTACCCACCTTGATCTGGGACTGGCGATAACCGTTGCCGCGCAGGCGCTCTAGATCAGCCGCCATCTGTTGAGCTGCTCCCTGGGGCGCCGAGCGGTACATCGGTGCGCCATCGGTCAACTTGCCACCGAGCAGCATCCATATGGGCTGGTTGGTGGCCTTGCCAAGTAGGTCCCAGCAGGCGCTATCGAAGGCTGCCTTGGCATAGCCATGGCCAATAATGGTGTGTTCCATTAGGCGTTCGATGCGCAACAGCTGGCGGGTGTCTTCGCCCAACAAGCGCGGGGCCAGCAAACGTGCCGCGGCCTCCGTTTCCTCACTGTGCGCCACCATGTAGTTCTCCCCGCAGGGGCAGAACTCGCCAACACCACTCATGCCGGTATCTGTGTCGATCACCACCACTGTGGACGAACTCGACTCGATCACGTTGCCACGTCCCCAGGCGAAGGCACCGCTCGCATAGCTAAGGTTCTTTCGGTAGATCGACATGCGCGTGATATTCACTGTCTGCTCCGAAGCCAGGGGTAGTCGGCGATGCACTCGGTGCGGGCCAATTAGTGTTGCAGCTGGCTATCTTTTTAAATCGTTAATTGATGATTGTCAACCATCATCAACAGAACTATGCTGGTCCCGGCAAGCCGCTGGCCATGGTAGTGGGTGAGACATGACGAGTGCCTTAATGCCGATTGAGTCAGTGCTGAGCCTCAGTAGGCGCTCAAATCAAGCGATTTAGGAATTGTGCAAATGAAGATTACGAATCTGCGTACCGTACTAGTGGAGGTGCCCCTGGAGAAGCCGTTGATCACGGCGATTCACGAGACGCGTTCGGTGGGTTGTGTGCTGGTCTATCTGGATACGGATAGCGGACATATTGGCGAGAATTACATCTTTACCCTGAATACCGCTCGCCTTAGCGTCTTCGACACCATGATCAAGAGCCTGGCTCACCATGTGGTGGGCCAGGATCCGCATTATGTGGAGCGGATGTGGGACGGCATGTGGAGCGAGATCAACCCCATCGGCCATGAAGGCATCACCATCTCTGCCATGTCGGCACTGGACACGGCCTGCTGGGACCTGATCGGTAAGGCGGCCGGGCAGCCCGTATATAAACTGTTTGGCGCCTATCGCGATTCAGTCAAGGCCTACGCCAGCAGCGGCTTGTGGTTGTCGCAAACAGTCGATGAACTGGTGGAGGAGGCCAGGGGCTTTCTGGCTCAGGGCTTCCGCTCTATGAAGATTCGTCTAGGCAAGTCGCGCATGGAGGAAGACGTGGCCCGCGTGGCGGCGGTGCGCGAGGCAATCGGCCCAGATATGGAATTGCTGGCCGACGGCAATCAGGCGTTCACCCCGCATCAGGCAATACGTCTGGGCCGAATGCTTGAGCCTTTCAATCTAGGCTGGTTCGAGGAACCTGTGGCCTCTTACGATCACCAGGGCCATGCCGCAGTGGCCGCGGCGCTGGATGTACCGATTGCCTCGGGTGAAACCGAGTACACCCGCCGTGGCATGCGCGCCATGCTTGAGGCTAAGGCTGCGGACATTTTGATGCCCGACCTGCAGCGCATTGGTGGGCTCACTGAATTCCGCCACGCGGCAGGCCTTGCCGCCGCCCACAACGTACCGATTTCCACGCATATTTTCACCGAGCAGAGCTTGAGTATTGCCGGTTCCGCGCCTAACTGCATCTCGGTGGAACATGTGTCCTGGTTCTCGCCGCTGTACCGGGAGAAGATGGAAATCGTCGACGGCAAGATAATTATCCCCCAGCGTCCGGGGCTGGGCTTTAGCTTCGACGCAGACGCAGTGGACCGCTATCGCATCCTCTGATCTCACTTCACTATCGTAGCGGAGGCCTTATGGCACTGCTGTTCAGTTATGCAGGCGCCGACCCCGAGTCCTGGCGCCAGGAGTTCGCCAAGCATATTCCCGACCTGGAGTTCCGGGTCTTTCCGGAGGTCGGCGACCCCCAGGACATCGAGTATGTCGCGCTGTGGATGCATCCACTGGGCGATCTGCGCAACTACCCGAACCTCAAGGCGATTCTGTCATTCGGCGCTGGCGTCGAGCACATCATTCGCGACCCGGATTTACCGGCCGGAGTGCCGATCGTGCGGCTGGTGGATGACCTGGTGGTCAGAGACATGGCCATGCACGCGGTGCATTGGGTGATCCATTTCCACCGCAACTACCACCTCTATCAGCAGGACCAGCCGAAGAAACTTTGGCGCCGTCATCCCCATCGCGATCCCGCTCAGCGTCGGGTCGGCTTTCTCGGCATGGGTGCCATGGGCGCGGTAGCGGCCAAGTTCGTGCGCGACCTGGGTTTCTCCGTTTCTGGCTGGGGTCGCGATCCGGTTAACGTCGAGGGTGTCGAGTTCTACCAGGGCGACGAGCGACTCACCGAGTTTCTCCAACGCACAGACATCCTGATCAACGTGCTGCCGCTGACTCCGGCCACTGAAAACCTGTTGAATGCGGCACGCTTCGCCCAGCTACCCGCCGGCGCCTGCGTGATCAACATCAGTCGCGGGCCGATTCTGGTCGAAGAGGACCTGGTAGCGGCCCTGGACAGTAGCCACCTGGGGGCGGCGGCGCTGGACGTGTTTCGCAGCGAGCCACTGGTTCACAACAGCCCGCTGTGGAACCACCCCAAGGTGTTCGTCACGCCGCATATCGCGGGCATCAACTACGCCCATTCGGCGGCCAAACTGATGGCCGACAACATCAAGCGAGTACGGGCGGGCGAGCAACCGTTTCCCATTTACGACCCAGTCCGCGGTTACTGACATAGATTGCAGGCAGAAGGCTGGCTGAATCCATCGCTACTGAGGGTGCTGACTATGAACATCGGAAGGGCAGTAGGCGCGCAGGCGGCGCATATCAGTCTGCGCTTCGATCTCGGTCAGGCGCATGACCGAGGTATGGCCAGGCGAACCATATCGACATTGTTCGTTCGGAGACTCCAAATAAGGTCAATGGCGTGGCCGTCATGCAGAGGAAAAAAGGCGCCGGCCGATGGCTCGGCAGACGCCTATAGGAGCGATAGGACTCAGTCGATCAGGCGATCCGGGCGTTGGCCTTCACGCTCGTAGTGGATCGGCTCGGCGCGGCCATAGAATTGCTTGGCCCGTTCGGGGCGGTTGACGCTGTGCGGGTCCAGCACGTAGGTCGGCAAGGCGATGTAGCGGGTGCGATTGCCTTCGATCCGGGTCACTCGGTGCATGGAAAAGCGGCCCTTGAAAATTTGCAGGTCGCCCGGTTGCAGGTCCAGTTCGTGAACCGGACCGCGGTCACCACGCAGCACCTTGGTGACGGCCTCAAGGTTCTCGTTTTCCGAGCTGCGCAGGTCTGGGCAATACTCGAACATTCCACCCTTCTCGGCACCCTGAACCAGGATGCTCACGGTGAATTCGTTGCCGTCGAAGTGCCAGGCGAACTCGTGGCCCGGGTCCATTACGCTGTAGGGGTTGCGCCCCAGCGGGTCGGCCCAGCGGTAGATCGGCGCCACGCCCAGACACTCGGAGACAAAGCGCAGCATCTCGTCGGAATCGTAGGCGCCACGCAGGTCAGAGTCGGCCTCGAGGATGTCGGAGTTGATGAAACCGTTGGTGCGCTTGTTGAAGATGCGCTTGGGGTGGTCCTCGGGTAGTGACGGGTCGTCCTTGGTCATATAGGGGTTGTTGGCGTTTTCGGACCAGTAGGTCTGCGGCTTGAGCCGCTCGGCCTCGGCAAGCATGCGGGCGATCGACTCGGGACGGATAAAACCGCGCACGCAGCAGCAACCCACCGCATCGAGTTCGGCGCGGTATTGCTCGACCATCGCCAAAGTCTGTGGATTTTCCGGCTGGTGGATTGGATAGCGATCGAGGTCAATGATAGCGTCCAGCTCAGGGCTTATATTGGGTTCGGCGAGGGCGAGGGCGTGTGCGGCTTGAGGCATGACGATATCTCCGGGCGAAAATCATTTGTGTTGCGCCGCATTTGGCGCATGGCCGGATCATCTACAAAACGCTTATATTAGAAAAACGATTTTATTCGCTGCTCACCATTCAAAAAACCGATTTGAGTAGAGTAAAGCTTTGAATATCAATCATATGAAAGCATTCTTGGAGGTCGCCAAAAGCGGCGGCTTTCAGCTAGCTGCGGATTGCCTGCACATCACCCAGTCGACGGTGAGCGCGCGTATCAAAGTGTTGGAGACGCAGCTGTGTCGGCAGCTGTTCGTGCGCAAACGCGACGGCTGTGAGTTAACCGTGGCTGGGCGGCATTTCCACCGCTTCGCCGACGTAGCGGTGCGGGCCTGGGAACAGGCCCGTCAGGAGGTGGCACTGCCAGAAGAGCTCAGTGCGGTGGTGACCCTGGGTGTGCAGGTGTGCAGATGAACCACTGGGAGCGGATTGCCCCGGACTGGGTCGAGACTATGCAGGTGCGTGCGGCTGACGTCGGAACGCGAGTGGTGGCCGACTATTCAGAGAACCTCCTAGCTGACCTTAGCGCGGGACTGATCGACCTGGCGATGACCTATATTCCGCGTCAGCAGCCCGGCCTGGCCTGCGAGCTACTGATGGAGGACTCCCTAGTGCTGGTCTCTACAACCCCACGCAAAGTAACTAGGCACTGGCAGCCGGAATATGTGTTTGTCGACTGGGGCGCCGAGTTCCGCGCGTCACACTATTTGGCTTACCCGGAAACCAGGGCGCCGCGACTGTCGGTGGGGCTGAGCATGATCGGCCTTGACTACATCCTGAAACATGGCGGTTCGGGCTACTTCTCCGAGCGCACTGTCGAGCCGTTGCTCGAGGCGGGGCGGCTGCACCTGATCGAGAAGGCGCCGACCTTCCAGCGGCCGGTCTATCTCCTCCATCCCAAGGAGCCCATTAATGCCGAGCTGCTGAACCTGGCAAAAAGTACGCTGAAGGACGTGGTGGCCATCGACATGCGGCAGGAGCGCAAGTAGGACCAGTGAGACGGTCTTGTGCCGCCAGCCGCTGGGCGCAAGTACTTCGTTCCGCAGAACGCAGTTGAGTTCGAAAAATCGATGGATTGTCTAAATTTTATTCGTTTGCTTGGTGTAAGAGGGGTCGTGATCATGCGGGCCGATGTGCAACCCATTCTATTGGCTTTTTGGAGGCCTCATGATTTCAGCACTTGTGTCCCCTACCGAGCAATCCATCCGGTCGCTTGCCGGCATCATCGACCTGCAGCGTTACCCGATTCACGACCTTGACAACCCCAGGCCCTGATTGCCCAGTGTCGGGCGCAACTGGATGAGACCGGTTGCAGCGTGGAGCCCTATTTTATCCAACCCGAGGCTGTGGCGCGGATGCGGGTAGAGGCTTACCGTGTGCGTGAGCGGACCTTCTGGTCGAAGCAGAGCCACAACCCTTACATGACTGCGGAAGACCCCTCGCTGCCGGTGGATCATCCAAAACGCTTCTTCGAACGACGCACCAGCGGTTTCATCAACTCGGACATCCTCGAAGCCCAGTCCGACCTGAGGGCGCTCTACGACTGGGATGCCATGACCCGCTTCGTCGGCGTCTGTGTTGGGGGCTGGTCGATCTACTACCTATGGGCCGATCCGTTGGCCCGCTGTCCCTACGCGATCATGGAGGATGGGGATTACATTCCCTGGCACTTCGACGGCAATGAGTTCACCATCAGGGTGTCGGTCGAGCAGCCAGAGCAGGGCGGAGAGTTCGAGTATGTGCCGAAAATGCGCTCGCTCGACGATGAGAGTTTCGAGGGAGTCAGGCGTGTGCTGGACGGCGATCGCAGTCGGGTGCACAGGCTGTCTGGGGCCGGGCGCGCTGCAACTGTTGAAGGGGCGCTATTCGCTACACCGAGTGACACAGGTAGAAGGCAAGGACGCGTGGATCACCGCATTACCGACCTATGTTCTGGATCCCGAAACCGTCACCGACCGGAGAGGGCCAAGCAGTTCTATGGATACGCCATGCCCATGCCCATTCACTATGAGCGCGAGGCCAAACGTCCCGACCGCTTGACCGACTGATTCGGTACGGATCCTCATTCGCCAACGCCGATGGCGAGTGATACTAAAGGCTGTCTAGATGGATTACTTCTGGGTTTTTGTCTGCCGCAGGCTACTGATCAGCGCATCACCTTGGGTGGCATTGTGCTCTTTGGCCAAGCGTTCGGCAGCATCAGCGTCACCGGACAGGATTGCCTGAACCAAGGCCGCATGGCGTTGGCCGATGTTCTTATGGTCAGAGAACTCGGAGTCACAAGAGGCGATAAACACGCGGATCTGTTGCTCGGTCAGTTTGTAGTGCTCTTGCAGCCGCCGATGGCCGGACAGCAGTACGATTAGCTTGTGCAGTTCGAAGTCGGCGTTGGCGATGTCCTTGGGGTCGCCGCCTTCGCAGGTTTGGCAGAGATACTGATAAGCCGCCTCGAGCCGCTTGGCCCCTTCAGGGTCAATGCATTCCGCCGCCAAGCGCGCGGCCAAGCCATCAAGGACGCGCCGCAAATTATGCAGCTCCCAGGCGTCCTGGGCGTCAATAGCGATGACATGCCAACCGGTGTAGGGCACCTGGGAAACTAGGCCCTCGGTGTGCAACTTCTGCAAGGCTGAGCGGATGGTGCCGCGGGATACATGGAACTGCTCGGTTAACTTTGCTTCCGTCAAGCGTGAGCCTGCCTCCAGACTGCCCGTGACGATCATCTCGCGAAGGATGTTGGCTGTTTGCACGTCAAAGCTTTGCTTTGAAATCGTACTAGTTGCAGGCATGTTGTAGCTCCAATCACTAAATACGTTGTTAAGTGGAATCATCCACGAAGTCTTAAGCTGAATGACCGGGCAGATTCTAGACGGTTGAAAAAGCACCACGCAGAAACGCTTTGCTACCAATGACATCTACCTTGTCACTGCGGTTGGATAATGCTCAATAGCATCCATACTCAGAGTATTTGGGGAATGTAGCATATCAATTGACAATTGTTAACAATTGTCAGTTTGTGGATTGATGTCCATTGCTGACGTCTTTGCTGGAAATAGCTTGGATGCGGCCGCGCCGTAAGCGTCTGTCCTGTTGGCGCTGATGCCGAATTGACCGTGGCCGATGCCACACTGACCCAACACCAATCGGCAAAAATCCCGCACTGGTAATGGTTCACGAGGTAGGAGCCTGGGTCAGTGAAGTTTCGGTAACTGGGTCAATCCTGCTGTGGCGATAACAACACAGCGCAGATGGTGACGCTGTTTGCCTTGTCGAATCTGTGGATGGCTCGCCGACATTTACTGACGGGTGCAGGAGAGGTGCGCCTGTAATGTGGAAAATGGATAGGAATAGTTCGCTTGAGGGCCGAGAAACGGGAATAAGTGACTGATTTGATCGTTTTTTCGATCAAGCGCCATTTTTTAAATAGCCACGAGCTGCGGTCAGCCAAAAAGACGTGGCTATTTCAGACCATCCTTGGATGCCCCGACCATAAGCTGGTTATTGCCGGAGTCCTCCCATTACCTCACGCGTATAATCCAACACCACTTCCAGCGGATGACGCAATTGCCTGTCGGTTAAGCGCTTCACCTGGCTGCGGCAGGAATAGCCCGTCGCCAGCGCCTCACCCTTTTTATCCAGCTTGCCAGCCCATGACTGCTCGAAAATGGTCAGCGAGGTATTCTGGTTACGCGCCTCATGGCCGTAGGTGCCGGACATGCCGCAACAGCCGGTCGCCTCTGTTATCAGCTTGAGCCCAAGCCGGGCGAACACGGACTCCCATTGCGCGGTGCTGGCAGGGACATTGGTCTTCTCGGTGCAGTGCGCCAGCAAACGGAATGTCTCGGTCGCGGGGCGCGGGTTTTCAGGCAGCGCATCAATGAGCCATTCCTGCGGCAACAAGACTGTCGGGCAATCATTGAGCCCCGGTACTTTCTGATATTCCTGGCGGTAGACCAGCGTCATCGCTGGATCCAGGCCCACCAGCGGCACTCCATAGTCGGCGAGCGACTTGAGCTGAGTGCCGTTGCGAATCGCGGCCTTGGCGAAGGCGCCGAGGAAACCCTGCACATGCAAAGGCTTGCCGTTAGCGCTATAGGGCGCCAGAAACACCCGATAGCCCAACTGATGCGCCAACTGGATAAAGCTCGCCAGCAATGGCGTTTCGAAGTAACGAGTGAAGGCGTCCTGTACCAGCACCACGCTGCGTTCACGCTGTGCAGCGGTCAGTTCGCGCAGGGCTGGGACGCTGGCGACGGCGACCTTGCAGCGGGTCAACGTGGCCTGCAAGTCATGGCGATGGATCAGCGGACTGTAGAGCATGCCGACCTGTCGCTCCAGCAGGCGGCTCGCCCATTTCGAGCCCATGACTGCGTTGTACAAACCTGGCGCGTAGGCCATGTAAGGAATGCTGAACTCCAGCGAGCCGATCAGATAGTCACGTAACGGGCGCTGATAACGACCGTGGTACAGCTCGAGGAAACGCGAGCGGAATTCCGGGACGTTGACCTTGACCGGACATTGTCCCGCACAGGATTTACAGGCCAGACAGCCCGCCATCGCGTCGTAGACTTCATGGGAGAAGTCCGCCTCGCCGCGTGAACGCGCCAGGTTATTGCGCAACCGCGTCGGCATCCCGCTCAGCCACGACAGCTTGCCCCGGGCTGCTTGCAGCACATCGATATTGGCCGCGCCTTGCAGGCGCAACCACTCGCGAATCAACGACGCCCTGCCCTTTGGCGAATGCTGGCGTTCAAGGGTGGCTTTCCACGACGGGCACATCGCATCGTCAGGATCGTAGTTGTAGCAAGCGCCGTTACCGTTGCAGTGCATTGCGGCGCCGAAACTTTGCCAGACGCGCTCGTCGATCTGCCGGTCCAAATCGCCACGCAGTGTGACCTCGTTAACCTTCAGCAAACCTTGGGCGGCATCCGGCGGGGTGCAGATCTTGCCGGGATTGAACTGGTTATGTGGGTCGAACGCGCCCTTGAGCGATTGCAGAGCCGGGTACAGCTCGCCAAAAAACTCGGGGACGTATTCGGAGCGCAAACCCTTGCCGTGCTCGCCCCATAGCAGGCCACCGTAGCGCCGGGTCAGCTCGGCCACGGCATCGGAAATCGGCTTGACCAGCGCGGCCTGTGCCGGGTCCTTCATGTCCAGCGCCGGGCGTACGTGCAGGACACCGGCATCGACATGACCGAACATGCCGTACACCAGGTTGTATCCATCGAGCAATGCGCGGAATTCAGCGATGTAGTCGGCCAGTTTCTCCGGTGGCACGGCGGTGTCTTCGACGAAAGGCTGCGGACGAACCTCGCCGTCGACATTGCCCAACAGTCCAACCGAACGTTTGCGCATGGTGTAGACACGGCTCACGGCTTCAGCACCTTCGGCGAGCGTATGACCCAGGCGCTCAATGGTCGTGTCGGCCTGCAGATGCTGCACAAATGCCGCCACCCGGGCATTCACATGCGCCACATCATCGCCACTGAATTCCACCAGATTAATGCCCAGCGTCGCGCGTCCGGCATCCGCTGGAAAATACTCGGCAACGCTGTGCCAGACGATGTCTTTCATCGCCAGCAGCAACACCCTGGAGTCCACGGTTTCAATCGACAACGGCTTTTGCGCCAACAAGGCATTGCCGTCGCGCAGCGCATCCATGAAGCTGCCGTAGCGCACGTTCACCAGCACAGAATATTTCGGAATCGGCAGCACGTTGAGCTTGGCTTCGACGATGTAGCCCAATGAACCTTCCGCGCCGCACAGCACGCTGTTGAGATTGAAACGTCCGAGTTCGTCGCGCAGGTGCGCCAGGTCGTAACCGGTCAGGCAGCGGTTGAGTTTGGGGAATATCGCCTCGATCAAGTCCCCCCGGGTTTCCTGAATGTGCCGCGCCACGCGGTAGACCTCGCCAACACGGCCAGGCTGCGTGCACGCTACGTCCAGTTCCGTATCGGACAGCGGCAGGCTGTGCAGGCGCTCACCGCCCAGCAGTACGCTATGAAGTTCCAGGACATGATCGCGGGTCTTGCCATAGGTGCAGCTGCCTTGGCCGCTGGCGTCGGTGTTGATCATGCCGCCAACGGTGGCACGGTTGGACGTCGACAGCTCCGGGGCGAAGAACAGTCCATGGGGCTTGAGCGCGGCATTGAGCTGGTCCTTGACCACGCCCGCCTGCACCCGCACCCAACCCTCGGCGACGTTGATTTCGAGAATGGTGTTCATGTGCCGCGACAGGTCGACCACGATGCCATCGGTCAAGGATTGGCCGTTGGTGCCGGTGCCACCGCCCCTCGGGGTCAGCTTGATCTGGCGAAAGCGCGGTTCGGCCATCAATGTGGCGATGCGCACGATATCGTCTGCATCCTGGGGAAACACCGCTGCCTGCGGCAAACGCTGGTAAATCGAGTTGTCGGTCGCCAGTACGGTGCGGGTGGCGTAGTCGGCGCTGAGCTGACCACGAAAACCGCTGGCACCCAGGGCTTGGAGAAATTCCGGGTACTGTGTCGCGAGTGCAACGGTGGGCAACTGAGCGATCATTGCAGGCTGTTCTCTTGTCGGTCTAATCACGGAAAAAATCAAAACGCTTGTCGCCTGAGCATTAATGAGTAAGCATCAGGTCATCGGCTACGCCAATGATCCTGCAGGCTCTGGCCCCGGACAAACGGATAATCCTGCCGCTATCGATGACTTTTACGAATGAATTACCGTCACCTCACCCCTTCGATGTCGTTGCTGCTGGCCTTCGAAGCCGCCGCCCGGCATGAAAGCTACACCCGCGCCGCGGTGGAGCTCTCACTGACCCAAAGCGCCGTGAGCCGGCAAGTCCAGGCGCTGGAACAGCAACTGGGCCTGACCCTATTCCGCCGTGAAGGCCGGCACGTGCAACTGACCGATGTCGGTCGGCTGTATCAGCGGGAAATGAGCGAAGCGCTCGGGCGCATCCGGAGCGCCTCGCTGCAAGCCATGGCTTATCAATCCGGCAGCGGTACCTTGCGCCTGGCCACCTTGCCGACCTTCGGCTCGAAGTGGTTGTTGCCGCGCCTGCATGACTTTTACAAGACCCATCCCGGCATGCTGGTGCACATCAATTCCCGGATCGACAGCATCGACTTCGAAACCAGCGGCATCGATGCCGCGATCGTCGTCGGCAACGCCGACTTGCCGGGGCTGATCAGCCATCGCCTGCACACCGAAGAACTGATGGTGATCATTTCTCCGCAAGCGGCCGAGCTTCATGACGCCTGGAGCCCGGAGTGCATTGGCAGCCAGACGCTGCTCAACGTCGCGAGCAACGCCAACGTCTGGGGCGAGTGGTTCAGCCACCATGGCCTGCCCCATCGAATGATGCGGCTGGGGCCGAGTTTCGAACTCACTTCGCACTTGATCCAAGCGGTAAGGGCCGGAATTGGCATAGGGCTGGTGCCGCGCATTCTGGTGGCCGACGAGTTGACCAACGCAGAGCTGATCAGTCTCGACCTGCCCTTTGCCAGTCAGCGCAGTTACTACTTGGCCTACCCGCCGCGCAACGAAAAGCTGCCCTCGCTTGTCGCGTTCAGAACCTGGTTGCTAAAACAGATTTGAATGGCCCGCAGACAGAATCAGTGACCGAGGAACGCGTAGCCAAAACCGACCACCTTGGCGTCTTCGCCGTAGCCGCCCAAAAACGAAACACCGACCGGCAGGTTGCCCTTGATGGTGCCTGCCGGAACCGTGATCTCGGGAAACCCTGTGGCGGAGGCAATGTAAGACGACACGTAGGTATCACCGGCTGTGCAGACATAACTGTCATCGGTCACGCCGTGAACCACCGAGGCCGGACAGTTGATGGTCGCGAAGAACAGGCTGTCCACTTTGTTGTTCTTCATGACGTCCATCAGTTGCGCGCGTAACTGCGGGATCTTCCTGGAGAGGATGGAGATATACAGCGGCGAATCGGTGCTGCCGGTATTTGCGACGCTTTCCAGTCCGGCCAGGCGTGCCGGGTTCATCCCGTGCGGGGCGTTTTCAGCCTGATTTTTCCTGGCCAGGTCGAGAAACTGCTCAAGCGTTCGCGGCTGGCTTGGGTTAAGGGTGGCGAGGTAGCGTTCGAATTGCGGTTTGAATTCGCTCTCTCCCACTGGGCCGAGCACATCGCTCCACAGGGTTTCAAAGGCTTTTGGCAGCTCGATGGCGACTACATGCGCACCGCGTTTGCCGAGGGTTTCCTGCGCCGATTTGAACACCGCATCCACCTCCGGGTTGGCGCCTTTGAAGTTGCTGATCACCCCAATGGTTTTGCCCTGTAGCGAGGAGCGGTTCAACGCTAGCTCGAACTGTATGTTGTCTGTGGCCAGGTTCAGGGTCGCCGGGTCACGGCTGTCCTGGCCCTTGATTGCATCCAGCACGATGGCCTGATCCAGTACGCTGTTGGTGATGACGCCGCCGGTGTCGAACGTGAGCGACAGCGGAATGATGCCGCTGCGACTGATCAACCCCAGCGACGGTCGAAAACCCACTGTGCCGGTCACGCTGGCCGGCGCGCGGATCGATCCGCTGGTATCCGAGCCAAGCGCAAAGGGTGCAAACGCAGCCGCCACCGAGGCGGCAGAACCGCTGCTGGAGCCCGAGGCATCACGCTTGGTATTTTTCGGATTCAGCGTCTGGCCGCCAAACGAGCTGTAGCCAAACCAGCCAAAGGACGCGGCCAGCTCTGACAGGTTGGCCTTGCCAAGGAGAATCGCTTGCCCGTCGATCAGCTTCTTGACGGCGAAGGCATCCTGGCTCGGCACGGATGAGCGCAACACGTAGGACCCGCCGGAGGTGACCATGCCGGCGGTATCAAAATTATCCTTCACCACGAACGGAATGCCGGCCAGCGCCGGGTACCTGGCCGCTGGGTTCTTCGCCCGTTCAGCGTCCCACTTGCGCGCCTGATCGAGCGCCTGTTCATTGAGGGTCACCAGTGCATTGATGTGTTGGCCCTGGTGATTATTAGCCTGAACATTATCCAGATAGTGCTGCACCAATTGCTCGGAACTGAGGGTACCGTTGTTCAATGCATGACGCATATCGGCGAGGGTCATGCGCTCGATACCGTCATCCGCCTGTGCACTTCCCGCCAGTAGCAAAAGCGAACACGCCACGAACTTTTTATTCAACTGCATGGGTAATTCTCCGAGTGAGTACAGGCGAACGGAATAAGCTCGCACCTCATGTGAGTGCAAGGGAACAGGTCGAAGAAAGCGTTGAAAAAAAGGCCGGTGTTATGCTGCCGGCCCTAGAAGGTTATCGCCGCCCTGGGCAGCGCTTACAGCAACTTGTTCTTCTGCAAAAATTCCTTCGACACGCTCTCGATGGACTCACGGCCGACATCGACCCGGGAATTGAGGGCCGCAATGGTGTCGTCGTCCAGCGTCGATGACAGTGCGTTGAGCAACTCACCAATCTTCGGATTCTCTTTGTAAACGTCGGTCCGGATCACAGGCGTCAGCGCGTAGCTGGGGAAGAAGCCTTTATCGTCTTTGAGCACGACAAATCCGAATGCCGGAATCCGTCCATCCGTCGACAGCACCAGGGCCAGATCGACCTGGCTGTCTCTCAGCGCCTGGTAGGTCAGCCCGCCGTCCATACGAACGATGTTCTTGCGCTCGAATTCAAACTTGTACGTCTCTTGAAGAGGACGCAGGCCATCAGGTCGGGAAAAGAATTCAGCGTTCGAGGCGAATTTATAGGATTTTCCTGTTTCAATCTTCTTTGCAAGATCGCTTATCGAGACAATGCCATCCTTCTCGGCCTCTTCCTTGCGCATAGCAAATGCGTAGGTGTTATTGGCCTTGGAAGGGTTCAACCAGGTGATGCCCTTCTGCGCGTCAAGCTCGCTGATCTTCTTGTACGTTTCGTCAGCGTCCAGCTTTTCCGTGACTTTATTGTAAGTAATCAGAGAAGTACCGGTGTATTCCCAATACACATCGACCTGACCGTTCTCTTGCGCCGCGCGCAATACAGACGAACCCAGGTCCGGGCGTTTATCGACACTGTAGCCATTGGCGCGCAGCAGTTGAGCGGTCATCTCGGCAACCAGTTGCTGTTCAGTGAACTTCTTGCCGCCAACCACAATCGTGCTGTTGGCAGAAGCACTGCCCACGACACCTGAAAGAAGACTCAGGCTAAAGATCAGACTGGCTAGGATTCGATAAATCATCGTGCACCTCATATTATTGGTTTTGTCTATGGACTTCAGATTCATTCACGCCCGGCCAACCTCAAGCCCCGTGACACTGCAATGTTTTGAATCAAACCGCAGCCCAGATCGACTGCGATCGCCAACAGCGCGGTCGCTGCTGCACCGGCCAGCATCATGCCGAAGTCATTCAAGTCGATCCCGGTAAAGATCAACTCGCCCAGCCCGCCGCCACCGACCAGGAAAGCCAGAGGCGCGGTACCGACGTTGATCGCCAGTGCCGTGCGGATGCCCGCGAAAATCACGTTCATCGCATTCGGAATTTCGACTTTCCACAGCGTTTCGTGAGGCGTCATGCCCATGGCCTCAGCAGCTTCGACCAAGTGCTGCGGCACCGCGCGCAAGCCTTCATAGGTGTTGACCGCCACGGGTAACAACGTCGCGACAAACAAACCGATGATGGCCGCGCCGCTGCCGACGCCAATGAAGCTCATGGCCAACGCCAACAACGCCAGCTTGGGGATCGCCTGCCCGACATTGAGGACCTGCATGCTGGCCATGGCGTAACGCTGGTTTGCCGGACGGCTCATCCAGACGCCCAACGGCAACGCGATGACCAGGGCCAGGACCCCGCTGACCGCCACGATCTGCATATGTTGGACCGTCAGGTAGCTGATGTCGCTCCAATAGAACTGGAGCCCCTCCCAAAATCTGCTCAGTAAGTCAGACATCGTTAGTGCACCACCGGCGTAATGTTTTCAACAAGTCGCGCCAGGATGTCGGCCTGGTGGACATAGCCAATAAAGCGTCCGTCGTTGTCGTTGCATAACGCCCAGTCCTGGCCGCGCCCCAGCAGTTGCGAGAGCACCTGGCGCAGGTCATCGCCAGGCTTGACGATCAGGTGTGTGTGCGAAATCACGCCGCTGTTGCCGCCAACGATCTGCATATGTTCCCGTGGCGGGACCTTGCTGGCGACGTCCGCCGCACGCAGCAGACGCAAGCGTTTCATGATCCGGTCGCCCCCCATGAAGTTCGCCACGAACTCGCTATTGGGCCGGGCCAGCAGATCATCCGAGCTACCGAACTGCTGAATTTTCCCGTTGTGGAACAGCGCGACACAATCCGCCATCTTCACCGCTTCATCAATGTCGTGACTGACAAACAGCACGGTCTTGTTGACGAGGCGCTGGATGCGCATGAACTCGTCTTGGATCACTTCCCGGTTGATCGGGTCGATCGCACCAAAGGGCTCGTCCATCAACATCACCGGCGGATCCGCTGCCAGGGCCCGAGCCACCCCTACTCGCTGCTGTTGGCCACCCGACAGTTCGCACGGGTAACGCTTGAGGAATTTGGACGGATCCAACGCGACCACTTCCAGCAACTCAGCGGCGCGCTTGCGGCTCTTGGTTTTGTCCCATCCGAGAAGATTAGGGACGACGCAAATGTTTTCCTCGACGGTCATATTCGGGAACAAACCGACTTGCTGGATCACGTAACCGATGGAGCGTTTGAGGGTGACGCTGTCCAATTCGGACGTATCGCGACCACCAATTCTGATAGTTCCTGACGTGGGAGTTATCAGTCGGTTGATCATTTTCAGCGTCGTAGTTTTACCGCAGCCCGACGGCCCAAGCAGTACGCAGATTTGTCCCTCTTCAACGTTGAATGAGACATCTTCTACTGCAGTGATTGAGCCAAATTTCTTGTTTAAGTTTTCGATCTGGATCACGTCGTAGCTTCCTTCATTCGGCCAGTGGCCACTTTGTTCTTGTTCAGGCCTTTTGGCGTCAGGAGGCGCTGCAAACCGTACAATGCATAATCGGCTGCAATGGCGATAACACTGATGACGATCGCGCCGGCTAACAGCTGCCGGGTATCCGATTGAGCGATGCCGCGAATGATCAGACTGCCTAGGCCGCCGGCGCCGATGTAGGCCGCGATGGCCGCGATGCCGATGTTGATGACGGTCGCCATCCTGACACCTGCCATGATCAGCGGGACCGCGATCGGCAGCTCAACCTTGCGCAGCCGTTGCCAGGTCGACATGCCCATCCCGATCGCCGCTTCGCGCAAGGCAGGATCGATATTGGAGATCGCGGTGGTGGTGTTGCGGATAATGGGCAGTTGGGAGTAGAGAAACAGCGCAATGACCGCTGGCACGAAACCGATCCCATAGCCAATCAAGGACAGGGCCGGGATCATGAGCCCGAACAGGGCGGCAGAGGGTATGGTCATCAGCACAGCGGCGAAGGCCAGGACCCAACGGCGCGCTCTAGGGTGCTGGGATATCGCGATCCCGACAGGCACGCCGGTCAGAATCGCTAAACCCACCGCAACCGACACGATGAGAAGGTGCTGTCCGAGTAGCAGGCTGATCAGCCCGCCGTTTTCCAGAATGAAACTCAAGGTTTCCATGGTTGTTATGCCTTCTGTACGTCATTGTTTTTTTTGCCGGCTGTGCATCTGGAGTGGACGCCGGATTTGTAATTAACCTTACCTCTCTCCAGAGCGGAGCCTGAGCATTGAGTTCGACGATATCTATCAAAAAATCGACGTCACGAAAACAGCCAGCATGCGCTGCCGGGTCAAGGCTCAAGTGAATAAGGAAAAATACAGGATCGCCAATTTATCAGGGCCTGCAAGTGCGCACCTGCCCTCGATCCAAGTCATTAGCTTACTATGCGGTTTGCCGAGCGGGATTAGCTCAGGGGATTGCCGGCGGATTTGCGTCTAATCGCCAATGCGCCCAGTGATTGCATTTAGGAGTGAGCATCATCAAATTTCCGCCGCTCTTCTCCAGGAGTGCATCCCCAGACCCGACGGTAAGCGGCGCCCAGATGAGACGCAGAGACGAACCCGCAGCTATAGGCAATGGAAGCAATGGGTTGGGTGCTCTCACGCAGCAGTCGGCGTGCTTCGTTAAGCCTAAGTTCCAGATAAAATTTCTTCGGCGTCATTCCGAAATGCTGATGCCACAGCCTCTCGAGTTGACGATGGGACAGATTGCACCGATCGGCGATTTTTTCGATGCTGACGATGTTCTCCAGATTGTCCTCCATGAAGGCTATGGCCGCCGTCAGCCTGCGATCGTGAATACCGAATCGCCACTGAATAGACATCCGCTGATGTTCCTCCGGCGCCCTTATCCTGGCGTGCAGGAATTGCTCGGCGATGCTCGCGGCAAGTTGATTACCGAAATCAAGGGCGATTTGCGCCAGCATGAGGTCGATGGCCGCAGTCCCTCCGGCACACGTCCAGCGGTTGCCATGGTTGACGTACAGTTCCTTGGTGACTTCGATCGTGGGGAATTCCTCCGAAAATTGACCGATCGACTCCCAATGCAAGGTGCAGCGCTTCCCCTCCAGCAATCCGGCGCGCGCAAGAATGAACGTCCCAGTGCTCAATGCGCCGACGGTTATCCCTCGGGACGCTGCGCGCTGCAGGAAACGCAGTATTTTCGGTGGTTTCTGATGTTCGATGTCCAGGCTCGCCACGACAAAAACGCGATCCAGTTCCGGAGCCTGATCAATTGGCACGGTCTGGATCTCGATGCCACTGCTGGAACTGACCGGTCCACCCGCTTCCGTGAGCAGGGTCCACTCATAAAGCGTCTTGCCGGACAGCCGATTGGCCGCACGCAGAGGCTCGCTGGCACCCGCCAAGGCCATCATGGAGAACTGAGGGAGAATGAGCAGCCCGATTCGCTTGGTTGGGTAGCTATTCACAGACGTCGCTGATTCGCTGGGGGCAGCCATCGCCAGATCCTTTCATGGGTGGTTGCAGCCGTTCAATTGAACAGCTTAGGCCAGCCCGAGGGAGTGGCTTTAGGTACACCATGTTAGGGGTTGGGCACGCATTCAGCCAGATTGAATCGTTGAGATAGCGAACGCGACAGGCCGAAGCGTTGCGACAAATCTAAATGACGGAGGGATGTACCCCCGCGACACTTGAAAATCGCTGCGAGACCTCGGTGCCCGAGGTCGCGCAGGATGATGACGAGTGGATCAGCCGCGCGCGCGGATGGCGTCATCGATGCTCTGGATCATCGACTTGAACACTGGGCTGTCGACCTGATTCTGTTGGCCGTGTTGCATGTGCGAGATGATCAGCGCGCTCGGGCCTGCATCACCCGGATAGTTCTGGTGCAGACGAACAGACTCTGACGGCATATGCAGGGTGTTGTCGGCGCCATGGATGATCAGCGCAGGCGGGAAGCCTTTTGCACCTTCGATGGACTGCTCCGGGTCATACGCCACATACGACTTGTAGGACTTCGCCGTCACGTTGGTGCAGCCTGGCCAACGGTCCGCGCCGCCAGCTTCAGTGTAGCCGCCCAGTTGCTGATCAACATAAGCCTGTGTTTCAGGATCCAGAGGATAGTAGCCGAGACGGGTCGCATCAGTCCCGGTATCGAACGGAGGGATCGGTGCGTCATCCGCGAGTTTCTGAATGGCTGCATCAGCCGCATCCTTGTCTGCACGCAAGGCTTGCAGCTTGCGGATGTTGGTGTAGCTCATCGGCACCCAGAAACGGATCTGTTCACCGCCGGCCGCGGCAAGTTCCGCCACTGCACCGAGGCTTGCCACCGAGCCCATCGCCCACGATGCAACCACCGGCATCTCACCGAAATTCTCCCGCGCCCATTCAACGGCACCGAGCACTTCATCCTTCTGGTCTTCCAGAATGACGTTAGTGATGACCAGGTCGCCGGACTCAATGGTGTTGCGGATGTACTTGTTGGAGAAAAAGCCTGCTACGTCGTAGGTCATGACGCGATAACCACGAGCTGCCAATGCGCGACCGAACAGCTGGCCGTACATTGTCACCCCGCCGGTGAAACCGGAGTTGAAAATGACCGGTGGCAATTTTTTTGACGCAGCGTCGAGTTGTTCTGGCTGAAATACCGTGCCTTTAAGGCTCAGGGTTTCATCGCCGTACTTGACGGTGAAGTTGATTTCTTTTGTTGTAATAGACGTCATTGCTGGTTATCTCGAAGTGGGAGCGTGGGCGTAGATCAACTTACCAATTGGCCAGATGCTCCTCGGAGAAGTTGGCCAACAGGAATTAGGGTTTCTTTGGAAACATTGTTTGCAACGGCATCAACAAAGTTGAAGGCCTTACTCAAATCAAACAGATCGGAGTACGGCGCACCCTGGTTGTCAGTGCCGACATGAGGTGCATCGGTGGCCTCCAGAAGGATTTTGTCCGCGCCGACCGCGCAAACGATCTGCGTCACGAAACGGGCAGTTTCCTCGGGATGAACAGAGGTGCGATAGCCAGGGCCTTTGAACCACACATTGCCTCGGTCTCTCGCTTCAGCCAGTAGCGCGATGTAAGCCGGCTCTGTAATGTCTCGCTTGCGGTGACAGGTGCCCAGATGATCGATGATGACCCGCACATCACGTGGGATCTGGCGCAATACACAAAGATTCGTCTCGGCTTCTTTCGCGTAAATGTGCAGATGCTGGTGCGGCAGGAGGCGACTATAAAATGCCGACCATTGCCCATCACAGAACTGCGTATCGGCAACCGTTTCAGGCCTTGCATCGTGCAGGACGATTCGAGCGCCTATCACCTGCGGGTGCGAGAGACGTTCCTGGGTGGCGTAAGCCGGTTCTGCCTTGATCGTCCCCACCAGTTTGACGCACCCATAGCGCAGCGGGTCTGTTGTCTGGAGGCTCTTGAGCTCCTCAAAGGAAGCGAACACGTTTTCTGAATCCGGCAGGATACTGAGATGGACATTATTGATGAGCGTCGGGGTAATGCCGGCGTCGATCAATGTATCCAGATAAGCCGTCAGCGGATGCGGCTGGGGCAACGTATAAGGGAGCGAACCGGCCACCCGGCGCAGATCTTCCGAAGTATAAAAATGAACGTGACTGTCTATTCTTTTGATCAGCGGCAGCATGATTATCGTTTCCTGCTTTTGTGCGAAAACAATAATCTTCGTCAGCGCTTAATCGCTCCCGCCAACTCGACGTGTAGTATCAAAATTTCGCCATGTACGCTTTTATGAGCAAGGAAGATTCGGGAGTAATCGCTCGGATTTGAATCGCCGAGTAGGCTCTTGGGTAGCTCTGCTGCAGCATCTGCTGGATTTTGAAGTCGCCGAACTGATGCTTCGGCCAACCGATTGGTTAGCGGTTCGTACGGGTAATGGCGAAATTTTGTTGTCGTGACAGTTGAGGAAACTGTAGGGGGTTAGCTAGCGATAAGCCTGAGAACCCAGCGGGGTGACAGACCGTTGCTGGGAGAGTGCCTGAGCCGCTGACGCCGAATTGACCCAGTTGCCGAGATGTCACTGACCCAGTCTGATTCCTTGCGAACCATTGTCTGTACTGGATTTTCTGTACTGGATTTGTGCCGGTTGGAGGGAGGGTCAGTTTTCAGTCGGCAGAACAGCCTTATCGCCCGAAAATCTAGAGTTGAGAAGGCCAAATGGTGGCCTGCAGGAGATGGGGACGAAAAAACCACCAAGCTATTTGCGGACAATTTTCAGTATCTGATCGTGAATGATTCCAGAGTCATATTCGTGAAGCTGCCTGGCATAATCCATCGTCTGTACCATGCCTTTGAGCTGAAGACCAATCACGGGTTCTTGGTGACGATCTATTCGCTGGACTTCATAGATCGAGGATTTCCTTCGAGTCAAGCGACGCCTTAGCTGAGTGGTGGAGATTCGGGCTTAGCGCCCCAGGAGCTTCAAGCGATCTGCGGTTTTCTTGTCTACAGGCACTGCCTCAACGAGGCCGTGATCGTTGGCTGTGCGCTTTATAAAGGTGCGTTACTTTCGGAAGGAGTGGTTTTTCCATCGGACATCCGACGCCGCGACGGATTCTCGATCGTCGGAGCTCCATTGTGCTTGCGCTCGGCGAATTTGCTGTTTTAGATAAAAAAACTATCTGAAATCAATAATTTGCATGCTTCCGACAGACTTTATTTAGTAGGTCTAACGACAACACCTCATAAAAATGGTGTTGCGACAGACTTTATTTCTGATAAACCCATCGGCTAGCCCCCGTAATTGCTGGCTCGATCCGACAGACTTTATTCAGTAGGATCACGGCACGCAATAGAAATTAAATAGAGTCATTAGATTCTGAAAAATAAAGGGCAACTGCAGCAACGGGTTTTGCGGGAGTCTATGTGCAGAGGTCACCAGTTTGTGCAGCACTCCACCCAATAAAAGGGCCAGCCTGTTCAATGCTGGGCTATCCAATTCCACTTAAGTGAAAAATACTCAATGAGCAAAAACGAACACCTCTTCACCAAACGTCGTTGGTGCATTCTCATCATCTCCACCCTACTGATTGTCATAGGTCCGGTCACGCTTATAGCTTTCAAATATTTTGTCTGGGCCGCAGTGTCCTACTACCTCCCAGGCGTTTTCCTGTTTTACATTTTGCTTGAGATGAAAGCCGAGCGCGTGATGAAAGGTGTTGCGCTGATATTCTTCGGACTGTTTTACAAGTTTTTGTACACATTCATTTTCCAAGAGAGCTTGCCGGATACATCACCCCTCGCAAGCTATTTATCGATTTTGGGAGACGGCATTTTGTTCGCATGCTCTGGCGCTGGTGGCAGCATCATCGCGGTACATGGCGACAAGAGTTCGACTGACGCTGACCCGGCGCCTGCCCTCATCACCGGTCCAGACGCAAGCGTCCATCTTCACAGGTTGTTAAACAAGACTGACAGCTTGGGAGCCAAGATTAACGTTTTGATCTGGGCGGTCGGTGCTTTGTTACTGGCCCTGGTCGCTGTTTTTCTCTTGGTTATCTAACAGCAGCAGTGTTCTTGCGATCCTGGATGCCGATCAGAACCTGTATCACCTCCAAGCAAAAAAAAGGCAACCCGGCATGTCGCCGAGTGCCCTTCATAAATGGGGCAGCCGTAGGCCGTGTACTGCACGACGGCTGATAACATAAACTCCGAAACTCACACTTCACAGCTGTCTACTGATAACAGGACATAAACGCTACCTAATGATTTTTGACAAATCAAGCATTTTCAAAAAAATGGCTTGTTGTGGCTTAAAGCCAGAAACCCATTAGTAGCTGGCAATCGGTTATCAAAGCAAACCAACTACTATCAATAACTAACCACTGGTTAAGAAAACAAACCAAATGCCATCAGTAACTAAACGATTGTTATGAAATCAAACCAAAGCTAGTAATAACGACCACTGGTTAAAAATAACAACAATTCGCAAACACCGCGTAAATTGGTTACAGGCCAAGTTACTAACCCATTAGTAACAACCAATCCATGAGCAGCACCGAAGTAGCCGCGAACGGCCCTCCACGAAGGGCCGCGTCGGATCGTTTTCTTCCGGTTAGGCCCATTCGAGGTGTAGGGATGGGCAAGTACTGATGCACGCCGTAAGACGCCCCAGCTGGTGGTATCCAGATCGACGCTTGTCTGATTGACAGAGGAATGATTGACCGACGGAAAAAAAGGGTGCAGCGTACTGTATACCCATACAGCCTACTTAAAGAACATGCAGCCACCCTCCTCTCCCTCTAACGCATCGTCTTTCGCTGAGCTCCATTGCCTGTCTAATTTCACGTTCCAGCGTGGTGCTTCGACCCTGCGCCAGTTATTTGAGCGAGCGCACGCTCTTGGTTACCAGGCACTGGCCATCACAGACGAGTGCACAATGGCCGGCGCCGTTCGGGCTTGGCAGGTTTCGAAAGAGGTGGGTCTACGATTCATCTGCGGTACCGAGCTGCAGATCGAGCAGGGGCCAAAGCTAGTGCTACTAGCTGAATCGCTGGCCGGCTATCAGGCGATCTGCGGGATTATCAGCACCG
The DNA here is from genome assembly GCF_023072615.1 of Pseudomonas violetae. Lineage (GTDB taxonomy): Bacteria > Pseudomonadota > Gammaproteobacteria > Pseudomonadales > Pseudomonadaceae > Aquipseudomonas > Aquipseudomonas violetae. The sequence goes on from NZ_JAKNRW010000001.1 coordinate 339,275, forward strand.
GGAGACGGAACTCTACTAAGGGCACCTATCGCCTGACACGCGGGGATTTTGATCGAAACCTCAGTGGCGTTCTGGCTCTTTGGGTTCCACCTGTCAGTTCCGGCATACAGGACACCACACTCTCCGACGGGCGATGGCTCGCGGGACTGTTCCCAGATTGCTTATGGATCGCAGTCGGGCTGCATTTTGACACTGATAATGCCTCTAAGCTCCAGTATTTGAAGCAACTCGGGGAGGCACTGCGATTGCCTCTGGTCGCGGCCGGCGACGTTCACATGCACTCCCGCGGGCGGCGCGCACTGCAAGACACTCTGACTGCCATACGCAACCACAAGACAGTTTTCAACGCTGGCCAACATCTGTTTCAGAACGGTGAGCGGCACCTGCGTAGCAAGGCCGTGCTCGAGAGCATTTATGCGCCCGAGTTGATGGACGAAAGCGTACGCATTGCCGAACGCTGCACCTTCACACTCGACCAGATTCGGTACCAATACCCGCACGAGCTTGTGCCCACCGGCATGACCGCCAGCCAGTGTCTGCGTCAGCTGGTTAAGGAAGGCGTCCCGTGGCGCTGGCCAGACGGTCCACCGGGCAAGGCCATCGCTCAGATCGAGCATGAACTCGCCTTGATATCTGAACTGGGCTTCGACTGCTATTTTCTGTGTGTTCACGACATAGTTCGGTTTGCCAGACAGCAGAAGATTCTGTGCCAGGGCAGAGGTTCGGCGGCGAACAGCGCCGTGTGCTTTGTTCTGGGGATCACCGAACTCGACCCCTCCCGCAGCAAACTTCTATTTGAGCGCTTTATTTCCCGGGAGAGGAACGAGCCGCCTGACATCGACATTGACTTCGAGCATGAGCGGCGAGAAGAGGTGATTCAGTACATTTATCAGCGCTACGGCCGTGACCGGGCGGCACTAACTGCGGTTGCGACGACCTACCATTACGCGAGCGCTGTCAGAGACGTGGCGAAGGCGTTGGATATGCCTGCCGACGAAATCGAACGGCTGGCTAAGAGTGTCGGACGTGGAGATGAAGTGCCAAGTGCGGAGCAATTGGAGGAGGCTGGATTCGATCCCCAGGAGCCGGCGCTGCACCGGGTGATGGTGCTGACAGCAGAGCTCATCGGTTTCCCCCGCCACCTTTCCCAGCACCCCGGCGGCTTCGTGATTTCTGATGCTCCATTATCCACCTTGGTACCGGTTGAGAATGCCGCCATGCCCGACCGGACCATCATTCAGTGGGACAAGGATGATCTTGATGCCCTGGGCCTGCTCAAGGTCGACATTCTCGCGTTGGGAATGCTCACGGCAATCAGGCGAACCCTGGATATGCTGCGTCGCTATGACCTGGCAGACCTGACAATGGCAACCGTACCCAAGGAAGACCCTGCCACCTACGAGATGATCAGCAGCGCCGATACCGTCGGTGTGTTCCAGATAGAGTCCCGCGCGCAGCAATCGATGCTTCCACGTCTCCGCCCTAAGACTTTCTACGACCTGGTCATTCAGATCGCGATCGTACGGCCGGGGCCTATTGCTGGCGATATGGTTCATCCATACATCAGGCGGCGCAATGGCGAGGAGAAGGTAGAATACGCATCTGAGGAATTGAAAGAGGTTTTAGAACGCACCTTGGGTGTTCCTCTTTTCCAGGAACAGGTCATGCAAATTGCTATCGTCGCTGCGGGATACACGCCTGGCGAAGCAGATCAATTGCGCAAGTCTATGGCCGCTTGGAAGCGCCAGGGAGGACTCGAGCCCCACCAGAAACGATTGATGGAAGGCATGCTGTCCCGGGGCTACTCGGAAGAGTTCGCCGCTAAGATTTTTACGCAGATACTCGCGTTCGGCCATTACGGATTTCCTGAAAGCCACAGTTCTAGCTTTTCAATAATTTGCTATGTGTCTGCCTTTCTCCGCTGCCATTTTGCCGCCGCGTTTGCAGCGGCCCTGATCAACAGTCATCCAATGGGTTTCTACACCCCCGACCAGCTCTTGCAGGACGTTAGGCGACGGGGTGTCGACACGCGTCCCATCGACGTAAATATTAGCGACTGGGACTGCACTCTAGAATTAGGGGCGGATCCACAACAACAGCCGGCAATCAGACTCGGCCTTCGCCTGGTGCGCGGCCTGCAGGATGACGTTGCCCATCGCATCGCCGCCGCTAGGCAGCACGGCCTATTCCTGGACGTTTCAGATCTTTGTCATCGCGTGGGCTTGGACAAGCGCGCGCGAGATCTGCTGTCTGACTCCGGCGCACTGAAAGAGTTGGCCGGCAACAGGCACCAGTCCCGGTGGGCAGTGGCTGGCGTTGAGAAGCCAATGCCTCTGTTCGATAGCATCGAGGAGCAGGCCACTCCCCTGCCCCAGCCCTCGCTCGCTCAGGACCTCTTCGCAGACTATGCAACGCTTGGTACGACGCTGGGCCCTCACCCACTTCGCTTGCTGCGCCAGGCGTTAATCGAACGCAGGTGCAAGTCTTCACGTGACCTGCTGGACTGGGAGCATGGAAAGCATGTAGTGGTCGCCGGACTCGTGACCGGGCGACAGCGCCCTGGTACCGCCAACGGTGTGACCTTCGTGACCCTGGAAGACGAGTACGGGACGATCAATGTGGTTGTATGGAAGGATCTCGGCGAGCGCCAGCGTAAGGAACTCAGGGGCTCGCAGCTCCTTCAGGTCAAAGGGCGATTCGAAAACCAAAAGGGAGTGCGCCACGTCATTGCGGGTCACCTTGAGGATGTAACGTCACTGCTCGGCGAGTTGGACGTCAGGAGCAGGGACTATCATTGAGCCCTCGGCTACGTTCGCCCTCAATCTTGACTGTACTTCGCGATCGCCTCTTTCAAGACACCGTAGATGTAATTCCGCAGTGAAGCAGGCGCCACCACCTGAATGTCTGCCGCATTGCTAAGTAAGAACAACCGAAGCCCCTGCGAATCGCGTACTTGGCATTTAAGGGACCAGCCTTGCGCGGTTTTGATCAGGACCTGCTCATCAGTTAGGGGGTTCTCGCTCAAACGATTCTGTAGGTTATCGCTTAGTCGGAGCTCTAGACTGATGTCCTTTTCTCCATGGATCGTCATCAGGTCTTTCTGGACCTCAATGGAGTGCACATCGTACCCAGGCGGGTCCGGAATCTCGGCCAGGTGAGTCTGTACATCCTCAATCCGGTGCAGCATGAGAACACACGTTTGACCCGGGCCATTGCTGCTGTATTTGCCGCGCGGTGAACCATGCGCTGGCGATTGCCCTTCAGGCCACGTCTCTTCAGCGACATAGGCTGACAGATACACGTTAGAGTCCTGATACGAAAGTGCCAGGGGCTTTAAATAATACAGGCAGGTCTCGGCGCCGCCTGAATCACGTGGGCGGTACACGATCTTCAAGCTTTGATCGTCCTCCATCGCGCTCTGTATGGTGATCAGGTGATCTGCGTTGTAGTCTCCAGGCTTGAGAACCATGAACCGGGTACCGCTGGTGATCCGGCCCTCAGCAATCATGTTGCGTTCGGATCGTGACCAAACCTCCGTCGCAGCATAATTCCTCAGTTTGACCAGTTGGTCTGATTCAATCCGGAAGCCGAACCGGTCGGCGTGCTGGAGGATTGCAGTCAGCGTCATTGCATCCGGAGGGGTCAATGCAAGATCAAGGCTTCCACGCCCAAGCTTCCAATAGCGTCTTCTACGGTCGGGGAGCTCCACCCTTACTGCAAACTGAGGTTTGCCCGCGAGAAACTCTAGATCACGCCGGGTGGTTCTGACGGAGAATCCACCAAACGCCTTTACCATGTCGACATGAAGGGCTTCAGTGGAGATCGCCCCTCCTGCTTTCTTCAGTAAATCCCGCAAAGTTTTGCGGCGTCGATCACGATCTGGGGCGTTGTATTTGCTGACGGCCAAAGATTTTTCCTCACGGACAAAAAGTGGTTCTACCAAGCGTTACCATTTCCTCGTTGGCAAGCAATCCTGCGATCATCAGCGCCAACCTACTGGAGTACCGATGAAGCCAAAACCACCCTACGCCGAAATGCCACACGTCCAATCGTTTATTGATTGGCTCGCGATGGAGCTTCATTCCAAAACCTTATTCAATCATGAATACCTGGATCGCCGCAGCGGCGCCAAGTGGTCGTGCGAAACCCTGTTTGGCGCTTTCAAGGCCTACAGCTGGAACTTCCCAGGCAATGCGCGCTTGGGATACAACCCAGGCTCCTCCCCCCAATGTAACGCGAAAGCTCTTGATGCTCTGCGCCGTGACCTCATCGCCGCCGGCAGCAACGACGCACTTATTCTGCGAGGTGCGAAAGATGTCATGGCCTGGGGTGGCGTGACCGCTCGCAACGCTCTATGGCTGACGACAAACGAGGCGGGTTTGGGACGCATGATTCAAGACGTAAAGATCGCGTTGATCCAGCAGAATCCCGATGCGCCGGTTCTGCGCTCGAAATCACTGCGCTTTAACTCTGGAATGACGAAAATCTACTCTCTGCTGTGTCCAAACTTTGTCATCTACGACAGCCGTGTCGCAGCGGCCCTCGGCATGCTGGTGGTCAAGTTCTGTAAGGCGCAGGGTCTCACAACGGTACCGGAATCACTTTGCTTCCCTTGGGCTGCAGCGAAAGAAGCCTCGAATGCCGGCCACCCCAAACGCCGGAACCCCAGCGAAGGAACGTTGGTCTTTAAGCGGCTGCGTGCGGGCGCGCACCATGCTCTCTGGAACCTCCGCGCCAGCTGGATTCTAAGCCAGGTTCTTGCTCATGAGGCCGCGGCGGAGAGCCCCTTCCATGCGGCAGGGAATCCAGCTGACGCCCTTCGCCGTTTGGAGCAATCGCTTTTCATGTGGGGGTACGATCTCGGCCACGCAGGGCCGGCAGCTAACGACACAACCGGCAGCAACGATCACCTAGGCCAGCGTGAGAACGCCCTGACGGCATGACGAGAATTGCTACATGGCCATGGATCCGCCAGGCCATGCGGCAATCTGAGGTCACCATCGCCGTCGGACCACATTGTCTACTATCCAACCCACTGAATCCGAGATTTCCATGACCCAATTGAGCGACTTGCAAACCCTGGTCTTGCGCCTCGCCAAGGGAGGGATTGCCGCGGCAGGCCTACGGCGAGAGGTCATGCTCCAACACCCTCACCTGACTGACAGCAAGTACTTGTCTACGCTGCTGGCGCTCCAAGATCAGCATCGCCTCATTGGGGCCGAGGTTACCGGCGTCTGGGTCTTCACTGCGGTAGCGGAGGAAGATATTGAGAGCAGCAAACCCGAATACAGCCCACAGTTTGCGGAAATGATTACAGCGGCTGAGTGTGGCAATTGGCAGAAAATAGACCCGGACGAAATGATCGCAGAGTTAGACGCAATGATTAAAAAAGCACAGGCCCGCAAACGTAAGCGATCTGACTAGCATCCGCCTGAACGCGTGGCCCCAAGACCACCCTTGCCACTCTAGCGCTCCCTATCCCCGGTACCAGAACGGTCGTCTACCAAGTGGTGCACGGGCGCCGGTCAAGACCTGCAGAAACGCAGCACGATGAAGACCACGAGGAGGCCGGCGCGCTCCTGTACGACGGATACCAGCCGGCTTGCCAGGAGCTAAGCAGTCTCAAAGACGCGGTGAACTACCCGCCGGGGATACAGCTACAGTTAAGGTAGTCTGGATGGGTTAAATGCTCGGACTCGCCCCCCCATTGGCATTCGACCTTACGAGTCATTTGCACCGAGTTTGACCAGCACGATTCGTGAATACGACCGGCAGAGAACGACCCTAAGCCGACGGTGGATGCGATGATGGCATCCTGCTAGTCTAAAATTAATTTGGTCAAATCCGATCTTCAGAACTTTGCCCATCTAAACACTCAACCAAGGGAGGGCTAGCGATGCCAGACACGCAACCGCATGAAAAAATCATTGCAATACGTCAACGAAAAGCAGAAGCGGAACAGCGTGCTATTAAAGACGCTGAGCTTCGACACGCAAAACTAAAACAACAGGTGCACCAAGCAAAAAGTGGTCAGCATTTTGATAAGTTAAATGCCAGGAACGCTGCTACTGAAAAGCGAACGAATACTCTAGCAGTGACTAAGGGATATCGGGAAGCAGAAAAACTAATAGAGAAACACAAAGAAACGCTTCTACTCAAATATCGGCAATGTTTTCGGCTAGATGACTACGGACAAACAATCCTGGTCAACGAGAGTGGCTGGATCTCGGAAATTGAATATTTTGTAAATGGGGTGATCGGACGCACTATCCAAAGCCGTATTTTTGCGAAATTAGATAAAGAGAAATTATCCTCAGCTATCGACTCCATTATTAGGTCGGAGTTTAGCAGTGCCATTCCTATAAAAAAGATTCCCATCGATATGGAAGGGGTTGAGTATGAAAGGCATTGCGCCAATATCCTGAGAGATAGTGGTTGGACGACCAATCTCACGAAGGGAAGTGGTGATCAAGGAGTGGATCTCCTTGCGATAAAAAATAATATAACGGTGGCAATTCAGTGTAAAAGGCTTTCAAAGCCTGTAGGCAATAAGGCTGTACAGGAAGCATTTGCAGGGATGCAGTTCGTAAAAGGCAATTTCTCCGTAGTCGTCACAAGTTCAAGTTACACACCAGGAGCTCGAGAGATCGCTAGAGAAACTGGTACGTTTTTGTTAAATGATAACGATCTCCCTCAGCTTGAGTCGCTTATTAAGCAAAGGTGTACCCCCTAACGAAGAATTTCCTACACCGCTGAGTCACAGTCCGCTTTGGGCCTTCTCTGCCGATCATGATTACAACGCGTGTTGGGCAAATCTGGTGCAATCGCTGTTCAGAACAAAGCATGTGACTGGTCAGGTCGAGTGCAGACGAGTGGTCAAGTGGAGCGCAACCTCGAGCCTGGATTCGGAGTACATGGTTTGGCGTGCGTTTTAAACGCAGCCCCGTATCCTTTGCTCAACTATGGATGCGAGATCAGTATGCGCCTATTCCACATCACACCAACATTTCGACTCACAGACAAGGTCAAAGCCTGTGAGTTAATTCGGCTGACAATCCCTGAAATGGAAATCGAGCTGAGAAATCGTGCGGACGTTGTTACACGGACCCCCTATCCGAATAAGTCCCTCGCCATAGCCGGGCGCCGCGGACCGCGTAGAGCCCAGATTGGAATGGCCTTCGCGGCTCCTTGCAGCCTGCTTGAGTTCACCGTGATCAGTACCTGGGCGCTTGATGCCCAGCGTATAGCCACTCACCGTGTGACCTATTACCTGGTAGACACCGAACTAGATGCGGCCACAGATCGAATGGCCCTGTGGGGCCGTTCGCCAGGAATTGGAACGGATTGGCCAAACCGCTGGCCTCAGGAGTCGATGTCTTGGGAACCGATGGCTTGCCAACCACGCATGGACGCTCACTCATCCCAGTATGGTGGTTCGCCTCGAGGAAATCCGGTGACCGATTGCCTCGACAGCGCCGGAGCAATCATTGAGCGGATCGAGCGATTCCCACTCCCCACCGTGGAGAAGGAACGGATCCTCGAAAAGACCAGAGTGACAGAGCGATTTCCCAGCTTGGCACATGCATTCATCTCGCCGACGCTGGAAACTTGAGGAGGATGCCTAAGGCCTTGGACCGCTCAAGCACTACCTCAAACTTTGAACACATGCACACCACAATCAGCACCTCGCCGCCGCACGCCCCGTGGAAAAGATTCCGCATGCGAAACTTTCAGTCCTGTGAGATTCGCCGATGCGGGCGCCGATGTGCAGAGGTGTTCGACGTTATGGGCACAACCAGTTCACCTATACACCCTACGGGCGAAGGTAGCGTCCAGCGGACACCCTCGACATGAACTCGTTTAAGTATTCGAATAAGGTACATTTTCATGACCCCACTCAGAAGCGCAGGAGCGGCATTCACCCTCATTTGCATTATCTCCACGGCTCACGCGGGTAACGAGAAATCAATGCGCCCTCCCCTGGCAGCCGCCGCCTATCTAGTCTGCGAGGGCCTAAACGCCGGCGATCCCGTGGCCATAACGTCGGCGTGGGGTGAAGAAGTAAATGGGTCCTGTCGTCTGGTGGATAGACGATTAGTAGCAATGCCAGAGGACAGCCCGGTACTCCAGCCCCATAAAAGCGTCCACCCAGTGTCTAGTGGGCAGCCCGAAGGACCGAACCACTAATCTGACTGGACGCCTAGGCGTGCGGGCTCGTGTGCATGGCGCGTCTGGCTGTTTGCTCGGCAATAGATACCGACTGGCCTAGGCGCAAGGTCGCTGTTACTACGCTCAGCAAGTCGATCTTTCGGCTGAGGCTAGGCCTGGAGTCTCTCGCTTCGCCTTGTACACCACCAGGCAGGCGTTATGTTCTTGTGAGTCAAAAAGGAGAATCCAATGACTTTCACACCACACTCCACCGGTACCAAGCACTTCGAAAAAACCTACGGCGCTGCTGCCAAGGCGATGCGCGACCTCCTTTCGTTCCTGTATGCGCGACAGGCCGGCACCGAACCTACGGAGTGGACTACGGCAATGCATACCTCCGGCCTGGTAGTACTGCTGCCGGTCGCTGAAGACCAAGCTGTTCAGGGTGCTTACGATGCAGTCGATCCAGCGGAAACCTTTGCGAAAGCCGCCATGCGAGCGTGCGAGGCGTTTGTTGAAGAGGAAGATGATGATGAGGAACAGACTCAGTTGAGCGCTAGCCTCGTACGTGCAGCAGAAGCGGCGCAAAAGCTGGTACGGCCAAATTCCTCCTTGCTTTCAGCATGAAGGGGTAGCAAATGACCGCTATTGAAAAATCCCAACCAGCCGACGTCCACATCGGGAGTTTCAGCTATAGCCACAACCATTTCCTTATCCTGCTGGCATGTCTTGGGGCGATCGCCTTTGTTATCGCGCACTGGTTTGGCGTCAAGTCCACCGTTGGCATGAGTTGGTTTGAGCGGGCTGGTACGTGGCAAATGATCTGGGCGTATCTCCTCCTCCCAATCGCGGCGTCAGGGGCCTACATCTTAAAACGTGCAGGGCACGGCGATTCTGCATTGTCGTGCATTGGAGTTGGCCTGGGTTTCTTATTGGGAGCCGCTGCCAGAACGTTCGTCACTTCCTAGATTTTGACGGTGCGTTTGAGTACCGACGATGAATGCCCCGGCCCGCCCGGGGCATTTTTTTTGGCTAACGCTAAGAGAACGGAAGAATATAGGTCAGTCGCTAGACACTATTCATAGTGACCCCGAGGTATTCAATGCAATTAATTTTTACGCCCGAAGCTAAATCACTGCTCGCCGAGTCGTATCCCGTCGTTTACGGGACGCTTGAGCGCGGGACACTTCGCAAATTTCTTCACGACGGATCAAGCGCGATCTTCGGGTGCAAATCTACCCGTCAGCGTCGGTCAGCTTCGACCTTGTTCACCAGCGGCGTGGACGCCGCCACAAGAAAGGTCCAAGCGGAACTCGATCGGTACGCCGGCCTGTCAGTCGAAGGGCTCTTCGATGGTTATGAGCCAGAGCCAGCGCACCCCGAGGACATGATCTATTGGGAAGCTCTTTTAAAGGCTGTGAGGCTGGTCGCTATGTACGACCAGTTGGTTGCCCTTACGTACAAATACCCCAGTCATCTCGACGTCTCGCCCAAGGAGCTGCGAAAAGCCACTTTGATCGTAACTATGAGGCCACTTCTCAGAGTCAAGCGAGCTACGCGCATCGTCAACAGCGGCCGGGCTTTTGAACAGGGATGAATATGGAACGTGTACCAGCGGCAGTTGATGGGCTGCTTAGAGAACAAGCAATCCTGAGCTCTATTCAGTATCACGACCCTCACGGTCCGTGGGCACTCTGTATATTTCGGCGCGATGACGGTACGACATTTACCGCGACTGGCAGCTTTGGCCAGTCAATTCTGTACGAAGAATTCATACTCTATGGCAAATGGAGTCCGGACATACCTGGCGGGGACTTCGACACGGCCTCGTTTTCGTCTATGCCCCCCAAAGCATTGGAGACCCTCCCCCGGTACCTGTCCAGTCTCACGCAGAATCGGGTCCAAATCTCGGCTACAAGCAAGGCCGTACAGCACTTCGGCGAAAACCTGATCGATATCCTGGAGCGCGCCCCTGGCCGACTAGTGGAGGCTGGGGTATCAACGAATGACGCTGAAGTGCTCGGCAATACCTGGGCGACCGAACGCTCAAACCAACTGGCCCTTGCCCAGATAGACTTGGAAGGTATTCCACCCCAGAGACTGGGAACCCTGCAGCGGCGCCTCGGTTACATGACCGATCTGAATACCGCCCTGCGTCAGGACCCCTACCTCCTTTACGTCCATTTCGACGATATGCTCTTCAGTACCGCTCAGAGCCTCGCCAAGCGCTTCAGGGTAACCAACGACACCGTTTCAGCTGTTAAGGGTGCCATCGTCGCCATACTGCGTCGTGAGGCCTGGCTCGGCCATAGTTACATCGAAGGCCACCCTTTGATGGAAGGGGTAGGGAAATTACTCAACCTTGATCGAACTGTACTCTTCGACCTGATTAAAGAAGCGGTGACCCAACTCTGCCTCGCGAAGGTTGCGCTTGCGGAAGACAAGAAGCTCCAACTTTACAACCTCTACGAGATCGAGAAATCACTCGTTGAAAAGGCAGCGAGTTGGACGAAGCTAAATGCTGATGACCTGGAGGACCTGGTGCCTTCAGAAGCAATAGCCCAAAAGCTGCTGCGCCCCCTCAAGCTTGGCGCGCCGGCGGCACGCACACTCGGAGCAGGTCTCTGCTGCCTGATGGCAGAGCGCCTCGCGCTGGTGCAGTGCGAAACGCTGCACGACCAGCTGACAATCGTCCAAGGAATTCAGTTATTCCTAAACGCCTACGGCAGCGACGTTGTCGTTTCCGCTGCGAGCCGCGAAATGGTCGCGGAACTGTCGAAAACGCTGGGCGACGATGCGCAGGTCGTTGGCTACGCCGAACTCATTGGCTTAGACCCGGTGTCCGGAGTTCCTCTGCAACACCAGCAAAGCCCTATTCAGGCTGATGTGGTTGTGTTCGTTGGAACGGACGCGCTCGGGGTCGAAGAAATCCATTTCCTTCTGGAGGCTATGCCTAAAACAGGAAGGATTTTCATGTTGGGTGCCCCCAAGGATTTGCCATCGCAGACAGTTGGCCAACCCTTCGACGAGTTGGCCAAGGTTCCCGAGATTCGAACCTTCATCGCCAGCTTTTGGCTATCCGCAAGAACAGAACACAGGATCGCAGCTAAGGACGTATGGTCCGGCTCTATCAAGCCTGATGACAGCTTCGACCCAAGTCGCCCAGTCAGCTGGCTAAATACGCCCCGTGATGATATCGCGGCAGTCGTGAATTTCCTGCTCCGCGAACTATCTGATTCATGCGAGATCTCCCCCCTTCACGACATCAAGGCTGTGATAGCCAGACAACACGCGGACGTACCAGGCTCCGACGCGATCGCATGGCTCACGCGGTCGATCGCTGCGGAGTTCATTGGCGGCGCAGAACCAATCGAATTCCAAGGAAAACCCCTCTACAAAGGAATGCCGGCGCTCGTGCGCCAAGCGCTTTCCCTCGAGCACCCCGCGTTTTCGATCTTTGATGCTACAGAGTTGACGAGCGAAAAGATGGTCGCAACGCCACGAGATGGTTCCCCGGTCGTGCTCAACCTCAAGCGAAACTTAAACCTGTTCCATGGGGCAGTACTAACGCCGAAGTTCATCCGCGGCCGCGTCTACGAGTTTGTCATTCTCATTGTGCTCAAAGAGCACATGGGCCTGCTCAACGCAGAATTACTCTCCACTCTCTTAAACAGCACCAAACGTTCCCTGATTCTTGTGGGCGAACTGGACGACGTTGCGGCAAGTTTCCCTGGTAACGAACCCACAAGGGTTCGCTCTCTACTCCCAAAATGGATGGCTCGTAATGGCGATCAGATCTGCCCGACTTGAGGCTCAGGAAGCCCACAAGTTAAAAATTCAGCAGGCTCGTAATGTCGCCCTGAGCCTACCGCTCATTGGAGCGGCCATTCCCTTTGTGCCGCTGCCTATTGCCTTGGCTGTAGCCGTCGGATGTGCATTCTGGACACTGTTCCTCGATAGAAAGGACCAGGAGCAAGAGACCCCACTTGTTTGGGACCGCAGCTACACACAAAGCGAATTACCCGACTGCGACTTTCAACGGTCGACGTTCTTTGGCAGGGCGATGCCATGGGTAGAGTGGAAAGAGCGAACCGATGCTGTCGCGAACCTGAAGGGTGTTACCAGCGCCGACGACTGCCGCCGATCCCTGATTGAAGCTTACCCTGGCATGATCCCTTTCATGCTTTCCGACGACATTATGACGCGCCACGTTGCGCTGCTGGCCGCGACAGGTACCGGTAAGACCGAGCTGATTCTGAGCATCATCCAACAACAAATAAAAAAGGGCGCAGGCCTGCTGCTAGTCGAAGCAAAAAGTGACTCAGATTTTGCGGGTGCAATCTACGGCATGATGAAAGCTGCGGGGCGCCTTGATCAATTCAAACTGATCAACTTCGAATTCCCCGAGCAAAGCCACACCTACAATCCGTTCTTCTCCGGCGGAGTTCGTGCCACGCTGTCGACAGCGATGAAAATGCAGGCGAACTCTAAGGAAGAGTTCTGGACAGACGTAAACCGATACTCCCTATCGGCTGTAATTCTTTGCATGAAACTTCAGCCAGGGGATCTCGCCTTCCACATCAAGGACCTCATCGCAGTTCTGTCTGATTTCAACCTTCTACTGAAATTCGTAAAACGCATCCGCGAGACGGATTCCAGTTCCCATAAGGACGGCAAGGAATTCCTTTTTTCCTATCTGCGATATTGGTACGACGAAGACAAGGGGGAATGGAACCGCAAGCTATTTAAAAACATGCTCCAGGGTGCGATCTCAAAGCTCTCCGCATTTGCGCACTCCGAATATTCAAGCATTGTTAACACTTACACGCCCGACGTTGACCTTAAGGAGTCGATCCTGAACGGTGAGGTGGTAGTACTGTCGATGTCTGCCCTCGCCGACAAGGATGGTGTTGAGTTGATGGGTAAGCTCTTTATTTCAGACCTTGCAAGGGCTGTCGGTGAGATTCAGCTTCAAAAACTGAAACCGCTGATGATTTGCCCGGCGATTTTTGACGAATACGGCTCCTTTGCTGAAGAAGGTCAAGTTGTCCTTTTCCAACTTGCCCGAAGCGCGAACGTGCCAATCATCATCGCCTTCCAGGGGGTTGGTTTCCTTCAGGCGAAGTCGGCCCCCTTTGTCGAACAGGTTCTTGGGAACTGCTGGACCCATTTGTACTGCGATATCCGAGACACCGAGACGCGGGCGTTTGCTTGCAAGCTGGCAGGCACCGTGCTCCGCAAATTCGAGCAGGAGACAACGGGAACCAGTGCCGGCGCCAGCCATAGCTCGGAGCAGTCAGGAATTATATCCAACGAAAATACTGGCACGAGCTCGAGTACTGGCGCCAAAGCCACCCGTGAAGACCTCCTACAGCCGGATGACTTCCAAACCCTGGATCAAGGTGACGGAATCATCATTGCGAAATCCGGCACCTACCGCGTACGGATGCCGATGGTCCGCAACACGTTCCCTTCGACTCACTTCCGCGACATGAAGCTCACGCGGCGGCATTCACGCGGCCGAGCGGGTATCAACGCGTGGAAGGACTTCACCGAGACTAACCGCAGGCTGTTGGACGACCTGTGAGCAAAACATTTCGCATGCAGAAACTTTTAGGGAATTTTGTATGACTTGGCTACAGCAGCTGCGCAATTGGGATTACGGCCTCGATGGCATCATCGCGTGGATACTGAACCTGATGGAGTTCCACATCCAGCGGGCCGGGATTCTGGGCTACTTGGGGATCGTGGTTTTCATTGTAGGCTTGGGCCTAGCCTTCCCTGCCACACGTGGCGTCACGAGTCTCATCGTGAGTGGTGTTTTCCGGATGTTTTTCACATTCATTCAGAACCTCCTCACTCTTCTTACCGCAGACCTAATCAAATTTGTCGGTCAGATTTTACTCGCGCTGTTCCACCGAACGAGACGGTGGGTAGTTGACCTGATCGGGCGCACCCGTCGGGACTGAAAATAAACCCGGGCAATCCGGGTTTTTTTACGCCAAAGCTGCGGATTTGGGGCAGTCGCTTTCCACTATTTAAGGAAAGGAGATCCCCAATGAAAGCCGTCCTTCAATTCCTCTGCATATCCAGTGTCGCGTTTAGCGCAGTAGCTTCTGACTATGCGGTTGATGCGTATGTCATCGATCAGCGCGACCCCAAGTATCAGATCGCACTCGAGCACCTGTCGAACGCCGGCCGGTCGCTTCGTCTTGCGCAAGACGAATTGAAAAAGGCCGAGGCTTCCCACCCCCTTCCGGGACTTGATTTGGTTCGCATGTTGAGCCAGGTCAGGCCTGTGGAAGAAACCATCAACGTGATCCTGCGCCCTGAGCAAAAGCGGCTCAAATACCAGGAGCTCACACCAGATGGTCAGTTTTTCACTACCCCCCTACGACATGGAGATTGAGACGATGACCGTCTACGGATACCCCAACAAAACCATACGCCTGGAGGAACTGAGGCGGTTCATGGTCTTTATGCTGATGCTGATCGCCGTGTCCGCGCTGTTCTTACTTCCTTCGATGGCACACGCCGCAGACGGAGCGCAATGGAACGGACAGTTCGGTCCTGACGCCACCATAACCAACAATACCAACGCAAGCTTGAAGGGCTGGTGGCAGACAGCTGCAAGCTGGAGTTTGTGGATCTCTATCGGATGCCTGCTGTTCTCCATCTTTTTCTTGGGTGGTAAATGGTGGTGGATTCCGGTTTGCGTATTCCTGATTTGCCTGTTCGGCGAAAAAACTATCACCCAAGTCGGCGCTTGGGCCGGTTTCGCGGCATTGACTTAAACAGGAACCGGTAATGCGCCTTAGAACCACAACAGATAGCGACACATTCGTCTATGCAACTTCGCCTTTGAATTTCGGCGGTGTTGAGAAGGAAGACCTCCTGACGTGGATGGTCCCGATGGCGATTGCGAACCAGTTTATGGACGATCCCTTCTACGCATTCGCGGTGGGTTGCTTCTGTTTGTGGCTCTACAAGCGGCTCACAGCCGGGACCCCACCTGGGCACATGGTTCTCCGCCTAAGTGTGGGAATGGGCCGTTTTGAACACAGCGACTTCGCCAACCAGTTTCCAGCCGCAAAAAAAGTAATTCGCTTCCTGAACAATTTTCTAAACAACCTTTGGCTCGAAGTAGGTCTCCTGCCCTCGCCAACCTATTGCAACCGATACGAGCCTTAATTATGAGTGATGAATACGGCGCACCCCTCCGTTACTTTAATCTGCTCGGTCGTGGTGAGTTAAAAGCCAATCGCATCAGTGTTGCGTTTATTGCCGTCTCCGTAATCCTGGGAGGGGTAATTGCTTATTTGGTAAGCATGAATACAGAGCTACAACGCACTAATCTCGAGCTACAAGGGCAACGCGTAATGTACGGCTATCCGAACGCCGACGGCGTGTTCGTGAGCGAGAACGCAATCCCTGAACGCCATCTAATCTCTTTCGTGTCTGTATTTCTGGACAACTTTTATAACTTTACTCCAGAGTCATCGTTCACGAATGCCAACGAAGCGATGAGACTTATGTCTTCTCGTCTTCGAGCTGTACAAGAAGACACATTGAAAATTGTAGCCAAGCAATCGGCTGAGCAACAGATCACACAGGTCTTTGTACGAACTTCTCCTTATAAAATTGAAACCACGCCACAGGGCTATATCGTTTCATTCCAGGCGTTCCGCTACCGTGCGACTTTGAACACCGTATTCGCCAAGAGCAAATTCGATGTGAAGCTTTTGCTTAAACCAGTGAAGCCGTCCAAACACTTCGAGTGGGCGATCGTTGCAGACGATTTGCAGACTCAGGAGATAATTAAGTGAAAAAGACTATTCTGGCTGCGATGGTTGCCGCAGTCCTTGCTACACCCGTATTTGCTGAAGAGGAATGCAACCGTTCCCCGCGAAGTGTCATGTATCAAAACTCCCCCGTTGATGTGTTCATATCGAATGACACTCAGCGGGCAGAGGTTATTTTTCCAGAGTCATTTCTTCAGGGTATCAACGTTGAAAATAGGGAAGGCTTGGACTTTTATCCCACTCCTATCCCCAACAAGCTGGCATTTCAAAGCCACGATCCCCTATATACCGGAATCGTGACAGTTGACGGTTCTTCGCGCCAATCCTATCTGGTCAACCTGATTACCCGGCCTGGGTGCGCAGACAGCCAAGTCTCGATTACCCATCAAGCACCAGTTGATCGCTCACAACTGGCCCGCGACGGTAAAGGCCACGTAAAGGGTCTTATGAACTACCTGTTTGATGGCACTGTACCAAATGGGTACCGCAAAAACGATTTTTCAAAGCTGACCAAAGATCAACGTGTCGTTTTCCGTCAAGGCTCTGTCGAGTTCTCTCTGCAGTCACAACTCATAGGGCCGAGTTACGTTGGCACTACCTATCAGATCGTCAACCGTGGGCGCACCTCATTTAAGGTGGCGATCGACCAGATCGATTACTCCAACAAAGCAGTGAAAGAGTCCATAGGCACCGCGCGCCAAGTAGCCATGCTGCCTTCCTCGCGGGTACTCGGCCCTTCTCCCGAATTCATCACCGAGGTTTACGGGGACTCGCACCGCGGGCTGCTCTTCATCGTATCGGAGAAGAGCAAATGAGTGACTCAAGCGCGAATCAAGGTCCTAACAAAAAGCTGCTCTGGATCATCGCGGCTGTAGGCGTGGCGATGTTCCTGTTTGGTAAATACACCGACAGGAAAACCGAGGCAGAGGCCCCGAATCAACAACGCCCTGTAGCCATCGAGGCAGGCCCGGCGGGCATCAATCAAATCACCGGGCAGGACAAAGACGCTGCACTTACCCAGTTCCGCAAGCAATTGGAGGCCATGCAGGCCGAAACCAACCGAACTGTAGTGGAGCGTATCAAGGCTGATAAGGCGCGCGATCAGCAGATGCGGGAAATGCAGCAGCAGAACAATGCACAAAGCCGCGCCTTGAGTGAAAAAATTGCCGAGATGCAGAAGAAGGGCGTTGAGGACCTGTACAACGCGATAAACCAGAAGGACAAAAGCGCTAACAACCTCTCGGGAATCACGGGTGCAAACAATCTCAATATTCCGTCGGGCGGGCTTTCGTTTGACGGTGACTTGGACCTTGGGCCGCCAATCGGGCCAAGCGCGGCACCAGTTCCTAAGCACCCTTTTGGCCCCAACTACTTTGTACTAAAGCCAGAGACCCAGGCTCAGACCACCTTCCAAGGCAAGAGCGGTGGTGGACAGGTCTCCCCTTCCGAGGCGTCGCTGTTCAATGACATGTCCTCGCCTAGCGGTACAGGGCAGAACAGCAAGAACGGTGGAAGCCTCGACCAACAATTCAATGATGTGTATGGCACGCAGGGAAACAGCCAGGGAAACCCAGCTAGCCAAAACGCAAATACTGCAGTTGCCGCCCAACCAACGGCAATGACTGCCGACGAAGCACGCGTGAAGAAAATGGCGGCCGATACCTACGAGATCAACGCGTTCTCGTTCGTGGAAGTGACCACATTGCATGGTGTGGCCTGCCCGATCGGCGCCAACTCCCCTGGTGCTTCCGACTCAGCGAAGATCCCTGCGCGGCCGATTGTCCTTCCAGTTCATGGCATTTTTAAGGGGCCAAACGGTGTAGAGCGTGACCTCGGAACCATTCACCTGATGGGTCTCTGCTCCGGTCTTAGGACTTCGTCCTCAAGCACCGGCCGGGCAAACATACGCGTTGAGCAACTGAGCTACTGGGATGCCCTAGGCGGCCCGCAAATGGTCGCTGCCACCGGCTACATCGTTGATACCCGCGATAACGAAGCGGACGTGTACGGCAAGCTCGATAAGGCGTCTGGCCGAACGTTGGCACTCCAGGCTGCTGCCGCAGCAGCTGCCGCTTACGCAACGACATTGAGCTCCGCAGAGTTCACTAACACCAGCGCCTCGCAGAACGGCACCACCAGCGCCACTAGCCAACTCACCGGCGATGCAACCAAAGCAGCCGTATCGCAGGGCATCGGTTCGATGTTCCAAAAGATCAGTGAGCGATTCAAGGCGGAAGCAGACGCTGCAATCGACACGATCCTCGTTGAACCAGGCATCCGGCTGCGCTTCGTAACCGATCAGCCTATCCGCGTCGTGAAGCCTCTCGAACCGTTCGACATCGATGCCTCGATGTACGACACCCTGATTTAAGAGCGTTCAACCATGCACAAACTTTTCCCAGTTTCTGTTTTTGCCTTAGCGCTTTCCGGTTGCGCCAGTGACGACGAACCGTTTCGCCGCGGCGCAACGATGGACCAGATCTACGACACCGTAAATTCCAATGGTAGCCAAGACACCGTGCGACTCCTGCGCGAAGGTCTGCGGGCCCGACCAGAGCTTGGCGCAAGCGACCCCTACTATCCGATTCGTAATCCTGACGTGGTAGCCCCGGTTTGGGTTGTGCCCTATGCCGACAAGAAAACTGGGGTGAAACATGGCGGCCGTTGGGACTACGTAATTATGGAGGACGCGGATTGGGCAAATTAATTCTTGCCTTAGCGGTGCTGATAGCGCCCTTGGCGCACGCCGAGGGCATTTCGCAGGGCCACAAGGACGCGATCCGCGAGTACTACGAGAAGCAAATTCTCGGGAGCGGTAAAGACCTAACGGTCCGCCAGCCCGACGTTGTTCTCTACCGCAAGTACTTCACCAAGCCAAACGTTATGGATACCCGTTCTCTGCCACCGCCGGATGAAATCCCGTGGCCGCAGATTTTCAAAAAACAAAACGTGACTCTTGGCGAGATTCTGCGGCTGGCGTCAGCAGCCAGCGGGTATGAGACCGAGTTTGATCCGAGCATCGACCAAAACGAGATTGTGAAGATCAACACGGCGCCGAACTCCCTGCGTGATATCGCGGAATACCTGTCACGCGTAAGCGCTACTCAAGTCACGGTATATCCAGAATCACGACTGATCACCGCAACACGGAAGGTATCGACCAATGGCTGAGAAACTCGCGCTGCACCTGCATGACTCCGAACTCGAGGGCCTCGCCCGGCGAGGTTACCAAGGGGGGATGCCAATTCAGCTGCTGTCCGATGCGTTCCTCTATGAATCGCATGGTCGGTACTTCCACACCCAGGACGGTCGGTTCGCCAGGATCTGGAAGATGTCAGGCGTCGATTCGTCGATGCTGAACAACGACGCCCTGTTCGAGGTTACCGGGTGCTTTGCTGACGTGATGAACAAGTTTCCACCAGGTAGCACTGGTCAGTTCATCCGCCATACACACCGCGACATCCGGGGAATAATGGGGCTTTACCACGACCAGATTGACCCAGACGCGGGCGAGTTCGCCACTGCGATCGCGCACTCGATCATGGACCGGCAGTATCAAGCAGCAACATCTGCAAACGGCTTCTTCGGCCAAATGTCTGACCTGACCCTGAAACAGATGCAAGACGATGCTCTCGCTGCAATTAATGACGAAGAAGATGAAGACGTCCGTGCAACTGCTTCGGAAGCAATCAGAAGGGAAGTTCGCGAAGGGCGTTTCCCGTTTATCAGCGATTTCTACCTTGTCATCATGTGGGAGCCCGAGTACGTCTTCGGGAAATTCTTCGAATCCACCGTCAAGGCGGGATTAGCGGCTGTAGGCTTGGCGGATGCGAACAAGATGACTCACCGCGCCTACACCAAACACGCAAAGATATTCGGTCAGTACTGCACTGAGATCGAGCAGGCGCTCGCCACGTACAATTTCCATCCCGAGGTACTGACTGGCCAGGGTTATTTAAACCTTCACTACGCTCTGATGAACCCTGTTCGAAGCTTCGAGATCGAGCCGCCAAAGTACCGGGCTGATATCCCAATCCTTGAAGCGCTACAAAACCCAAACATCGTTTCCAACCGAGACAACCTAGCGGCAACCGCTACGTTCGCCCACGTAGAGACTGAACCTGAGGGTTGGACCATCCATGACCGTGGAGTCGAATACTACATTCGCCCCGTTTCCGTCATGGGCAAACCGATTCGCAGTGCCCCTGGCATGTTGCAAGCTGCGATGGCAGGCATTGAGTCCGAAAGCCTCATCACGATGAACTGGCTGGTTCCGCGTCCTCTGGTCGTAATGAGCCGGCTTGCGGTCCGCGGTCGGATGATTGCAGCCAAGGAATCGATGCGCATAGGAGACCGAGAAACGCGCGACCAACAGCGCTCTGACCTGGATTCCGTGCGTAACAAGATCACTTCGGAGAACGCGAGCAATCGCGAGCAGTTCTTCGATCTCGCCGTACACATCAATCTGATGGGTTTTTCAAAGAGCATCATCGAAGACCAAGCCATGTCGCTCGAACGCCGCTTATGGCGAATTGGTCACAAGGAAGTTCTGCGGGGCGATGCGGTTGTACGTAACAGCTTACCCTTCAACTTCCGTCAGACCAGCATGAAGCTGCTCAAGCGTAGCATTCCGCACCTGACACAAAGCGTGTCCCACATGGCGCCACTTTTCATTGAGTACCAAGGCGTAGCGGACCCAGCGATCCTCATGAACAACCGGGCTGGTCAGCCGATCTTCCTGGACCTTTGGGGCGATAGCGTTAACACCGCTCATTCACTGATCTGCGGTACCACAGGTTCTGGTAAATCCTTCACTTTTAACAACCTGCTAATGGCCTTGCGTGTCAAATACCGTCCGAAGGTCTGGATTATCGACAAAGGCGATTCCTACGAGAGTCTGTGCCTGGTTCTGAATGGCAACTATGTTCGTTTGACAACTGAGCCCTTCATAGAGCCAGTCACCCAACGCACCATTAATCCGATCTGCATCAACCCATTTGCACTGAAGAAAAACGACGACGGAAATCACGAAGCGCCTGAGCTCGACGAAAAATTCTTCGTCGCGCGTATGCTCATTATGATGATGGAGGCCGGCGACGGTTCGGGCAGTACCAAGTCCAACCTAACCAAAGTGACCTCGTCGCTGCTCTACAACGCACTGGACCTTTTCTACGAAGATTGGGTTGAAACCCGCCCGAAGGACGAGCCGCGCTTCCGCGATTTTATCCCGTATCTAATCAAGACTAATTTCCAAGAGCAGAAGGGTCAAACGCTGGCCGAGAACTTGACGCTCTACTGGGGGAACGGGCCGTTCGCAGCAATCTTTGACGGCTACCTCCAGGTTGACTGGGAAAACGACTTCACGGTCCTCGAAACGCAGCGGATGTCAAAATCCCCTGCGCTCGGGGTGGTGACTTTGGCTCTGTTCCGCCAGATCGATTTGTACTGCAAATTCAAGTTGCAGCGCAGCCGCAAAAAAATCGTAGCAGTCGATGAAGCCTGGGCGACCCTCTCCGACCCTAATGCCGCAAAAGCGCTCTCCAGCTTCTATCGTGAGCTTCGCCGTTACGGCGCTGGGTGCCTGCTGATTAGCCAGACCGTTAAGGACTTCGTGAACTTGATCAAAGCGGAAACGAGCGGAGGCGGAGACTCTCAGGACGGCGTCCTGGAGAACACAAGCCACTACTTCTTCCTCGCCTGCTCGGAGTCCGACTACCGAGTGGCCAAGGAAGAACTTGCGTTCACCGATGAGGAGATTGACCTGTGGAGATCCCTCGCTTCGCTACCGCCAATGTACTCCGAAGTTTTCTACCGGATGCGCACGAGCCAAAGCCTGTACTACTCCGGCGTGTTCCGTTTGTTCTCAGCACCGATGACGCTCTGGATCGCGAGCTCACACCCAGACGACTACAACCTGCGTGAGATTAAGACAGCCGAAATTGTTCGTGAGACCCAACTGGACGAATCGCTAGCTCGGCAGCAGGCAATTATTGCTCTCTCCAAAACACACCCCTACGGAGCCCGTTATGGCCAACTTGTTTAAGGCCTTTGCATTCATTTGCATCGCTTTTACCGCTGGATGTTCAGCTAGATATGAGCCCCGCGAAACAATCGTCGATACCGAGCAAAGCAAACCTGTGAAGGAACTCTACGCCCCTAAAACCGAACTCGAACGCAGAGCGTATTCCGAGGGTGTCAGCCAGGTCCTTACCGATATGAAGGGCAAGATGCGAGCGCGAGATCGCTTCACATGGGATGCCCCCCAGGTCCAATGCGGCGTGAGAATTCCGGGTCGCGTCGTGAACGGAATGCTAATTCCGGAGCACGAAGAATGCGTCCAAATCGCCCCGGGCCGATGGTCCGAAGAGGCACCTACATTTCTGCCAGTCCTTGGAGGTAACTAACATGAGCAACGAAAAGAAAACTGGTGGCCTAGGCGACATCATCGAACGGATCAGGAACGGTGCTTCCAGCCTTAACTCTAAGGCAAAAAATCCAGAAGGAAGTGCTGCGGCGGAGCCTACAGTAGGCGACCATGAATCTGAGCAACTGGGCAAGCCTGTCATTGATGACCTAAGCGACCCCTTGTTGATCGACCCACAGGATCATCCACAGCCGGACAAAAAGGCCAAGGCGAAGATGACCATCGGCAAGAAGGTTGCCCTCGGCGCCGTGGTCGTCTGTGCGATTATTCTGGCAAAAAATGGGGTGCTGACCCCTGGCGCTCCAACCCAAGAGCCAGGCGATGTCAAAGCTGCCTCTAGCGCATCAAAACCAACTGACTCCCCACTTGGCTCGCAGCAGGCGTACAACGAGGTTGAGAGCGATCTTAAAGCGCCACTGGGTGACCAAACTGCGGATGATCCAGCGGTTGGCCAGACCCTTAGCGACCTACGCCTAGAAGGTCCGTTTCAGAAACCACTCGACGCAGAGACAGTTCCAGTAGTTTCGGCACAAATCCCTCCAGCTGGTGACGGCTTCGGATTTCCCTCGGCATCTGATTCCACCCCGTCCACCCCACAACCTGTTGCAACTGTGGCGCCGAGCGCGCCGGTGGTTCCTCAACAAGCGAGCAGCCCATTCGGTGCCACAGAGCACCTAGTAACCGCACCGGCGCCCAACGACTCACCAAATGTGTTTGCAGGTATCCCTTCCCCCGCAAAGCCGACACCAATTCCGACAATTACTGGGGCCGAAAAACACGACCCTGTTTTGGGTAGCACTCCCCTTCAAAACCCGGATAGTAGTCCACAGCCGAGTCAGCAAAGCAGTGCGGTCGATGTGTCAGAGATGAAAGCGCAGCTGAATGCGAAAGACTTAGAAATTAAGTCTCTCACAGAACAGCTGGCAGCCAAGCAGGCCCCGAAACCTTCGCGAACTCACGCGAAACCGAAGGCTAGCGTAGCTTCCATCCCGAAACGCTCGGCGACTGTTGAGCAACGAGCCAAGCCGAAAGCCACCGTGGCCGCAGCGAAGGTTTATCCGAGGCCGAAACTGTGTGTGAAAGCGGTAGCCCCACCAGCACGTAACTGCCCCTCGTGCGTTGCCCACGCCTTTGTCGTCGACGCAGGTGGGGAAAACATGGTTGGACAAGGAGATTTCCTTGACGGCTACCGCATTTCGATCGCCGGTGATCGCCTCGACTTACAGAACTCGGATGGCCAAGTAGTGCACAAGTTCTGGAGTCAGCAAAATGGGTGTTCAACGATATAACATTCACGAGAAGATCAGCAGCGCGGATGAGCTGTTCCTGTCCCAAACCGCTGCTGAAGTCTCGGAGTGCCATTTTCGCTCCCCAAATCTCATCACAGTACGCTGGGGCATTCCCAGCGCTAGCGAAGCCGACGAGCCAAAACTGGCGCCAGGCGAGCTAACCCAGACGCAGCTAATCCAACTCGAAGCTGCAGTCCTCCTGTTCATGAAACAAGAATACGAACTAGCGCGGACTGCACTCGAACCCTTCGTTTCCATCAACCACGAAGAAGCGTCGAAGCTTTACATCAAAGTGCTGCAGAAACTTCGGGTTCCAGGTTGGGACCTGATCGCACAACGCATTAACCGTGTCAGCACAGACACATTGTTTGTGCCTGCCGGCAGCACTGAGGTGATTGACGGTGAAAAAGTGATCTTGATCCATCAGGGGTTGAGTAAATCACTTGGGCACGACGCTCCGCGTTGCGTCGTCCGTTATGTCGTACATCACGAAATACTCCACGAGCACCTCGGCACGATTCCGGAAGACCCACACCCCCTACTCTTCCGTCGCCTAGACAAAAGTTTCCCGGAGCGCGCGCGTGCAGTCGCTTGGCTGCAGAAAAACAGTTTCTCGACAATTGAGGGAGGCCGACTTTGATCCGGATTTTGCTGGCCACCATGCTCGGCATTGCCAGCCCCGTGTTCGGTTCACCATACGACCCGCTCATTGATTACGCAGCACGCAGCCACGGCGTGGACCCCATCGTGTTGAGGGCTATCACAGCTCAGGAGTCGCGCAAGAATCCATGGACCTTCAACGCAGATGGAGAACCCTTCCAATTCAAGGATAAGGAATCTGCAGTCCGCGTCCTATGGTCTTTGACCCAAGCCCCTTGGATGGTTAAGGCAATCCTGAACAGCGGCCAACGATCGCGCCGATTCTTTACCACTGAGTCATCCGCAAGGGCTTATGCCTACTCAGCGCAATCTGCCGGATCCCTGCGCCTGCGGTCCGACGACAGCCGCGAGGTCAGCAAGGGCGAGATCCGAATTCGGCCTCTTAGGCTAATCAATACCGACATTGGCATTGCACAGGTCAACTACCGATGGCATGGCCAGGGAATTGCGACCGTTCAGATGTGGTTCGACCCGTCCTACAACCTGAACTACGCAGCCGCCCACTTGGCGGAACTGAAAAAAGCTCACGGAAGCGATATCGCTGCTGCGGGTTATTACCACTCAGCGACACCGAAATACCGCCAGCGCTATCTCGCTAACTTCATGCCCAAATACAACGAGGAGAAACGGCTTGCATCGTCCGTATCTTTGGCTACTGCTCGCTAGCCTTATTTCGCCATACACCCATGCAGCACCTCCCCAAACCAACGCGGATCAACGCGTAGGTGAGGGCATGATGTTGATGCTGAAGGGCGAAAAGCAAAAGGCCTGGGACATTCTGCTCCCCGAGGCTAAGGCCGGAAATGTCATCGCCATGTACCACCTTGGAGGGTTGATGCTTAAGTCGCCGGAGTACCCGGACAATCTGAACAAGGCTGCAAGATTCTTCAAGGCAGCTGCAGACCGCGGGCACAAAGGCAGCGCAGCGATGCTCGCTCAAGTTCAGGGCATGATTGATAGACAAGGGGGTGTCCCCTCGATCGCAGGCACCACCGGATTGCCAATACCCAAAGACGTAGAGGGCGCAAAGCAGGCATACGCGCGCATGCAAGCCCAGGTCGGCAGATTTGTTGGCCAACAGCAAACCACCACACCGCTGGCCACGATCAAGATGTTCATCACTGAAAACGCCACCTCGGCCGCCGATCTCGTGGAAATAGCCAATCAGGCGAAGGCTCGTTTCGGCGACAAAGTCGCCTTCGAATACTTCGTATTGATTGACCAGGCAACTTGGGACCCTCGGCGCGTTTTCACACCGGCGATCGCCAACCTTCCACTAACGGGGTTCCAACCAGACCTGAACGGCGAAGAGGCACGCAAATATGGCGTCCGCTCGACACCAGCCATTGTCATGGTATCCCAACAGGGCAGGCCCAAGATTCTGAGCAACGCGCAAACAATCATCACCGAACTATCTGCCGTCCTCCGGTAAGGAACTTATGAAAAGCTCACTAAAATTTGCTTTGGCGTTCATCGCCGGAGGCTTAGCCTTCAACGCACCGTTTGTAATGTCGGAGGCCACTGACGCCAACGAACTACTTTCAAACGCCATGGCTGTGGCCTTGGCTAAAGTAGGCAAGTTCAATGAGGATCGCGAGAACGCGGAACTGGACAAGCTTCCAAACATTTTAGAATGTCAGAACATGCAGTGGATGAAGAACTGCACTGAGCTCAATCGCAATGCCAAGAAAAACCCGCAAGCGCCCATGCGCATGCTGGGAAAGAATGATATTGAGTTCAACTTTCAACCTGGGACACCCAGTGCAGTCATCAGACTTCAATTAGAGCAATCGCCAGAAGCAGCTGCCGCGCTCGTGAGTTACATGGACAGGACTTGGGGTGAATACCACAAATCTGCAAATCTATACAAAATGGCGATGTGGAAGACCGGAGATCTGCAGAACATCAAGGGGCTAGACGCTGCCGCTGAAAAAGCGTCCGCCGTCAAATATATAGACACCGACAACGTGAGTATGTCTGTATTCGTCGAGTCCACCTGCCCGGTCTGTGAAAAGCAGTTGCAAACGCTTTCGACGGTACAGCAGAAGTATCCCAAGCTTAAGATAAAAGTCTTTCAGCTCGATGGTGATCGTGATGCGTTCCTCAAGCATGTCACGCAACGGGGTTTGTCTGGGCGCGTGCTGTCCCGGGACGAACGCATGGGCCTCCAAAAAATGGGGCTGACGTCCTGGCCAATATCTTGGATTGACAACACCAAGGTGGAGCGACGAAAGAGCCTGATTGGCCACAGAACACTCGCGCAGCTGGAAGATCAGTTCCAAGCCATGACATATATCCAGGAAGAGAAGAAAGTACAATGAAAAACATGAACTTCACTACCAAAGCTATCCTAAGTCTGTTCATGATCATTTCTACTGCATCCTTCGCTGCAGATGACACTGGGGCGTCCATGGATACCCCGTGGACTCGAAAAATGACTGATGTAACCGGGTTATTTGGAGAGTCCATCAAAGGCTCAGCCGTAATGGACGCCAACAAGGGGGGATCATTTAGTTTCGATACATTTACTCCGTTTCAAGATCAAAGAACTGGAGTTGTGGATGGCTATGGTGCGACTGAAGTCGGAGTAGGTTGCAACGGTCTAAACTTGGGAACTGTCTTAGACGGAAATATGGGCCAGTACGCCCAAATGGTTGAACAGTTCATCTCAAACGCCCCGAGTTTGGCAATTATGTACTTAGCATATAGCCAACCAACCGTGAAGTCGGTCATCGACCAGTTGAACTCAGTGGGCCAATTTGGCCTTGATATGAGCAATTTGACGTGTTCAGGCGTTCGCGGGAAAGCTGATAAAGCGTACGAAGAAAAAAAGCAGGAGCTCGCAGAAGCGGACTGCACCGTCGACGAAGGCTTCAAAAGCACCAAGTGCATGGCTGGTGAAGGCTTAACAGGCTCTTTAGTCCGCCAGATGGGTGATTACAAACAGAAAGGCGTCGAGCGGGCGAATAGCCTGATGGGCAAGGTCACAGGCGCTACCGGCGGACTGATTGGCTGGAACGCTTCTGTAGGAGGCGCCAACCCTGGTGCGGGTACGGGTTCAGGAAATGGCACGGGACTTATCACAGGGGGTCTTAGCCCATCCAGAATTGCAGGTAAGGGTTGCGCTAATACCGCACCGGAAGGCACCGCTGGGTTGGTTTTTGCGGCCTCCGAGTTAGGGTGCGAAGACATAAAAAAATATTCGGGGTTGATTCCTTCGTATGGATCAAAGGAAGACGCTACGACAGTAATTCCGCGGTCAGTTACGCTCGAAAGCCTCTCCAAATCGATGACAACTGAGTACATGGGCCTTTACCAGAAGGTGTACGCCGCTGACAACGCTAGCTTTAAAACAACTCAAGCGCACAAAGATCTAGTCGCCCGTGCAGATATCACCATCAGCGAAGGTGAGCATAAGTACATGCGTGGCCTTGCTCGTAGTGCACCGGCCCTATTCCTGTCGACTGAACGCCAACTCGCTACGTTAGCCATGATGAAGGAACTAGATGACGTAATCTCGAAGATTGAGATCGGAGTTTCTAGCGGTATTGCAAACCAACCGGACAACACCCTGAGCCCAATGGTAGTGGAAAAGACCAGATTGTCCGCCGCCGCGTTGCGCCAGCAATATCAAGCACTACAAGCTCGGATAAAACATGATCAGGAGAGGAATAAGGTCTTCGTAAATACCCAGCAGGCGACTCAGTAATGGCCCTCGAAACCGAGGTACCGGATTACGGACTACTACAATTCGTAAACTCCAACTTTGCGGACCTAGTGGCTCACTACATAAACATGTGGCAGGCGTACAATCAGACGCTGACGGCTGCAGCCATGAACCTTTGCCTATATGGCGGATTAGCATGGGTCGGTGTACTGACAATGAAAGCGCCGGTAGACCGCTTGAAAACAGCGGCCAGCGCTTTTGGCATTGTGATGCTGGTGGCAATGTTGCTCCAACCAGGGACTTACAAGGTAGGGCCTTCAGGGGGCCCGGTTGGATTATCGGCTGGTGCTGGATGGTCTTTGAAACTGGTGGGTAACGTTTACCAACTTATGAAATCGGCCCTAGATAACGTTAACGACGAATCGGCTATGGAGTTGGCGTTCGCTAATGCCTACCACGTCACTGACGAATCGACGATGGCAAAATTTAACAACAGTCCTGCAAAGCAATTGTATCAAGACTACATCAGTAAATGCCAAGCCGCCCTTACCGCATCAGCAGGCTCGACTCCGGACACACGGACGGCCGGCCGGGCGGTCGGGCTATTCGGATCATCCGGCGTTAACCAGGTTGAGATTATTGGGCTAACTCAACAGTCATATGATGCATTAAAGAACAAAGTATCCTCCAGTAGCCTTAAGGCTCAACCGATAATCTTCGGGGATGACAACCCCAACCTAGGGGCCATTGCTAGCGAGTCATTCGTGGCCGAAGGGGTAGATAAGGGACGTGCTTTGCTAGCGGCTATACCAGAAGACGAAAATTTTTTCAGCGAGCAAAACTCCCAGGGTGGATATTTAATGCCTTCTAAAGAGTTTTACGTCCGGCAGATAAACCCTAAAAAAGCTACTGAAGGGGTCCATGAGTTTGAGAAAATCACTGACTCCGCGGACAACAGTCTTTACGCCAATTCTGACTATGTCGAGGGCAGCGCGATTCCTGAGGACCGGCAAGCGCGTTTTTACCCAAAGGACTGTCTGCAAATGTACGGGCTTGTGACAAAGGCGGTCGCAAACTGGACGGCGGCAATAAAACAGGTAGTGCCTGCGGGAGAGCAAACCGCATACATGCGCGACTTTCAATCAGCACAAGCTAAATTGATTAACGATGTTAATAATCGGGTTGAGCAGGAGCAGGCCAACAAGGGCACAGGAATTCCAATTAATGGTTCTGTGACGTTCGACACCCAGAAAACTAATTTCGGGGTCGAAAACCTGACCAACGAAGTCATGACAGCTATGCAAGACCTTGGAATGGAATTCCGCCAGTGGATGCTTAAGTTTAAAATTCCTACGATGATAAACGGCTGTGCAATGCTGGCCGGGATGCTTGTAGTTCTCTTTCCAGTAATCTGTGTGTTCGCTGTTTTTTTTAATCCGAGCATGCTAGTTAGCTATATAAAACTACTGGCCTTTTCATATATGGTCCCGTTCATAAATAACCTCTGCCTTACTATGGCCTCTACTACCCTAGCGATGAATGGCGAGTTAATGAGCGGACTGCAAGCCGGCAATTTCTCAGAGAACTATCCTCTCCTCATTTCTGCAGGATCGGCGCAATATGTAATTTTTATGGCGCTAACTGCAGTAGAAATAATCATAGCCAAGATGCTGATCTGGGATGATGTAAAAGGTCTCTCAGGCTTCAATCCAGCGGGTGCCGCGACGGGTATGGCCGCCACTGGGGCAGCGGTCGTAGCGGCGGGACTTAAAATTGGAGGTGCGGCGATGAGCGTCGTGGGAGGACCTGCCAAAATGGCCGGCTCACTAGCCAAAGGTGCTGGCGGTGCAGCGGCCTCTGCCGGAAAAGCTGTGGGCGGTGGCGGTGGCGGTGGCGGTGGTGGAGGCGGAGGACTAGGTGGAGGCTACGGGCCTGCAAATTTGAACGTCAATTTGAACATTCCCAAAGCACAACCATCTTCTACTGCAGGAGCCGCGCGTAATTTGGCTTTGCCCAAGACCAGTACTCCAAGTGGAGGTGGCACTTCGACCACCTCTCCTCCAACGAACTCAGGACAGTACGGCGGACCCAAAGGCCCGTACTCAACAAAATAGCTAGCCTAAAGCCCGCCGAAAACGCGGGCTTTTTTTATTTCGGTGGTATATCCGCACAATGCCGGGCGACAGGTCGGCATGGAGTCGACCCTGGTTTAGCAATAAAATGCGAGGATTGGGCTTGGAATTCTGGTGCGGGCCGTTATACCGGCTCATATCCAAACCACGGAGATGGAAAATGAAAAAATTGATGCTTGTGGCACTGCTGGCGGTTGCAGTGGCCGGCTGCGGTGATGACAAGCCTGAAATACCGACGTTTGCCGGGTGGATCGGGGGCGAGGTTGTAGGCGCACCGACCTTTATGCTGCCAGGCCCAGTTCAAGCGTTGAAGAGCGCTCAAGACCAATCTGCTCAGTCTGGAAAGGCTTGGTTTTTTGAAAAGGCACAGTGGAAGCCCAAGGGCTGGTCCCTCTGGGTCGCTTCCAATGTCTATTCGGACTACAAAACCCCGCGGAATGATCTTGAGTATCTGCGTAAGGGGTTTGCCCGAGCAGATGCCGCCCACGAGCGGGCGAAACAAGACAGCAATTTCATTGGGGGAATCAGCAAGTGGCTTAAGGCGAACAACGTCAACGTTGAGTTGAATTTTCTGGGTTACGACAGTATTCCGGGATCACTTAAGCCGGTGAACGATGCCTATAAAGGCTATTGGCTGACGTATAACAATCAGCCGTGCGAGAGAGCTTTCCGGCTGTGTGTGAACAATTACTTTGTGTCGCCGGCGGCTCGGCTTGCCGGGGGCACAAGTCTCTCGTTCAAGGAATGGATCTCGCCCTACCTGGTCTTTGGAACGGATTTGAAAGCGGCCGGCCAAAAGGATGTCATTGCATCACAAGGTGGTATGTCTGATGAGAGAAGCCCTTTCTTCGACTACTGGCCGACAATGGTTTTCTTGGTCAACCCCGAAGGTAAAGTTACTCGTGCGTGGCTGCCTCAGAAGAACGACGCTGCGAGTGTTCAGCGTGTCCAAGGCGCAATTGTGGCGGACGTGGGCGGAGAGTATCGGGATCTACCTATTCCAGAGGATGCCTATTCTCCAGGTCCGTCGCGCTACTCCTACTACGGGCAGTATTTTATCGAGACAGGCGTTCAAGCTGTTATCGAAACATTTCAAGAGATCCAAAATTCTAAATGATTGGCGAACTGATGTTTCAGCAAGATGGACGCACCTACCCTGCCTACCAGCTTGACGCCCTGGGTAACCTGATCCGTTGCGACGGGTCAGGTCCCAGTGGTGGCTTGGTACCCTTCGGTATCGAATTGGTTTCCTCAGCCTCAGAGGTGGCAAGCCCTAATCCATGGACGCTCACCCCCGCGAAGGTGCTGGAGCGAATTGCGTTTGTTGCCCCAGCACGCGGCGACACACTCGAAGCGTATCCAGGTCTGCAACTTGCCCAAGCCAAATTCCCTTTCGTGCCGCACTTGCCAGTGATCGAGGACGAGGCGCTCATTCTCCAGGCCATTGAGATCTTTCCAAGCC
The DNA here is from genome assembly GCF_023072615.1 of Pseudomonas violetae. Classification (GTDB taxonomy): domain Bacteria; phylum Pseudomonadota; class Gammaproteobacteria; order Pseudomonadales; family Pseudomonadaceae; genus Aquipseudomonas; species Aquipseudomonas violetae. Next base: position 370,859 of record NZ_JAKNRW010000001.1, read on the forward strand.
TGTCCGGGGACGACTCGCTCGCCATCCTGGAGCAGCTGGGGGCAAACGGGATTTTCCCGATCCCCAAGACGGCTACCTTCTGCGCTGAGATACACGAGGCTGCGGGGGAAGGTATGTGCATTCCACCCATCAAATGTCTGACCGCTGGTTGGATGTCGAGCATGAAGGTGTACCGTAGGTCATTGGTTCGTTCTGCCTAATGTGCTGCTCTTTGATCCGTGCCACCACCAGCGAAGTGTAAATTTTGATTCCGTTTCGGAGCAGACCAGTCATGCAAACCTATAACGTCGACGTTGCATATCTTCAGGAAGAAGACGCCTTCTCTGCCAACCAGTTGGTGCAGAACTGGCCCTCAGCAGCCAATCCGTTTTTGAAACGTTCGGGGGGCAATGCGCAGACCGGCGCACACGGCAGCCTTGCGCTTGAAGACTTTGCTCAATGGCTTGGTGAGTTGGCTCTTGCGCTACCTGCTTTCGACGGGGTTGCTGTCGACCTGCATTTAACTCACGACGGTACGGACTATCAGGTTGAGTACACCGTCGGGCAGCGAGTAGCGAATATTGACCCTCCAATCGAAGCTGACAATCCAGGGTTCGTGCGTTATGCCCTACAGTGGTTTGCGAACCATAGGCCGAAAATCCGGCTCTTCGTAACTGATGGGGTGTTTTGGGTGCAGGGGCAATAGTGATGGGCACAACAACAAAGTCTGCCGTGCAGCAGATGCTTCTAGAAGTGGAGCGCGTCGGGGATGGATGTCACGTTTTCAGTCTGAACCGCGGGACCACCAGTCTGATCGGACACGGTCGTGTGACCCCTCCCCTACTTACGTGCTCGGCTGACAAAAATGAATTAGAGAAAATGGTGGGATGCTTTTCTACATGGGACGGGGCAGTGAGGATTGCAGCCCTTTTGCAAGAAGGGCTGCTAGACGTTTGGATCGAGTGAACTTAGGCGAAATTCATAGGGGGAAGATCGGCTAAAGGGTCATCGACCTCCTGCGTCATGATAGGCGTATCGGACGCAACCATTTTGTGAACCTGTTCTGTCGCGGTTTCACTCAGAGATCGTGGAGCTAATCCTGCCTCTCTAGTAACCATCAGCGTTACATCGGCTGCCGGCGGTTCCTTCTTCTCAGCGATCTCCCCACCAGTGGTTACCGCCATGCGCCCACCCTGCTTCAGCGCCAAGGCCTTATTAAGCGCCTCTGTCACAAGACCAGGGTTCACCTGCCGGAGCATCTGATGGCGGTTTAGCAGGTTGATTATTGCCACGCCCTTCACCCCTTTGGGTAAGGAGCGGTAGAGAGCGTAAAGCTTGGGATATTTGTCTTCCTGAAGCGTAATCTTTACCCGCTGAAACTCAACTTCTTCCGCGACATTGTAATCCGCTTCGGTAACCGGCCAAAGGTCAAGGCATGCCTCAGACATGGCGAGCACAACCTGGTTTCCAGCTTGGCGTGGGTATTTGCCTAACACCTCAATCAGCGTGTCGTGTGAACCAGGCACGAGCTTATCCCGGATTGATATGCTTGGCATCTCAGTCACTGGCCGCCACCTTCACTTTTGCGTGATCCTTGAAATTTTGAGTCACGTAGAAGCGGTGAAATCCACGGACGATCGAGTTTTCCGGGTCCTTGGCCATATAGATCTTCGTGTTGATGTACTTCTCAAGCAGCTTCGTTCCAAGGACGATTGCCCCGCCACCTGCAGTTACCATACCGGCAAGGAAATCTGTCTTCTTCCAGACCGCACCGATGCAACGCTGCAACGTATTGTCCGCGAACTCCTGGCGAGCAGGGAGACTAATCGGTTCGATATCGATCCGATTGCCGCGCCATGGGATATACCCCTTACGAAGCCAGATATCCATGGTGTATTCATTCGTCTGACTGTCGAGTTCGAACTCTTTCGGTAACCGAGCTTTGGCAGGCAGTAGTGCGTTCAGGGAGTCAATATCCTGGAGCTGGGTGAACAGACGCTTATGGATGTCTGAAACACCCTTCGATTCGCCGAAGCGGAGCTTTGTGTCGGTGCTCACTTTGCCGTCTGAGAACTGCCCTGCGTCGATGGTGCCTTGGCCGATATCAATGATCCCGACCTTTCCTTCCATAACTACCCGTGGGTTGATTCGCTCGCCCTGTGAATCCAGCAGATCCGGATCGAACCAGGGACCGACGTATTGTGGAAGTACGGTCACGCTGACTGGTTGATACCCCTCCTCGATAGCCCATTTCTTCAAGTCGGCAGCAAAGTCAGACCTTAACGCGTAGAAAAACTCCGTCGGGAGTCCGGTGACAATAATAGGGCGCGCCTGCCCCACATCCTTAAGTACCTTAAGAAAGAGTACCCGGATGGTATCGGAACTGTAGTAACTGGAATCGGTGCTCCGAGTGCTTGCCCCGTCCTCTCTGCAGTCATCACCGACATAAAAATTACCAAGCTTGGGCTTAAACATTTCCCGACTGAAACCGCTGCCCAGGCCTTGGTTCGACTGAGCGGGCGCGACGAGCGAGGCAAACGAGCCTCTGATTTCGCCAGCCCCTGCAATGTAGCTGGTGGTTCCATTACCTAGGTCGATAGCGATCAGCTGATCAATGGTCTGCGACATTATCTCTTCCTTCTACGTTCTACCTACAGCAACGACCGGATCAGGGTTCTGCACGAATCCCACTCATCCAAAATCGAAGCCAGTTTTTTTTGGTGTCTCACGATACTTCCTGAATGCTTCCCCAAATGACAGTGAGAAATCAGGTCTCCGGTCAACCAAGGAGAAGGCATCCTTTTTCGTTGCGAAGCTACGATCCAATCAACCTCTTCCTGTGTCGGGTCTCTTCCTAAATCGTGCTTCAGCTTTTCACGGACCTTCTGAATTTGAAGCCGCTTCTTATAGGATCTGACATCTCGGCTCCGTCGTTTACCGGTCCGCCGATCGAAATACTCGACGACCCTGTAACGTGGTTCGGCCGGTGAAAGCGGGTCAAGCTTGGGACATTCACGCCTACAAATAATCGAACGGAATCTTACCGGTTGTCGCGCCTCATTGAACTCAAAAACGGCCTGATTTAACTCCTCGTCGAGCATGAAGAATTTCTCAACAACGCCTGAGGCGAGACTGCTCCTGATTTCACATGCTTCACCTACTGCCGCAATCCAACGGTCTAATCCGTAAGATTTAGAACGGGGAATTAACTCCCCCAGATCCTCGGATCGAAACGCATTGATCCAGCCGACGGCCCGCCCTGCCACCTCAAAAAAACGATCGAGATCGCGTGAGAAATTTTTCGCCGCCTTTCTCCCAAGGAATGGCTCCATATGTCGAAGCCGCTCCTCCCTACTTCGCAATGACACCTGTTGGAAGTCCTTGCCCCTGCTTCCCTTCGAAAGATAGACCTCGATTCCCGATACCTTGTTAGGGGTCCTACTGCTCCTCCACATCCACATCAGTTGCCAGCCAGCAGCATGGCGACGGACTCGTTCACTGTCTTGGTACCCCAGAACCTTTCGAGATGTCGCTACCAATACCTCCTTGATGAATGCCATTCGATCGATGAGTTGAAGAAGGGTTTGCTGGCGCCTCGTTGTCAGCTCGGTCTGCCTTTCGATGAATGGCCCTGACAAATCCGCGTCCCGGATGTTCTTACGCAATTCTTTATCCTAAATCCACGTTTCCGATGTTTTGGATGCAGACTGGACGTCTGACCGCCCCCCAATTTCCTTTACACCACCGCAATGACTCGCAGCTGCCCCACAACCATCTCGCAACATCCTAGACCCGTACCGACAACCCACCTTCACATGACCGAAAACAGGTTTTCATTACGCTCGATGATTTTGGCGTATGCACCACAACAACCCGACATCACGCCGATCAAGGTCCACGACACACCGAGCATTATCCTGCAATTTCCTACAACCGCACCCCAAAACCCCCGCACGGAATTCCGTCGCCGCTATACGATGTTTTTAGGCGCAAATGCGTCCTGAAAGCGCCCATACAGGAGTACTATTTGTTGATTGAGTAGGGATGCAGAACTCATCAAGCCGGGCGCGTTTTTCGTTAAACCGCCGTCTAATGTAATTCTATGCCGTGGACCTAAATGGACTTGTTGTGGCGATGGAATTGCGATTTTTGTTTTTCGCTGCAGCGAGCAGCTACAAGAGATACCGAATGCCAAAACGTGGTCAGAGTTTTGAATCCGTAATCAGTCCGCTGGATCAGCTAAATGGCGTCGAGGTGTGTTCACTGCTGGGGATCCACCGGAGCACCCTCCTTCGATTAGCATCAGGTGGGGTTCTAATTCCTGATGGGGAGACAGGCGGTCATCGGAAGTTTTGGCTCCGCAGCAACGTTGACGCCTACCGTCTAGGAACCATGACCACCGCAACGGTATCCCACGTCACCTCCTTGTTGCTTCCTGAACTCTCCTTACCCGTCCCGCATGGATACCGGATACTTGGGCAGGGTGTCATAAGCATTCCTCTGCAGGGCAACACCAAAGCTGCAGCCCTCACATCCCTTCTATTAGTTTTAGCAGAGAACAAGACCACCGCACTGGCCTTACCTGCGCATACGCACACCCACTACATTCATCAGACCGTTGTCGACGCGTGCCGCCAATTCGCTATTCCGGTCATCCTCCATCCCGGAGCTCAGCAGTAACGAACCAACCTACTGCACAAACGATGAGTCTCCACGGTCAACTCTTCTAGCTTCCGCGAGACGAACCTCCACCTCCGCGCATTAAAAGCGCGGTGGTCGTGAGCCTCTTTGAGTGATGCTCCGAATCAACTGGCGGGGAGCGTTTAGCGCTAGTTTGCAGGCGACACGGACACCGCTGGCCAGGCTCGCGCCTGGCGCCTTCGGCAAGTGCGATCCGGGCGAGGTGCATGCGACTCCTAGAACTTGGACTGGCGGCCGACCACATTCCAACGCTGCACGGCGTGTAGATGGAAACTGACTTATTCCCCAAACAGAAAGCATGTCCGCATATTCCCAACTGTTTCAGACGTGGCACTCCTATGGACTAACGCATGTTCCCGCGCAACCAATCTTCCAGCCGAGACTAATGCGGTGTCGCCTTGAGCAACATTTGCTTCCGGACCCGGACACCAACGCTGCGCCTCTACGAACTACCAACGCCTTCGGGTTGCGTCCAACCGTGACCGACAACCTGGTCGCTTTTTTTGGTTCTCTCATTTGTGGTCATGCGATCGACTCCGGCTATCTATGAACTGGAACACTTCCCATCACATCTCGATGAAGCCAGGTTGGGGTCGATCCTGCTCAAGCAGCAGGTGGCATCGTCCCAACATTTCGCTTTAACCCACCTTGTGAGAACAGCGTTGCCCCTCTCTTCTGTACGCCCTGGCAGGTTATTTCACGAAGGGTTCAACGATCAGACATGCCCTCATGGAGCCATCCGTTGAGCCTTTGGGGTGAGGGGAAATGCGCAGACACTCGGGGCATAAGTTGACCCCCTACCCTCCCCGCGGAATGTACGCGTTGCCAATCACGAGTTAATTGCTCAGCTGTGCGCACTAACGGTCATGATGCGATCTGCCGAGCAATCTGGTTGTGTGCCCCAGCGCAAGTGGCCGCATGGAAAGACTCCGTCGTCGGTCGTTTAAAATCGATTCGCGGTTGTCCGCGCCGATCCAATACGCAGTTTTGGCGCGGCGCCAACGCTTCAGCAAAAGAAGATCGGGCTATCGATGCCGCGCTCTGCTCGGTTTCGATTAAGTGTTCCGTGTCCTGCCAGCTGGCCGCAGGGCGAAATTGTCACCAACACCGAATCAGCCAGTTCAAGCTGGTAAAGGCGCCCGCCCCCCGACAGGGCGTGACAATTGAACGGGTTCTATGGGCGGCTTGTTGATCGCAGATCTGCCTGGGTGTGCTTTAACCGCCAGGCACAGAGCAACCGGCTCGCGACTGGCTCTTATAGAGCTCGCAACCTTCCAGATACAGTGAATGCTTGCCCTCTATATAAGAAGGCGCTTTCAGCAAGGGGAATAGAGGCACCAATTACGCCGCGGCTCAGTGGGGGGCACCGATGGGTGCATCCGTCCACACCCTTAAGGCGATCCGGTGCCCCTCAGTCAAGAATGGCTGCGAGCACCTCTCGTAGCGAACCGGCCTCACTGAAGCGTTTGTACTGAGACAGTAGTGACCGCATGCGTCAACAGGCCCTGCGTTGGTGCCCCCTTGTGATAGACGTTGAGCAGAGCACCAAGGAGTTCCGGTGCCGCCCCGATCTTTTCATTTAAATGGTCGGCGACGAGTTGGATGGAGCCGAGCGGGTCGGCACCCGCCCAGACAACGTGGGCGCTGACGCTGCCGCCGTCACTGTAGGTCAAAACAACCAATGAGCAGAGGTCGCCAGATTTAATAACCGCCCAACCACGCAAGTGGTTTTGGATTGCAGCTTCCGACTCGCGGGCTGCTGAGATTGCCTGCTTACAAACGTTGATCATGACCGCTCCTCGCTGTGTTAGCGCTCAACATAACGGCGACTGCTTTATTTTCCAGGGTGACGACGAACGGTAGTACGGTGCCATCACGCCCGTCCGGTGGCCAGTGTTGTGCCATTAGCGTCAGATAAATAGCGTCAATCTTCCTACAGGGCGGGGCCTCTAGCGCGTTTCGCACTGAACGCTAACGCGCACATTTGAGTACCTGATGTACCAAATTCAACGCGTTAGGACCCTTTTGCTCGAAAAATGTGACCCTGTTTTGGGTTGCTTGGGACATCAGGCGCCAATAGAATCGCCGCAATTACTTTGGATCACACCTACGGGGTGACCGAAGAGCCAAGCGGGAGAGCAGTGCTCACCGTATGTAGAAGGGGGTCGGTAGCTGTCGTGGCTGCCGAGCAAAGCAGAGTCCAGGGGACTGGATCTGCGCTTAGGAGCCGATCGTCTGATCGGAGGAGGGAGGCATGCGCCTCGTTAGGAACAATTGGTTGGCGGGCATGTCCTGCCAGCAGTTCTTGAATCTAGACCCGTGGGCATTCGTCATACACGCCGAATCCCAACAGCAGTGGGTAGCAGAAATCCGCTCGAAGATAACCCTTCGTCTTGATGACGAGGAGCTTCTGCAGATTCTCTACCCTGGGCTCTTTGACGCAACGAAAAGCGCCATTAAGAATTACCAAGACGGCTCTCCCGAGGGTCGTGGTCGGTGCTTGATCGGCTATGCGCTTTCCTATATCCGCAAATATGGATGCGCACTGATCATCGATGAGGTTCCAGGAACTGGAACGTACAATTTTGCCGACTTGGACGCTCTCGATTACGCACCCCGCGCTCACGGCCTGCAGCCGGATTACCAAAACACCGCTTCAAACTACACCGACAGTCTGTCGGCACTTCCCCAGTTCCTGTCTGACGGCATCGTTCTGAGCGACGAGGGCTTGCAGCTGCGACACCAACACGTCGAAAAACTTCGCCGTTTTCTTACCCATCGCCAATACCAGATCTTGCGTCTCGCCGTTCTCGAACAGCACTGTTCTGTGGACATGTGCTCAATGCTTGGGCTCTGCGAAAGACAGGTATGGAAGGTTCGTCGCGAGTTGAATCGCAAACTCTGCGAGATCGCAATCGACCAAGGCATCAGTCCGCAGGTTCTGCAGGCACTGACAGGGAAAGAAATGGCGGCCGCGAGCGAATGACCCTTTCGATTGGCGACTTTATTAAAACTAAGGTGTACCCCCAACTAGACGCGGTCGACCGCGGTTTGTTGAACCACCTACGCCCCAAGCCCATTTCAGCGAATGGTTCGTACGTTCTCGACTGCCCTATATGTAAGAAGGACCGCGCGTATTACTACCCGCACCGAAACGGGATTCAGTGCAACCGAAAGGATAACTGCACAAGCCCGTATACATCCATATGGGATGCGCTCGCAGAAACCAACATGTCACAAAAGGACATCCTGCGCGCGCTCTGCGAGGCTGTAGGCGTGGAACCGCCAGACAGTCGCCAAAACGAGCAACGCCCAACATCCAACCAACCGTCTGGCCGCCCTCCCCTCACGACAGGGAAGGCGATCGTCCACGCAACCCAACTCCTCGCTTCCCGCAACAAGCCCATCCTCGATGCGTTTCAAAAAGCACGCGGCTACTCAGACGCGGTAATGGTTGAGATGAAGCTTGGCGTGTTTACGACCAACGATGAGGTGCTTTCCCTTCTGCACTCGTTCGGCGTGAGCAAAGAGGAAGCTCGCGCTTGTGGAATTGTGTGTTTCAACGACGCCACACCTGACGAGATCTGGTCCGGAATGGAAGGCCGGGTCATTGGATACTGGCCACATCCAGACGGCGAAGTCAGGATTTGGGGTCGATTGCCTGTTGGCGCTGGCGTGCCTAGATCCAATCCGAAATATCGGTTCTCCCCGATGTCGTCGAAAGACATCCCCTATCTATTCAAGAAACGTCAGAAAACGATTCTGATCTGCGTCGAAGGAACCCTGGATGCGTGGGCCTTACAACTCATCGGCTTCTGGGGCGCAGCTATTGGCCAATCGTCGATCAACAGTGCACAGGCTCTTTATCTGTCAAGCCAAGGCGTGACCGAAGCAGCCCAAATGGTTGACGGCGACCACGCTGGGTACCAAGGCGCCTTATCGTCCATTCGCGAAACTGAAGCTGTAGGAATCACCCTCAGCATCATCACCCTCGGTCAGGGAATGGATGACGCAGATGCCATGCGAACGAGCGGCAGAGAGGACGAACTTCGCCAGCTGATCGAAAGCAGGGTCAATGCTGGTGAGTACCTGGCCCGCTACTGCGCATCGTTAATGGAGCAGCGGGTACCAGACCTCCGTGCGATCGCCAGGGTCAGGTCAATCGCAAAAGGGCTCACTCCAGTTTCGGCCCGGCGCTGGTTGGACTTCAGCTCAAGCTTGGGCATTGCCGTCGACGAGGAAACCGAAGCGGTCAGGATTCTTGGCAGCTTGGTTTCCGCCGGGATGCCGGTCGCCCAAGCCATCCCGCTGGTGCAGCGTCGGACCGGGCTTCTATTCACCATTACCAAGGATGCCATTCATGGCTGAATCGAGTTCGCAGGGGTCGTCGTCCGGTCCGATCGTTAAATCCCTACAAATTGTTGCCCTAGTATTCCTAGTTCTCTTCGTTTCGAAGGTGTACTTGCGGGCCCCCGAGTACCGCTACATCGAAGTCTGCTACTTCCCTCACAAAATATTCCAACTCGCTTGGATAGACGCTTGGGGTTTGTTCGTCCCGGACGACAGCGCCAGCTACCTAAGTCATGCAAATGACGTGAACGAATTTTTCATCTCATGCACCCAACGCGCTGCTGGTTGGGATTGGCTGAGAACATATGGCCCTCACCAGTAAGGAAACAGCCCATGGCTAACGAAACGAATCCTCCTCGCCAAAGCACAGCTCCCTCGGTTCCGGAGAGGGTACTCCGCATCGATGGTGAAAGGACTGCAGCGATGTACAGCCTCGCCATCCGTGTCTCCCGCTTGGACCAGCGCCTGCGAGATCTCGCCGGTGTTTCAACCGTCGAAGGCCGCAAGCAATACCGCCAAGCCACCGAAGGCTTCCAGAAGCATATCGCTCAGTTCGAAGACGGCCTCGCCGAGGTCGAGAAGGACGCGGATGTGAACTCACGTCGTGGCGGCCGAACGAACAGTAATGCACAGCAGCGCCGGGGCGCTCCACAGCGCCAACAGCAAACGAACGCCGGTGCCATAAGCGGCAAGCCAGCCCCAGCGCCTCAACAAACAAGCCAGCCTGCGGAAACCAAGGCGACTGTTGTCGCGGCCGTCCCCCAGACTCCTATCGCCGCCACAGCAGCGCCCGCGCCTGAACAGCCTAAAGCAGCGGAAAAGCCTCAGGCAAAACCGCAGCAAAAACCACAACCAGTTCAACAGTCCCCGCAGCCTAAATCAGGGCAAGCGAATGGCCAGGCAAATTCTGCCGGCAACAAGCAAAACAGCGGTGGCAAAGGAAAAGGGCCTAAGAAGTCGGGTGCTACACCCCAACAACATAAATCTCAGCAGCCGCAAGCTGTCGCCACAGTCACTTTGTAACGGAGCGGGACAATGAGCAGTTGGAATAATTTGAAAGATGCAGGCCGGATGCTCCCGGCCTGGTTCTTCCCGTTTGTCCTTTCGGGAGCTACCGTCGGCCTTTACGTAGCTGCGCGCTACGTCACGGTTGATAAGCCAGCAGAACTCGTAGGCTTCGCAACGCTCTCAGCCATTGTCCTGTCCCTCCTGATTGGCTTTGGCTTCATGGTCAGTTCTATCGCGAAGGCAAAGTCCGGCAACGTTGTCGCCGCCGTAGGCGAAGGCTTCCAGCGCGGCCTCACCTTCGTTTGGGTCACCGCTTCTGTCTGCCTGGGGGCTTACCTTTGCGCCGGTCCGGCATATCGCTTGGTCACAGAGAATACGTTCTACACGGCCACATCCGTCGGCGTGGCCATATTGTTGGCTGTTGGTTATATGGCATCCGGCCTTCGACCTAAAACCACACCGTCGAAGGACGTCTTAGGCGGCGTGGCCAGTACCTCGCTCGCGCTACCTGCTGCATTCACCCCAACTGCAGAGCAACGGCCGGCTTTTCAGGTGACCATGGCTGATCAGAATCGGCTGATGGTCCACCAGGCCGCTCGAATCATTGCCTACAAGGGCAGCAACTGCCTCATTGCTGAGTCGTTCAATGCCCAACTGAACCTCAATGCGCGAACGGCCAAGATCTTTACAGACCTGAACCTCCTGTCCACCGCCGACATGATTTTCTGGCGTATGCACATGCTCATGATCGGCAGCGCTGCTGAGCAGCTGCTTATGAAAACCGCTTCTGACGCCGCAATGGACGATCTTCAAAACTTCGACGATTTGGCTCTTCGGTACTTACAACTCACCAACAAGGGTAATTTCTTCAAGCCGGCGTCCAACGACGAAGCGCTGATGAAGGCCAACCGCCTGATGCTGATCCGCAGCAACGTAAGCCAGCGGTGTTCTGCCGCAGTCGCCCAGAACGAGAAGCTACTTCTCGAGTTGGTAAAGTTGATGCGCGTGCGCCCTACCCTGTTGTACCACGACCTGAAACACATCCTCGATCGTGTAGACATGCCAGCAGACTTCCCGGCAGCGGAGTTCGATTCCGCCGAAGCGATGGAACGGGTCTTAATGCAGCTGACCTTCGATGAACCAGAAGACATCCCAGGTGTTGCAGATGAAAGCGATATTGCCGACGGCGAATTCACAGAACCACCACGCAACAACGTACACCCTCTCAAATCGGAATCGAGCCAAGCTCACCAATTTCGCGCCTGACCTGCGGAAATGAAAAAGCCCCGATAAACCGGGGCTTTTTTACGTCCATTTTTCGGGTCTGGAATTAGGTCTCCACTTCCACGCGGTTCCTGCCCCCATGTTTAGCCCGGTAGAGGGCCTCGTCAGCCGCTTTAAGCGCTGCAGGCACCCCACCTTCCAGAGGCGCAACGCCGGCACTGAACGTGCTGCCGAACCATTTCCCGCGCTCCCCGCTCCCTTCTAGTCCCGACTCGAATTGCAGGGAGCTAAAGAGGTCGCGTATACGGTCAATGACAAGTTTGGCGTCCGCGATCTTCGCCCCGACCATTACCACCGCAAATTCCTCCCCGCCCATACGCCCTATGAAATCAGTGGACCGCAGGTTGTCGGAGAGAATCTCGGCTAACCCAACAAGCACCTTATCCCCTACCGGGTGGCCGAAGGTGTCATTGACCGACTTGAAGTGGTCGATGTCGATCATGACGATCGCATTCGCTGCATCCTTCTCGGAAGCGCTAACACGAGCCGCGGAGGCGAGTAGCTGGCCATGATTCAGGAGCCCTGTCAGGGTATCTCGGCGCATGCGCGAATCGAACGCTTTCGAACGTGAAATCAGTGCCTTCAATGCCTTGATGAAGGCCCCACGGTGCAACGGCTTCTGCACAAACGCGTCCGCCCCTTTGGAAAGCGCCATCAGTTGAGTCTCTGCGTTGCGCTCACTGCTGAGAAACACAATAGGCATCGTCGAATCGCTGTCCTGGCGAATCACGCTCGCGACCTGGTCGCCGTTGGCTTCCGGCATGTGGAAATCAGTCACCACGACGTCAGGGTGAAAACTCTCGATCGCATCCAGGACCTGCGCCGGGGAAAGGATATGCATCACCTCGATGCCCTCCTCGAGCATGTACTTGCGGGCCTTGTAGGCATCCGTCTTCGAGTCGTCGAGGAGCAAAACCCTATAGCCGTTGATCTGCGAATCCCGCGCTCGGCTTCGAATCAACGTCCGCAGGGATCTCACGTCTGCGTCGACGCCAAGCAACCGAACGGCCCCAAAGGAGGCAGCCACCAGGCGCTGCTGAAACGATAGGGGTTCATCAACAGCAACCACTACCAGGAGATCGGAGTCGTGATGGCTGGCCAATTCCTGCAACGCCTTGCATGCCGCGGGATTCTCGACGACCTGTCCGCCGACGAGGACCAGACCTAATACTGGCATTCGCTCCCCCAGCGCGGATACCAAGTCCAGGTTTGAGTGCAGGTCCAATGTGAGCATCTGCAAACCCATTGAAACCAACCCTTCGGAAAAGAGGGACGCACGATCTCCGAACCCGGGGATGTAAATGGCCGAAGGCCCCTGAGCACCGGCCCGAGCATCGCTTGCCCGCCGGCTTGCCACCTGTAGCGTATCCATCTGCTGGTTAATACCTTCTAGTAACCGCGGTGTCAGTGATTGGTTGCTGCTGACCAAAGCCGTAAGCGTATCCAGTTCGTCAACGAATTCCGCTTCAGGGATCTGGTGCCTATTTCTGCGGGCTTTGAAGACGACTGCTTTGAATGCCTCAAGCGAGTAGTCACTTGGCCGGGGCAGTACCTGGGATCGCCAGGCCGACTGCAGGACAAGGTTGATGGTTACATGATTCATTTGCACGAGGCCTCCACTGGTAATAGTGGTCCTCGACTGCCCTATTTTCGAAGGTTTCGAAAAAATAAAAGATTCCGCATTTTCCTCCGGCAAGCCAACCGGACATATTGTCTCGGTGGAATGTCCGCCTGCCTAAGAGCGGACGATTCAGGCTGATTGCGATTGGCTGGTGGCACGCGGCTGGCTGCACGAGCATGGGGCAATAACTGGAGGAGGCACCATGGATATCATCAACACTGGCGCGCTGACGAACCACGTTGCGATGCGGTATGCGCGCAGGATCTGCACGGATTTGGAGAAAGGGATTAGCTTGGACCAGGCTTTGACCGCGCGTTGCGTCCCCTGCGAGGTCCAGGCTGACTTGGCGGCGATCACATCGGCCATTGCCGGAGGATGGTTCGCCGTGCCAAGGGGCCCAAAGCTCACGTACAGCAAAACCCAACATGGTGCACTGACTCGACTCACTGAGCGCGCCCCGTGGTTACATGACCTGCTTGCCGATGCCACCGCGTTCGAGGCCATGCGCGCCGCTCTGAAGCCAAACAATGGGCCAGCCTTCGGCGTTGAGCGGCTGCCAAACCTGGAGGCTGACGCCCTGGCAGCGCGCACAAGGCTCACCAGACTGCCGCTTGACCATAGCGCCGGCGAGCTCACACTCGAGTTTTGGGTTCAGATCCTTCACGACACCCAAGCACAAGCGGCCTACATTCGGAACCGCATAGAGTGCCTGTCCCCGCCGTGGATGTGGGACGCCAATTACCCACTAAGACTGCAAGTCGCCCAGCTAAAGGCTCACGACTGTCTCGATCTGCTGCACGCTTTCATCTCGACTACCCGGAACCGCTGCCTTGACCGATTCGAAAGAAAGCTGCTCGACGAGGTTCGGTACCGGAGTCTGTCCGTTATCGATTACGAAAAACGGTGGGGCGCCGAAATTCAGCGCAGGGAGGAAGAAGCCAAAGCACAATGGACCGAAAATTATCGGTTGATCCGGCGGCTGGCGGCAATGCTCGACGGTGTCACCAGCTACCATCAAGCATCGCTAACTCGACGGTTGAGGCTGGAGTCAAATGGTGCCTTCCGTCTCCAGCGTTCGGGGACGAACCGAAATGAATTGATTGTCGAGGTTCGGCATCAATTCTGCTTAGGGCAATCAGTGAAGCTCGAATCACCTTTCATGCTGGTGAACTACTGCTTGGCGCTTGCAGACGAGATCGAAACCACGGCGGCAACGTTCCTTGCCTATCTGGATGCCTGTGATCGCGCTTACCGGCGGATCAAAGACTTGGCCGAGCCAGATCAGACGGTGAGCACCCACCCTCAGAGGCGACGAGCGGACGACTTCGACACCGCCGCAGCCTGATCCAAACTGCTAACCCAAACCGCCGTCTTGGCGGTTTTTGCGTTTTGCGCGACCGGGGGCGCACTCACTCCCTCAGGTCGGGACCAGCACCAGCCGAAGGAATTATCTGCTTTCCATCCCGGCAGCCATTTGATGAGGTTGGGCCGCGTCTCGGCTCACCCTCGCGTCCGATCTGAGGGGCTAGTACCAGTTTGAGCCGCTGGCGCCAGCACACTCGATGCCTTGCTCTGGACTCGAGTGCAATAAAATATGGGCAGACGGGTTCTGGCGCGGGCGGCTCGCACTCAACATTGCGGCATCAACTGACCAGCTTTGAAGGACGCCACCATGACAACCGCCGCCCTTACGCAACCTTTCCACTTCACCAGCTTCTCTGTTCAGCGCTGCATCCGCATCAAATACGAAACCGACGTGGTTTATCGCCCCATTCACGCCCAGCAGAACGAAGCAATCCTGCAAATGTTGACCGGTCAGACCAGCCTGCGCACGCCGGCGGTCAACCTGGAGCTGATCACCGTAGAGATCGACGGGGACGAGCAGGTGCTCATTGATCAGGAAGATGGCGAGTTCTTCAATATCGCCCACGGATCCTGCGAACACGGTATCTACCTGAGCAGTGGGACGTTTGAAGGCGTGTATTGGCGCGTGTTGGGCTTTGTCGACGGTAGCGATAGCCTTCGGGACGCGATGCAGTTAGTGGTCGGCGACTTCGAGGCAAGCATTCGCTCGACGTGCATGGGCCTGCAGGCGCTGGTCCGTTTGCCTACTGCTATTCGTGCCTACAACGACAAGATCAACAGGGAGGAAACAGCACCTGACGGCGCGGACTACAACGCCTTACTGGAGCTGTCTGGCATCTAACCAGCCAATTACCCTTTGCTTACCCCGCCCGGGCTAACCCAGGCATCCATACCAAGGCCCGGCATACGCTGGGCCTTTTTCTTACCGTGGCTTACGAGCACGGGAGCGGCCGGACCGCGCCGCGAGATTCATTCCCAAGACTGGGTTTTGTAGAGGTGCCGTCCTGCGTCCACTTGGGGGAACGAAACAATAAAGCCGCTCGACGTCTAAAACTGGGGTTCTGGCGCGCGCCGGAGTAACGGAAGCTGAGCGCATCAATTACAGAGCCCGAGGCCTCCCCATGCAAACCGATAACTCCTCCACCCAAGCCACCATCCACCATGTTGCTCCACATGAATTGACCAAGGCTGAGTTCCTCAGGGAAGCATCGGCGGTACGCCTCGTTAACCACGGTCGCAAGTGGCAGGTGAACTTTGGCAACCATTCGGCATTCTCCCAGGCTGATACGGCCGAGGCTGCGCTTGCAGATGTTCATCAGAGCGCCGTCAATAACGCCCTGTACCTCAATCAGGCTGATGCCCCTGCCGTCCCCTACAAACCATCCATCCCCACCCAGAATGTTCTGGCCGACTACCCAAGCCTGGTTGCATTTTTTGGGGATGTTGTCGCAACGCACAGGGTTGAAAAGCTATCGGTGAGCAAGGCTGAGTACGACGCCGTTATTGCAGGCTTGCGAATGCTCGCAGCCGGCGTGGAGACAGGAGCCGTAAGTGTGGATGATGGCGACATTGGGGAAATCCTTACTAACGGCGGAGCTCATAGCGGCCTCTCAGCAGAAGAAATCCACGACCTGTGTGACCGTCTGCTGACACCGACGGAATAACCGATGTGCACTGAGGAAATGCCACCCTCCCTCCTAGGCCCGACACCCGCTAGGGCTGTTATCTCGTGTCATTCCGATGCGGCAGGACGCCAGCTTTCTCCTGTGTACGTCAATGGGCTGTCATGTAATCGGGCGGTGTCCATAGGCTCTATGTAATCGGTGGCGCGGACATGGGCTGGTCACAGTCACTCAAGTCCCGCGGCCAGGCGTTGTGTCGGGGTTCTGGCACGGGCGAAGCGGACTGATTATTCACTCATCACGATCCGTCTCTACACGGGTTATCCGCAATAAACCGCCCGGGGCGCAATAGCAATGAGTATCGAGAATAAGGATCAGCGTCCAGGTAGTCAGGCGGTGACTTTGTGGGAAGCGCTCACAGGCGCGTCGTTGGACTCGCCCTCCTACCCATATCGGCCCGACCAGACCTTCAGCCTCTACGACGCCAACAAGAGAATCAAAGAGGCCCTCAAGACCGGGGATGAAGCCATCGTTAGCCTTATCGTGCGTTCGATGGTGCCTCGTTTCACGGAAGCCCTGAGCTTTCCTCTCGCTGAGTACCACAAAGGCTCTGAGCGCATCTCAAGGCTTTTGGTGACGCTAGGACATCTTGATGCGTTGTTCGATGATTCTGCAGTGAGTCATCTGCACGACGAGTTCTTCGCCTATGCAGAAGCCTCGTTGGCGTTCTACCGCGAACAGACCCGGGCGCAGCTGTCCCAGGGCACGCGGGCGTTCGTGGTGGCGGAGAGTGGGAATGTTGGCCTAGACGCGCTCCATGGCGTTGATCGACTGACCCGGCTCATGATTTGCGACGGCACCCCGGTACCGGCTTCGGAAGCAAAGCTGGGGCGCGACATCTACGTGATTGAGCGTATTGAAGAACTGCTGGTGCACGCCAAGCTGATCCCCACAGGCTTTTCGCTGTGTGTCATTCGCGGACAGAGCATCGCCAGCAGCTACTTCGTGATGGTGGTGCGGACCGGTTCGAGGATTATTGCCCTGACGGACAAAGGGACTTTTGAACACCCCCTCCAAGAGCAAAGAATGCAATCTCGAAACGACCGCTTTAATTCGTGGCGGATCGAAGGGAGTCATTTCCCCTATTCGCTTTTGAATATCCAGTGGCTGGACCGCGAGCGAACGGCACGGGAGCGTGTTCCCCGGACTGCGGTAGCGCCTGTCGGTACCGGCCTTCCTGTGCTGGCGACCATCGGTGAACTCGGAGACCGGGAGTTGCTCTGGTTGCAGCTGTTCATCGACCAGTGCAAACACCGCTACTTCGACCAGCAGCTGACGGAACCGCCGCTAGCCACAGGTTCAATGCTGCATATCGCGCACAAGCTTGCGGGTGACGGCGACCAGTACCCCATTGTGGCAGGCCGGCAAGTGGAGATGATGCCCCGCTCGAGCAAGCATCTGACTGCAGAGTTCTTTCACCTGGGTCATCCTGACTGGGCCAGCATGAGGAATCCTAATCTCTGGATGGAAGCCCGCTATGCAGATCAGGTCCCAGATGAGTGCCTGTATATCCCGGCGGCGGTGATGGATGCTGGCCAGATCCTGATTACGTGCGACGCGCGCGGTGCACTCATGTTGACCCACGGTGAAACGACTAAGGGACTGTTCGTGCCGGACTTGAAGTCGATTCCGGTGAATAACCTGGCCACCCCGGATCGCATCGTTGCCGACGCTCACTATATCGCTCGCCATAACCAGGTTGAGATCATTAGGGGGCTTGCCGCCGCCGACTACACGCGGCGCGAAATAGAGATGCAGTCGTGGTTCTACAAAGCGGTGAAGAAAAACCTGCCAAAGATTCTCGAGGACCTGTTGTCCTTGAACCACACAAAGTTCCATCTGCCGCGTAGAGAGGATGGCAATCCTGTATTTGGTGGTACCAGGACAAACACCCGATCGGTGGGGATCTACTACGAGCCCTACAGTAAGCAGCACACTCCTGACCCGAGGGACAAGCTGCGCCTGGAGCACCTGCTGGCGCTGGCCAACAAACGGGACTACCAATGGGATTGCTACCTGCAGCCCGGCGAGCATGTGCAGGCCAATACGTTCGTCACTGTTAGCACAGAAACCATCCACGACATCATGGTGCTCACCGGACTACCGCTTAGCGACATTCCACCCGAGCTTCACTCCCGAGGATTGAACATCTACACCGGCAATCACACCCTGAGCCGTCTGGACCCCCTTAGCCGCATCAGCAACCCGTGGGACGGGCTCGCGCTACGCTTCCGTCTGCCGTTGAACTACCAGGCGTTCAAGGCATATCGCCGGGAGCGAGGGATGGACACGCCGAATGCCACTGCCTTGGAAGAGTGGGCGAAGGAATCAGCAAAGGTGGCGTGGCAGGCCCAGGCAGCGAAGGTGGAGAAGGTGGAGAAGGTGGAGAAGGTGGAGAAGGATGGTCAGGAGTGGCCATAAGCGCTCATCGATCCTACATCTCCACCAGACCATTCGCACTCTAGGCAGCGGGCGGCACACTCCCAGGGTGGCAGAGTCAAACCCGACGTGGGCAAATGAATGGCTTCGCTCCCACAGGCATCGCGGGCGGTGGTTCCGGCACGACATTCAGCGAGTGATGATGGCTGCAACACATAACAACCGCCCGGAGCCTCCATCATGAATCCAGCCTTCCAAGAAGCGCTCGCCGCCCGCCTACAGTGGACCAGTGTCATCGTCCTGGATGGCATGGAGCGTTCTGAACCGGCATTGGAATTGGCACTGCAAGCCGCCTACGACGCCGTGCACGAACTTGCCTCCAATGACGTGTTGAAGCACCGGCACTATGGCCCGAGAGCGCCCCTGTTGCTGCTGGACGTACCGGAGTTGGCGGAGCAGTACAACTTGGCCTATGAGCTCTATGCGGAGCTGTACCACAGGAACTATCACGCCGGCGAGCTCGGCGGGAGCGGTCCGGACTGGCTTGAACCGGCAGAGCCAATTGCGCTGCCGTACAGCGAGTGGTCGGTAGAGGTAACAGGGCGTCTTGCCTTGCTCTGTAGTGAATCAGGTCTACGGTCCGAAGACGCGATACAGGGCCAAGCTCTGACCCTTCTCAGATCTTGGACTGAGGGCGAGACCCCTGGCCACGCAGCAGACTTGGTTCATGCAGCCTACATCTCAGAGCCTGTTGAGCATCACCCCCGCCTGGCACACCAGGACACATCACAAATTACCCACATCGAATTTCAGTGCCGAGATCTCCTATGAGCACCCAGACCGAATCTTTTAAATCCCAACTCTCGGACCCCGCAGCGTTTGTCAGGGTGGACCTCAATGATCTAGACGGCCCAGGGCTAGACTGGGCTGTCGCACAAGCGGCGGGGATACCCGTCCAGTTCGACCCAGATCAGCACCAGCACCAGCACGTGACCATGGTTTGGCAAGTTTACCCCCATGGGCTGGTACCCTTCCGCCCAAGTGCCGACTGGTCTGACGCCGGGCCGCTGATCCGTCAATTCCAGATGGCTCTCACTCCAGAATCCCATTACGGGGCTGAAGGGACCGAGATGTCCGACCGCTGGATTGCAGACATCTACTACGACGGTGGTGACCACTACACCACTGAGCCAGCCAGAGACGAGCTGGTGGCGGCCTGTCGCGCCATCGCCGTTACCAAATTCGGCGACACCTTGAATGTTCCAGCCGAACTCGCCCGGACATGCGCGTCCAACTAAGAATCCTTAAGCAGACCCACAGCCCGGCATGTTCCGGGCTTTTTGCTGCCTGTCGCGGGTTAGCCATTCAACTCCAAAGCGCGGTTTTCAGATGCCACCAACTGCACGAAAAACTTCGCAGAGGGTGATTCTGGCACGGTCTATCCCACCTGATAGTGGACCCATCGAAACAAGACATCTCAATGACTTCAGGGGTATCAGACATGGGCTCTACAGTATCTACCGGCAAGCTGATTGGTGCATTCCGCCGTAATGACGGTCAGCCGTGCTACGTCATGTTCGAACAAACCTACGAGAAGAACTGCCATCCCCACACGCCAAGTTGGAGCGCCCGGGCAATCGGCGGCGTTGAAACCATGCTGCAGGCTATTTTTGCCACCGCATCCGCCTGTGAAGGGGGGATGCTGCAAGGACCAGGCGGCCGAATCACTAACCCTGAAACCTACATCGCCGGTTGGCTAAAGGAGATGGCGAATCCTGTCTCGATGCGCGACTTGGAGGTCGGGCTGAAGGTTAGCGAAAGCTGGTCAGCGACGCTCACCCAAAAGCACCTCACCACCCTCAAACCAACATTGCTGGCGCTGGGGTATCAGGTGCAGGTAGCGGCCCTTGAGGCTGGCGACAAAGTGTCTGCCTCCCTGCATAAGGACAGCCAGCTCCTGAGTGCACTGTACGACGGCAAGACAATGGGCGCGTGGCGCATCATCCAGTCCTACGACATCCCGGTTAACGGTATCCGTGACGCATCGCTCGGGTTCAAACCGGAAAAGGCAAAAACGTACGACGTAACTGCACCGCGCTTCATGCGAGTCAGCCAGAAGAACGAAAACATCCTCAAGCAAAGCGCCGATGGCAGCTGGCGCTGTGAAGGGTGGGCGTACAGCATCATTGGCGAGTTTGTTACCAACCTTTGGAAAGCGGAAATGCGCGAGCCCGGCAGTTTCCGCAATCGCATCAAGTCCTTCCGCGATGCGGTCGAGGGCGCGGCACTGCTGCCAAGCAGCGGCGTGAAGGTTATCGTGGACACCGCAGTGCCCGTGGAGGGATACGCGCAGAGCAGCATGGAGAGCTTGTTGGCCAAGGTGACCGGTACCCGGGTGGGCAGCGAGGTGCACTTCAGCGTTCCTGAGAGCGACGACTTGCTTTACTCGGTGACCAGCCTCCCCGTAGCTAGTACGAAGTGGGTTCTGACCCTGGACGCCCCCCGCCCTACTCCGGGCCCAGCCCCAATGGAGCAACTGAGCCTGCTGGCCTGCTAACCCCACTCCGCGCGTCAACCAGAAACCCGGCACCGACCGGGTTTTTTGTGTCCGGGATTCGGTGGGCTCACGTTCGGACCCTCAGTTAGGGAATGGACCGTAATCGCTAAAGTCCGAGTCTCGGGCGGTAGCACCAGCAGCTCGCCGCCTCATGCAAGCCGGAGTTTGGACGGCTTTGAACCCTGCGTTCGCCTATCACGGAAGCCAACGCTGGAGCCTTAGTGCGGAAATCGAATCAGTGGGTCTGCGCCAAACGGATTATGAAATGCCTGGGGTTCTGGCACGCGAATCGGCGACCAACAATGTGCTCATCAATTCAAAACGCCAACGAGGGCCACCCAATGACCACTACACCAGCACTGATCCCGGCCGCAGGCCTGCAATTCGTCAACTTCGCCATGGAGCGTTGCATCCGAGTGGTGACTGGGAACGGTGAACAATGTCTGCCCGTGGATGCCCGCCAGCGCGAAGAGCTCCTAGAACCGATAGCCATGAATGCCTGCCTAAACAGCTCTGACCATGCGCGTCTCACCCTCATCAAGACAGAGGTTGCAGGCGTGACCTACGCGGCCCTGGACACTGTCGAGGGCGAGCTTTACGGATTGGCACAAAACGCCGATTCCGGTAATTGCTCCTCATTCGATTCTTCCTGCTACGGCGGCGTGGTCTGGAGGGTGTTGGGCTACCTCTCAGACAGCCCGGATAACGCCCTGGAGCTTAGCAGCGGTAACGACGAGGAGGGAGTGAGAGCAATTCTGGGTGCTTTCCAAACCCTTCTGACCGCCGGCCAGCGTTCGGCAACAGCCCCGGCACGCATTGTCATGGACCTCACCGACGGTGCGCTGCAGGGCGTCTACAGCCATCAGGCGGTGGAAATCATTACGGTCAGCTTTGACGACGAAGAGGATGTCAGCCAGGAGGCCCTCGAGGTCAAGCAAAGCGCAGGACTGCCCGCAGCCATCTGGCAGCACCGCGACGGCGGCGAGCCTGAGATGGAACTGTTCTTCGCAAAAGCGGCAAAACGGTTCACCGTCACGGCCTAAGACCTCCGGTGGCATGGCAAGGGCGGACTGTTCGTGCTTGAGCGAGTTTTACGGCGACAAGGAATGGCGGTAGTGCTTAGAGGACACCGCCGTAGGACCGAAGCAAGCCTGACCCGGCTGGTGCACTGTGTGTCGCAAACTCGGTGTGGTTACTGAATCCGATGCCTGGGCCGGGAAACGCTTTCGCCTTGAGAGCCCGGCGCACCACTCCCCAAGCTGGGGTTTGATTCTCAAGGTGAGTAATACAACCCCGCTCCCACGGGTAGCGACTGCAATCCCCAGTCATCACCGGAATTGAGGCCGTGCACATGCCCTGGCTGCGGTGTTGCACGTGCTGGAGGTCAAAGCAGAATGACTGTACACATCCCCATCGCAAACACGAAAGAAGTGAAGAAACCCACGAATAACGGGTGACCGTGCAATGGATACCAAGCGAAACAGCCAATAAGCGCTAGCAGAGCTGCCCATCGTCGATAGCGAGGTTGGTGAATCCGCTCAGGCAGGAAGGCCATAACTGCTTTGACTGCCAGCCCCGAAAGCAGCCCCCCTATCAAGATAATTGCAATCATAAACAGACCGAAAGCCATCCCTGCTGTCATAGAGCCTCCGATATCGTTGATAAAGCGGGACCAGTCTACTGATAACCAGTCGGTGCGACGACGCTAGCCTCTGTTTGCCCATCCCGAGGCAAAACCCGATTGAGAAGCTCACAGATGCCATCCAGGTCAAAAACGGTTGGAGAGTTGGCTCTTGCCCCGCTAACAGGTTCGCGAACCCTCGCAGCTGAGGGTGGAGTCTGGAAAGTCATGCAGTCATCAGAAAATTTTCAGACCAACTCCTGCGTGGTAGTTAGCCGAACCTTTGGGGAAATCCTGAAAAAGACTTCCTGATTTGGCAAAATCCCCGCACCCCCATCGCAGCCGAGCTTTCCGATGAAGCAAATGACCTTCGCCGACGCCGAGTACGCCGGTAAACGCAAGCAAACCCGCAAGGAACTGTTCCTGATTGAGATGGATCGGGTTGTTCCGTGGAAAGGGTTGATTGCCTTGATCGAGCCCCACTATCCAAAGGGTGAAGGTGGCCGTCCGGCGTATCCGTTGATGGCGATGCTGCGTGTCCATCTGATGCAGAACTGGTTCGGCTACAGCGATCCGGCGATGGAAGAAGCGCTTTATGAGACCACGATCCTGCGCCAGTTTTCCGGCCTGAGTCTGGAGCGTATCCCTGACGAAACCACGATCCTCAACTTCCGTCGGCTGCTGGAAAAACATGAAATGGCGGCTGGGATTCTGGGGGTCATCAATGGTTACCTGGGCGACCGTGGCCTGTCGCTGCGCCAAGGCACCATCGTCGATGCCACGTTGATCAGCGCGCCCAGTTCGACCAAGAACAAGGACGGTAAACGCGATCCGGAAATGCACCAGACAAAAAAGGGCAACCAGTATTATTTCGGTGCCAAGGCGCACATTGGCGTCGATGACGAGTCGGGACTGGTGCACAGCGTGGTGGTCACGGCGGCGAATGTTGCAGACGTCACCCAAGTCGACAAACTGCTGCACGGCGAGGAGAACGTGGTGTGCGCCGATGCGGGTTACACCGGGGTCGAGAAGCGCGAAGAGCATGCTGGCCGCCACGTGATCTGGCAGGTTGCGGCACGGCGCAGCACTTATAAGAAACACGGTAAGCGCAGCGCGATTTACACCGCGATCCGCAAGATCGAAAAGGCCAAGGCGCAGGTGCGTGCGAAGGTTGAACATCCTTTCCGGGTGATCAAGCGTCAGTTTGGTTATACGAAAGTGCGTTTCCGTGGACTGGCGAAGAACACGGCACAGATGATCACCCTGTTTGCCCTGTCAAACCTGTGGATGGTTCGCCGACATTTGATGGCGAGTGCAGGATAAGTGCGCCTACAAGGCGCGAAATGGCGTCTGCGATGTGCTTTCGTCGGCAAAAAATGCGTATTTAGCAGTGTTTTTGATCATATTTTGAGCAGTCGCTATTTTTGAAGCGGCGACTGGGGAAATAGCTGAAAAATATCGGTCTATTTCAGACCATCCTTGGGTTATCCCTGGCAAGAGGAACTGAGTTTTGGCTAATCAAATTAAACTGAATCAATTTGCTTAAATACCCCTTAAATAATCGTAAAGTTGGGTTGGCATAATCACATCCCTATTCAGCCAATCGATCAACTCTTTACCGCCCGTTCGGTTACCGAAGTCAAAGTTATGGTCGCCTTTGTAGCGCAGTGCGTCCATCGCATACGTGAATCCTTTTTCCTCACCCATTATGTGGATATGTCCGCCGACTAAGAACGCCATAGTCTTAATGGAATCTCCGTACCCGGGGATTTTGAACGCCTGCATTGAGCCCATAAAGGCGCCACTCAAATACCCGCGAACAAATGGACAGAAAAACAACTCATTGAGACCTGGCACGTCGCGGGCACGCAATAACTGCAGGTCAATGAAATTTGCTGCAACCTCAATCGCATGTAGCGTTTTTTTGTCTATCGCAGGCCGAGCATTCGGTTCCGCTTTTCTGTTCCAGAATGCCATATCGATTCTCTCCAGTGAACAACCCCCCGCATCCTTGGTATCAGGCCACTCCAACAGCCTTGAACATCCTTGTTTGATCCCCTATCGCAGAAATCAGAGCGGCAGGTTTCCTCAGCATAGACAAAGTTTGCGACGGCTTGCTCTACTCGGTAACTAACCTCCCGGGAGCTAGCAATGGATTATCGCCCCGCCCGACCCTCGCCCTACCCCGGCCTCGGCCCGCATTGAGCAGCTAAGCTTGCTAGGCTGATAAGCTCAGGCCGTTATCCATACAAATGACCCGGCGCCGACCGGGTTTTTTTGTTTCCGCGATTTGCTGGTTTCGCATTCGGACCCTCAGCGACGGAATAGCCAGTCCCCAATCTTCTAAGTGCACCCACCTTAAATACCCTTACAATAATTAAACAGTTGGGTAGGCACAGGGACTTCGTCATTAAGGAAATCAATCAACTCCGTACCGCCAACGCGGTTGCCAAAGTCATAGTTACGATCGCCTCGGCATTGTAATGATGCCATCGCATAAGCGCGGCCGCTTTTCTCTCCCATCATGTAAACATGGCCATCCACCAAGAATTCCATCATCTTCATGTCGTCCTTGAAGCCGGGGACTTTATAAACCTGCATTGCGGCAGTAAAAGCGCCCATCAAGTAACCGCGAACAAATGGACAAACAAACAATTCGCCAAAACCAGGCATATTTTTTGCTCGAACTAATTGTACGTCAATGATATGAGCCGCTATGCCTATCGCATTGTGGGTTTGTTGTTCAATTGAAGGTTTAGGTGTCGTTTCAGTTTTGTTATTCCAAAACGCCATATCTATCTCCAGATAATATTTCCATTCTCTAGGTCAGTTCACTCCGGCATACCCCTGGAACATCTTGAATTGATTCCTCATCGCAGGATTCAATGCGGTAGTTTTTCCAGCATAGACAGTTTCGAGAGAAACGAACGGGCCGTTGGGCACTTCTTTGATCGCGGGGTTCCGGCACGCTCCCTCTCGGCTCACGATGGGTCTACTTCGCCATCTGCACCTGAGGACACCACGTATGTCGCTTTACAACGATCTCGAAAAGACACTTCGCTCAACCGGCTATGTCACCGGCGGCCAGGCGAGCGAACTGGCCCACTCGGTCGAGGTGTTCATTAACGTCCGGGAAGCGGCTCTGCTCGAAGCCCTAACTGCGCTGCAAGCTCGCCTCAATACGCTTGAGGGACTGCTGGCCACGGCAAACGAAGGCACTGACGCCATGGACGCGGAGGAATACAAAGCGCGTGGCGGGGAGACCATGGCAGCGCTTTCGGACGCCGGTTTGTTCCAGCCCATGGACGTACAGGCCATTGTATCGCGCAGCACGGGGCCACAAGCCCGCGTGCGGCTGGTGATCGACAACACGGGCGGTACGATTCACACCGCTATCGCCAACCACCCTTTGGACATCGTGATCCTGCGTCGTGACGAGGCCGACGTCGCCGACTGCCAACATGGCTACGTAACGCTAGAAGAAGAGCCAGTCGCGCTCTCCACAATGAGCGCCACGGGCTACGGCGACCACCAAGAGGTCGAACACTACTTCGACGAGATCGACTACAAAAGCCAGGTCTTGGGAAAGTCCAACACCATCGCTCAAACTTCGCCCTCCTGATGGCTCATGTACACGTTGCAGCCAACCACCCCGATCACACCGGAATAATGGCGTTTCGCTAGTCTGTTTCCTTGTGATAGCCTAAAACGCAGATCTCACCACCGCAACTGAATTAAATGGATAAGGAAAAATGGATAGATTTTATAGTCTCGTGTTTGCATCGTTAATTGCAGCATCGCCCCTCACAGCAACTGCTGAAACCTTTGAACGGAAAGACCTTGATCGAAATCGCACTAGCGTTCAATACGCTGGCCCTATTAAATCTGTAGCTAAGGTTATCGAAGGTTATAAGTGGCTTGGCCAAACCGAGGCCATGAATGGTGGCGTGATATTTGAGGCTCACGACAACCCTAACTTTGGAAAAAATGACACCGAATCGGGCGGCGCCATTATGGTAAAGGCTATCTTTTACACCTACCAAGACGTGAGTAAAGAAGAGATTATGATTGCGCGCCAGAGTGAGATTTCTGGATTTGTTGAGCTTTATGGATACGATTCACCCGAGCTGCAACTGCACATTCGTGTAATTGACGACAATACCTTCCAGGCATTCACAAGTCCAGGCGACTACTCAAAATCGAATAAGCTTTTTACTTATAAAAAAGTCGAGCAGTTCAATAAAAGCCCGTATGGCGATCGACTAAAGTCCGCTAGCGAAAGTGGTATGATTTGGTGACGAATTAAACACGTTCACAGGGCTACCCCAAAGGTAGCCTTCCCTACGAAAACAGCTACGGCATTTGTCACGATAATGGTCAACAGCGTGTCTGCCCCCCCAAACCCCGTGCTGCCGCACTTGAAACTCCTACGCTACTCACCCCTAGTAGATCGTTTCAACTGAATCCCCGACGGTCCCGAGCTACCCCCTTTTTTCCTAGCCTAACCTAGATGGCTGGTGAGTTTGGCTGACAAAGGACGGCACACTACCCCCGCAGCGGCGGTCAAGCGCGGTACCGGCATCCAGTCGGGGCTCCCAATAAACCTGCTACACCGTTCAGCGGCACCTGCTTGCCAAGCCTGTGAGTCAGAGTTAGATTGGGTATGTGCGAAGAGCTATCGCGCCCATAACCTTAGGAGGTCGTCATGCTCAGTATCGTCGAATCGATAGAGATCCGTCAGGAGCCCCATTCTTCTGGTGCTATCGAAGTCCAGCCGGAAAGCGAGAAGGTAGTCATCACCATCAAGCGGTCGGCGCAACAGCCATCCCAGGAGACTTTCAAGGCATACGTCAACTCCCTGGAAATGGTGTCTCAAGCATTCTGGAGCCAGCAGCGCAGTGTCCGAGACGAGACCATCACGACAATAGTCGACATGTGCCTGCCGAAGAAGCCGGTCACCTCCACACTTCTTCGCGAGGCGAAGATGCTGGTCCAGGCGAAGACCGAGATCCTTCAGAGCAACGACTGGATCACCGCGTCGGAAATCGCCGAGCTGGCTCAGTTCAAGTCGAGCAACCCCAGTTCCCAGCCGAACAAATGGAAGCACAGCGGTAAGATTTTTGCCCTACGCCATGAAGGTGTCGATTACTTCCCTATCTACGGGTTGGACCCGGCGAACGCCTTCCGTCCTGTCGCAGGCCTTGGAGATATCGTTTCGACCTTGGCAGACATGAAGGATGGCTGGGGAATGGCCTTTTGGTTCGCATCGCCTAACAGCTACTTGGGTGGGAAGCGTCCGAAGGACCTGCTCCAAACCAAGCCGCAAGATGTGCTGGCGGCGGCTGAGGACGAAGTGGCAGGGGTAACTCATGGTTGAGCGGCCTCCAAAGCACCCGCCCGGTCCCGGTGAACGAATTCAGGCTCGCCTGATAAAGATCGAAGCCGGCCGGGTGCTGCATCGCGTTCACTTGGGTCGATTCCAATCGACGGCTTTCAACGGTACCGAGAATGGGAATGCACGGTTCAGCCCGATCCGGAATTCGAAGGGCGACATTATCCCCACCGTGTACGCTGGCAGCTCATTCGACTGCGCTGCGATGGAGACCGTCTTCCACGACGTGACCTACGAGCCAGGACCTAAATATTTCCAGAAGACAAAGCTCATCGGGCACAAATATTCCAACGTGCTCGTTACCGAGGAGCTGTCTGTTGTCGACCTGTCCACCAAAGCCCTGCGTTCAATGGACATCACCCGCAATGAGCTTATCGACACCGATAAGAACATGTACCCGATAACGCGGGGGTGGGCCGAGGCCATTCACGCAGCGGTGCCTGGCGCACAGGGCTTGCGCTGGATCTCGCGGCAGGACGACACGGCAGAAGCTGTTGTGCTGTTCGGAGACAGGATCGGGCCGCAAGCCCTTGTGGCCCAGGGCCGAAGCTTGGATCTGACAGAAGACGAGGAAGCCTACAACCAGCTGCTGGTCCTAGCAGAGGTTATTGGTGTGCGGATCGTTCCTAGCAAGGGCTGACCAAGGTTCTGGCACGCGCTTTTTACCTCAAAAATGTGCTCATCAAAACCGAGCACATACGAGGTCACCATGATTCCATTTACCCTGAGCCCTACCGGCGCCGCCACACACTTCACCCGGTTCGAGGTTCAGCGTTGTATCCGCATCGTCAACCAAGATGGTGAATACCTGCTGCCGATCGATGCTCGCCAGGACGAGTCCACTCTGGAGCCGATCAAGAGCGTCACAATCCTCCCTCCACTGTTCAATGCCCACCTGATCCAAACTGAAAAGGACGGTGTCCAGTACGCGGTGATGGCCGCATCCACCGGCGAGCTCTACAAACAAGCCTCGGAAGCCGCAGCAGACGACTACAGCTGCTTTTTCAGCCCCGACTCGTATGCCGGTATTTCGTGGAGGGTGCTGGGGTTCGTCTCCGCCAATCCGGAAACGGGAGTGCAACTGAACATCGGTGACGACGAAGCTGCCGTACGGGCGATCGGGGGTGCATTCCAGTCGATGCTGGAGGTCTGCAACCAACAAGCCGCCGAGACGACACAAGGCACGGTGCGGGTCGTTGTCGACATCACACGTGGCGCCATCCACGAGGTCTACGCCACTCAGCCGGTCGACATCGTATTCCTCAGCACCGACGAGGATGACATCGATGAGTCACAGAGCGACAACGGCTACCGAACGCCGAATGAAGAACCAGTGGCGTTGTGGATGCAGGGGTACAACGCGTGCAACGTCGAGCCTGGTGAAGTCGCGGCCAACGCCGAACACCTCGAGCACTATTTCTTCGAGTACACCCGTGCGAACCGTGCGTAAAAATCCCCCCCCTAACTGACCAAAGCCCCGTTTACTGGGGCTTTGTGCATTCCTGGGCGCCAGAACCCCCCTGACGATTTGCCAACGGCTTTCTAACCCCTACCCAATCACTGATACTCCCCGCACCGCAGCGCTCAACGTGTTGGGATTTCTTGAGTGATGGAGCACATGAAAGCACTGGCCAGCAGCACCCGGGCCAAATCAGGGCGGACGCCCTTCAAGCCCCGCCACGTCATAAAGTTCACCGGGTACCGAACCTGGTCCGAGCACGTCGTCGCTTTTCAACGATATGTCGAGGAAGACCTAGACCAGCAGCGTGACGCCGCGCTGTTGGAGTGGGCGGGATTTGAGAACCGCCCAGCGGGCGACCTCCCATACTTGATTAACCTCGATCTAAAGGCCTATAGGGAGCAGCGCGCCCGGGACGCTGAGGGAGAAGAACCGCCACGGCACCTGTTCGCCCTCGATGTCGAAGATCTACTCGAATTCACGAGCGATGATATTCGCGCCGCTTGGGCGTTTCGCCGCCACTGTTGCGGATCGAATGAAGTCGCTGCCGAGCTCTACGCCCTGTATCGGGTTCTGAATGGCGACGACGAGTTCTATGCCGGCGCCACCACCTATCTGGGTCATCCTGAAGTCATGGCCATCTTCGCCGAGCTGGAGGGCGAAGAGCAGACTGTTCAGGTGGACTACTCACTTCCGGGCGCGCCGCACGATGCAGTGGCCTCTGTGGAGACTGATCCGGTACCGAGTGCGGGGCTGAGTCTGGCCTACGTGCGAGAGTTGAACATGGAGGGGTTGAAGGCTGCTTGGGCTAACCGGCCGGAGAGCTTCGCCTCCCTGGAGGCCGCCGCCGAGACATTGGCCATTCTTCGATCCCTCAACTCGGCAGATCCAGCGCGCCCAAGTTTCAGGCACATGATGCAGCACCAACTCGTTCAAGACCTGGAAGATTCCCTGCCCTCGGAACTGCAGGCCGCAGCGCCATCACCGAGCATTGAGCTTGAACTGCTACGCGCTGATCGCCGGACAGTACGCACTCAGGTATCAGTGATTCGCCCTGGGCAGGGAAATTTCAGAGCCGCAGTGCTGGAACGGTACGGCGGAGAGTGCTGTATCACCGGATGCCGGATCGACACTCTGCTCGAGGCCGCGCACATCATCCCCTATCGCGGTGACCAGTCGGATGATCCAACCAACGGCCTGCTCCTGCGAGTGGACCTCCACCGGCTCTTCGATGCGCACCTGGTGTCGATCCACCCCACCACGCTCACCGTTGAGGTGGCCACGGCACTGGAAGACGCTGGGTACCAGGCGTACCACGGAAAACGCCTGTTCGCATTCAGTCCCAAACCTAGGATTCTATTCCTTGAGACCCACTTCTCGGCGTTCAATGCCCAGCGGGGAACTGGGGTATCCCCTCAGAAGTGAGGAAGTGAACCGGACATATTCCCCGGGCCAAATGTTCGGATCGCTACCCGAATCAATGCCGCGCATGGGAGAACGCCCCTCCGGCTCATCACTGCAAGCTATCCGGATTATTCCTTGCGCGTGGTTCTGGCACTGCCTGTCAGGCCTCAATCTATCCCCCATCGTTGCTGCAATGCACCCCGAGCACGCTTGATGGGGCGTTGCCGGCGTGAGCATTGGAGCGCCACACCAAATGCCCAAATGCTTCGAATCCAGGCTCAGCGGCTGTTCAAGCGGTGGGTAACCAACAGCCCGTTTCAGCCAAATACCATTGATAGGTCCAAGCGAATGAACCACCCCCAAATCAAGGCAGCCACCAAAATTCGAGGCGTGAAACCGATCACCGATCACGCCTACATCAATCACTCGAACGGGTTTATCTGCCCTTGGTGCAGCTCCCAAAACGTTACCTTCTCAGGTGTGGACATCACCTTTGGGGGCGACTTCATTGCGCAGGCTACTTCTTGCGATGACTGCGAGACGAAGTGGGAAACGATCTACACCCTTAGTGGTTACGGCGCGAAGGCGCACTGAAGAAAAGGAGAGTATCGATGGGACAAACCGACCCCAACCAATCTGCTGAAAAGCTGATCGGACAGCGCGCAGCCGTAAACGGCGGCTACAAGGCAAGTACGGTGCGGGTAGCGGAAGGAAAAATCGGCCTCGTGACCGCTACTTACAACCATGCGCAGTGTGCCGAAACAAAGGCAGAGATTGCGCGCCGTGTCGCCGCGCTCTGGAACCTTGCCATTGGAATCTCAACAGCGGAGCTCGAAGCATTGGACGCGTCAGGGTTCAGGCTCCGCAAGAAGAAATGAACCGTAGATCTGCTGGCAGTTCTCTTTGCCAATGGCTTCCGGCACGCACTAGCCACGGCGATAGTCACTCCAACGAAACAGCCGGGGCGATGAGTTCGATTCACCCGGCAGCGAGCCCGACCCCCAGTCAGCAAAATGTAGGAACCATCAACCATGCAGATTGAACCGATCACCGAAATTGACGTTTACCGGGCCACCCTGGCGGCCTGCGTGAAGGCCGAGGCCAGCGAGCAGACGCAACTGGCGCAAGTATTGCGGGCCTGGGTCGATGCCTCCCCGTTCGGCGGCTGCCCGGCTTGTGACGGTCGCGCACCATGGCGCAACGAGCCGCAGTGCCAGACCTGCGCGGGTGATGGATTTCTACCGGTCGCCAAGATCAATCCACCTGCTGACAGGTTCGATAGGCTGTGTGGGTGCGCGCTGATTGATATTTGGCCCAGTGAGGAAGCCCGCTTTCGGATTTGGACCATCGCCTATCAGCAGGACTACAAGCGGAAAGTGGTCAATAACGGTCGCCAAGTGATCCCCGATGTGGACTGCCAGAAATGCGGCGGTACCGGCGAAATCTCGGCTACCTAACCCACATCCAGTCGGCGCCGGCCACGGAACCGTGGGACGGCCCAAACACCACACTCCAAAACGATCAAAACAGGTCTGATAAATGAACAACGCAGATGCCGCACTCAACCTTGAGCTTGTAACCAGCGACCATGGCTTCCACGATTACGATGTGGTCGGCCACCCCGCCCTGCGTCGTGCCTGCGTGCCACTGGACATTCGCAAGGGCGAGCTCTTTAACGTCTACCACGGCGAGAGCAGTAAATCCGGCGCGAAATGGCTGGGTAACCTGAAACTGTCGCTGGAAGCTTGGCTTTCAACTCAAGCTGCAGTGCACCAGGCCCAAGCGGCCAACCCTGCATTGACCAAGACCCAATAACACGGAGAGCCCCAGGAGGCATTATGTTGGAACTCACCGCCACCCCAGCGCAACTGGCCGAAGTCAAACTGCTCGTGCCGCAGATCGATCAGCGCATCAATGCATTCCAGTTGGACACCATTGCTTCCAATCTGGACTTTTTGCTTACTCCGGACGTGACTGTCCGCCAGTACCTGCACCTCCTCGTCAGCTCGGGCACCGCCAGCGCTGACGAACTGGTAAAAATCGTTCGCACAGTCCGAATGACACAGCTGCGCCCGCGCATGGATGCCGCCGTAGACCGCGCTATCGAACAACATGGTTACGCGGTCCAGTCTGTCTTTGCACAGGACGATAAGCCGGCATTCGCATACACCATAGGCCTCTCCGAGGAGGTAGGATTCGAATTGATGGCTCTTGCGGGCTACGACCATTTACTACTCGCCCACGTGGTAGGTTCCTATGCTGATCTGGCGAAAGCGCACGAACACATCGAGCAGGAGCGCAACGACGTAAATGAGATGGCTGCGACACCCGGTTACGGCGTGCGTACCAAATGCATTCCAATCGAGGCACGAGTGGCCACCGCAGACTTCGTGAAGCAAACCCGGGGCGACGTCGTGCGCGTTTACCAAATCCTCATAGCGGACAAGAACAACCTGTTTCCCGGCGAACAGGGTTACAGCAAAACTTGGCCACAACCGAGGCTCCCGCGCCCACTGGACTAGAACACTCGCGAATCTGAGGTGATTACGTCACCTCTCGGCCTCCAGGTGTTTCAGGGCCTTCGTCCGGAACCCAACCGAGCGTGCCCTGTAACCTAGGACGTGCTGTCCCTTGAGGTCTGGCGGCTACCTTCGATGGCCGCGCCCGAACCTTGGGAATGACATTGGTTTCCTCACTCCTCCCCCCTCCCCACACGCAATAGCGCCTCTCCTCACCTAGAGATTTTTTCAAGGAGCAGATGGTGGCACGCGTCTGCCGATCTCAAAATCTCCACATCAGATCAATTTACAACGCCCTATTGAAACCCTGCCGTGAGGTGGGTGAGGAAACCAGATGGCCAAGATTTCGAAAGATGCAGCGAATCGGCACAAGCGTGCACTTGATCTCGTTCACAGTGACAAGCACCTCACGCTCGATGATCGCTTCTACATCCTGGAAAACTTCCACGAAGCCGCTACAAATTTGAACGGTTTGGCCGGCGCGTTCTTCACTCCCGAAGGCCTGGCTCGAGATTTTTCAATAGAGGTTGGGCGCTGCAAGTCGATGATTGATCTTTGCGCTGGGATCGGCCGCCTCGCGTTTGCCTGCCGCGAGAGCGCGCAGCGCATCGTCTGTGTGGAACAGAACCCTGAGTATGCTGCCGTCGGGATGCGTGTAATGCCAGACGCTGAGTGGATCGTGGGCGATGTGTTCGCGATCGACGAAATCGGCCATTTCGACTGGGCGATCTCCAACCCGCCGTTTGGCGCGATCAAAACGGGCTCTTCGTTCAAAGGTGCCTACACCGGCGCACGCTTTGAATACAAGCTGATCGAACTGGCAAGCCAGATCGCTGACAACGGCGCGTTTATTATTCCCCAGTCCTCAGCGCCATTCCGCTACTCGGGGGTTAGAGGCTACCGGGCGGAGATGGACAGGGAGTGTGAAAAGTTTGTTTCCCAAACTGGCATCGTGATGGGCAATAACTGTGGCATCGACACGGCACTCTACAAGGATGAATGGCATGGAGTCAGTCCTGTGTGTGAGGTTGTCGTGTGTGACTATTCTGAGGTTGCCGAGTCGGCTGTGCAGGTACAGTCCACAATCCCGGCGCCGGCGGAAATCCCCACACCCGCCAAAGTTCACATCCCTACAGTGATTCAAAAGCCAGCCGCAGTTCATGTACAAACTGAGGCCAGGAAGGCCCCCGCGATAAAAAGGACCGTCGCTAAGCCGACCGTTCAGGTACTTCAACTCAGCCTCTTCGACGCGGCGTAGGCAACTCGAGCAATCTCTGCTGGCGCATCCCAGTGAAGGATGCCCCGCAGCGGGTTGCCCGGCCCTAAGCCAATTCCCAATGCCGGTTTTGACTGGCCCATCCACCATCCCGCGTCAGCCTGTCCTCATCACCGGTTCGCTGGTTCTGGCGCAATCGCCAACCCACCAGACCGCAAGCCTCACCTTTTACCAATGGAGCAAGGCATGTACTCACCTGCAGAAATCGAACAGAGAGTGGAGCAGCTGGAAAGGCGCCTGATCGCCGAGCGCGAGGGTTCCGAGGCTTTGAAGGGCATGATGAACGCCGCCTGTGCCCGGCTGGAACTTGAGCGTGACGCCGCGCTGGCTGCCCTCAAGGCTATTCAGGTGGCGAAGCCATCCGTGAAGTTGACGGTCGTTTATCGAAGCGGTGAAGGTCAGGAACCTCTGGTGGCCTTCAGTCCGGACTTCGCCCACTACTACGACCGTCTGGCGCCAGGTACGGAGGTTTCGCTGTACGCGGAGCCATCAGCAACTCGGTTCCGAGATGAGGGGGTGGCCAACCTGGTGTTTCCGACCATGCTCCGAAAAATGTGGTCTGGAGGCGAGGTGCAGGCATGGCTTAAACACCAGGGGCCGCTATACGCGTGGCCAGCTCCGCAACGACCAGCATTCCAAATCCGGGTAGCACCATGGATGCTGGAGTGCTTCGGCGCCGATATCGCGAGTGATGAACAAGAGCGCAACGCTCGGTTTCTAGAAGAGGCGCTCGAGCTAGTGCAGGCCTGCGGCGCGAGCGCCGGGGAAGCACACGAGCTCGTTGATTACGTATTCGGCCGCGCCTTGGAGGAGCGAGTGCAGGAAGTCGGGGGCGTAATGGTCACTCTAGCGGCGCTATGCCTCGCGCACGGTATGGACATGCACCAGGCGGGCGAGATCGAGCTCGACCGAATTAATCAGCCCGAGGTGATAGATCGAATCAGGAAAAAGCAGCAGTCAAAGCCTGCGTTTGGACCCCTACCTGGCTCGTACCCCGATCGCAACCCGTCGTAGGTATTGCGGGGGTGATCGGCCCGGCTGAGGTTAGGGGAAAGACCTAGGGGTGGGTATGGAATCTAGCGTCCCCGGCCTATTCGGCCCGGGGATAGCACAGGGCTCTACGGGTTACCGGAACGCCTGAGAGCTGCCGGACCAAACGGGGAATAAAGCTGCAGCCCATCGACCGTCCATTGCTGGGCTTGGTCAAAATCGGTGGTGCTGTAGCAGATGTGATGATTGTCCATCGGGTCAACGACCAGGTAGGCGCCATGCTTGCCTGCGCTCTGGCTCAATTCCTTGGCAGCAATTGGCGCCAGGGCGGCGCGGAACTGATCAATGTACTCCCCCCGGGTTGAGCCCCAGCGGTTTACCAGGCACTGATCATCCGGCTCAAGGCCAGCGTCCCCGCGCTCATCATTTGGTTCACCGGGCACCATGAAGAACTCGCGCTCTATCGCCTGCAACAACTCAGAGAAGTGCCTGAGGTTGCTCAGGTTGTTCGTAAGCGTCGGAAGCACCCTGGACTGCTCACCAATCCCGAAAGCCTCGTAGATCGCGCTACGCTCGGCCTCAAGCTCAGCAATCCTTGCTGCATCAGCCACTCGGCTCTGCTGGTGGTGGGAGAGCGGGATGAGCCCTTCGCCCTCAGCAACGCCTACCTGGCCCGCACCTAAGCGCCATCGGACGTTTCCACTGCAAGTCGAGTCATACCACGCCAGTGGCTGCAGCTGACCACCCACCGACGTGTGCGGATCTGGGAGGGCCGTCGTTTCTTCAGTGAGCTCACGCCCCTGCGGTGAATTCATCGTGGTCGAACCTCTAACTTGTAGGAGATGGCCGGGCAGGAAACTGTTCCAACCCACACAGCTAGTGGGCTGAAACTATGATGCCTACGTTCGGATACCTAGCAAGTCAAAACGCCAGTACGAAATTCAGATGCGGCGTCCGCCACACTTTTAGCTTGGTTTGTGGGGGGAGACTTTGGCCTGAGCCTCACGATAGGCTTTGAGGAAGTAGTAGCCAGTCACTACAACCGGCGTCAGCCAGATAAACCCCTGAACCAATGCAACATTAAACAGCGCAAGCTGATCACCAGCCTTCGCAAGATCGCTACCGGCAGGCGCAGGGTCGGCGACTAGGCTCTCAAAGCCGATCAGAAAAATCAGTATGATCCCAAACGGATACAGAGCCAGAAAAACGCCCACCCTCCGCACGGCCTGGGACATCGTCATAAGCCCAATCGACATCACCAGGCAGGCGAGGTAATACAGCAGCGCGTTTTTTGTAAGGCCACTGAGCTCAAGACCAAGATTGAAAAGGACCAGAAACCAGTCTGCCAGGGCAGCAATGGCGAGCCCAATGACCGCGACTAAAACAAAGGTGCCCACGACGCTTTTCGACTTCGATGTTCGGTGTTGAGTTGGCATCGATTGAATCTCCATCTATCCATGATAATTTGAGGTTGGTGCAGTTTTTAACTTGCCAATGGCAGTCGATTGTTGAGTTGACGAAGCGTCTCGCGTATTGCGCGACCAAAGCGCTGTACTCCTTTGATTCCCACATTTGGAGCCCACCCCCAGCCAGCTTGGTCTGACAGTATTTTTTCTGCGCTTGAGCACTGAGAATTTCGTCTGCGATCAGTTGCTGATAGTGGTTCATTCGGCTTGCTTCCGCATATGGGACCGAACTAGCGATTCGGCAAGCGTGATCGTAGTTCCGTTAATCGGAACTGTCAAAACCTTTTTCACACCGGCTTGCTTCAGAATATCCCCCCAGGACTCGATACGAAATTCGGGACCTTCCTTGATAATCACGGTGCCAAACTCGTTGTTTAACGCCTGAACGTAATCATCGATTTTTCCCTTGCTGAGCCCGGTCAGCGCCGCCACGCTGGATGCTGTTGCTCGCTCCAGGCGGTCGATAGCTGCCAGAGTCACCAGCAGCCGGCCAGCGTGCCCCTTGGGATACTGGGGGACGCCGTTATCATTCAATTGAACCTCTGACATACACACTCCACGAGTACCGATAAACGGAACTGTAAGGCCGGCGCGAGTCTCCGTCGATCAATTTCTGTTTATTTTTGTGTTTATCGTAAGACCCCGTGAGGAATACCAGGGACGGTTCTTCAGCCACCTTTCCTCACCTCCCCAGCGGGTTTTTATACGGCTACCTTCGAAAACCAAGCGAGGGGCGCTATCTGGAACGCTGCAACTCAAGACCCCTTCCCTGCTTCACTCGAGAACAAGATGACTCGCCATATGCGCCTATTCATGATCGGTGCCAATTCTTCGCTTCATCAGTAAGCGAACTATTACCGCGGGCGGCACTCTGCAGCCCGCACCAACTCTAGCCCGTTGCAGCTGGTTCTGGCACGGGGCCGACTCGGCAATGATGTGCTCCTCAAATCACGGCCCGGAGCCATACCAATGAACCTCCCCTCGCAAAGCGATCAAACCCAACCATCGAAAATGAACTTCATCCGTTTCGAGGTACAGCGCTGCATCCAGGTTCTGTTCGGCCACGACAAGGTCCACCTCCCCCTCGACCCACGCCAGGTCGACGCGGTTCTTGAACCTGTCTGGAACGAGATCGGTCTGGACGATCACCCTAGCCTTTCGCTGATCACCACCGTAGATGCCAACGGCGTTGAGCACGCACTGGTAGACCACTGCGATGGCGATATCTACCTGGCAGCCGACGCCGGCGGCGACCCGACGTGCGAGATCAGCTCGGGCAAGTTCGCCGGTGAATCTTGGCGCGTCGTTGCCTATGACGAGGGTTTCCCAAACGAGCCCTACCAGCTGGCGACCAGCGATCACCGGGAAGCAGCCGACGCAACCTGCCGGGCGCTACAGGCCCTACTGGCGCCAGCTCGAGTGGTGATTGGCTTAGAGGGTGGACTGTTGCAGTTCGCCTGCGCCGACCGCAGCGCGAGTGTGCTGGTGATGGACAGCTCGTTTGCGCACCTGAACCAAGAAAACAGTGGCTTGGTGATCAGCAGCCCATACCAGGGTCACGCTGCTGAGTTTGCCGGCGAGCACCGTGAGGTCACAGTCGAACCTGAAGCTGTGAGCACCTTCTGGGGGCAACTCGCCGCCCAGCAGGAACTGGCCCCTACCCATAAGTGAGGTTGCAGAAAATGGACTATCAGCAGCGCATGATTTTCAGCGATGAGGTCGATTCCCGCGCCTCTTGGGAATCTGAACTTGATCAACTCATTGCAGGCGGGGCGCTATTCGTAGCAAACCACTCAGGCGGGAAAGATTCGCAAATACAGTTGATTCGTATTCTTGAACGAGTGCCAATCAGCCAGTTGGTCGTTGTCCATGCCTCACTCGGTCCGATGGAGTGGCCTGGAGCGATGGAGTTGGCCCGCGATCAAGCTTCCGCTGCCGGGTTGCCATTCATCGTCGCCAAAGCTGCAAAGACCTTTCTGGAAATGGTGGAGCGCCGGTTTGAGAGTCGTCCCGAAGTTCCGAGTTGGCCCTCCGCTTCTACACGTCAATGCACCAGTGACTTGAAACGAGGCCCGATTCAGCGTGAAATCAGGCGTTACGCCAAGGCCAATGGCTTCAAAACCATCGTCAACTGTCTTGGATTGCGCGCTCAAGAGTCGCCGGGGCGAGCAAAGCGCGCTGTCTTCAGTCGTATGGGCATCAGCAACTCGGTGTCGACGTGGTACGAGTGGTTGCCGATTCATGACATGCGCACCACTGAGGTTTTCGCAGCTATTGAGGCTGCCGGTCAAGAGCCCCACTACGCCTACGCGTTGGGGAATGACAGATTAAGTTGCCTGAATCTGTTAGGAACACGGTATCCGACAATGACCAGTAAAGGGCGTCAACGATGCATACCATCTTTTCATGCTATGTGAGCTCTGCCTCATCGACCAGACAACGTCCTAACAAGAATTTTTCCTTCAGTTAAGCCCCCCGGACACTCAGATGACCAGTCAAGCTAATCCCAATACCTCTAAACTGGATCGTATTCTCGCTGATGCAAAGCGCGACAAGGAAATGGGCTACCGTGACAAGGCCCTGAAAATGTATCCTCACGTGTGCGGCCGCTGCGCCCGCGAGTTCTCCGGCAAACGCCTGAGCGAGCTGACGGTGCACCACCGCGACCACAACCACGACAACAACCCTCAAGATGGATCGAACTGGGAACTTCTCTGCTTGTTCTGCCATGATAATGAACATTCACGTTACACTGATCAGCAGTATTTTTCCGAATCATCTTTGAGTTCACCAAAGTCCTCAACCGCAACACATAACCCATTCGCAGCACTGGCTGAACTTATGAAGAAGTGACTCAGAAACACTTAAACAACAGCAGAAAATAGGCCTCGATGAATATTTAATCACCCAATAATGCGAGGCCTTCTTTTCCAAAGATACAGGAGCTATTAGCGAAACCGACGACGCATGTCGCGCTCTCCCTAATCGAATAACAATACCTAATTACGGCACCATTGCCTTCTCCTAATCGAGAAACTCAGCAAGAATTTAATTTCCAACTATACTTAATCCTCACCTCTAGCTTCAGCCATACATGGTAAGCCATCGCAACCAAGCAGCACACCAATCTAAAATTCATCTAGAAACCAATAACGCGCAGGATATCGAAGATTTTTGCCCTGGAGTTCACGTTTGCATCAACACCCTTTACAACTCGCTTCAGAACTCTTTTACAGAAAGCCCACGGGTCATTAAAGCTAGCGATTTCGTGGATATAATTCATGCTCTCTACGTTCCTTACGTCTCATATTTCAGAGCTGACAGATACATGTGCAGTGTCGTGCAGCCGCTGATCCCCAAGCGATTTGGGACGCAGGTGGTGGCCTCTCCAAGGAAACTACTTATGGCACTTGGAATTCAAGAGGGTTAAAGAACCACGCCACTACGCCGCATCACGGACGGTAAATCGTTTTTCTCTACTTCAAATGTCTGCCTGTGGCTGGATACTTAATTTCACGAAATGTTGCTCAGATCAAATGATGGCTTAAGCGAACCAAGCCTCAGTCTCACTGGAATATAATTGGTATAGGATTATTGATTCGATTAGGGGGAAAAATGAATTTTCTAAGTGCTTATGGTAAGGAAATCGTTTCGCTTATCGTGCCATTGCTAACTTGGCTTCTCAATTCGGGACTCAAGGCGAAGGCAAAGCTGGTGTGGACTAGTCCTCACTCATTCCATTTTTTAGTCCAAGAGCCTCTTAAGGATCCCGACGGCCAGATTCTTAGTACAACCCAGCGTGTATGCACTGCGTCAATCAGGGTAATTAATTCTGGTAGAGAGACCGCTAACAAAATTGAGTTAGTGTTCAACTGGAAGCCCCAATACATAAACATCTGGCCTGTCCGACATTACGAGCATAAAACGGACCAGGACTCTCGCCACATTTTGATTTTCGATAACCTATCCCCCAAGGAGGAAATTGTTATAGAGATAATGTGCATCAACGCAGACTTACCGGCCCTCCTTGTGGTCCGGTGTGCAGAATGTACCGCTCAGAACGTTAGGCTTTCTTGGTTTCGATATACTTCCCCCCTGAAAATCAACATCGCGCGAATCTTGATGTTTTTGGGTGCCAGTACCTTCCTTTATTGGGTGATCGTACTGGTTCAATTTCTGGTCCTTCGAACACCGAACTGATCAGAAGGTAAGCTCGACTGTTCGAATTGAAAAAACAAGACGGCCAATGATCTATATTGCCTGTTTTTATTCGTAACCTGCCTTCTCCGAACGACAGCTAAGGGTTGTGGATTCAACCGGTCTCGACAGGCAGAAAACGGCCAAAAGTAGTCGTTGGAGGGTAATCAATACTCTGGAAGCTTCGCCAAATTTGATTGGTATGAAAAATCACGGAGCTAAATCCTGAGCTAGCCGCAACGATAGTGAGATCGCCACGTGGCATCCTTCGACTGATGGCATAATGATGCTCCTGTGCGTATCCCCTTGCCGATATGGAGTGTCGAGATGGCTATTTACGAGGAAGTGCTGGCATGGGCGGATAGGTTGCCACTCTGGAGGCAGGACGCCTTGAGGCGTCTGTGTATTCAGGGAAGCTGGAGCGAAGCGGACCTTATAGAAATTCTCGATCTCGCCAAGCGGCATCACGGACTCCAAAGTGCAATAGAGCCTACGCCGCAGCCGATCGGGTTCGCCGCGGACCATTTTCCCGCCGAGGCGAGCCGGGACAGCGCTGTTGTTCTTACGTCCCTACACACGATGACTAATGTTGGGAAAATTCCGAGCGACCAAGCTCTGGAATTCCAATCGCGAGGGCTCACCGTCGTATACGGTGGCAACGGCACCGGTAAGTCGGGCTATGCGCGCGTGTTGAAGCAGGCGTGCCGAGCTAGAAGCCCGGGCACCGTCTACGCGAACGCCTATGCCCCGAACTTCCAGCAGCTCACACCGAGCGCCACTATCGACTTTGAGTTAGACGGCGCTCCCGAGCAGGCTATCTGGAGCGGTCGACGCGGTGATGTCCCCCGGACTGAGCTCAGAGGCATCTCGGTGTTCGACGGCGACTGCGCGCGCCATTACCTCCAGTCGAAAGAGGCAGCCGCTTTTCAACCGTCCGCCCTAACCTACCTCCAGCAACTGGCCAATGGTCTTAATCAGGCCCTACGCCCAGGGCTTCAGGCAGAAATCGCAGGTCTCGCCACAGATGTAGCGCCGTTCAATGTCATCCCTGGTAATACGGAAGCCGGCCAAGCAGTGCATCCGATCGGACCGGCCACAGATCTGACACGCGCGCGTGTCTTGGCCATGTTCACTCAGGATGAGCAAGCAGAACACGTTCGCCTTCCTCAGGAGATTAGCGAGGCGGACCCTAGCGCCAAGGCGATGAACCTCGACAATGCCGCGACGAGGATTGATGAGTTGTGCAACAGCATCGCCACCACCGCCGGCGTCGTGTCTGATGATGCGATCGATGCCGTGCAGGTATTGCATAGGCTATTGGTTGAAGCTGAGGCGGCCGAGCGCGCCGCGTCTGCCCTGCTACAGACGGAAGATGCCACGCCGTT
The DNA here is from genome assembly GCF_023072615.1 of Pseudomonas violetae. Lineage (GTDB taxonomy): Bacteria > Pseudomonadota > Gammaproteobacteria > Pseudomonadales > Pseudomonadaceae > Aquipseudomonas > Aquipseudomonas violetae. The sequence goes on from NZ_JAKNRW010000001.1 coordinate 413,494, forward strand.
GCTGCCCGGAACGGGGCAGGGTCCGTGGTCGTTCCTATTCAAAGCCGCACGCGAGTACTCGACCACTACTGCATATCCGGAACAAGCCTTCCCGGTGACAGACGAGGGTGCAGTATGCGTGCTTTGCCAGCAGGAGCTGACTCCTGCGGCGCAGGATCGCTTGCAGCGCTTTGATCGCTATATTCGGGACAAGGCGGCCGAAGCCGCACAAGTTGCGCGCAATGCCTGGCAGCAGACCGTACGCGATGCCGGCTTGGCGATTGTCACCTTCATCGTCCCCCCTGTCATGTTGGAAAGCTTGCGTGGCCGCATAGCAACGCTGCCTGATGAGATCCGGATCTTCCAAGAAGACCTGATTGCTCGACTTCGGTGGCTCAGAACTGGCGTTGCCAACGCGGAGTGGCTGGACCGGCCAGCGTATCGCGGCGCAAACCCGACTGCGTCGCTCCGCCAAATTGCGGAGAGCCTTCGCGCCGAAGCGGCCGGAATGCGCGAGAACCTCGATGCAGAAGCCCTAACGGCCAAGCGGCTTCGCCTAATAGAGTTGGACGCACGGCGGCTACTTTCCGAGCATATCGAAGGTATCGCCCAGGTTATCGAGAATCTTGCCCACAGGGCAAAGCTCCAGAACTGTCTTGATGACATCGGTAATACGCGCTCGATTAGCGTGCTTGCAGGTCAGCTCTCGAAGACTTACGTCAGTGAGGCGTTGGCTGGGCGGATGAACGATGAACTTGGTGGGCTTGATCTCTACCACATTAGGGCGGGGGTTAGTTCCACCGGTGACGCAGGCTCAGTTCGCCTCGGAGTCCAACTTCACGAATGCCGGCTAGATCCGCATCTTGTTCTGAGCGAGGCGGAGCAGCGCATGTGTGCTCTCGCCTATTTCTTCGCGGAACTCCATCAGTCAGGGTCCAACTCAGGAATCGTATTCGACGATCCGGTTTCGAGCCTTGACCACAATCATCGAACCGCTGTCGCGCGGAGGATCGTTGAGGAGTCCGCCAACCGGCAAGCAATTGTGTTCACACACGATGCGGTGTTCTTCGGGGAGTTGATTGCTCTGAGCCAAGATGCCCAGTTGGTCCCTGAGGTGAGGTCGATCAGCTATCGCGCAGAAGGTCCTGGCTACATTGATACCGGACTGCCTTATGACATGCGAAGGCATAATGAACGCATTGGACTACATCGTGCCGACCAGCAGCGTATTGCAGCTATGTTCAACAACCCCCCTGGGGATGACGAGCGGATTGCGGTCCGCAATGCGTACGATGACCTTCGCGTTACGATAGAAGTTGGAATCGAGGACACAATACTCAACGGAACCGTAGTGCGGTTCCGCGACGGTGTCTCGGTCGGTCGGCTTGATGGCGTGATGGTCGTGCAGGAAGTTGAATTCCGCGAAGTGCAGCGTTTGCATGACAAGTGCTGCCGCAATGTGCGTGCGCATTCACATGCGGCCGGCCAGCAGCGTGCTGTTACGCAACCTGACGAGCTGCTGCGAGATATCGAGGCGGTTAACACCTTGTTCCAAGGCATACGTAGGCGCAGAGGCTAAGCCAGTATGCAAAGGATCGGTGGTTGAAAATCCGCTCCTAGTAGGTCTCAGCCAATGGTACGAGTACGAAGGGAGTTGCGCCGACCGGATGCTCGGGGTCGATTGCGACCCTTAATAAAAAGGGGGGCGGATTTATTCTCCAAAAATCGAAAGAAAAATAGGAAAAATAAATCTCTCCCTTTTGAGGGTTGGAGGATCGAGCGTTATGCGAGTTGGTGAAAAATGTTATTGAGCAACTGTGATTTCATAGATGCAACGGCGTTCGAGTTGTACGTCCTTGAGAAAGTTTGCCCGATTTTCGATCAAGGCTATTCTGAAGAGCTAGATCTCCGAGATTGTGACGGCGCTGTGATATCGATAGGTATCACCGATCATGTGGGAGCCAGTTCGGTGGCAACGCTGAAGGATGATTTAGCTCCGATGCTATTCGGTACTGCTTGGAAAATTCTCGATCTGTCGATAGAGCTTTGCTTGAACAAATTAACCCCTCGTAGCTCTTGGCAGATCAGTGAGAAGAAGCAAAAAGCTCTCAATGGAGAGGTGCGCTTTGAGGGCTTGACTCGGTCGAGAGGCATATGGCGTTGTATTTGCTCGGTATACGCTGCCACAGTCGAGCATCGTCATTGCCTAACTCACCGTACCGCGTCAGTTGATCAGTCATCTGGCGAGTTCAATGGTGTTGATAGGCACGGCAACGCAATCCTTCCGCTATCGCGTGCATGCCAAATAGCAATGGCAAAAATTGCCATCATCGTCGCGCGCGGTTTTGGGGAGGGTGGTCTTTCTCTTCGGGATGAGCAAAACCTGAAGTATCAACTGGACATATTACAACCGCATACCAACCTTCCTTTGTTTGATGTAGGGATAGTAGGGCAATGCGTCAACATTTTGATGAAGCTGAGGCCCGAAGGAGAGGACATGATTTTAGATATAGATGGCGTTCTGAGAAGGGCGGAGAAAATTCTCCCAGGTCGTGTCAATTTCAATTTAATTATCGATATTCCCGGTGATACCGGCCGGCGCTTGTTTGCAAAAGCGGAGGACGTACCGCGGGCGCCGACGGTGATCAACCTAAGCACATTGCCTTCGTGGCTTACATATCGTTGATCTGAAGGCTTCTGGTGAGCACCCTCGTTCTACACTAGGAGATCGTCCCTGGTAGACGTGTCTGGAAACGGCGTTGCTGCGTACCACCACCGCGCCTTTCAGAGCACGTTTTTCGACTGGCGGCTTTTGGCCGGTTTCTGCCAGTCGCGAAGGGCTGAAACCGGCCAAAAGCTGTCCTTGGGCGCCTACAAAACCAAGGGCGATTCACCGGGAGGAGTCGCCCCAAAAAATGGAAATTGTCCCTCGCGGCTAAGCTCTACTTCTGGGCACTACTGATTTCAGGGGGATTACCCACTCACCGCCGAGATAGCGATAGATGTGAGGACAAGTAGTGTTTTCCACTAAACCCGCAAAGCGTTATCACAGCATGTGGTGACATACGCAGAAGAGGTGGATTTTTTATTTATCAGTGAATGCAGAAAAACTTTCTAGAAAAGCCCGCATCATCGGCCCTACCGCTTCGCCACGTCGCACCATCAGTGATAGCTCCAGTTCATGACTAAACTGCTCCTCTGGAAGGGCTCGCATTTCATCGTTGTTGACCCAGTTAGCTGAGTAGCGTCGCGGTAGATAGCCAATGTAACGTCCGGACATAATCAGAAATGCCAGGCCTTCAGAAAGGTGGGAGGAAGCGGTCGGTGCCGGCAACTGGTGAAACAATTTGCTCTTGATATCAGGCGAATAACAACCTTTGGCATAAGCAGTGCTTTGCAGATCATCAGCAGTGATTACTTCTTTTTTAAAAAGAGGGCTCTGACTGCCGCAGTAGAGGTCTATGGTCACCGGGAAACTCACCAGTGCACGTAGAGCTTGCTTAGTATCGGGAAACAATCCTATACCCAAGTGAAGGCTGCCACTTATCAGTTCTTCTTCAATCTCATCGGAGGATAGCACCTTGATGCTAATATGCACATCAGGATGTTGCTCGGAAAAGCGGTGGATTACTTCCGGCACTCGGGTCTTGGGGGACATTGTGGAGTTATCCAGTATGCCTATTTGGAGTTCCCCCGCTAGTCGCCCTTTCAGAGTGGCAACATTAGCGTTAAATTGTTGCACTGCAGAAAATAGTTGCTGAGCCTCGCGATAGACCTCTCGACCGTTTTCGGTCAGGGAAAATCCACCCCGTCCACGGTTACATAATTTTAGTCCAAGTCGCGTTTCCAAATCCTGTATATAGGTGCTGATACTCGATAGTGCGATGTTCAACGGCTCTTGCGCCTGTGTAAGGCCTCCGCTCTCGACGACCGCAATAAATACGCTTAGGAGTCGAATGTCCGTATTGCTGGCTTTGCTAATGGAGTAATCATGTTTGCTATGTAAAGGCATTTTTATAGCCTCGTCGTTTAAGTTTTTAACAGATATCCGGTGTGTGCCGTCGAGATTCTCAAAGTGATCGGTTTATTAATTTTCTAGTGCTCTAATTGTCGGAAGGAAAACGTTACTAGTTTCCGCTGTTTTTGGTTGCGTCGCAATGGCCTCGTTGCCAATATTTTAGTTTCGTCTTTTGCTTCTAACAGACCGCTGGCTCCAGGCCTATTAATTAGGTTTAGCTGCGGCGAATAGGATGGCAGGACGAGTGGCTCAATTTTCCCTGAAGGCTGTTGAAATATTGCTTCACGAGATCCACCTATGAGGTAGGTGACGGTCGACAAGGTGAAACAGGATCTGTGGCTCCGATAATCAATAGGTTGAAGAAATCCTGGGCATCACTGTGGTAGTCGAACCCTCATGCATAGTGAAAATGAAGTTACTCTTTGGATTCAAGCATGAAATCATGCTGGGTGAGAAACGGTGCCTCGTCATATTGACTGCGGTCGCTTGGGTTCGGCATCCATCAGGTCCACGCCGCGTATACTCTACTATTGTAAAAACCCATCTTAGCAGTGCCATTCGGCATCGGTAGCAATATTTTTGGCAATACCTGAACGACAGGCTGTGCACGAATTCCTTATCTTTATGGCAATTTTAGCTTGTGTTTTCGTGAGGCGGTTAAAGAGATTTTTCAATAGCTTAGGTTACTTCGGTGATTCCTAAAGTAATATTCTGTAATTTGTGATTTTACCCAGTCTATGCCTTTCTTAATCTGCTAGCTCCGGGGTGACTAGGCATGCCTGTCTAAGAAGATGTAATCAATTCATGAGGGCTGGCTATTTACTAGAGTGTAAATATTCGTGCGGAAATTTAGTGCGAGAACGTATTTGGCTGGCATGATTGTCAATAAAGAGAGACTCATATGGCAAATTACGCATTTATTAATGGTCAGATTATCACCGTAGATATAGATGACCGTATTTGTGAGGCGGTTCTGGTAGAAGGACAGCATATTAAAGCTGTTGGCACTACCGACGAAATAATGACGCTGGCCGACGACAGGTTTGTGGTGATCGACCTAAAGGGGCGGACTTTGATGCCCGGTTTTATCGACGCCCATAATCACCTTACTCACCAGGGGGCTGCCTTTGCCACCGTCGATTTCGGTTACCCTGCCGTCTCTTCAATTGCTGCGTTACGCGACGCCGTTAGCCATGCCGTTGAAAATTGTGTGCCCGGTAAGTGGGTTCGCGGCTGGGGCATGAACTACGAGAAGTACGGCGATGGAAGAATTCCCACTCGCTGGGACTTAGATGATATCTCTCCCGATAACCCGGTGTGCATCGTGCATGTCAGCGGTCATAACGTATTGGTAAACAGCGTCGCGCTGAGGCTTGCCGGTGTGGATGACAATACGCCAGACCCTGATGGTGGCATGTTTGTCCGCGATGATCAGGGGCGTATTACTGGGTATGCTTATGACAGCGCACAACAACTCGTGACTCCCACCAGTGTAAATGTCGGTCACCACGGGCCGGATATCGGTTATGACCTGCCGCTGGAAGAGTTGGTGGGTGATATTGATCGTGCCTGCAAGGCTTATCTAAAAGTGGGTATTACTTCTGTGGTAGACCCTCAGGTGACCACCAGAGAAATGCCCGGTTATATGGAGGCCCGCAAGCAGGGAAAACTCACAATCAAGACCACCTGCATGTATCTATCTAATCATCAAAATGCGATCAACGAACTGGGTATTACCGATCATATTGGGAATGACCTGCTGTCCATTGGACCGATGAAATATTATTGCGATGGCGCCCTAATAGGCGGAACTGCATTGTTCTACGCCGAGGAACCGCAGGGAGATCATGGCTGCAAATGTAATAAGAGTGCTGGTCGTGGATACACCTACTGGCGGGATATTGATGCATTTAAAGAAGCCCTGATCGATACCCACAGTCGTGGCATGCAATTCGGTGTCCACACCCAGGGAGATATGGCCATGGATATCGTGCTGGATGCCATCGAAGAAGCCCATCGCCGGTTTCCGCGCTCTGATACCCGTCATCGTATCGAACATTGTCACGGCCCCTCTCGGGAACAGGTCGCACGGATCAAGCGCCTCGGTGTGATTCCAGTTACTCAGCCCGGACAGATCGAAGAGTCCGGTGACGATCTGGTCGAAATTTACGGCGAACGCCGTGCCAAACGTTTCTGTCCGCTACGTGACATGCTAGACGAAGGTATACCAGCGGTAATCAGTACCGATGCATTCGTACAATCCTACAAACCATTCGATGCCATCAGCGCGGCGGTCAACCGACTGAGTTTAACTGGCTACGATATGGGTCAAGAGCAGCGCGTCAGCGTGCTGGAAGCGATCCGCGCCTATACCTGGAACGCCGCCTATTCCGTCTATCACGAAAATCGAAAAGGTTCTATCGAGGTTGGGAAACTGGCGGATCTGGTTATTATCGATGCGGATTTCCTATCTGTGCCCCTGGATGAAATTGCCAATCAGAAGGTGCTAATGACTGTTTCCGATGGGGAGATCGTTTACCAGAAGTAGTTATTCATTGGTCAATCAAAAAGCTCTTAAAATAAATACAAGTAGGAGATTTGTTATGAATAACTCAATGCAATCCCAAAGATATGGGTTTCTCGGGGACTACGACAAACCATTGTTTTGGTCCACAGCGATCATCACGTTGCTGATTGTGGCGCTGGGTGTGATCAGTCCAGAAACCCTGAAAACTTACGCCAGTGATGCACAGGGCTATCTGAGTAGCCAGTTTGGCTGGGCTTACGTTCTAGCCCTGGCAGTCTACGTGGGAGTCGGCCTGTGGATCGGCTTTAGTCGCTATGGCAACCTGAAACTGGGCAAGGCTCAGGATACGCCGGAGTTCTCCACCTTTACTTGGGTAGCCATGCTGTTCAGCTGCGGTATAGGTGTCGGCTTCTTGCTATGGGGCGTGGCCGAGCCGTTGTACCACTACATGCAGACACCCTATATGGCGAAACCTGCTACACCGGAAGCCATTCCAGTAGCGCTTCAGATCACGTACCTACACTGGGGTCTGCACACTTGGATGGGGTACTGCATTGTCGGCCTGAGCATCGCATTTCCAGCTTTCCGTTACGGAAAACCGATGAATATCGGCATTGCCCTCTATGGACTGTTGGGTGAGCGCACTGAAAATAGTATCTGGGCGCGTCTGCTGGACTTGGTAGGTGCGGTTGCCACGATCGGCGGTATCGCCACCGTGTTGGGCTTGGGCGTCATCTCCATCGACTATGGTGTCGGCCACATCTTCGGCATTGAGACCGGGAATGTCGGCAAGATCATCATCATTGCCCTCCTGGCGGTGGCGTACACCCTGTCGGCAGTATCCGGCCTGAAGCGCGGGGTGGCCTTCCTGAGTACCCTGAATGTTGTCGTCGTTATCGCCTTCTGTGTCTTTATCCTGGTGACGGGCGAAACCAATACCCTGATGCGCTATTTTGTCACCGGCATTGGCAATTACCTTGGTAACTTATTGCCAATGACTTTCTGGGCCGATCCGCTGCAAAAGACGGATTGGATCAACTGGTGGACGATTTTCTACTGGCTGATTGTTATCTCTTGGTCCCCCTTTGTTGGTGGTTTTGTCGCACGAATTTCTCGTGGTCGTACCCTACGTGAATTCATTATATTTGCGGTCCTAGTTCCCACTGTCTGCTCCATGCTGTGGTTCTCGGTGATAGGCGGATCTGCCATCGGCATAGAAGCAGCGGGCGAAGTGAAGATCTTTGACGCGGTACAGGCCAACGTTGGTGCGGGTATCTACGTGTTGCTGGAAAGCTTCCCGATGAGTGGCTTCCTCAGCCTGGTGGTGTTCTGCAGTATGGTGATATTTCTCATAACCTCTGCCGACTCTGCCTGCTTCTTCGTCGCGATGCAGATGTCTAAAGGCGTCTATGAACCCACCCTTGGCATGAAAATGACCTGGGGACTATTTACCGGATTACTAGCCATCGTACTGTTGCTGAGCGGCGGGTTGAAAGCGGTGCAGACGGCTTCCATCGTGGCGGGGAGCCCCTTCGCCATCGGTATCGGCTTTATGGTTTGGTCACTGCTGCGTTCGTTGAAATTTGAGTACGCTAAAGAACATTCGAAGGAAGTTAACGAAGTGATACATAAGGAGAGCCAGCCCGAAGATAAAACAGATGATTTCGTTGCCTTAGAGGGAATTGCGTATAAAACAACGGAGTGATGACCTGCACTAACTCTGCAAATAGGGACTGCTTATGCAGTCCCTTACTATATTTCCCTTCGGAGGCCAATGCGGTACAGGAATGTTGCTTGATCGCATGAGCCTTAAAGTGCTCGCAAGCTATGTGCCGTAAGGTCTCTTGGGTAAGAAAAGACGCTAGATTCGTTGCCCGCTCCTGACCGTCGGCAATGGGTCGCTTTCTGCCGGTCAAGGCGTACCCGTGCGCTGGTCAAATTCGATGCATGCGACTGGTCAAGTCGAGTGCAAAAGGATGGTCAAGTCCATGCAATTACGCAGCTACGCTATTCCACAACTGCTGATAACAAATCAGCTGGGGCATTTTTCAATCGGCAGGATGGGTCAGTTTTCGGTCAGCGGCAACAGTCCTTTATCACCTATAAAAAGGATGCACTTGGATGAAGCTCGACAAACACCTGGTGCGCGAGATCCTGTTGCTGTCGAGGACAGCCAACAGGATCCGTTGGGATGGACACCTCTCCATCTGAAGGGACGGGAGCCATTGGATGTCTCCTATCATGTGATGCTGCTGCACGAAGCAGGGTTTATCGTGGGAGAGGATCTCAGTTCGGATGATGGTCTTGAGTGGCTTCCCAAGCGCCTGACCTACAAAGGCCACGAGTTTCTCGACACCGTCCGCGACGGTGAGGTCTGGCGGCGGACTAAAGCAGGGGCCGAAAAGGCTGGTGTAGCTGGCCTAGGCATTCTGCTTGAGCAAGAGAAGGCCTATGGCAAAGAAGTGCTTAAGGAGAAGCTAGGGATTGAGCTGCCATGACGGGCTAATGCAGTCGTCCTCGATCACGGCGCATGACCCGCAATCGGACACGCGATGGCATAGGATCTAAACGCACAAGCCTGGTTGGTTGGATGTTTGCCTGTCGAAAAGTGTTAACCGAAGGGCGGAGGTGCTACGAGCAACTGATACGCCACAACTCATCGAGTTTAGTCGTGTAGCTCTGGCTCATCAGCTCGCGGCGCATGGCCCACTCTGGACTTGATGGAACACTTGCCACCCTGAGCGTACCGCGACCCCAGCGATTGTTTATTTCATCGAGTACGGACATAACATTTGTCGAGTCGGTTAGCTGGGTGCTTGCGAAAAGATCATCAGTGAATTCACCTGGCTGACATAGATTCAGCAGCATCACTTCGGCTTTGCTATACCGGTAGCCTTGCCCGATACACCCGTTCAACGGCTTCGGTCGCTGCCTTGGTAAGCATCCGAACATCGTCGGTAGGGTAGGGAAGATCAACGATGACACTATTCGCATACTGCCGCCGCCTTGTCATTTCTATACAAAGTACTTGCCCTACGCCATCCCAGGCTCAGCCGGGAGCCCGTACGGGACCGATCAAGCATGACGCCCTGATGCGTTATACTGCGCAATACATAAATGATCGACCTGATTTTGGTAGCCTGCATCACTACAATTTATAAAAAGAGTAAGGCTATGAATCTAAAGCAGATGGAAGTCTTCCGAGCGGTCATACTGACCGGCTCGGTTTCGCAGGCTGCCACCCAGCTGTTTCGTACCCAACCGGCGGTGAGCATGATGATCAACTCGCTGGAGAAGGATATCGGCTTCGAGCTGTTTGAGCGGCGCAAGAAACGCCTCTACCCGACCCCAGAAGCACGCTACCTGTACACGGAGGTGGAGGCGATCTTTTCTCGTATCCAGGACTTGAGCCAGACCGTTCAGGATATTCAGAACAAGCAATACGGCTTCCTGCGGATCGGCTGCATGCCGGGGCCGTCGATTTTCTTCGTGCCCGATATCCTGGCGGACTTCTTGGAGGAACACCCGAAGGTCCAGGCCTCCCTGCAGACGCGTACGTCCGATGCGGTTATCGAGTGGGTTGCCTCCAACCAATACGACTTGGGCCTAGCGGAGATTTCCACGCACCAGTCGAAAACGGGGCGTAACCTGATGTTCGAACTGCCCTGCGTCTGCGCCCTGCCGGCGGAGCATCCGCTGGCGCAGCAGGAGGTTATCACCCCGGAGTTACTCGACTCGGCACCTATGATCACCCTCCATCCGGATCACATGGTTTTCCACGACCTCATGAAGCTATTCGAGGCGAGCGGACATCGCATGAACGTGCGCCTGCAGTGCCGCTTCTTTCTCCCAGCGCTCAAGTTCGTCGAGCGGGGACTCGGGGTTTGCATCGTCGACGCAGTCTCGGCCAACAGCTACACCTCCTACGCACAACAGGGCAAAGTGGTGTTCCGACGTTTTGAGCCGTCGCTGTACCTGCGGGTCGGGATGGTGTTCCCGGCGGACATCCCTCCCTCCATGATCATCCTGGAGTTTGCCAATCTCCTGCGCGACAGGATTGAGAACGTCATCAAACAACCCGAAGTATTTCTGAACTGGGGCACCTAGGATTCGCACAGAGGAGTAGCCCGCAGGCATCTGCGGGACGCTCAGCTTCCGGTTCGCCTTGCTCCGCCCGCCGCAGGCTCAGGGGGGGGGCTGGCTGAGCGCCTGGTCTGCTTCACGCGGCGCAGTGCATCGATGGAGAAGGCGATGAAACCGATCCAGACCAGCATGAAGGTGGTCATGCGATTCATGTCGATCGCTTCACCGAACACGAAGACCGCCAGCAGGAAGTACAGCGTGGGCTCGATGTACTGCAGGACCGCGATGGTCGAGAGGTTCTGCAGGCGCGCCACGCCAACGGTGAACAACCCAAGGGGCAGCAATACGATCGGCGCGGTCAATCCCAGCAGGATATGTGTGCCGCCCTCTTTCGCTGCCCAGGCCGACTGCTCCGTCATGTACCCGTTCAAGTAGAACAGCGCAAACGGCACCATCAGTAGCGTCTCGGCTGACAAACCGTTGAGCGGGTCGATCCTCACCTGTTTTTTGATCACCCCGTAACTGCCGAAAGCCACGGCGATCCCGATGGCCAGCCAGGGAAAACTATCCAGGCTGGTGCACGCATAGAGAAAACCTGAAGCGCAGAAGACCAGTGCGACCCACTGCAGCAGCGTGAGTCGCTCACGCAGATAAAGTACCCCGATCAGGATGCTAATCAGCGGGGTAAGGAAGTACGCCAGGCTAACCATCAGCACTTGACCGTTGATGGAGCCCCAGGTGTTGAGGTACCAGCTTGTGGAAATACAGGCTGTGGAAAGGAATAGCCAGAAGAACGTCCTTGGTTGTGTCAGCACCTTGAAAATACGCACCGGTGTGCCGCTCAGCAACAGCAATAAAACCATGAGCGGGACAGAAAAAAGTACCCGGATGGAGAAAATTTCCATCGCTTCGACATCTCTCAGGTGCTGGTAAAACAGCGGCGTCAGGCCCCAAATCACATAGGCCAGTGTGGTCAAGAAGAGGCCTCCCTTGAGCAGGTGAGATAGATTCATGTGTCGATCCGGATGAGTAGTTTCAAATTATGGGTGTTCAGGCGACCTTCCGGTCGACCGCCGCATCCACCATTCAGGCAAGGCTGCTGAGATAGAAGATGGGCAGACCGAATTTTTGCTGCAACTTCAGGGACAAAGTGCGAAAGGGCCGGTGCACTCCAGAGTGATTGCACCCGCCTGCGGATTCCAGCCAGCAGTCAGCCAGCAGTTCCTAGGGCACGGACCGCAGTTCGTCTTTGAACAGTGCTATATCCAGATCGTGGCATTCGCCTCGCAGGATCACCTCGGCGAACTGCTTCTGCGCTGCATGCTGGAAATTACACCGGCTCGTCAGCGATACCGACGTCGTTGAGACGGGTCGCGATCAGTGCGTCACTGAAGACGATGTACTGCGCCCGCCTAAGTAAATGGGAAACTAGCGGCATCTGGAACAGGCTGGAGAGGACTGTGGTCCAAGTGCGCGTGGAATCCCCAAGTAGCGCGCTAGAGAGTTCCCCCAAGGCCAACCTGTAGTAGTTGCAGCTATCTTTGAGCATTATATGTCCGTCCCTCAATCGAAACGGGTAGCAGAGAACGGCTGCAGGTCGACCGAAGTTGCCTTGTCCTGCACACACTCTGTGATCAGCTTCCCGGTCAGAGCGGCGAAGGTGAGTCCCAGATGCCCATGGCCAAACGCGACCTTTACCCGCGGGTGTCGAAGCAGTTTACCTATCACTGGCAGCGAGTCTGGTGTCGATGGGCGGCTGCCCACCCAGGTCGACTGGATCTGCGGGGCGCGACCGAGCATCGTCGTTGCATGGGTCAGCATGGTGTTGGCATGCGCCTGATTGAGCGGGGCATCCGCGAAGGCAAATTCCGCGCTGCCCGCCAGGCGCACACCTCCTGCCATGGGCGTAAGGAAGATCGCCTTATCCAGCCAGCCTACCGGGCGAGTTAGTGATTTTGTTCCTATATTCAGCATCAGGTGGTAACCGCGCTCACTGACTAGGGGAATTCTCACGCCTAGCAACTGCAGGATCTCCTTGGAAAAGACGCCGGTGCAAACCACTACCTGATCAAACTTGAGCGTGCTGTCGCTCAGACGCACCTTCACTTCGCGGGCGCCTGATAGTAAGGTCTGCACCTTGTCACAAAGGATTACCCCGCCGTGCTCGGTAAAATGCCGTGCATAACGACGGCTCAGTTCTACCGGGCTGACCGTGAAGCGGGTGTCGGGATAGAACACCCCGCCGGCATAGAAGTCCGCCAAGTCCGGCTCTAAGTCACGTATCTGTCTGGGGTTCAGAAGCTCAAGGTTGGTGCCTTGTTCCCGACGCTCCTGCAGATCGCCATTGCGCGCACTAGCGAATCCTTCCTCCGTGGCGAAGAGCCCCAGACAACCTTTGGACCTGACGAGATCCTGGGTCTGGGTCAGTGACAAGAGCTCCTGATCCGCCTGGGGACTGATATTCTGAAGCGACTTCAGTGCAGCTTTGCCGTATTCGTACCTGTCGCGGAAGCAGGCCTTGAAGAACTCCCAGCCATAAGGCATCAGGCTTGGGAGGTAGTTACCCTTCACGGATAAAGGACTTGTCTTGTCAAGCAGCATCTCCGGCAGCTTGCGCATTATCGAAAATTTGGTGAACGGTACACGGGCATAATCGGCGAATAGACCGGCATTGCCAAACGATGCGCCCATACCCGGCGCCTCCTTGTCGATCAGGGTTACCTTGTAACCCGCCTTCTGCAGGCTGAGCGCGGTAGCGAGACCTACAACACCAGCCCCCAATACTCCAATATGTGAATTCGGCATACTCTCTACCTAGTTAAGTCACCACGCCTCGAAAATCTTAGGCTTTGGCTGCGATTATCTGGATTTCAACCAACAGTTCAGGTCGTGCCAAACGGGATTCCACACAGGCTCGAACCGGCGCATTCTCGCGGTCAACCCAGGCATCCCACACTTCATTCATCTGGGCGAACTGGCGGATGTCCGATAGCCAGATATTGGCGCTGATCAGGTTGCTTTTGTGGACGCCAGTATCGGCGAGCAACGCATCAATCTGAGCCAGAATCTGACAGGTCTGGCCGGCTACATCTTGCGAAGGGTCTTTCGCTACTTGGCCTGCGGTCCAGACCAGATTGCCGAAACTCACCAGTTGACTCATTCGCTGGTTGGAATATTGGCGTTGGATCATCTTTTGTTCTCCTGTAATCCACTGTTGAGTGCTATGGCCTGCAGCAACTGCAGAGCACTCATTTCCCGATTATCTGTATGTCTCTTTGTACACCCCGAATACAGCTCATCTAGCAATGACCGTAACCTTTAAGTAGGCCAAGTTAACGAGCAACTTCTTTACTATCCGGACTGCTGCCGTGCTACTAATTAAGATGAAGACTCTTCTAGAGTTTTCGAATTTAAGACAAAGGAGAATTGGGGGGATACGAGTTACGCGTTGCCGTAGAAACCAAGAATGCACAGCTACGATCACAGCTTTCACATAGATCCAAGCTCTCCTATTGTTTCTAATCGGTCAATCTCGGTCGTCCAAGACAACACACCGCGAGATGTCCATTATTTATATCAATAAATATAATTGCAAATTCCAAATTGTTAATAAATCATAAGATTTACTTATGTTTTTATGTGTCGCACGCCTACATTGATCCGCGGAGCTCTCCGTCACAGATCATAAGATTAATTTATGATTTCAAACATTTTTTCGAATTGCATCTATGTTCAGGAGGATTAAACTCCTGTGGGAAGGCCACCCAAGAGACCTGCGTTCCAGTTGTTGCACGACTGCGGATAGCCGTGCTTACAGCGGCCTCGCAATCGAGCCAAGGTCAGCAAAATAAACATAAAAGGTACCTAGGAATGACAATAGACAGAAGAAAAATAGATATAGCCTTGTCGACACTCTTAATCATCATGTCGATAGTCATCCTGACCAACGACCACTTGGTAGAGGGGGGAGCAGACAGCGATCTTGGTTCGATGTTCCTGCCCCGTATCGTTGCGGGTCTGATGATTGTCTTCTCCGCGACCATTGCTCTTCAGGCTATTCTGAAGTTAACCAAAGGTGCTAGGACTGATGATGTTGAGCTGATATCTGCCGACGGCTTCTCCGGCATATTTATATACGTTGGCATATTCATTGCCTATTGGCTCACTGTTCCGTATGTCGGCTTCCTGGTGGCGACTCCGCTTGTCATGATCGCCGTCGCCTCGCTGCTGGGCGGTCGCAAATGGGTGCCCATCATTGCCGTGTCGGTGATTACGACAGTGGCCATCTATTACGGATCCAGAGAGTTTCTTCGGGTCTATCTGCCGATTTGGTCGATGTAAGAGGAGATAATTAAATGCTTGAGCATATTCTTGGCGGTTTCTCCTCGGTCTTTGCCGTCGCCCCGATCATGGGCATCATTGCCGGTGTAGTCATCGGTATCATCTTCGGCGCCATCCCCGGTATTTCCTGCATCATGGCCATCGCCATCATGCTGCCGATGACGTTCTACCTTGACCCGATCACCGGCATCATCATTCTGTTGGCGGTTTACAAGGCAGGGATCTACGGCGGATCGATTTCCGCTGTGCTGCTCAATACCCCCGGAGCGGCGTCGTCGTTCCTGACTGCGAAGGACGGGCATGCACTGACTAGGGCCGGCAAGGCCGGCAAAGCGCTGGATATGTCGCTGTACGCCTCGGTAACCGGCGAGATGCTCGCCACCCTGGTATTGATCCTGGTCGCCGCGCCCTTCTCCACGATCGCCTTGCAAGCGGGCCCAATCGAGAAGGTCTTCCTGCTGCTGTTCGCCTTCACCGTCATCGGCTCCATGGCCGGCGAGTCCATCTCGCGCGGACTGTTGTCCTGCTGCCTAGGCATGCTGTTCGCGATGGTGGGTATGTCCTCCATCACCGGTGCATCGCGCTTCACCTTCGATATTCCGGAGTTGATGGGTGGCTTCACTTTCACGCCGATGCTGATCGGTATTTTGGTCATGCCGGAGGTGATCAACGCTATCCGCCAGCGCAAGGTGCCGCACAGTGCGCTGAAGATCACCAATTCCCCGAATCGGGCTGACAACCGCATCAGCTTCAAGGAGTACCGCAGCGTACTCGGCACAATCCTCAAGTCCTCCGCTATTGGTACCTTCATCGGCGCTCTGCCGGGCTTGGGCTCCAGTGCCGCGTCATTTATCGCCTACGGCGAGGCCAAGCGCACCTCCAAGAAGCCCGAAGAGTTCGGCAACGGCTCGATTGAAGGAATTGCGGCAGCGGAGTCGGCAAACAACGCGGTATGTGGCTCCAGCCTGATTCCGATGCTGACCCTGAGCATTCCTGGCGACGATGTGGCCGCGCTGCTGATGGGGGCCTTTCTGATTCATGGTCTGACGCCCGGGCCGATGATTTTCTTCGAAAGCACCGAGATCATCTACGCGATTTTCGCTGGTTTCCTGGTAACAGACCTGTTCCTGCTGGGTATCGCGCGCTCAGGCTTTAAATTCTTTATAAAGGTCGCCTCGTTGCCGCGGTACTACATCTTCCCGTGCGTCACTGTGTTCGCCTTCTTCGGTGCCTACACTGCCGCTCAGAACATGAACGACATTCTGCTGCTGATCGCCTTTACGATCATGGGCTATGGGATGCGGATGATCGGATTGAACCCGGCGGTATTCATCATGGGCTTCATCCTGACTCCGTTCATGGAGCAGAACCTGGATCAGGCGCTGTCCATCGTGGGCAGCGAATACCGCCTGCTCTTCGCTTCACCGATCTCCTGGGTATTCATGGCACTGTCCGCGTTCTTCGTGTTCTCGAGCATGCGTATGAAAAGAAAAACAGCAAAAAACTCAGCGCAGTTACAACGCAAAGCAGCTGACATATGAGCACAACCTACCGCACCACGTGGGCGCTGAGTAAAACCAAACTAGCGCAAGACAATGACAAAAACAAACCTAGGTAAATAACCCATGAAGAGCTTCAAGAAGACCCTGGCAACGCTTGCCGCAGCCCTGACTGTAGCTTCCGGCTCAGTGCTTGCTGCGTACCCAGAGAAGCCTATCAACGTCATCGTTCCCTGGGATGCAGGTGGCGACTCCGACCTGACCACTCGGATCTGGGCTGATGCAATGGAGAAAGAGTTGGGTGTTCCGTTCGTGGTCATCAACAAGACCGGCGGCAACGGCATCATCGGCACGATGTTCGTAGCGAAGGCCAAAAGTGACGGCTACACGCTGATCAACGCGGGTCTGAGCAATATGTTCGTAACACCGAACTTCAGCAAGACTCCATATAACCTCGAGAGCTTTACTCCTGTGTTGAAGATCACCTCTGCACCGCTGGGCATCGTGGTTGCGAAGGACAGTCCTTACAAGACCTTCGATGAGTTCGTTGCCGGCGCGCAGAGCAAAACCCTGACCATGGGTTCTTGGGGAGCGTCCTCCTCGGGCACCGTACTGGGGAACATAATTGCCACTCAGGCCGGCTACGCGCCCAAATACGTGCATGGGCAGAGTACTGCTGAATCCATGGTTTCCGTTGTGGGTGGACACATCGACTCCGCCATCGCCTTCCCTCCGGCATTTTCTCCGCATGTAAAGGCCGATCGGGCGCGGGTATTGGTAATGAATCAGAAGATGGATACTTTCCCCGGCGTTCCGACCTTTGCTGACTACGGCATCAAAGGCAACTTCGAGGCTTGGTCGGCTATCTTCGCCCCCAAGGGTGTGCCGGATGAGGTCGTCGAGAAGCTCGTTGAGGCAAGCGCCAAGGTCATGCAGGATCCCAAGGTGCTCGAGGCATTCAATAACATGGGTACCGTCGTGGATTTCCGCCATGGCCCGGACTGGATTGCCGATATGAAAGGGACGTACAGCTTGATGAAAGACGAGGCTGACAAGGCCAGGAAGTAACGCCCCCCCCACCTACCTGATCCCAGTAATAAGGGCGATGTTGTCCACTTAAAAATACGTGGGCACTATCGCCCTTATCATCAGGATTGCTATGCGCCAAAGAACCTCTTATCCCAAATCCTTTAAAGCACAGATTGTTCAGGAGTGCCTGCAACCTGGTGTGTCGATGGCCAGCGTAGCCGCGTCGTGCCAAAGCCCAGTTCCGGATCGGCATCGTACATATCGGCCCTTCCAGCTACGCTGCTGGACCATGCGCTGGACCAAAGGTCCGACGTGCGAAAGCAGTTCGGTTTCATTCGCCGCCGCATGCACAACTTTCCTTAGTTCTGTGACAAAACTCTGCATATCGTCCGTTTGCGGTGCCATCTTCAACTTCCCCTTTTGGTCGATCCAGGCAAAGCGATTCGCCTGCCACACTGGCCAACGGCCTGCCTCCGAAGAGGCAGGCCGGTTTGCCCCGAAGCAATCTCAGTCGCGAGGCTCCTTGGCCAGCGCTTTAACGAAACCGATCATCAGCAACAGCATGAGGTGGTGGTCAAAGCTCAGCATATGATCACATGCAGATCTAAGAAAGCAGCCAGCAGATTCCTCGATGCTCCATCGCAATTCATAGCACAGCACGAAATAATGGGGCGGGTCGCGGGCGGTACCAACCGCCTTAAACCAGCGCTGGACCATAAGCTAGCGCGGTGTTCATCTTCAGAGGCGGCGCTTACACGATCAGATAAGAAGCGTCGAACTAGCGAAGAAAGAGAACGAGAAATGCTTTCACTCGGCAGAGCTCATATTCTGACGAGCGGCGACTTCCTACTGGTTCAAGATTTGGCTAACCATCTGGGTGTCCACGTTGAGCTCCTCAGTACCGCGCTTAAGGAGTGGCAGGCCGACCACCGAATTTTTTCGATCGATCACGATGGCTTCAGGTCCTTTCCAGTTTATGCGTTCCCATTGCAAGGCGGAGCCAGTCCAACTCCTGAGCTTCGAGATGTGTTGTCTATTCTCTGTCCCTTGAAAGATGGTTGGGGCATTTCATTTTGGTTTATCTCTCCTAACGGGTGGCTTGGAGGTAAGCGCCCTCAGGATCTCCTTTTCTCCGAGCCAAACCGCGTAATTTCAGCTGCGCACGACGAAGTAGGCAGTGTGACGCTCGGATAGTACGCGACTGGCAGCTACGGGTCGAAAGCAGCCTTTTGTCACTGGCAGCTTTTGGCCGGTTGCAGTCCTTCAGTGCTTGGCTGACGCGCTCCCCCTGAGTGGCACCCGCTGACACCCATCAACTGCAAACAGCTGGTCAGCGCGAATGCAAATGACTGGTCAAGTCGGATGCAAACGACTGGTCAGTGGCGATGCAATTAGGTGGTCAAGTGAGATGAAATTAAGCTCGGGCCCCAGATTCCTCCCCCCTTCTCTACGCCCGGACACTGGGGTGCCAACAGCCCGGGCCAACCGGACCGATTCTCTTGATGCGAAGAAGCACTGGGCTGGTGGGCTGTCGGTTCCGGCACGCGCCACAGGCGCTCAGAATTTGATCATCAACTCTCAGCCCATTGGTGACCATGATGATCTCAGGACAACAGCCGAACCTCAGTACGCTCTGCGCTGCCTTCGCCGCCCTCCTTAAGGAGTACCGTGGAACGGCCCTGAGGATTAACCCCGATCACGTCGCGGTGCAGCGGGGAGGCACACTACTAATTGCTCCGATGAGGGCAGGTAAAGTCGATCTTGGCGCCACGATGGAGTTGGACCCAAACTCTTTGGTGGCCGCTACCGGGGACTGGAGCAAAGAAAGAGCAGCCGTGACCTTTAAGGCCGTCACCAGCCCTGAATTTGTTGCACTGGATCCTGCAAACCTCTGCGACTTCAACGTCGCTGCCCTTCGTTTCGAATTTGAAGGTGACAACATCCAGAACCCAACCGTATCGGAGTGCGGACGCTTCGCAGAAAGTCCCGAGTACTACGGCTTCGGTGAACTCCATGGCGGAGACTGGTCGCTTGGGCTGGATGACGGTGATCGCCTGCAGGTCGATCGGCATTACAAGACGTTCTCGCGCATCGACGCACTGGGCGAAGTCGTCGCCCACGTGACTATCAGCGCCATCGTTTTCGACTGCGAAAAGTAGGCCGCAACAGCAACCGCGGTTAATGGCATGTTCGACTGCGCTAAGTCGACCGGGCGCCCCAGCGCCCCCTGCCAATCCCTCAGCAAGGACATCAACACCATGGACACAGCGCTTGATAGCTTGAAGCCTTCGGACATCAGTCGCCTGAAACGACTGGCAGAGCAAGGCAAGGATGTTTACCCAACCATGTGCGGCATTGAGATGGAGGGTGAGTTCTGGGGAAAGCTGGTCGATATGCGGAAACTGGAGAAACTTGAGTTGGTGGAGAGGAAGAATGTTCCTCACGGTCCTGCGCTGGTTCCACACTTCGCGGTGTCTGCAAAAGGACACCAGTTTCTGGCCGCCGCTCCCATACGACAACCCAACGACTAGCCGTTGCGGCTCGCCCCCTCCAAAGTCCGCCAATGAGCGGACTTTTTCCTTGCTAAGTGCTTGATTCGCACCCCGCTCGACAGTGTCGTGACGCCAAGCTGAGGGCTAAACCACAAAACGAGAAGCCCTTAATGAATAATTCCCACAATACTCTCTGCCCACTGATCAATCGTCGCGTCAGGCTCACGCCGGCGACTGACGGGCTGGCATCAGGGATCGGTTGTTCTGGATACCAGGCTCAATATTCGGTCGCCTGCAGCGACGAGGATGAATGCTCGAGATCTGGGGAACCAACGTGTCGACGCCGCTTGCTAGCTCGGAGGATGAACGGAGAGTGATTTTCAGCTAAGGGCAAGCCGGATTTCCTGCCGGGTGGGGCGGATGACCAAACCAGGTTTCCACCCCCCAGCCACGGCACGGTCCCCGGCTGCAGATTCAACTCAACGACAACCTGGGCATCGCGTCTCAACGGGGAGACTTATTTGATCAGACGCTGCCGGTGCCAAAGGCGTAGCGAAACAGCGTGGCCATGATCTCTGCGCGGCGCTCTGTGGCACAGTCCGGACAGATACCCTCCAGCCTCAGATGGGCCAACCAGGTCATCACGTGTTCATTGCGCTTGTTCATTTCTGACCTTCTTTGTGGGGGCGGACAGCCGGCAGGCGATGGAAAACAGAGCCGCACGCTCGGCAATATCATCAGGAACGTGCTGGTAGGCACGCCACTCAACACAAGTGACCTCAGCATCAGGGGAATGCGGCCCAAGGCCCGGCCAGAGGTTGCCACGCGGCTTCACTATCTCCACAACGGACCGGCCCCTTGCATAAAGGAGACCCCATCTCGGTGGAAGGTCATCGGGCGTAAGTACCCCCTCCGGACAGAGGTAGAAGCGGTACACCCCTATCCCTCCCCTGTGATCTTTACAATCGGCAAGGGAATCGCGATTGGCTATGACTTCAATAAGAGCTGAGCAATTGCTACGAAAGGCGACAACGCCTGGTTGCTCGAGGTTTTGTTCACAACTGTGCTCAGTGGCAATTACGTCGAACCCGTTCTGGCGGAGCCATTTTGCGCCCATCTCTGTGAGGAGCTTGTGCTTAGATCCGCGCTTGGATATTCGCCTCTCGCCCGGGGAGTTCTCTTTCCATCCGCTCTGAAAGCGTGTTGAAACGCCGCGGGAATTACCAGGACGCAGCCGGCCACCGTGCTCTCCAGCGCGAAACGCTTCGGTGCGCTTCAAGCCAAGGGTCTTGGCCTTGCCCGCGATCGCACCCACGGGTCGATTCAATAGTGTGGTGAGCTCTGCCATAGGGGTATTCGGATAGAGCAACCTGAGCTGCTTCTCTTCGACGGTCGTCCAAAATCTGGGGCTGGATTTCAACGGTGCGTTCCCTGTTCTTTGGCCTCCGGGCCGTTACGTCACCGCAACACTACTCAGAACATCTGCTGGAGGTGGGCTATCAATAGTGCGCGTTGCTAGTCGATCGACAGCATAACCCGGGTTCTACCCACCTCCAGTTCAAACCCTATCGTCGTTTTTCAAGTGACTGAGAGTGCTGGGTGCAAACCCAACTCACGGCCCGGTGACGCTTGTAGGGCGGCGACGGTTCGGCGACGGAACCATACTCAAGAGGTTGGAGGCACCGCCTGTTGAGCGGATTTCGCGCAATCCACGTTGGGGGTTCTGGCACTTCCATTACCGGCCTCAGAATCCGCTCCCATTACTCACGAAGCGGAGCACGAACATGGCCCAACTTACCAGCAGCAAAGATCAACTGAGCTCTTCCCATGTGGCGGCCGGCGGCTCACGAGGCAATGCCTGCTCAGTGGTGTTGCAGCAGGACGCCGGCAAATCACCTTCACAATATGGCGAAGTCGGCGTAGTCGGCACCGGCGACAAGGACATGGCGCAGCCAAAGCGCTTCACCTTGCGCAAAAGTGAGAGCCGCAAAAAGCCTTGGGTAGTTGAGGACACTCAATCCGACCCCTGTGAAGACGCGGTTCTCTACCACTTTGTAACCAAAGCCAAAGCTGAAGGCTTCAAGGCCGAGATGGAAGCTGAACACTGTCAGTCACCGTCATTGCCCATCTGTTAAACCGTGCCTGTTGATCGGCTACCAAGTCGAGTGAATGTAGACTCGCCAAAACACCAGCACAAAATCTCGCCTCCAGAGCTAAGGAAACACTGCGTGACACTGACTCTCAAGCAAGCCTCACGTCGGTTAGAACAACTTTGCCAGGCCGAGCACCTGAACGTGTTCGAACACCACAACGGGGTAGGTCGAGTTGTGATTCCAGTGCTCACCGAGCATGTCCATACTGCGCTGGACGATGGCCCGGCTGAGCAGTACGAATTCTTCCGCGCCCGAGCAACGCACGCGCACGCTCTTAATGCTGACTTTCACATCTGTCACAACCAAGTTTCGGTAACCGTCTGCCATGTCACTCAGACGGTGAAATTCGGTCCGGGTGGGCAATTGATCATGGGGCGTCGAGGCATTGGTCTCGGTCCAAGCTTGATGGCCACGGTTATCAAATGGCTGCACAGCAAGAAAATTCCGACTTACTCAATCGAGCCAGGTGACCTTTCACGAGTTGACGCAACTACGGAGGGCGAGCGCCTGCAGCGCAACAGGTTCTATACAGCGTTTGGCTTTTCACTCTGGACCACCTTCACCTCGGAAAGGGGGCTTGACGTCGTCGACGGACACTTCGGCGCGGTGAATGTTGGCTGTCTCACCGTCCCAGACCGATACCAAAACCGGCTGCGGACGTGGCAAGCATTCGAAAACGCACTCGGGGACGAGCGACTGGAGGGGGTGAAGAACCTCGCTGAGCTGAAGGATATCGACAGGTGGATCAGCGGAAAGGCCTGGTTAAGTCGCCTGCTGCTGAATTTCCTGAAATGGCCGCTACCTTTCAGAACGCGACACAAACACCCGTTGAAACCCTGGGAGGTGACGCCGGAAAACACCATGACGGAAAATCTTTCTGTGAAACAGTAAAGAAATCTGCAAAGCGAACCGATTAGCAAAGAGGGTGGCAGAAGCGGCCCCCCTCTTCATTACCCAACTACGGAATCCTCATGAAAAAGACTTACCTGCTCGCCCTGGCTCTGACCCTTCTTACTTCTGGCGTTGCCCAGGCGGAGGAGCGTCTCAAGGTGGTGACCGCTGTGACGGTCGACGGCAAAGTCGTTGTCCAGAACACCCGCGAGATCGAAAATGGCGAAACCATCACTTTCACAGGGGATGGCGTCAAAGATAATGTCATCAACTTCAAAGCCGAACCGAACGTGCGCGTGAATAACAAACAGGTGCCAATGGGCTTTAACGGCACTATCACTCCCCGCATCCTATCCAATGGCATGATTCTGGTGATGGTGAAAGGCTACTACCGTGAGTTCACCGGTTACACCCATTTAGACCAAGGCAAAAGAAGCATGGATATGCTCACTGACACGCTGGTTGATCTAACAGGCAATCCTTCTGCAGTGGATCTTGGTGACGACGTGGTGATTGAAGTTAACAGCTCGACGAAGCCACATAACGCCCAGGTGAAAGTCACCGTCACCCGGACCTAAGTCCGCAGTAACGGGCGGCGGATGCCGCTCGTTCTTTGATTCCACGCGTTCGACTTATCATCAAGCCGGGATGCTCGGCCCATCCGACCATTTGCTCCCCCGCCTCAGCCCCCCCGCACTGCAGATCCGGCACGGCACCACCGCAAGCTTGCACCCGCAGGCGGCGAAGCCAATGAAACCATGACTTTGGAACTGAGGCCATCACCTTCGCACACCGGATTTAGAGCCTATGTTTTGAGTTGCGCGGCTTAGTCACAGAAGTCAGGCTTCAGGGGCGGGCGCAATAGCACCAGGCCCACCTAGATCGTCGCCGAGAGCTCAAGATGAAAAGGCTGACCGCCAAACAAGCATTTATCACCCTGGCCTTAGCGGCCATCGCGACAACGAGTACCGGCGCCTTTGCTGCCCAAGCTGCACGCGATCGGGGCCCAGCGCCTTCTGGCGCAGCATTCGCTGCATGCGAAGACCGCAGGCTTGGTGATCGAGTCAGCGTGAAGACTGCCAGCGGGAAGATGCTCAAAGGCACCTGCAAGACATACCGCGGTGAGCTGTACGCCAAGACCCATATCCGACAGAAGAAGGAAAAAAGTCTTTGGAGGAAGTTTACCTCCTGGTTCTGATGCAAATGAATCGGCCGGGAAGATGCTCCGACCTGGCGCACAGACCTTTGGGAATAACGGATAGCGCAATGACAGCGAACGGTATGACGACAGATCAGGTGAAATGGGCGGAACAGCACTTTTGGTTTGAACGTTCAGGTGACGATGACGAAGGCGTATTCGTGATCGGTCGCGAGAGCTTCGGTAGCCGGGTCGCGTTGATGTTTTACGAGTTCGACAAATTGACCGCCTGGGCGGCCAACCAGCGAGATTTCACCGCCGCAATGGGTTCAGTGCAGGATTGAGGGCGAAGGCCTGGCCAGCTCGAAAGGGCCCAGTGCTAACGCGGTATTGATCAGCCAACAATTTGGTGGCTGCCCAGCCACGCGAGAATCTTTGAGAGACTCTCTGGACTGCCATTTCCGGCAGCGTAGAGATGGCCGCTCTGCAGGAGGACCAACACACTCCGGTCTCGAAAAATGAAGCACGTAAAGCTCGCCTGCTCCTCACGGTGGATGTATTTGGCGGTGGTCGCGGCCTCTTGAAACAGCCAGTCGAAACCCTGCCCGCCGGCTGGGTTCACCGCTTCAGCGAGCTTGACGGCTATTCGATCCTTCGCGGGAACAGGGGCCTCGCCAGCGTCCAGCAGTACTGCGTCAATCTGGGCGAGGTATTTGAACAGGCTGCTAGGCACGCGGCGGTCCTTCATCGACTGATAGGGTAGCGCGACAGGATAGCGGCACTATGGCGTTGGTGACCAGAAGCGTCCCTTTCTATGGCAGGATAATGCTGGATGCACGCTCTGCAGCTCCTGCAAGGCGCCCTGGCGATGCGCGCCGGCATCCCCAGCGCTAGGCAGGCGATATCTAACCTACCCTCCTCCAATCTCATATGAGGTCAATGCATGAGCGACACGGATGAGGTCTTTGAGATCCTGCGCGACGCGAAACTTCTGGCCAGGCGCTACCACCGTCTAACAGGCAAACCCCTGGGCATTACCGGCGAGGTGGCCGAGTACGAAGCAGCTCGAATCCTAGGTCTGGAGCTCGAGTTGGCGCGGCAGGCGGGATTCGATGCCACCGAGACCAAAGATGGCTCCACTGTCCGGATCCAGATCAAGGGCCGGTATCTCCCAGACCAACGCAAGCGCACCGGGCGGTTAGGGTCCATCGACCTAAAGCAGCCCTTTGATACCGTCCTACTGGTGCTGCTCGATGTCGACTACAACGCCTTCGCGATGTACGAGGCTACCAGGGAAGCTGTGGAAATTCTGCTCACCCGACCAGGGTCTATCGCCAGGAATGTCCGCGGTGCGGTAGGGATCCGGCAGTTTCAGGCGATCAGTGTCCAGCGGTGGGTGCGTCCTGGTGAACTGAGCAGCCCCGAGCCTGACTTAAGCAAGAGTTTGGCCGGGCTTTGAGTTCATGGAACAGCGGACTTTTCGGACGGTGTAGCTAGGCTCTCCCGGCCCCCAGGCATCTAGTCCGCAAAGGACGCCAAGGTCGCCATACAAAGCCTCATTCGGAAACCGGTGCTGGCCGCGCAGCAGCAGACGGGTCCCGGTGAATTATCCATCTAGCTACGAGTTGAGCACCCTTGCGGATTTGGCGAACCTGGCCACCGGCGATGTCAGGCGAACGGACATTATTCCCGGGGGAATGTTTGCTCGGCTGACGCTTCTGGCACGAGCGACCGGCAAGCAGTATGTGCTCATCAACTCAAACGAGGAGCCCAACTCATGCACCGCACCAATCACCCAGCGCCAACCCTCGTCTCCGAGTGTGTGCAACCGGTCGTGGTGGTCAGCGCCACCCACCCAATCTTAGGCGCTCTTTTCTGGTCCTTCTCCGATGGCTCAGATCATAACGCACCGAACTGCTACACCATCACCAACCGGCTGGAGGATGCTCTGACACTGCGCAAAGGTTGGCGTGAAGGGATCATGGCCTGGCACTACCGGGACCATATGGCCAAGGTCATGGGCGACGAGGATCAATTTGATCAATCCTACGATCTCGACACCAGCGAGGACGGAACCTGGGCTCAAGCAACCACACTTGGCGGAATGCTCAAGATTCTTCAGGAGTGCAGCGGGCAGGACGTAGAAGTATTCGCCGATTGGCTGGCAGGTGCGGTCTGGCTTGATGTCGCTATCCCCACGCGCCCGCTCGACTTCCCGGATACCTACGTTGTACCTCAAATGAAACCTGAAGCGCTCTGGCAGCGCACACAGGCCTGACTTCCTGCCCGGCGGGAACACATCCTGCCCTCCCCTAATTGCACAGGCCTGGAATTAAACCGATGGACAGCGCAGAGACATTGCAACAGCAGGCCGTCAGGGACGCTTACGCACAAGGCGGCCTGGCCAATCCCCGCTATGAGATTGCGTTCGCTGCACTCTCTGAAATCCGGCTCAAGACCATGGCTGATCAATACCGGCGCGCTCGCGGGCTGCCCCCCAACGCCAAAACGCCCTACCACCCAAAATGATTGGAGAACATTCAGTGCCGAAATTCCTCACTGGTGAGTGGGCCCACCGCTTCATCGACGACCGTAGCGATCGGATGACGCAGATCGTTCTCGACGTAGACCAGCAACAACTCGTTGCGGCGACCGTACAGCGCGACCGCGCTGCGGACGTGTACACCGCCGCAACCCGCGAAGAGTTCGCCGATCTGGAGGACTCACTGATTAACGCCAACGCCGAGCTATTCGATGGTCCGGCGACGTTTGGGCTAATAGCCGTCGATGATCTTCCGACCTGGGCGGTGCACCTGGTGCAGTGATGGGGCAATTGAATTCCGACCATAGGTTCTCACTTGCCTCGCTTCTACACCGGAGGTCTAATCCACTGACCTGACCGATGAGGCCCAGCCATGCAACCCAATGAACTGAACGAGGCAGATCGCCTGAAATGGAATCGCAGCTACTTTGAGGAGGGCTGCGCCTGTATCAACGTGACCAAAGTCTTGCAGCCCTGCCGGACAAGCATGCCAGATGCCGAAGCAGTCGAATTCTACGAGAGGAACTGCTCTTGCACTCGAAACTACATCCCGCGTTAGAACTAACCGCCCCGCATATGCTTTAGCGTCAAACCTGGGTAATGGCCGCCAGTTCAGCGGCCACACATCGGGCTTGTAGATTCGTTTGAAGATGGCTTCTGGCACGCACTAGGAGGGTGAGAATGGTCACATCGAAACGAATCGCCAGTGACAGGAATCCCACTATGACCATCTTCACTCCAGAATACGCCGCCACCAAAAAGAAGCTCGCCGATGCGTTTGCGGCGGCGGGTTGGACGGTCGCCTCCCAGCGCGATCAGGAAATCAGCTGCTTGGTCGCGGTGAAAGACTACGAGACGGCGGTGGGCACCAAGACCGCCACTGCATCTCTGGAACCGCACTTTGGAAAGTTTCAGGTTGTAGGCAATTACCAAAGCGAGGGCCGCAATATTTTGAATACCACTTGGCTCGACCTGACCAGCGAAATGAGCACCGAAGAGGTGAACGCTCGGTTGGCTAAGCACGCGGCCATGGTTGACGCAGAGGTCGATGGCAGCTATGCCCGCCGCCTGCATATCCGATTCCCTGCCGAGGCTTGAGCGGTCTACGCACTGCGGGAGTCGCCACCCGGGGCGTCACGCGGGTTGGCTTCCAGTACAGCAAAGGCAGAACCTGCTCGCCGGCAGTAAAACTGGTGCCTAAAGGTGCGCAGATCCTGCCCCTAACCGCCAACCGCCTAGTTCCAACACGCCAAGGAATGCTATATGGCAAAGTTGTACACGACGGAAAAAGTATTGTGGTTCGCCAGTCAGCCGAAAAAGCTGCATGTCTCTCCAAAGGAGGCGGCGTGTTTTAGCGACTTGGCTGGCATCGTCGAGGAATTGGTCGAAGCCGGGCATTTGGAAAAAGCTGTAAGCGATGGAACCGGGGAATACTATGTGTGTACCCACGCAGGCCTGATTGAGCTTTATGAGCTCAAGATCCAGTATCGGCGCCGAACGCAGAAATCGACCACAGAGGAAGAACAGATACTGGCGAAGCTGCGCGCGGACCTGGTACCAAACTGACACGCCCCGACCGCTACCTCTGCCCGCCAAGCATGACGGGTTATGTAGCTTGCCGGGAATGTATAGCTCTACCTTCGACGCCCAGCCCCGAGCCAGGGGTGGCCGGTAATACTGATCTTTTAGGAGCACCCATGTTTTCAAGCAAAGTCGGCAGAGTGACTGCCGTCATTTTCGATCTTATCGCCTTGCTGCTGAGCCTGGCCTGCCTGATGGCACTCCTCACGTTCAGCCTTAACGGTCTTGAGATAGCATCCATCTTTTCCCGGTGGTTTGGTACCGACGTCTGGACCTCACTGGGGGTGTTCATCGGTACTGGTCTGTTGAGTTGCGCAGCGAGCAAAATTGCCAACAACTTCCGCATACAAGCCTACATGGTCGCCGCCCAGGAACGTATGGCAGAGTGATTGGCTGCGTCGGCCGGGCCTAGCACCCTCCGCAGTCGACGCACTCAATTAAGACGCGCCTCGCGTCGAAGATACTCCCTAGACGCCCACAGCCAACGCTCTCGCGGCCCAGGGCCTTACAGCTCCTGGCTAAGACGAAGCGGATCGTGCATTCAGGGTCTGCGTTCTTCAAACGAGAGGACATAGCGCGGCTCAGCGACTTGGGTGTAAATCGGGTGCCCTTACGATTGATGATTGCCGGCATCACCCGAAGATCAACTGCAGAACCTTGAACAGAAAATGAAAAAGCCCGCGTCTAGACGCGGGCTTTGATATTCAGGGAGGCTGCAGAGGCTTTCTGGCTACCCCGTCCGAGATTACCCAAAGGTAACAAGGCAGGACCTAGAGGCCGGCCTCACCGGGCGGCCTGCAGAAGATTTAACCCCCGATTTCATTGATCGTCAATTCCCGGACCTCCCTCCGCTCACCCGGTACGCGCCCGACGTACCCTCTATCGGTAGTCAACAGCCGCTTCCTGGCTTGCCTATCACAGCATTGCGACATATCACGTCGTCTGCGGTCTATTCTTCTTACGGAACATCCCAAAAGAGGCAGACCATGTGCTCCCATTACGAGGCACCAACACACGAACGCCTGCTCGCGGGATTCGGTGTGACACCCGACCGCCCCTACAATGAGGATCTGTGGCCCACCTACTCCGGGCCCTTCATTCGCTTGCGTGATGTAGAGTCCGCAGAGGAAGGCGAACCTGAGTTTGAGGCCCTGGTCGGTCAATTCGGCCTTCTACCCTTCTGGGCAAAGGATCGGAACCTGGGTCGCCGCACATTTAACGCGCGTTCGGAGACCGTTCACAGCAAACCCTCATTCAGGGATGCCTGGAAGAAAGCGCGCCATTGCATAATTCCAGCTGCCGCGTTATTCGAGCCCGACTGGCGGAGCGGAAAGGCAGTACCAACCCGCATAACTCGCACCGACAACGGCGTCATGGCCGTCGCCGGGCTCTACGATGAGTGGCGATCGCCCGAGGGTGAGCTGGTCTCCAGTTTCACAATGCTCACCGTGGCGGCGGGTGGACACCCATTATTCGAAAACCTACATAAAGTTGACGACGAAAAGCGGTCTGTTGTCATTCTGCCTAACGGTTTGATTAAGGACTGGCTTCACGCAACACCCGAACAGAGCATGGAGTTTTGCAGGCTCTATCCTGCCGACAAACTCAAAGCCGAACCTCGGCCTTCATAGACGAATCGCAGATGCTGGAGACTGCGCATCCCATGCATCCCAAACCTGGGCTTTCAGCAACGGGCTGTTCGAAGAGTTGAAGGAACAAGTCGGGATGGAGAGCGACAACACGGCTGAGGTATGGCTGTTTAACGCTTGAACAGCCAGGGAGTCGCCTGTAAGCAAGGGCACAAGCCTAAGGTTCGGGGAGATTATTGATTACTAGCGCAAGCCTCGGCGGCTTGCGCTCTTCCATTTCCAGGTAGGGGATTTGGCAGGAATAGGAGAGCGGCGCCGTTGGGTCACCCTGCCGTTGACTCAGCCCACCACTGCGGCGATTTTTCTGCGGATCGGCAGCATTGCTGAGCAAACGAGCAGCATGGATGAAACTGCACTCAAAGCCTCATTATCGCTTCCCAGCGATGCGAAAACGGCAAGCAACGTCAGAGCGAACAGACCAGGCTGGAACTGCTTCGACAACAGCAGTAGCTCCCATGGCGTGTCGCCGTGAATTTTAAAGCGCCAGGGCGTGAAGACAGCGATCAGCAAAAGCACAGTGGAGACGAGGCCCATTACAAGACTGTCTGCCAGAGAGCTCGTCAGGGTTGTGGCCATCGTCGCCAGCACCAACCAGAAACATGCCGTCCTGGAGCTCACAGTTTGGGCCCACAGGCTGTTAGGGGAACTACTCGGTATTGTCGGCATGGGTGGGGCGTCCTACAGGTTGGTAACGGTGGTTTGGGTGAGCAGCAGCAGATACTACTTCACGGCCCTTTGCAGCGCGACCTGCAGGTAAACCCACAAGGGACGGTGACGCCAACTGTCGCCACCCTTCGCAGTTGCAAAGGTTCCTGCTTAATGGGCCTGCGCCCGGAAAGGAGCAATCAAGTTTTCCACAAGTTCAGGCGACCAGTTCCGCTACCGGCGCGGAGCACCACTTGCATGCCAGCTGTCCATCGACATTGTGGAAGCGCTGCTCATGGTCGCGAAATGTAACACTGTGAAGGGGATCAATAGCGCAGCGCCCAATACGACCGTAGCTGTCCCAGAAACCATCGACCTCAATCAGGGCCGGCGCATCCCCCGCGAAGCAAGCTCTGATGACGCGAGGGCCCATGCACAACACCTGCATGAGGAGAGCCCCAGAAAAATCCGTGTCGCCCTCATAATCGCTGTAGGGTTGACCAATGAAGAGTGCACCCGCCCCATATACCCGAGCAAGCTTGGTTCCGTCCCTGAGTTGGTAGACGATATCGCCAGAACGGCCGTGGGACTTCAGCCATCTGTGCAGGTTTGCTGAAAACGCGGTTGAGTTCTTCGGGTGTATGCCCGCCAGCAACTCGGCGATTTCAACTCGTTGAGCGTCCGCATTTCCGGTGAGTCTGCCCGCTTGAGCCATGCTCGTAGTCCTTGCTTCTGGGAAGCTAAATGACGTCTTTTTCAGTGATGGTGTTCGCAGCAGGCTGCCTCTGGTAAGCGTGGGTTATCCGTTTGCCTACCGAGGGCCAAGGCATGACTAAGACGATTTTTTGACACTGTCAGCGAACTGATCCGCCGCCGTATCAATGCAGCGAATCTAGCCAAACCTGTACGACGGTTTCGACATCAACATCCGGCTCCAAAAGCGCAGCAGCAAGGCTATCATCATCAAGGCGTTCCAAACGCTCGAACCAGCGGACGTTATCCCACGCATCGCCTTCTTCGACATGACGCAGGGCAATAACCTCTGCGGCGGTATCGGCCAGTTCCAACAGATTGCCGTAGCCAATAGCCGCGACGGACATATCCAAACGCTCCTCGTTAGCTTCCACAAAACGAATCAAGGCATGAAACAAAACACCTACGTCTTCCGAGTCTTTGATTCGGTCGTTGTTATTAATCATGATGGCTTCTGCCCGCTACTATTGGCTTCGATAGCGCAATACTAGTTCCGTTTAATGGAACCGTCAAAGGTTTTTTTGTCCTTTTCCACTGTGGTTTAGAGAATTAAAACTGACGCAACGGAATAGAACCTGTGGCGCTGGCTGCCAAGCCGGAAGTGAGTACTTCAACCGCGAGGGGCTGGGTAACAGCGTTGGACACGCGTTTGCCAAGAACGCATCTCGACCAGCATGGGCCACCATCTGTCTTTGCAGCGTTCTTAATCCACCCGCATGCACTATATTCGATGAGTACTAATGCACTCATGAGGGTTGAGGGATGATTGAAGACGACTTGATCATTACCCAGTCCGCGACGACTTTCCTGGATAACGCCGGAAGAATCAACGTTTTCTGGGGCGGGCTCTCACTGGATGAGTCTCAGAGCCGTGGCCTGCTCCCGCTTCTCGTTCTAGGGTTGCTCAGGCGTACGACTGATTTTGAGCTGTATCAGTACAAACTGCCCGCCAAGGCACGGATAGACAACTTCCTCGCCACGGCTTGGGGAATAGGCGGTCTCGGTGGGGCGCCAAACCTTCTGTGGGTTCAGCCGGGTCTATACGCATCGCAGGGCAAACAATTACGCAGGAGAGTGCGCACTCTGTCGCCGAAAACGAAAATAGTTGCCCTATCGCGCGCGCTTCCATCAGCGTTCGAGGAGAACGCTGCTACTTATTGTTTTGAAGTAACAGAAGGATCTGTTGATGATAGTTTTTCTGGCGAGGAAATTATTGAAGTCATAAATCGGCGCGAGAGAATAACTCAGGAAATGAGAATTAAGAAGGACGCCGCCCAACCGGGGTTCGCCATTAGTGAATCGAACAGGAAGCGTTTATTAGTGGATCTAGAACCCTACGTAGGAGCCGTCTTTACTTCAATAAAAGGACTTACGGATGGGCACAGTTGGTGCGAGATCCAACAAGCAACTAATCTGCTTGCCTACGGTCAGGAATTTACTATATCCGAGGAGGACAGGGAGTACGAGAGAATCATCACAGAGCGTTCAGAGCAGCGAAGGTACGAAGAGCGATACCTCGGCTCACTCTACAACCTACGCGAGGCTTTGAAGTGCCTACCTTTTGGTCGAACAGAGGCCTTTGAAGATCGACTGCCTGAATTTGGCTTGCGGGATTTTCTTGAAGGTGATGACCACATCAGTGGCGACATGGCCCGTGCGATTCACCAGTCAATGAAGAAAGGAAATGTATTGTTCCCGACTACTATAGAGCAGTTCGTAGCCGCGCTTAACATCGTAACAGACGATGGCAGCGATCTAGTTGCTTTCTCGGAATTGACCTCGCGGGAGGTGACTTCTAAACAATATCGTTTCCTCATAACGGCGCAGGACAACAGCGTCACCACTCTCTACTGTTTACAACGAGCCACCATTCGCGTTTCAAATGAATGGCTAGAAAAGATCAGTGCATATATTGGCGTCTGCGAGATACAGAAAGAAGCGATGATCGCGTTAATGGAGTTGGTCGAACTCCCGATGTCGGCTTCACTCTCCGGACTGATCCCTAAACTTGTTGACTGTATTCTTGTAGAAGACCCTGAATGGCCAAATTACCCATAAGTGGGCAATTATTCGCTGCGCGGTTTGGTGAATAATGCTGCCCCTTGCACTTCAAATGTCCGCTGTATCGAAGCTTTTCGGAACACGACGCTTTACCGCGACAGTTTTAATTCTCGAATATCAGAGACTTCTAGCGGAGCCATGATTACCGGGGGCCGTCCGACTGAACAGAGCCCACTTACTCACGTCACAAGGCCTACTCAGCACACATCTCTTCGACCACGGCGCGGTAAAGCAGACGCTGTTCTGTGCTCATTTTGGCGGAGCCACAGTCTGCGTAACCGGAATGAATCCACATATGGTGGATCAGATCCTTTAGCCCGGCTGTCTCAGCGCGATAGGCCTCGTCTGTCGCCAACGTATGCGCAGCGCGCGCCACAGTGCGCATGCTTGCACGCAGTTCGTCGTTCAGACACGTCTGCGTATCAGCAGCGGCCTTAACGGCGCCGGCGGCTTTGAGCAAAGTCACATCTCACCTCCAATTCTCGGGATTGAAACCCTTTCATTTCTCAGAAAAACTCGGACCTTCTTGAGCAAGCGGACCGTGTAGCGCCAATTACTTTACTCGGATCGCGTGAACCTGCTGGATGACAGCGATGCCGAGTTCGCTGAACTCAACATCGAAATTATCGACTCCACTCGACAGCCCCTCAGGCAAGGCAGCGATAAGGCCCTTGTCCCGGCACACCTTCGCCAGGCGGAATTCCTGCCGCTCGCACGAAACCGATGAGGTCGTGCTCAAGTCATCGTCAAAAAGGCTGAGGAATCCGCGCTGGCTCGCTGTCAGTTTTCTTTCAATGGAGCGTGCCTGTTGGGTGAGCAGCCAGCGAGATGTTTGATCTGCGGCAACTTCGCTCTTCGCCCAGGCTGCGAAAGCCACCCGGGTGCTATTGGATTCATTGCCCGGGGCCACCCCGCCGCTGCTCGTGATAGATCTGTAACGCAGGCAGTCACAGTCCGCGACGGCGTCATAGAGTTTGTACTGAGCCCCCTCCGCGATCACCTGGCGCAAGCCGTTCTTGCCATCGGTGTAAAAGCGCCCCACACCAATATCTGCCTTCTTCATACCGCCTCACTTCTAAAATTGTCGGGCATGACCGCCATATGGTCACGTTGTTCAGCACAGTCCCACCCCCCAGCTTGCCTAGGGATCTGACGCCTAGTATCTGGTTTAGGGGCTGTTTCAGTGCCACCGGATTTTCATTGGGAGGTTCGCGTGCCACCAGCATCAGTTTAATGACCTTACCGCCCGCCTAACTTGAACCCTGTCGATATACTGGCTGGTACCGGAGAGCCAGACGGTTCCCTAATCCACCAGCAGTCCAAGGACGGCGCATGATCCGCATCAGACAAAATCTCACCAAGACGTGGCAATCCCAATTTGAGGGTGCGACGACTCAGATCACCGTGTTATCGCCCTACATCACCCCAAACGACACGCTCCCTTTGCTGAAAGACAAAGACGCGAGGATCTATACCCTATTCCAGGTCCGGGACTTCGTATCAGGTGCGTCTGATATCAAATTCCTCACCTCGCTGGTGAAGGCTAAGCACCAGGTCTACGAGCTGAAAACGCTGCATGCGAAGGTGGTAATGGATGAAGACAGCTTCGTAACTCTGGGCAGCCAGAATCTAACCGACCGCGGGGCCGGGGGAAATCTGGAATTGAACGTTTGCTTCGACGGCACTAGCCGCGAGATCACCTGCGACATGGTGCGGAGCAAGGTTGAATCTTGGATCGCTAAAGGTAAGCCAAGACTCATCACCGGTGAACGCATCAAACAGATGGAAAAGCGTATCGAGGCCGTACGGGAGGCCTATGAAGAGTTCAATGGCCAAGCCCAGAAAGAGCAAGACGCAGCTGACGCTGAAGATGCATTGCTTGGCGAGCCTGAGGTCGAAGCTGGACAGACTGAGCGGCAGCGAGCGGACGAATCGAACTGGATAGAAATCCGGAAGAAGGTCAGGAAAGCCAGCGCGTCTACCGCAGTTCACCAAGGCGTGATTTCTTGCTACGACGATAGAACCCCCTTCCTGCGATTCACCGCCCAGGACCTCCTGCACTGGCCCCGCAAGGACGGTTCGATCGAGCAGCTCTATCCGAGGAAGAGATACTTATGCATCCTGAATGAGCGGGAGTTTGGCTGGGCAAGACTCGCCAAAACTCAGATAACCAGGATTGCCCAGCACATAACCCTTGGCAGAATCATTCCAGGCCTTCCTAAGGTTGAGGTCGAACTTTGGGCTCAGGGAGAGTTGGGAGAGAAGGCACCGCCCGGAACGAATCTAGTAGCGATTCTGTTGATCGACGATGAACTCGTTTGCACAGTTCCAATGAGATATTTGTTAGCAAATCCGGAGGTCAAAGCAGCAATTCCTCCCAGCCGCAGCGCTGTGGATGAAGTTCGCGCCCCACCCAAAGAAACAAAGGCAGTTCTGAAATGGCTTAGGGAGAATCCGAGAAAATTTAAGCTAGCGATCTCCAAACACATCGCTAGTAACAACGACGCCCCTGGGCACCGTAAAACCTACGGAGGGGATGCTCAAGACTTTGTAGGTCCGCACCTCACGACGGTCAACATGGGCGTAGCATTCAAGGGGAAGAACCCGATTTTGATCCTGACTACTCAACCCTGATACGCAGTAGAGCTGGCCCGTCGGCCAGCTCTCAATACCCCCTCCTATGCCGAAGCGGCTTCTGGGCGAAACACACATTCAACTTCTCCGTACTGGGCGATCACGTTCCCTTCCGGGTTGAAATACATGATCTTCCACGTCGGATGTAATTACGGGCCTTGGCCCGGTACTTATGCGATTGATTTGCGAATCTAACGTCTAGGTTGGCGCCGGCGTTCACCCTAACAATGGTGCCCATCTCCCCGTCGACCTCCACGTTCATCCCCACCTGTGCGAACTCAATCCCGCGGAGCCGGATCATGTCGTCGACGAATTGGTCCTTCTTCGTTTTCTTGCGGGTTGAAGCCATTTCCGTTCCTCAGCGCGGGTCTAGGTCTTTGTTCGCAGACCTGGTTCTGAGCGTGGGTCGAATTCCAGGCTAGGTGGGGCGAGCCGCCTGCCATCCTTATTGTTTGTTTTTAGCGGTCGTCCGCCTTAGGCACCGCCCGAAGAATGGGGGTTCTGGCACGGGGATCCTGCGTTGATCCTATACCGACGCAATCAATGGTTTGCTCGCCCCGAAGCGGACCCTGAAAACCGAAGGAAAAAATATGCCAGTAACCCTAGAGCACCATCAGCCACCTCTCTCCTACTCGAGCTATGACAAAGCGGAGGAAGCCTGCTTTCAGGCCCTAGTAGTGGACTGGTACAAGGCAGCGGAAATTATGCGCATCAAGCCTCCAGGCACCGTTGCAAAGCTCGACAGCGACACGTCTCTTGTCATGGGCGAACTCAACGGTGAGTTGTACCTATTCGAGTCGCCTGACCTTGACCCGCTTTCCACGGACTGCAATCTCTTCCGTCCCGAAGACTGGGATGGGATAGGCGAGCATGAGTTCGATCAGTTCGGTACATGGCTCAGGAACTGGCTGGCTAGCCCGGAGTTCTCCCCCATGATGGCCCCTGATAAGGTCGCGGCGAACATAGACCATAATTTCAGACCCGAGCAACCAAGCGTTGCGGACTGGATTTGGGACGGGAAATAAAACCCGCGCAAGCGTTACACCGTAGACAGTTGCGGACCTCCGAACGCTGTCTACGGCAGAACAAGCGGCCGCACTTGCTCGACTGCTGCGACATAGCAGATGGGTCTGTTGAACGAAGCGGCATGTTGGGTTGCGGCCCGAAGGCGATTCATTTTGCCAACCGTCCCTGGGCAAACGCCATTGCCTTCTGGGTCATTTGCTCCGCGTGCCGCTCGAGCTGCTTCTGGGCATTCTGAATCTCCTTCAGCCCCCACCGCTGGAGTAGCTGCGATTGGATTTGCTGCACTTGCGGAGAACGGTAGATGGCTTCGACGTCGCAAATTCCCATCATGCCTGGCGTACTCTCACACCGAGTATTCATCACTATTTGGCAGTGATGACTGTCCAGCACTTGAAAGCCCATCTTCTCGTAGTACGGCACTTTCGCGACGGAGCAGGTCAGCTCCACGTGGGGATACCGCGCGATCGCCCTCTCCATCATTTCCCGCCCAATACCACGGCGTCGGTGCGACTTCTTCACCGCCATGTAGTTAATGCCACAGGCTTCTGGGTGGGATTTAACGGGCAGGTACAGCAAAAATCCAACTACCTCAGCAGGATTGTCCTCGGCGAACGCCACGATCAACTCAACGGGGGCATCAGGTTGCCGGCCAATACGCTGGATGTACAAATCAACCTCGCACGGCAAGGCCCATTCATAAACTCGATACAGCGGATTGCTAGCGGGCACCGCAAGCATGCTCAAGTCGGTGAGGTAACTCACAACCAATTGCAGGACCTGACCAGTGATATCGCCGGATGGGGACGAATCGTGAAAGAGGACGATTGGCATTGGCTTCCTTAGCTTGGAAATGACGGGCAACAACCAGAAATTGATTGCAACCAGTATAACAACCAACCCAGAACCAGCTAGTCAGCCTTCGAAGCTGTCATTTTGGTTGGCCGAATTCTCGTTTGATCGTTATCTTAGGCGCGAGGTCAGGGTTGACCTTGTCGAAAACCAAACTCCATTGAGGATTTCAAGTGAGCTTTATCATCTTTATCTTGTGCGCTGTGGCAGCCTACCAGGCGTATAAGCGTCGGTCCCCCCTCGGCTTTGCGGGGACTGGCGCGCTTCTGGTGCTTGCGTGGAACTATGAGCCGTATGGAAGTCTGGTTGAAAATCTCCTAAACGCGGTGCTTGGCTACACACTGACGCTTGCAGTCGCCGCCGCTGTGATGGGTGGCGGTTCGTATCTGTATTTCAAAAGTAAGGGTCAACTCAGGCCGAAATCAGGTCTGTTTGGTCGTGACGATATGTCGGATATGTATCTCCTGGTTGGCCGCGTTCTGGACACACAAACCTCCAGCGCCGTCTTCTCCGACACCCGCCTAACCCGGAATGCTTTCGGGCAACTTGATACCCAGACCTCCCACGAAGTGGTAGTGACTCACAACACCTGGGTCCACGATCTGACCAACGATGTTGATGTCAACTATTCAGGCAGCGGCACCTTGAAAGCACGGCCGGGACACATTGTTGGGACAATGAGCTATAAGGGCCGAAGTTTCCTCGATATCAACTTCTCGACCAACAACACTTATCTGGTCACGCCATTGACAAAAAGTATTATCTTGTCCGCTGTGATCGCGATCGGATTGATCCTACTCGGGTGGGTTGTTTTCCCAGTGTTCGCTCTTGTGTCCCCGCTCGTTTGGTCGGGGCACTTAAAAATGGCGGGCAATGCCGGCATCTGGACCAAAGCCGTAGTTCCAGGTAGCCACCGCGTTGAAGCACTGATGACGTACGGCGGCGGTATTATCTACCTCCTCCTAATGCCTATTGCTTTCAGCGTACTGTGGAAAATGAATGCAACACCCCCGGCTTACGTGACAACCATCGGCGTTCTATTTGCCGTCCTAGTCGGTTTGCACCAGTACGTGGTGCGGAAAGTAGAGCCGCTGCACCTGGCCCTCCTCGACAAGGGGAAAGCCGAGCTGAACCGGCTGTACAAAGAGGCCGAGGTCAAACATGCAGCGCGAGCTGCGGCAGCCCAAGCGCCGATCGCGACTCCAGTCATGTAACCGTCTTTTAGACCATTCGCCTTCCGGTAAATCGAGCCTGTTACAGGCTCCATCAGACGGCAGCGATGATCTAGAAAATGCCATTGCTCCAACAACAGACGCCACCCTATCTGAGACTCAAGATGAATCAGCGAACTCTAACTGCACTTATCCTGGCAGCCGGCCTTGCCACCCTCGCCGGTTGCTCCTCGCCTTCGGTGATCACCCTGAACGACGGACGCGAGATCCAGGCGGTCGACTCTCCGCAGTACGACGAAAAATCAGGGTTCTATGAGTTCGAGCAATTGGACGGCAAAGAAACACGGATCAACAAAGATCAGGTCCTGACCGTCAAAGCGCTATAACGCGCCAGTACAGCCTGGGGGGCGCACAGACGACCTCTGCGCTTCTGATGAAAGCCCGCCTTGTGCGGGCTTTCTCGTTACAGGCCCGCATGTCTATGGGGCCCTCGCCGTAGCTCTTAAGATCGTTAGTTCCTGCGAGATTCCACGATTCAACCTGCGCTCATTAGCCTGAAACGGGCAAGGACGCTCTCCTCGTGGGGCGCTCCTCCATGCCGTACCGCCCCGACACGAATTGAATACCGGACATTGGGACTGATGTCCCGGCTCTAGAAGGCGGAAAAAGGAAGCACCGACAAGCCGCCCCTCGAGGGCTGCTGGCACGCGCAAGGTCGAGGGATGATTTGCCCGTGGAATATTCCTCCACTGACCAGCAATCATCTAGGAAGACCCCGTGGAAATCATTTGCTTACCCGTGATCAGCACTGCCCACGTTACACAGGAAGTCGCCGAACGTCTGACTAACGAAGGGAACAACAACCCATGGTGCCCGGGCGCATCGTGGGAGCACGGTTTCTTCTTGCACCTGGACGAGCTGGAGGCGCGCTCGTCTGAAACCGTCACCATTCCTCAGTGCCTGATCGACATCCGCAATTGGCTGCGTGCACAGAATCTGCGCAGCACGAACGGTGTGCGGAGCATGCGTACCGACTGGGTGCGTCTGGATCAGGACGCCGACGTCGCTGAAGGCCTACCATCCTACGACTGGTAGGGCAGCGCTAAACTTAGGGCGTCCCAACGCGCCCTACTTCCGCTGACCGAACATGGGCTATTCGAGGATCGGGATGGTCGAATCAACGTGCTCCCCGGCACCCGCCCTGCGATCTCGATCCTCTGCCCAATGCGCAGCGCCCTGAATTTCTAACGGCGACTTTGGGTGGGTGAACCAGACCGGTGCCGTTAGGATACTCAGAACAAAACTGGCCAGCGCGGGTAACCTGATTGGCCAGCGTAAAAACTCAACTTTCGGGAATCAAAGGGAACCGCAATGACTGCCAGATACATGCCCCTACGGGACAGTTGCGAAGAGATGCGGGCCGAACGTCGGCCGGCACAAGAAGCCATCCGCGCCGCGGTCGTCCTAGCCGACGCCAAGGAAGCATTCGAGTGACGGTCCAGGAGCGCGCTACGGGCGAAAACAGTTCCAGCCGGGCGTTCCCATGGGAATCGAACGGGCTCACGTTCAGAACGCGCGGGGAGCTTGAGCAGCTTGTGGAGCGGTTCGTCACGTCAGGGTCACCCCGGCACCTGGCCGCGGCAAGAACGCTGGTGAACGAAGCCGTCGCCAACTACAAGCTGACCACAGACCAATACAACGACCTCAAACAGCGTCTTCATTTTTGATTGCTGATCCGCGAAACCAGAGCCATTACCGACGAGGATCAGAGCACAGTCCGAGAAACAACTCCCGTGCCGGCCGGCATTCGCTGATCAGACGATTTGGAGTGATACAGCATCTACGACAGGGCGCTGGCCGGACATCACCCGGAGTTCATTGGTTAGAAGGCAATGACGTTAGGACCGGCCTCGCGCTTTACTTCGAAATGCTTGCTTTCACTTCTGCGACGGCGGCGATGGCCTGATTGCGAGCAATACGCAGCGCCTCTGATGGAAAATCGCCAATGCCTGTAGAGTCCACGGTTCCTTCGTGCTCCAGCAGTGACTCCAGCGCCAGCGTGAGTAGATCGCGCTGGGCCGTAATGCGGTGCAACTCGACTTTTATATTGTCGAGCTGGTTCTTTTCAGTTGCGTTCTGGCTCATAGGGTCACCTCACCGGTCAGGGGCGATCGCTGCGTTTGTTGATGGAGGCGATGTTCGCTTTGAAATACTCGAGACAAGCGTCAAATCCTTGGTCTAGCAAACTAGCGTAGCCAGGCCGATGGTCGCCATTGAGGATGTAGAAGGCCTGCATTTGGCCAAAGACCAAAGCGGTTGTTACATCCCCATACAGGGACGGGGCAGTGTCATGGTCGTTAAAGCTGATGTGGAACCCTTCGGCGCGCAGCACAGAGTTGTACTGCATCAGTGGAACTGTTACCCCGGACGAGAGTGTCATTAGTGTGCAAGTTGGCATGATGTCTACCTTCAATCAATTCAGTGGTGGGGTCATCGCCCCCGTAGATGTCTGGAATCTGATTAAAATTTTCAACCCACCTGGCGCGTGCCACCACCAGGAGTTCCAGTATTTTTTGTCAGGCGCTACCGGAGCCATCCGGATGAGGTAATGCAAAAGCCCCCGATTGGTGTCGGGGGCTCGCGTGTTTCTATAGCCGGTTACTTCAGGTCATGTTGATCCACGTAGCGCCCAGGCCCCAACTCGTGCTCTTTGCCGTTCCCGTTGGATTCAATGACGACAAACGTCTGATCAAGTCCATGAGTATCCCCCTCTAGATTTACCCCTACCGAAACGTTATGGCGCTCCAGCAGGTCGCGAAACTCGCGACGGAACACATCAACGTTGAATGTCATATTCTTAAGCCTCTTACCCAGTGTTGTTTCGAATGTGACTACATTTTCATGGCGGTCAAAGCGTGCCAGAAGCCGAATTCGATAACTTTCAACCTGGCGCAGACTGGGTTGGCCTCTTTAGCAATTGCCGCCCCCTTTACATCGGTATTCAGCACCCCTTGGCAGGTGCCGAGTCCCGTGCACGGGTTTCAATGCGGGCCCTGTGATGGAGGCATCTGCAGACCCGGTATGGCCCATTGCGCGTGTGAATCACCGAACCCCGGAAATTTGACTAAACAGCTTCCGGCACGGCCCAAGCTCCCTGAATCTTGGTTGCAACCGAACTAAGCCAGGAGCAGGTCTATGAAACAGCAACACAACAAACTCACCGCAGAGCAGATCGTTAACAACCTCGGCGACATTCGCGCGCCTTTCATCGCCGCAGAGATACAGGGGGATGCATTCAAGCCGGCGCGCCACCCTCTCTATCTCGAATATGCAATGGAACTGCTTCGCCAGCTGTTGCCTGTGGCCGCGCTGGAGAAAGCCTATGTCGGTACCACGCTGGATCATACGCATGACATGCAAGACCACTTGGTCTGTAACCGGGCGGTCAATCTGATGTGCTCGATGGTGGACAAGGCCTTGTTTGAGCGTTTCAAGGCCGAGCACCCCAAAATGCCAAAGCAGCTGACAGCCAGAGAGTGGCCCACCTACATGATGCAAATGCGATTCAACGACTGGCACAGCGGTGTCCCGGTCTACCCGAGCGCCGCTAGTGGACTCGATAGCGCGACCCCACTGGACTTCATCTCCGAAGAACAGAGTGCAATGGCCCAAGCATCTCGCCTCGACGTCTCCGTTCTGGACCGTGACCCGTTTGATGTCGCTGTTGAGTTCAGTGGCAATGGCGACTTCACACCGGTCACCAGCACGCTGAGTTATGGCGAGGCAATGTCCCTGGCGTCCGGACTCAATATCTTGCGCGGGACAGGGCTCATCGCGCTCAAGCTCGCCCAGGTCGAAGAGGTCATTCGCTGCGCCGACCAACTTAAAGCGGCGAGACACACGGCACAGAACTGCACAAACACATCCCGTGCTGCCACCAACTAACCATTCGAAACAACGATCAGAAGGGAATGACCATGATTCAGGCACCAAACATCAGCTCCAAAGCCGTCCACTCCAACCTGGCCGCCATCGCGGCGTGCATGGATGAACTGGCTATTCACATGGTTGAGTCTGCAGATACGCTGCGCAACTCGCCGGTTTCTGAAATCTCCGGCAACTCAATCGCCAAGACCGTCAGCGGTATGGAAGAACGTGCCCAGCAGATCCGCACCATCACTGCCGGGTTCCGGCAATCCGGAGACATCGCCATTTTCGATCAAGCCTGCAAGCTCGCCGGCTGGCACCCAAATCGCGAAGCACTGGAGATGCTTCAGGTTGCCCACTAAACGTGGCCGGCTTTAATCGAAGGTATCGCCTGACGAGCGGCACACGCCCATATCCCTCGCGGCTATCCATTACCCCTGATGCCCCTTCCGGGCACCCAGGGGATACCGAGCTTCAATTTGCGGTAGCGCCAGGCCAACCTTTTCGCTATATCTAATCAGAACATGGCCAAAAGGATTGGCTGGGGGCTTAGCTACCCAGCGTATAAATGAGCAAGACCGACATACTCACAAGCATCGAGCTGGCCAAAGGGTTGGACATCGTTTCAGGTCTGGACTGGAGATTTGAATCCCGGAACGCCAGGCGTCGAGCTCGCCTCCACCTTGCGCTAATGCTCGGCACTGCAACCGCGACAGCCGTCAACCTTCATCCAGATTTTCAAAGTTCCTCGATTTGGGCGGCGATCGCCTTCTCCACAGTTCTCCTCGCGCGGTCGCTGTCGACTGTTCGCTCAGCCCTTCGAAAAACCCAAGCGACGAAAGACGCTGCAAACCAGATCCAGTCATTGCTGCTCGATGACGTTCATGGCGACCAGGCATTCGCCTACAAGATCTCTGCCTTTCAACCCAAAATGAAGC
The DNA here is from genome assembly GCF_023072615.1 of Pseudomonas violetae. GTDB lineage: Bacteria > Pseudomonadota > Gammaproteobacteria > Pseudomonadales > Pseudomonadaceae > Aquipseudomonas > Aquipseudomonas violetae. The sequence continues at coordinate 457,421 of NZ_JAKNRW010000001.1, forward strand.
TCCGGGTTGCGACTGTATCCAGAGACAACAGACTATGCGTACGCACCTACAGCGTCGCTCCAGGGGAACAGCCCCATTTGACTGTTGAGGAACGCCAGGTTTACGTAAAGGTTTGGCTCAGCAAAACGTTCGCCCAGCGGTGGACAGGCCTTACCACTGATCGCCTAATTTCAGTTCCACGCACTCGAACTCCTCATGTCCGCTTTGAACCGACTGGAACTAGTCCAGCAGAGTAAGAGTGAATGTGCCGCGCCCGCTTCTGGCACTGGAAACGGAGTCCTAAGGTATGAGCACTTCCACAGGAGATGCTCATGTCCATACCATTCCGAGCTGGAGTCTGATGCTGAGGAAGCAGGCACTCAGGTTGAGCATATTGCCATCAACTTGTTGCAGGCGTTGCGTCAGCCCTACTTGGTCAGCGAGCATTATTTCCATAACAGTGCGAGCTTGGGCGTTGTGATGTTCAATGACGCTCATCACACGGTAGATGAGCTTATGCAGCATGCGGATTTATCCATGTACAACTCAAAGGCATTGGGTAAGAACGCTCTGAGTTTCTACGATCCACAGATGCAGGCAGTGGTGAGTTTACGCCTGCATCTAGAAGAGGATATTCGCCGTGGCTTGGCCTCTGGCGAGTTTGTCATTTATCTACAGCCACAGGCTGGTATGCATGGGCAACTAGAAGGTGCTGACGCCCTGGTGCGCTGGCAGCATCCCCAGCGTGGCTTGCTGGGGCCTGGCGTATTCATAGAGGTTGTCGAACGCAGTGATCTTATTGAGCTGATGGATCTTGCAACCCTGCGCCAGGGCTGTGAACTACTTGTCCGCTGGGCAGAGCAACCGCAGAGCGCTGCTTTGAGCCTGTCAGTTAACATCAGCGCCCGACTGCTCTACAGGGATGACTTTATCGATCTGATCAGGCATCTACTGGATGAAACCCAAGCCAATCCGCAGCTTCTCAAGCTCGAAATAACCGAATCCCTATTGCTCACTGACAAGAACAAGGCAGTGATACGCATGCAGTCACTTCGCAAGATGGGTATTCGTTTTTCAATCGACGATTTCGGTACCGGATACTCGTCAATGGCTTACCTACAACAGCTACCACTTGATCAGTTGAAGATCGACCAGTCATTTGTGCGTGACTTACCCCAAAACACAAGCAGTCTAGCCATTGTTCACGCCATCCTAGCCATGGCGCTCAGCCTAGATCTTGAAGTGATTGCCGAGGGAGTAGAGAGCCAGGCTCAGCGTGACGCCCTAAGTGATAGTGGCTGCAAGCACTTTCAAGGGTATTTTTTTGGCAAACCGGTTGCAGCAGAGGCCTTCGAGGCTACGGCCGCTAGATAATAATTAAGCAGAAGTAGCTAAGAAAACGGGCTATATTTAGTCGCAGGAAAATCTCTGCGGATTCATTTTCTATCAGTGATAGCAATCTGACTTCAAATGCCAAGCAATACGTTAAAATGACGCCAAAATTCAGCCTGGCGTGCGTTAAGACGGCGTCATCTGTGGCATTTAAGGGAAGAGGCTTCACCCAAATGGACGCCATTCAGCGTAACCATGTCCAGCAAAAACCACATGAGAATCAAGCGGCGCCTGTCCTGCTTTATGCACATGGGTTTGGCTGCAATCAGGAAATGTGGGGGCACCTAACCCCCGAATTTACTGCAAGCCATCGACAAGTTCTATTCGACTACGTTGGCAGCGGTCAGTCTGATGCTCATGCATTCGATCCGTGCCGCTACAACTCGCTACAAGGTTACGTACAAGATGTAATTGATGTTTGCGAAGCGCTGTCTCTCAAGCGTGAGATCATCTTTGTTGGGCATTCGGTCAGTTGCAGTATCGGAATCCTTGCGTCCATAAAGCGTCCAGAACTCTTTTCCCAAATGATTCTGGTCGGGCCCTCACCCTGCTTTCTCAATGCTCCTCCAGACTATATGGGTGGCTTCGAAAGAGCGGATCCAGAAGGCCTGCTTGAGCTTATGGATCAAAACTATCTTGGCTGGGCTCAGTACTTTGCGCCCGTCGTGGCCGGTACAACGCGGACCCAGCCGCTGGCAACGAAACTTTCAAACAGCTTCTGCTCCACCGATCCAGTCATGGCGCGACTGTTCGCCGAGGTCACGTTCTTTTCGGATATACGTGATCAGCTACAGCACTGCACAACGCCTTGCCTGATCTTACAGCACCAAAATGATGCCTTGGCACCGCTACCCGTGGGTGACTATCTACATCAGCATTTAACCGGCAGCACCTTGGAAATACTTGAAGTCTCCGGACCCTGTGCTCATATGAGCCATCCAGACTTAGTCGCGGACAGCATGCGCAAATACCTATCAGGAAGAAACAGTCGTGTTCTACCTTGAACGATTGCCTTGCCCTGTTTTGGTGACAGATTGCAGTGGCCTCGTACTGCATACCAATCTCGATTTCAGAAATCTCGTGGGGCCAAGCGAGAGCGGCACAATGGATCGGTATTTCCCGCCAGCGAGCTGCATTTTCCTTCAAACACACGCATGGCCGTTGTTATTTAAAAATAGTGAGTTCAGTGAACTCTACATGCAGCTTTTGAGTGCAGACGGTCAGCGCATACCAGTTATGGCTAATGCTCGGGTGAGCGAGGTCAGAGGAAAGCGCGTTGTGATATGGCTATTCTTCGTAGCCAAGGAACGCCAACGTTTTGAGTCCGAACTACTTCAAGCTCGCCAACAGGCTCAGAATACTGCGTCCCAGCTGGCCGAGGTCAACCGTGAGCTTGTGCGTGCTTATGATCAACTCGCCGCATATACGGCTGAGGTAAAAACTGAAGCAGACCACTTAGCTCACTTGAGTCATACCGACCATTTAACAGGGCTCGGCAATCGCCGTGCACTTTTGCTACAAGTTGACCGCTGGATAAAAACGGCAAGCGACCAAGATGTTGGAAGCTTATTGTTGATTGATATCGACTTTTTCAAGCAGGTGAATGATCGATTGGGGCATGCAGAGGGGGATCGCGTGTTAGGCCATGTCTCGTCTCAGCTCCAAAAGAGCGCGCGGGCACAAGACTCGGTTGTCCGTTATGGCGGTGAAGAGTTTGTAGTTTGGCTGCCTTACTCTGATCGTCGGGGGGCAGAGCTTACTGCTCAAAGGCTACATGACCAGATTGCGCAAGCTCAAGTGAGTGACCAGCTGATTACTGTGAGCATCGGCCTAAGCACCCTAACACTTCAGAACCAAGGCACCAACAGATACTTGGAACGCTTGCTCATCGAAGCAGACACTGCCGTGTACGAAGCTAAATCTCGGGGCCGCAACCGCACGGTTTGTTTTGACGATTTATTAGGGCTACACAGTCAACCTGCCTAAGACGAGCCTGGAAAGAGGTTTCGGGTACTAAGCGCCATACCGCAATCGCTACATGTGGACGTATAAGGCATCTTCGACCTCGACTTCTTAAACGAAAGCACGCGCATCCTCGGTGTCTTGCCCAGGACAGTCCCTTTTTCGCCTTTCTTAAAAACTCGAGTATTCACCAGCCGTTCACCGTACCCAAGGAAAATGAAGACTTCCAGGTCCTCGACCTCGAACATACCCTCAATTCACTGGAGCCAAAGATATCAGCACTGCCTGCCAGCTTGTGTAGGTGATCGCACAGCTCAGTTAAACGTTTCAGTTGCGCGCTCGGATCGACGCATAAATTAATTGTAACGCCTTAAATGCCAGTTATGCTGGACACCCAGATTGGTATCTTCTGTGCTTCACGCAACCAACGGAGAGATCAGCATATGGAAAGCGTTGGCATCGACCAGAACACTAATATCTTGGCGGCCAGTATATTGGATTAATACCACTGTCCGGAGCTCGACAACCTAAGACTTGCCATAAGTAGTTTGTTAGATACTCGGGCCATCCCTTGTGATTCAGAACAACCGCCGCCAGGGCACTCCAGTCACGAACTGGGAGGTCTCATAGTTCAATGCACACAGCGGGCAAGCTAGAGCAACCGGCAATGCGATTAATGGCACGATTTTATGCAAACTGCTGGTGCGCACCTTTGAGTTGATTCGCTTGTGGTACCGCATCACTGACGACTCGACTCAAATAAAAAACGCAACGTCCTTAATGGACGCCGCGCAAACGCTCAACCAGTGTTCGCAGTTCCCGCCAGGCTGCGGCGGGTTGGCGTCAGAATTGCTCGGCGCGCAGGCCGTACAATGCGTCGCTGCCTGCGCGAATGCTGGCTTCCAGGGTCAGGATGCGCGGCAGCAGGCGGGCGAAGAAGAATTCGGCGGTGGCCAGCTTGGCGCTGTAAAACACTTCGTCTTCGCTGCACTTGGCCTGGGCCACGGCGGCCATGCGCGCCCACATCCAGGCGTAGGCGGTGTAGCCGAACAGGTGCAGGTACTCCATCGACGCTGCGCCGGTTTCGTGTGGGTTGCCCGCGGCACGTTCCTGCAGCCAGCTGCTGGTGCGTTCCAGGCGCTCAACGGCATCCAGCAGAGCGGCGGCATACGGCGCGTCGGGCTGCTCGGTGAAGCGGCGAATCTCCAGGGTGAACTGGCGCAGCGCGACGCGGCCATTGCCGATGATCTTGCGCCCGAGTAGGTCGAGGGCCTGAATGCCGTTGGTGCCTTCGTAGATCTGTGCGATACGCACGTCGCGCACCAGTTGCTCCTGGCCCCATTCGCGGATGTAACCGTGGCCGCCGAACACCTGTTGGCCATGGATGCAGCTGTCCAATCCCGTGTCGGTAAAGAACGCCTTGGCCACTGGCGTGAGCAAGGCCACCAGGGTTTCGGCTGTTTGGCGTTCGCTGTTGTCGTCGCTGAATTTGCTCAGGTCGAGCTGCTGGCCGACATAGCAGGCAAACGCGCGGCCGCCTTCGGTGAGGGCTTTCATGGTCAGCAGCATGCGCCGCACATCAGCGTGCACGATGATCGGGTCGGCGGCTTTGTCCTGGGCTTCTGGGCCAGTGGCGGCGCGGCTTTGCAGGCGCTCGCGGGCGTAGTCGCGGGCCGCCTGGTAGGAGGCTTCGGCGCAGCCAATGCCTTGGATACCGATAGACAGGCGTTCGTAGTTCATCATGGTGAACATCGCCGCCAGGCCTTTGTTCGGCTCGCCGATCAGGTAACCGGTGGCGCCGTCGAAGTTCATCACGCAGGTGGCCGAGGCCTTGATGCCCATCTTGTGTTCGATCGAGCCGCAGCTCAAGGCGTTGCGCGCGGCCAGGCTGCCGTCGGCATTGACCAGCACCTTGGGTACCAGAAACAGTGAGATACCGCGTGCGCCCGCCGGGGCGTCGGGCAGTTTGGCCAGCACCAGGTGGATGATGTTTTCGGTGAGGTCCTGCTCGCCGCCGGTGATAAATATCTTGCTGCCGCTGATCTGGTAGCTGCCGTCGGCTTTCGGTTCAGCCTTGGTGCGGATGATGCCCAGGTCGGTGCCGGCATGGGCTTCGGTCAGGCACATTGAGCCGGCCCAGCGGCCTTCGTACATCGGCGGCAGGTAGGTATTTTTCAGCTCTTCGCTGGCGTGCGCGTCGATGGCCAGGCACGCGCCGGAACTCAGCGCCGAATACAGAGCGAAGCTGGAGCCGGCGGCGTAGAGCATCTCTTCAAATGCCACGGCGAGCATCTTGGGCATGCCCATGCCGCCGTAGGTTGGGTTGCCAGACAGGCCGACCCAGCCGCCTTCAATGTAGGTGGCATAGGCTTCTTTGAAGCCTGCCGGGGTGCGTACATCGCCTGCAATCCATTGCGCGCCTTCTTCATCGCCGCTGCGGTTGAGCGGTGCGATCAGGCCGCCAGTCACCTTGGCGGCTTCTTCCAGAATGGCATCGGCAGTATCGGCGTCGACGGTTTCAGCCAGTACCGGCAGGCGAGCCCATAGGCTCGGGGCGTCGAACACTTCATGGAGGACGAAGCGCAGGTCGCGCAGCGGGGCGTTGTATTCAGGCATAAATACGGCTCATTATTTTCTCGCATCAGGCGAGTGGGTGGTATGGGGTGGCCTTAGCTAGTTGATTTACCAGCTCCAGCACCAATTACTGCAATGGCCTCGATTTCAAACATCAAGTCGGGTAAAGCCAACGCGTTAACCTCAACAATGCTATCCGCCGGATAAGGCGGCCGAAAAAATCGACGGCGCAGCTCCACTACTTCAGGCAAGTGGCGCATGTCAGTTAGAAACAGCGTGACCTTAACGACATCCTCCAGCCCTGATCCTCCAGCCTTGAGCACCCGCTCAAGGCTGGCAAAAGCACACTCGGCCTGCTGCCGGAAATCGCCCTGCCCGACTACGGCCCCCTCTTGATCCAAAGCAGCCTGCCCAGACACAAACAACCAGCCACCCACTGCAACCGCCTGGGAAATAGCGAAGGGTTCAAATGGATCTGGTTCGGTATACACACGCTGCATTCCTGCAATTCGAGGCTGCATAGCTTTCTCCTGCTAGACCATGAATCTGACTTAGGTTTCGTCAACACTGATAAGCCGCCTATTCCTAACGGCAAACATCGCTGACAACTACCTGCTGCGTGCTGCGCAGAGCGGACCAACATTGGGCAGTGCACTTACGTGTGCGCAAATACATTGAACTGCTTTTAGCTGTCATACAAAACGCACTAATGTTCGAGAGCAATGGAGGGATGGGATAAAAGTCAGGCGGGGCTGATGTGTAAAGCCACCTTGCCAAAATGCTTTCCTGATTGCAGATGAGCCAACGCTTTGGGCAAATCCAGCCAATCATGCACACTGTCAATCAACGGACGCATGGTGCTGGCACTGATGGCTCGGTTCATGGCTTCAAACGATTGCCTCGGGCCAACTGCAATGCCGCGCACGCGCGCATTACGCTGCAAGATCAACAACGGGTTGATCTCCCCCTGTTGACCGCCTAGGTAGCCAATCGCATTGACCTGCCCACTTGAATGCAGAGACTGCAGCGATTGCACGAAGCTGCCTGGCCCGCCTACTTCGAGTACATGGTCGACACCGTAGCCGGCGGTAATCGCCATCACCTGCTCGTGCCAGTTAGGCGTGAGCCGGTAATTGATCGATCCGGTGGCACCCAACTCGGCCAAACGCTGCAACTTGTCGTCTTGGCTAGAGGTCGCTATCACACGCGCGCCGTGCAGCAGGGCAAACTGCAAAGCAAACAGCGAAACCCCGCCCGAGCCCTGAACCAACACCCAGTCTCCGGCCTTTACTTGGCCTTCTGTCACCAGTGCCTGCCAAGCGGTAAGTGCTGCGCAGGGTAGTGTGGCAGCCTCTTCCCACGACAGATGTACCGGGCAAGCCACTACACCGCGCTCATCCAACACCACGTACTCGCTGAGCATACCGTCGAGCGGCCCACCCAACGGCAATGCACTAAGATTATCGCCCAAACGGCCAGCCTCCCAACCTTGCCAAAAGCAGCCGATTACCCGATCGCCTGGTGCAAAGCCAGTAACATCAGCGCCTACTTCAACCACCTCGCCTGCGCCGTCAGAAGCCAATATAAAGGCGTGCTGCGCTTGACCTTGGTAGGTGCCATTGGCCATTTCCAGGTCACGATAATTGAGCGCCACCGCCTTCATGTTTATCAACACTTGATGAGGGCCAGGGATCGGTCGCGGCAGCTCGATCAAACGGAGTGCATCGAGACCAAAGGGGGGGGTGGTTTGCCAGGCTTTCATGACTGAACCTCATTGTTCCGTAAGCGTTTAAGACGGCGCCAAAGCGTGGTCTGACTGATACCCAGGTATTCGGCCGCCATACTTTTGTTACCACCAAATAATTGCAGCGCCTTGACGATTTCTTCCTGCTCAACGTGATGCAAATGGCCAACGCCCTCACTTTCGTTGGGCGGCGCGTAAAGCTCTGGAATAACTCGTGGCAGGGCTTCCAGCAGCGCTTCACAGCTGCCGTAGAGTCGCTGCGAAACAATCAAACGCTCTACCACGTTTTCCAACTGTCGTACGTTGCCAGGCCAGTGGTAACGACGGAATGCAGTCCCCACGCCTTTGATCAAGGCATCGGGTTCAACGTCTAGGCCATAGCGCTGGCTTTCTCGGCGCATTAGGTAACTGACCAACAACGGAATATCTTCAACCCGCTCACGCAGGGGCGGGATATGCACGGCAAAGGTGCTGATGCGGTAGTAGAGGTCTTCGCGGAAACGACCGGCATGCACTTCTTCCATCAGATCGACGTTACAGGCCGCGACAAACTTAATATTCAACGGAATCGAGCGGCGTGCGCCCACTGGGCTGACCTCGCGCTCTTGCAGCACACGCAGTAGTTTTGCTTGCTGGGGAAGCGGCAGGGAATTGATTTCGTCCATGAAGAAGGTGCCATTGTTAGCGCTTTCTAACAGACCGGATTTACCGCCGCTTTTGGCGCTGGTAAAGGCACCGTCGGCGTAACCGAACAGCTCCGACTCAAACAGCTCTGCCGGGATAGCAGCGCAGTTAATCGCCACAAACGGCCCTTGGGCGTTCGCGCTGGAAACATGCACCTGGCGTGCGGCCAGTTCCTTACCAGTGCCTGTTTCGCCGCGAACAAGCACCGTACCAGGCGTGGCACCATAAACGATCAACTGATTTTGTACTTCGGCCATGCGGCTGGACTGGAATACCAAACGCCGACCGTCATCCTGAGGCACCGCCACCGGGCTGAGCTGAAAGCTGTAAAGAAAGCCGACCAACTCGCCCTGGAGTTCAAAAGGCTGTTTGTTCAGGCTGCACAGACGCTCGCCCAGTAGCAACCCTTCAGCATGCAGCACCTGAGCTTCGATTATTTTGTTATCAAGCAGACCATCTAACCGCCGCCGACGCGCAATGCTGGGAATAAGCGCTGCAGCCGCCGTGTTCCATGCCACCAACCGACCACTGCGGTTGGTCAATAACTGCGGTTGCTGGCTTTGCTCCAAAAGAAACTGACTGATGGCGCTCTGTTGCATATCACGTTTGTGTTGACCCGCATGGCGGATGGCCTTGCGTATCAAGTTACGGCACGACTCACGCGAATACAGCAATACCGACTGTAACCCCGCATGATCAGCTAGATCACAGGCATAGCTGGTGCCGATCACCACACCAAAGCCTTCGTTGCGCAATCTGTGGAAAATTTCTTTGGCGTGCTCCGCAGTGCTGTAGGTGTGGCGAGTCAGTTCAACACCGTCGAACAGACTCATTAATTCGACGTTAACTTCCTGTCGTTCGTAGTTCAGTAAAAGAATTTTTGATGAAATACGTCGCGCCGTGATGACGGCCTGGATTAGGTCAGCCTGCTCCACCTTGAGGGCCAGTACCGGTATCGGCAAAGTGTCTTGTAAGTAAAAGGCGTTAGCGCCAGCGCTGATAAAAATATCAACCTGCTGACGCTCAATCAAATCACGCGCGGCTTTGACCGCATCATTGAAAACGTTATCAATAATGGTGATGTGAGCTAGCGCCTCGAACTCAGGGATCAGGCTGTGTACCACTTGGCTTAATTTCGAGTTGCCGATCAGGCAGATCCGGACTCGTTCGAGCTCCGCGTTGGCGAATTCCACGGTTTATTAACCCCACTTATTTTTATTATGTTCAGGCTGGGAGCAAAGCTCAGCTACGAAACAACCAAGGCTCAGTAAGCCGACGGCTTTCTTCGTACGCGTTTATTTTCGCTGCGTATTGCAGGCTTTCTCCTACCTCATCAAGCCCCTTGAGCAGGCGCTGGCAGCGCCCATCATCAAGGTCAAAACACCATACCCCTGAACCTACCGAAAGCAACCGCTGCGCCACATCCACTTCGGCCTGTAAGCCGGGCTGGGCCTCAGCCTGCTCGAACAAGGCGTCCACTAAAGATTGCTCTATCTGCAGCGGCAATACGCCGTTGTTGAAGCAGTTATTGCGGAAGATATCCCCGAAGCTCGGAGCGATCACCACACATACGCCGAAATCGCGCAGCGCCCATACCGCATGTTCACGACTGGAGCCACAACCGAAGTTAGCTTGCGCGAGCACCACGCTGCCTTCCCGATAAACCGGCTGATTGAGAATGAACGCAGGGTTTTCACGGCGTGTAGCGATGGGCGTGTCAATTTCGCCCGGATCAAGGTACCGCTCGTCGTCAAACAAGAAATTGCTAAAGCCAGTGGACTCAAGGCTCTTCAAATACTGCTTAGGCAACAGGATATCGGTGTCGATGTTGGCACGATTTAGCGGAATAATTGTGCCCCGGTGGATAATCAGCGGCTGCATAGTCACAGGCTCCTAAGGTCGGTTAATTCACCCGCTACCGCAGCAGCGGCGGCCATGGCCGGAGATACCAAATGGGTGCGCCCACCTTTGCCCTGTCGCCCTTCAAAGTTACGGTTAGAGGTCGCGGCGCAGCGCTCGCCCGGGCTAAGTCGGTCGGCATTCATACCCAAGCACATCGAGCAACCAGGGGAGCGCCATTCAAAACCGGCATCTTTGAAGATGCGATCAAGCCCTTCTCGTTCGGCCTGCATGCGCACCAATCCGGAACCTGGCACCACTAGCGCCTGACTAATACGGTCGTGCACACGCCGGCCACGCAGCACTTCCGCAGCAGCGCGTAAATCTTCGATACGGGCATTGGTGCACGAGCCAATAAAGATACGGTCCAGCGGCAAACCTGCCAAGGCTTGGCCGGGCTGCAGGTCCATATAGGCCAGCGCACGTTCCCAGTCCTGGCGTTGCAAGGCATCACGGGCCATGCCCAGCGTCGGTAACCGGCCATTGATCGGCATGACCATTTCCGGCGAGGTACCCCAGGTCACTTGTGGCGCGATGTCTTCAGCCTGAATCACTAACTCTTGATCAAACTGCGCATCAGCATCCGAATGTAAAGTGGTACGCCAGTAGTCGACAGCAGCATCCCATTGCGCTGCATTCGGCGCTAATGGACGACCGCGCACGTACTGTTCGGTAACGCTGTCATAGCCAATCAAACCAACACGCGCGCCGGCCTCGATGCTCATGTTGCACAGCGTCATGCGCGCCTCCATCGACATCGCATCGATGGTGGGGCCACAAAACTCGAGCGCATGGCCACTGCCACCCGCGGAGCCAATCGTCCCGATGATGTAAAGGGCGACGTCTTTGGCGCTCACCCCCAGAACCAGACGACCTTCAACGCGAATGCGGAAGTTCTTCAACTTGCGGCTACGCAGCGTTTGCGTAGCCAGCACATGCTCGACTTCGCTGCTGCCAATGCCATGAGCCAGAGCCGCGAACGCGCCATGGGTAGCAGTGTGCGAGTCACCGCAGACCAAGGTCATACCTGGCAGGGTCAACCCCTGTTCGGGGCCAACCACATGAACGATACCTTGGCGGATGTCGTCGAGCGCAAACAGCGGAATATTGAACTCGCGGCTGTTGCTTTCCAGCACGGCAATCTGCTGCCGGGCGATATGGTCAGTAATACCGTTAATGCCTTGCTCACGGCTGAGGGTCGGCACGTTGTGATCAGGGGTCGCCAGGCTGGTGTCAACGCGCCAAGGCTTGCGCTGAGCCAAACGCAGATTAGAAAACGCCTGCGGCGAGGTCACTTCATGCAACAGGTGGCGGTCGATATAAAGCAATGTCGATCCATCGGGCAACTCCTCAACCCGGTGAATATCCCAGAGCTTGTCGTAGAGCGTTTGTGCTCCCACGGTGATTACCTCGGCAATTAGCTTATGATTTTGATTTTGTTAACGCCTGCCTGGTACCCAGGGCACCCAGCGGTACAATTCGTCGCCGGAAGGGTCGGCCACACGATAGCCACAGTAGCTATCCAGACGACCACCCTCTTTAGGTTGAATGATGCACAACGGTAACTGACAGGACGCTTCATCCTGCCCGGAAGCGCTCAACGCCTGACGGGCTTGCTTGAGTTCGTGACTGAGAGACGCCGTTTGCTGACCGTCGAGTTTGGCTACGTTGGCCTGAAAATGACCGACCCAGGCCTCGACGAACACGTCACAACGCTCACCACTGATTACCCGTGTGATTGGCGCCGGGTGGTTACTGGGTGCCGTCGCCGAACAACCGGCGACGGCAAGCAGCAACAACGCACTAACCCAGCAGCGCAAGGCAATCATCCAGATCACGCACATCGGCGTATTTAATCTGCAGATCTCGCAGGTTGGCACGATGCGCTTGCGCATCACGATCACCCACCGCCTGCTCCGGTACGATCACGCGAAACTCGTTTTGCAAGGCATCGAGCACCGTGGCGCGCACACACCCACTGGTGGTCAGGCCGGTGATCATCACCCCATCAGCGCCCATGCCACGCAGACGCTGCGCCAGATCGGTACCGAAAAAACCACTGGCCCAGAACTTCACCAACACCGGCTCGCCGTCCATGGGCGCTACGCGCGAGTCGATTTCAGTCAGCTCAGAGCCCGCAACCAGCACGTTCAGCGCCGGGATTTTTTCGCGAAAAACCCGTGCCTGCGAAGGCTTGTCGTAGGCTACAGTGGTGAAAATTACCGGCAAACCGCGGCTGCGAAACGCCGCTAGAAGCTTACGATTGGCCTCAACCACCCCAATGCACTCACTGGCCAGGGGGCTTTTCAGGGGGTCGGTAAACCCCACGGAGAGGTCAACCAGCACCAGCGCATAGCGCTGGGCCGGGGACAGGGTGCGAGAATCCAGAGACATAGCAGCTCCTCAGGTCCAGGACGGTGTAGTAGGTGCTGGCAAGCCGGTTTCAGCCAGACAACGGGCCTTGAGCTCTTCCAACGTACCGCCGCGGTCGAACAGCTGAATTTCACCGCGCTCGCTGGCCATTTTTTCGCGCAAGGCCAATGTTGCGTGCTGGTCCAACTCACCGTTGTTAATCACTACGCCATAACGGCGCGCACCGTCTTCGCTGACCAGACCTTTGCGAATATCGCTAAGGATATGCGCGGTATCACGCAGCAGCGGATCACCCCAACCACCACCACCCCAGGTGTCGAATAGCACCAGGTCGCCGGCTTTAACTTGAACGTTGTCGCACTTGGCCGGCAGCATTTGCCGGCTGCCATCGGCGCGGATCAGCTCTTTACGGCTGCGCTCACCCGGCGCACCACCGTTAACGCCCCATGGGTAGGTCAACCAGCGGTCATCGTGGATCGACACTTCGCCATCCACCAGCAGGCGGTAAGCCACACGCAGGCCGTTACCACCGCGATGTAAACCCGCGCCACCGGAGTCGGTGAGAGTTTCGTAGGCTTCGATACGCAGCGGAAAGTATGCTTCCACGAACTCGTTAGGCACATTAGTGAAGCCTGGCCACAGCGAGTGACCATCCGGGCCATCGCCGGCTGGTCGGCCGGGGATGCCACCGAAGCCAATCTGGAACAGCTGGAACCACTCGCCCTGCTGGTCGTAGCCTGAGTACATAAAGTGCGGTGAGTCAGAGAAGCCGGCAGCGTTCATCGCCTGCGGTGTGCCCTGGCCCAATAGACCTCCCATCATGTCGAAAATCCGCCCAAGCAAATGGGTACGGCACGACAGCGCCGCGGGGAAGTTCGGCTTGAGAATCGAGCCCTGCGGAATACGCACTTCAACCAGGTCGTAGAAACCGTCGTTGAGCAAGATTGCCGGGTCGAACAGGCTGATGGTCAACGCGCCAAAGAAGATTTTGAACATCTCCTCGTTGAGGTAAAAGTTAACCGAGGAAGGCGCCTGCGGGTCGGTGCCTTCGAAGTCGAAGATGGCCTTGTCGCCCTCACGCCACAGCGCGCAACGCAAGGTATAAGGGCCAAGACCGGCGCCGTCGTCGCAGATGTAATCTTCAAACTCTTGGCGATGCTCAGGCACCACGCGGACAATCACTTCTTTCATCGCGCGGTGAGTGCGATCAAGCATTTCTTGCTGGGCGCTGAAGAACACATCATCGCCAAAGCGTTCGGCCAGTTCGATACAGCGCTTGCTCGCCGTGCGGCATGCGGCAACGATGGCGTTGAGGTCGGAGCGGTTCCAGCGCGGCATGCGTACGTTGTGCAAAATCACGTCGAGCATGTCGCTGTTCATTTCGCCACGGCGATACAACTTCACCGGCGGAATGCGGATGCCCTCTTCCCAAATGGAGCTGGCGTTGGTCGGCAAACTGCCCGGCACCTTGCCACCCACATCAGACATGTGACCGAACATTGCGGCGTAGTTAATCACTCGGCCGTCTTTGAAAATCGGCATTAGCACCAGCCAGTCCGGCAGGTGGCTGACGGCGCCTTCGCACAGGTAAGGGTCGTTGGTGAGGAACACATCACCCTCTTCGATCTCACCCTCGTAGTTGCGCAGAAAGCCGCTGATGAACGAGCCGAACTGGCCAACGATCATCTTGCCATCGCTGGTGGCGATCATCGGGAAGGCATCGCCCTGCTCGCGGATACCCGGACTCATGGCGGTGCGAAAGAGCACAGCGTCCATTTCATTACGGGCGTTACCCAGGGCGTTTTCTACGATGTCGATGGTGATGCCATCGACGTCTAGCCGCTGGAATGGATTGCTATTTTCTTGTTTGATTCGCGCAACCATAACGCTTACTCCTGATGGCCCAGCGGGCGGATCAACAAGTTGCCGACGCGGTCTACTGCCGCTTCGTAACCTGGAAGGACGAGGGTGGTGGAGTCCATTTCCATAACAATGGCCGGGCCGGGCACAACCAAACCTGGGCTCAGCTTGCCGCGCGCATACAGCGCCGCGCGGTAGTTCTGACCGGCGTAATGCACTGAGGTCTCGCCCACTTGCGCTTCGCCAAGACTGCTACCAGCACCTTCGAAGGCACGCTCGGTAATTTCCGGGCGCGGTGCACGGGCGATGGCCCGCAGGTTGACCAGCTCATGGGCCTCGTTCAGAGCAAAGGTGAACAGCTGCTCATGCTCGGCGTCGAACGCTGCAGTGATAGCTCGCATGCCGTCTTTGGCCAACAGCTCTGGATCGATATCCAGGCTCAGCAGCAGGGCTTGGCCCTGATAACGCACATCAGCCTGCCAGGTCAGTTGCTGCACCTCGGCCGGGATGTTCTGCGAGGCCAGCGAGCTACGCACACTGTCACCCAACTGCTGCAGGATCTGCCCAACTTCTTCCACGCTCATGTCGCTGAGGCGACGTACAAGCGAACGCGAGGCTTCATCTTTAATACGGGTGGTGGCATCGCCGTAGGCGCACAACACACCTGGGCCTGGCGGAATGATCACCGGCCACGCATTCATCAAGATACCCAGGGCGTTGGCATGCAACGGACCGGCACCACCAAAACCGCACAAGGCGAAGTCGCGCGGGTCGTAACCCTGCTCCACGCTAATTAAGCGCAGCGCACCGAACATGTGTTCGTTGGCGATGCGCACGATGCCTTCAGCGGCTTCGAACAACGACACGCCCATGGCATCAGCTGTGGCTTGGACGGCAATAGTTGCCAGGTCTTTACGCACCTGGAAATCGCCACCGAGCTTCTGTTCGGCCGGCAGGTAACCGAGCACCACGTTGGCATCGGTTACGGTGGCCACGGTGCCGCCTTTGTTATAGGCCGCAGGGCCCGGCACCGCACCAGCGCTTTCTGGACCAACACGCAGGGCTTTGGTCAGCTCCGGCACCGAGGCCATGGAGCCGCCACCAGCGCCGATGGTGCGCACGTCAACCGACGGCGCACGTACCGCCACATCACCCACACGGGTTTCGCGGCGAATGCGCGCTTGGTTGTTATCGATCAAGGCCACGTCGGTGGACGTACCGCCTACGTCGAAGGTCAGTACCTTGCTGAAGCCACCACGCGAGCAGAACCAAATAGCCCCGGCTACACCACCCGCCGGGCCAGACAGCAATAGGTTAACCGGCGTGCTGGCCGCCGATTGGCTGGTGGCCAGGCCACCGTCGGAGCGCAAGATGGACAACTGCACATCCGGATGCAGACGCTTGCTCAGCTCACCCTGCAGGTGTTCCAAATAGTTAGCCACTTGTGGGCGCACATAGCTGTTCACCACGGTGGTTTCGGTGCGCTCGTATTCCTGCATCTCAGGGACGACTTCGGAAGACAGTGACACGGGGATTTCTGGCATCACTTCGCGGGCAATCTCGTGGATGGCCTGTTCGTGTGCGCCACTAGCGTAGGCGTTAATCAAGCTGATGGTAAGGGCTTCAATGCCGGCGTTTTTAAGCTTGATCAGCTCGCCACGAATCGCTTCGCGGTCCAGTTCACGCACCACGGCGCCATTGGTATCCATGCGCTCATCGGCTTCAACCGTCATCTCCAGCGGGGCCAGCAACTCGCCCTTATTGAAACTCACCCAGCCGCCCAGGCCGCCTGGCACAAATGAACGGGCAATGTGCAGCACCTGCTTGTAGCCCTTGGTGGTGACCAAGCCAACCTTGGCGCCGCGACGGGTCAGGATGGCGTTGGTGGCCACCGTGGTGCCGTGCATTACCGAACGGATTTCGGACGGATCAACGCCCGACGTATGACAGATTTTCTCAATGCCATTGAGTACGGCAATCGAGGGGTTGTGCGGGGTGGAAGGCACCTTGGCGGTATAGCTGTCACCCGTCACGTCGTTAATCAGGAGCAGGTCGGTAAACGTACCGCCCACATCAGCACCTAAACGAAAACTCATGTTGCCTCCAAGCACTTTCTTAGTGTTGTTGTGCATCTGGGCCGGGGTGCGAGCACCCCGGTTTATTCAGCCTAGCGCGCGGCTTTTTCGAGTTCGCGCAGGTTTACATCATCTGCCGTAATACCGGCGGTATTCAGACGTGGCCCTCCTAGAACAAACACCGTGCCATGACGGCGCTGGTAGTCGATGGTGAAGCCCGCCGCTGAAACGATCCCGACATCACCATCTTCGGTCTTAATGCTTTTAAGGTTGTAGTTCATCCACTTCCAGAACTGGCCTTTGCGGTCATAGGCTTCAGCCTGATAGAAGCGCGGGAACTGGGTGTCCATGTACATGACCTTCTTGCTGTACGGGTGTTCAGGTGGCGTGGTGGCCTCGATCACCCAGACTTCACGAGGTTCCCAATTGGCTTTGGGGTTCCAGTGCGGTGCGTTGTCTAAGTCGATAACCGGAAACTCAGCATTGCCGGTAGCCTTTTGGTTCCAGGTTTCGCCTTCGGTGTTAGCCACAGCGAGTACCCAGCGCTTACCCAGCAGTTTGTAGTTCGGGTACCAGGTTGGGTGGGCGTTGAAGATTTCGATGTCATCACTGAGCTGGTCAGTACCACCAATCGGGTCCATCCAGGTGCCGCCAGACAGACGACGAGTACGCCGTACCGACTTCACGTAAGCCCAAGAGTCTTCCAATTTTGGCGAGTCGTAACGCAGGGTAAACAGTCCCAGACCACGGATATCGTTGGGAAAGTTTGCGTACAACAGGGTTTTGGTGAGGATAGTGCCATCGCCTTCGACGGCTTTATCGGTGCCCAAACGGCCCTTCATGTAATAACGCTTAAACGCCCACTCCTGACGACGCTCCAGACCGACTTTATCGTTGAGGAACAGGTAGCCAAACTGTGGATAGTCCTGCAGGTTTTTGGTCGGCTGAGCGTAGTGGTGGTTCCACATCAGCTTTTCAGCAGCGTCTGGATCGTCCTGGCTGACGTTAGGAAACGGAATACCTGCAATCCAACCCTCAACCTGACGGGTGTCATGGTTGTATACCGCTTTGCCTTCGTTGGCTTTAGTTGCGGCCATGTAATCACGGCCTAACACGATCGGCGTAGAGGCTTTAAGGATGATGGCCAGGCCTTCGTCCTTGATCAGGATCTGCATGCGGTCTGTCAGCAAATCCTTGATGGTGTGACCTTCAAAGGTATCGCCCATTTGCTGAGACAGACTTTTGGCATCGATCCGCGTACCCGGCTTCAACTCTGCGGCCTGGGCCGCCAGCGTGACCGACAAGGTCAGGGCCAGTGATGTGACAAGGTGATTTTTGAGGAATGTCATTATTTTTATCTCCTGCATCAGAACTGGTAGGTCGTACGGATAGCAAGCTGATCGTTGCCGTCGAAGTAACCAAACAGGTTGGTGTTGTTGAAACCGGTAAGAGCCCGCTTCTGCCGCTCATCGTTGAAGAACAAGTCAGCTTCAACCCGCACGCGCCAATTGTTACCATAGGCAAACTCAACGCTTGGCACTACGAAGCTGCCGCCGTAGGTCAGGTCGGTACCGAGTGCCAAGCTCGGATTGATACGATCGTTGTCGTAGTTGGTTGCCAGGATGGCGGTGGCGATGGTTGAAAACTCTTTGGTGCGGCCACTAAAGCCTGCGCTGTTGACCACCTCATCGTCACGCTCGTAGTTGGTGATCCAGGTGTTAAACAACTGCGCCGAGAAGAACGATGGGCGACTGGTGCCCAGGTAGTTCTGCAGGGCAAGTTGTTTGTCCAAGCGGACCATGGACTTCAACACGTCTTTTTCGATAATCCCGCAGAAGCCTGGGAAGAACGAACAGCCACCCTCCTCACCTGACTTAACCCCGATGTTGTAGGTCGAATCCGGAATGTAGGAAATCTCGGTGGAGAACACCGCATCCAACGACGAGACGTAACGATTGGCCGTCACGCCGAACACATCAACAAACGGGAAGATCAGCTCGCCTACGGTAGAGCTCGGATCCGAGCGGTACTGGCCTTTGTAAGGACCGACGTACGTGCGCCCGGTTACCGAGTCACCGACACCCAAGGGGTTGTTCGGGTTGGAGTTAATAACGGGGTTAAGCGACGGACCATGGAACCAGCCCAACGAGTACTCCCACTCCCCTTGCATGCCTTTCCAGCGCAAACCGTACGACGCGTCATCCATGTCAGCTGACTTATGGTCGTAGTTATAAGGTACATCTGCGCCGAAGGGCGCCGATTCAAAGGTAATACCTTTGTTCGGGTTATTTGCCCAACGACCGCCATCCAAGTCATAGCTGTTGCCGCGATCGCTTGCGCGGTTCATTGCGCCAGGGATGAACAACATTTGCATAGTGCCATCGACACTGTCGAAGCGCTCCATGACGTTGACCATCCACAGCGGCTTACGCACATCTTCGTTTTCCGGCTCCAGGAACGAACGAATGCGCATGTCGTAGCCATGCACCACATCCATTGACTGGAAGAAGTCGGTCTCACCCCAGACCACTTGCTGCTTGCCCAGTTTCAGCGTGGTGGTTGGAGTCACCTCGGTCTGCCACCACAACTCGCGAATTTCTTCGGTGTTGTAGACGTCATCCATCAGGTTGACCGACGATTTGCTGCGATTACTGAAGAGGTCCGACGCAGCGTTACCATCCATCGACTCTTGCAAGTCTTTCAGATAGTTGGTTTCAACCTCGCGAGCTACGCGCCCAGAGATATTGAACTGCGAAGTTCCAAAATTCTTGAACAGGTTAAGTTTAAGAGTGGTACGCGCCATCGACAGGCCGTAGCGATAGTTGCCCTTGCGTTTGGCACCAACCAGCCCATTAGGGTCATTGGTATCCATCACGTAAGGGTTTTCCAGGTTCCATGACAAGTGCTCGCGAACATAACCGCTTGCCTCCCAATCAGAAAAAAAATCCTCATCTGCTTGGGCATTCGCTTGCATGCCTAGACCCGCCAGCATGACGGCGCAAGCGAGCGGCGTTTTCCCAGACCACACGCTTCTATTATTATTTTTTGCGCTCATTTTTTTAGTTCCTGATGTGTTCAGGTTGGTGGTTACACCCACAACTCTGGGCATCTTTCGTTGGGCGGTGTTCAAAGATAAATTTCGGCTTGAACACCAGCACAAGCGAAGGCATGACGAAGAGTGAGGTCAGTGCCGAGACCATCAGCCAGAGGCCAATCAGCATGCCCATCTCCGCTTGAAAACGAAGGGAAGAGAACGACCAGAGCAGCACCCCAGCAGCCAGGGTGAAGGCCGTTAGCAGTACGCCACGTCCGGCGGAATCGAGCGATTGCAGCACCGCATCAATAGGCTCGGCAGCGGGGTACTTCTCCAGGTATTCCTTCATCGAATCGACGATGTAGAAGGCATAATCCACCCCCAAGCCGATCCCTAGCGCCACCACCGGCAAGGTGCTGATGCTCATACCGATGTCGTGCCAAGCCATAAAGGCAAAGGTCACCACGTTGGAGATCACCACCGGGATGATGAAAAATACCCCACTGACTGAAGAGCGGTACACCACCAAGCAGCACAGAATCACCACCAGTAACGCCAGCGCCGTGGCTTCGATCTGATCACCGAGCAGGATCTCGTTGACCGCCGCGATGATGCCGAGTACGCCACCTACCAGCTTCACGTCCGCGCTTTGCAGCGGGTTATCGCGAATGAACTCGTTGGCGTAATGGGTGGCCTTGCGCAGCGTGTCACCCTTGTGATCGCGGAAGAACAGCGTTACCGCAGCATTACGGAACAGCACATCGGAGAACTGAGTCAGGTCATCCGGGTCAGCGCCCTGCATGTAGAAGCTGATCAGCTCACCGTTCTCCATGCGGCTGGCACCCAGCTCGCCGTAGCGAGGATTGCCTTCATAGAGGTTGCGGCGAATGTCGATAACGATGTCGGCCAGCGACACGGTGCCGCCGACTTCTGGCTGGCGTTCCATGTAGCGCGAGAAGCGCAGCATCCAGTCGAGCACCTCAGGCGTTTTCATCGCATCCAGCTCTTTACCTTCGAGCACAACAAACATTTGCTCGGAGCCGGGATACAGGCGGTTGATCAGTTCGCTGTCGAGGTTAAAAGACGAGTCTTGCCAGAGGATTGGCGAACCATCACTGGCATCACCGACGTTGATCTTGGTGGCCTCGAACATAAAGCCGCACATCAGCACCAAGGTGATCGGTGCGACCCAGTAGCGCGCACGACTAAGTACCAACGACTTCGCGCCATTGAGGAAGAACTGCATGAAACCGTCGAGGTTAACCGGATGCACATAGCCTTCGGGGCGTTTCACGTAGGACAGCAACGCAGGCGTCAGCAGGACCGCCGACACAGCAATGGTCATCACCCAGATTGCACCAATGATTGCCACTTTGTGCATTAGCGGAATCGGCGTGAGAATGACACATAGAATCGCCCCAGCGTCGGCGTACAGCCCCAGCATGCTCGGACGGAACAGCTCACGCATGGTTTGCTCAGCGGCCTTGCTCGGCTCGATGGACTCACCCACCGCCAAGTCATCGAAGCGAGTTATCAACTGCACCGAGTGAGAAAACGCTCGGGCGGTGATGATGAACGCCACCACAATCACCAGCGGATCGAAGTTGTAGCCCAGCAAGCTACCTAACCCCAGCGCCCAGATAGCCGAAACACTGCCTGCAATCAGCGGCAACAACGTACCGCGCCAAGTGCGAGTGAACACGAACAGCAGAATCAACATGGCGACCAGCGACAACAGGGCAATACCCACGGTTTCACCGAGGTAATGCGCCACCCAGCCATACAGAATCGGCTCGCCCACCAGGTGCAGGCTCACGACATCTTTAACCGGCGAGGCTTCGAGGATGGCCTCGATCTGCGGGAAGATCTTCGCGTAGTCCACCAGGTGGTCGTAGAAGTCGACCTGGATCAGCGCTGAGCCTAACTCACGGTCAACGTACAGGCCGTAAACCAGCGGGTTATTCAGCACAGCCTTACGCAACTCCAGCATTTCTTGCGGGTTTTGCGGCAGGTTCGGCCACATCAACGGACGGGTTTCAATGCCTTCACTGGAGGCGTTAATCCGCTTGAGCTTCTTCGATGCCAGCGAGGTGATCTGCATCGGGTTAACACCTTCGACCTGTTGCAGGTCGTAGGTGATCCGGCGCACTTCACCAAGCACGTCATCACGGAAAATGTCGCCCTCTTTAGCCTTGACCAAAATGGTCACGCGATTACTGGCGGCAAAGCTGTCTTGGTATTTCTGATGCACCTTCACATACGGATGGTCATGGGGAACCATGTCACTGAAGCGGGTGCGGATATCCAGATTGGTCAGACTGATAGCAAAGCCCAGGGTGATCAGGCCAACCACCATGCACACCAGCAAGCGATTACGGATCGCCCACAGTGAAAGGCGCGCAACAAAATTCTTTGCGACATTCATTGTTGTTGCTCCCGAGGCCAGATTTGCAGGTCGTCCTGGCGCAGCAAGCCGAGTTGATGGCCGATCAGCACCACACCATCAGCGGTGTCGAGCAGACGGCTGTGATAGCTCTTGTCGAGCCCTTGCGGAGCCCAACTACGCCAAGTACCCGTGGGGTCTTGGGTATGGAACAAGGCGCCACGGTCGCCTGTGGTGATCCACTGGCCGTTGTGCACGCTGATGTCGAACAAATGCTCACGGGTGAATGAGGGCAACGTTTTCCAGCTGTCGCCGCCGTCCTGAGTGATAAAGGCTTGGCCTTGGTTGCCCACAGCGACGCCAGTGCGCCCGTCGAACACCAAGGCGCGCAGGCTTTCACTGCCCAACTCTTGGGTGGTCCAGGTGCGCCCGTCATCACGGCTGCGCAGCAGGCGACCGAACTCCGCTGTGATCCACAGGTCGCCGTCAACGCCAGCACGGATACTGTTGAAGTTCACATCGTCGCCAGAGCCCATGGCTTGCCACTTAGCCGCGTCGGCATCGCTACGAAACAGCGCGCCCATTTCACCCACAGCCCAGAAGTAGCCATTGATAAAGCTCACGCTGCTCAGCTTGCCCGCCAAGTCCGAGACCAACAGCTGCTGACTCTGCCAAGGCTCAGCATCTTGCCGTGTCCACACACGACCTTCGTTGCCTACCACCACCTGCCGGCCCTTATCAGAGACGGCAATCGATTGCAGGTTGCGGCGGCCGGGTAATTCTTCACGCAGCCAATGGCCGCCGGCATCCTTACTGGAGAGCAAGGCACCGTTTTGGCCAACAATCCACAGGCGCTCGCCGAGTGCCGCGCCATCAAAGAAGGCATCGCGGTGCTCAAGCAACGGTTGATCCAGCGGTACCGGATTAACCGAGGGCTTGATAAATACAGCGGCAAACGCCAGGCCGCCGATCACAATCCACGGCGCCAGACGAAAGACCCATTCCAGCAGGCGGCTAAACATGGACGGCCTCCTGCGGCTTGCTGGCTTGGCGCTGCAACCAGCGGAACGCATGCCCGCCCAACGGCACACCGGCCAAGGCCTGTATCCGCTGCACGGTAACCACCAGCGCCAGTGGCTCAATGCCGCTGCGCAGGCCCATGCTGTGGAGCATCAGGACTAAATCTTCGGTGGCCAGATTACCGGTCGCACCCGGCGAGAACGGGCAACCACCCAAGCCGCCGATGGAGCTGTCGAACTCGCGCACCCCCAGCTCTAACGCGGCCAGCACGTTGGCCAACGCCATGCCGCGGGTGTCATGGAAATGGCAAGAGAGCATGCTCGCGGAATCCAGTCCGATCAGGCTGCCGAGCACATCGCGCACACTTTTTGGGTTAGCCGCACCAATGGTATCGGCGACGATCACCTTGCGCGCACCGGCTTCCAGCATGCGTAGGGTCAAGGACTCAACAACCCGCGCTGGGGTTAGCCCTTCAAAGGGACATTCGAACGCCACGGCCACATAGGCACGACCTTCGATGCCATCTTCACGCGCTCGTTGCAGCAACTCGGCGCACACCGCAGTGGACTGCTCAAGACTCATATTGATGTTGCGCTGATTCATGGTTTCGGTGGCCGAGAGCACCACCGCAATCGATTTTGCCCCGGCCGCCAGGGCCAGTTCGTAACCGCGCATGTTCGGCACCAGTGCCGAGTAAGCCACCACCTCAGTCATCGGTAACTGACCGAACAGCTCGCCAGTGCCGGCCATTTGCGGCACGGCTTTGGGCGAGACGAAACTGCCCACTTCAATGCTGCGAATACCACTGGCCAGCAGGGCATTGATCATCAACAAGCGTTCTTCAATGCTGAGGATTTTGCCTTGGCTTTGCAGCCCGTCACGCGGGCCTACTTCATTAACGGTGACAAAGTCGTTCATGGCTCACCCCACAATCCGTTGATTCTTCAGCTCGGCAATGCGCCCTGGGCCGTAACCCAGCACACGCTTAAGTACGGCTTCGGTGTGCTCACCCAACAGAGGTGGCGCACTGAAGCTCTCTTCGCTGTCTGCGGAAAGTTTGATCGGGTTGCCGGGTGCCTCAATCGAGCCACCTTCGGGATGAGGGATATCCACGACCATTTTGCGGTGACGCACTTGCGGGTCCGACAGTGCATCGCTGAAGCGGTTGACCGGGGCACATGGCACCCGCATCGAAGACAACTGCTCAACCCAATACGCGGTGTTGTTCGTGGCGAACAACTCACTCAGGATGTCGTCAATCAGCTTCTTGTCAGCCAAACGACCCGGTTGGGTTTTGTATTTAGGGTCTTTCAGTGCCTCGACATCGAACAAGCTAATCAGGTTGTCCCAGAAGCTGTCGAAGATCACCGCCACGATGATGAAACCGTCAGAGGTGCGGTAGGTGTTGTACGGTACATGCACAAAGTGGCTGTTGCCCAGCGGCTCAGGATTTACGCCGCTGAGGAAATACATGGTGGCCATGTAATTAAGCATGCTGATCTGGCAGTCGAGCATGCTGATGTCGACGTGTTGACCATGCCCTTTGCTGTGGCGTGCTTGCAGCGCGGCAAGGATCCCCATCACAGCGAACATGCCGCCACCCAAATCCCCAATCGGGATGCCGGCGCGGGTCGGGGTATCAGCGTTATCGCCGGTGATGGACATACCCCCACCAATGCCCTGCACCACCTGATCAAATGCTGGGCGCATATAGTTGGGGCCGTCCTGGCCGAAGCCGGACACCGAACAGGTAATGATCTTGGGATTGATTAGTTTGAGATGGGGGTAGTCGATTTTCAGCTTCTGCGGAACGCCCGCACTGAAGTTATCCAGCACCACATCGGCTTTGCGAACCAGGTCGTGGAAAACAGCGAGACCTTGCTCGGTTTTCAGGTCGATGCAGACGCTTTGCTTATTGCGGTTAAGGGTAAGAAAATAAGCCCCCATGCCCTTGAACGAATGCCGAGGATCCTTGGCTAACAAGGCTCGGGTCCCTTCGCCAGTCAATGGCTCAACCTTGATTGTTTCCGCGCCAAGATCAGCCAGGATCATTCCGGCGTAAGGTCCGGACAGCATATGGGTCAGATCGAGGATGCGAATCCCCTCTAGAGGTTTGCTCATGATCACTCTCTTGTACTTATTAGAATTACCCGCACAAGAGAGATAGCAAGGGCCTTGCCAACTCTTTAAAAAAAATACAAGTGATTGATTTATATGATTTTATCTAATATTAGTGACGTAACTAAGCGCCCTATAAAAAGTATTTAATTGCAACCTGAAAAAACTATTCCATTCTGCACAAATGGCAGTTCAGCGTTATGCCGCTCTTGGCATGGCATAAGTCGGATCAAACACGTCGCTGCGTGCGCCTAGCGTCAAATCGTCGCGCGTCACCGCCCGCGTTTTATTGCCCTGCACAACGAGGTGTGCAGGATCGAGTAGGAGGCGGATTTACATCCGCCGTCCTCTCACACCACCGTACGTACGGTTCCGTATACGGCGGTTCAGGTTACACGGCTAAGCCGGTTTATCGTATCCAGTATCGAGACCAAACCGAGTCGATCCCACAGCTTCTTCGGCAACGCCTGATTCATATGTGACGCTCCCGAGTTCCACCAAGGGCCCTGCCCATTGGACGCCGATCTACGAGCGCGTCCTTCGTCGATCCCCAGACGCATCAGGTTACGCGCCCTGGTTGAGGGCTGCTTCCATTGGCGCCAGAGCATGCAGCGAAGTGTGTGGCGCACCCAGCCGTCCAGCTCCTCAAGGGGGCGCTTGCTCTGACTGAGCTTGAAGTAGCCAGCCCAACCGCGCAGTACAGGGTTTAGTTGCTCGATGACATCCGACAACTTTCGACCCCGCGCTCCACGCAGCAGATCTCTGAGTCGGTCGCGTAAGCGACTCAGGCTCATCGTCGCCACTCTTAACCTCGGCTGGCGATGCAAGCTCATCCCATAGCCCAAGTAATCACAGACCCAAGGCCGTGCCACGCGGCTCTTTTCCCGGTTCAACGTCAGTTTCAGGCGCCGGCTCAGGAAACGTTTAACACCAGCCATCACCCGTTCGCCAGCGCGACGACTGCGCACATAGATGTTCGCATCATCGGCATAACGCACGAAGCGATGCCCCCGCCGTTCCAGCTCGCGGTCGAGTTCGTTGAGCAGGATGTTCGACAGCAACGGCGAGAGGGGGCCGCCTTGCGGCGTCCCTTCCTGCCGTCGGCTGACGAGTCCACCTGACATCGTTCCCGCTTCGAGATAGCGACGGATCAGCGTGAGCACCCGCTTGTCTTCGATTTGACGCTCGATGTACGCCATCAATACATCGTGGTTGACCCGATCAAAGAACATCTCCAGATCAAGTTCCACGCACCAGCGATGACCCGCTGCCACGTGGGCACGGGCTGTTTCGATGGCTTGGTGAGCGCTTCTGCCCGGACGAAAACCGTAGCTGTAATCCGAGAACAGTGGGTCGAAGATCGGCGTGAGCTGTTGCAGCAGAGCCTGCTGGATCAGGCGATCCACGACGCAGGGAATACCCAGTTGCCGTGTTCCGCCTTTGGGTTTGGGGATGTCGACGGCGCGTACACCTTGCGGGTGATACTCGCCGGCCAGCAACCGAGTCTTGAGGATCGGCCAATACTGTTTCACGTAATCCGCCAACTCGTCGACCGTCATGCCATCGGCACCCGGTGCGCCCTTGTTGCTGACCACGCGTTGATACGCACGCTTGAGGTTGGCGGGTGCAAGCACCCGCTCCATCAGCGTGTCCGGCTCCGCGTTCGTCCACGTCACAGACGCCGCTGATACCTGTGCGCTGCCAGCCGTCATCCTCGGATTCTGTCCGGGACTCGGAGTAACAGTCTTCTCTGGGAGAAATTTCTGCATTTCGGTATTCAACGAGACTCTGACGCCTACTGGCGGCATAACCTGTTCGGCCCTTGGTGACGCGGTTAACCGCCACTTACTACGGCTTCGGCTGACTTCTGCGCGCTCATTCCGTCGTCTCACGACGCTCGGTAGCACACCGGCAAGCGCACAGATCTCCCAGGGTAATTCGCGCGACCTTCCTGCTTATGCCTGTCGGATCTACGTCGTAGCGTTCCGTGCAAGTATTGGGCTTTGGCAATTTTGGCTACCTTACCCCGCTGCACCGCCTCATCCGCTTCCTGTTCGTCAGGCCAGCATTTTGCCTCGGGCTTCCTTCAGATTCGCGGTCACCCGCGACACCCTTGCCTCTGGCTAACACTTCCCCTTGCCGGGTGTGTAGAGGACTTTCACCTCCAA
>NZ_JAKNRW010000020.1 GCF_023072615.1 Pseudomonas violetae
GTCGTGGGGCGCAGGGCGGCGTCCAGCGTGCCAGGCAGTTGGCCCGACAGTATCGCGGTTATCTACGGGGCAAGGCGACGCAGCCAGTCAGTGATCCCGAACATCCGCGCTGGCTGGGCGCCTTGTTGGCGTTGGCCTATCCCGACCGGGTGGCGCAGCAACGCCGTGCCGGTGGCGCCGAGTATCGTCTGGCCAACGGCCGGGCAGCGCTGTTCGCCGAAGCGGACAGCCTGATGAAGCAAGCATGGCTGGTGATCGCCGACCTGGGCAGTCGCCAGGGCCAGCGGGAAGAACGGATTTACCTGGCGGCGGATTTTGATCCGGCGCTGTTCGATTCCGTGCTGTCCGAGCAAGTGCGGGTGGTCGACCAGCTTGATTGGGATGAGCGCGAGGGCGTGTTGCGCGCAGAGCGCCAACGCAAGGTCGGGGAACTGATCCTCTGCCGCGAACCGTTGACCGGCCTGGATGAAAACGCCCGCAGTCAGGCGCTGGTCAACCTGGTGCGGCGCAAGGGCTTGGAGCTGTTGCCCTGGACCCCGGAGCTGCGGCAGTGGCAGGCTCGCGTGGCGCTGTTACGCCAACTGGATCTGGCGGCGAAGGGCGACAGCGAATGGCCGGACGTCAGCGACGCCGCGTTGCTCAAAAGCCTTGAACACTGGCTGATGCCTTACCTGGGCAAGGTTTCACGGCTCAGCCATTTCGGCAACCTTGACCTGTCCAGCATCGTCCACAACCTATTGCCCTGGCCACTGCCGCAACGACTTGACGAGCAGGCGCCGCATCACCTGAGTGTGCCGTCGGGCTCGTCGATCCGTCTGGATTACAGCGAGCAGCCTCCGATTCTGGCGGTACGCTTGCAGGAATTGTTCGGTCTGTCGGACACCCCGCGCATCGCCGGCGGCCGGCAGGTGGTGAAACTGCACCTGCTATCGCCGGCGCGCCGACCGGTGCAGGTGACCCAGGACCTGGCGAACTTCTGGCGCAGTACCTATGCCGAGGTGAAGAAGGATTTGAAGGGGCGCTATCCCAAGCATTACTGGCCGGATGATCCGTTGGTGGCCGAAGCCACTGCGCGGGCGAAGCCGAGAAAATCCTGACGTCGTATCAGGTCGGGCTTCAAAGTGGCGGCAGGGAAATACTGTAACCTGCGGTGGGACTCCCTTGGATATGAGAAATGCCGCCCACCTCAGGCCCCACGCCATCAATGGGATTACCGTAGGGTCAGTATGCTGAAACTACAGTTACGATCCGCAGTGACGGGTAACGTTCGCCGAACCGAAAGATTTCCTCTCTCTTCCATGAGTACTTGCAGGGCGGCTACCGTCACTTTTTCTTTTCGTACAAAATACATCCGTTTTGATAGGGTCTCTCCATATTGCCCTGGAGACTCGCGCCACCGTCGCCAACGACATAAATGGGCGAGGCGTGCCAGTTTCCGTCCATAGGGATATTAGAGTGAGTTTGAGTTGTGGCGCTGGGGGCACTTATAATCAAGTTGGCTGACGCGGTGGAAGAATTTGGATACTTCGTCAGGTGAACCCTTGTGACGCGCGTATGGAGTTTGCCGGTAATGGGGGCGCGCCATTCGCTGACCTCCGCAGTGATGGATTGGTTTTCATGTGCAAAATCGCATCCATAGACCATCTTTTGTGCATTATCAGGGGGTGTTCCAGGATCGGCCGTCGTTTGTGTCATAGTTTCTTTAATGGGCGTCTGTGCGGCGGCTTGTTGATATACGCCTAACAATGCAGTACAGGCGAATATAAAGGGGAACAGAGGCTTCGTAAGGATTGTGGGCATGGTTTTATCCGCTTGCTGATGAATAAGTTAATCAGGTGTTCGCACGAGTCGAGTTCGAGAGTTTCAAATTGACTTCGGAAAAATACCTATTCGCACTACTTTTATTTGTCATGAGGGTTGTTGGAAATTTAAACGTGGAGCGAGTTGATTTTCATCGATACTTTCAAAGTTATGTACTGTCACAATTGACGGTTTTTTATAACAAATCGGAATTTGATCGATGACGAATCAACGCCTTTGGCATTTTAAATATGCCGCGTCGATACGGCTTTTGGGGGCCGGATGTTTATCCGCACTGCCAGAAACGTTGTTTTGAAACCGCAGGGTTGATGCCGTATATCGGCAAGGTCTCGCGGGTTTGATCCTGTCGAAAAAATGGCCCGGGTGCTGGTAGATCAGGGCGGAGTATTTGCCCACGGCTTGACCTATTCCGGGCATCTGGTAGCGGCCGCAGTGGCGATCGCCAATCTCAAGGCGCTGCGCGATGAGGGTGTGGTGACGCGAGTGAAGGGCGATATCGGGCCTTATCTGCACCAGTGTTTGCGTGAGGTGTTCGGCAATCATCCGCTGGTGGGGGATATCCAGGGCGTGGGCATGGTGGCGGCCTTGCAATTGGCCGAGGACAAGACCAGCCGCAAACGCTTTGCCAACGAGAACGATATTGCCTGGCGTTGCCGCACGATCGGCTTTGAGGAAGGGGTCATCCTTCGCTCGGCGTTGGGGCGGATGATCATGGCGCCGGCGTTGGTTGCCAGTCGTGAGGAGGTGGATGAACGGGTGGGCAAAACTCTCAAGGCAGTGGATCGGACCGCCCAGGAATATGGCGTGCTCTGATAGCTCTGCCAGGTCCTGCGGACCTGATCGCGAGCAGGCTCGCTCCCACAGGTTCTGTGTCCAGGTTTGGCTTACGGCGCAGCGGGCAGCAGGAACCGCGCAATCACCGGCAAGTGATCGGAGATGCGCAGCGTATCGTTCTGTCGCACCGTTGCTTCGACCCTTTTGATCCGAGGGCTGTAGAACAGGTAATCAACCGTGCGGTCCGGCCCGTTCAGGCCCGGATCATTAGGGTAATGGGTCAGCCAGAGTGCCCGGTCAGCCCCACTGGCCTCGTTGTTGGTTGGGATCATCGGATATTTGTCCCACAGCGTGTGCAGCGCGCTGTCGGCGGAATAGGGAGTACGTTGCTCGTCGGGCAGGCGCTGGAATTGACCCAGCGGCAGCAGGTTGAAATCACCGCCGAGCAGCCACGGAGTGCCTCGGCTTTCGTAGCGGTCGAGCACCTTGACCACGGCGGTGACTTGGTTCTGCAGCGTTTCATCGGGCTGGCTGGCGCGGTCCAGATGCGTGTTGAACACAGCGATCTGACCACCATCGCTGAGCGGCAGATAAGTCAATAGTAGGGCGTTTTTAGGCTTGAATTGGCGGCTGATGAAATTGTCGGGCGCGGTGGGCAATTGCAGGCGTTCGGCGTGCTCGATCTGGTAGCGGCTGAGGGTCGCAAGTTGGCGGCCAACGCTGCCGAACACATGCGGGTCGGGAACAAATTCGGCTTTCCAGTCGAAGGCGTGGGCGCTGCAGGGGTACAAATCGGCAAGTCGTTCCTGAAGCATTTTGAGCTGGTTTTGGTAATCACTGGCTTTGGCGCCATCGTCCAGTTCTTGCAACAGCACGACATCCGGAAGCTCGTCGCGAATCACCCGTGCCACCTCATCGAGGCTGAAGGCCATGTCTTCCGGCGTCGGGCTTTCGTCTTCGCCCTGGGCCAAGTCGTCCCAGAAAACGTAGCGTTTTCCCGCCAGGTACTGGACGTTCCAGGTCATCACCTTCAGCGCCTGACCTGGCACCAGCGCCGGGGGTTGGGCGTTGCAGCTGACCGGCAACACTTCCTTGGCATCGGGGCGCCAGGTCAGGTTGGTAATCAGGGCGGCCAGGCCGATCAACAGCAGCAGGCCCAGCAGGGTGTAGCGCAGTAGACGGGTCATGGCTCGACTTTTATCGCGTTACATAAGATGAGCCCGAGCATAACCGAGCGCAGGAGGTAACCCCAAGGGCCGCGACAGTCAGAGCGGCCCATCGATTTTTTCCGGTACATCGCTGATCAGCATGAACAAGCGGAACAGCACCACGCTGGTGAACAGTTGCAGGAAGCTGTGGGCACTGTCGATGATAAGTGAAAACACCGGGTTCTGCGGTTCGGGATAGACCGCGAGGGTCGCGCCCTTGAGGATCCACAAAGGGCCCATCACGCACAGGATGCACACCAGGATGCGCAGGAAATGGCCGCGGGTCAGGCGCAGGCTTTCCTTCATTGCAGCCAGTGGCGCCAGGCCGCGCAGCACCAGCAGGTACTCGCCGAACGCCAGGGTCACCATCAGCCAGATTCCCGGTAGGAAATACAGCGACAGGCCGAGCAGGATCAACAAGGTGTTTAGCGCGGTGAGCAGCGCAAAACGCGGCCACAGGGTCGCGGACATGGCGATCAGGTCGCGAGTGCGTGGTGATTCGCCCCGACTGCGCGCGTCGAGAAACAGAATCAGGGCGGCGGTGTAGAGCGGGTAGATCAACAGGCCGACAATCACGCTGATGCCCGGGAAACTGTCCGGCTCGGTGGAGTGGCCGACCACTTGCTGCAGCAGCGCTTCGAAGATCACCAAGGGCAGGCACAGTTGCACGATCTGGCCCAGATTGCGCTTGAAGAAGTACAGAGAGTCACGCAGTACATCGAAGGAATTCATCAGTCGGTATCGCAGGTAGAAAGCAGTGGCCCACTTTAACCGATGATGCGCTTAGCGGCGCAAACGTAAACGTTCAGTAAAGGGCATTGAAACATCCTGCATCAGCCTCCATTACCGTCAGGCCCCCCATCCACTGTGGATGAGGACGATGAAATTCCCGGCAATCTAAGAGGTCGCCATGAACAGCGAAGAACAAACCCTGATCGATGGCCTGTTTTCCCGGCTGCAACAGGCCCAAGCGCAATCTGCCCCGCGTGACGCCCAGGCCGAGGCGCGGATCAAGGATCACCTGGTTCGCCAGCCGGCGGCGGGGTATTACATGGCCCAGTCGATTCTGGTGCAGGAGGCAGCGATCAAGAGCCTCGACCAGCAGAATAAAGAACTGACCCAGCAAGTGCAGCAATTACAGGCTGAACTGCAGTCGGCCAAAGCGCAGACTTCGGCGCCGGCCAGCGGTGGGTTTTTGTCGAGCATTTTTGGCGGCGCTTCCCGCGATCCACAGCCGGCACAATCGGCGCCTGCCAACAGTGGTGGCGGTTGGCGCGAGCCGGCCCGGCCGTCCTTCAGCGCGCAACCGTCACAGCAGAACGTCGGTGCGGCACCGCCTCAGCAGAACTACGGCGGGCAGCAGCCTGCGGGCAACAGTTTTCTCGGTGGCGCCCTGAAAACGGCAGCGGGTGTGGCAGGTGGTGTAATGCTGGCGCAAGGTCTCAGCAGCCTGTTTCATCACAACCAGCAACCTGAAGTGGTTGAAGTGATCAAGGAAGAACCGGGCCAGGTCAACGATCAAAGCGATAGCGACAACGGCTGGGGCGATGAACAGCGGGTGGCTGACAACAACGATCAGGGCGGCTTCACCGACGCCGACTACAGTGACGACAGCTCGTCTTTCTTCGGCGACGACGACTCCTTCGTCTGACACCCTAAGCTTGCTTGCGCTGGACTGCGCAGCAGACCCCTCCAGGTTTGATGCCCGGGCGGGCGAGGCAGTCTCGCTCGCCACATGGCCGATTATTCGCGGAATACTCCTCCGGGCTGGCATACTGGGCGACCTTTCGGGCCTGCTGCCCGATCCAGCCCGCGCCTCTGTGCGCGAACGAGGATGCCCGGTGAAAAAAATCGCAGTGTTCGCCGATGTCCAGAACCTCTACTACACCGTGCGCCAGGCTTATGGTTGCCATTTCAACTACGCCGCGTTGTGGGCTGATATCAGTAAGCAAGGCGAGATAGTCGAAGCCTATGCCTACGCCATCGATCGAGGCGACAGCAAGCAGCAGCAGTTCCAGCAGATCTTGCGCAACCTCGGCTTCACCGTGAAGCTCAAGCCTTATATCCAGCGCAGCGACGGCTCGGCCAAGGGCGACTGGGATGTGGGGATCACGCTGGACATCATGGACGCTGCCGATCATGTCGACGAGGTGGTGCTGGCGTCCGGTGACGGTGATTTCGATATGTTGCTGGAGCGCATCATCAGCAAACATGGCGTGCAAGCAGTGGCTTATGGTGTACCGGGGTTGACCGCCAACTCGCTGATCCGCGCCGCAAGCCGCTACGTGCCGATCGAAGGCGCGTTGCTGCTCAAGAATTGACCTTTACGGAGTTGAAACAGGTTTGGAACGCATAGCAGTCATCGACTTTGAAACCACCGGGATCTCGCCGAGCAGCAGCTGCCGGGCCACGGAAATTGCCGTAGTGATCCTTGAGCAGGGGCGCATCGTCGAGCGTTACCAAAGCCTGATGAATGCCGGCGTAAGAGTACCGCCCTTCATCGAACAACTGACCGGCATCAGCAACGCCATGTTGCGCACTGCGCCATCGGCGGAAAAAGTGATGAACGAGGTCAACGAGTTCGTCGGCATCACGCCCTTGCTGGCGCACAATGCCGCGTTCGACCAGAAGTTCTGGGACTTCGAGTTGGGGCGCATCAAGCGTACCCGCCTGCAGAACTTCGCCTGTTCGCTCTTGTTGGCCCGCCGCCTGATGCCCGCTGCGCCTAATCATAAACTGGGCACGCTCACCACCTTCGCCCAACTGCCCCACACCGGCCAGGCTCACCGGGCCATGGCCGACGCCGAAATGGCCGCCAACCTGACGGCCCACCTGGCGCAGGAGTTGCGGCAAAAGCATGGCCTGCGGGAGTTATCCCATGATTTGCTGGTGAGCTTGCAAAAGGTGCCAGCGGCGAAGATCAATGAGCACCTCAAGCGCCATCGCGGGTTCTAAGAACAGCACGGATTCCCCGTACAGCTCCTCTCCGGCGCCTACGCACACTCATTTTTTGAAAGTGTACCGGCGCTAAAAATCGCTTTTGTAACTTATTTTTACCTGCTCGCTTTCCTAGAATGCCTGTTCTCCTGTCTTGCCCGCGAGCTTCCCCATGCCTGGCCCCCGTCGCTTTTCCTTGCCGTTGATCGCCGCCTTTTTCGCGTTGTACGTGATTTGGGGTTCGACCTATTTGGTGATTCGCATCGGCGTGGAGTATTGGCCGCCCCTTCTGCTTGCGGGGATCCGCTTCGTCATTGCCGGCACGCTGATGTACGCCTTTCTGCGTTGGCGTGGGGCGCCTGCTCCAACGTGGGCGCAGTGGAAAGCGGCGGGGATCATCGGGGTTTTGCTGCTGACCTGCGGTAATGGTGCGGTCAGTGTCGCCGAGCACACCGGTGTCGCCTCGGGTGTGGCGGCCCTGGCGGTGGCGACGGTGCCGTTGTTTACCTTGCTGTGTGGCTATTTCTGGGGCGCGCGTAACACTCGCCTCGAATGGGCCGGGATCGTGCTCGGGCTGATCGGCATCGCCATGTTGAATCTGGGCTCCAACCTGCAATCGAGCCCTCTGGGCGCCGCCTTGCTGATCTTCGCGGCGTCTGCCTGGGCCTTCGGCTCGGTGTGGAGCAAGCATTTGCCGTTGCCCCAGGGGGCGATGGCCAGCGCCGTGGAAATGCTGGTCGGCGGCGTGGCGTTGTTGATTGGCAGTGCGCTCAGCGGTGAGCATCTGGACAGCGTACCGCCCATTGAAGGCTGGGCCGCGCTGGCCTACCTGACGTTATTCGGCTCGATCATCGCTTTTAACGCCTACATGTACCTGTTGAAAAACGTCCGTCCGGCCGCCGCCACCAGTTACGCCTACGTCAACCCGGCAGTCGCTGTGTTGCTGGGGATCGTGTTTGTCGGCGAGACCATCGGAATAGAGGAGGCGCTGGCGATGGCCGTGATCATCAGTGCGGTGGTATTGATCGGCTTGCCGCAGTGGCGCCGCCCCCCAGTCAAACCCACTGCAGCGGTGCCGACAGAATCCCGAGTGAATTAGGGTAAACTGCGCGGCATTGCACACTTGTTTTGCACAACCGCGCTGAATTTTCCTACGGTAATCCCATGACTTTCGCCTCCCTTGGCCTGATCGAACCCTTGCTGCGCTCTCTAGAGACGCTCGGCTACCAGACCCCGACGCCGGTTCAGGCGCAAGCCATTCCGGCGGTGCTGGCCGGTCGCGACCTGATGGCTGCGGCCCAGACCGGCACTGGCAAAACGGCTGGTTTCGCCTTGCCGCTTCTGCAACTGCTGGCCATGGAAGGGCCGAAAGTCACGGCCAACTCGGTACGCGCGCTGATCCTGGTGCCGACTCGCGAACTGGCGGAACAGGTTCACGAGGCCGTGCGTCAGTACGCTGAAAACCTGCCGTTGAGCACTTATGCCGTGTACGGCGGCGTCAGCATCAACCCGCAGATGATGAAGCTGCGCAAAGGCGTGGACCTGTTGGTCGCAACGCCGGGCCGTTTGCTTGACCTGTTTCGCCAGAACGCGCTCAAGTTCAACCAGCTGCAAACCCTGGTGCTGGATGAAGCCGATCGCATGCTCGACCTCGGCTTTTCCGAGGAGCTGGGCAATATCTACAAAGCGTTGCCGAAGAAGCGCCAGACGCTGCTGTTCTCCGCGACCTTCTCGGATGCAATTCGCACCCTGGCCGGGCAAATGCTCAACGACCCGCTGCTCATCGAAGTCAGCCCGCGCAACGTGGCGGCCAACACGGTCAAGCAATGGGTGGTGACGGTCGACAAGAAGCGCAAACCGGAGCTGTTCATCCATTTGCTGCGCAAGGGCAAATGGAAGCAGGTGCTGGTGTTCGCCAAGACCCGTAACGGCGTGGACGCACTGGTGGAAAAACTCCAGGGCCTTGGCGTCAACGCCGATGGTATCCACGGCGACAAACCGCAAGCGACCCGCCAGCGTGCGCTGGACCGCTTCAAGGCCAGCGAAGTGCAGATCCTGGTGGCCACTGATGTAGCGGCCCGTGGCCTGGACATCGAAGACCTGCCATTGGTGGTCAATTTCGACCTGCCAATCGTCGCTGAAGACTATATTCACCGTATCGGTCGTACCGGCCGAGCGGGTGCGACGGGGCAGGCCATTTCCCTGGTTTGCGCCGATGAAGTGAATTTGCTGTCGGCTATCGAGACGTTGACGCGTCAGACGCTGCCTCGGCAAATGGAGCATGATTTCGAGCCTGAGCATCGGGTGCCCGACACCGATGCCAGCGGCCAGGTAGTGAAAAAGCCGAAAAAACCGAAGAAGCCGAAGACGTCCGGCGGTGGCAAACGCAATCTGGGCAAGTGGGTCGAGAGCGGAGAAGCATCGGCGCCGGAGCCTTCGATCAAACCTGTGCGCAAGGTGCCAGTATTCAACACCGGGCCGCGCAAGAAAAAACCTTGATTCAAGCGTTGCCTGGCAGACCGCCTTCGCGAGCAAACCCGCTCCCACACTGGATTTTCTGTGAACACATCATTTGTGAACACCCAAGATCACAAGCGGGCTTGCTCGCGAAGAACGCGCCTCAGTCTTCAATCTTTGCTCTGTAACCACTCCACCATCCCCAACCCCGCCGCGCGGCCACTGGCGAAACACCCCGTCAGCAGGTAGCCGCCAGTCGGTGCCTCCCAGTCCAGCATCTCACCGGCGCAAAACACCCCTGGGAGTTGCTTGAGCATCAGTCGCTCATCCAGCGCTTCGAACCGCACGCCACCCGCGCTGCTGATAGCCTCGTCCAGCGGGCGAGTTTTCACCAGGAGCAAAGGCAACGCCTTGATCGCTTTGGCCAGTCGCGCGGTATCCGCAAAATCCGCCGCCGCAACCCGCTCTCGCAGTAACGCTGCTTTCACCCCATCGATCCCCAACTGACTGTGCAGGTGCTTGGACATGGAGCGCGAGCCGCGAGGTTTATCCAATGCAGCCTGAATTTTATCCACAGGCCGGCCCGGCAGCAGATCGATATGCACAGTGGCAGCCCCGTGCTGATTGATGGCCTGGCGAATGGGTGCCGAGAGGGCATAGATCAAGCTGCCTTCAATTCCGGTCGCGGTGATCACACATTCGCCCAAGCGCGGTACGTCGTCATCCAGGCCGATGGCGATGTTTTTCAGCGGGGCACCCGCGAATTTGCTGACCATCAAATCGCTCCAGGCATGCACCTCGAAGCCGCAATTGCTCGGTTGCAAGGGCGCCAGTTCCACTCCGCTCTGCTCCAGGGGCAGCATCCAGGCGCCGTCCGAACCGAGCCTCGACCAACTGCCACCGCCCAAAGCCAGCAGCGTAGCGTCGGGCCTGATGGTTTTTTCGCCTTCGGAACTGTCGATGCGCGATCCACCCAGCGCGTCCCAACCGAGCCAGCGGTGGCGGGTGTGGATAACTACGCCGGCCTCGCGCAGGCGTTTGAGCCAGGCCCGCAGCAGCGGGGCGGCTTTCATGTCGGTGGGAAACACACGGCCGGAACTGCCGACAAAGGTCTCGATGCCCAAGTCATGTATCCATTGGCACAGCGCGTCGGCGCCAAATGAGCGCAGCAGTGGCGCGATCTGCGGTGCGCGTTCGCCGTAGCGCGAAAGAAAGGCCGGATAGGCTTCGGAATGGGTGATGTTCATGCCACCGACCCCGGCCAGCAGGAATTTTCGCCCCACCGACGGCATGCCGTCGTACAGGTCGACCTTGCAACCGGCCCGGCTCAACACTTCGGCGGCCATCAAGCCGGCGGGGCCGCCGCCGATGATGGCGACTTGAGGGGGGAGGGTGGTCGAGGGTTGGGTCATCATCAACGCTGCGCAGTGGCGGAGTAGGGCGGGCATTCTACCAGCCCGATACAATCTCTTGTGGGCGCGGGCTTGGTCCGGGCGGCGTTCCGACGAAAGCGGTGGGTCAGTCACCATCATTGTCGAATGTTAAATTGCCTTCGCGAGCAAGCCCGCCCCTACAGGCGATTTATTGTGTGTCCGAGAGCTGGTCAAAAAACAACCAGTGCTTTGCACGCCATAGCCAGTATGGCCTGCAGCGCCTTTCACTCAGGTTATCCACAGGCAGTTCCACAGGCATTGTGGGTAACCAGCCACAACTCAGTGACAACCTGATGACTGCCAGACACGCTGGGCGCTGTGATGCAAAATCCCGTGGCGCCGCGCCAGGGCCTTGCGGTCTTTGCTGTAGCCCCCACCAATGACGCCGACCACGGGAATGTCCCGGCCCAGGCAGTGGCGCATCACGCTTTCGTCGCGGGCTGCGACGCCTTCGTCGGTCAGCTTGAGGTAACCGAGGGCGTCATCCTTGTGCACATCGACCCCCGCGTCATACAGCACCAGATCCGGCTGATAGAGCGGCAGCAGATAATTGAGCGCATCGTCCACGACCTTCAGGTAAGCGGAATCGCCCATGCCCATCGGCAATGGAATATCCCAGTCACTTTCGGCTTTGCGTGCAGGAAAATTCTTTTCGCAGTGCAGGGAAACAGTCACCGCGTCCGGGGTGTTGTACAGAATTCGTGCAGTCCCGTCGCCCTGGTGCACGTCGCAATCGAAGATCAGTACCCGATTCACCCGGCCGCTCTCCAGCAGATAACGGCTGATGACCGCCAAATCGTTAAAAATGCAGAATCCGGCCGGATAATCGTAATGCGCATGGTGGGTGCCACCTGCCAGGTGACAGGCGAGTCCGTGTTCCAGCGCCTGCTCCGCCGCCAGCAGCGAGCCACCAACCGCCCGCACGGTGCGTCGGGCCAGGGCTTCGCTCCATGGCAGACCCAGGCGGCGCTGGTCTTCGCGGGACAACTCGCCGCCCATGTAGCGTGCGATATAACCGGGGTCATGTGCCAGGGCGAGAATCTCTGGCGGGCAAAGTTGCGGGCGCAACAGGTCGGTGTCCCGGGTGAGGCCGCTGTCCACCAGGTGGTCGCGCAGCAGGCGGAACTTGTCCATGGGGAAGCGGTGGTCCGCCGGGAAGTCGGGACTGTAGTCTTCGTGGTAGATCAACGGCAGCGGCATGGCAGTTTTATCTGGAAGGAACGCAGGAAAGAATCAAGGATCCTACCAGCGATCTAGACTTGCGACATGGAAAGGGGGAGCACGATGGAGCCGATACTGGAACTCGAGAGCGCGCGACTGTTGTTGCGACAATGGAGCGACGCGGATTTGCCTGAGTTTTCGGCCATGTGCGCCGATCCGCAGGT
The DNA here is from genome assembly GCF_023072615.1 of Pseudomonas violetae. Taxonomy (GTDB): domain Bacteria; phylum Pseudomonadota; class Gammaproteobacteria; order Pseudomonadales; family Pseudomonadaceae; genus Aquipseudomonas; species Aquipseudomonas violetae. The sequence continues at coordinate 12,016 of NZ_JAKNRW010000020.1, forward strand.
GATGCGCTATTTTCCGGCGCCGTTGAGCCGCCTGGAGAGCGCATCGTTGATTGGTCGCATTCGTGGCCACTTTGCCGAGTATGGGTTCGGTCTGTGGGCACTGCAGCGCAAGGACACCGGTGCGTTTATCGGCTTTACCGGGCTGGGGGTCGTGGGTTTCGACGCGCCTTTTACTCCGGCGGTCGAGATCGGCTGGCGCCTGGCTCGCGAGCATTGGGGGCTTGGCTATGCCAGCGAAGCGGCCTGGACCGCTCTGCGCTGCGGCTTTGATCGCCTTGGGCTGAACGAGGTGGTGGCGTTTACCGCGCAATCCAATCTGCCGTCGGAGAAAGTCATGCAAGCCATTGGAATGCACCATGATTCAGCCGATGACTTCGATCATCCCAAGCTCGCGGCCGGTCATCCGCTGCGGCACCATGTGTTGTATCGCATCAGCCGTGAACAATGGCTACAAACCCTGCATGGCTAAGCCGGCGCGGACGTTTACAATGGCTCCCATGATGGCGCTGGCCAGAAATTGAATTGATCGTTGCAGCCAAGACTGCGCGGCATTGTGTTGTGTTAGGAGAGTCTGAATGAGCCAAGTGTTGGATGATCTGGTCGATCTGTTGACCCTGGAACCGATCGAAGAAAACCTGTTTCGCGGCCGCAGCCAGGATTTGGGTTTTCGCCAGTTGTTCGGCGGCCAGGTCATCGGTCAGTCCCTTTCGGCAGCCAGTCAGACAGTGGAAGAGGCGCGCCATGTGCACTCGATGCACGGTTACTTCCTGCGTCCGGGCGACTCTGCGTTGCCGGTGGTGTATCAGGTCGATCGAGTGCGCGATGGCGGCAGCTTCAGCACCCGTCGAGTGACGGCTATCCAGAAGGGCAATCCGATCTTCACCTGCAGCGCGTCCTTCCAGTACGACGAAAAGGGCTTCGAGCATCAGGCACAAATGCCGGTCGTGGTCGGCCCGGAAAACCTGCCATCGGAGCTCGAACTCGCCCAACAGCGCGCTCATCTGATTCCGGAACAGATGCGCGAAAAATTACTGTGCCCGAAGCCGATCGAATTCCGCCCGGTCACCGCGATCGATCCCTACAACCCGCAACCGTCAGAGCCCATCAAGTACGTCTGGTTTCGCGCCGACGGTGCCTTGGCGGACACTCCGGCGCTGCATAAATACCTGCTCGCCTACGCCTCGGATTTCGGCTTGTTGACCACCTCGATGCAGCCCCATGGCAAGTCGGTGTGGCATCAGGACATGCAGGTGGCCAGCCTTGATCACGCACTGTGGTTCCACGCGGATCTGCGTGCCGATGACTGGCTGCTTTACGCGATGGACAGCCCATGGGCGGGTAATTCCCGTGGTTTTACCCGGGGCAGCGTGTTCAATCGCGCCGGGCAACTGGTGGCTTCGGTCACCCAGGAAGGCCTGATCCGACACCGCAAGGACTGGGCATGAGCCTGGCGGAGGTGCGGCACTGGGTGTTCGACATGGACGGCACCCTGACGGTGGCGGTGCATGACTTCGCGGCTATTCGTGCGACGTTGGCCATCCCCGCCGAGGACGATATCCTGATTCATCTCGCAGCGCTGCCGGCCCCTGAGGCCGCGGCCAAGCACGCGTGGTTGCTGGAGCACGAGCGCGACCTGGCGCTGGGCTCGAAACCGGCGCCGGGTGCCGTGGAGCTGGTGCGTGAGCTGGCCGGACGTGGTTATCGCCTGGGCATCTTGACGCGCAATGCCCGCGAACTGGCGCACGTCACGCTGGAGGCGATCGGCCTGGCGGACTGCTTTGCGGTCGAGGATGTGCTGGGGCGCGACGAAGCGCCGCCGAAACCCCATCCAGGTGGCTTGCTGAAACTGGCCGATGCTTGGAACGTTCCGCCGAGCGAGATGGTGATGGTCGGGGATTACCGTTTTGACCTGGATTGCGGGAGAGCGGCTGGAGCGCGGACGGTACTGGTGAACTTGCCGGATAACCCGTGGCCGGAGTTGACCGATTGGCATGCGGTGGATTGTGTGGCGTTGCGGGGCATGCTGTCGGCTTGAGGGACCCATTGCCAGGCACCAAACGCCTACTGCCCAAACAACTCCCTGCGCCCCTCAGGTGAGGTGAACATCCCATCCCCATCGTGCCCGACGCCGGGCACCTCGATCATCTGCTGGTTCAGCCCCTGGGGATGGTCGCGCTTCAAATAGTCGAAATAATTGCGCCCGCGCGCCAACCGATTTGCACCTTGGGCTTTCGCTTCGCAGCTTTTATCCAGGGCTGGATGATTTGGATCGATATCCTGTTGGCCCAGCAGATAAACGATGTCGCGCTTGACGTAATTGGCCTCCAGGGTTGCTGGCGTCTGCGCTTGTGCATATGCGGGCAGGTCCGCCAGCCCGTATTTCCAGCGATTGTAATCCGGACAGCCGGCGTGGCTGAACGCCACCGGCCGGCGCTCATCGAAATAGGCGTAGGAAGATGGGTTGGCAATCACATAGCGCACCCGAACGCCTGCGGCTTGAAGTTCAGGTTGATCATGACCCAGCAGCGCATAACGCTGGACCACCTGCGCCCCGCCAGAATGTCCGGCGATCACGACTTCCTTGAGCGCCGGAAACTGTTGCCGGTCAGCAAACCGGCCGATGATCTGGTCCAGTGCACCGTACGAACTGAGGGCAAAAGGCGCTGTGGATAATCCACCGGCCATCCATTCATTGCCCTGCCAACGCAAAACCGTGTCGGGCAATGGATGGCGCGCGAGGTCGGTTTCATTGAGGAATTGCGGGGCGATCACCAGTGTGGTCGACACCTGTCCTGCCTGTTCGGCCGCGCGTTCAGCGGTTTGGCGGTAGGTTTCGGCGTTGCGCAGGCGGCCGTGGATGATGATCAGTACCCGTTCGATGGTCGCCGGTGCCGAGCCGATACCGACAGCCATTTCACCTTCCTTCAACAACAGGCGACCGGGGCTGATCTCCTCCACAGCGTGTTCGGCAGCTTGGGTGCTGGCGCAGGTGATCAACAGGAACAGCCACCACTTGTTCATCTACAGGTTTTTCGCAGCGAAGGTGTCGCACTGGCTGATCTGGCCCTGAGCGAACCCGGTCTTGAACCAGCGTACCCGTTGTGCCGACGTGCCATGGGTAAACGAGTCCGGAACCACGCGACCCTGACCGCGCTGTTGCAGGCGATCGTCGCCGATGGCGTTGGCGGCATTCAGGGCTTCTTCGATGTCACCGGGTTCAAGCCAATTCAGGCGTTGCTGTGCATTATTGGCCCAGACACCGGCCAGGCAATCGGCCTGAAGTTCCTGACGGACCAGCAAGCCGCCATCGCCTTCCATTTGGCGACCTTGTTGGCGAGCAGCCTGGATTTTTGCCGAGACGCCGAGCAGCGTCTGCACGTGGTGGCCAACCTCGTGAGCGATCACGTAGGCCTGCGCAAAATCACCGGCTGCGGAAAAACGCTGCGCCATTTCCTGGAAGAAGCTGGTGTCCAGGTAGACCTTCTGGTCCGCCGGGCAATAGAACGGGCCGGTGGCCGAGGTGGCCATCCCGCAGGCGGAGTTGACTCTGCCGCTGAACATCACCAAGGTCGGATCCTTATACTGCCGGCCGGCCTGCTGGAATATCTGGCCCCAAGTGTCTTCGGTGTCACCGAGGATCGAGCGCACGAACTCGGCGCTTTCGTCATTGGCCGGTGGCGCCTTGCGGCTCTGCTGGGTGGTGGGCGCCGACTGTTCGCTCATCTGCCCGGTCAGTTGCCCGAGAATCTGCAGCGGGTCCTGGCCGGTGATCCAGCCGATACCGACGATCAGGATGATCGCCGTCAGGCTCAGCCCCTTGCCGCCACCAAAGCGCATCCCACCGCCACCGCCGCCGACGTCATCTCCACGGGCATCGACCACGTTGTCGCTGCGTCGACCTTTTTTCCATAGCATGGGGGTGCCCTCTTTCCTTAATTTAATGAAAATGCGTGGTGATGAGTGTTGCTTGTGTGCAGGAGCCGCGCCAGTCCGGTCGTCTGACAGCCTTATGGCGCGGCGGTTCTATGGGAGGGGGAGATCAATTGAAACGCCGATCAACGTACATCATGGTACGACGGGGCTGAAGGTGTCGCAGGTGCCGATGGTGCCTTGGGTGAAACCCTGCGTGAACCAGTGCCTGCGTTGCTCCGCCGTGCCATGGCTGAACGTCTCCGGAGTGATCGTGCCTTTTTGTGCATATTGCAGGTAGTCGTCGCCAAAGGTGGCGGCGGCGTTCAGGGCCTCCTCCACATCGCCGGGTTCCAGCCAGTCCAGGCGTTGCTGCGCATTATGCGCCCAGACGCCCGCCAGGCAGTCGGCCTGCAGTTCGCCCCGCACTTGCAGGCCATTTTCACCTTTGACTGTTTGCTGCCGGGCCAGGGCCTCATCCAGGGGTTGCGACAGGCCTAATTCGATCTGTACATGATGGCCGACCTCGTGGGCAATGATGTAGGCCTGGGCAAAATCCCCCACGACCGCATAGCGTTCGGCGATGGTTTGGAAAAAACCGGGATCGAGATAGACCTGCTTGTTCGCCGGGCAATAGAACGGTCCCCCGCCTGAGCCGACGTAACCGCAGCCGGAGCTCAAGCCATTGCCGAACAGGGTCAATATGGGTTCGGGATAGAGCTGGCCAGTTCGGGCGAAGAGTTGTTTCCAGGTGTCTTCGGTGTCGCCCAGAATGGCCTGTATGAATTGCAGTGAAGTATCGACGGCGGGTGCGGAGACCTCGACGCTGTCCTGCCTTTGCGGTGAATCCGGTGCTGGACTCCGCACCGAATACGCTCCAGCACCCGCCAGCGCGAGTACCAAGCCCGCTCCAAGCATTAGCCCTGTGGATTGACGGGCGTCCTTGCCCTCTCTTATGTCGTCGACGTTACTGCTCTGTCTTGCCTTCTTCCATAACATATAGATGTTCCCGAGTGGATTGATAGAGGCGGGTATCGCCTCTTCTATGAATAACGCTGCTGTCGGATTGGTGTGAGGCGAATGTGTGAGCAGAGGTAAGGCCAGGGACAGGGTCAGTTCCAGATTTTGCATTCGCAGCATTGTCTTTTAGAATCGATAAAACCTTTTGCGTGGAACGTCTCATGGCCGGCAGTCAGATCGAACGAGTTTTCAGCGTGCTGGAAAGCCTTACCGGTGAACCCCAGGGCGTACCGATGCAGGTATTGGCCGAGCAGTTGGGGATTCCAAAGAGTGCCACTCACCGGCTGCTCGCCGAGCTGATTCGCTTGGGTTATGTGCGACAGAATCCGGATAATCTGCGCTATCACTTGTCGACCAAGCTGGTGGCCATGGGCTTTCGCTACCTGTCTCGCAGCGGAGGCGACATCGTCCAGCCGGTGCTGGATCGTCTGGCCGAAGAAACCGGCGAACTGGTTCGCCTGGGTGTGATCTCGGGGGAGCGGCTGACCTGGATCGCCAAATCCCAAGGCGCCCGTTCCGGCCTGCGTTACGACCCTGACATGGGCCGCGATGCCCCCCTGTTCTATACCGCCTCGGGGCATGCGTGGCTCGCGAGCCTGTCCGATGCCGAAGCTCTGTCGCGGGTCGAGCATCAGGCCGGCGATACATTACCTGCCCCGGGGCCGAATGCGCCGCGCTCCAACATTGAACTGCTGGAGCGTCTTCGCCAGGGGCGTGAACAGGGCTATGCCTGGGTTGAGGAGAGTTCGGCGGTGGGTACCTCGGCCATTGCCGCAGTGGTGCGGCATCCGCTGGACGCGCGAGTAATAGGCGTGCTGAGTATCGCCGGCCCCAGCGCTCGGTTGCCGGGTGCGCGATTACACGAACTGGCGCCACTGCTGCTGGCGTTCACCGAAGAACTGTCGGCTGCCAGCCAGGCATCGGAGTTCTTCAATGGTTGATTGTTCGAGACGAGCGCAATGGCCGTGATGGAAAAACTGTACGCTGTTCGCACGTTTTCTCGGTCTATTCGTTTTAAAAAATGGAACAAGGTTCTAGAATATTGATCCGTTGGCTTGTTATTCCTTTCAGAGCGTACCGCCTTGACGTCACGTATCAGCACTCCGCTCTCCGGCGTCAACCAACCCTTCAAGGGTATCTTGCTGATCGTTGTGGCGACCTTCCTGTTTTCCAGTCACGATGCGTTGTCGAAATACCTTTCGGGCTTCTATCCAATCGTCATGGTGGTGTGGGCCCGCTATGTGGTGCACACCCTGTTGATGGCGGGGATCTTCCTGCCGCAGTCGGGCTTGCGCGTGCTGCGTACCAAGCGACCGCTGCTCCAGCTGATCAGGGCCTTGTGCCTGCTCGGCACTAGTCTGTTTTTCACCACCGGCCTGCAGTACATCCCCCTGGCTGAAGCCACCGCAGTCAATTTTCTGGCCCCGGTGCTGGTAACGGCACTGTCGGTGCCACTGTTGCGCGAGCACGTGACCCGCGGTCAGTGGATCGCGGTGATCTGCGGGTTTATCGGCGTGTTAATCATCGTTCACCCAGGCGGTGAACTGTTCACGCCTGCGGTGCTGCTGCCCTTGTGCTCGGCGCTGTTCTTCTGTTTTTACCAGCTGCTGACCCGCAAACTCAGCGACATTGACAGCCCGACTACCAGTAACTTCTTCGCCGGTTTGTGCAACACCCTGGTGATGAGCGCGCTGGTACCGTTTTTCTGGCAGGTGCCAACCCTGGGCCATGGCCTGCTCATGGTGGCGTTGGGTGCTTGCGGGATGACCGCGCACTTGTTCCTGACCCAAGCGTTCCGCTACGCAGCCCCGGCGTTGCTGGCGCCTTTTGGTTATTGCCAGATTGTCTTCGCAGGGTTGCTGGGCTGGCTGCTGTTTTCCCACACGCCGACCCTGACCACGATTGTCGGGATTGCGGTGATCTGCTGCAGCGGGTTGGCAGCGGTGTGGCAGCAGAGTCGTCGATAGAGGGTTGGGCAGACCTGGAATCGGGCCTGCCGCGGGAGATTTCAGTCGATAGCGGAGGGGATCTTGCGCGGGGCCATGAAGTACATCCAGATCAGCGCGATGAAGTACATTGCCGGAATCATGGTGAACAGCACGGTGTAGTTATTGTGGGTGACGGTCAGGATGTGGCCGACCAGTTGGGTCATGAACATCCCGCCAATCGCGGCGCACATGCCGCCGAAACCGAACACGGTACTCATCATGTGCTTGGGCGTGTAGTCCATCACCAGGCTCCAGATGTTCGCGGTCCAGGCCTGGTGCGCGCCGATGGCCAGGGAGATGGCAGCAACGGCGACCCAGAGACTGCTGGAGCCCGCCGCCATGATCACGCCAATGATGCAGCAGGCAAACAGGAACATGGACATCAATCGCGCCTTGATCGGATTGATCCCCCGGCCAATCAGGAACGAAGACAGAATCCCGCCGCCGACGCTACCGAAGTCAGCCGTTACATAGATGATGATCAGCGGGATGCCCATCTGGGTCACGTTGATCCCCAGGTTGTATTGCTGGTTGAGGAAAGGTGGCAGCCAGTACAGGTAGAACCAGAACACCGGCGCGGTCATCGAGTAAGCGAGGGCAAACGCCCAGGTGCCGCGCATACGCAAGATTTTCGAGAAGGGCACGCGGGATTGTTCGGGCTCGACTTCCTGCTGGATGTAGTCCAGTTCCGATTGTCTGACGCTCGGATGATCTTCCGGGTTGAAGTACTTCAAACCCCAGAACAACAGCCAGATTCCGCCCAGTGACGACATGCACAGGAAGGCGGCCTGCCAGCCCCACACGTGGAGAATCAGCGGCAGCAGCATCGGGGTAAACATCGCGCCAACGTTGGTCCCGGCGTTGAAGATCCCGGTGGCCACGGCGCGTTCCCCGGCGGGGAACCATAGCCGGGTAGTCTTGACGCAGGCCGGATAGTTGGCGGCTTCGGTCAGCCCGAGAATGAACCGGCAGACCATGAAACCGACTGCCGATGTGGCCAGGCCGTGCGCGCCGGTCGCCAGGCTCCACAGCAGGACGGCGCAGAAGAACACCCGTTTCACGCCGACTCGATCAATCAGCCGGCCCTGCAAAACAAATCCAATGGCGTAGCCGACCTGGAACCAGAAGTTGATGTTGGCGTAATCCATCGCCGTCCAGCTCATCTCCTTGGCCAGGATCGGCTGCATGACGCCCAGTGCGGCGCGGTCGATGTAGTTCAGGGTAGTGGCGAAAAACACCAGTGCCAGCATGCCCCAGCGGGTCTTGCCGACTGCCATGGCGCCTCGAACCTTGTCGCCAATGCCACCGGTAGCAGGAATCATGGAGGAGCGCTCCACGGAAGAGCTTTGAGAAGGAGTCATTTAAGCCACCGATTATTTTTATGTGGTGTTTTGAATCTATGGTCACCGGGGCCTAAGTAAGACCGGACCCAATGTGTAGTCGATGGTGGGCAGTGGACGAAAAATCGTCAATTCGCCAATCGGCATTTTGTTCGATAATCGCACATAAAACTAACTGGATAGTACACTTTGAATTGCTGTACGAGACAGCCAGGCCAATAATTCCCGCAGGAGCTCCTAAGCAGCCCCCAACAAAACCGGGAGTCGAAATATGCAGCGTTCCATTGCCACCGTTTCCTTGAGCGGTACCCTGCCGGAAAAACTCGAAGCCATTGCCGCCGCAGGCTTTGACGGGGTGGAAATTTTCGAGAACGACCTTCTCTACTACGACGGCAGTCCGCGGGAAATTAAACAGATGTGTGCCGATCTCGGTATCGCGATCACACTGTTTCAGCCTTTTCGCGACTTCGAGGGATGCCGCCGCGACCGCCTGCCGCGCAACCTGGAACGGGCCGAGCGCAAGTTTGACCTGATGCAGGAACTGGGTACCGACCTGGTGCTGGTGTGCAGTAACGCCTCGGTCGATTCCTTGGGTGACGAACAGATTCTGGTCGACGACTTGCGCATGCTGGCCGAGCGCGCAGGTGCCCGAGGCCTGCGCATCGGTTACGAGGCGCTCGCCTGGGGGCGGCACGTCAACACTTGGCAGCAGGTCTGGAGCATTGTCCGCCAGGCCGATCATCCCAGTCTCGGCGTGCTGCTCGATAGCTTCCACACCTTGTCGCTCAAGGGCGATCCTGCGGCAATCGCCGAGATTCCCGGCGAGAAGATCTTCTTCGTGCAGATGGCCGACGCGCCGATCCTGTCCATGGACGTGCTGGAGTGGAGTCGGCATTTTCGTTGCTTCCCCGGCCAGGGTGAATTCGATCTTCCTGGCTTTCTCGCACCGATCATCAAGAGCGGCTATGCCGGGCCACTATCGTTGGAAATCTTCAATGACGGCTTTCGCGCCGCGCCACCTCGGGCCAACGCCGCCGATGGCCTGCGCTCGCTGCTGTATCTTGAAGAAAAAACCCGCGAGCGGCTGGCGCAGGAGGCCAGACCAGCGGCCAGCCCCGAGATACTCTTCGAAACACCGGCAGCCAGCGAGTACAACGGTATCGAATTCCTCGAGTTCGCCGTGGACGAAAGCCTTGGCGCCAAGCTCTCCCATTGGCTGGAGCGACTGGGCTTCGTCAAGGCCGGGCAGCATCGCTCCAAGAGCGTGAGCTTGTTCCGTCAAGGCGACATCAACCTGATCCTTAACTCCGAGCCTTACTCCTTCGCCCACAGTTTTTTTGAAGCCCACGGTCCTTCGCTGTGCGCCACCGCCGTGCGGGTGAAAGACAGCGTCAGTGCACTGGCCCGCGCGGTTGCCTACAAGGGCCAGCCCTATCGTGGACTGGTGGGGCCCAACGAGTTGGAACTGGCCGCAGTGCGCGCGCCGGATGGCAGCCTGATCTACCTGGTCGACCAGGATGCCGATGTCTATGGCATCGACTTCAACCTGCAGCCGGTAGCCCAGGCCAGCGGTGGTCTAAAGTGTATCGACCATATGGCCATGGCGCTGCCCGCCGATAGCCTTGATAGCTGGGTACTGTTCTACAAGAGCCTGCTGGACTTTGAAGCGGACGATGAAGTAGTGCTGCCCGACCCTTATGGCCTGGTCAAGAGCCGGGCATTGCGCAGCCGTGACAGCTCGATCCGTTTGCCGCTGAATATCTCCGAAAATCGTAACACCGCCATCTCACACGCATTGTCGAGCTATCGCGGTTCCGGTGCGCATCACATCGCGTTTGACTGCGATGATATTTTTGTCCAAGTCAGTCGAGCGAAAGAGGCCGGGGTCCCGTTGCTGGATATTCCGCTTAACTATTACGACGATCTGGCTGCGCGCTTTGATTTCGACGACGAATTCCTCAGCGAACTGGCTTACTTCAACGTGCTGTATGACCGTGATGCACAGGGTGGCGAGCTGTTTCACGTGTACACCGAGCCGTTTGAAGGGCGATTTTTCTTCGAGATTATCCAGCGCAAGAACGGCTACGCGGGATATGGAGCGGCCAATGTCGCCGTGCGTCTGGCGGCCATGGCTAAGTCCCGCAGCGGCGCCGTCCGTCAGGCTAAGTTGTAGGAAATTGGTAAGCACGTATTCAAACCAGTGCCGCGCGGCTTCCTTCGTCGTGCGGCGCGGCCCATAATCGCCGACTGTGCAGTGATGGCCGTGAGCCCGCGATGACAATAATTTCAGAAATCTCCGCAGCGCCTGACACACCCCTTGCCGAGCCGCGCAAGAGCCGCAAAAACAACCCTGAAAAGACCCGCGAGAACATTCTTCAAGAGGCCATTGTCGAGTTCGTGCAGCAGGGACTCTCGGGGGCGCGGGTCGACGCTATTGCCGAGCGCATCCACACCTCAAAGCGCATGATCTATTACTACTTCGGCAGCAAGGAACAGCTCTACGTCGAAGTGCTTGAGAAGTTGTACGGCGATATCCGCACCACGGAAAACCGTCTGTACCTGACCGAATTGCCACCGCTGGAAGCGATCCGGCGCCTGGTGGAATTTACGTTTGACCACCATGACCGCAACGTCGATTTCGTGCGTATCGTATGCATCGAGAACATTCACAACGCCGAATACGTGAAGCGGTCCGATGCAATCAAGACCATGAATACAACTGTGCTCGACTCACTGGGCGTTATTCTGCGTCGTGGTGCCGAGGAAGGCGTGTTCCGTGCGGGGCTCGATCCGCTGGACGTGCATCTGCTGATGAGTTCGTTTTGCTTCTACCGAGTGTCGAACCGCCACACCTTCGGCGAGATTTTCCAGATCGACCTGCCGGATGAAGGCATCAAGCAACGCCATCGGGAAATGATCTGCGAGTCGGTCCTGCGCTACCTCAAGGCATGAATCCAGGATCGCAGCCCCTGCCGAACGCTGCGATCTGCTGATCTTCTGGCTCCTACTCAACCATCCCCTGGAAATGCACCAGCATCCGCTGCGCATCCGGCACCACCCCACTGAACAGCTCAAACGCCTTCACCGCCTGAAACACCGCCATATTGCCCCCGTCCAGTGTTCGACACCCCAGGGCGCGGGCGTTACGCAGCAGTTCAGTCTCCAATGGAAAGTAAACAATCTCCGCTACCCACAATTCCTTGTGCAGCAATTCCACCGGCACCGGCATGCCCGGCAGTTTTTTCATGCCCATGGGCGTGGTGTTCACCAGGCCGTCTGCAACTGCCAGGGCGCTTGGCAAATCCTGGCTTGCAGCCGCGCGGCCAGCGCCGAAATACTGATTGAGATTATCCGCAAGGGCTTGGGCGCGACGGGTCTCCACGTCAAAGATGCTCAGCAGTTGTACGCCTTCGCTCAGCAACGCGTGGGCCACCGCCGCGCCTGCACCGCCTGCACCCATTTGCACCACGCGCTCGACACTGGCGTCTTGCAAGCCGCGGCGGAAACCTTCGGCAAATCCCAGGCAGTCGGTGTTGTGACCGATGCGTTTACCATCCTTCAGCACCACCGTGTTTACCGCGCCGATTCCCCGGGCTTGCGGCGATAGTTCGTCGAGCAGCGGGATGATGGTCTGCTTGCAGGGGAACGTGATATTCAGCCCTGTGAAGTTCATGCGCTCGGCGGCCAACAGCAAGTCGGGCAGGGCGCAGCTGTCGAGTTGCAACTGGTCGAGATCGATCAGGCGATAGAGGTAGCGCAAACCCTGGGCCTCGCCTTCATGCTCGTGCAGCGCCGGGGTGCGCGACGCTTGAATGCCAGCGCCGATCAGGCCGGCCAGTACCACCTTGTGTTGGTTCATGCTGCTCACCCTTTCAAATGCAGACTGAAATGTTCCAGTGCCAGGCGATAACCATGGCTGCCGAAACCGGCCATCACCGCCATGGCCACGGCGGAGACGAACGAGTGGTGACGAAAGGGTTCACGAGCATGGACGTTGGACAGATGAACCTCGATCACTGGCAATTCGCTGGCGACCAGGGCATCACGGATCGCGACCGAGGTATGGGTCCAGGCTGCCGGATTGATCACGATTCCTGCGCAACGTCCGCGGGCGGCGTGAATCCAGTCCAGCAATTCACCTTCATGATTGGTCTGGCGGAACTCCACTCGCAGTCCGAATTCTGCTGCAGCGCGACCGCACCGCGCCGAAATGTCCGCCAGGGTTTCATGGCCATAGGTGGCCGGTTCGCGGGTGCCGAGCAGGTTCAGGTTCGGGCCGTTAAGCACCAGAACGATAGGGGCCATGGGGTATCTCCACTTATTATTGTTGGCATTGGCTAAGCTTTCAGCCTGTGGAGATAAAATGTACTAGATGGTTAATTTGGTCAATTGGCGAGGCCGCATGGCGGGCATTTGTGTGCGGTGATCGGACGGTTTTAGCGCGGCAACTGTTCAACCAGAAAATCAATGAACGCCCTCAGCCGCAGCGGCACATGGCGACTCTGGGGATAGAGCAGGGTGAACGGTCGTGAGCGTCCACTGTAGGGTTTGAGCACTTCCACTAGCGACCCGTCGGCCAACTCGTTTTCAACGATAAACCGATAAGTCTGAAACAACCCCGCACCGTGTTTCGCCAAGGTCACGCCGCCCAGTACGTCGTCGGAGCAAATCAGGTTGCCTTGCGCCAGGATCTCGACAGGCGTGCCATTGTCATTGAACAACCAGGCAATGCGCCGGCCGTTGCTGGGTAATTCGTACTGAATGCATTCGTGCCGTGTGAGCTCGTCCAGCGTCTGCGGCACACCCGCCTGCTTGAGGTATTCGGGACTGGCGATCATCACCAGGGCGGCATCTTCGAGTTGTCGGGCGATCAGGCCGGAGTCCGCGATGGCCCGTACGCGGATGGCCATGTCATAACCTTCACCAACGAAGTCGATATTGCGGTTACTGATGTGCGATTCGACCTTCACGTCGGGAAAGCGCGCCCTGAAGGCCGGCAGCAACGGCAGGATACGGTGATGGGCATAAGTGGTGGGAATGCTGATGCGCAACGTACCTGAAGGTTGCTGCTGCTGGCCCATGACCTCGCGCTGCGCCTCTGCCAACTGTGCCAGCGCCTGACGACATTCTTCGTAGTAACACCGGCCGCTGTCGGTCAGCTTGACGCTGCGGGTGGTGCGCGCGAACAACCGCACCCCCAGGTGCTCTTCCATGCGCGATACCGAGCGACTCACCGCCGCCGGCGTCACGCCCGCCACCAGCGCCGCAGCGGTAAAACTGCCAGCCTCGGCAGCCAGGCAAAACAGCTCAATGCTGCCCAACTGAAGATCGTTGAAGAGTCGCTGCATGGTTGATTACACCGAGGATCAAGTGAAGGTGATTCTGTACCGATCTCGCTTGGAGGTGAAAGGATTGGCACAAAAAAGCCGTCAAAACGACGGCTTTTTTGATTCTGGCTGTTGAACTCAGCGCCGGGTCAGCATCACTCCGGATTCCATGTGATGGGTCCAGGGGAACTGGTCGAACATTGCGCAACGGGTGATGCGGTGCGTGTCATGCAGTTGGGCGATGTTGGCTGCCAGGGTTTGCGGGTTGCAGGAGATATAGAGAATGTTGTCGAAACGACGGGTCAGCTCGCAGGTGTCCGGGTCCATGCCCGCGCGGGGCGGATCGACGAATACGCTGCCAAACTCGTAACTCTTGAGGTCGATGCCGTGCAGACGGCGGAATGGCCGCACTTCGTTCAAGGCTTCGGTCAGCTCTTCGGCAGACAGGCGCACCAGGGTGACGTTATCCACTGCGTTTTCGCTGAGGTTGCTCAGGGCCGCATTGACTGAAGACTTGCTGATTTCGGTCGCAAGTGCATTGCGTACCCGGGTTGCGAGGGGCAGGGTAAAGTTACCGTTGCCGCAATACAGCTCAAGCAAATCATCCGGGCGATCGCCCAGGGATTCATACGCCCAGTTGAGCATCTTCTGGTTCACGGTACCGTTTGGCTGGGTGAACGCGCCTTCGGGTTGGCGATAGCTGAAGGTTCGACCGCCCACGTCGAGCTTCTCCACCACGTAATCGCGGCCGATGACTTCGCGTTTACCCTTCGAGCGGCCAATCACGCTGACATTCAAGTCGGCTGCCAGTTTCGACGCAGCCGCGTGCCAGTGCTCGTCCAGCGGGCGGTGATAGCACAGGGTGATCATCGCGTCGCCGGCCAGAGTGGTCAAAAACTCCACCTGGAACAATTTGTGGCTCAAGGCTGCGCTGGCTTGCCATGCGGCTTTGAGTTGCGGCATCAGTTGATTGATGCGCAGGCTGGCGATCGGAAACGCTTCGATCAGAATCGGCGTGCGTTTGTCTTCCTGGGAAAACATTGCGTAATGACGCTCGCCGGCTTCGCGCCACAAGCGAAATTCGGCACGCAGGCGGAAGTTCTGCAGCGGCGAGTCGAACACGGTCGGTTCGGGTGCGTCGAACGGGGCCAGCAGGTCACGCAGGCGCGTGACCTTGTCTTCGAGCTGAGCGGCGTAGGCCTGGGAATCAAAAGTCATGCGTTGAACCAACCCAACTTGATCACGAACAGAATCGACAGAATTACCAGCGCCGGGTTGAGCTCACGGGCACGCCCGGACAGCAACTTGATCGCGGTCCAGGAGATGAAACCGAAGGCGATGCCGTTGGCGATGGAATAAGTGAATGGCATCGCCAGGGCGGTCACCACGACCGGCGCCGCTACGGTGATGTCGTCCCAGTCTATTTCAGCCAGGCCTGAAGTCATCAGGACCGCGACGAACAGCAGTGCAGGGGCGGTTGCGAACGCCGGAATGCTGGCGGCCAGTGGCGAGAAGAACAGCGCCAGCAGGAAGAGGATCGCCACCACGACTGCAGTCAGGCCGGTACGGCCACCAGCGCTCACGCCCGCTGCGGATTCGATGTAGCTGGTAGTCGTCGACGTACCCAGCAGCGAACCGGCCATGGCCGCGGTGCTGTCGGCGATGAGCGCACGGCCCATCTTCGGCATGTGGCCGTCCTTGCCCATCAGGCCCGCCCGCTTGGCGACGCCAATCAGCGTGCCGGAGTTGTCGAACAGATCCACGAACAGGAAAGCGAAGATTACGCTGACCAAACCGATGTCCAGCGCGCCTTTGATATCCAGTTGCAGGAACGTTGGCGCCAGGGACGGTGGCATCGACATCACGCCACCAAAGGGGGTAACACCCAGGGCGATGGAGGCGATGGTGACCACGAGGATGCCGATCAGCACGGCACCGCGTATTTTAAGGGCTTCCAGGGCCACGATCAGTGCGAAGCCGAGTGTGGCGAGAATGGGTGCCGGTTGCTTCAGGTCACCAAGACCGACCATGGTCGCCGGGTTGCTGACCACGATGCCCGCGTTATGCAGGGCAATCAACGCCAGAAACAAGCCGATGCCGGCTGCAATCGCCGATCGCAATGGCAGCGGGATGCTGTTGATGATCCATTCTCGGATGCGGAAGATCGACAGCAGGAAAAACAGCACCGCCGAGATGAATACTGCACCCAGCGCTACTTGCCAGGTATGGCCCATGTGCAGCACGACGGTGTAGGTGAAGAAAGCGTTCAGGCCCATGCCCGGTGCCAGCGCGATCGGGTAGTTGGCGATCAGGCCCATCACGGTGGAGCCAATGGCTGCTGCCAGGCAGGTCGCGACGAACACCGCGCCCTTGTCCATGCCGGTCTCGCCGAGAATGCTCGGGTTGACGAACAGGATGTAGGCCATGGCCAGGAAGGTCGTGATGCCCGCAAGAATCTCGGTCCGCACGTTGGTGTTGTGTGCCTTGAGTTGAAACAGCCTTTCCAGCATGTCTGCTCCCCGTGGCGCGCCGGGCGCCGTGAATGTATCGACCTCAACAGCAAAGCACAGACCGTGAAAGCGGCCTGGTCAATTTCTGTGGGTCGGAAAAAGCCGCGCATCATACCAGCAGCGTGGGGCTGTGGCTGCTTATGGCTGCGATCGTCGTCGATGTTTTGCGTTCAAGCCAAGTGCGCCATACTGCGAGCTGGCATTTTGGGCGACATGGGACTTGCATGAACAAGCGTCTGGCTGGGTTATTCGCGATGGTTATCGCCTTGTTGGCGGGGGGGCAGGCGGTGTGGGCTGCAGCCGCACCGGCGCTGAGCCAAGTCAAGGTGCTCAAGGTCGAGTCACCGGCCTGTGGCTTCGAAGACATCGCACCCGGCCAGGAACAGACTCGCTGTAATCATAGCGGGCCGAACATCAAGGTGTATGTGCTGGAAGTAGGTTATGGACGTGCGGCGCGGGTCGGCCTGGACGGATTCGACCTCAACGGTACCCGTACTCCCGTCTGCGCCTTTGATAACGGCAACCTGACGGAATGCACCGTCGGCAGGAAAACCGTTGGCTACCTCTACGTCTTCGATCTGGCGGGCAAGCAGGAAGGTACGTTCACCTTCAGCAATACCTCAATCAATGCTCCGGGCAATACGCTGTCGACGCAGCTTTACATCAAGTAAATGCCCGCTCGGACAGGAGGCGGGAAAGCTGACTACGCTTTAAAGACCTTTCAGTGGATGTCCCCCATGACCTTTAGAGCCCTGATTACCCTCGCCGAGGGCATCGATGATCTGCAAACAGTGACGTTGGTCGATGTGCTGCGCCGCGCCAAGGTGGAAGTGGTGGTGGCCAGTATTGAAGGCCGGCGCATGCTGACCTGTGCCCGCGGTACGCGCTTGACCGCCGATGCCATGCTGGTGGATTTGCTCGCGCAACCCTTCGATCTGATCGCACTGCCTGGCGGAGCGGTGGGCGCGCAGCATCTGGCAGCCCATCAACCTTTGCAACAATTGATCAAGGATCAGGCGGCCGCCGGTCGTCTGTTCGCCGCAATCGCCGAATCTCCGGCGCTGGCGCTGCAAACCTTTGGGGTGTTGCGACAGCGACGCATGACCTGCCTGCCCTCTATCAGTCATCATTTGTCGGGCTGCAATTTTGTCGATCAGCCGGTGGTGGTCGACGGCAATTGCATCACCGCCCAAGGTTCGGGCGGCGCGCTGGCATTTGCCCTGGCCCTGGTGGAACAGCTGTGTGGCAAGGCAGTACGCACGGCGGTGGCGGCAGAACTGCTGGTCTGACACCGCAGATCAATCCCCTTGAACGCTGTTCACCTTGCGAAGTCGTACCCCTTGTGACGGCGGTTTGCCAAAACGCCGCGAATAGACGACCCATCGTGAGGTGTATATGAGCGCGACCATCGACGACGCCACGCAAGCGTCTTTTGCCCGCCACCCACTGGGCTTGACGCTCAATGGCCAGACGCGCCAGCTTGAGGTCCTGCCCTGGACCACCTTGCTGGATTTGCTGCGGGAACACCTGGACCTGATCGGCACGAAAAAAGGCTGTGACCATGGCCAATGTGGTGCCTGTACGGTGTTGCTCAACGGCAAGCGGGTGAATGCCTGCCTGACGCTGGCGGTGATGTGCGATGGTGCCGACTTGACCACCATCGAAGGCCTTGCCGAGGGTGAGCAGTTGCATCCGATGCAACAGGCGTTTGTCAAACACGATGCCTTCCAGTGTGGGTATTGCACGCCAGGGCAGATATGCTCGGCGGTCGGGCTGGCTAACGAAGGACGAGCCAGCACCACCGCAGACATCAAAGAGTTGATGAGCGGCAATCTGTGCCGCTGCGGCGCCTATAGCAATATTCGTGATGCCATTGAAGAAGCACTTCCCGCCTGCCGCGCTAATGCCGGGCAAGGGGGTGGCCAATGAATCCCTTTCATTACAGCAAGCCTGAATCGGTACAGGACGCGGTGCATCTCGCGGGGCCCGCATCACGCTTCATTGCCGGCGGTACCAACCTGCTGGACCTGATGAAGGAAAATGTCACTCGTCCCGAGCACCTGATCGACATTACCGGCCTGCCTCTGCGCGAAGTGCACGAAACTGATGGAGGCGGGCTGATGATCGGCGCCCTGGTCAGCAATGCGGACCTGGCCTGGCACCCGTTGATCGAACAGCGTTACCCGCTGTTATCACAGGCGATACTGGCGGGTGCATCGCCGCAGCTGCGCAACATGGCCAGCACCGGTGGCAACCTGCTGCAACGCACGCGCTGTTATTACTTTTACGATGCCAGCGTGCCGTGCAACAAGCGCGAGCCAGGCAGCGGCTGTCCGGCGCGGGACGGTTTGAATCGGATTCATGCGATCTTCGGTGCCAGCGCCCAGTGCGTCGCCACCCACCCTTCGGATATGTGCGTGGCTTTGGCGGCACTCGAAGCCGTGGTGCATGTGCAGGGGCGTGGCGGCCCGCGGACTATCGAGTTTGCCGATTTCCATCGCCTGCCGGGCGATGCGCCCGAGCGCGACAATCAGCTGGCCGACGATGAGCTGATCACGAGCATTGAATTGCCTGCCACCGGTTTCGCCGAATACAGCCATTACCTCAAGATTCGCGACCGCGCCTCTTATGCCTTTGCCCTGGTTTCAGTGGCCGCCGCGCTTGACCTGAGCGGGCCGGTCATTCATGGAGCACGTCTGGTGCTGGGAGGCGTTGCGCACAAGCCGTGGCGCGACAAGTCAGTGGAGAATGCCCTGGTGGGTAAAACCGTTAGCCGCGAAACCTTCACCGCTGCCGCCGATGCGTTGCTGCGAAACGCCGAACCGCTTGAGCACAACGCCTTCAAAGTCAAACTGGCGCGCCGGGCGATTGTCCGTGCGCTGAGCGATGCCGCGCTGGGAGGTCAAGCCTGATGAATACATTCACTCAACCCATGGGCCAACCGCTGGATCGTGTCGATGGTCATCTCAAGGTGACCGGCCAGGCACGTTATGCCGGCGAGTTTCCCGAACAGGGCCTGCTGCATGGCAGTGTGGTCTCCAGCAATATCGCGCGTGGACGGGTACTGAGCATTGATGCCTCGGCAGCCCTGGCATTGCCCGGCGTCGTTGCCGTGATCGATCACACAAGCCGACCGCCAATAGCCAGTTATGACAAAAATTACGAGGACGCGGACTCCGCCGAAGGCTCACCGTTTCGTCCGCTCTACAACGATCAAATCCAGTACAGCGGCCAACCGCTTGTGCTGGTGGTGGCCGACAATCTGGAACTGGCGCGGCACGCGGGGTCGCTGGTGCGCATCGAATATGAAAGCGAGGCCCATCAAACCGATCTTCTGGCGATGCAGAGTCAAGCTCATCCGGCACCCGCCGAGTTGCCCAAGCCCCGCGGGAATTTTCAGGCCGAGTTAGCCGGTGCGGCACTGAGTCTCGATTTGCACTACAGCACTGCGATCGAACATCACAACCCGATGGAGCCGCATGCCAGCACCGTGCTCTATCAGCCCGACGGCACTTTGCACATTCACGATAAGACCCAGGGACCGCAGAACTGCCAGTCCTATGTGCAAAAAGTTTTTGGCCTGGAGAAAGAGCAGGTGCGGATTTTCGCGGCCTTTGTCGGTGGCGCCTTTGGTTCCGGCTTGCGTCCGCAATACCAATTACCACTCGCCGTGATGGCCGCGCTCAAACTCAAGCGTTCGGTGCGCGTGACCCTGACCCGTCAGCAGATGTTCACCTTTGGCTACCGGCCTCGCACTTTGCAGCGTCTACAGTTGGGCGCTGCGGCTAACGGCCGGTTGCTGGCGGTGGGGCACACTGCGATCGGCCAGACCTCGCGATTTGAAGACTTTACCGAGCATGTGGTGGAGTGGAGCGGCATGCTTTACCAATGCGATAACGTGCAGTTGACCTACAAGCTGGTGCCGCTGGATGTGTTCACGCCGCTGGACATGCGCGCCCCGGGTGCCGCACTCGGCCTGATCGGCCTGGAGTGTGCAATGGACGAGCTGGCGTGCGCGCTGGCGATCGACCCGGTACAACTGCGGCTGATCAACTATGCAGAGCGCAACCAGAACGAAGATAAACCTTACTCGAGCAAGGAACTGCGTGCTTGCTACGAGCAGGGCGCCGAACGCTTCGGCTGGAACCAGCGCAACCCCGAACCTCGCAGCATGCGCCATGACCGGCAGTTGGTCGGCTGGGGCATGGCCGGTGGTGTCTGGGAAGCCATGCAAAAGAAGGCCAGCGCCAAAGCCAGTCTCGACCATAGCGGCAAACTGACGGTCAGCAGCGCAACGACTGACATCGGTACCGGGACCTACACCGTCATGACGCAGATTGCCGCCCAGGCCTCCGGTGTTTCGGTGCAGGACGTCACCTTTGTGCTCGGTGACTCGTCGCTACCCACTGCGCCACTGCAGGGCGGCTCCTTTACCGTTTCCTCGGTCGGCACAGCGGTCCAGCAGGCGTGTGCAGCGCTGAAGGAAAAACTGTTGGCGGTTGCCCGGCAAACCCATCCGGCATTCGCTGCAGTCACCTCGGAACAGGCTGTGTTCGAAGGCGGGCAGTTGTGTTCAGGTGACTTGCGGGTGTCTCTGGCCGAGCTGGCCCGCAGCAGCGGCGAAGCGACCCTGGAAGTCCAGGTGGATGCCGAGCCTGACAAAAAACGCGAAGCGTACGCCACCGCCACACACTCGGCGGTGTTCGTCGAGGTGCTGGTCGATGAAGACCTGGGCACCGTGAAGGTCAATCGCGTGGTCAGTGCCATCGCCGCCGGCCGGGTGGTGAACCCGAAGATGGCCCGCAGCCAGATTCTCGGCGGGGTGGTCTGGGGAATTGGCATGGCGCTGCACGAGGAAACCCAGACCGATCATGCACTCGGTCGGCACATGAACCACAGCCTCGCCGAATATCACATCCCGGTAAATGCGGACATCGGTGACATCGACGTGCTGTTCGTCGAAGAGCGCGACGAGATCGTCAATGCCCTGGGTTCTAAGGGTGTGGGCGAGATCGGTATCGTGGGTGTCGCCGCAGCGGTGGCCAACGCGATATACCACGCCACGGGAAAAAGGGTGCGGGACTTTCCCATCACCCTCGACAAGCTGCTTTAGGCCTTGGCTTCTTCCGCCGGTACATGCATGCGGTCGCGGTTGGCCAGGGTCGGGAACAATTTGATCCAGACCCCGGTCACCACCAGGGTGCCGATTCCGCCCATGACCACGGCGGGGACAGTGCCGAACCAGTGAGCGGTGAGGCCGGATTCGAACTCGCCCAGCTGGTTCGAGGCGCCGATGAACAATCCGTTCACGGCGCTGACCCGGCCGCGCATTTCGTCAGGGGTTTCAAGTTGTACGAAGGAGGCCCTGATGACCATGCTGATCATGTCCGCTGCGCCCAGTACCACCAGGACTGCCAGGGAGAACCAGAACGACGTAGACAGGCCGAAGGCGATGGTGGCGACCCCGAATACTCCCACCGCAGTGAACATCACCCGGCCGACGTTGCGATCCACGGAAAACCGCGCGAGCCAAAGCGACATCAGCAGTGCGCCGACCGCCGGCGCCGAACGCAATAGGCCCAGTCCCCAGGGCCCGGTCAGCAAGATGTCCTTGGCAAATACCGGCAGCAACGCGGTCGCGCCTCCGAGCAACACGGCAAACAGATCCAGGGAAATAGCCCCGAGGATGTCCGGTCGACTGCGAATGAAGCGGATACCCGCCAACAGCGAGTCCAGCGTGGCCTTGCCTTTGTTCAGCGGAGTCTGCCGGGCCGGCAGGTTGAGCATCAGGCAGCAGGCAACGATGTACAGAATGACCGTGGGACCATAAACCCAGGCGCTGCCGAAGGCGTACAGCAAACCGCCGAGCGCGGGAGCAACGATGGTCGCCGATTGTTGCGCCGACTGGGCTGCGGCCACCGCGCGGGGAAACAGCGCGCTGGGCACGATGCTTGGCAGCAAGGCCTGGGTCGTGGGCATCTCGAACGAGCGCGCAGCGCCCAGAAGGAATGCGAGGATAAAGATCATTTCCCGGGTGACATGCTCGGTCGCGCTGCCAATGACCAGCGCCAGGGCGATCAATGCCTGCAGAGACTGACAGATGGCAGCTACCTTGCGACGGTCGTAGCGATCGGCCACATGGCCAGTGTGCAACATGAACAGCACCCGCGGGGCAAATTCCACCAAGCCTACGAGGCCCAGGTCAAGTACGTTGTCGGTGAGCTGGTAGAGATTCCAGCCGATGGCAACGGTCAGCATCTGGAAGCCGCTGGCGGTGAAGATCCGGGCCAGCCAGAACGCGATGAAAGGGCGATGGTGACGTAACAGCAAAGGCGGTTGACTGGGCATCTGGAGGCGGATCTTGAGCGGGGAGAACGTCGAGACTACCACCAACATGTAACCAGAAGTTGCAGGGTTAAAAAATTCTGTTAGCTAGACACCGATCTCGTGAGTACCGATATTCCCTGTGGGAGCGGGCTTGCTCGCGAAGGCATCAGCACAGGCCCCCGCAAGGTGACAGGCGGATCCCTTTCGCAAGCAAGCCTGCACACAGTGGATTGTTACAACCCATGACCAGCGCCGGTGAGGCAACCTGTCACGCGGCAAAAGACCACACCGGTCACCCGCAAAAATGGGACTACTCTTTCAACCATGCTTGATCCAGATCAAAACCCCTCGTGGAAATGATCCGGCGGCCAATTGGCCAGACTCCCTACGTGTGATGCAGGTAAAAAAAGAACGAATTTGAATTCGCCACACTCCATATCCGTGGGGGCAGTGGGTGCAGGCCGCAGGCCTTCAGCCGGAATTACCAGACAGAGGAAGACTTATGTTCGGTTTGGAGGCGCTTGATCTCGCCCGAATTCAGTTCGCGTTCACCATCTCATTCCACATCCTGTTCCCGGCCATCACCATTGGCCTGGCGAGTTACCTGGCGGTGCTCGAAGGCTTGTGGCTGAAGACCAAAAACGACACCTACCGCGATCTGTACCACTTCTGGTCGAAGATATTTGCCGTCAACTTCGGTATGGGCGTGGTCTCCGGGCTGGTCATGGCTTATCAGTTCGGCACCAACTGGAGCCGGTTCTCCGACTTCGCCGGTGCCGTGACCGGCCCCTTGCTGACGTACGAGGTGCTCACCGCCTTCTTCCTCGAAGCCGGGTTCCTCGGTGTGATGCTGTTCGGCTGGAACAAGGTCGGGCGCAACCTGCACTTCTTCTCGACGGTGATGGTGGCCATCGGCACGCTGATCTCGACTTTCTGGATCCTCGCCTCCAATAGCTGGATGCAGACGCCCCAGGGCTTCGAGATCATCAACGGCCAAGTCATTCCTACCGACTGGTTTGCGGTCATCTTCAACCCGTCATTCCCGTACCGCCTGATGCACATGGCAACGGCGGCATTCGTTGCAACGGCCTTCTTCGTCGGCTCCTCGGCAGCCTGGCATTTGCTGCGCGGCAAGGACAACCCGGCCATTCGGACCATGCTGTCGATGGCCATGTGGATGGCGTTGATCGTGGCGCCAATCCAGGCGGTGATCGGCGATTTCCATGGCCTCAATACCCTCAAGCACCAGCCGGCGAAAATCGCAGCGATTGAAGGACACTGGGAAAACCATGGCGATGAGCCGACCCCGTTGATCCTGTTCGGCTGGCCCGACATGAAAGCCGAGAAAACCAAATATGCGGTCGAGATTCCCTACCTGGGCAGCCTTATCCTTACGCACTCGCTGGACAAACAGGTCCCGGCGCTCAAGGATTTCCCGCCTGAGGATCGGCCCAATTCAACCATCGTCTTCTGGTCGTTCCGGATCATGGTCGGCCTGGGCTTCCTGATGATCTTCACCGGTTTGTGGAGCCTGTGGTTACGCAAGCGCGACAAGCTGTACACCTCACGTCCGTTCCTCTACCTGGCGTTGTGGATGGGGCCGTCCGGCCTGATCGCGATCCTTGCGGGCTGGTTCACTACGGAAATTGGCCGTCAGCCGTGGGTGGTCTACGGCTTGATGCGCACCGCCGATGCCTCCTCAAACCACAGCTTCATACAGATGAGCATCACCCTGATCATGTTCGTCGTGGTGTATTTCGCCCTGTTCGGTGCCGGCCTTGGCTACATGATGCGCCTGGTGCGCAAAGGACCGAAGATCGACGAAGGCAAGGAAACCAACGACGGTGGTCCTGGCAAGCAACGCACACCAGCGCGTCCGCTGTCGGCAGCTGACGACAGTGCCGACAACGACCACAGCCTGACCAAGGAGATTTGAGTCATGGGTATTGATCTTCCGCTGATCTGGGCCGTGATCATCATCTTCGGCATCATGATGTACGTGGTCATGGACGGTTTTGACCTGGGCATCGGCATCCTCTTCCCCTTCATCCCGGGCAAGGTCGACCGCGACGTGATGATGAACACCGTCGCGCCGGTCTGGGACGGCAACGAAACCTGGCTGGTTCTGGGCGGCGCAGCGTTGTTCGGCGCGTTTCCACTGGCCTATTCGGTGGTGTTATCGGCGTTGTACCTGCCGCTGATTTTCATGCTGATGGGCCTGATCTTCCGCGGAGTAGCGTTCGAATTCCGTTTCAAGGCCAAGGATCACAAGCGCCACCTGTGGGACAAGGCGTTCATCGGCGGGTCGGTGGCGGCAACGTTTTTCCAGGGGGTTGCACTCGGCGCGTTCATCGATGGTTTGCCGGTGGTCAACCGGCAATTCGCCGGTGGCTCGCTGGATTGGCTGACACCGTTCACCCTGTTCTGCGGCGCGGCACTGGTAGTCGCTTATGCGCTGCTCGGTTGCACCTGGCTGATCATGAAGACCGAAGGCAAGTTGCAGGAACAGATGCACAACCTCGCGCGCCCCTTGGCTTTCGTGCTGCTGGCGGTGATCGGTATCGTCAGCATCTGGACTCCGCTGGCGCATCCCGAGATCGCCTCGCGCTGGTTCACTTTGCCGAACCTGTTCTGGTTCCTGCCGGTGCCGATCCTGGTACTGGTGACGATGTACGGATTGATTCGTGCTGTGGCGCGCAACGCCAACTACATGCCGTTCCTGCTGACGCTGGTGCTGATTTTCCTTGGCTACAGCGGTCTGGGAATCAGCCTGTGGCCGAACATCGTGCCGCCGTCGATCTCGATCTGGGACGCTGCCGCACCGCCGCAGAGCCAGGGCTTCATGCTGGTGGGTACACTGTTCATCATTCCGTTTATCCTGGGCTACACCTTCTGGAGCTATTACGTGTTCCGCGGCAAGGTCACCCACGAGGATGGCTATCACTAGGGCTTGTGGGAGCAGAGCTTGCTCGCGATGGCGTCGTTTAAGGCGCCATCAACCTTGAGAAGGAGGGTTAAAGTCATGACGGGTAAACATTCATTGCAGGAAATCGAAGCGGCGGAGAAGAAGCCGCTATGGCAGAGGTTGGGCTGGCTGGCAATGATCTGGGTCGGTAGCGTGGGTGCATTGTTCATCGTCGCAAGCCTGATGCGCATGTTCATGAACGCTGCCGGCTTGAGCACGCATTGATACGTCGCATAAAAAAACCTCCTGATGTGGAGGTTTTTTTTGCCCGGATTATTTGCGCGCTTTGAGAATCACGAACTTTGGCGTCGCTGCCACCTGTTCGACTCCGCGGAACAGCCGCGCCAGTTTGCTGTGATAGCTCAGGTGACGATTGCCCACGATGTACAACGCGCCACCCACCACCAGCGCCTCCCGGGCCTGCTGGAACATGCGCCAGGCGAGGAAATCCCCGACGACTTGTTGCTGGTGAAAAGGGGGATTGCACAGCACCACATCAAGCGACTGCGGTGCCTGTTCGGCCAAGCCATCGCCGGCGCGCACTATCACTTCTCGATCACCCAGCGCCGCACGCCAGTTTTCGTTCGCCGATTGCACTGCCATGAACGACTCGTCGACCAGCGTGTAATGCGCTTCAGGGTTTTGCAGTGCGCTTGCGATGGCCAACACGCCGTTGCCACAGCCCAGGTCCGCGACCCGCGCTGTCCCGAGATTCGTCGGCAAATGCGCAAGAAAGGCACGGGTACCGATGTCGAGGCCTTCGCGGCAGAACACGTTGGCGTGGTTGAGCAGCTCGATAGCCGGCGCATCC
The DNA here is from genome assembly GCF_023072615.1 of Pseudomonas violetae. Taxonomy (GTDB): domain Bacteria; phylum Pseudomonadota; class Gammaproteobacteria; order Pseudomonadales; family Pseudomonadaceae; genus Aquipseudomonas; species Aquipseudomonas violetae. The sequence continues at coordinate 38,213 of NZ_JAKNRW010000020.1, forward strand.
ATCTGATAACGGGTCGGGTAGGGCGACACAGCCGGTGGCTTGGGTTCTGCGGTAGCGACCAGCAGCCGGGCCTTCTTGACCGCCAACGAAGCCTGTACCGGGCCAATGTAACGTTCGAGCAGATCACCCGCCGCGCGGGGTAGATGCTTGATCATGGCGGCGGCCACCACCTGGGCGCCAGGTGCCAGCTGTCCTTGAAGACGGATCAGTTGCTCTTCCAGCAGGGCCAGGGTTTTCGGGACCCGGATCAGCACCTGATCGAACGGGCCGGCAAATGGTTGATGGGCCGGTACTTTCGGCACCGCATCAAAGGCATGACCATTGCGGAGCAGATTTTTTTCCAGGCCCTGAAACGCCAGGAACGAGTCGCCGCTGCTGGTGACCTGAACGTTACCGATCAGGCTTGCAGCCAGCGCCCCGAAGCTGTCGTTGAGTACCAGGACCCGCGCCTGCGCAGCCGGTTGCAGTTGCGCCAAGTGATTGAGCAGGTACTCGTCAGCGGCATCAAATGCCTGCAACGGTTCGTTCGACTGTTCGGGCTGGCGGATCAGGTCGAGGCGGGCGAAAGGTGTTTCGAGCAAAGGCATGGGGCGTGGCTCTTGGTGATCAACGGGGTTCCCGCCGCCAAGGGCCTGTTGCGGGCTGATCCGGCCGAGTGTACTGCGCCATGCGGGTCTGCACGTCATCACTCAGGAAGGACCGCAAATGGTACTTTTTTTTCTTCAGAATTACTCGTGGCATTTTTCAGCTAACGGTTGAAGGCGCGAGGAACCCCGCTGTGATTGCGGCAATCACTGCGGAAATCTTGTTGCTGACACCCAGCTTTGTCATTGCGGCCTGTACGTGAAAATTGACCGTTCGAGCAGTCACGTTGAGGATTCGTGCGGTTTCTCCTGCGGTCTTGCCCGCCGCAGCCAGGCGCAGGACATCGATCTCACGGACCGACAAATGCGGCAATGACGGCTTAGACTGCTTTGGGAGGGTTTGCGCGACCAGCGTATGCAGATGACGCCCAATGAACATCGAGAAGCCAACTTTCTCGTATAGCTCGAAAGCCGTGAGGGGGTAATGGCTACGGGTCATGCTCAAGGTGCTGCACAGTCCGTTCTCTTCATCAATGAACGACTGTGACCAGCCGTGCTGAAGGCCATGGTGCTCAAGCGCGTCCCATACCCATGGAGTCCGGGAAAAAAGCTCTTCAGTCCAGACCATGGGTAACATTGTATGATTGCAATGAGCCACTATTGGATCGCGATGTTCACCACCTTCCTGATCGCATCTCAAGTTCCAGCTCGTTGGATAGTTGTCAAAGCCGGCCAGTTGCGACGGCGCCTTGCTATTCAAGTAACTGACTGAAAAGGCACAAAATTTGAAACCGATGTTGTTGATGAATTGCAGCGACAAGTCATACGCAGTCCGGGTTTCAGTTGTCAGTGTAAGTCGTTTCAGTTGGGACTCTTTCCACGGTTCCATAGTGAATCTCCGGGCACAAGTCGGATAGGGGGGGCTTTTGGATCCGAGATCCGGCACGTTGCAGAGTGTAGGATTATTCCTTCAGAGATGCCGATAATATTTTGACGCGATTAGACCATAATTTAACTAGATTGGTTCTAATACAGTTTGGAGTTTTCTCAAGTTAATTAAATGTCATGCCTCATGTGAAGAGTGTTTAACCAGCGGGTTAAACACATTGCTAGTGTTCCGTTTAAAGTCATTGCAAATCGTCGGTGTTTAATTGCGCCGCTTTGCGGGAAACTGAAGCTCTCTGTGGAATGGAGCGACACATGACTGCCAGTGCAGAAAAATTTACCCGCCAGACCTTGCTCAGTGTTCAACCCCTGACTCCGAATCTGTTCACCTTGCGCACCACGAGGGATCCCGGGTTCCGCTTTGGAGCGGGGCAGTTCGCCCGCCTTGGCGTGACTAAGGCCGACGGCAGCACGGTGTGGCGTGCGTATTCGATGGTGTCCTCGCCCCACGACGAGTTTCTCGAATTTTTTTCCATCGTGGTGCCCAATGGCGAATTCACCAGTGAGCTGAGCCGGCTTGTAGAAGGGGACTCGCTGTTGATCGACCGCCAGGCGTTCGGCTACCTGACACTCGATCGTTTTGTCGACGGGCGAGACCTCTGGTTACTGGCAACCGGCACCGGCGTCGCGCCGTTCCTGTCGATCCTGCAGGACTTTGAGGTGTGGGAGAAGTTTGAACGAATCGTCCTGGTCTATAGCGTACGAGAAGCCGCAGAGCTGGCGTATCAGGAGCTGATCGCCGGGTTGGCGCAGCGTGACTACTTGGCGGAATATGCGCACAAGCTGCAGTTCATCCCCATTGTCACGCGTGAGTCCCACGCGGGCGCTCTGAATGGGCGAATCACGACACTGATCGAAAGTGGAGAACTTGAGGGCGCGGCGGGGCTGACTCTCAAGCCGGAACACTCGAGGGTGATGCTTTGCGGCAACCCGCAAATGATTGATGACACGCGTCAACTACTCAAACACAGAGGCATGCATCTGAGCCTGAGCCGGCGCCCCGGGCAAGTGGCGGTGGAAACCTACTGGTAATAGAACGGCGCCGAAAGGGCGCCGTTTTTCTATTTATTCCAGGTTCCGCGGCCGCTCGTTCTGTAATTTCAACAGATCACGAATCTCCCCGAGCAACATTTCTTCCTTGCTCGGAACAGGCGGCAGGGACGGGGCAACGGCTTCTTCGCGCTTCAGGCGGTTGATGGCTTTTACGCCCATGAAGATCGCGAAGGCGACGATGATGAAGTCGATCACGCTCTGAATGAACTTGCCATACGCCAGCATCACGGCGGGGGCGTCACCGACGGCAGCCTTGAGGGTGACGGCCAGGTCACTGAAATCAACACCTCCGATCAACAGGCCGAGCGGCGGCATGATCACATCGCCGACGAACGACGAAACTATCTTGCCAAAGGCCGCGCCGATGATGATGCCGACCGCCATGTCGACCACATTTCCCTTGACCGCGAAGGCCTTGAACTCACTGATCACGCCCATTGGTTGATTCCTTGTACAGATTGGTTGGTAGCCGCAGTGTAATTCAGCCATACGGATTTTGCTCGAAACGGCTGCTTTAGAGCTTGCCAGTAGTCGACCCGAGCGCTGGCGAAAAGTTTACAAAAAGCCCCGATTGCTGGGCAGCCAACCTGTTGGTGCTTAGTACTGTCCCAGCGAGCTATTTCTCAACGTGCAGATTGAGCTAATAGATGGTCATTTGCCTTGTTGGCGTTCGTACTGTTGTTAGAGTGTTAAGTTGTACACGGAACATGCTAATAAAAAGGTTTTGTACAAGTTGGTAGATTGCAATTGAATGACATTAGGACGACTTGTCCGTAGGCAACTTAGGCGGTCACCTGTTCAATATTGTCGCGCGCTTATGGGTTCCAGCTGCGCTATCATCCCGGTTTTTGCCGGGAGTCAAGATGGCCAAGGCCAAACGCATGTACGGCTGCACCGAGTGCGGCTCAACTTTCCCCAAGTGGGCCGGACAGTGCGGCGAGTGCGGCGCGTGGAACACCCTGACTGAAACCATGGTCGAGAGCGGTGGGGCGGCACCACCCAGCGGTCGCACCGGGTGGACTGGCCAGCAAGCGCAAATCAAGACGCTGGCGGAAGTCAGTGTTGAAGAAATCCCGCGATTCTCCACTGCGTCCAGCGAGCTCGATCGAGTCCTGGGCGGTGGACTGGTCGATGGTTCAGTGGTGTTGATCGGCGGTGATCCGGGTATCGGCAAGTCGACCATCCTCCTGCAGACCCTGTGCAATCTCGCCAAGAGCATGCCGGCGCTGTACGTCACCGGCGAGGAATCGCAGCAGCAAGTGGCCATGCGTGCCCGGCGCCTGGGATTGCCTCAGGATCAGTTACGCGTGATGACCGAGACCTGCATCGAAACCATCATCGCCACGGCCCGGGTGGAAAAACCCAAGGTCATGGTGATTGACTCGATCCAGACGATTTTCACCGAGCAACTGCAGTCGGCCCCGGGCGGTGTGTCCCAGGTCCGGGAGAGCGCGGCATTGCTGGTCCGTTATGCCAAGCAGAGTGGCACGGCGATTTTCCTGGTTGGCCACGTCACCAAAGAAGGCGCGCTGGCTGGTCCGCGTGTGCTGGAGCACATGGTCGACACCGTACTGTATTTCGAGGGTGAATCCGATGGGCGCCTGCGCCTGTTGCGAGCGGTGAAAAACCGCTTTGGCGCAGTCAACGAGTTGGGCGTCTTCGGCATGACTGACAAGGGCCTCAAGGAAGTCTCCAACCCTTCGGCGATTTTTCTGACACGCGCCCAGGAAGAAGTGCCGGGCAGCGTGGTCATGGCGACATGGGAAGGGACTCGGCCGATGCTGGTGGAAGTCCAGGCGCTGGTAGACGATAGCCATCTGGCCAACCCGCGCCGGGTGACCCTGGGCCTGGATCAGAACAGGCTCGCGATGTTGCTCGCCGTGCTGCACCGCCATGGCGGTATTCCAACCCACGATCAGGATGTGTTCCTCAATGTGGTAGGCGGCGTGAAAGTGCTGGAAACCGCATCCGACCTGGCGTTAATGGCGGCGGTCATGTCCAGCTTGCGCAATCGCCCGTTGCCCCATGACCTGTTGGTATTCGGTGAGGTGGGGCTGTCCGGTGAAGTGCGTCCGGTGCCCAGCGGTCAGGAGCGCTTGAAGGAAGCGGCCAAGCACGGCTTTAAACGCGCCATCGTGCCCAAGGGTAATGCACCCAAGGAGGCACCGGCTGGGTTGCAGATTATCGCAGTGACTCGGCTGGAACAGGCGTTGGACGCTTTGTTCGAGTGATCTTTCGGAATTAGGGACTTCCCTGTGGGAGCGAGCCGGCTCAGGAAAAACTTCACAACATTGCAGTTATCCAGGCACCTCGCGTAATCGTAGAAGTCCATCGCCCGAACGCCGCCCGGAGCAAGCTCGCTCCTAAAGGGGGGCGTCAGACTTCGATCAGTGCGCCCAGCTCTCGCTCCAGCTCCTGCGGATCTCCCAGGTTGAACTCGATCAACCGCCGCAGGCGCTCGATGGATTCCAGGCTGATGTGGCGGCAGACAAAACCCAGTTGCCCGCGCTCTTCATGGGTGAGCTGCACATCCATCTTGATCTCGACGTCATCGTTCAGATGAATTTCAACGAAGAAATCCTGTTGCGAATCACCCAGCCAAGGCTCCGGACGCTCGATCAGCAATCCCTTGAGTGAAAGATCGATCAGCTTCACCGGCCAGATGGACTGCCCTTGGCCTAGCTCGGTTCTGGCGTCGAACGCAATACGTGTGAAGCGGCGGCGTTCGGCTGGTTGCTGGCTCATGGCGCGATCCTCGAATTGTTCGCTGACTATAGACCCGCATGGTGTTCGGCCGCCAGCCGGCACATGCTTCTACACCAATGTCCGGGTATGGCCTTTGCCGTCAGGACAGCTAAACTCGGGGTGGCTGTCTTTCTTGTCCACCCTGGCTGGGATCATAAAATGAAAAATAATAATAGCCTGTTACGCCACGTCCCCTGGCTACTGCTGGCGATCGTAGGAGCGTGCGCCCTGGGCGTAGTGGCATTACGCCGAGGCGAGGCGATCAACGCCTTGTGGATTGTGGTCGCGGCAGTGGCCATCTATCTGGTTGCGTACCGTTACTACAGCCTGTTCATCGCTGACAATGTGATGCAGCTTGACCCGCGGAGGGCCACCCCCGCCGTACTCAACAATGACGGGTTGGACTACGTCCCTACCAACAAACACATCCTGTTCGGTCACCACTTCGCAGCCATTGCTGGCGCGGGGCCTCTGGTCGGTCCGGTACTGGCGGCGCAGATGGGCTATTTGCCCGGTACGCTGTGGCTGATCGCCGGTGTGGTGCTGGCCGGTGCGGTGCAGGACTTCATGATCCTGTTCCTGTCCACCCGTCGCAATGGGCGCTCCCTGGGCGACATGGTCCGTGAAGAAATGGGCCGCATCCCTGGGACTATTGCGCTGTTCGGCTGCTTCCTGATCATGATCATCATCCTCGCGGTGCTGGCGCTGATCGTGGTGAAAGCCTTGGCCGAGAGCCCGTGGGGCATCTTCACGGTAATGGCGACCATCCCGATTGCGATGTTCATGGGCATCTACATGCGCTATATCCGCCCCGGGCGTATCGGTGAAATTTCCATCATCGGTGTGCTGTTGCTGCTGGGGTCGATCTGGCTCGGCGGGCAGATTGCTGCCGATCCGTTCTGGGCCAAAACCTTTACCTTTACCGGGATCCAGATCACCTGGATGTTGATCGGCTATGGTTTTGTCGCGGCCGTCTTGCCGGTATGGCTAATTCTCGCACCCCGTGACTACCTGTCGACCTTCCTGAAAATCGGCACCATCATTGCCTTGGCGATCGGCATCCTGGTCACTATGCCTGATCTGAAAATGCCCGCATTGACCCAGTTCATCGATGGCACCGGCCCGGTGTGGAAGGGCGGTCTGTTCCCGTTCCTGTTCATCACCATCGCCTGTGGTGCGGTCTCCGGTTTCCATGCGCTGATTTCTTCCGGCACCACGCCGAAGCTGTTGGCCAATGAAAGCCATGCCCGTTACATCGGCTACGGCGGCATGCTGATGGAGTCCTTCGTAGCGATCATGGCGATGGTGGCTGCTTCGGTGATTGAACCGGGTGTGTACTTCGCCATGAACAGCCCGGCGGCAATCGTCGGCGGGGATGTGGTGACGGTTGCGCAGACGGTCAGCAGCTGGGGTTTTGCGATCACCCCGGAAGCCTTGCAGGCGGTGGCTAAGGACATTGGTGAAACCACCATCCTGGCACGTGCCGGTGGTGCGCCGACCCTCGCGGTCGGTATCGCGCAAATCCTGCACAGTGTGCTGCCAGGTGAAGACACCATGGCGTTCTGGTACCACTTCGCGATTCTGTTCGAGGCGCTGTTCATCCTGACGGCCGTCGATGCCGGCACCCGTGCCGGACGCTTCATGCTGCAGGATTTGCTGGGTTCCTTCGTGCCAGCATTGAAACGTACAGAGTCCTGGACCGCGAACCTGGTTGCCACCGCCGGTTGCGTGGCGATGTGGGGTTATCTGCTGTATCAGGGCGTGATTGATCCGTTGGGTGGCATCAATACCTTGTGGCCGCTGTTCGGCATCTCCAACCAGATGCTGGCGGGTATCGCGCTGATGCTGGCGACGGTCGTGCTGATTAAAATGAAACGTCAACGCTACATCTGGGTGACCATGCTGCCAGCGGTTTGGCTGCTGATCTGCACCGTGACCGCTGGTTTCATCAAACTGTTCGATGCCAACCCTGCAATCGGTTTCCTGTCCCTGGCGAAAAAATACAGCGATGCGCTGGCCAATGGGCAGATCCTCGCTCCGGCCAAGGACATCAACCAGATGCAGCACGTGATCTACAACGCGTACACCAACGCAACACTGACGGCGTTGTTCCTGTTCGTGGTATTCAGCATCCTGTTCTATGCCATCAAGGTCGGTATTGCCGCCTGGGGTAAAAAGGAACGTACGGATAAAGAAGCGCCATTCCAGGCAGTGCCGGATGCGTAATCGAGGATTGCAAGCATGTTCAATGACCTGAGTCGCCTCGGTAAATACCTCGGTCAGGCCGCGCGCCTGATGGTCGGCATGCCCGACTACGACAACTACGTAGAGCATATGCAAACCAAACACCCGGACAAGCCGGTGATGAGCTACGAGATGTTCTTCAGGGAGCGTCAGGAAGCGCGTTACGGCGGCAAGGGTGGGCCAAAGTGCTGTTGATCTGGGTTATCAGATCATGATGTGAAGGAAAACTTGTGGGAGCGAACCTGTGTGGGAGCAAGCCCGCTCCCACACAGGTTCGTTCCCACATTTGTTTTGTATGGCTTTCCCAATTTCGTGAAACAGGAGGTTCCAGTTGTCCTCTCCCATTCCAGTCACAATCCTCAGCGGCTTCCTTGGCGCGGGGAAGACCACGCTGTTGCGCCACCTGCTCAAAACCGAGCACGGCCTGAAAATCGCCGTGATCGAGAACGAATTCAGCGATGCCGGCATCGACACCCAGTTGTTGGGCGACGAGCCAGTGCAAGTGATGACGCTGTCCAACGGCTGCGTCTGCTGCACTATTCATACTGACCTGACCAAAGCCTTGTTCCTGCTGCTCGAACGCCTGGACAGCGGCGAGATCGCCTTCGACCGCCTGGTGATCGAATGCACCGGCCTGGCCGATCCGGCGCCCGTCGCCCAAACCTTTTTCATCGATGAGGAACTGCGCGAGCGCTACATTCTCGACGGCATCATCACGTTGGTGGATGCCGCACATGCCGATACTCACCTGGCCCAGACTATCGCCCAGGCGCAAATCGGTTTTGCCGACCGCCTGCTGGTGAGCAAGCGAGACCTGGTGGACGAGGCCACTTTCACCGGGTTGAGCGAACGCCTGACCCGCATCAATCGTCGCGCACCGATTCGCGTGGTCGACCATGGCAGGATTGACCTGGCGGAACTGCTCGACGTTCGAGGCTTCAATCTCAACGCCGACCTCGGCAGTGGCTTGAACCTGCGCCCGGTCAGCAAGGCTCCCTCCATCGACCGCATTTCCAGCCTGGTGTTGCGCACTGACCAGCCGCTGGATATCGACAAGCTCAGTGAGTTCATGAATGAACTGCTGGAAGATCATGGCAAGCAATTGCTGCGCTACAAAGGTGTGTTGAACATTGCGGGCGAACCGCGGCGGATGGTGTTTCAGGGGGTGTTGAAGTTATACGGCTTCGACTGGGACACCGAGTGGGCGCCTGAGGAGCCGCGGGAAAGCGTCATCGTTTTTATCGCGGATGATCTGCCAGAAGAGAAAATTCGGGAAGGGTTTGCGCGGGTGGCGGCGGAGTAGCTTCAGGAAGTTTTTCGGGGGCTGATGCCGTCATCGCGAGCAGGCGGGGCCGCGTCATGTGCGCAGCCCTTGTGGGAGCGAGCCTGCTCGCGATAGCAATCTACCCCACCGCGCGGTTCTTTCGCGAGTTGGGCTGGGAGTTCAGCAGCACCGCATCCAGGTGATCCAGGTGCTGATTCAGCAATGCCTGGGCAGCCACTGCGTCACCACGCTCCACTGCATTCACGATTGCCTCATGCACAGTCCACTCGCAACTATCCCCTGGATGCGCTTCCTGCTGCGCAATCGCCAGCGAGGTCAAGGGCACCAAGCTACCCAGGAAATGCGCCAGCGGTGCATTCCCCGCCATTTCTGCCAATTGCAAATGAAACTCCCCGGACAACCGAATGGCCCGACCCTGTTCGGTACAGCCTTGCTCCTGTTCAATCAACGCGCGCAGCCGTTCAAAATCCTGGCGGCCACCGTTCTGACAGGCGAGTTGCACCAGCGTGGTTTCTGTCAAGCGTCGTGCATGCAAGGTCTGCTGGATCTGCTCGCGATCGAGCACAGCAACCCGGGGCCGATGGTTGGCCCGCAGAATAATGATCTGCTGGTGAGAAAGGCAGCCCAGCACACCACGAATGTCGCTGCGACGGGCACCAAACATTTGCGTCAGGCTGTCTTCAGTAAACCGACTACCCGCATTGATTCGCTGGTCGAGAATGGCATCGAACACCCGCGCATAAAGATCATTCATCGGCAGGGTGTAGGGCAGGGCAGCAAGAGTCTGAGGTGAAGCGAAGCTGTTCATGGCCTGTCTCCAGTTCCAAGAGTGTTCAACCGCGAAGATTGTCGTCTGGAATATTCAATTCGATGCCCGTGCGCTGACCTTCGCGAAGAATGTGACGACGCATTTCTGCACTGGCCTGGGCGCTATTCTTGCTGCGGATTGCTCGCACCACGGCTTCGTTTTCTTCGAGACGTTCAGCCAGGTGTTCCGGGGAATTGCGCAGCACCTCGGCGCTTTGCTTGAGAGCGTTGCTGGTTTGCTGCACCACGCTCTGAAAAATCGGATTCGAGGTCAGGGTGAACAGTTCTTCGTGGAACGCGATGTAGGCATTAACCCCGGCTTCGCTGTCGTTCGCTTCCAGGGCTTCGCGCATGTCCATAAGCGTAAGGCGCAACTGCCCGACTTCCTTGCTGCTGATGGACTGCGCCACCAGCCCGACAATGAACGGCTCAAGGGTGTAGCGCAGCTGTAGCACATCCTCCAGGCTCGCCCCCGCCACAGCACTGTCGTGGGACTGGCTGTCGCTGAGATTGGCCTCCAGGACCACTACGCCCTTGCCCGGCATGGAACGCACCAGCCCGAGTGTTTCCAGGACGATTACTGCTTCACGCAGGCTCGGGCGGCTGATGCCCAATTGTTCGGCCAGTTCCCGTTGCCCAGGCAGCATTTCGCCAGAGCGCCACTGGCCGCGGGCCAGAGCGGCCCGAAGTTTTTCCACGACTGAGTTCACAACGGTCGACGAGGTAATCACTGTTCGCTCCATGAGCATTCAAAACGGTTGATGACCGTGCCCGCCATTTGGCAGGCACGGCGGCGATTCAAAATTCCTGCTGGTGCGAGGGAACGCCTGGTTTTCTCGGCTGGAAGGTATAACCCACCTGACCGGAAAGCACCTTGTTTGCGCGCTGGATGTCGATGTCTTTTTCCCAGCGGGCGATGGCCACTGTCGCGACGCAATTGCCGATCAGATTGGTCAGCGCCCGTCCGATCCCCATGAACCAGTCCACCGCCAGCACCAGTACCAGGCCCACCACCGGAATCGCCGGGATCGCCGTGAGTGTCGCCGCCAGGATCACCAGCGCCGAGCCGGGAATGCCGTGGGCACCTTTGGAGGTGATCAGCGAAACCAACAGGATCGTCAGTAGGTCGGTCATGGCCAGTGGCGTGCCGGTGGCATTGGCGATGAAGACGATGGCGAGGGTCAGGTAGATCGAGAAACCGTCGAGGTTGAACGAGTAGCCCGTAGGGATCACCAGGCCGACCGTGGAACTGCCAATGCCCAGGTGCTCCAACTTGCGCATAATCTGTGGCAGCACGGCGTCGGAGGAGGCGGTACCCATGACGATCATCAGTTCTTCACGCAGGTACTTGAGCAGCGGCCACATCCGCAGGCCGGACACGCGCATCACCAGGCCGAGAATAAGCGAGACGAAGGCCACGCAGGTCAGGTAGAACAAACCCACCAGGCTGCCCAGATGCTGCAGGGAGTCCAGGCCGTATTTGCTGGTCGTGAACGCGATGGCGCCGAACACACCAATAGGTGCCAGGCGTACGATCATGCCCATGATGCGAAAGATCACATGGCTCAGTTCGTTGATGAGCCGGGAGATGCCCGACGCCGCTTCTCCCACCAGGTTGAGTGCGCTACCGAACAACACCGAGAACAGCAGGACTTGCAGGATGTTGTTGTCGGCAAAGGCGCCGATCACCGAGGAGGGAATCAGGTCCATCAGGAACTGCGTGGTGGTGTGCAGATGCTGGCCGCGCTGAGCGATATCGCCCATGTCGGCGGCGGAAAGCTGATCCAGATGAATGTTCGCGCCGCTGCCGATACCGGTGCTAAAGGCGAATACCAGGCCGATCACGAGGGCGATGGTGGTCAGGATTTCAAAGTAAATCACCGATTTCAGGCCAATGCGCCCGACCTTCTTCAGGTCGCCGGCACCGCTGATGCCACTGACAACCACGCAGAATACGATCAAGCCGATGAGCATCTTGATCAGTTTGATGAAACCATCGCCCAAGGGTTTGAGCTGTGCAGAGTATTCAGGGAGGGTCAGCCCGCAGACGATGCCGAGCACCAGTCCGAGAACCACTTGGAGGAAGATTGAACGCGAGCACCATCTGAGCATGGGAGGAATCCTGGTCGGTGTCCTGGCTGGTGTGCGGTGAGCACATCAGATTCAGGACTTAATTATTGTGGTCTTACCGGTATGTCCAGTGCAGGCTCAGTCTACGCTGGGTTTTTCCTGAATTTCAAGCGTCAACATGGAAATTGGCAAGACCGGTCTGACCAGTGGCGCGAAGCGAGTGTCAGAGCGGCGTACTCAGGAAAAACCGACCATTGCTGGTCGGTCCATGCAAATGCATGTGGTGTCTTATATTTCGTTAGGTGAATCCAAATAAGGTGCATTTCTTTGATCAATCATCAAACTGAATAATAAGGGCGTTTCATTTTTGTCAGCAATATAAGTATATTTTGAATTTTGAGTTTTGTACTTGTGCAGTAGCCATGAATCCCTGACTTGAATGTACACTTCGGGGTTGTCGTCGCTGATCGCGTCCAAGGTTAAAATGTTGCGGCCTTTACCGAGCAGGTTAAAAGTGACTGCCCCTTGGCTTGGGAAGGCACCCAGTAAACCCGTTTCACTAATACTCAGGCATTTTCCGAAGTAAGGGCCCAGCGTACGAATATACAGTTGGTAGTCTCTGCCGGTGTACCGGAAGTACAGCTGAAGGCGAGACCTGGCTTCGACTTCAGCCCCGGAGCGCAAGCCTACAAAATGAGAGTGGTCCCTCTGTTGCGGCCTGCCGGTAAACATGCCCCCACTGCCAAGAGTATCGGTAACCAGCGTTTTCTCTCCATGCAGTAAGTTCAAGAAGTGCAAGGACATACCCGGTGTGCCAATTGTTGCGGTGAAGGACTTTTGTCTGTTTGTACTCATGTTTTTTCTCTATATTCGGCTGATAAGAAATTCTCTGACGGCAGTTGTAGTGCCGTAGTGTTCTTGCGTTTCTTATATATAGAGGCTTGTAGGTGGCGTGTGCGGGATCTTGCTTTTCAGGCTGTTTCTGAGTTGCGTTGGTTGTTATGGGCTGGGATAAGTTACTTGGATATCCAGTGCGTAAATAACAAAAAAGCCCAACCATTTCTGGTCGGGCTTCAGTATAGCGGGGTAACGATTTCGCGATTAAGCGCCGTAAACCGGCAGCTTCTTGCAGATGGCCTTGACCTTCTCACGAACGGCGTCGATCACCGCTTCGTTGTTCAGGTCTGCCAGGATGTCGCAGATCCAGCCGGCCAATTCCTTGCACTCAGCTTCCTTGAAGCCGCGAGTGGTCACGGCCGGAGTGCCGAAGCGCAGACCGGAAGTGACGAACGGGGAGCGTGGATCGTTAGGTACGGAGTTTTTGTTCACGGTGATGAAAGCCTTGCCCAAAGCGGCGTCGGCATCTTTACCGGAGATTTCCTGCTTGATCAGCGACAGCAGGAACAGGTGGTTTTCAGTACCGCCCGAGACCACGTCAAAACCGCGCTCGATGAACACGCCGGCCATGGCCTTGGCGTTTTTCACCACTTGTTGCTGGTAGGTCTTGAATTCAGGCTGCAGCGCTTCTTTGAAGCAGATCGCTTTAGCGGCGATCACGTGCTCCAGCGGGCCACCTTGGGCGCCGGGGAATACTGCGGAGTTGAGCTTCTTCTCGATGTCGGCGTTGGCGCGAGCCAGGATCAGGCCGCCACGTGGACCGCGCAGGGTCTTGTGGGTGGTGGTGGTCACGACGTCGGCGAAAGGCACCGGGTTAGGGTAGACGCCAGCGGCGACCAGGCCGGCCACGTGGGCCATGTCAACGAACAGGTAGGCGCCAACCTTGTCGGCAATCTCGCGGAAACGCGGGAAGTCGAGGATCTGCGAGTACGCGGAGAAACCGGCCACGATCATTTTCGGCTTGTGCTCAACGGCCAGGCGCTCGACTTCGTCGTAGTCGATCAGGCCATTGGCGTCGATGCCGTACTGGATGGCGTTATACAGCTTGCCGGAGGACGAAACGCTGGCGCCGTGGGTCAGGTGACCACCGTGGGCCAGGCTCATGCCCAGGATGGTATCGCCAGCAGACAGCAGTGCCAGGTAGACCGCGCTGTTGGCCTGGGAACCGGCGTGCGGCTGAACGTTGGCGTAATCAGCGCCGAACAGTTCCTTGGCGCGATCGATAGCCAGTTGCTCGACCACGTCGACGAACTCGCAGCCACCGTAGTAGCGCTTGCCCGGGTAGCCTTCGGCATACTTGTTGGTCAGTACCGAGCCTTGAGCTTCCATCACCGCAGGGCTGGTGTAGTTTTCCGAAGCGATCAGCTCAATGTGCTCTTCCTGGCGCTGAGCTTCTTGCTCCATGGCGGCAAAGAGATCGGCGTCGTACTTGGCAATAGTCAAATCACGGCTGAACATGGCGGTCCTCAAGGATCGGGGGCAGAAAAGGGGGGCATTCTAACCCAACCGCTTTTAGAAGGGATATGAAACACAGTCAGGTTGTAGATAAGCGGGCTTCACGATGCAAACCACAAGCGGCAAGTGAAGGCGCAAATGCCTTGGCTTGCGATTTGTCACTTGAAGCTTGCTGCTCTTTTCATGTGCGATTGATTGGGCTTTAAGCTCCTGGTCAGTCGTGCATGAAAAGAGCCTCATGACTGAACTGCACCTCAAAACCGCTGGCAGGCATCGGTCGCCCGAACAAATACCCTTGAACCTCATCGCAACCATGCTCACGCAGGAAATCCAGCTGCTCCTGGGTTTCCACGCCCTCGGCGATCACCGCCAGATTAAGGCTGTGGGCCATGGCGATGATGGCCCGGGCAATCTGCGCGTCCTGTTCGCCGGACGGCAGGCCATCGACAAAGGTGCGGTCGATTTTCAGCACGTCGATTGGGAATTGCTTGAGGTAGTTGAGCGATGAATAACCGGTGCCGAAGTCGTCGACCGCGATGCTCAGGCCGAGATTTTTTAATCCGTCGAGGATCTGCATCGCCTCGCTGACTTCGCGCATCAGGATACTTTCGGTCAGCTCCAACTCCAGGCACGCCGGGGGCAGGCCGGTGTCCCTGAGGATATTGGCGATACGCGTGCCTAATTGGCCATCGGAGAACTGCCGCGCCGAGATGTTCACTGACACTTTCGGTACGCGGACCTTGGCCTGGTGCCAGGTCTTGAGCTGTCGGCAGGCTTCGCTGATTACCCAGTCGCCGACATCCACCACCAGGCCCAGCTCCTCGAGTACCGGAATGAAATCACCCGGCGGCACCAGTCCGCGTCGAGGGTGGCGCCAGCGCAACAAGGCTTCGGCGCCCGTCAGTCGTTTGCCGTCGCCGCTGAACTGCGGTTGGTAATACAACACGAATTCGTTTTGCTCCAGGGCATGACGCAAATCGCTCTCAAGTTCCAGGCGCTCCAGGGCGCTGGCGTTCATGTCCGCCTGATAGAACTGGAAGTTGTTCTTGCCGCGCTCCTTGGCGTGGTACATCGCCGTGTCGGCGTTTTTCATCAGCTGACTGAGCTCGTTGCCGTCTTGCGGGCTCAGGGCGATGCCGATACTGGCGGTGACGAAAAACTCCCGGCCTTCAAGTACGAACGGTTTCACCAGGCTGCCAAGAATCTGTTCGGCGACATGAATCGCCCGGTTCAACGCCATCTCGCGGTTGACCCGCGGCTGCAGGAGCAAGGTGAACTCATCGCCACCCATGCGTGCCACGGTGTCGTCATCGTCCACGCAGCCGAGCAGGCGCGTGGCCATCTCCTTGAGCATGCGATCGCCGGCAGCGTGGCCCAGGGAGTCGTTGATTGGCTTGAACCGGTCGAGGTCGAGAAACATCAGCACCACCCAGCCTTTCTGCCGTTCCGCCGACTGCAGCGCCGTGTGCAGGCGATCCTGGAACAGGGTGCGGTTGGGCAGGTGAGTCAGGGCGTCGTAGTAGGCGAGGCGGTGGATTCGCTGTTCGCTGGCCTTGCGCTCGCTGATGTCGCTGAAGAAGCACACATAGCTGGCCAGGTCTCCTTCGTCATCCAGCACTGCGGTGATGCCTACCCAGGCCGGGTAGTGCTCACCATTACGCCGCTTGAGCCACACTTCGCCTTCCCAGGTGCTGTGCTGGTGGAGCTGTTTGAGCACGTAGCGCAGGTGCGCGTCCTGCTGCTCGTCCACGGTCAGCATGTTCGGTAACTGGTCGAGTACTTGTTCGACCGCGTAACCGCTCACGCGGCTGAAGGCTTCGTTGGCCTGCACGATATAACCGGCGGGGTCTGTGATCAGGATCGCCGAGGTCGAGTGCTCGAACACCGTGGCCGCCATGCGCAGATCTTTCTCGGCCCGGCGTTGCTGACTGATGTCGCGACCGACACCCAGCACGCCTTCGAAGGCTCCCTGTTCATCCCAGACCAGGACCAGGCGCAGCTCGATGGGAATCTTGCGGCCGTCGGCGCGCAGGCAATCGAACAGGAACAGTTGGGTCTGCACCTGGTCGCGCAGTACCGACAGCATCTCGGGTTTGTTCAGCGCTTTGCCGACCCGGTCCATCAGGCTGTAGATGCCGGTGAGCTGTTGCGGGTTGGCAATGGTCGATTGCCAGCCATTCTGGAAAATCCATTCCACTTCGTAGCCCAGCACGGCGTGCACCGAGGGGCTGACGTAATTGAGTGCCATTGTGCTGTCGGTGGAAAAAATCACGTCGCTGATGCTTTCGGCGAGCATGCGGTAACGCTGCTCACTGTCGCGCAGGGATTCGCTGGCTTCGATCTGCTCGGTGATGTCTTTGGCCACGCCGATGATGCGCGTCACTTGGTCGTGTTTGTCCCGTGCAAGGGCTTGTTCGCGCACCTCGAACCTGCGCCATTTGCCGTCCTGGTGGCGAAAGCGCAACTGGCATTGCATCAGTTGGCTATAGCCGCCCTGGCGCTGATTCTGGCGCGACCGATGATAAAAGTCGGCATCATCGGGGTGCAGCAGGATTTCCCAGAAGTAATCGCCCATCTGGTGCAGTTCGGTGCGGTTGTAGCCAAGGGTCTGGCCCAGATGGTGGTTGCTGAAGATCATTCGCTGGCTGATGACGTCTTGCACGTACAGGTGATCTGGAACTGTGCGCACCACATCGGACCAGAAACCTTCACGCTCCAGCAATGACAGCTCGATCAGCTTGCGGCTGGTGATGTCGGTAATGCTCAGGATCACTGCTTTATAGTCTCCCTGATCTTCCGGCAGGCGCAGCACCAGCCACAAGTGCTGATCGCGGCCATTGTCGTCTTGCAGGTGGATCTCCAGTTCGAGCTGTTTTTGCTGCTGCAACACTGCCTCGAGTATCGGCGTACCGATGGCCGAGCCGTTCAGTGGGTTGCCGTCTATCAGTCGCTTCCAGGCCTGCTCCGGGGCATTGACTTCCAGCAACTGCAGGGCAACCAGGTTAACTTCGGTGATGCGCAATTCACGCAGCAGCTGCTCGCGCTGCGCCGGCACTGTCAGCCAGCTTTCCAGCTGTTCGGTGTTGTTGATGCGTGCCTTATCGAATTCACTCTTGAGCCCGGACAGATCCAGTACGCACAGGGCGACACCGGTGCCTTCGAAGATGTCCTGATAGCGTCGACGACCTTCATGCAGCTGGCGCTGGCGGCGGCGCATGCTAAGCAGCGCAATGAAAGGCAGCAGGGAAAAGGCCAGCCCGAGCAGGCATTTGCCGATGAATGCCGGCAACAGGTGCTCGATCACGCGCTGGCGGTCGAACAATCCGCGCAGTTGCCAGTCGCTGCTGCTCAGGGGCACGGTCAATACGCTATTGGCCAGGTCTTCTGGCGTCAGTTCACTAGGTTCCGACAGCGGCACGGTGTTATCGCGGCTGACGATTTTCCGATTGATGCGGTTTTCCACCAGCCACAGCGGGCGGATGCCGGCTTCATTCTGCTTGGCCAGTGATGCGAAAAATGTCGGAGACAGGCGCAGTGCCCAGTAACCGCGGGTGCTGCCACTGGCCTGGTGCAGCAGCAGGTGGACCACCGAGCCATCGTCGGCATTGCTGAAATAGTGCGCCTGGGCGCGGCTGCGCTGAACCAGCCGGCTCAAGTAGTCGGCATCATTACTGTCCACGGCACTGTCGCTGAGCACTTTTCCAGACGGACTGAGCAGCGCCAGGCTGCGGACATCCGGCAACGACTGTTGGATTTTACGCAGCAGGGCCTGCTGTTCTTCGCCAGTCTGTGGTTGCTCGACGATCGGTAGCAGGTTAAGGGCGATCTGCGCGTTCAGCGCCATGTTCAGGCTGACTTGCGAAGCCAGGTCGGCGGTGAAGTCGATGGTGTACTGACGCTGGTTTTTCTGAGTTTCGCGCAACTGGTCCAGCAGTTGCCAGAACAGCAGGGCCAGCAGCAGTAACACGAGTGTGGCCAGGGCGCCTTTCAACGTCCCGCGCAGGGGAGAGCCGGCCGCAGAACGGGCATCGCTCACAGAAGACGGTGGAGGCACGTTTGACAAGCTATGTAATCCTGCGGTTGGGCTGGACTGGCGCGACGCGCACTATAAGCCGGACGCCCGGAGGGCGGCTAGCATGCCTTGAGTTGTGGCAAAGTGCCAGTCCCGCTCGGCTGGACTGCCACCCATCATTAAGGTAGCTTTACCGGTTACGTGGGAGCGTTCCAGCTCCTAGAATCAGACTTTCTTCAGCGCGCACGCATTGGTCCCTATCAAGCGGTCAGCGCGCACGGTCTGGCCGGGCCTCGCCCGCGCTCCAATCACTCATCTGTCACTGACCCAAGGTTCTCCATGGCTCAATACGTCTTCACCATGCATCGGCTGGGAAAAGTTGTTCCGCCGAAGCGGGAAATCCTGAAAAACATTTCGCTGTCTTTTTTTCCGGGCGCCAAGATCGGCGTACTGGGCCTCAACGGTTCGGGTAAGTCCACGCTGCTGAAAATCATGGCTGGCGTCGATACCGAATTCGAGGGCGAAGCCCGGCCGATGCCGGAATTGAACATCGGCTACCTGCCGCAGGAACCGATTCTGGATCCGACCAAGACCGTGCGTGAAGTAGTCGAGGAAGCGGTCAGCGTGATCAAGAACGCCCAGGCTCGCCTGGACGAGGTCTACGCCGCTTACGCGGAGGAAGATGCCGACTTCGACAAACTGGCCGCCGAACAAGCCAAGCTTGAGGCGATCCTGCAGGCCAGCGACGGTCACAACCTGGAGCGTCAACTGGAAGTGGCGGCCGATGCGCTGCGTTTGCCAGCCTGGGACGCCAAGGTCGAATTCCTCTCAGGTGGTGAAAAACGACGTGTGGCCCTGTGCCGCCTGCTGTTGTCTGCCCCGGACATGTTGCTGCTGGACGAACCGACCAACCACCTGGACGCCGATTCTGTCGCCTGGCTGGAGCACTTCCTCCATGACTTCCCAGGCACCGTGGTAGCGATCACGCACGACCGGTACTTCCTGGACAACGTGGCGGGCTGGATCCTCGAGCTCGACCGCGGCGCAGGAATTCCGTACGAAGGCAATTATTCCGGTTGGCTCGAAGCCAAGTCCGACCGTCTGGCGGCAGAGTCCAAGCAGCAGTCGGCGCATGAAAAAGCCATGAAGGAAGAACTGGAGTGGGTGCGCAAAGGCGCCAAGGCCCGCCAGTCCAAATCCAAGGCTCGTCTGCAACGCTTCGAAGAAATGCAGTCGCAGGAATTCCAGAAACGCAGCGAAACCAACGAGATCTACATCCCGGCCGGTCCGCGCCTGGGTGACAAGGTTATCGAATTCAAGAACGTCAGCAAGGGCTACGGCGATCGCGTGCTGATCGACAACCTGTCGTTCTCCATGCCTAAAGGCGCCATCGTTGGCGTGATCGGCGGCAACGGCGCGGGTAAGTCCACGTTGTTCCGTATGTTGATGGGTAAGGAAGCTCCGGATTCGGGCTCCATCGAAGTGGGTGAAACCGTGCAGCTTGCCTGCGTAGACCAGAGCCGTGAGGACCTGGATGGCAGCAAGACTGTCTTCCAGCAAATTTCCGACGGCTCCGACCAGATCCGCATCGGTAACTACGAGATTCCGTCGCGTACCTACGTCGGTCGCTTCAACTTCAAGGGCGGCGATCAGCAGAAGTTCGTCAAGGACTTGTCCGGTGGTGAGCGCGGTCGCTTGCACCTGGCACTGACCCTGAAAGAGGGCGGCAACGTCCTTCTGCTCGACGAACCGTCCAACGACCTCGACGTTGAAACCCTGCGTTCCCTGGAAGAAGCCTTGCTGGACTTCCCGGGCGCCGCCATTGTGATCTCTCACGATCGGTGGTTCCTTGACCGCGTCGCGACGCACATCCTGGCGTACGAAGACGACTCGCAAGCGGTGTTCTTCGAAGGTAACTACACCGAATACGAAGCCGATCGCAAAAAGCGTCTCGGCGAAGCGGCTGCCCAGCCGCATCGTGTGCGGCACAAGAAACTGGCCTGATTCGGGGTTGGTTGCATGAAAGAACGGAGCCTTCAGGCTCCGTTTTTTTTTGCTCTGTTTTTCAGGGATACCGAGTGGAATTCATCGCCGGCAGGCCAGCTCCCACAAAGTTCTGTGCAGGCAATAAATCTCGATTCACCACCCATCCCCTGTGGGAGCTAGCCTGCTAGCGATGGTGGTGTAACTGTTGGTGCATTACGTCGAGTCGATCTCCCTATTCAGGTGCAAAATCGACCGAAAAACAGACTTATTTATATCCTGTGCACCATTTAATTTCATAAAGGCGACATGTCGCGCTGTTCCTGTGCGCGATTCGTTTGTTAAAGTCCGGCTCAATCTCTCCAACGACAATAAATTTGCCGAGACTTTTCCATGATCGAATCCGTTGAATCCTTCCTTTCCCGCCTGAAAAAACGTGACCCCGACCAGCCTGAGTTTCATCAGGCCGTTGAAGAAGTCTTGCGCAGCCTCTGGCCGTTTCTGGAAGCCAATCCCCACTACCTGACTTCCGGCATTCTGGAGCGCATCTGTGAGCCGGAGCGGGCGGTGGTGTTTCGTGTGTCCTGGGTTGACGATCACGGCAAGGTGCAGGTCAATCGCGGCTTCCGCATCCAAATGAACAGTGCCATCGGTCCGTATAAGGGCGGTCTGCGCTTCCATCCGTCGGTGAACCTGGGTGTACTGAAGTTCCTCGCGTTCGAACAGACTTTCAAGAATTCCCTGACCTCGTTGCCCATGGGCGGCGGCAAGGGTGGGTCGGACTTCGACCCCAAAGGCAAAAGCGATGCTGAAGTGATGCGCTTCTGCCAGTCCTTCATGAGCGAACTGTACCGGCACATCGGCGCAGACGTGGACGTGCCGGCCGGCGATATCGGCGTCGGTGCCCGGGAGATTGGGTTCCTGTTCGGTCAATACAAGCGCCTGAGCAACCAGTTCACCAGCGTGTTGACCGGCAAGGGACCGAGCTACGGAGGCAGCCTGATCCGTCCGGAGGCCACCGGTTTCGGCTGTGTCTACTTCGCCGAGGAAATGCTCAAGCGCAAAGGCCAAACCGTCGAAGGCAAGCGCGTGGCAATCTCGGGCTCTGGCAACGTGGCGCAGTACGCGGCACGCAAGGTCATGGACCTTGGCGGTCGAGTAGTCTCTCTGTCGGATTCCGAAGGCACGCTGTACTGCGAAGCCGGTTTGACTGAAGAGCAATGGCTGGCGGTACTGGAGCTGAAAAACCTCCAGCGCGGGCGAATCAGCGAGTTGGCTGCGCGCTTCGGCCTGGAGTTCCGCGCCGGGCACAACCCATGGGATCTGGCATGTGACATCGCACTGCCTTGCGCAACGCAGAATGAACTTGATGCCGAGGCCGCCCGCGCACTGCTGCGCAATGGCTGCGTCTGCGTGGCTGAAGGCGCCAACATGCCGACCACGCTGGAAGCCGTGGATTTGTTCATCGAGGCAGGCATTCTGTTCGCTCCGGGCAAGGCGTCCAACGCTGGCGGTGTCGCGGTGAGCGGGTTGGAAATGTCGCAGAACGCCATGCGCCTGCTGTGGACCGGCGGCGAGGTGGACAGCAAGCTGCACGCAATCATGCAGTCGATCCACCACGCCTGCGTGCACTACGGCGAGGAGAATGGCCGGATCAATTACGTCAAAGGCGCGAATATCGCCGGCTTCGTCAAAGTCGCCGATGCCATGCTCGCCCAGGGCGTGGTTTAAGCCGGGCCGATGCGGATGATCTCGATCAGTTGATCGCCGGCCGGACGTTGCCACAGTACCTCTTCCCCGAGTTGCGCCCCAAGCAGCGCCCGGCCCAGCGGCGAGCCCCAGTTTATAAGGCCCGCCGGTGCATCAGCCTGATCCTCGCCCACCAGCTGGACAGTCTGTTCGGCGTTGTGCTCGTCGGCGAACGTCACCCGACTGCCAATCTGCACCTTGTGCGTCGAACTCGCAGGTGTTACCACCTGGGCGCTGAGCAGGCGCTGGTTGAAGTAGCGTAAATCCCGTTCGAGATCCGCCTGGCGCTGCTTGTCTGCCTGTTCTCCTCTGGCCGACTGGGCGCTGAGCTGCTGTTGCAGTTCGCCAACCTTGGCTTGCAGTTGGGTCAGTCCGGTGGGTGTGACGTAATTGGGCTGCGCGCTGACCTGCCGTTCGACAGGCTGATCGGCTTGCGCGGCGGCATTATCTTCATTGACGAAGGCGCGGCTCATGGTTTTCTCCCGTTATAGGGTTTGGGCCATGGTCGCAGTCATTTAGTTTCGACGGATGCCCGTGGGCGACTCATTGCGAGCGATAGGCGCGCGCTGCATCCCGGTCTTTCTGCTGTTGCCAGGCTTTGTCGCGATCATCCCAATGGTGACTGCGATAGTCTGCGCGATCCTGATTTTCCAGCATCGCCTGGCATTGGCGAAAGCCATCGCTCCAGCCTTCTGCGTAGTGCGGGTCCTTGAGGTATCTCGGAACGTTCTTGCGAAACTCTCCGGTGATCGCCCCCGCAGCCTGTCGGCCACTACTGCAGCCGTCGTCAAATCCATCAGCGAAAGCGGGGGGATAGCCCTTGGCGATCAGGTCTTCGTGGGTCGACTGGCAACCCGTGATCAGCAGCACAACACTCAATGCACTCACACAACGCCACATCTAGGACTCCCGGGCCGTGATACGGCCAATGATGGAAGTCTAGGTGTGGGTTCGTGAGCCAGGTGTGAAAGAAAGATCAAAAGATCGCGGCCCTTTGGGCGCAAGGTTGGGGCTCAGTAGTGATACCACTTCATTTCAAGCATCACTTCATTCTCAGGCGAAGCCATGTGGCTGAACTCCCGCTGCGCACTCAGGCGCAGGCCCAGGTTGCGCGACAACTCCCACTGCTGATTCAAACTCACACTGCGCCGCACCTCACCATTGGTGAAAAAATCACCCTTGGTTTCCAGGCTGAAATTACCCAGGGGGTTCTTCCACAGCAACCCGGTATTAAAACCGGCAGCCGGGGCAACAAATTCGGCGAAGTCATTGTTGTGCTCCACACGCACGGTGCCCATGACATACCCGAGCATATCTTCGCTCAATTGCCAGGTACCACCGCCGCCGCCATTGACATGACTGACCAGGTTCTCGTCATCGTGCTTGCCGGGCACGCGCTCCAGGCCGCCGGTGACTTGCCAGGACAACGGTTGCAGCAGCTCGTTACGCGGCGTGAGGGAGCGAATCGTCGCCAGATCCAGCTGCTGGAACTGCCAGCGATTGCCTTCGTACTGGCGCAATTTCATCTGCAGGATTTCGATCTGCGCACCGAGCGGGAAGCTTTGGGCATTGTCGTTGAGGTCGTGGTAGGCCATGCGCAAACCGTACTCGGCAAACGCTTCATCACCTCGCGTGCCGATGCCGGCCTGCCAGGTGCGTGACTCGTGGCCGTCCTCGGGCAAGCCCGGTCGCGGGATATCGAGCGCCGGCGCCGGATTCTGGTTGATCGCCCGCAGCAGTTCAAAACTGCGTTGGGAGCGCTCGGGATCGCGTTCTTGGCCGTTGGCGCGGTAGCGTTCCAGGCGATACGCGGCGTCGATGATCAGCGCCTGTCGATCCCGGGGTTGCGCCTTGAACTCCGCAGTCTCCAGCTGCTTCTGGTCGGCGCTGACCTTCAGCACCCATTGCTGTTCCTCATCGGTCAACGGCTCGGCACGGCTGAGCAGCTCACGCTCCCGGGACGGACGATATTCGATGGACTCCACCAGGCCCGCCTCTTTCACCGCCTTGACCGTGTCGGTCGGAATCGCCGTGAGGGGAAATTGTTCGGTCAGGCGCAGGCTTGGGCGAGCCACTTGCAGCAGTTCAAGCAAGCGGTAAGAGCAGTTTTCGTCGAAGAAGAAATAGTCGAACTGGATCTGCTTCAGCTCCCAAACGTGCTCGACCATGCGCGCGGTTTCCGCCTGGGTCAGGTTCAGCCGGTATTCCCACAGGTCGCGGTTTTCCAGGCTGCGGTATTCAGAGAGTTTTTCCTGGTAGGGCACCAGCGCGAACAGCCCCGGATAGCCGCCCATGAGTCCTTTCCAGGCGTAAAGGATGCTGTTGTCGGAACCTTCGATGTAGGCGCCGAAGTTGATCGCATAACTGAGCAGTGAGGTCTTGTCGCTCTGCACTCCAGCCTGGTCAATGCGCAACAGGGTGTGACCGAACATCGATGATGGGCTGTTCAGATAAGCAGCCGGAAAGATCATCACCGCGCTGTGGGGCGAGACGTCCTTGAACCACTGCTTGAATTGCGCGCATTGAAGCGCCGGTAAATCCGTCAGGTTCAGTTGCGCCTTGAGCCAACGCGTGCGTGCCGGGTAAACGCATTGCGCGTGTTGCTCGCCTGCGCTTTGCGGAGCGTACAAGGCCTGCACGGTGGCAGCCAGTTCGCGGTCCGGATGTTCGTTGCCGTCCGGCGCCAGGAAAAACTTCTGGTCACTCACATAGCTGCGCCAGCCACCGAGCTTGCCGGTTTCGTAGTGGCCCAGGGAGATCCAGAAGGGGTCATTAGCCAGTTGCTGCAAACGTTGAGAATCGATGTTTGGCGCGGCGGATAGCGGGGCGCAGACACAGAGCGCCAACCAGGCAAGGCGTTTGAGCATAGTGGGCAACTTAATGGAAATAAACAAAGACCCAAGGGGGCGCAGGTCCAAAAAATAAAACCCGCTCCAAAAGAGGAGCGGGTGGGGTCGAGCTTATGCTTGAGTGGCGTATTTGGCCAGGCGAGCGTCGTGCTTGATAACGGACAGGGTATTGGTATGCACGTCTTCAGCGGTTACGTCAGCTTTGCTGAAGATCTGTTGGAAGTGCTCGTGGGTAACCGCTGCGAAGTGCTCGCGATCCTCCGGCGCCACGCCCAGTACCACGGCGTAGGTCGTCAGCGCTTCGCCGTTGCCTTTAGCCATGTCTTCGGACAACTCGTTCATCATGCCATTCATGGCCAGCCAGGATTTGCCGCCATAGGTCAGCGACGCATTAGTCGAGCAACCGTTGGTGCCCGATGTCATACCGAACGTTGCGTTACCGGAAGTACCGTTGGTGGTGGATGCCAGGAAGTGAGCCGGGGTGCCACGCTGACCTTCGAACAGCATGTTGCCCCAACCGCAATCCGGACCGCCTGGCGCCTGAGCCATGGCGTTGATGGATACAGCGGTGAAGAGAGTACCGAGAAGAATCCGTTTCATAGCTTTGTTCTCTTTATGTGCATACCAATGGACAGGGTCTGGCCCGATCTGGCGCCAGTGGGCCGGTTATTGTTCCAGCCGCGCAATTTGGAGTTTAGGCAGGTTCCAAGGGTTCCGTTATTTTTTGCAAAACATTCGTCAAAAACATTGATTTAGACCCGGCCAGCCTGGAGATGGCAGTTTGACTATGCTTTGGCTGAAGGCGCGCCTTGCAAGTGGGGTGGGGGCAGCGCCAGAATGCCGCTATCTGCCCCGCCTGATGTAAGGAAGCCCGATGCCTGATCCTGTTGCTGCCAGCTTGCGTCTAGCGCCTGAAGCGCTGACCCGTCCGTTTTCCGCTGAACAGTTCAGCTTCTCTACCACCAATGATCTGGAGCCCTTTCGCG
Source organism: Pseudomonas violetae (assembly GCF_023072615.1). Taxonomy (GTDB): domain Bacteria; phylum Pseudomonadota; class Gammaproteobacteria; order Pseudomonadales; family Pseudomonadaceae; genus Aquipseudomonas; species Aquipseudomonas violetae. The sequence goes on from NZ_JAKNRW010000020.1 coordinate 63,877, forward strand.
GTGTGCTCGGCCAGGAACGTGCGGTCGAAGCCTTGCAGTTCGGCGTGGCCATGCCACGCCCCGGTTACAACGTTTTCGTCATGGGTGAGCCCGGCACTGGTCGGTTCTCGTTCGTAAAACGCTACCTGAAAGCCGAAGGCAAACGCCTGCAGACCCCGGCAGACTGGGTCTATGTCAACAATTTCGACGAACCGCGCGAACCCCGCGCCTTGGAACTTCCGTCGGGAACCGGCAGTGCGTTTATCGGCGATATCAACACCTTGATCGACAATCTGGTAGCGACGTTCCCTGCGGTGTTTGAACACCCGTCCTACCAGCAAAAGAAAAGTGCCATCGACCGTGCCTTCAACCAGCGCTACGACAAGGCGCTGGATATCATTGAACGCCTGGCGCTGGAGAAGGACGTCGCGCTGTATCGCGATGCCAGCAACATTGCGTTCACCCCGATGGGCGATGGCAAGGCCTTGGATGAAGCGGAGTTTGCCCAACTGCCGGAAGCCGATCGCGAGCGTTTTCACGACGACATTTCCGGCCTGGAAGAGCGGCTCAACGAAGAACTCGCCAGCCTGCCGCAATGGAAGCGTGAGTCGAGCAATCAGTTGCGCCACCTTAATGAAGAAACCATCACCCTGGCCTTGCAGCCATTGCTGTCACCGCTGTCGGAAAAGTATGCCGAGAACGGGGCGGTCTGCGGTTACTTGCAAGCGATGCAGGTTTACCTGCTGAAGACTGTCGTTGAGCAATTGGTCGACGACAGTAAAATCGACGCTGTTGCCCGCAAGATGCTGGAAGAGCAATACGCGCCGAGCCTGGTGGTCGGTCATTCGGCCAGCGGCGGTGCACCGGTGGTGTTCGAACCGCACCCGACGTATGAAAACCTGTTCGGGCGGATCGAGTACAGCACTGATCAGGGCGCGCTCTACACGACTTATCGGCAGTTGCGTCCCGGTGCACTGCACCGCGCCAACGGCGGTTTCCTCATCCTTGAAGCGGAAAAAATGCTCAGCGAGCCATTCGTGTGGGATGCGCTCAAGCGTGCCCTGCAGTCACGCAAGCTGAAGATGGAATCGCCACTGGGTGAGTTGGGCCGCCTGACCACCGTGACGTTGACCCCGCAACACATCCCGCTGCAGGTCAAGGTCGTCATCATCGGGGCCCGGCAGCTTTACTACACGCTGCAGGATCTCGATCCGGACTTCCAGGAGATGTTCCGCGTTCTGGTGGACTTCGACGAAGACATTCCGATGGTCGACGAAAGCCTGGAACAGTTCGCCCAACTGCTGAAAACCCGGACATCGGAAGAGGGAATGGCGCCATTGACCGCTGATGCGGTGGCGCGTCTGGCGACCTATAGCGCGCGCCTGGCCGAACACCAGGGGCGCCTGTCGGCGCGGATTGGCGATCTGTTCCAACTGGTCAGCGAGGCGGATTTCATTCGTCACCTGGCGGCGGATGAAATGACCGACGCCGGGCATATCGAACGAGCCCTCAAGGCCAAGGCCACCCGTACCGGACGAGTATCGGCACGGATCCTCGATGACATGCTGGCCGGCATTATCCTGATCGACACCGATGGTGCGGCCGTGGGCAAGTGCAACGGGCTGACAGTGCTGGAAGTCGGCGATTCGGCCTTCGGTGTGCCGGCGCGGATTTCTGCCACGGTCTACCCGGGTGGGAGCGGTATCGTCGACATCGAGCGCGAGGTCAACCTGGGCCAGCCGATTCACTCCAAGGGCGTGATGATCCTCACGGGTTATCTCGGCAGCCGCTACGCCCAGGAATTCCCGCTGGCGATATCCGCGAGCATCGCGCTTGAGCAATCCTACGGTTACGTGGACGGTGACAGCGCATCGTTGGGCGAAGCTTGTACGCTGATTTCGGCCTTGTCGAAAACACCGCTCAAGCAGTGCTTTGCGATCACCGGTTCGATCAATCAGTTCGGTGAAGTACAGGCGGTGGGTGGGGTTAACGAGAAAATCGAAGGCTTCTTCCGCCTCTGTGAGGCCCGTGGCCTGACGGGTGAGCAAGGCGCGATCATTCCGCACGCCAACGTTGCCACGTTGATGCTGGACGAGAAGGTCCTGGCGGCGGTACGCGCCGGGCAGTTCCATGTCTACGCGGTGCGCCAGGCCGACGAGGCTCTGAGCCTGCTGGTTGGCGAGCCGGCGGGTGCGCCGGACGAGAATGGCGAGTTCCCTGAAGGCAGCGTCAATGCCAGGGTAGTGGAGCGCCTGCGGGTGATTGCGGAAATGATCAGCGAAGAGGATCTGAAGGAGGCCGAGAAGGAAGCTGCGCAGGAAGCATTGGTGGAGGCCAAACCGGCCTGAGGTTTCACTGTTCCCTGTGGGAGTGAGCCTGCTCGCGATTACGCTGTGTCATTCAACAGATAGGTTGGCTGATACACCGCCATCGCGAGCAGGCTAGCTCCCACATCTTTTTCCGATTCGGATATTCAAAGTGCCATCGCTCTGGCGCCAATATTCACACAATGACCATTCGGCGCCTTGTGGTTCTACTTGGCATGCTAACCAGACTTTTCTTCTATTCTCAGCTCAAGGATATCGACAGTATCACTGGATCGAAACAGTCTTCTGATGGGGGCTGAATACCGGATCTAACGAGGGTCGCCGCCATGTCGCGCAACCTCTGTCTCACCCGACAATGCCTGGGCCTTGTGACCCGTATCGAATGCGCCGTCCGCCCCCTGGCAGGTGACAAGGGCATGTGGACCTTGCTGTTTGCCGCCGGAATGGCCGGCGAACAACCTTCTGCCATCAAGGCACAAGGACCTTTTCATGGGCCATTCGTGGCTGAATCAATCCTCGATACTATTGTTGAAAGCCTGACCTTGCACGGCTATGAATTGGCCGATGACCCGCAAATATGGTGCCTGCACCTGCAAGCCCAACTGCGGGAAATTAATGGGGGGCGTTCGCGTAACCTCGCAGGCTTCGAGTTTCGGCCAGATCACTGATCGCGCTTTTGATCAAGGCTGGAGGTGTCAGCCTTGTCGAGCTTGACCTCGAAACCATATTGCACGGTGGTGAGATCGATCCGCTGATAGGTTTCCAGGCGGGTAGGTCGGCCATAGAAGTAGTGCACGCCCGTCAATGCGGGGCCTTCCGGGCTCGCATCGTGACTGACCGAAAGAATCTCCTTCAGATAATTACCGCTGTCGTCCTTGGCGTAGAAACGCCAGTCCTGCTCCGCAAATTCCTTCAGGTCGACCAGCAGGGTATTTCCCTTGAGTTCAAGGCCCTTGGGCAGTTGATGGGCGTCCAGGGTTTTCTTTTCGATGCTGGCCAGGAACAGTGGGATTGAACCCACGGCGTAGGCGGGCGTCTCCGGGAACAGATTCAGGTCATAGGTGATGGTGCCGCGCAGAGGATCGACCTGGAACGCCTCGGGTGGCAGTTCGATCGGCTCGTCCCGTTTGCCATTGGCGTCTTCGGTGAAGAAACTGACCGGGCTTTCTCCAGGGTTGAATGAGCTGCCCAGCAGTTCGTCGTTGAAACTTCTCCTGTGGTCAAACTCGATCTGCGCAGCGCTCGGGTCATCGACCGACTGGCGAATGCTCACGCTCTTCTTCAGTTGTTCCTCACCCAGGGTCGCGCCCTTGAGCCAGTTCGCAGCCTGATCGTCGTACACCACCACTGGCAGCTCCAGGGGCTGGATTGTTTTTTTCGTGGTGTGCGGGTCGAAGCGGCGCACCGGCAAGTCCAGATCCTTGCGGGTCACTGTGGCGGTGGAGAAATCCAGCACGCTGACTTCCAGGGTGTTGATCGGCCCGTTGAAATAGACCTTCGAGTAATGCCGGGTTTGCTGCTTTTCAAACGCCCTTTGATCAGCGTCGAGTTGTTTCTCGAAGGCCTCGCTCCAGGTCTTCTGCTGTTGCATCAGGGCCAGTTGTTTTTGATAAAAGGCAATCTGTGCGGCTGTCTCGTTGATTGAGCCAGAACGCAAGAGAAATTGCCCGGTGCTGTCTTTCGCCTGGACGATCAACGGATTCAGTGGCGTGTCAGCCACCTCGGGAGCCACAGTGGCACTATTGCTGAATTCGATTTCAGCGTAATTGTTTTCAAGCTTCAATAGCTTGACGCTGAGGTTGTCGTTGCTGCGAGTCTGGCCCACGTCCTTTTTTGTCAGATCGAAGCTGTACAGCCGCCGCGGCACGATAACCTCCATCTTGCCCTGCAGGCTTGCGGGTTGAGGCTGGTGCTTGTTGTCGACGGCAAGGCCATCAATAAAGGGGTAGGTTACGGTCAGGTCATCGGGATTGGTCAGGTTGGAGCTCGAGGGGCTCAACTGGATACCGGGATCGGTTTCCGACCATTCCGGCTGGAACGGGATGACGCGTTTGTTGCTCAGTGTCACCGATAGCCATTCCACTCCATGGGGGAACACAAAGGCGTCCGGAATGTTGAAGCTGAAGGGGAACACCGGCTGCAGATCGGTCAGATAGTCGGAACTGGAGTCTTTGTGCAGCACGAACAGGCCGTTGATGTAAGTGTCGACCAGCGCTTGGGGCGTAGGGTAATGCTTGAGCACGGCGAGCGCGTCGTTGCCGTATTCGGTTTCCACCGGTTTGCTGTCGAGTTTGAGTTGTGCGCGTTCGAGCAGTAACAGCGAGCCACCGAGTTCGGCGACGGCATCCTTGAGTTTGGGATCTTCGATAGCGTCCAGGGACTTTTCGAGTTGAGCCGTTTTCTCTTCTAGGCTGACTTGGCCTTTTTCATCGCTGGGTGAGCAGGCGCTCAGCAGTAAAGCCAAGCAAATTCCAGCGCTCGTCAAAGGCAATCGCACATCCATTTTCCCGTCTTCCTATCCGATGTCGCTGAGCTGTCGATTGTTTCGACACTAGCAGAAAAAACTTGTCACACATGCGCAGGTTATGGGTTTCCCAAGTGTTTCTGGGTGTAACAGCGGGCTGGTATACTCGCGGCCATTTAAGCCCAGGTATGAGATTTAATGGAACGCTTTATCGAAAATGCAATGTACGCCTCGCGCTGGCTACTGGCCCCGATCTACTTTGGCTTGTCGTTGGGATTGTTGGCTTTGGGGCTGAAATTCTTTCAGGAAGTTTTCCACGTCATTCCCAGCGTCTTCTCCATGGCCGAATCGGATGTGATCCTGGTGCTGCTGTCGCTGATCGACATGGCGCTGGTGGGTGGCCTGCTGGTGATGGTGATGATATCCGGCTACGAGAACTTCGTTTCCCAGTTGGACATCGACGACGATAAAGAGAAGCTCAACTGGCTGGGCACCATGGACTCGTCTTCGCTGAAGATGAAAGTGGCAGCGTCGATCGTGGCCATTTCCTCGATCCACCTGCTGCGGATCTTCATGGACGCCAAGAACGTCGATCCCGAGCACCTGAAGTGGTACGTGATCATTCACATGACGTTCGTGGTGTCGGCTTTCGCCATGGGCTATCTCGACAAGCTCACCAAGCACTGATCGCAACCCCCTGTAGGCGCGAGCTCGTTCCGGGCGGCGTTCCGACGAAAGACTCAAAGACATCGCGTCTATCCTGAATGCACGCGTTATCGTTGACGTTCTTCGCGAGCAAACTCGCTCCAGTCTCCGGCGGTGAACCGGACGGGCGGTGCTGGTTATGGCTTGTGCTTTGAAGCGACGAAGCCTATGCCTTTAAAGGTCCTGGCCCGCCAAAGTTCGAGGTGCGTTAATGAACCTGCAAGAGCTCAATGCCTTTGCCATCGCCCACAAGGTCGATGAGCTGAACCTGATTTCGCTTGAAGGCGGAATCTACCTGCTGGAGGCGCGCATGCACGGCGCTGCCTATCCCTTGAGTGATGCCCGCGGCAACGTGCTTCATCTGCGCTCGGTCGAGCATGCGCGTGAAGTGCTGCATGCCTTTCCCACCTTGCCATTCAACCTGGTGCACACCTCGGTGCATGACGAAATGTGCGGGCTGGGCGCTAGTGCCGAGGAGAGCCTGAAGGTGCCGATCGCCTTCCGTTCTGTATGGCAGGGCTGAGGGCTCTAATCAACCGATTGGCAACTGTGCTAGTCTGCTGGCCCTTTTGGTTCCGGGCGCTCCGGGACGCGCTGTGTACGCACGGCATGTTCCGGAGCTGCCCGCACAGCGGAGCAGTGTCATGTCCGAAGTAAATCTGTCCACCGACGAAACCCGCGTCAGCTACGGTATCGGCCGTCAGCTGGGCGACCAGTTGCGCGACAACCCGCCACCGGGCGTTAGCCTGGATGCGATCCTCGCTGGTCTGACCGATGCCTTCTCTGGCAAGGAAAGCCGTGTAGGTCAGGAAGAAATGTCCGCCAGCTTCAAGGTCATTCGCGAAATCATGCAAGCCGAAGCAGCTGCCAAGGCTGAAGCCGCAGCAGGTGAAGGCCTGGCTTTCCTGGCTGAAAACGCCAAGCGTGACGGCATCACCACCCTGGCTTCCGGCCTGCAATTCGAAGTGCTGACCCAGGGTGAAGGCGCCAAGCCGACCCGTGAAGATCAAGTGCGTACTCACTACCACGGCACCTTGATCGACGGCACTGTGTTCGACAGCTCCTACGAGCGCGGCGAGCCTGCAGAATTCCCGGTTGGCGGCGTGATCGCTGGCTGGACCGAAGCCCTGCAACTGATGAACGCTGGCAGCAAGTGGCGCCTGTATGTGCCGAGTGAATTGGCCTACGGCGCTCAAGGCGTTGGCAGCATTGCGCCGCACAGCGTACTGGTGTTCGACGTCGAGTTGCTCGACGTTCTGTAAGCCTTTGCGTTTGCTCTGTAGGAGCGAGCTTGCTCGCGAAAAACTCAAGGACACCGCGCTCATTCAGAATGCCCGCGTTATCGTTGACGTCCATCGCGAGCCTGCTCGCTCCTGCAGGCTTAGTGACGCTCATATCTCTATCGGGTGCTGCAGTTCATGCGCAGGGCGCAATGCCCGGGCGTAGCAGAACAGAAACAGGTTACGCACCAACTCCTTGAGAACCAACGGTTCGCTGGAACTCAGGCCGTTGACGTCCAGATCCCCTTGTTCCTGGAGTTCGTTCAGGGCTTCTTCTTCAAGCACCGCACAGACTTCTCCGGTTTCCCGATGCAGGATCCTGAGGTAAGGGTGTGGCCGGTCAAGCCAGGCATCGATCAAATAAGTCATCAATATCATCTCCATTGATTTGGGGTTCAATGAGAATAATTCTTATTATCGAAATAGCAAGGACCTATTGGGGGTCTGCTCTTTTTTCCGGGTAGAGATTGCGTAAGGTCAAAACAACGGGCGCTGTCTATCGCGCGGGGGAGGGGCGCCATCCGGCGCAGAGCGCAGGATGGGCTACAGCTGGATCAGACTTTTCTGACGAACTCGGATTTGAGTTTCATCGGGCCAATGCCATCGATCTTGCAATCGATATCGTGGTCGCCATCGCACAGGCGGATGTTCTTGACCTTGGTGCCGACCTTTACCACCAGCGAAGTGCCCTTGACCTTGAGGTCCTTGATTACGGTGATGGTATCGCCGTCCTGCAGGACATTGCCGACCGAATCTTTCTTCGCGGTGTCATCGGCCGCCACTTCGGTTTCGCCGCCAGTCGTCCACTCGTGGGCGCACTCGGGGCAGATCAGCTGCGCGCCGTCTTCGTAGGTGTATTCGGAATTGCATTTTGGGCAGGGTGGCAACGTGCTCACTAGGGCTCCTTGGATTGAGGATCGCTGTAGGCGCGAGCTTGCTCGCGATGGACGTCAACGATAACGCGTTTATCTTGGATAAACGCGGTGCCCTTGAATTCTTCGCGAGCAAGCTCGCTCCTACAGGGGTGGATCAATGGGTGCGGGCTACCGCGAACTCACTCAGTTCGATCAACGCATCGCGGTATTCGCTGGCTGGCAGCGCGTCGAGGCATTTGATTGCGCGGGCTACATAGTCCCGTGCCAGTTGCGCCGTGTACTCCAGCGAGCCTGAGGCCTCCACTGCTTCGCGGATGCTTTCCAGGTCTTCGATGCCGCCTTTCTGAATCGCTTTACGCACCAGGGCTGCCTGTTCCGGTGTACCTTCACGCATGGTGAAGATCAGCGGCAGCGTCGGCTTGCCTTCAGCCAGGTCGTCGCCGACGTTCTTGCCCAGGGTCTCGGCATCGCCTTTGTAATCGAGCAGGTCGTCGACCAGTTGGAAGGCAACCCCAAGGTGATCACCAAATGTACGCAGGGCCTCGCTCTGCTCCGGTGTCGCGCCCGCCAGTGCCGCGGCACTGTGGGTCGAGGCTTCGAAGAGCATGGCGGTCTTGCCGCGGATGACTTCCATGTAGGTTTCTTCGGTGGTGCTGGCGTCGCGGACTTTCGACAGCTGCAACACTTCGCCTTCGGCAATGATGCGGGTCGCTTGCGAAAGGATTTTCATCACTGGCATGGAGCCCAGTTCGACCATCATTTCGAAGGAGCGCGAATACAGGAAGTCGCCAACCAGCACGCTCGGAGCATTGCCCCACATGGCGTTGGCGGTCGAGCGGCCACGGCGCATGCCGGACATGTCGACCACGTCGTCATGCAGCAGGGTGGCGGTGTGCAGGAACTCGATGGTCGCGGCCAACAGGCGCATGTCATCGCCTTCGCGGCCGAGGGCCTTGCCACACAGCAACACTAATAAAGGACGCAGGCGTTTACCGCCGGCCGAGGTAATGTAATCGCCGATTTTCGATACCAGCGGCACTCGGGAAGTCAGCTGCTTCTTGATGATGCCGTCGACGGCGCTAAAATCGTCCGCCACCGCGCGGTAGAAAGCTTGGGGTTGCATCAGCGACAGTCGCTCCAGAAGGGTTGCGCGGCATGCTAGGACCCACGTCCGGACCTGTCAAGGCGCGATGGACGGCCCCTTGCAACACTCCGGCAGCTTGCGTACAATCGCGCACCCTGAACTTCCTGGGCAGCACCTGCCTTACGCAATTGCAATCGGGCCTTCCAGCCCTATGCAGCCATGCCAGCCAATACCTCTTCTTATAAAGAGCTGGGTGAGCAGGATTATCGGAGAAATACCATGTCGTACGCAGTAATTGTTACTGGTGGCAAGCAATACAAGGTCGCCCCAGGTGAATACCTGAAGATCGAAAAACTGGAAATCGCTACCGGCGAATCCGTTACTTTTGATCGCGTTCTGTTGGTCGCCAATGGCGATGACGTGAACATCGGCGCTCCAGTTGTTGCCGGCGCTACCGTTGTGGCTGAAGTGATCTCCCAAGGTCGTCACGATAAAGTCCGCATCATCAAGTTCCGTCGTCGTAAGCACCACATGAAGCGTATGGGCCACCGCCAGTGGTACACCGAGATCAAAATCACCGGTATTCAGGCTTAATTTCAGCCTAATTCCTCACTAGGAGAATTGACTCATGGCACACAAAAAAGCTGGTGGTAGTACCCGTAACGGTCGCGACTCAGAAGCCAAACGCCTTGGCGTGAAGATGTATGGCGGCCAGGTTATCATTCCGGGCAACATCATCGTGCGTCAGCGCGGCACCCAATTCCACGCCGGTTACGGTGTTGGCATGGGTAAAGATCACACCCTGTTCGCGAAAATCGACGGCGTGATCAAGTTTGAAGTAAAAGGCGCTTTCAACCGCCGTTACGTGAGCATTGTCCCGAAGACTGCAGTCGTCGCGGCATAATTACGTAGTTGCTGGAAAAGCCCTGTCTCGCGACGGGGCTTTTTCGTTTGTGGGGTGAGTCTCTTGCAAAGCTGTTTGTGATGGGCTCCAGCGCTGGATTCTGCGGTCGTTGATTGAGGTCGCTGCGCTCATTTTTGCAAGAGTCTTATGTCTTAGTGTTTTTCGGCTCGTCCGTATGACGAGAGGCGTTTTGTTATGAAGTTTGTTGATGAAGTATCGATTCGAGTAAAGGCCGGCGACGGCGGCAACGGTTGCATGAGCTTTCGTCGCGAAAAGTTCATTGAAAACGGTGGCCCGAACGGCGGTGACGGTGGTGATGGCGGCTCGGTCTACATGGTTGCCGACGAAAACCTCAACACCTTGGTGGACTACCGTTACACCCGTCATTTCGATGCCGAGCGTGGCTCCAACGGTGGCAGCACCGACTGCACCGGCAAGAAAGGTGAAGAGCTGGTTCTGCGCGTTCCGGTTGGCACGACGGTTATTGACTCGGCTACCCAGGAAGTGATCGGCGACCTGACCAAGGCTGGTCAGAAACTGCTGGTGGCTCATGGTGGCTGGCACGGTCTGGGTAACACCCGTTTCAAATCCAGTACCAACCGTGCTCCGCGCCAGACCACGCCGGGCAAGCCGGGTGAGGCGCGTGATCTGAAGCTGGAAATGAAGGTGTTGGCTGACGTGGGCCTGCTTGGGCTGCCGAATGCTGGCAAAAGTACCTTCATTCGTTCGGTTTCGGCCGCCAAGCCGAAAGTTGCCGACTACCCGTTCACCACGTTGGTGCCGAACCTGGGTGTGGTCAGTGTCGATCGCTGGAAGAGCTTCGTGGTTGCGGATATTCCAGGCCTGATCGAAGGTGCTTCCGACGGCGCAGGCCTGGGGATTCGCTTCCTCAAGCACTTGTCGCGTACCCGTCTGCTGTTGCATCTCGTGGACATGGCGCCGCTGGATGACGCCAGTGCCCCGGATGCTGCAGAAGTGATCGTCAGCGAGCTGACCAAGTTCAGCCCGTCCCTGGCTGAGCGTGATCGTTGGTTGGTGCTGAACAAGTGCGACCAGATCCTGGAAGAAGAGCACGAAGAGCGCGTCAAGGAGATCGTTGATCGCCTGGAATGGACCGGTCCGGTCTACGTGATCTCGGCCATCTCCAAGCTCGGTACCGAGCGCCTGTGCCACGACATCATGCGTTACATGGAGGATCGTGCCGATCGCCTGGCGAATGACCCTGCTTACAAGGAAGAGCTGGCTGAGCTCGATCAGCGCATCGAAGACGAGGCCCGTGCTCAGCTGCAGGCCCTGGACGACCAGCGTGCCCTGCGTCGCAGCGGCGTGAAATCGGTCCATGACATCGGTGACGATGATTGGGACGAAGAAGACGTGGATGACGAAGACGGTCCGGAAATCATTTACGTGCGTGACTGATCTGTTGCTATAAACTTAAACGCCGCTCAATCGAGCGGCGTTTTAGTATCTGGAAATCGGTAGTCACGAATAACGTCATGGGCAGCGCTGGGTCGCGCTGTCCTCAAGCTAAGGTTGAAGATGATGCGGAGCAAGGTGACAGGTGCGCAGCGTTGGGTCGTGAAGATCGGCAGCGCTTTGCTGACGGCGGATGGCAAGGGTCTGGATCGTGCGGCGATGGGTGTCTGGGTCGAGCAGATGGTGGCTTTGCATGAAGCCGGCGTCGAGCTGGTGCTGGTGTCCTCCGGGGCGGTAGCGGCGGGGATGAGTCGCTTGGGCTGGAGCGTACGACCCAGTGCCATGCATGAGCTCCAGGCGGCGGCTGCTATCGGCCAGATGGGGCTGGTGCAGGCGTGGGAGTCGAGCTTTGCCGAGCATGGCAGGCATACCGCGCAGATTCTCCTGACCCACGATGACCTGTCCGACCGCAAGCGCTACCTGAACGCCCGCAGTACATTGCGTGCATTGGTTGAGCTGAAAGTCATCCCTGTGATCAATGAAAACGACACCGTGGTCACTGATGAGATCCGTTTCGGCGACAACGACACCCTGGCGGCGCTGGTGGCTAATCTGGTCGAGGCTGATCTGCTGGTGATCCTGACTGATCGCGACGGTATGTTCGACGCCGACCCGCGCAAAAATCCCGACGCCAACCTTATTTACGAAGCGCGCGCCGATGACCCGGCGCTGGATGCGGTCGCTGGTGGCACTGGCGGTGCCTTGGGTCGTGGCGGCATGCAGACCAAATTGCGAGCTGCGCGGCTGGCAGCGCGCTCTGGTGCGCACACCATCATCGTTGGTGGGCGCATTGATCGCGTGCTGGATCGTCTCAAGGCGGGTGAGCGCATCGGCACGCTGTTGTCGCCTGAGCGCGGCATGTTGGCGGCGCGCAAGCAATGGCTGGCCGGGCATCTGCAAACCCGTGGCACGCTGGTGCTGGATGCTGGTGCGGTGGCTGCGCTGTCCCAGGGCAACAAGAGTTTGTTGCCGGTCGGGGTCAAGCTGGTCCAGGGCAGCTTCCGGCGTGGCGAAATGGTGGTGTGCGTGGCGCCGGACGGTCGTGAGATCGCTCGCGGCCTTGCGAACTACAGTGCGCTGGAAGCACAGAAAATCATTGGTCAGTCGTCTGAGGCGATTGTCGGTCTATTGGGTTATATGGCTGAGCCGGAACTGGTTCATCGCGATAACCTGATTCTGGTCTGAAGGAATATTTGAATGTGTGTGGCAAAAGGATTGTTGGGTCTGCTGTTGGCAGTGCCGCTGCTGGTTTCGGCCGAGGAGATTGGTCAGGTGTCGACGGTATTCAAGATCGTCGGTCCTAACGACCGCATCGTCGTCGAGGCGTTTGATGATCCGAAGGTCGAGGGTGTGACCTGCTACCTGTCTCGCGCCAAGACTGGCGGATTGAAAGGTGGGTTGGGGTTGGCGGAGGATCGCGCCGAGGCGTCTATCGCCTGCCGCCAGGTCGGGCCGATCAGCTTCAAGGGTGAGTTGAAGGATGGCGACGAGGTGTTCAAGGAGCGCACCTCGCTGGTGTTCAAGACCATGCAGGTGGTGCGGTTCCTCGACAAGAAGCGCAATACCCTGGTGTACCTGGTGTACAGCGATCGCTTCATCGAAGGCAGTCCGCAGAATGCGGTGACGGCGATCCCGATCCTGCCGTGGGCGCACACCCAATAACCTGGCGCAAATCCAAAATGTAGTAGCGAGCTTGCTCGCGAAAAACCAGAGTGCGCCGCGTTTCGTCAGGTGGCGCGCGTAATCGTTGGTGACCATCGCGAGCAGGCTTGCTCCTAAAAGCGGGCAATAAAAAACCGACCCTGAGGTCGGTTTTTCAACAAGCTTATCGCTTATGCGGCAACAGCAAGGTTCAGAGCCTTGACGTGACCGTTCAGGCGGCTCTTATGACGAGCAGCCTTGTTCTTGTGGATGATGCCTTTATCGGCCATACGGTCGATAACTGGCACGGCCAGAACGTAAGCAGCTTGAGCTTTTTCAGCGTCTTTTGCGTCGATGGCCTTAACTACATTCTTGATGTAGGTACGAACCATGGAACGCAGGCTGGCGTTGTGGCTGCGACGCTTCTCAGCCTGTTTTGCACGTTTTTTGGCGGAAGGTGTGTTGGCCACCGTCGAGCTCCTCGAAAGACTTTTTAGGAAATAGCAAACAAAATAGGCCGCGAATCATGCCGATGAGTTGATGTCTTGTCAAGGGCGGTTGAAACGTTCCGCTAAGTGGTAGGTATAAAGAGGCGGGATATTTATTTCCGGCGCTTGACCTGTAAACTCGCGAGCTTTGGCTCTGTGCTGCTGCGGCGCGGAGTATCGCATAAGTAGGCGCTTTGTTCGCCTGCTGTTTATCGACAGGCACAAACTCTTTCAATGAATCTGCTCAAATCGTTGGCCGCCGTCAGCTCTATCACCATGCTTTCCCGGGTTCTGGGGTTCGTTCGTGACACGCTGATCGCACGTACATTCGGCGCCGGAATGGCGACTGACGCCTTCTTTATCGCGTTCAAACTGCCCAATTTGCTGCGCCGGATCTTCGCCGAGGGTGCCTTTTCCCAGGCTTTCGTGCCGATTCTTGCCGAGTACAAGAGTCAGAAGGGCGAGGAGGCGACTCGCACGTTCATTGCCTACGTCTCGGGCCTGCTGACCCTGGTGCTGGCGCTCGTCACTGCTTTGGGCATGCTCGCCGCGCCTTGGGTTATCTGGGCCACGGCCCCCGGCTTCACCGACACCCCGGAAAAATTCGAGCTCACCTCCAGCCTGTTGCGGGTGACGTTTCCTTATATTCTGCTGATCTCCCTGTCCTCGCTGGCCGGGGCCATCCTCAATACCTACAACCGCTTCTCGGTGCCGGCTTTTGTGCCGACGCTGCTCAATGTCAGCATGATCATCTTCGCGGTGTTCCTCACGCCGTACTTCGATCCGCCGGTCATGGCGCTCGGCTGGGCAGTGCTGGTCGGTGGCCTGGCGCAGTTGCTGTATCAGCTGCCGCACCTGAAAAAGATCGGCATGCTGGTGCTGCCGCGCCTGAATCTGCGCGATACCGGCGTCTGGCGGGTGATGAAGCAGATGCTGCCGGCGATTCTGGGGGTGTCGGTGAGCCAGATTTCGCTGATCATCAACACCATCTTCGCCTCCTTCCTGGCGGCCGGTTCGGTGTCCTGGATGTACTACGCCGACCGCTTGATGGAATTGCCTTCCGGTGTGTTGGGCGTGGCGTTGGGCACGATTTTGCTGCCAACGCTGGCCAAGACTTATGCCAGCAAGGACCGCCAGGAGTATTCGCGGATTCTCGATTGGGGTCTGCGCCTGTGCTTCGTGCTGGTGCTGCCATGCTCCCTGGCGCTGGGAATTCTCGCTGAGCCGTTGACGGTGTCGTTGTTCCAATATGGCCAATTCACGGCGTTTGATGCGTCCATGACCCAGCGCGCCTTGATCGCCTATTCGGTCGGTTTAATGGGCATTATTGTGATCAAGGTGCTGGCCCCAGGCTTTTATGCGCAACAAAACATTCGTACTCCGGTAAAGATCGCGATTTTCACCCTGATCATCACGCAGTTGTTCAACCTGGTATTGATCGGCCCGCTGGCCCATGCCGGCCTGGCCCTGGCCATTAGTGCCGGTGCCTGCATCAACGCCGGCCTGCTGTTCTACCAGCTGCGCAAGCAGCAGATGTATCAGCCGCAACCTGGCTGGGGCAAATTCGGCCTGAAGCTGGTCGTTGCCGTCACGGTCATGTCAGCGGTATTGCTGGCGGGCATGCATTTCATGCCTGCGTGGGGGGAGGGGCACATGCTGGAGCGCTTCCTGCGTCTGGGGGCATTGGTCGCTGCCGGTGCCATCGCTTATTTCGGCATGTTGCTGCTGATGGGCTTCCGTTTGCGCGACTTCAACCGCAAGGCGCTCAGCTGAGGGCGCCACGGGATGAACATGGGCGAGCCGGTGTTTTGGTCGGCTCGATGACTTTGGTTACGGTGTTGCCTGTCGTCGGCCGCCGGGTGTGGTTATAATCGACCACTTTATGAGCAAGAAGCGCGTTATGCAGCTGGTTCGAGGCCTCCACAACCTGCGCCCCCAGCATCGGGGCTGTGTCGCCACTATTGGCAACTTTGACGGTGTTCACCGTGGCCACCAGGCAATCCTGGCGAGGCTGCGTGAGCGTGCGCTCGAGTTGGGCGTGCCCAGCTGCGTGGTGATTTTCGAGCCCCAGCCAAGGGAGTTTTTTGCCCCGGACACGGCGCCAGCCCGTCTGGCCCGGCTGCGGGACAAACTGCAGCTGCTGGCCGACGAAGGCGTCGACCGGGTGCTGTGCCTGGCCTTCAACCAGCGTTTGAGCAAGCTCAGCGCCAGCGAGTTCGTCGATACCATTCTGGTGGACGGGCTTGGCGTGCAGCACCTGGAAGTCGGTGATGACTTTCGCTTCGGCTGTGACCGGGTAGGGGATTTCGAATTCCTGCAGCAGGCCGGCCTGGTTCACGGTTTCACCGTCGAAGCGGCGCAAACCGTGGAGCTTGAAGGCATTCGCGTCAGCAGCACCCAGGTGCGCAATGCGCTGGCCGCCGCCGATTTTGCCCTGGCCGAACGGCTGCTTGGCCGACCGTTTCAAATCGCTGGTCGGGTCCTGCACGGTCAGAAGCTGGCGCGCCAACTGGGTACGCCCACGGCCAACATTCAACTCAAGCGTCGCCGTGTTCCGTTGACCGGGGTCTACCTGGTCAATGTCGATATCGACGGCAAGACCTGGCCCGGTGTCGCCAATATCGGCGTGCGCCCCACGGTCCAGGGGGATGGCAAAGCCCATCTCGAGGTTCATCTTTTAGATTTTGCCGGCGATCTGTATGACCGGCGTTTGACGGTGGTCTTCCACCACAAGCTGCGTGAAGAGCAGCGTTTCGCCTCTCTGGAGGCGCTTAAGACGGCAATCAATGCGGATGTTGCCGCCGCCCGTGCCCTGTCGCACCTAGCGCCAATCGCTAATGAAGAGCCTTAAATGACCGACTATAAAGCCACGCTAAACCTTCCGGACACCGCCTTCCCAATGAAGGCCGGCCTGCCTCAGCGCGAACCGCAGATTCTGCAGCGCTGGGACAGCATTGGCCTGTACGGTAAGTTGCGCGAGATTGGCAAGGATCGTCCGAAGTTCGTGCTTCACGACGGTCCTCCGTACGCCAACGGCACGATTCACATCGGTCATGCGCTGAACAAGATTCTCAAGGACATGATCATCCGTTCGAAGACTCTGTCGGGCTTCGATGCGCCTTACGTTCCAGGCTGGGACTGCCATGGCCTGCCGATCGAACACAAAGTCGAAGTGACCCACGGCAAGAACCTGGGCGCGGACAAAACCCGCGAACTGTGCCGTGCTTACGCCACCGAGCAGATCGAAGGGCAAAAATCCGAATTCATCCGTCTGGGCGTGTTGGGCGACTTCGCCAACCCGTATAAGACCATGGACTTCAAAAACGAGGCCGGCGAAATCCGCGCCTTGGCCGAAATCGTCAAGGGCGGTTTCGTGTTCAAGGGCCTCAAGCCTGTGAACTGGTGCTTCGACTGCGGTTCGGCCCTGGCTGAAGCGGAAGTCGAGTACGAGAACAAGAAGTCCTCGACCATCGACGTGGCCTTCCCGATTGCTGACGAAGCTAAACTGGCGGCCGCTTTCGGTCTGGCGTCCCTGGCCAAACCGGCGTCGATCGTGATCTGGACCACCACCCCGTGGACCATCCCGGCCAACCAGGCGCTCAATGTTCACCCTGAATTCAACTACGCCCTGGTCGATGTCGGCGACAAACTGCTGGTACTGGCTGAAGAGCTGGTCGAGTCTTGCCTGGTTCGCTACAACCTGGAGGGTTCGGTCATCGCGACCACCACCGGTAAAGAACTGGAACTGATCAACTTCCGTCACCCGTTCTACGATCGTCTGTCGCCGGTTTACCTGGCCGAGTACGTCGAGTTGGGCGCTGGCACCGGCGTGGTTCACTCCGCTCCGGCCTACGGTGTGGACGACTTCGTGACCTGCAAGAAATACGGCATGGTCAACGACGACATCCTCAACCCGGTACAAAGCAACGGCGTTTACGTGCCAGCGCTGGAGTTTTTTGGCGGCCAGTTCATCTGGAAGGCCAACCCGGCCATCGTCGACAAGCTGACCGAAGTCGGTGCGCTGCTGCACACCACCATCATCGAACACAGCTACATGCACTGCTGGCGGCACAAAACCCCGCTGATCTACCGCGCTACCGCGCAGTGGTTCATCGGCATGGACAAAGAGCCTGCGACCGGCGAAACCCTGCGCAAGCGGGCGATCAAAGCCATCGAGGAAACCAAGTTCGTTCCAGCCTGGGGCCAGGCGCGCCTGCACTCGATGATCGCCAACCGTCCGGACTGGTGCATCTCCCGCCAGCGCAACTGGGGCGTGCCGATTCCGTTCTTCCTGAACAAGGAAAGCGGCGAGCTGCACCCACGAACTGCCGAGTTGATGGAAGAAGTCGCCAAGCGCGTCGAAGTCGAAGGTATCGAAGCCTGGTTCAAGATGGACGCCGCCGAGTTGCTCGGGGACGAAGCGCCGCAGTACGACAAGATCAGTGACACCTTGGATGTGTGGTTTGATTCGGGCACCACGCACTGGCACGTCCTGCGCGGTTCGCACCCTATGGGCCACGAGACCGGCCCGCGTGCGGACTTGTACCTGGAAGGCTCCGATCAACACCGTGGCTGGTTCCACTCGTCGCTGTTGACCGGTTGCGCCATCGACAACCACGCGCCTTACCGCGAACTGCTGACTCACGGTTTCACCGTCGACGAGTCCGGTCGCAAGATGTCCAAGTCCCTGGGCAACGTGATTGCGCCGCAGAAGGTCAACGACACCCTGGGCGCCGACATCATGCGCCTGTGGGTCGCCTCTACCGATTATTCGGGCGAAATGGCAGTTTCCGAGCAGATCCTGCAACGCAGTGCGGACGCCTACCGGCGCATCCGTAACACCGCGCGCTTCCTGCTTTCCAACCTGACCGGCTTCAACCCGGCCACCGACATCGTCCAGGCTGAAGATATGCTGGCGCTGGATCGTTGGGCTGTGGACCGTACCCTGCTGTTGCAACGCGAGTTGCAAGAGCACTACGGCGAATATCGTTTCTGGAACGTCTACTCCAAGATCCACAACTTCTGCGTGCAGGAGCTGGGTGGTTTCTACCTCGACATCATCAAGGACCGCCAGTACACCACCGGTGCCAACAGCAAGGCCCGTCGTTCGGCGCAAACCGCGCTGTACCACATCTCTGAAGCGCTGGTGCGCTGGATCGCGCCGATCCTCGCCTTCACCGCGGATGAATTGTGGGAATACCTGCCGGGCGAGCGCAACGAATCGGTGATGCTCAACACCTGGTACGAAGGCCTGACCGAATTGCCGGATAACGTCGAACTGGGTCGCGCCTATTGGGAGCGGATCATGGCGGTGAAGGTCGCGGTCAACAAGGAAATGGAAATCCAGCGTGCGGCCAAGGCCGTCGGTGGCAACCTGCAGGCCGAAGTGACGCTGTTTGCCGAAGAAGCGTTGAGCGCTGACCTGGCGAAACTGAGCAACGAACTGCGCTTTGTACTGATCACCTCTACCGCCAGCGTGGCGCCTTTTGTTCAGGCGCCGGGGGACGCGGTAGTCACCGAAGTCAGCGGCCTGAAACTGAAGATCGTCAAGTCGGCCTTCGCCAAGTGCGCCCGTTGCTGGCACTGCCGTGAAGACGTCGGCGTGAACCCGGAGCATCCGGAAATCTGCGGCCGTTGCGTCGACAACATCAGCGGCGCTGGCGAGGTTCGTCACTATGCCTAATGGCGTTGGCCGTTTCGGACGGCTTAGCTGGCTGTGGTTGAGCTTGCTGGTCCTGGTCATTGACCAGGCCAGCAAGTTCTACTTCGAAGGCTCCCTGAGCATGTACCAGCAGATCGTGGTCATCCCTGACTACTTCAGCTGGACCCTGGCCTATAACACCGGCGCGGCCTTCAGCTTCCTGGCCGACAGCTCCGGCTGGCAACGCTGGTTGTTTGCCCTGATCGCTATTGTGGTCAGTGCCGTGCTGGTGGTCTGGCTCAAGCGTCTGGGACGCAACGAGACCTGGCTGGCAGTCGCCTTGGCGCTGGTGCTGGGTGGTGCGCTGGGCAATCTGTATGACCGCATCGCCCTGGGGCATGTGATCGACTTCATTCTGGTGCACTGGCAGAACCGCTGGTACTTCCCTGCATTCAACTTCGCCGACAGTGCAATCACTGTCGGCGCAGTGATGCTGGCGCTGGATATGTTCAAAAGCAAAAAGACCGGAGAAGCCGTTCATGACTGAGCACGTATTGGTTGAGCAACGCATCCGCCAGAACACCGAAGTCACTTTGCACTTCGCCCTGCGCCTGGAGAACGGCGACACCGTCGACAGCACGTTCGACAAAGCCCCGGCGACCTTCAAGGTCGGCGATGGCAATTTGTTGCCGGGTTTTGAAGCGGCGCTGTTCGGCTTCAAGGCCGGGGACAAGCGCACACTGACGATTGCCCCGGAAAACGCTTTTGGCCAGCCGAACCCGCAGAATGTGCAGGTCATCCCGCGTTCACAGTTTCAGGGCATGGACCTGTCGCCGGGTTTGCTGGTGATCTTCAACGATGCGGCCAATACTGAATTGCCAGGCGTGGTAAAAGAGTTCGATGACGAGCAGGTGACCATCGACTTCAATCACCCGCTGTCGGGCAAGATATTGACCTTTGATGTCGAGATCATCAGCGTCAAATCGCTGTAACTGACAAATCGGCTTTCTGTAGGAGCGAGCTTGCTCGCGATGGTCGTCAACGATAACGCTTACAGCCTGGATGTACGCGGTGCCTGCTCGTTTTTCGCGAGCAAGCTCGCTCCTACAGGGCAAGACACGAGGCACAGTATGCAAATCAAACTCGCCAACCCCCGTGGCTTTTGCGCCGGTGTGGATCGTGCGATCGAAATCGTCAATCGCGCCCTGGAAGTCTTCGGGCCGCCGATCTACGTGCGCCACGAAGTTGTCCACAACAAATTCGTGGTCGAAGACCTGCGAGCTCGCGGTGCGATCTTCGTCGAGGAACTCGACCAGGTGCCCGACGACGTCATCGTTATCTTCAGTGCCCACGGCGTATCCCAGGCTGTGCGTACTGAAGCTACCGGCCGTGGCCTTAAAGTGTTCGATGCCACCTGTCCGCTGGTGACCAAGGTGCACATTGAAGTTGCACGCTACAGTCGCGATGGCCGTGAGTGCATTCTCATTGGCCACGCCGGGCACCCGGAAGTCGAAGGCACCATGGGCCAGTACGACGGCGGCAACGGTGGCGCGATCTACCTGGTCGAAGACGAAGAAGACGTCGCGAAACTGCAGGTGCGTGATCCCGAGAAGCTGGCATTCGTCACCCAGACCACCTTGTCTATGGATGATACCAGTCGAGTTATTGATGCTCTGCGTGCGCGTTTCCCGGCAATCGGTGGTCCGCGCAAGGATGATATCTGCTACGCGACGCAAAACCGTCAGGATGCAGTCAAGCAACTGGCCGATGAGTGCGACGTGGTGTTGGTGGTGGGCAGCCCGAACAGCTCCAACTCCAATCGCCTGCGTGAACTGGCCGAGCGCATGTCCACCCCGGCCTATCTGATAGACGGCGCCGAGGATCTGCAAAAGAGCTGGTTCGATGGCGTTCAGCGGATCGGCATCACCGCGGGCGCTTCCGCACCGGAAGTGCTGGTGCGCGGTGTGATCCAGCAATTGCAGGCCTGGGGCGCTAGCGGTGCGGATGAATTGGCCGGTCGAGAGGAGAATGTGACGTTCTCCATGCCTAAGGAATTACGCGTCCGCTCCCTGCTCTGAGTCTTCTCCCCCGAGGCAAAGCGCCTGTTGCAGCTTTTCATTGCGAAGGCGGATTCGACCGGTTGACGCCAATACCACCTGGTATTGGCTGACCGGCTCGCGTGCAGCGCACACGTGCAACGTTCCCGCTTGAAACCCGCCGTGCAGGGGGTCGCCGAGATGGCTGAACCGTATCGAGCTTTTGACATTCTTGTTGCCGACAATCGTTGTTCCCGCGCGGCTCTGGCGTTCGACCAGCAGTGGGTTGCTGCTGTCTTCATAGCCCTGACCGCTGGCATCGACAATGATTCGCCATCCCTGGCTCCAATCGCCGTTGATACCGTGGATCATGATCGTCTGACTGCGCGTGATCGCCTCGCTTCTCGCGCTGCGCAAGCCGCCGACCAGCGACTTTGCCGCCTCTTCGCGATAAATTGATTCGGTGAGCGCTGCAAATACCGGGCTGACCAACGACAGGACAATCCCGGCGATCGTCAGTCCCATAAGCAGTTCGACCAGGGTGAAGCCTCGCTGATGCATGTCATTCCTTCCCTGGGGTGTAATCACCTGCGCATTCCTTGCGCGAGTAAAGGCAAAACAACCGAACATTTGCCGGCCGAATGTTCTAGCGTGTAGCAGCAGGTATAGCCGACGGCAGCGGAGTGCACTGATGGATCGTGGTACAAAAGGTTTCACGCTGATCGAGTTGCTGATTGCACTGGCGATTTTTCTGATTCTTATCACCCTGGCCGTACCGGCATTCACTGGTTCAGTGCAAAGCACCAGGGCCGACACTGAGGTCGGCGACCTGCGGCGGGCCCTCAATTTCGCTCGGCTGGAGGCGATTGACCGAGGCATTACCACTCAGGTTCTGCCCAAGGATGGCGGTGCGTGGACCGGTACCCTGACGGTTTCGGACATTTCCAGTTCGCCGGCCAATGTATTGCGGGTTGTTCCTGCAATGAGCAGCGGGGCGAATCTGACGCTAACCTCGGGAGTGACCGCCATCAGTTTCAACAATCTGGGCGGGCTGGCGGCGCCTGCCGCTGCAGTGGCGATCAGTTATGTGCTGGGGGCACAGAACCGAACGCTGAATGTGTGTTTGAACGGACGTATTCAATTGGGTGGAAACTGCGGATGAGGCTAGGGAGCAAGCGTGCCCAGGAGGGCATGACGTTGATCGAGGTGTTGGTTGCATTGTTGATTCTGACCGTGGGGCTGTTGGGAGCCGCGGCGATTCAGCTCAATGCCCTGAAGTACACCGACAGTTCGCGGATGACCAGCCAGGCGAGCTTCATCGCCTACGACATGATGGACCGCATTCGCGCCAACTCCGGCGCCGACTATACGATTACGCCCCCGACCTCGGGTAACCTGGGCGTGGCCCGGGATCAGGACCTCTTCGACTTCACCAGTAACATCGCCAGCGCCCTCGGTGCCACTGCCACGGGCACTATTGCCTTGAGCCAGCGGGTGTACACCATCACGATCGCCTGGGATGACTCCCGCGCCGCCAACACCAATATGCGCCGCAGTTTTGTATTGACCAGTCGCGCCACGGTCGATCCGGTATCGACGCCATGAATCGCCACCAAAAAGGCTTCGGCCTGATCGAACTGTTGATCGCCCTCGCGCTGAGCCTGGTGGTGGTGCTGGGCGTAGCGCAGATTTTTATCGCCGCCAAGAACACCTACGTCAGCCAGAACAACGCGTCCAACATGCAGGAAGACGCCCGGTTCGTGCTGGGCAAAATGATTCAGGAAATTCGCATGGTCGGCATGTTCGGTTGCTTGGGCAGCATCACCGACGCAACTTCTGCGGGCGATTTCAGCGCCAGCCAGATCAACCCCATCGCCTGGGATAACGCCAACCTCAAGCTCACCCTGGTCACTGCCAATGTCGGCGCAAATGGTGGAACACCCACCTGGACAGTGATTTCCGATTGTCGAAACAGCGCCACGGCCTATAGCCAGGCGAAGGCCCCAGTGGCGGGGCAGTTGGCATTTCCGATCCGGCGGCTGATCTACAGCCTGAAAAACGGCCAGCTGACGCTGGGCGTCCATGGCGGTACCCCGACCCAGTTCGTGTTGGTGGATAACGTCAGCGCCTTCAACGTTAGCTTCGGTCTCGCCAGCTCTGCCACGGAGGTTGCCGCTTCCAGCTACAGCAGCAACCCGTCCGACCCCGCACGAATTCGCAGCGTGCGCCTGACATTGACCCTCACTGATCCCGATAAGCGGGTGCGCGATCAAACCTTCAACGTGGTTGCCGCTTTGCGCAATCGCCTGCAATGAGAGGAGGGCCGATGAGTATTCCTGATGCGGTTCCTCGCTCCCAGCGCGGTATGGCGCTGTTGGTCAGCCTGGTATTTCTGCTATTGCTGACGCTGATTGGTCTTTCCTCGATGCAGAGCGCGACCCTGCAGGAAAAAATGGCCACCAGCGTGTCGTTGCGCAATCAGTCGTTCCAGAATGCAGAAGCGGCATTACGCATGGGCGAAAATGCGGTGCAGCTGTCCACCTATACCTTGGCCGTGTGCAGTGGGACCATCCAGTGTGCGCCGCCCGCAGAGTCCACCTTGATTACTGGCGCCGGGTTCAATTCGACGTCGGGAGTGACCTGGATCGCCGCCGGCAGTGGCTTCTACGGAGTACAGAACATCGGAACCACGCTGAATGCGGTCAATGTGCCGAGCAACACCTCGGCCACGCTGTACCGGGTCACAGCCGTGGCCGTGGTCGGTAACAACGTTCGCAGCGTGGTGGAGAGCATTTATGCGAAGTACTGAGTGGCGAGCCAGGTGGCGGCAGATGCTTTGCGGCATGCTGTTGAGTTTGTATCTGGCGGCGCCGGCCTATGCCTTCACACCGTCCGACTCACCCCTGCTGAGTGCGGCAGCGGTGGCGCCGAACGTGATGTTGCTGATCGATAACTCAGGCAGCATGAACAACATCATCTATGCCGCCGACTTTGATCCGAACATCAATCGCCCACCGGCCCGTGAGTGCAACATGTTCTTTGGGCTGTGTTACGGCTCGACGGCCATCACCGGGGATTCGATATTCTTGTCCAGCCTTGCCACGTCAGGCTGCACGAACGGCTACAACGCGTTTTACAACAACAGCCTTACGCCCCTGTGCATCAAATTGCCAGACCCCGCAGCCAACGGCGATACCCGCTACTCGGCCAATTACATCGCCTACGTCGTTGGCCTGGCTAATGGTCAGAAAACAGATTTTTCCACGTCCAACTCGCCCATCCCCATCGAATCGCGAATAAGCGTGGCGCGCAGCGTATCGAGCTCGCTGGTTAACGCCAACCGTACTTTGCGCATCGGCCTTGCGACGTTTAACGCCGCGACCAGCAACAACCGTGGTAACGGCGGCTACATCGCCATTCCCATCGACGATCTGACCACGGAATCCAATTTCAAGGCGCTGACCGATTCTATCGGCGCCTTGAGGGCTGTGGCCAACACGCCGTTGGCCGAAACCTACTACGAAGTCACCCGTTACATGCGCGGTCTGGGCTCGTACTACAACAGCCCCAAGACCTATACCAGCCCGATCCAGTACCGCTGCCAGAAAAACTACGGGGTGGTGATCACCGATGGTTTGCCGACCTATGATCGAACCTTTCCCTCCGACGATCCCCAGGCCACGGCCAAGGGCGGCCCGAGACTGCCCAATTGGGACGGTATCAACAACGATGGCGACAATCCCCTCGGTGGTGACGACGAGGGTGATTCGCTGTTTCTGGATGACATCGCCAAGTTTGCCTTTGATATCGACATGCGTTCGACCGGGATCGATCTGGCGAAGAAAGCCTGGGATTCGACAGATTTTCCCAAGCAGAACATGAACACCTACACCGTAGGCTTCACCACGGCCAATCAGATGCTGGAAGACGCGGCGAAGTACGGCCAGGGCAAGTACTACCTGGCCACCGATACCACCGGCCTGACCACGGCCCTGTCGTCGGCCTTGAGCGAAATCACCTCCAAAGCCGGTTCAGGTGGCAGCGGCACCACCAGCGGCGCAGTCGTCGGGGTCGGCTCTTCGTACTACCAGACCAGCTACGACCCCAAGGACTGGCGCGGCACCATCAAATCCTTCGGCTTCACCGCCACGGGTGCGGTAGATACCGCCTCGGTGCTGTGGAACACGGACAAGACCATCGTTCCCGGCGCGACCGCACCCACTTACCAGTCCTGGAATACCCAGGATAATGTGCCGGTGACCCTGGCTTTCAACAATTTTTCGACGGCGCAGCAGACCGTCCTGAACCAGGGCTTGCCCACCACCATCAAGGGCACCGATCTGGTGGAGTGGAGCAAAGGCACCAACAAGGCCGGGTTGAAGGTACGCAGCGCTTTGCTCGGCGACATCATTAACTCTCCTTTGGTGCTCGCCTCGCCCACGGAGAAAACGGCTTCCGACCTGGCCGGTGATAGCAGCTACACCACCTATCTGGCCAACAAGGCCGCCAATATGACGGCCAGCCTCGTGGTAAATGGCAATGACGGCTTTGTCAGCGTCATCAACGCCAGCAACACGAGCAACGCCAGCAATGGCACTCGGCGTTACGCCTACATGCCCTCCAATGTCCTGCCATCGCTGCGCTATATCGCCGACCCCACTTACATAAACGGGATCAGCCACAAGTTTCTGGTCGACGGTCAGGTCGGCGTGTTCGACGCCAAAATCGGCGCGGGCTGGAAAACCATGGCAGTTGGCGGGACAGGGGCGGGGGGCAAGACGTTTTACGGGCTGCAATTGTTTGACGCTACCGCAGGCAACGTGACCAAGGCGTCCTGGGAAATCAGTGCGCCCGCCACGCCAACCGCGTCGAATGCTTTTAATGACCTGGGTTATGCCTATGCCCGCCCTGAAGTGGCGCGCTTGGACGATGGCCGCTGGGCAGCGTTTATCTCCAACGGTTACGGGAGCAACACGGGGGTGGCGGCGTTGTACGTGATCGACCTCAGCAACGGGTCGCTGATCAGGAAAATCGTCATCGACGGCGGCGAGACTAACAACGGCCTGTCGTCGGTGAAACTCAAGGTCAACTCGCAGAACGTGGTGCAGGCCGCTTACGGTGGGGACCTCAAGGGACGTCTGTGGAAGTTTGATTTGAGCAGTACCAGCTCCGATGCCTGGGGCGTGGCATTTGGTGGGAAACCTCTTTTTACCGCCGCTACCACGGCGGGCGGGGCTCTGCAGCCCATCACCGCACAGCCACTACTGGCCGACAACGCCCTGGGCGGCAAGGTGGTATTTTTCGGCACGGGCAAGTTCAACGAAACCGCAGACAAGACCAACAAGGATCTGCAGGCCTTCTACGCGGTGTGGGACGCGGACGGTGGTTCCGGACAGTTCACCCCGGCCAATCTGCAACTGCAATCGGTGCAGAGTGTGTTCTCGGGCAGCGCCGGGCAATTCATCACCACCAGCCAGAATGAAGTGACTTATCCAGCACAGAAGGGCTGGTACCTGCCACTGGTCTACAACAGCGCGCTGACCGGTGAACGGGTGATCAACCAGGCGGCCCTGGTGCTGGGGCGGATCGTCTTCACCACCGCCAGCGTCGACACCACCGACCCCTGTGCCAGTTTTGGTACCGGCAAACTGGTCGAACTGGATGCGTTCAGCGGTAAGATGCTCAATTATGCTGTGCTCGACACCAACGGTGACGGGCTGGTGGACGGCACGGACGCAATTTCCAGCGGAGTGGTGTTCACTGGCGGGATGCCAGTGCTCAACGCCATCGTCAACGGTGGCGCCCGCAAGATCGTGAATGACTCCAGCGGAACGCCAACCTCGTTGGTTGAAAAAGCCGGCGGTGGCAGCCGGCGCATCATGTGGCGACAAATTCAGTAAGTGAGAGTGCAGGCATGCGTAGATCGAACCGCGGTTTTACCCTGATCGAGATCATGATCGTGATTGCGATCATCGGGATCGTCATCACCATTGGTTACCCGAGCCTGACTGAGTATGTGAAGAAGGGGCGCCGGGCTGAAGTGGCAGGTTTGCTCTCTGAGCAGGCGCAGATACTCGAGCGGTTCTATTCCAACTCGAAAACCAATGTCTACACCGGCGCGACCTTGAGCGCGAGCAACGACTACTACACCCTCGTGCCCACCCTGACCGATCAGACTTACAAGCTGACCGCCAAGCGTAAAGTCGGTTCGGCGATGGCCGCCGACAAGTGCGGGGACTTCACGATTACCAACACCGGTGCCAGAGGTATGGAAAATGCCGCAGCCGGGCTGACCACCAAGGATTGCTGGGGTCGCTGAGTTTTTTGGGCGCGTTTTGTGCCCCTGTCTATCTAATGGTTGGATCAGAACATGACCAGGAAACAGCAAGTGGTGATCGTCGGCGGCGGAGTGATTGGCTTGCTGACGGCATTCAATCTCGCCTGCGAAGTGCAAAGTGTTGTACTGCTGGATCGATCGAGTGTCGGCCAGGAATCGTCCTGGGCCGGTGGTGGTATCGTTTCGCCATTGTACCCATGGCGTTATAGCCCGGCGGTCACCGCCCTGGCGCACTGGTCACAGGATTTTTATCCACAGCTGGGCGAGCGATTATTCGCTGCCACCGGGGTGGATCCCGAAGTGCATACCACCGGCCTGTATTGGCTGGACCTGGATGATGAAGCCGAAGCGCTGGCCTGGGCGTTGCGCGAAAACCGGCCGTTACGGGCCGTTGACCTCTCGGCGGCCCACGATGCAGTGCCTGTGCTGGGTCCGGGATTTTCCCGGGCCATCTACATGGCCGATGTGGCCAACGTGCGCAATCCGCGCCTGGTTAAGTCCCTGAAGGCTGCATTGCTGGCGTTGCCGAACGTGACGATTCATGAGCAGTGTGAGGTGCGCGAGTTCATTCGTGAAGGCGAGCAGGTGGTCGGAGTCCGGACTTCGGCGGGCGTGATTGCGGGAGATCACGTCGTGTTGACTGCGGGTGCGTGGAGTGGGGATTTGCTCAAGACCCTGGGGCTTGAACTGCCGGTCGAGCCGGTGAAAGGCCAAATGATTCTGTTCAAGTGCGCCGCAGATTTTCTGCCGAGCATGGTACTGGCCAAGGGGCGATACGCGATTCCCCGACGCGATGGGCACATTCTGATCGGCAGTACCCTGGAGCACGAAGGCTTTGACAAGACGCCAACCGAGAGTGCACTGCAGAGCCTGAAAGCCTCGGCCATTGAGTTGATACCGGCATTGGCGGATGCTGAAGTCGTCGGGCATTGGGCCGGATTGCGTCCGGGTTCGCCGGAGGGTATCCCGTACATTGGTCGGGTGCCCGGGTTTGATGGGTTGTGGCTCAATTGCGGGCATTACCGCAATGGCCTGGTGTTGGCGCCGGCGTCGTGCCAGTTGTTTGCGGATGTGATGCTGGGGCGCGAGCCGATCATTGATCCGGCACCTTACTCACCGACTGGGCGGATCTGACATAAACTCAGAAGATCGCTGCCTGCGATCTTCTACTTAATCCAAACCCAATTTCTTGAGCCTGTAGCGCATCGACCGGAATGACAGATTCAGCCGCTGAGCCGCCGCCGTGCGGTTCCAGCGGGTTTCCTCCAGAGCCTGGAGGATGAGTTTTCGTTCCACGTTTTCCAGATAATCTTCCAGGTTGTCGATCTGCGTCAGGTCCGGCACATCTCCATCCGCCGTGCAGTTACCCTCGATCAGCCTTAGGTCGCTGGCTTCAATCTGCTGGTTCTCGCATAAGGTATGGGCGCGCTCGAGGACATTCTCCAGCTCCCTGACGTTGCCCGGAAAACGGTAGCTCTTCAGTGCGTCCAGGGCGTGTGGGTGGAGTTTCGCTGCAGACTGGCCGCTGTTGCTGGCCAGTCGCTTGAGCATATGGCTCGCCAAAGACTCGATGTCGTCACGACGTTCGCGCAGCGGCGGCACCCGCAATTCGATCACGTTGAGGCGGTAGTACAGGTCTTGGCGAAAGCGTTCAGCGGCGACTTCGGCGTCGAGGTCCTTGTGGGTGGCGCAGAGAATGCGCACATCAACCACGGTTTCCTGCTGCCCGCCAACACTGCGCACGGCTTTTTCCTGGATCGCCCGCAACAGCTTGACTTGCATGGCCAACGGCAAGTCAGCCACTTCATCGAGAAACAGAGTGCCACCATTGGCGGCCTGGAACAGTCCGGGCTTGTCCTCGATGGCACCACTGAAGCTGCCTTTGCGATGACCGAAAAACTCGCTTTCCATCAACTCAGACGGGATGGCCCCGCAGTTCACTGGAATGAATGGCTGGTTGGCGCGCGGCCCTTGTTCGTGGATCAAGCGTGCGACCAGTTCCTTGCCGCTGCCGGATTCACCGCTGATATAAACCGGGGCCTGGCTGCGTGCCAGTTTGTCGATGTGTTTGCGCAGGTTGCGCATGGGCAGGGACTCACCCAACAACCGGCGTTCGATCGAAACCCCGGTGCCACCCACAGGTGACAGGCGCAACGCGCTGGTGACCAGCTCACGCAGGCGGGTCAGGTCGACCGGTTTGGTCAGGAAATCGAAAGCGCCGGCCTTGAGGGCGTTGATGGCCGTTTCAAGGCTGCCATACGCTGTGATCATCGCGACCGGCAGCTGTGGATAACGCTGCTGGATGTATTGCACCAGCTCAAGGCCGGTACCGTCCGGCAGGCGCATATCGGTCAGGCACAGGTCGAAACTCTCTCGCGCCAGCAAGGCTTGGGCTTCGCCAAGGTCGCGGGCACTGAAGGTGTCGAGCTTCATCCTGCCCAGGGTGATTTCCAGGAGTTCGCGGATATCCGGTTCATCGTCGACGATCAGAATTTTTTGCAGTGGGCTCATGTTTAACTTTGTTTCCGTCCGTGAGCAAAGGTGATGCGAAAGCAGCCGCCGCCTTGGCGTGGTTTGAAGTCTAGGCGGGCCTGGTTGCTTTCGCACAGCTCACGGGACAGATAAAGTCCCAAGCCAGTGCCTTGGGTACTCGTAGTGAAGAAGGGTTCGAACAGATGTGCCTGGGCTTGCGCGGGGACACCGGGGCCGTTGTCACGAACCTCCAAGGTTGGCAGCTGACTGTGCGGGTCCAGGAACAACTCCAGCCAGACCTGCGCCTGGGCATGGATCTGGGCACTGTGGCGCCAGGCGTTTCGCAATAGATTGTCGAGAATCTGGGTCAGCTGATTGGGGTCCATCAAGGTCCTGAAGTCTCCCGGGCCGATGCTCAGATGGAGCTGTTGACTCTCTGTCGCAGCCTCGCGGGTTTCGGCGACGAACTGCTCCAGCCAGGGCTTCAGGTCCAGCCGCTGAGGAACTGTTTGCTGACGGCGGGACAATTGCAGGACGTTTTCTATTACCCGGTTCATCCGCTGGGAGTGGTCTTGAATGATCTGCGTCAGACGTCGATCGGTTCTGTTCAGTTCCTCGGACTCCTGCAATAGCTGCGCGGCATGACTGATGGCGCCCAGTGGGTTGCGAATTTCATGGGAGATGCTCGCGGTCAGACGCCCCAGCGCGACGAGTTTGAGTTGCTGGGCCTGTTGAGCAATCTGCGCCAGGTCTTCAAGAAAGATCAGGGTTTGCTGCTGCGGACTTCGGTCAAGTGCAATGAAGCTTGGCTGTAGCTCCAGTCCATTGCTGTCGATTTTCAGGCTCTGGGGGCGCAATGTCGGGTTGTTGAGCCATAGTTGCAGGCGCTCGAACAGGACCGCAAAGTCACGGTCGAGCAAGCGACCTTCAAGCGTGTCATGGCCTAAAAGTTTCAGGGCGCTGTGGTTTGCCAGTTGTATGCGCTGCGCATCGTCGATCACCAAAATGCCGGTGCGCATGCGCTGCAGGATCAGCGAGTTGAGAGCTTCGAGACTCACCACTTCGCTGGCGCGCTGCTCGGCCAGGTTTTCGCTGACTTCCAGTCGACGGATCAAGCCTTGTACCAGCAATGCTGCGGCAAAGCAAAGGGCCCCCAGTGTGCCCGCCTGCAAGTAGTCGTTGGGGCTGGTGGGGTGACTGAAGCTCAGCAGGAAACCCGAACCTACGATGCCGAGAGCGCCGATGGCGGCGATCAGCAGGCCGATGCGCCGTCGCAACAGAGTGTTGCTGATGGCCACCGAGACGATCAACAGATTGCCTATCGCACTGGCGACGCCACCGCCAGCGTAGAACAGCGCGCACAACAGCAATACATCGACCAGCGCCAGGGTGAGAAGCTGGTTAGGGCGCCGGGTGTTCTCCAGGAACACCACCAGCAGGATGTTCAATACCAGGTACAGCCAGCTACCAATGCGCAGTAGCTCGCCGTTGGCCAGCGAAAGCAGCTGGCTGTCCATGTTGCTGGAGATCAGCAGCACCAGGGTGATGCCAACACTCAGGCGGTAGAGGTGATAGAGGCGCAGCAGTCGCTGGGCTTGTTTGTGGCTGGGACGAGTCGTCTCAGCGGTCACTGGAACCCGGGCCTTGCTCAAGGTGAGCCTGGCTGCAATACCATTGCTGCTGAAGGCTCAAGGCTCGATCACGGGGCAGGTGCACGCCGCAATGAGCGCAACGAACCATGGGGGCCGCTTCCAGCTCGGCAGACGAGCGGGGCGCTGCCGCCTGGCCCTTGAACTTGCGCCACAGCCATATAGCGGCGGCAATCAGGGCGATCCAGAACAATAAACGAAGCATGGTGAGCTGCTTTATGGCGAGTGATGGAGCAGTTTAGCCAAGGATGGAGCGGGCGCACAGCGGATTAGCGCGGCTGCAAAAACCGGACAATAAAAAGGGAGGCTCGTGAGCCCGGTGCGTAGGCTTTTTGTGCCTGGGATTTGACCGCGTCATCGTTCATCGCGGACAAGCCCGTTCCCACAAGTTTTGCCATTTGCCTGAGCCGAACACAGTATCTGAGGGAGCAGGATTTGCCCGTGATGGCGCCAGTTCAGTCGCCAAAACGGCATCTCGCGCTTGTGATGAGTCTTCCTGTACGTATCACAAATAATCCTGAAAGCTTCCTCACGCACTGGCTCGCGATGCAGTAGCGCCTTAGCTTTAGTAAGTTGTACAGAATCAATAAATTAATGTGTGTAGGAGAATTCTCTAGCATAAAAAGAATTTTCCTACATGTTTTTTTAATACTTTGCGCGTTTTCAGAGTTGTGCTTTTCTGTAGTGCGCTGTTAGTCTTTCGATCAAACAAGTTCGTTGCCTGTCTTGGCTATCAACGTCTAATTGAATTTCGTCGATAATTCGAAGGGTGGAGTTGTGGCGATAATTAAGAGGGTGGTCGCAAAAAGCTCAGTGTAATACTTCACCTTTCGTTAAAACTTCACCATGTTCTATTAACAGAGCTCAGTATCGAATAATTCCCGAAGTTTATATCGTGCAATGCACAAATCATACGTTCCGAGGTACGGATCAATGACTAAGGTCCAACTTCCAACCAGAACCTGTTTTTATGATCGTATCTCCGAGAAGCGTATCGCCCTCGAGGAAGCGGCCCGTCTGGAGCAGGAAAATGCGTCCATCGCCAAGCGTGAGGCCGAACTGGCGCCCGCACCCGCTCCTATAATTGCGCTTGAGGGCGCCACCAGCAGCTTCAACTTCGGCGGTTTTAACCTGGCATTTCCCGCCGGTTTCCACTTCCGCGATATCCAGACCACCCTCGAACACGAAGGCGAGCCGATCATCCTGACCATCAAGCGTCGAGATGTGATGCAGGGCCAGACTCTGCAGCAACTCTTCGACACCGCCGTGCAAACGCTGCGCACGATTTACCCGCAGCTGCGCATCATTCGTCAACGTGACTACAGCGTGGCAGGCAGTGCCGCGAAGTGCCTGGATTTTCACTTCAACATGGGTCACGCCGAACGCCATGGACGCCTCGTGGGCGCCATCGTTCCGGTGGCCGGCAGTGACGAACTGCAATGGCTGAATATTTCCTGCGTGATAGATCCGACCAAGCCTGCGCTGAGTCTTTGGCTGGTTGATTTCGACAGCATGCTGGAAGGCCTCGCGGCCCGCTGATACCTACTTTTTTGGTTTAAGGAATTTACTCACATGGATTATGAGTTGCAGGAAGGCAGCATCGCGTTGCCGCAGGGTTTCCAGGACCGCACGGTCAACATGTTTGTGCTGGGGGCGAGCATTCCAGCACCGTTGAGCATCACCGTTTCCAGGGACATACTCCTGCCCGACGAGGCGCTCAAGGCCTACGTCGACCGCCAGGTGAAAATGCTCGCCTCCAAGCTGCGTGGCTACACCTTGCTGGGCAAAAAGGCGGTCGAGCTTTCCAGCACGGCACCGATTGAAGGCATCCAGATCGATGCGTACTACATGACTGATGGCCGACCGTTCTATCAGCGTCAGGCTGGGTTTCTGATCGAGCCAGGGCGTGCAATCATTTTCTCCACCACCGCCCAGGCTGACTTCAGCAGCGAGCAGAACCAGAACTGGGCAGACCTGCTGGCCAGCTTTCAGCCTCGCCAGCCCGGCGTAAACAAGACCGACTCCAGCGAACAGGAGTAACGGTCATGTTTGAAGCCGCAAGGTTTGGCGATGAAATCGCCCACACCAGTGCCCTGGGCGGGTTTCTGCTCGGGGCCGCGCTCGGGATTGCCCTGGTTGCCACAGTCGCGATCGCGACTTTCACCTGTGGATTTGGTGTGGCCCTGTTGGCGGGTTTGGCCGCAGGCGTGGGAGGTAGCCTGCTGACGTCCTTGGGGGAGTCGATAGGCAGTAGTTTTTCATCGCCCTCCGGGACCATCGTCCTCGCGTCGGCGAATGTCTTCATCAATAGTCGCAAGGCCGCCCATGTCGAAAAGAGCATTGGCGCCTGCGACAAACATCCCGGTCCGGTGCAAGTCGCCGAAGGCTCGACCAACGTCTTCATCAACGGCACGGCGGCGGCTCGCAAGGGTGACAAACTCACCTGCGGCGCCACGATTTCCAGTGGCTCTGGCAACGTCTTCATTGGCGGTGGCACCCACCGTTACCTGCCGGTAGACGACGAGATTCCGGGCTGGCTGCGCACCACGGTCGATATCCTGATGGCGGTCGCCGGAGCCGCGGGCGGTATCGCCCAATTGATCAAGGCCGGGACCCAGGCCGGCATGAAAGCGGTCATGCCCTGCGTGCTGAAATTCACTGCCGGTTTCGTCGCCGGTGAAGTCGCCAGTCGCTACGTTGTAGGGCCGGCCATCGAGCGCGCAGTCGGCGGTCTGGTCGGCAACCCGGTGGACGCCACCACCGGGCGCAAGGTGATTCCTGACGAAACCGATTTCAGCCTCCCGGGCCTGATGCCCCTCGAATGGTCACGCTTCTACGCCAGCGACCTGACCGTCGACAGTGTGCTCGGCAAAGGTTGGGTGCTGCCCTGGGAACAAAGCCTGCGGCGCAGCGGCCGTTTCGTTTACCTGACCGACAACCAGGGGCGCACCGTGCCCTTCGTGGACGTGCAGCCGGGCGAGCGGGTCTACAACCCTCACGAACAGGTTTATCTGGTTTGCACCGAGGGCGGCCATTACCTGCTGCAAACCCTCGACAACATCTTCTTCTACTTCGGCGAAGTCCCCGACGACAACGCGGCGGCACCGCTGCAGCGCATCGAAAACGCCCACGGTCACTTCCTGCATTTCACCCACACCGTTGAAGGCAAACTCACCGACATCAGTGCCACGGGCGGCGTACGGGTGCACCTGCATTACGACAACCCGTTGGGTCGCCTGACCGACGTTAAACGCATCGTTGACAACAAGGCCGTTGAAACCCTGGTGCAGTATCGTTATGACGGTAACGGCCAGCTCATCGAAGTGATCAATCGCAACAAGGATTCGGTCCGTCGCTTCAGCTACATCGACGGCGTCATGGCCAGCCACAGCAACGCATTGGGCCTGACCTGCAACTACCGTTGGCAGACCCTCGGCGACCAGCCCCGCGTGGTGGAACACTGGACCAGCGATGGCGAGCATTTCCATTTTCGCTACGACCTGAACGCCCGCACCACTTGGATCACCGACGTGCTCGGGCGCGAAGCCGAGATCCACTACAACAGCGATCACCGCGTCACCTCCAGCCGCGATTTCGGCGGCGAGCACTACGTTATCGAGATCGACGACACCGGCAACATGACCGGCCTCACATTGCCCGACGGCAATGTCGTCAAGCTCAAGTACGACGAGTACGCGCGACTGCTGGAAGAAACCGACCCGCTCGGGCGCAAGATCAAATACCAGTATCACCACCTGACGACCCTGGTCACCCAGGTCGACTACCCCGACGGCAGCACCTGGAAAGCCCGCTACGACGCCAAGGGCAACCTCATCGCCGAAGTCGACGCGCTGGGCCAAAAAACCGAATACCTCAACAGCGATGACGGCCTGCCGCACACCATCATCGACGCCACGCAAAAATCCAAATACCTGTGGTGGAACTCTCAGGCCCAGGTTGAGCGGTTTCAGGATTGCTCGGGTAAAAACACCCATTACCGCTTCGACGAGCGCCACCACCTGATCGCCGTCACCGACGCCCTGAACCAGACCACCACCCTGGAACGCAAACCCGACGGCGAAGTGCTGCGCATCCAGCACCCGGACGGCAGCACCGAGTCCTTCACCTACAACGCCCTCGGCCAGGTCCTTACGCACACCGACGGCAAAGGCCAGACCACGCGCCTGCTGCGCACCGCCCGCGGTCTGCCGAGCAGCCGCCAGGACGCCAAAGGTCAGCGCATCCGCTACGAGTACGACAAAGCCATTCGCCTGACCGCGCTGGTCAATGAAAACAATGCCGCTTACCAGTTTGCCTACGACGCCTCCGACCGCCTGGTCGAAGAAAAACGCATCGACAACCTGGCCCGCCAGTTCAGCTACAACCTGGGCGGACACCTGACGCGGGTTGACGAAATCGGCTACGGCGAA
>NZ_JAKNRW010000021.1 GCF_023072615.1 Pseudomonas violetae
CGGAACTGCGCCTGGCCCGGGCCGAGGCAGTTTCCCTGAGCAGCGCCCCGGAAGGCCTGATCCGCATTGATGCGCCTGCCGCATTCGGGCGCCGGCACCTGGCGCCGGTGATTGCAGACTTCCTGGTGCTCTACCCTGGCCTCGATGTGCAACTGCATCTGATCGACAGTTTTGTCGACATGCAGGGCTTGAACCTGGGCAAGGTCGACCTCGTGCTACGCGCCGGGCAAATGGCCGATACCCGCCTGGTGGCCACGCCACTGGCGCGCATGGTTCGAGTCGCCTGCGCGAGCCCGGCCTACCTGAAGCACCGTGGGATGCCGGCCGCCCCGGCGCAGTTGATCGACCATGACGGCCTGGACTGGGACGGCTTGGCTCCACCATTCGCCTGGCGCTTTGAGCAGGACGGACAAATGCAACTGCACCGCCCGGCGCGCATCCGCATGAGCGCCAACAATGCCGAAGCACTGGTGTGCGGCGCGCTGGCAGGGCTAGGCATCGCACATCTACCAACCTGGCTTGCCAGCGAATACCTGCTGCGCGGCGAACTGCAACCGCTGTTTTGTGACAGCGGCCTGCCGCCGCCGGAAAGCACCGGTATCTACGCATTGCGCCTGGAACAGCAACCCAACCCACGCAGTCGTTTGCTGCTTGAATACCTGAAGACCCGTTTCAGCCCGGTCCCGCCATGGGACTTGGCGCTGCAGAATAATCTGGACCGGCACTAACCGCGAATTATCTGGCGCATTAAAGATTCGCCCACTAGATTGATGACGATGACTGATCAAGGCTTTGAAATGACTGACAAGCACAACACCCCGGATAACTGTGACCACCTGCTGCTGGACAACCAGGTGTGTTTCGCCTTGCACTCCACTTCACTGATGATGACCAAGGTTTACAAACCGCTGCTGCAAGCATTGGGCCTGACCTATCCGCAGTACCTGGCGATGCTGGTGTTGTGGGAACGGGATGGCTTGACCGTGAGCGAAATCAGCTCTCGGCTGTTGACCGATCCCGGGTCGCTGACGCCGCTGCTCAAGCGCCTCGAAGTCGAGGGTTTGCTCAGCCGTACCCGGAGCCGGGAGGATGAACGGGTAGTGATTGTCGAATTGACCGCGCCAGGCCGCGCAATGCGAGACAAAGCGCGGGATATTCCCCAGTGCATCCTGGGGGCAAGTGGGCAGACGTTGCAGCAGTTACAGAAACTGCAGACCGAGTTGCAGGCATTGCGTAGTCACTTGCAGGACAGTCTCTGAAACCCGGGCCACCGCTGATCTGACCGGCACGAGCCCGCTTGCTGGCGATGGACGTCAACGATAACGAGTGCATGCTGAATAACCACGGCATCCTCAAATCCATCGTCAGAACGCCGCCCAGAGCAAGCTCGCTCAACAAGGGATCTGCGACAGGCCCAAGATTTTGCATTCGGTGTCGTGCGTAGTCTTCCAAAGCCATTGGTAAATTTTATCTTGCGCGCAAATAATTTGCGCGATACATTTACCTCGCACTTACTTGGCGCACAAAATATTAGTGCGAAATACATCCAATCTGGCGAGGCTCACATCATGCAAACTCTCTACACCGCAATCGCAACCTCTACTGGTGGCCGTGATGGTCGTGCGGTTTCCAGCGACAACGTCTTGGACGTCAAACTCGCCACGCCTAAAGAGCTCGGCGGTGCGGGGGGCGCCGCGACCAACCCTGAGCAACTGTTCGCCGCCG
The DNA here is from genome assembly GCF_023072615.1 of Pseudomonas violetae. GTDB lineage: Bacteria > Pseudomonadota > Gammaproteobacteria > Pseudomonadales > Pseudomonadaceae > Aquipseudomonas > Aquipseudomonas violetae. The sequence continues at coordinate 1,726 of NZ_JAKNRW010000021.1, forward strand.
GCTACTCCGCGTGTTTCATCGGCGCACTGAAATTCGTTGCCAGCCAGACCAAACGCAGCATTCCCAACGATGCTTCGATCACAGCCCATGTCGGCATCGGCCAGATCCCAGGGGGTTTTGGTCTGGACATTGATCTGCATGTCAGTTTGCCGGGCCTTGAACAGGCCGATGCGCAATCCCTGGTGGATGCGGCTCACCAGGTGTGCCCTTACTCGAACGCTACTCGGGGCAATGTGGATGTGCGGTTGCATGTAACTGTGTAAATGCAGTGAAACGGGCCTGCGATCCCTTACTGACAGGCAAGAAAAAGCCCGACTCAATGGTCGGGCTTTTTCGTTCCTGAAGCGGTGCTTATTTGGCACGGCCTTTGTAGGAACCGCCTTCGCGGGTATCGATCTCGATCATGTCGCCGATTTCGATGAAGTCAGCAACCGACAGCTCGGTACCGTTCTTCAGTTTGGCAGGCTTCATCACCTTACCGGAAGTGTCACCGCGAGCGGAACCTTCGGTGTAGTCGATTTGACGCACGATGGTGGTCGGCAGCTCGACGGAAACCAGACGCTCTTCGAAGAAGATCGCTTCGCAAACATCGGTCATGCCTTCTTCAACGAAAGGTAGAACGGCTTCGATGTCTTCAGCGTTCAGCTCGTACATGGTGTAGTCGGTGGTGTCCATGAACGTGTAGGTGTCGCCGCTGATGAACGACAGGGTCGCTTCTTTGCGGTCGAGGATTACGTCGTCCAGTTTGTCGTCGGCGCTGTAAACGATCTCGGTCTTGTAACCGGTCAGCAGGTTTTTCAGCTTGGTCTTCATGATCGCGCTGTTACGACCGGATTTGGTGAATTCAGCTTTCTGAACCAGCCAAGGATCGTTTTCGAGACGGATCACGGTACCGGGTTTCAGTTCTTTACCAGTTTTCATTGCGAATATCCGAATTTGGATGGGATTTACAAAAATCTAGGCCGCGTATCATATCCAATTTACATAAAACTGTACCAGCGCCGCGGCAAGATCATCTTGCAAGGCCTGTTCCAGACACCACGCCTCGGCGTGCTGCTGCAGTTCTGGCGCGTATTTGCGGGTGGCTTGCCAGCCATCGGTCATTGCTGCACCGTCATTCCAGGCTCGCCATAGACCGCTGATCGCCTCACTGGCCGGCGGCGACAGGCCCTTCGTGTACAGTGCGAGGAACGCTTCGAGCTTGTCCAGGTGTATATCTTCGTCCTGCCTATAGATGTGCCACAGCAACGGGCGTCCTGCCCATTGGGCGCGCACGAACGAGTCCTCGCCGCGCACGGCATTAAAATCGCAGCTCCACAGCAACAGATCGTATTGATCCTGTCGGACGAATGGCAGCACCTGTACGGTCAAACCGTCGCGCACATGCACCTCGCCCGCTGCGAGCTCTTCGACGCCGAGCCAACGCGCCACGTCGCCGAGGATCCGTCCTTCCGGCACCAGCATGTGCGAGGGCGTCGAATCCCTTGCCAGGCAATCAAGCCAGCTGGCCAACCCGGCATTCTCATAGGCGAACAGCGAAATCAACAGGCTGTCCGGGGCTCGTTCGATGCCCAGGCCCTGGAGAAACTCGCGCTGAACTTGGGCGCTTTGCTGGAACTGCCGACGTCGCTCAAGCAAGCCACGCTCACGCAGTAAGCCACCAGTGCCCTGGCGAAAACCTGGGAAGAAAAAGTACTTCTGCACGTTTCGGTATTTGACCGACGGCAAGCCATGGCAACCGACCACCCAGTCTTCGGCGCTCAGGTAATCAAGGTTCAGCCACAGTGGTGGTTCCCGCGCTGCCATGGCGTCCATGTAGGGCGCCGGTAATTGGCAGGCAAACGCGGCGATGACCACATCAGCCGCATCGACCGCCGGCCAGTCCGCCGGCCAGTGTCGCACCTCGACGCCTTGTTGCCATTGTTGCGCCAGCTGATTGTCGATCTCCGGACACAGGCGCTCGAAGGCGCGCAGGTCATCGACCCACAGCCGCACTTGCACCGAATGCTCGGCTACCAATTGCCGGGCCAGCCGCCAGGTCACCCCGATGTCGCCGAAGTTGTCGACCACGGTACAGAAAACATCCCAGCGGGTGTTCGTGTCAGGCATTCCAGGCTCCCGTTGGCAAAGGTGGCGATTGTCCGCATAAATTACGCCCCGTAGAAGAGCCGACGGCGATTAATCTTCGTGCGACAATCGACCTTTGCTCGCAACCACCCGCCAGGAGGCGCCATGCCCTATCGTCCCAAGCCGCGCCGCCCACTAGCCATACGATTCAATATTCTGCAACTGAGTGCCAGCATCGCCCTGGGCCTGTGGCTTGGATTCATGGCCATCGCCCTCACTTGCTGGCTCGCCTCGCGCCTGTTGTTCAGCGAACAGTTGGCTCCGGTGACCGCAGCGATGAAGCAACTGGCCAGAGCGCCCGAGTCGGAGCAGACGCAACCACGACCGGACATTGCGCCCCAGAGCCAGTTGTTCGATCAATACGAGGAAAACCTGCGCAAGAACGAGCAGCAGCAGCGACTTGATCAGGCCCGAAGCAGCAGCCGCAATCTGGCTAATCCGAAATGCCAGTTCTGGCTGCAACAGGACCAGAACGCACCGAGTGAAAAGAGCCGCGCCAACGTCCAGCAATTCTGTGATTAATGAAACCAGCCATGCACAAGAAGACCGTTCACCAACTGATACTCGACAAGCTGCGCATTGATCTCGACATCGCCGAGCGCGCGGCACAGACCGCTTATGAAACCGCGACTCACGAAGAAAACATCGCCGAAAACAAGTACGACACCTTGGGGCTCGAAGCGTCCTATCTGGCTGCCGGACAGGCCAGGCGCGTGGAGGAAATCAGGCAGTCATTGACCCTGTGCCAAAACCTGACGCTGCGCCCCTACGACGAACAACGCGGCATCGAAGTCGGTGCCCTACTGGGGCTGGAAGACGAGAAAGGTCGCGAACAATGGCTTTTCCTCGCACCCGACGCGGCCGGGTTGAAGATCGATATCGTGGGACAGATCATCACGGTCATCACCCCCCGCTCGCCCTTGGGCAAAAGCCTGCTGGGCAAGTTCGAAGGGGACGAAGTGGAAATCCTGGTCGCGGGAACCCGGCAACAGTTTGCTGTTACCGAGGTAATCTAGACGGGAATCAGTGCACCGGCAATTCGACTCCGTCGAACAGTTCTTCCAGCTCCTGCTTGTTATGGCACTGGATGGCCTTGGCCATGATTTCTCGGGTCAGGTGCGGCGCGAACTTCTCGATGAAATCGCACATGAAGCCGCGCAGAAAAGTACCGCGACGGAAGCCGATCTTGGTGATGCTGGACTCGAACAAATCACTGGCATCGAGCATGACCAGGTCACTGTCGAGCTTGGCGTCGACGGCCATCTTCGCCACGATGCCCACGCCCAGACCGAGTCGCACGTAAGTCTTGATCACGTCGGCGTCAGCGGCGGTGAATACCACTTTCGGCGTCAGGCCGCGGTGGCTGAACGCTTCGTCGAGCTTTGAGCGACCCGTGAAGCCGAACACATAAGTAACGATCGGGTATTCGGCCAGCGCTTCGAGGGTAAGCTTCGACAGCTTGGTCAACGGGTGGCCCTGGGGCACGACCACGCAGCGATTCCAGCGATAGCACGGCATCATCACCAGGTCGCCGAAGAGCTCCAGCGCTTCGGTGGCAATGGCAAAATCCACCGTGCCGTCTGCGGCCATTTCGGCGATCTGCATCGGCGAGCCCTGGTGCATGTGCAGGGCCACATCGGGGTATTGCTTGATGAAATTGCTGATCACCGGCGGCAATGCGTAGCGCGCCTGGGTGTGGGTGGTGGCGATCGACAGGGTGCCCTTTTTCTCGTTGGAGAATTCCTGGGCGATCTGCTTGATGCTTTCAACCTTGCGCAAGATCTCGCCAGCGGTGGTGATGATGCGCTCGCCTGCCGGGGTCACGCGGGTCAGGTGCTTGCCGCTGCGGGCGAACACCTCGACGCCGAGTTCGTCTTCCAGCAGTCGAATCTGTTTACTGATGCCCGGTTGCGAGGTGTAAAGGCTTTGGGCTGTAGCTGAAACGTTGAGGTCGTGGTGCGCCACTTCCCAGATGTAGCGCAATTGTTGAAGCTTCATATGAATCCCTCAAAGCAAGGTAGACGCCACGGGCATCAGCGACGGTATATAACTATATTAATGGTTTGGAGAATAAATCTAGAACTTTTTATAAGAATGCCACCATTCGTTCCTAGCGATCCCCCTGGCGCCGACGCTCAACCAGCGGTACCAGATAGACCGGTACTCTTGCCAGTTGCAAAACTCGCGCAGCGGTGCGGCCCAAGGGTGTTTCGGCACCGGCCCCGTGGCTGTGACTACCGACGATCAGCAAATCCACAGAGAGTTTCTGCGCCTGGTCGAGAATCACCTGCGAGGGGTCGCCCTGAATCACCCGCACCGCCTGGATGCGCGCCAAGTCCTGGTCTCCCTCCTCCCCCAGTTCCTCGCGGAAGCTGTCGAGCACCCGCTGCTCGATGCTGGCGATCACCGTATTGAGGCCCTGGCTGTGGAAGTCATTCAACGCCTGCTCATCAAGGTAGCTCTGCAACACCGACTCGGCGAACAGCCCCATTGGCTCCACCGCATGCACCACATACAACTCGGCTTCGAATGTCCGGGCCAGCGCCAGGGCATGCTGCATCACCAACGGTGCGTAAAGGCCGAGGTCAGTGGCATACAGCATCGAACGAATCATATGACCTCCTCGTCTGCCAACATGGCGGAGATTGATTCAGCTTAGCAGTGCCTTGACGAGTACGGTGCCCGACGTAACGCATTGAACGGCGTGCTTAAACCTTTTGCTCGTTGCTTATGCCATGGGGCACATGGCCGGTTGCAACCACTTCACGGGCCAACTCGCAGTGCCCGGCCTGATCATCGAAAAACACATCGGCGGCAAAGGCTTCGAGGAACGCCGACTTGGTCAGGCCGCCAAGGAACAGTGACTCATCGAGGCGGATATCCCACTCGCGCAAGGTGCGGATCACCCGTTCATGGGCCGGTGCCGAACGCGCAGTCACCAGGGCGGTGCGGATCGGACAGGCGTCGTCTGGAAACTCACGCTGCAACAAATTGAGTGCGGCGAGGAAGCCTTTGAACGGTCCACCACGCAACGGTTCCCGTGCCGACTCTCGCTCGCTGGCCTGAAAGGCTTCAAGACCACCGGCCTGGTAAACCCGCTCGGATTCATCGGAGAACAGCACCGCGTCACCGTCGAAGGCGATGCGCAGTTCGTCGCTGGCTGCGCGACTGGCACCGCCGGACAAAATGGTCGCCGCAGCGAACCCGGCGTCCAGTGCGCTGCGCACGTCTTCGGCATGGGTCGACAGGAACAGGTCGCAGCCGAACGCCTTGAGGTAGGGATACGGACTGCGCCCACCAACAAACGCCGCGCGCGAGATCGCCAGACCGTAGTGGTGGATGGAGTTGAATACCCGCAGCCCGGTGTCGGCGCTGTTGCGTGACACCAAGATCACCTCGACCCGGGCACGGCCCAGGCTGTTATTGAGGTTCAGCAGTTTCTGCACCAGGGGAAATGCATCGCCGGGCTCGAGGATTTCGTCTTCGTGCTCGATCTGATATTGCCGGTAGGCTTCAACACCGCTGGACAGGTATACCTTGTGGCTTTCGCTCAGGTCGAACAGCGCTCGCGAGGAAATCGCCAGCACCAGCTTGTCATCGATAGTCTTCACCATACCTTCCCTCACTGGATGACCGACTCAAACTGGACGTCGATCGATGAAAGCCAAACTGCGAAACAGGGCTTCGATTCGCGGCATTTCGCATCCTGCGGCCTTCGCAGCCGCCAGGGGCCGGGCGTAAATCGCATCCAGCTCCAGTGGCCGCCCGTGCAGATGATCGTGGTACATGCTCGGCCAATAATCGGGCATCTTCTCGGTCATCGTAAACAGATGCTCGGCGTAACCGACGGGTATCTGATGGCCGCAGGCGGTGGCGCCCTGCACCACTTCGGCCATCAATGCCTTGATCAGCTCCCGGCTATCGGGATCGGCCATCAAGGGCGTGGTGCTCGCGCACAACAGCACGGAGAGTCCGTTGTAGGGGATATTCCAGACCAGTTTCTGCCAGCGTGCCTGATGCAAGTTCGCCATGGCCTGGGAATCGATGCCGGCAGACCGGAACAGCCCGGCGCCCTCTTCGACTATCGCCTGGCGTGATTTCGTATCGTTGGCAGGACCGCTGTGATAGCCGACATGCACTGCGCCCAAGGCCTGATGCGTGATGACTCCAGGCGCCTCGCGATGGACGCAGATATAACAGAGACCACCGAGCACATGCAGCGAATCAGGTAGGGATTCGCGCAGGCTGTCTTCGACATCCAAACCATTTTGCAACAGCAGCACCTTGGCGTGCGCCGCGCCAGCACGAACGATGGTGGACGCCAGATCGGCGTTGCTGGTAGTTTTCGCCCCCACCAGCAACCAGTCGCAGGGCGGCATGTCGTCGGCAGAAGAATAGGCCTGGACCGGGTAAATGTTTAGCGTGCCATGTTGCGCACTGCGCACTTGCAGGCCACGCTCGGCCACGGCGTGGAACTCGCTGCGCAGCAGCAAATGCACATCGAAACCGGCACGCGCCAGCATCGCACCGTAAAATCCGCCGATCGCACCGGTGCCGATAATGCCGATTGTCGGCTTGGCTACTGCCCCCATCATGGCAACTCCTCTGCTGTTCTTGTCAGCGCCTTGGCCACCGCTTCATTGAGTTCGGTAGCATCAAGGCGCGAATTCAGTGCCCCGAAGAATTCACCGTCGCGCACTACAAACAGTGCGGGCAAGTGAAAAACCTGGTAACGCTCGACCACGCCACCATTACTGCCGGCATCAATCCAGCACAGCCGGTCGACCGCCAGCTCCAACTTCGGTAATCGAGCCCGGGCAAATCGGCAACTGGCGCAGCCGACACTGGTGAAAATCACCAGAGAAACGCCGCTAAGCGCAAGCAGCCGCTGGTCGACATCGAAATCGGTCATTTCCGATTCGACCACTATACTGGTGGAAACACTGTCAGATGGCCGACACATGGAGTCCGTGTTCATGGGACGATTTCTTCCTCACCCTGACGATGTGCCTGTTGAATTAACGTTGCTCAAACATGAATGCATATCGCGGCAACGGCTGCACACTATCAGCCTCGGCGGCATGGCTTGCAATTACCACCGCGCCTGGCGCCATGGCACGGCGCTTGAAGTGCGCTTGCCGACCCTCAACCCGGACCTGCGTTACCTGGGCTATGTAGCCTGGTGCCTGCGCCGCAAGCGCGGCTATCTGGTAGGCATAGCGTTTGTCGACGAGCAGATGCTGTTCAGCGCGAGAATGGGCGAACAGATTTGCCAGATCGAACGCTATTGCCGCCTGCATGAGCCGCAAAGTGAGCGCCAGGACAATCAGGCCCTGGCGCTTGAGTGGGTCCAGCAGCATGCCGATGAGTTCTCTCATGACACGGTCTGCAAGGCTTTTGCACACCCTGTGCTGGATTAGGGGGGATTCTCCGTCAGTTTCCACGCCACGAAAACTAACGGAGAATGCCGCCTAAGCCACTTCTGCCCATTGTCGAGCCACGGTGTAACGCGCTAAGGTTCAGCTCCCCGACGCGCTTAATTTGCTGTGCTCCGCCGCGCGGGTTCGCTGGCGGCCAGCACCCGTGACCTGACGAGTAAACGATGGCTGATTTACCGATCAACGACCTAAACGTCGCCTCCAACGAGACGCTGATCACTCCTGACCAGCTCAAGCGTGATATTCCCCTGAGCGACGCCGCCCTGCGCACCGTCACCAAGGGGCGCGAAGTTATTCGCAACATTCTTGATGGCACCGATCACCGCCTGTTCGTCGTCATCGGGCCTTGCTCGATCCACGACATCAAGGCTGCCCACGAATATGCCGAGCGCCTCAAGGTGCTGGCCGCCGAAGTGTCCGATACCCTGTATCTGGTCATGCGCGTGTATTTCGAGAAGCCACGCACCACCGTTGGCTGGAAGGGATTGATCAACGATCCGTACCTGGATGACTCCTTCAAAATCCAGGACGGTCTGCACATCGGTCGTCAATTGCTGCTGGACCTGGCAGAGATGGGCCTGCCCACCGCCACCGAAGCCCTTGACCCAATCTCCCCGCAGTATCTGCAGGACCTGATCAGTTGGTCAGCCATCGGCGCGCGCACCACTGAATCCCAGACTCATCGTGAAATGGCTTCCGGCCTGTCCTCGGCTGTCGGCTTCAAGAATGGCACCGACGGCGGCCTGACCGTAGCGATCAACGCCCTGCAGTCGGTTTCCAGCCCGCACCGTTTCCTGGGGATCAACCAGGAAGGTGGAGTGTCGATCGTCACCACCAAGGGTAATGCCTACGGTCACGTGGTACTGCGCGGCGGCAACGGCAAACCGAACTACGATTCGGTCAGCGTCGCACTGTGCGAGCAAGCGCTGAACAAAGCCAAGATCAAACCGAACATCATGGTCGACTGCAGCCACGCCAACTCCAACAAGGACCCGGCCCTGCAACCGCTGGTGATGGAGAACGTCGCCAACCAAATCCTTGAAGGCAACCAGTCGATCATCGGCCTGATGGTCGAAAGTCACCTGAACTGGGGTTGCCAGGCCATTCCGAAGGATCTCGCCGACCTGCAATACGGCGTGTCGATCACCGACGCCTGCATCGACTGGTCTGCCACTGAAACCACCTTGCGCAGCATGCATGCCAAGCTCAAGGACGTGCTGCCAAAACGCGATCGCGGATGATCACTGTTTTGCACGCATAAAAAAACGCCGGGCTTACCCGGCGTTTTTTTGGCGTTGCGTTTACTGACTCAGCTTCGCGGCATGCCGCTGGTGACGTTCCATGTAGCGCTCGACATAGGAGCACGATGGAATGACCGTGTAGCCCATTTCCTCGGCGTACTGCAGCGCCTGCTCGGTCAACGCTGCGGCAATACCGCGGCCACGCAGCGCGTTGGGCACAAATGTACGGTAAATATCCAGGGTCTGTTTACCCAGATCCATATAGGTCAGGTAGGCACGATGACCGTCCACATTGGTCTCGAACTGATGACCAGCCTGGTCATGGTGGATGGACAACGCCTCGCTCATCACTACTCCTCGCGGGTCTTGAATTATGACCCCTACCTTACCGATGTTTTTCCGGCGAAGGAACATCTACGCCACCCCGTGCCTGAAAGGACACCGAGAAGAGCCGCACAAATCTCGCGCAACCGGGCACGTACAAATAGTAGGCACCATTGGCAAAAATGCTCAAGGTACGCTCGTCATCACGCAGGTTGGCGGGTGCTGCTCCGGGTGACGCAGGGACGTCTCGACCGGGGATTTCCCGCAGTCGATTACCTGAACATTGCCGAATGTTGAGACTTAAGACGAGCGCCCGTTGTTAAAGTCACCTCAACTAGCAGAAAGATAGGCGAGGTGCCGCACAAATCCCGAACAAAAGTGTAGACGAAATCATTTAGACGTACTTTACCCAAGACCGCAAAAACAGCGCTGCGGATCGGCAATTTTTCCGGCCGGCTCGCTCAGTTCGGGGCTTGCAGCTGGATATTTTTTAAACAACGCAGTTAAAAGTTGCTCGAAAAAGAATCAACGCCTACAATTTTTTTTGCTTCTTGCTACACGTCAGTTTACTTACTACAAGTAATGGGTAGTATGTACGCCGGCTATTTCCTCACTCTGAGGAGACAGCTACTTAATAGAAAGTCCTTGAAGGGGAACACGATGAACAACGTTCTGAAATTCTCTGCTCTGGCCCTGGCCGCAGTTCTGGCTACCGGTTGCAGCAGCGCATCGAAAGAAACCGAAGCACGTCTGACTGCTACCGAAGACGCAGCAGCTCGCTCCCAGGCTCGTGCAGACGAAGCTTACCGTAAAGCTGATGAAGCTCTGGCTGCTGCTCAAAAAGCACAACAGACTGCTGACGAAGCTAACGAGCGCGCTCTGCGCATGCTCGACAAAGCTAGCCGCAAGTAATAATCCTTCGGGATTGTTATCAAGCCGACCCATTTTTGGGTCGGCTTTTTTATTGCCTGAGTTTTCCTGCAGACAATAAAAAACCCGTCGACGCGATTCACGTCGACGGGCGATTCGAGACGCCTATTGCTGCAGGTCGATCGGCGAACTGGTCACCATCGGCGCTGCATCATTGGGTACGGCGATCTCCACTGGCAAGCCATCTTCGGCAGCGACCACATCACGCACCACATCCCAGTTCATGCGCAGGTTGTTGGTGATGTCCTCACGCTTGAGCATCGCGTTGATTACCGCCGTGTGCTTGTCGACCACCGACGGGTTGCCGTTATCATCCAGCGGCGTGTGCGCCTCGAGGTAGACCTTGCCGCCACTCACGCCGAATTTGTACGGGTCGTTGATGATGCGCACCGAGGTACCCACCGGCACCATGCTCGCCATTTCCAGGACATTATTGTTGAACATGCGGAAGCAACCATGACTGGTACGCATGCCGATGCCAAACTTCTTGTTCGAGCCGTGGATCAGGTAGCCCGGGGTGCCCAGGTTGAACTTGAACGGGCCCAGTGGGTTATCCGGCCCGGCCGGCACGACGTTAGGCAGTGGATCACCATCGGCAAGGTGCTCGGCCTTGATCGACGCAGGCGGCGTCCAGGTCGGATTAGGTGTCTTGGCAGTGATGGTCGTGTGGGCAATCGGCGAGCCCCAGCCTTCACGACCAATGCCCAGCGGGAAGGTGTACACCACGTCCCGGCCTTTGGGGTAGTAATAGAGGCGGTATTCGGCCAGGTTGATCACGATGCCTTCACGAGGCCCTGGGGGCAGGATGAAGCGAGTCGGCAGAATGATTTCGGTACCAGCGCCAGGCAGCCAGGCGTCGACGCCCGGGTTGGCGGCGATCATTTCCGAATAGCCCAAGTCGTAGGTGGTACCAAGGTCGGCGAAGGTATCTTCGTACTTGGCCTTGATCACTTGTACCTGACCAATGATGTCTTCACCGGGCGGCGGAAGGGGCAACTCCAAGGCTGCCACGGGACCTGCGGCACAGAGCGCGGCAAGAGTCAGGCAGCGGGTGACGACGGGAAAGCGCGGCAACATCCGGAAAATCCTTCGCATGATCGACAAGGTATAAGAACGCGATTGTACACTGGCGCTTTGGTATTCGGGGAGACGCACCGATAGAGCGCGCATTGGCTGGGGGCTTGGTGGGTGGGGGGTTCGGTTTTTCTGGAAACCCCTGCTAACGAATTCGCCCTGACTTTCTGGGATATGTGGGATGTGTGGGAGCAAAGCTGGCTCGCGATGGCGGCCTCAGGTGTACATCAAAGCTCAAAGCTCAAACCGTAACTCCGGCCAGATCGGCGAAGTCCCGCGCTTCTGCGATTCCAGAATCGCACGGCACAACGAACACAGGCGCTGGTCCTGAAAAACCCGACGATCCACGCTCGACCAGCGCGGCTGCGCCGGCAGAAGGCTGCCGCAGAGAGTCCGGTCGGCCGAGCCGCCCAGTTCAAGCTGTCGGGTCACCAGATGCACCCGCACTTCCTGGCAGGCGAACAGATCCAGCTGCTCGTCAGGCTCGATCAGTTGATAGGCGAAAAGTGACCAGGCGGGACGCGGCATCGGGGGCTCCAAATCGGGGGCGCCACCTTAGCCGAAACGCAGCCACTAGAAAAGCGTCAAAGCAGCGGTTTCAGTGTCGGCCAGACATTTTCCACCAACTTGCCCTGAGCCCCTGCAGCCGGGTGCAGGCCGTCGCTTTGCATCAGGTCCGGATGTCCACCCACGCCGTCGAGAAAAAAGGGGACCAGCGGGATTTTTTTCTCGTCGGCCACGGCACTGTAGACCTCGGCAAAAGCCTTGGTATAGCGAACACCATAATTCGGGGGTAGTTGCATGCCCAGCAGCAACACTTTTGCCCCGCTGGCGCGTGAGCTGTCGATCATCGACGCAAGATTTTGTTGCAATTGAGTTGGGAGCAACCCGCGCAAGCCATCATTGCCACCCAGCTCAAGGATCACCAACTCGGGCTTATGCTCTGCAAGCAGCGCTGGCAGGCGCGCCTGGCCTCCGGCACTGGTGTCGCCACTGATGGACGCATTGACCACCTTATCGTCGAAACCTTCGCGCTTGAGCCGCTGCTCAAGCAAAGACACCCAGCCCAAGCGGGTATCCAGGCCGAAACCCGCGCTGATACTATCGCCAACGATCAGGACAGTACCCGCCGCTGCGTTCTGGGCCATGCACATCAAGGCCAGGCCAGCACTCAAAAACCACACTCGCATCGGATTCTCCATGGGCTCAAGCATTCTCACCGCGAAGAACCTCAGCAAAGTGGTACCCAGCGCGGAAGGTGAACTGACTATCCTGCACGAACTCAGCCTGGAACTGAACAAGGGCGATAGCTTGGCTATCGTCGGCGCCTCAGGATCAGGCAAATCCACCCTCCTCGGTTTGCTCGCCGGCCTCGACCTGCCCAGCAGTGGCGAAGTCACGCTGGCCGGCCAGCCCTTGAGCAATCTTGATGAAGACCAGCGCGCGCGCATCCGGGCCGAACACGTCGGCTTCGTGTTCCAGTCGTTCCAACTGCTCGACAGCCTCAATGCCCTGGAAAATGTCATGCTGCCGCTGGAACTGGACGGTCGCAAGGATGCCCGCGAACGGGCCACGCAGTTGTTGCAGCGGGTAGGCCTGGGCCAGCGACTGACCCACTCTCCGCGCCAGCTCTCCGGCGGCGAACAGCAACGGGTGGCGATTGCCCGTGCTTTCGCTGCCGAGCCTGACGTACTGTTTGCCGACGAGCCCACGGGCAACCTCGACAGCCACACTGGCGAGCGCATCAGCGACCTGCTGTTCGAACTCAACAAGGAGCGCGGCACCACCCTGGTGCTGGTGACTCACGACGAACGCCTGGCACACCGCTGCCGGCGCCTGATCCGCCTTGAAGCCGGCCTGCTGGTCGCCCCTCTGGAGCCTTGATGGCACGCCTGCCGCTATTGCGCCTGTTCAGCCTTGCCCTGCGTCAACTGCTGCGCGATGCCCGCGCCGGTGAGCTGCGGGTGTTGTTCTTCGCTTTGCTGGTCGCCGTGGCGGCGAGTACTGCCATTGGTTACTTCGGCGCTCGCCTGAACGGCGCCATGATGCTGCGGGCCACCGAGTTCCTCGGCGCCGACCTGCTGCTCGAAGGGAGCTCGCCGGCACGACCGGAACAGATCAGAAGCGGAGTCGAGCTGGGCCTGGAGCACGCCCAGGTTGTAGAATTCTCCAGCGTGATCGCCACCGACAACGGTATTCAGCTGTCGAGTATCAAGGCTGTCGATGACATCTACCCGCTACGCGGCGAACTGAAAAGCGCGCCAGCACCCTTCGCCCAGGAGGAGCCGGGGGGTGGCCCGAAACCAGGGCAAGCCTGGGTTGAAGCGAGGCTGCTGACGGCCCTGGACTTGAGGATGGGCGACAGCATCGACGTCGGCATGAAGACGCTCAAGCTCGCCCGGGTACTGACCTATGAACCCGATCGGGCCGGCAACTTCTACAGCCTGACACCAAGGGTCATGATCAACCTCAGCGACCTTGCAGCGACTGGCGTGGTCCAACCCGGCAGCCGGGTCAGCTATCGGGAACTGTGGCGCGGCAACGCCGAGTCCCTGGAAAACTATCGGCAACTGATCAAGCCCGGCCTGGCGCCGAATCAGCGGCTGCAGGACGCCCGCGATGGCAATCGGCAAATCGGTGGTGCACTGGGCAAGGCCGAGCGCTACCTGAACATGGCCAGCCTGGTCGCGGTGCTGTTGTCGGGAGTGGCGGTGGCCTTGTCGGCGACGCGCTTCGCCACTCGCCGCTTCGATGCCAGTGCACTGTTGCGCTGCCTGGGCCTGTCCCGCCGGGAAACCCTGCTCTTGTTCAGCTTGCAGCTGACGGTGTTGGGCTTGCTGGCCAGTCTCAGCGGCGCGGTGATTGGCTGGCTCGCACAGCTTGGGTTATTTGCGTTACTCCATGATCTGCTGCCCACCGATGTCCCGCCCGGCGGTCTGTTTCCGGCCATCGCCGGGATCGGCACCGGGCTGGTGGCATTGGCCGGATTTGCCTTGCCACCCCTGGCTGCGTTGGGTCGGGTGCCACCGCTGCGTGTGTTGCGTCGAGACATGCTACCCATACCGTCCAGCACCTGGATGGTTTACGGCGCGGCGTTGGGGGCGCTGGGATTGATCATGTGGCGCCTGAGCCTGGACCTGGTGCTGACCTTCGCCCTGCTCGGCGGCGGCGTCATTGCCGCGCTGGTCCTGGGGGGCTTGCTGTTGCTGCTGCTCAAAAGCCTGCGGCGCATGCTGGCACGCGCTTCCCTGCCCTGGCGCCTCGGGCTGGGCCAGTTGCTGCGCCATCCCCTGGCGGCTGCGGGGCAGTCCCTGGCGTTCGGCCTGATCCTGCTGTCCATGGCTTTGATCGCCCTGCTGCGTGGCGAATTACTCGATACCTGGCAGAACCAGTTGCCGAAAAATGCGCCCAACTATTTTGCGCTGAACATTTTGCCGGCGGACAAGCAGGCATTCACCGACCGCCTGATCGAACTCTCGGCACAGGCCGCGCCTTTGTATCCCGTGGTGCCCGGTAGACTGATCAGCATCAATGGCGAACCGGTGCAGCAAATCGTCAGCAAGGATTCAGCCGGAGATCGAGCCATCCAGCGCGACCTGAGCCTGACCTGGGCTGCCGATCTGCCGGCGGGTAACAAGCTCACTGCTGGTAACTGGTGGACCGACCAGGCGCCCGACGAAATTCCCGGGGTGTCGGTGGAAGGAAAAGTCGCCGAGAGCCTGAAGCTCAAGCTGGGCGATCGCATGGTATTCACCGTCGGCGGAGTCAATCGCGAGGCGAAAGTCACCAGCCTGCGTGACATCAACTGGGACAACTTCCAGCCCAACTTCTTCATGATCTTCCAGCCCGGCACCTTGAAGGACCTGCCGGCCACCTACCTGACCAGCTTCTACCTGGCGGCAGGGCATGACCAGCAGATCGTCGACCTGTCCAGAAGCTTTCCGGCGGTGACCATCCTGCAAGTGGAGGCCTTGCTGGAACAGCTGCGCAGCATCCTCGCCCAGGTCACCCTGGCGGTGGAGTACGTCCTGCTGTTCGTCCTGGCGGCAGGCATGGCGGTGCTGTTTTCGGGGTTACAAGCGACGCTCGATGAGCGCATTCGCCAGGGTGCACTGCTACGCGCACTCGGCGCGCAGAGGCAGTTACTGGTCAAGGCCCGGAGGATCGAGTTCGGCCTGCTGGGCGCCGTGAGTGGTCTGCTTGCGGCACTGGGCTCGGAACTGGTCAGCCTGGTGCTGTACCGCTACGCATTCGACCTGCCCTGGCAACCGCATCCATGGCTGCTGGTATTGCCATTAATCGGCGCCGTGCTGATTGGTGGCGCTGGTGTTTTCGGAACCCGTCGGGCCCTGAACTCCAGCCCCCTGACCGTGTTGCGCGAGGGTTGAGTGAGGCGCTTGAGCGATCGCCCTACCCTGGGCGATCGTTTGGCGACTGCCCGTAAGAGATGGAGTTGATCCACCACAACACTTCTCCCCCCGGAGTCTGCACCACCGACTCGTCACCCACTTCCTTCTTCAGTAGCGCGCGGGCCATGGGTGAATCGATCGAGATGTAATCGTTTCGCCCATAGATTTCGTCGTAGCCCACCACGCGGAATCTCTTCACGTCCCCAGCCTCGTTTTCAATCTCGACCCAGGCGCCGAAATACACCCTCCCTTCCTGCTCTGGCGAGTACTCGACCACCCGCACATCCTCCAGCCGCTTGCGCAGATAGCGGACCCTGCGATCAATTTCGCGCAGCAGCTTCTTGTTGTACTGGTAATCGGCATTCTCGCTGCGGTCGCCTAGCGAGGCAGCCCAGGTAACCTTGCGGGTCGTGTCCGGACGCTTCTCTCGCCATAGGTAATCGAGTTCCTGTTTCAGGGCGTCATGACCTTCCTTTGTGATGATGTTCGTACTCAAGTCGAGTACCTCCTGGGGCGAGTTACGAATGGGCGGCACTGAAAAAAATATTTCGCGGCGGTGCAAACAAGCGAGAAATGAAACGCTTACAGCTCAGATAGATAGTCACGAAAACTCAACTGATTCTATTTGTCGCTTTCGAATATCGATAGTTTTATGACGCTATTCCAAGCAAATTCAATATAACTTGCTAACATCTTGTTACAACGGCCAATAAATTGGCACCTCGTAACCACGCAGATCCCCATTCATCAACGAGAGATTTAGTGGGAGTACGGCATGATCGTGCAGCAGTTGATTCAGAAAAGCCAAACGAAGATTCGAAAAAATGGGTTATCCAGCGCAATTCATCAGTTGCTGTTGAAGACGGTCAACGTCTTCATGCTGTTCAAGATTCTGCGCGGGGTAACGCTACAGAAAGTCGACGAGACATTTCTCGACTACCCCTCACACCTCAAGCCGATGTTCCTCAGTGAACAGATGATGCGTCACTACGCCCGCGATCCAGTGAATGAGATGCCCGAAAGCTTCATCGAAGAATCCTTGGCCAAGGGCGACCAGTGCTTCGGCATCTTCGATGGCGCGGTATTGGCCTCTTATGGTTGGTACTCACGGCAACCGACGCATATCGATCCGCCAGAACTGTTCCTGCACTTCAGCCCATCTTTCGTGTACATGTACAAGGGCTTCACCCATCACGACTATCGCGGTCAACGCCTGCACGCAATAGGCATGAACCTGGCGCTCAAGCATTACCTGGAGAAGGGTTATCAAGGCCTGGTCTCTTATGTCGAGTCGAGCAACTTCGATTCGTTGAAGTCCATTTACCGCCTGGGCTATTTGAACGTCGGCTCGATCTACCTGATCCGCCTGTTCGGCCGCTATCAGAGCTTTACCAGCAAAGGCTGTGAACCCTTCGACCTGGCCCTGAAAAGGCTTGTCTGACCGGTTGATGGAAGATCCTGGAAGCCACCGCTAGACGCTGGCACGCGAGCCAACCGACAGAACGGCAACATTCAGCGTCGTGTAATCAGCCCCTGGCGGGCCACGCGGATCAATTGGCTGATCATTTCGCCGGCCCGTTCAACATTTGGTGACTGAATCACCGCCAGGTCGAAGCTGTCGCTGGAGAAGCGCGCCAGCGACTCACCGTCTTCGACAAACTGGATGAGGAATGCAGCGGGACCACCGGTGCGGCGGGGCCAGCCATCGAGATAACGCAGGAGCGTCGGCTGATGTTTGCCGCCAAGCAGGATTTTTGGATTGCGCTGGGTGAGGTGTGCCGTGATCGGCGCGGGGCGTACAACGGGGCTTAGTGCATTCATCGTGTCGTGTCTCTGCCTCAAAGGTCTGCATGGCAGGTGAGAGGCAACACCGAACCAGCGCTTTAGCGGAATTTCGAAGCCTGTATCAAAGCTTCTATCGGTAACTGATCGAGTCACCTGGCGCCCCGCAAGTAGCTGTTTAAATCGGCGCATGAGCAGCATCCTAGAGAAGCCGACACGGCAGTGTCAAGAATCGCGAGCAACAAAAAGGCCCGCGCGATGCGGGCCTTTTGCTTGAGCCAGAGCGGCTAGCCGGCGATGGCGCGATCCGCCGACAACTTGCCGGCGCCTTCGATCAACACCGCGATGTTGCCACCGAGCAGGGCCAGGGCAAATTCATAACCGTTGTTGGCCATGAACAGGCCATTGCTGATGTGCACGGTGAAGATGGCAACCAGCGACAGAAACGTCAGGCCCAATGCCGCCGGGCGCACCAACAGGCCGATGATCAGTGCCAGGCCACCGAAGAACTCGGTGCCTCCGGCCAGCGTCGCCATCACATAACCTGGAGTCAGACCCAGGCTTTCCATGTACTGCGCAGTGCCGGCCAATCCGTAACCGCCAAATGCGCCAAAGAGCTTCTGCGCGCCGTGAGCGGCGAAGATGATACCAACGAAGATCCGCAGCACAGTCAAGCCGTAACCGGCGCGAGTAAACAGTACCTTGTTGATCAGTGTGCTCATGCTGTGTCATCCATTCTTGGTTTGAGTGTTGGTTAGCCGCCATATTAATCGTTTATTTTTATGTTAAAACCGTAAATAACCCATCATACCAATCAGTTTAGTCGATCATTTGCGTATGGCAACTTTTTGCCCCTGAGGCTCCAATGACTCCCGCTCCCGATCGAACGCCAGGTAATACTTGTTCACGCTATTAACATAGCTGACCGGGCCCATTCCGACCTGCTCCATGGCAATGCGCTCGACCTGGAAAAACCATTGATTGGGGTTCAGGCCGCGCCGTCGCGCCTCTGCACGCATGCCCTGGACCCGCTCCGGCCCGATGTTGTACGCCGCCAGCACGAACGCCATGCGCTCACGTTCATTGAGCTTGGGGCCGGCAAAAAACTTGCGGCGAATCATCGCCAGGTACTTGGCTCCAGCCTGCACATTGGCATCAAGCTCCCGAATGTTATTGACGCCGACCCGTTGCGCAGCCGAAGGGGTGATCTGCATCAGCCCGGTCGGGCCACCGCCGCTGCGGGCATTGGGCTGAAGCCCGGATTCCTTGAATGCCAACGCCGCCAGATTCAGCCAGTCCATGCCTTGGGCAGCCGCGTGTTTCTGCAACACCGGACGCAGCTTTTCAAGGCGCTGACGATTGGCCTTGGCCAAGGGATAGTGCACTTGATAGAGACGTCGGTAGATGCGCAGGAAGGCCACATCCTGGTCCGATGGTTTCTTGTAGGTGAGTAGAAAGCGGTTGATGCTGGCCCGTAACATTGAGGCGTCGCGCCGCACGAACCAGAACTCTTCTCCCGGCTCACTGATCAGTACCTGCCGGTCGAGGCGCAACTTGGGCAGAATCTTGCCCCAGCGCTCGGCAATCGGTTGTTCGACAATGGTCAGATGGAAGATGCCGCCCTGGACCATTTCCAGCACGTCCTCGACCGCGAGGCTGGGGTCGACCCACTCGACGTTCACCGGCGGCAATTTATGCAGCGCCAGTTTCTGGTTGATCTGGCTGACCGCATCCCCGGCGGCGCTGCCCGTGGGCAAGGCCAGGGTCTTGCCGGACAACTGCTCAAGACGGGTGTAACGCCGCTCGCCCTTGATCCCGACCAACACCAACGGAATATTGCTGGCAATCGGTTCACTGGTGCTGATGGCATGACCGGCCTGCAGGTCCAGCAACTCCCCTGGCGCCACCAGGTCACCCTCCCCGCGCTGCAATGCGCCGATCAGTTGATCCTTGCCTTTGGGGATTATCTTGAGGGTGATTTCCTGACCGTCCCGGGCATGACCGTTAAGGTATTGCTCAAAGGCACGCAGGCGATGGTATTCGACGCCGATGGCCTGGCCCTGCACTTCCCCGGAGCTGTTGCGGCTTTGGTTGACCAGCACGCGCAACACCCGGCTGCTGCGGATGTCCGCCAGGTCACGGACCTTGGTAGCGGGTACGGCTTGCAGCGGACCGGCAAGACGCGCAACCGCCGGCATCGGCAGTAGTAACGACAAACACAGCAGTAATAATACCGAGGGACGTGTCATCCACTCTCCGGAAAGAACACTGGGCCGATTTCAAGGATTGAGCGAAATCGAACGTCAGAAACAGAGCTGGCAAAGCCCGAGTAACGGGCCTCACGCGGGTCAACTGACCAGAACGACCTGCCTCGCGGCATCAAAAGACAGCTATAACTGATTGTAGTTCTAGGCTTTTCTTATAAATCTGCAGCTCTGATATGCTTTCCGGCCTTTGGTCCGAGGTAGCACCATGCAACTCATCGATATCGGCGTCAACCTGACCAACCCCAGTTTTGCCGACAAACACCAGGCGGTACTCGACCGCGCGTACGCCGCAGGCGTCTGCCAACTGGTGCTCACTGGCACCAGCGTCGAAGGCAGCGAACAGGCACTGGAACTGTGCCAGCAACTGGACGAAAGCACCCAGCGGCTGTTTGCCACTGCCGGCATCCATCCGCATTCCGCCAGCGACTGGAACGCCGACAGCGCTAAGCGCTTGCGCAGTCTGCTCAAGGAGCCCAACGTGGTGGCCGTGGGTGAATGCGGGCTGGATTTCAATCGTGACCTCTCGCCGCGCCCACAACAGGAGAAGGTGCTCGAGGAGCACCTGGCAATGGCGGTCGAACTGCAATTACCAGTGTTTCTGCACGAACGCGATGCCAGCCAGCGCCTGCTAGACATCCTGCGCGACTATCGGGATCAATTACCGGCCGCAGTGGTGCATTGTTTTACCGGCGAAAAAAAGTCCCTGTTCAGCTACCTCGACCTGGACTTGCACATCGGTATTACCGGATGGATCTGCGACGAACGCCGGGGCACGCATCTGCATCCATTGGTGAAAGAGATCAAATGCGGACGATTGATGCTGGAGAGCGATGCGCCGTACCTGCTCCCGCGCAGCTTAAGGCCCAAGCCGAAGAATGGCCGCAATGAACCGGCGTATCTGACGCAGGTATTGCGTGAGGTGGCGTTGCATCGCGGGGAAAGCGAGGAAGACCTGGCGGCGCACAGCACCGCTTGCGCGCGGGCGTTTTACGGGCTGCCGACAGTCGACTGAAGTATTCACTTCGTAAGAGCAAGCTCGCGATGCACTCAAGAACACCGCGTTTATCCAGCATAAACGCGTCATCGTTGTCGACCATCGCGAGCAAGCTCGCTCCTACAGAAGATCAGAGGACCCACCTTTACTCAGTGACTACTGCGCAGCATTTCCTTGGGTACATACTTGCCGACCTCGAACTTGCCAATAGCGGCGCGGTGCACCTCGTCCGGGCCATCGGCCAGGCGCAAGGTGCGTTGCATCGCATACATGTACGCCAGCGGGAAATCGTTGGAAACCCCGGCGCCGCCATGGATCTGAATCGCGCGGTCGATCACACGCAAGGCCACATTGGGTGCGACCACCTTGATCTGCGCAATCTCGCTCTTGGCCACCTTGTTACCGACTGTGTCCATCATGTAGGCCGCTTTTAAGGTCAGCAGACGCGCCATGTCGATTTCCATCCGCGAGTCGGCGATCTTGTCTATGTTACCGCCCAGGCGCGCCAGCGGCTTGCCGAAGGCGGTACGGCTGACCGCACGTTTGCACATCAGTTCAAGCGCGCGCTCGGCCATGCCGATAGAGCGCATGCAGTGGTGAATCCGGCCTGGGCCAAGGCGACCCTGGGCAATTTCAAAACCTCGACCTTCGCCCAGCAGGACGTTTTCAAACGGCACCCGGACATTTTCAAACAGCACCTCGGCGTGACCGTGCGGCGCATCGTCGTAACCAAACACCGGCAGCGGACGCAGGATCTTCACTCCAGGGGTATCCACCGGTACGAGGATCATCGAGTGCTGGGCATGCCGCGGCGCATCGGGATTGCTAAGGCCCATGAAAATGAGAATTTTGCAGCGTGGATCACAGGCGCCGGAGGTCCACCATTTTTTGCCGTTGATCACCCACTCATCACCGTCACGCACGGCGCGGGCGGCCATGTTGGTAGCGTCGGAGGACGCCACGTCCGGCTCGGTCATGGCGAACGCCGAACGAATTTCACCGCGTAACAGGGGCTCGAGCCAGCGCTGCTTCTGCTCTTCATTGGCGTAGCGCACCAGTACTTCCATGTTGCCGGTATCGGGAGCCGAGCAGTTGAAAGGCTCCGGCCCCAGCAGGGAGCGGCCCATGATTTCCGCCAGTGGCGCGTATTCCAGATTGGTCAGGCCGGCGCCGAGCTCGGACTCAGGCAGAAACAAATTCCACAGGCCCTCTGCCTTGGCCTTGAGTTTGAGTTCTTCCATTATCGCGGTCGGCTGCCAGCGATCGCCCTCGGCGACCTGGCGCTCGAACACGGCTTCGGCGGGATAGACGTACGTGTCCATGAACGCGGTCACGCGCTCACGCAGTTCTTGCACCTTGGGCGAATAAGCGAAATCCATGGGCAGCTCTACCTTTTGACGGGGGTTTCGATAAGTTGTTCAGGTCATGAATTTGATGCTAGAACAGTGACGAAAATTTACCTAGCCTATTCTCGGCGTGTATTAACATTCATCACCGATATATGATCCACTGATCGCCAAGGCCACCGAGCCCACACAATAAGAGTGCAGCGCCATGAATCTGAGCAAGGTCGACCTCAACCTTTTCATCGTCTTTGACGCGATCTACACCGAAGCCAATTTGACCCGCGCCGGGCAGATCGTTGGTATCACCCAACCGGCGGTCTCGAACGCCCTGGCCCGCCTGCGGGAGACATTCAACGACCCGTTATTCGTGCGCACCGCCCAGGGCATGGTCCCGACGCCCATGGCGCAGAACATCATCGGGCCGGTGCGCAATGCGCTCTCGCTGCTGCGTGTATCCGTCCAGGAAAGCCGCATATTCAACCCGCTGCAGGCGGTCAAGACCTATCGCATCAGCATGACTGACCTCACCGAGGCGGTGATTCTGCCTCCGCTGTTTCAGCGTCTGCGCCGCCTGGCGCCGACCGTGATCATCGAGAGCTTCCTGTCCAAGCGTCGCGAGACCACCAAGGAACTGGCTGCCGGGCGCCTCGATTTCGCGGTCGATGCACCGCTCAACACCGACCCCCAGGTACGCCATGTCAAGCTGATGGAGGACCGCTATGTGTGCGCCATGCGCAAAGGGCATCCGCTGGCAAACAAGGAAAAATTCAGCCTCGATGACTACTTGTCCCTGACCCACATCCATATCTCCAGCCGCCGCAGCGGCCTGGGCCATGTCGACCTGGCGCTGGGCAAGATGGGTATCCAGCGCAAGATCGCCCTGCGCTCGCAGCATTACCTGATGGCGTCGCAAGTACTGCAGCAGACCGATATGGTCATGACCGTGCCCGAACGTTTCGCCCGTCGCAACGATCTGCATGCCTTCAGCTTGCCGGTCAACGATGTGCCCCCAGTGGAAACTCACCTGTACTGGCACGAGAGCACTGACCAGGACCCGGCCAACCGCTGGATGCGCGAGCAGATGATCGAGTTGTGCCAGCAGGTGACGGCGCATGAGAAGAAGCTGGATAAGGCGTAGGGTACATTGCACCGAGTCATCGTTCATTCGCGGGCAAGCCCGCAAAGGGGCCGGCAGCAGCACCCAACATCCTGCCCCTTGACGTAAACGTCAACCTGCCTTTAGCTTAGCGCAATGACCCTTTTCGAGCGCGCCCATGAGCAGCCTGACCTACAGCATCTCCGACCTCGCCCGCGAGCTGGACATCACCACCCGAGCGATCCGTTTCTATGAGGAACAAGGCCTGCTCAGCCCCGAGCGACGCGGCCAGGAACGCATCTACTCGCCCCGGGACAAGGTCAGCCTGAAACTGATCTTGCGCGGGAAGCGCATCGGTTTTTCACTGGCGGAATGCCGCGAACTGATCGAACTTTACGACCCTGCCGGCGGCAACCAGAAACAGTTGCAGACCATGTTGAACAAGATCGCCGAGCGTCGTGATCAGCTGGAGCAGCAGATGCTCGACATCGAGCAGATGAAGCTGGAACTGGACACAGCGCAGGAGCGCTGCACCCAGGCGTTGGAACAGACGATCAAGAACCAGCAAGCAGTCCAATAATCCCACCCATCCCACCCCCTGTAGAAACGAGCTTGCTCGCGATGGAATCAAGGTCAACGCGTTTAACCAGGAAACCTGCGTTATCGTTAACAACCATTGCGAACAAAATCGCCCCTACAGGGTTAATCAGCACAGGTCATTTCACATGCCCCTACCCACCCACGTGCGCCTGGTCGAAGTCGGCCCCCGCGACGGTTTGCAGAACGAAGCCCAACCCATCAGCGTCGCCGACAAAGTGCAACTGGTCAACGCACTGAGCGCCGCCGGTTTGGGCTACATAGAAGTCGGCAGTTTCGTCTCGCCCAAATGGGTGCCGCAGATGGCAGGTTCGGCAGAAGTCTTCGCGCAGATCCAGCGCAAACCAGGCGTCACCTACGGCGCACTCGCCCCCAACCTGCGTGGGTTCGAGGACGCCATTGCTGCCGGGGTCAAGGAAATTGCGGTGTTTGCAGCCGCCTCCGAAGCCTTCTCCCAACGCAACATCAACTGCTCGATCGGCGAAAGCCTGGACCGCTTCGCCCCCATCATGGACGCGGCCCGGCAACATGGGGTGACGGTGCGCGGTTACGTGTCCTGTGTGCTGGGCTGCCCCTATGAAGGAGATGTGGCCCCCGAGCAAGTCGCACGGGTTGCTCGCGAGCTGCACGCAATGGGCTGTTACGAGGTCTCCCTGGGCGACACCATTGGCACCGGCACGGCAGGCGCCACCCGCAGGATGTTCGAAGTGGTATCGGCCGATGTCCCCCGGGAAAAACTCGCCGGGCATTTCCATGACACTTATGGCCAGGCCATGGCGAATATCTACGCCAGCCTGCTGGAAGGCATCTCGAGCTTCGACAGTTCCATCGCAGGCCTCGGCGGCTGCCCTTATGCCAAAGGCGCCAGCGGTAACGTGGCCACCGAGGACGTGGTGTATCTGCTCAACGGCCTGGGCATCGACACCGGCATTGACCTGGACACCCTGATTCTGGCGGGCCAACAGATCTGCACCGTTTTGGGCCGCCCTAGCGGGTCGCGGGTTGCCAAGGCGCGTAGCGCACAGTGAGCGGGCGGTTGTGTCGAGGTGTTACCGCCAGCTCAGAAATGTGGGCGCAATCGAGTAACACGGAAACAAAATGTGAGATCCAAGGCCATAGCGAAAACCAAAAAAAACATAAGTTACTGATTTTAAAGGTTTTTTAAAAGTTGGCACGGCTCCTGCTATCTCTATGGCATAACAAGAATAAAAAGCGGCAAACCAATAAAAATAAGACGTAACGACTCTGACATAACAAAAACAACACGGCAGAGACGCAGCTAACAGATTTTTTTGGAGAAGGTGTGTTTTTCAGGGTACTTCTCGGAGTAACCCGCAACCGGGCAGAGAACAATAAAACTACCCTCAGGTAGCTCCCGAACTGGTTGGATCGCTTAGCGAAAAAGCAGATCAGCGCTCAAAAAAATACGTTTGCTCTTGATCCCGTATGGGGATCGACAAAAACAGCGGTAAAGGGTCACGGTTACCAAAAACAACAACAGACCGCCCCTCAATAATAAAAAAAGAGCACACGCAAAAACAAATTAAAGGGGAGCCTCGGCTCCCCTTTGTGCTGTCTGGGATTCAGGTTTTCAAACCGCCTCTGCCACTGCCACTGCCATGACCCTGTGAGAGCGAGCCTGCTCCCACAGGGGATAGAGTGGTCAGCCGTTGTTGATGCGTAACTCCTCGATGCTTATCTCGCGCATGCGGAATTTCTGGATCTTGCCCGTTACCGTCATCGGAAACTCCTCCACAAACTTAAAGTAGCGCGGTGTCTTGAAGTGGGCGATGCGCTCCTTGCACCAGAGCTGCATCTCCTGCTCGGTCGCACTGTGGCCGGGATGAAACTTGATCCACGCGACGATTTCCTCGCCGTAGCGTGAACATGGAATCCCAATGACCTGCACGTCGGCAACGGCCGGGTGGGTAAAGAAGAACTCCTCCAGCTCGCGCGGATATATGTTCTCGCCGCCACGGATAATCATGTCCTTGTTGCGTCCGGCAATGCACACGTAGCCTTCATCATTCATGCTGGCCAAGTCTCCCGTATGCATCCAGCCTGCCTGATCGATCGCCTCCGCTGTGCCTTGGGGATTGTTCCAGTAACCGAGCATCACGCTGTAACCGCGAGTACACAGCTCGCCGATGGTACCGCGCGGCATCAGGTTGCCCGCCTCATCGATGATCTTGCTTTCCAGCTGCGGTTGGGTGCGGCCAACGGTGGTCACGCGCAGTTCCAATTCATCCAAAGGACCGGTTTGCAACGAAACCGGGCTGGTTTCCGTCATGCCGTAGGCAATCTGCACCTCGCTCATGTGCATTTCGCTGATCACCCGGCGCATCACCTCAATCGGGCAGGTCGCGCCTGCCATGATGCCGGTGCGCAAGCTCGACAGATCGAATTCCTGACGCCTTGGCTGGTCGAGCATGGCGATGAACATGGTGGGCACGCCGTAAAGCGCGGTGGCTTTTTCTTCGGCGACGGTAGTCAGAGTCAGCAGCGGATCGAATCCGTCATTGGGGTAGATCATTGTGGTGCCGTGGGTGATGCAGCCCAGGTTGCCCATCACCATGCCGAAACAATGGTAGAGCGGCACCGGGATCACCAGCCGATCGTCGGCGGTCAGCCCCAGGCTTTCGCCGACCATGTAGCCATTGTTGAGGATGTTGTAGTGACTGAGGGTCGCGCCCTTGGGAAAACCGGTGGTGCCGGAGGTGTACTGAATGTTCACGGCCTGGTCGAAATTCAGGCTGTCCTGGCGCTCGTGCAGTTGCTGCGCCGGTAGGCTGGCCGCCAAATCGGCCAATTGCGACCACGGCAGGAAACCGCACGGCGGTTGAGTATCGAGACTGATCACTCCGCGCAGATCGGGCAGGCGTTCGCTGTGCAGTTGACCGATGGATTGCTCGGCCAGCTCGGGCAGCAGCCCTTGAAGCATTTCGTGATAGTTGGACGTCTTGAAGGCACCAGCGCATACCAGCCATTGGCAGCCCGACTGCTTCAATACGTACTCCAGTTCCGAGCTGCGGTAAGCGGGGTTGATGTTGACCAGTATTACGCCGATCTTCGCGCTGGCGAGTTGGCTGATGCACCACTGGGCGCAGTTTGGCGCCCAGATGCCCAGCCGGTCTCCGGTCTGCAATCCCAGCGCCAACAGGGCCCGGGCATGCAGGTCAACGGCTGTAGACAACTGCTGCCAGGTATAGCGCAGCTGTTGATGTCGCACTACCAGCGCTTCCCCGTTCGGATATCGGGTGACCGTGTGATCGAACGCCTGGCCAATGGTCATCGCCAGCAGGGCTTTGTCTTGGGAACCGCGGGTATAACTGCGCTGCGGGCTTGCACTGGGTTGATCCATAACGACCCCTATTGTCTTTATTGTTTAGGAGCGCTGATTTGTTGTGGCGAGGGAGCAGCGCTGGTCTTTCAGAACGACCCTACTGTCGCTCAAGTTGACGTTAACGTAAAGGGTGATTGACAGCCATTCGTCACAGGCTTACGTTAACGTAAAGGTGAGAGCTGCATCACTGCCCTCCCCACCCTACAAAAAAGCCAAAAGGTGCCCCATGAGCTACCCATCCCTGAACTTTGCCCTCGGCGAAACCATCGATTCGCTGCGCCATGAGATTCAAAAATTTGTCTCCAGGGAGATCACTCCGCGCGCCGCCCAGATCGACATCGACAACCTGTTCCCCGCAGACCTGTGGAGCAAGTTCGGCGACATGGGCCTGCTCGGCATCACTGTCTGCGAGGAATACGGTGGCGCTGGCCTGGGTTACCTGGCCCACGTGGTAGCCATGGAAGAAATCAGCCGCGGCTCGGCCTCGGTCGCCCTGTCCTATGGTGCGCACTCCAATCTCTGCGTCAACCAGATCAACCGCAACGGTAATCACGAGCAAAAAACCAAGTATCTGCCCAAGCTGATTAGCGGTGAACACATCGGCGCCCTCGCCATGAGCGAACCGAACGCCGGCTCCGACGTGGTATCCATGAAACTGCGCGCCGACAAACGTGGTGATCGCTACGTGCTCAATGGCAGCAAGACGTGGATCACCAACGGCCCCGACGCCAACACCTACGTGATCTACGCCAAGACTGATCTGGAAAAGGGCCCCCACGGCATTACCGCCTTCATCGTCGAACGCGACTCGAAAGGCTTCAGCCGCAGCGACAAGTTCGACAAGCTCGGCATGCGTGGCTCGAACACCTGCGAGCTGTTCTTCGATGACGTCGAGGTACCTGAAGAAAACATCCTCGGCGTACTCAACGGCGGCGTGAAAGTGTTGATGAGCGGCCTCGACTACGAGCGAGTCGTTCTGTCCGGCGGCCCGACCGGCATCATGCAGGCCTGCATGGACCTGATCGTTCCCTACATCCACGACCGCAAGCAGTTCGGCCAGAGCATCGGCGAATTCCAGCTGATTCAAGGCAAGGTCGCCGATATGTACACCCAGCTCAACGCCAGCCGCGCCTATCTGTATGCAGTGGCCCAAGCTTGCGAGCGCGGCGAGACAACGCGCAAGGACGCCGCCGGCGTGATCCTGTACAGCGCCGAACGTGCCACGCAAATGGCCCTCGACGCGATCCAGATTCTCGGTGGCAACGGCTACATCAATGAATTCCCAGCTGGCCGTCTGTTGCGTGACGCCAAGCTGTACGAAATCGGCGCGGGGACCAGTGAGATTCGTCGCATGCTCATCGGCCGTGAACTGTTCAACGAAACCCGCTAACCGGAGTTGTCCATGGCTATCCTGCATACCCAGCTCAACCCCCGTTCGGCGGAGTTTGCCGCCAACAGCGCGGCGATGCGCAAACAGGTCGACGCCCTGCACACCCTGCTCGCCCAGGTGCAGCAAGGTGGCGGCGCAAAAGCACAAGAACGCCACACCTCCAGGGGCAAGTTATTGCCTCGCGAGCGCATCAATCGGCTGCTCGATCCCGGTTCACCGTTCCTCGAAATCAGCCAGCTGGCGGCCTACGAGGTCTACGGTGAAGATGTTCCGGCCGCTGGCGTGATCGCCGGAATTGGTCGAGTGGAAGGCGTCGAATGCATGATCGTCGCCAACGATGCCACGGTGAAAGGTGGCTCGTACTATCCGCTGACCGTGAAGAAACACCTGCGTGCCCAGACCATCGCCCAGCAAAATCGCCTGCCCTGTATCTATCTGGTGGATTCCGGCGGCGCGAACTTGCCCCGCCAGGATGAGGTGTTCCCGGACCGCGAACACTTTGGCCGGATTTTCTTCAACCAGGCCAACATGAGTGCCCTGGGCATTCCACAGATCGCCGTGGTCATGGGCTCTTGCACCGCTGGCGGAGCCTATGTCCCGGCCATGGCCGACGAGGCGATCATGGTGCGTAACCAGGCGACCATCTTTCTTGCCGGCCCCCCCCTGGTAAAAGCCGCAACCGGTGAAGTAGTCAGCGCCGAAGACCTTGGCGGGGCCGACGTGCACTGCAAGGTTTCCGGCGTCGCCGATCACTACGCCGAGAGCGACGAACACGCCCTGGCCATCGCTCGACGCAGCATTGCCAACCTTAACTGGCGCAAGCTTGGCGAAGTGCAGCAACGCGCGCCAATCGCCCCGCTGTATGCCAGCGACGAGCTTTACGGCGTGGTATCGGCTGACGCCAAGCAGCCCTTCGATGTGCGCGAAGTTATCGCACGGCTGGTGGACGGCTCGGTGTTCGACGAATTCAAGGCGCTATTCGGGACTACGCTGGTCTGCGGTTTTGCCTACCTGCACGGTTATCCGATCGCGATCCTCGCCAACAACGGCATTCTGTTCGCCGAGGCCGCGCAGAAAGGTGCGCACTTCATCGAGTTGGCCTGTCAGCGCGGTATTCCATTGCTGTTCCTGCAGAACATCACCGGCTTCATGGTTGGCCAGAAATACGAAGCCGGCGGCATCGCCAAGCACGGTGCCAAACTGGTGACCGCCGTAGCGTGCGCCAAGGTGCCGAAGTTCACCGTAATCATTGGCGGCAGCTTTGGTGCCGGCAACTACGGCATGTGCGGACGAGCCTACGACCCACGCTTTCTGTGGATGTGGCCGAATGCGCGGATCGGCGTGATGGGTGCCGAACAGGCTGCAGGCGTGCTGGTGCAAGTCAAGCGCGAGCAGGCCGAGCGCGGTGGCCAGGCTTTCAGCGCCGAGCAGGAGGCGCAAATCAAGCAACCGATCCTCGATCAGTACGAGCAGCAGGGACACCCCTACTACTCCAGCGCCCGGCTGTGGGACGACGGCGTGATCGACCCCGCGCAGACCCGCGATGTGTTGGCACTGGCCTTGTCGGCAGCGTTGAACGCGCCAGTAGAACAAAGCCGTTTCGGCGTGTTCCGGATGTGATTTTCTGTGGGAGCGGGCTTGCTCGCGAAGGACTCACCGCGGGCTCTCTGATGCACCGCGTTATCGTTCTACGCGAACACGCCCGCTCCCACATGAGTTGTGGAGGCAGACAAAATGAGCGACTTCAACACCCTTGAGCTACACATCGACCCCCGGGGTTTCGCGACCTTGTGGCTCGCCCGCGAAGACAAGAACAATGCCTTCAACGCGCAGATGATCCGCGAGCTGATTCTCGCCCTGGATAAAGTTTCGGCCGATACCAGCATGAGATTCCTGCTGTTGCGCGGCCGAGGCAAGCATTTCAGCGCTGGTGCCGACCTGGCGTGGATGCAGCAGTCCGCCGAACTGGATTACCACACCAATCTCGACGATGCCCGCGAACTCGCCGAGTTGATGTACAACCTTGCCAAGCTGAAAATCCCCACCCTGGCCGTGGTGCAAGGGGCTGCATTTGGGGGGGCACTCGGTTTGATCAGCTGCTGCGATATGGCCATCGGCGCCGATGACGCGCAATTCTGCCTGTCGGAAGTACGCATCGGCCTGGCTCCTGCCGTGATCAGCCCGTTCGTGGTGCAAGCCATCGGCGAACGCGCAGCTCGCCGCTACGCCCTGACCGCCGAGCGGTTCAGCGGCCTGCGGGCACGGGAGATCGGTTTGCTATCGGAAAGCTACCCGCTTGCAGAGCTGGAGTCCAAGGTCGATCAGTGGATCGATAACCTGCTGCTCAACAGCCCTGCCGCCATGCGTGCCAGCAAGGATTTACTGCGCGAAGTGGGCAATGGTGCGCTGACCCCGGCACTGCGCCGCTACACCGAAAATGCCATTGCCCGGATCCGCGTCAGCCCTGAAGGCCAGGAAGGTTTGCGCGCCTTCCTGCAAAAACGCCCGGCGAACTGGCTCGCTATCCCTAACACCAAGGAGCCGCGCTGATGAACACGCCCGTCATTACTTCGTTACTGGTGGCCAACCGCGGCGAAATCGCCTGCCGGGTGATGCGCACCGCCAAAGCCCTTGGCCTGACCACCGTGGCCGTGCACAGCGCCACTGATCGTGATGCCCGACACAGCCGCGAGGCCGATATACGAGTCGACCTGGGTGGCAGCAAAGCCGCCGACAGCTATCTGCAGATCGACAAACTGATTGCCGCTGCACTGGCCAGTGGCGCTCAGGCGATTCATCCGGGGTATGGCTTTCTGTCGGAGAACGCCGCATTTGCCCGGGCCATCGAGAATGCCGGCTTGATCTTCCTCGGCCCACCCGCCTCGGCGATCGATGCAATGGGCAGCAAATCCGCAGCCAAGGCGTTGATGGAGACCGCCGCAGTGCCACTGGTGCCTGGTTATCACGGCGAAGCCCAGGACCTGGAAACCTTCCGCGCAGCCTGTGAGCGCATCGGTTATCCGGTGCTGCTCAAGGCCACCGCCGGTGGGGGCGGCAAAGGCATGAAGGTGGTCGAGGACGTCAGCCAACTGGCCGAAGCCCTGGCCTCGGCCCAGCGCGAGGCGCAGTCGTCGTTTGGCGACTCACGCATGCTGGTAGAAAAATATCTGCTCAAACCGCGGCACGTGGAGATTCAGATCTTTGCCGATCAGCATGGCAATTGCCTGTACCTCAATGAGCGCGACTGCTCGATCCAGCGTCGCCATCAGAAGGTCGTAGAAGAAGCGCCTGCTCCAGGCCTGAGCGCGCAATTGCGCCGCGCCATGGGCGAAGCCGCCGTCCGCTCGGCGCAGGCTATTGGTTACGTCGGGGCCGGCACGGTGGAGTTCCTGCTGGACTCGCGAGGCGAGTTCTTCTTCATGGAGATGAACACGCGCCTGCAGGTGGAACACCCGGTGACTGAAGCCATCACAGGGCTCGACCTGGTGGCCTGGCAAATCCGCGTCGCCCGTGGTGAAGCCCTGCCGATGACCCAGGAGCAGGTCCCCCTGATCGGACATGCCATTGAGGTCCGGTTGTACGCCGAAGACCCGGGCAATGACTTCCTGCCGGCGACCGGACGCCTGGAGCTATATCGCGAATCAGCTGCGGGCACCGGACGTCGAGTCGACAGCGGAGTGGAGCAAGGCGATGAAATCTCACCGTTCTACGACCCGATGCTGGGCAAGCTGATTGCCTGGGGTGAAGACCGTGAACAGGCGCGCCTGCGCTTGCTGAGCATGCTCGACGAATTCGCGATTGGCGGCCTGAGAACCAACATCAACTTCCTGCGCCGGATTATCGGCCATCCAGCGTTTGCCGCCGCAGAACTTGATACCGGGTTTATCCCGCGTTACCAGGAACAGCTGCTGCCAAAACCAGCAGAGCTGGGTGAAGACTTCTGGCAGGCTGCTGCGCAGGCATTTACCCAAAGCCAGTCCGCCGCGTCGCGCACAGACGACCCGGCGTCGCCCTGGGCGAGAAGCAACGGTTTTCGTACCGGACTGCCGAGGGAGATCAGCCTGCACCTGAGTTGCGAAGGCCAGGACCGTGCGCTTACGTTGGGCGCAGTCGACGCGCACACAGCACAGCTCAAGGGCGAGCAATTGCTGATCGAGCACGAAGGGGTACGTCGCCAGCATCGGGCGATCCGCCGCGACGGCGTGGTCTATCTGCAATGGGATGGAGAACTGCGCCGCATCGAGTCCTACGACCCTATCAGTGCCGTCGAAGCCAGCCATAGCCACCAGGGTGGCCTGACCGCACCCATGAACGGCAGCATCGTGCGCGTCCTGGTGGAGGCCGGGCAAACGGTTGAAGCAGGAGCGCAACTGGTGGTACTGGAAGCCATGAAGATGGAACACAGCATTCGTGCGCCCCACGCTGGAGTCATCAAGGCGCTGTATTGCCAGGAAGGCGAAATGGTCAGTGAGGGCAGTGCACTGGTCGAGCTGGAAGAGGCCTGAAACAAAGACCGGTCTTGCACGCTGGCAGGACCGGTCCGGTCAGAATTTGGCAGTGGCTTGAACCACCACGCCGATGATTCGGCAGTCTGCGGTGTACAAGGCTTTGGGATAGGTCGGATTGAGCGGAATCAGGTAACGCTGACCGCCCTCCTCGATCAGTTTGCGAAAAGTGGCGGCGGCGCTGCCAGGCCATTGGGCGATCACCAGCTTGCCAGGCAGCACCTCAGCCTCTGGGTCTACCAGGATCAACATGTCGTGGGCGATGCTAAGGCCACTGGGAGCAGTCATTGCGTCACCCTCGACTTTGAGCCAGAACGCGCTGCCGTGAGCGTGGTAGTCGGACAGTTCGAACTGCGTCGCACCGTACACCGGAAACTCGCCATCGCGCAGCAACGGTGCATCTCGCCAATCACTGACAGGGTAACGAAAGGAAGGGTTGTGCCGCTGCGCCAAGGGAGGAATATCATCCTCGCAAGCCCGGACTTCCCTGAGTACCATCGCCACTTCCAGGAAATCCAGGCCCAAGGCTTCCAGCACACGGTTCATGTCCTCGACACCGGGCTGACGTCGTTTATTCAGCCAATGTCCAACACCACCCTGCGACATCCCTAGACGGTCTGCGAGTATCTCCTGAGTGATGTTGAGCTCACTCATCTTGGCCTTGACCAAATCAATCCATTTATCCATGTCCGGCACGATACGCGGGCTCCTACCTGCGCTCAAAACACAAGCTGTATTATTTCAATCGCCGAAACAAATACACTTTGTACTAAGCTCTTTTTTACGGATCTGATAATCAAAAAAGGAGTTTACATCACCATGGCAACCACCAGTACCGACTTGCCCGACGAGCCAATGGATACCACGCTCAACTCTCCCCAAGGCTTCGCTGCAGCGCAGCGCGCGCTCGACTACTACTTGAAACCATCTGTGTCACCAGAGCTTGAGGAAACGCGTTTTTTTGCTGTGAATCAGAACGTCAGCAATGAAGAGGCACTTGTGCATGCCTCGGATCTGATGCGCTGCGCCGCGTCCATTGCCTATGAATCGGCAGGTAATCTGCAAGGCGCCAGCCGGGACCTGACACTGTCGACGGTGCACCTGATCGATATGGCCCGAGCCATGGTTGATCGGTCGCTCAAGGGTCACAAGGGCTGAAAACGAAGACACCAGGAAAGGGTTTTTCTGGTGGGACCGCTAAAACCAGTTGACTTGCAAACGATAATGATTACTATTACATCATCTGATCGCGAGATCAGTCGATGGGCCAAGAGACCTAAGGTCGGTCTCCTGGACTATCTCCTCATCAGGCTAATCACGGTTTTTGACCCGGCTTTTGTGCCGGGTCTTTTTTTGCCAGTTATTCTGGCTTTTGGCTTCAGGCTAATGAATTCTTTAGTGACTGCAAGTTCGATGGCGCTAAGGATATCAAAAGAATATGTATTGATTAGAGAAGCCCGGCAATATTGGGCCAAACAATCGAAAAATAGCACTTGAGAATCAATCGTACAGTCTCTAAGCTGCTTCGGCGTCAAGGAGGACGCCCCCCAAATTCCTGGCAACTTCCCCAAATTTTCCCCCGCCCTGCGTGTAAAGTGACAGCCATAAAAATCATATTCTGGAATCGACTATGACCGTGGCTAAATCCTCTTTCGACATCAGCGCAAACTTCGACAGCGGCAACATTGAAGTGCTCGATATCAGCAATCCGCTGCAAGCGTTGCTGGCCATTCGACCCGATACCCGCAGCCAGCACTTCCAGTGGTTTCACTTCAAGGCCAGCGGCCTGCATGTGGGCCAGGAGCACTGGTTTCGCCTGAACAATGCCAGCAAGTCCTCCTACAACAAGGCCTGGGACGGCTATCAGGCCGTTGCCTCCTATGACCACGTCAACTGGTTCCGCGTACCGACCATTTTCGAAGGTGACTGCCTGCGCTTCAGCCTAGAAGCCACCGCTACCCATGCCTGGTTCGCCTACTTCGAACCCTACAGCCGCGGTCGTCACGACTGGTTGATCGAGCAGGCGCTGGCCAAGGCCGGCACCGAACTGCTCGCCACCGGTAAAAGCGTCGAAGGCCGGGACATTCAGCTGCTGCGCAAGGGCACCGGGGCCGAGGGCCGGCGTAAGGTGTGGATGATTGCCCAGCAGCACCCAGGCGAACATATGGCCGAATGGTTCGTGGAAGGTGTGATCGAGCGCCTGGAAAAACATGACGATCCAGTTGTGAACAAACTTCTGGCCAGCGCCGACCTGTACCTGGTGCCGAACATGAACCCGGACGGCGCCTTCCATGGCCACCTGCGCACCAACGCCACGGGCCAGGACCTGAACCGCGCCTGGCAGAGCGCCAGCCAGGCAATCAGCCCGGAAGTCCTGTTCGTGCAGCAACAGATGGAACACTACGGCGTTGACCTGTTCCTCGACATCCATGGTGACGAAGAGATCCCCTACGTGTTCACCGCCGGTTGCGAGGGTAACCCTGGCTACACCCTGCGGATCGAAAAACTCGAAGAACAGTTCCGCAGCCATCTGAAGCATCTCACCAAGGATTTCCAGACCAAGCATGGCTATACCCGCGATGAGCCGGGCAAAGCCAACATGACCTTGGCCTGCAACAGCGTCGGCGAGAAATTCGACTGCCTGTCGCTTACCCTGGAAATGCCCTTCAAGGACAACAATGACGCGCCTAATCCGATCACGGGATGGTCGGGTAAGCGTTCCAAACAGTTGGGCAAGGATGTGCTGACGACCATTGCCGACATGGTTGATGTCCTGCGCTGACCGGTTGCGGCCGCAGCTTCAACTGCGGCCACCAACGTCAGGCGCGGTCCTTACCCCGCAACATACTGTCCAGCACGTCGTCACGGCGTACCCAGCCATGGAACAGCGCCGCTGCCAGGTGCAGCAACACGGTCAGGAAAAGCAGGTAGGCCAGGTAGCCGTGGGCCTTGCGCAGGAAGGCAAATACCTGCGCGTTGGCCGGTACGATTGAAGGCAGCTGCAACGAATTGCTGAGCATCACCGGGTCGCCCGCCGCCGAGATCATTGCCCATCCCAGTAGCGGTAACACCAGCATCAAGGCGTATAACAACAGATGCGAGCCTTTGGCCGCGAGCACCTGCCATCCCGGCAAATCAGCAGGCAGCGGCGGCTGTCGAGTGGAAAAACGCACGACGATACGCACGATCACCAACAACAAAATGGCGATGCCCAAGGGCTTGTGCAGGTGGATCAGCCACTCATGACGCTCGGACACCGAGGCAACCATGCCCGCCCCGATGAACAGCATGGCAATGACCATCAGTGCCATCAGCCAGTGCAGCAACCGCGCCAACGGCGCGAAGTGGTTCGATTGAGTGCTCATTGTCGAGCTTCCTGTTTGGCGGCGGGCAACTGGCTGACTTCACTGGTGCGACGCAAGTAGGAACTGGCATAACCCGCGGAACGAGCGGCGAGCAGTGGATCGCCAGAGCCCTCAATGCCGGCAGGCAGTACCAGCGGGTCATAGTTAATGTCCCGGCACTCGCCACTGAGTTGCGGTTGGGTGCTTTCGAGCACCAGAGTCCCCGCGTTAACCACCTTGCGCCCCTCGGGCCAGGCCTTGCTGGCATCGTCGACCGGATCACCGGCGTTGGCCAGGGTAATGTTCAGCTTCCAACGCAGCGGCCCTGCGGCAATCCGCTGGACCAGGTCTTTTTCGAGAAAATCGCTACCCTCCGGCGCCGTTGCACCTGGCGCATCCTGGGTAACCGGCACCATGCTCCAGCGCACTGCCTGCCGCTGACCTGCGGCGTTGACCAGGTAAAACGCATTCACGCTGTTATAGGTTTCGGTCACATAACTGGCCGAGGGCTTGGCAGTCTTGATCCACGCCAGAAAAGGTGCAGCTTCCGGATGCGCGCCAAAAAATGCCGGCACTGCTCCAGGATCGGGTTTGCCGGTGGCCAGCACTGGCGACTGGGCTTGTTGCAACTGATAGAAGGCTTCGGGGGTGCCCACCGGGAACACCGGCATGCTGTTCATCCCGGTGCGCCATTGTTGACCATTGGCCTGGTTAAAGCGCAGCGCCATGCTGCGGATAGGCACGCTGCTGTCCGGTGCGTAGGGATTGCCAGCCGGTAGCGCGAAACGCCCGACCACCGGGGTTCTGGCCTCGTTGAACACTTGGGCGCTGGAGTAGTTGCGCGCCTCTTCGCTGCTTTCGAAATGTCCGATCACGCACACGCCCTTGGAGTGGTTCCGCCGGAACCCAGGGTGCACGCCGTTGTTGGTCTCCAGCACGTTGATCAGTTTTTTTGGCGTCAGGCGCTGTGGGTCAAATGTGCCGTTGACGTAGGCAAAAGCCCCGGCAACCGCAGCAACCACCAAGGCGATGCCGCCGAGGCGCAACACCAGGCTGGTGGCGCTCAGCGGCGGCCGAGTGGGCGGTGATGAGCGATCTACCATGAAAGACTCCAGGGCCTGTGGCCGCAAGTGAGAAGAATCAAGCAGACGAACCCCCGGACGGTTTATTCCATCACTGGGTGTTTATTTTTTCGAGCGTGGAATAACCTCGAAGGCCGAGCGTCTTCCTGGTCCACAGCGTAGTGACTAGTCAGAACTTCATGAACGATATCGACGAACAACTGAGTGAAATCATTCCCAGGTTGAGGCGATTTGCGTTGTCCCTGACGCGCAATCCCAGCAGCGCCGATGATCTGGTGCAGGCCTGCCTGGAACGGGCATTGTCGCGCTGGAGCGACAAACGCCCCGAAGGAGACTTGCGCGCCTGGCTGTTCTCGATTCTTTATCGACAGTTTCTGGACGCCCACCGGCGCTCCCGGCGCTACGCGCGAATGCTCGAGTTTTTCACCGGCCGTGAAGACGCCCAACCGTCTGTAGAGCGCACGGTGATCGCGCAATCGACGCTCAAGGCCTTCGACCAGCTCCCCACAGAGCAGCGCGCATTGCTGCTTTGGGTATCAGTCGAAGGCTTGAGTTACAAAGAGGTGGCCGAGATTCTACAAGTACCCACCGGGACTGTGATGTCCCGTTTGTCCCGCGCCCGCCAGGCCCTGCGCCAACTCAGCGAAGGTGAAATCACCCGCCCTGCCCTGCGGAGACTCAAATGATTAGCATGCCCCCTGACGAGCGCGACCTGCACGCTTACATCGATCACCAGCTCAGCGCAGCCGACCGACGCCTGATTGAAACTTATCTGACGAACAATCCGCAAATGGCCGCCACCGTGCGCGCCTGGCAGCAGGACGCCGAGCAACTGCGAGCCAACCTGAGCGGCGCGTTGCAACAACCGACTAATCCGCACCTGGAACCGGCAGTCATCCGCCAGCGCCTCAAGCGTCAGTCCCGGCGCCACCTGGCTAGCGCCGCCGTACTGCTGCTGGCCGTCAGCGTTGGCGGCTTCAGCGGCTGGCAGGCCAGGGAAATGACACTACTCAGCACTTCGGCGCCCATGGCCGATGCTCTGCAGGCGTACCGTCTGATCGCGCAACAAGGCATGCTGCCGGCCGATTTCAAGGTCGGCGAACAGGGCGATATGCAGGCCTGGCTGGATCGCTATTTCACCCAAGCCAACCGTCTACCGGATCTGGCGCGCGCAGGCTTCAAACCGGTCAGCGGGCGCCTGCTCAGCACCGAGCAAGGGCCAGCGGCGATGGTGGTCTACGAAAACCCGAACGGGCAGAAAGTCAGCTTCTACGTGCGCCCACCTGGGCCGAAAAACTTCTTGCTACCCCGAGGCAGTCGCAGCGATGGCGAGCTTCAGGCCGAGTACTGGTCGGGCGCTGGGTATAACTATGCAATGATCAGCCCCAGTGATACGCCAGCGGCGCATCTGCTCAGGCAGACGAAAACGTTTTGACCACGCAGCTCTGGAAGAAAAACCATCCGTTTGGCTAAACTGTGCCGCCGCCGCTCGGGGCGCCGGCTTGAAGATCCAGAGGGGGACATTCCAGTGGCCGTACGACCACCCAAGCGTTCGCGACTCACACCACGTTGGCCGGCAGTGCGCCGTCTGTTCGCGAAGGCATCGCTAACCCCGGCCACCAGTGCGAGGGTGATTCACGACTACTTTCTCCACAAGGCGCATGCCCAAGGTTATACCCTCAGCCACAGTCAGCAGCGCGTGATCGATTGTATGGCGCAGTACGCTCCCCTGCTGCCGGGTTCAGCCCAGCAGAAGCTTCCCGGGCTTTACCTGTATGGCGCCGTGGGTCGCGGCAAGAGCTGGTTGCTCGACGGTTTTTTCCAGGCCATCCCTGTTTCCGAAAAACAGCGACTGCACTTTCATGAATTCTTTGCCCGGTTGCATCAGGCGATGTTCACTCATCGCGAGCAGCCCGATGCCATGGCGGTCAGCCTCGACCATATGTTGCTCGATTGTCGGGTGTTGTGTTTCGACGAGTTTCACGTCCACGATATCGGCGACGCGATGCTGATTACCCGCTTGTTCCAGGCTCTGTTTCGCCGGGGCATCTTGCTGCTGGTTACCTCCAACTATCCACCGGAGGGCTTGCTACCGAACCCGCTGTACCACGCACGGTTCAAACCAGTCATCGACCTGATCAACTCGAAAATGCAAGTCATGGAAGTCGGCGGCCCCCACGACTACCGCAGCCAGGCGCGGCCCCACGCTCAGCAAGTTTTCACCCAAGGACGTTACCTCTGGCCGGACTCACTGGCGCTGCGACGGACGATGAACTTCCCCGAGACGGATGCGTCGCCCCTGCTACTGCCCGTCGGCACCCGGCAACTGCAGGCCAGATACCGCGATCGGTGCACTATCGGATTCACCTTCGCCGACCTGTGTGAGCATCCCACGGCGGTCATGGACTACCTGGAACTGTGCCGACAATTCGACCACTGGATTATCGTCGATCTGCCCCTACTCGCCGACACTTCCATCGCGGCGCAGCAACGGTTCATCAATCTGGTGGACGTGCTTTACGATCAGGACAAACACCTGACCTTGGTCGGCCAGCATTCATTGGGGCAGAGCCTGGGCGGTGATGCCATCGACCTGGCGCGAACCCGCAGTCGGTTGGGGCAGTTGGGCGATTCCCGGTAGAAAGGTTTATCCCGGTATCATGTCCGCGCCCATCTCCAGATCAATAGCGAATCCTTTCATGGACACCCTTGCCAAACTACGCGCCGGCCTACTGGCGGGCAGCACCCGCCTTGACCTGGCCTGCGGCCTGACCGAATTCCCAGCGGAAATTTTCGACCTGGCGGACTCCCTCGAAGTCCTCAACCTCAGCGGCAACACGCTCAGCCAACTGCCGCACGATATGTATCGACTGACCCGGCTGCGGGTGTTGTTCTGCTCGGACAACCTGTTCACCGAGCTGCCCGCATGCCTTGGCCAGTGCAGCTCACTGACGATGGTCGGCTTCAAGGCCAACCGCATAGCGCAAGTACCGGGCACCGCACTCCCGCCATTGCTACGCTGGCTGATCCTGACTGACAACTGCATTCGCGAACTGCCCAAGGAACTGGGCCAGCGCCCGCACCTGCAAAAACTTATGCTCGCTGGAAATCAGTTGCGGCACTTGCCTGACAGCCTGCAGCACTGCCATCGACTTGAACTAATCCGGGTCGCCGCCAACCAGCTGACCGAGCTCCCCGAATGGTTGCTCACCCTGCCAAGCCTGACATGGCTGGCTTACGCCGGTAACCCGCTGGAAACCGAAGCCGACTCTGCGCTGCTTGAATCGACTACCGTCATCCCCTGGAAGGCATTGTGTCTCGAGCAGCCACTGGGCGAAGGCGCTTCCGGGGTGATCCACCGAGCAACCTGGGCCCGCCCAGGCTCAGTGGACCAGCCAGTCGCGGTCAAACTCTACAAAGGCGAAATGACCAGCGACGGTTCGCCTTTGCACGAAATGAACGCGTGCATCACCGCAGGCCTGCACCCCAATCTCATCCAGGTAGAGGGACGAATCGTCGACCATCCACAGGGGCAAGCCGGACTGGTGATGGCGCTGGTCGAGCCGAACTTCCGCAACCTGGCCGGACTGCCGAGTCTTGTTTCCTGCAGTCGCGACGTCTACGCCCATGACACCCGCTTCAGCGCTGGCGTGGCCTTGCGCATCGCTGGCGCTATCGCCTCGGTGGCCAAACATTTGCACCGCCAGGGTATTACCCACGGAGACCTCTACGGCCACAATATTCTCTATAACGATCAGGGTGACTGCCTGCTGGGTGACTTTGGCGCAGCGTCTTTCCACGCGAAGTCAGACAGCGTCGAAAGCCGTGCCTTGCAGCGACTTGAAGTGCGGGCATTCGGGGTATTGCTGGGGGAGTTGCTGGAGCGGATCGACTCGGGATTGACCGAGGAGCGCCGTGGGCGACTGGAAGAATTGCAACAGCGTTGCTGTCAGCCCCAGGTGATGGAGCGGCCGGGGTTCGGCGAGGTTATGCAGGAACTGCAGGATCTGTGACCGGTAGAGAAGCTGTGGGAGGGACTTGCTCGCGGAGGGGCCGTGCCAGACGATCCTTTTTGGTGGATTTTACTCAGCCTTCGCGAGCAAGCCCGCCCCCACTGGTGCGCGTGTTGATCACTTGCATGTGTACAACACGAGAGCTGCGTGGGAGCGAGCCTGCTCGCGAGAGCGGTACTACTGAAGAAACCGATTAACCCGCCAACCCGACAAACATGTCCTGCACATCATCATGGTTATCCAGGCCTTCGAGGAAGGCTTCGACTTCGGCCATCTGTTCATCGCTCAAACCGCTCACCGGGTTCTTCGGCTGGTAGCCCAGCTTCGCCGACAACACCGTAAAACCCTGCTCAGGCAAGGCTTTCTGGACCGCATCAAGGTCCGCAGGCTCGGTCAGGAACAGGGTCGTGCCCTCTTCTTCGCCTGGCTCGAAATCCTGCGCACCCGCTTCGATTGCGGCCATTTCCGGATCGGCGCCCGGGCTGTCCGGGGATGCCTCAATCATGCCGACATGGTTGAAGTCCCAGGACACCGAACCCGAAGCGCCCAACTGGCCCTTGCGAAACGCAACGCGAATCTCGGCAACGGTGCGGTTGATGTTATCGGTCACGCACTCAACGATCAGCGGCACCTGATGCG
The DNA here is from genome assembly GCF_023072615.1 of Pseudomonas violetae. Taxonomy (GTDB): domain Bacteria; phylum Pseudomonadota; class Gammaproteobacteria; order Pseudomonadales; family Pseudomonadaceae; genus Aquipseudomonas; species Aquipseudomonas violetae. The sequence continues at coordinate 43,667 of NZ_JAKNRW010000021.1, forward strand.
GGGCAAAGCCTTCGTACGTCACACGATGGTACTGCACGGTTTCGCCGAGCTGGCCCGAACCTTTCTTGATCGCACGTTCCAGGGTTTCGCGAGGCATGGACGCCTTCTTCGCCTGCTCCACCACCAGGCGCAAATGCGCGTTGGTCGAGACATCGGCACCATTGCGCGCGGCAATGGTGATTTCCTTCACCAGTTTGCCGAAGATCTTGCCCTTGGCATTGGATGCCGCTTCTTTGTGTTTAACCTTCCACTGTGCGCCCATTACTCACTCTCTTGTCTGTGGCGCCGAAACATCTATTGGCCGACGCTTTGCGCAAGTTTATACGGCCTAAAGTCGGCAATCGACCAAAAATTCCACCGGTTTGATCGCCATGATGCATAGGCATCTTCACCAATGGTTGTAGGCCGATTCTGATAATACATATGCGGTGTTCCTAAACTGATGTGGTTTCGTACCCTCTGCGTCCCCTACCTGCCAGCAGAAGCGCGCCCGATGCACGACGACAAGGAAAGCCCGTTCAACCTCACCCTCCTCAAGGGTGACCTGCAACTGCAGGTGTTGCAGTTCAGTGGCCAAGAAGTATTGAACCAACCCTATCGATTCGAGATTGAAGTCATCGCCCCGGCACCTGCCGTCAACCTCGGCTTGTTGCTGCACCAGGAGGTCTTCTTCGAACTGGGCAATGGCAACGGCATTCATGGGGTGATCCAGTGCGCCACAGCCGAATATCTTGGCCCGCACCGGGTCGGTTACACAGTGACCGTGGTGCCGCTGCTGCAATCGCTGCAGAGGTGCAGCAACCGCCGGGTCTTTCATCACCTGAGCGTGCCGGACATCTTGCTGCAATTACTCAAGAACCATGAGCTACCCGACAGCAGCTATCGCCTTGAACTGATGGGCCAGTACCCTTCCCGGCCCTTTTGCATCCAGTACGAGGAAACTGACCTGGAGCTGTTCCAACGACTATGTGAAGACGAAGGCATCCATTTTCATTTCGAACACAGTCGAAAGGAGCATGTCCTGGTGTTGGCCGACGACCTCTTGAGCCTGCCCCAGGAGCCGGTAATGATGGCGTTCCGGCCAGATGTGGACGACCCCAGTGAGCTACCCAAGCTCAGCCAGCTGTATCAGCGCCACCACTCCCGGCCTTCGCTGGTTCGTCCCGGCGCACGGGACAGGAGCACCGCAACCCGTGCCGACAACGCAGCCAACCTGGTATTTTCCAGTACAACCGCGACGCCAACCAAGGCCCATGAAGCACAACGCAGCCTGCGACAACTGGAACGCCTGCGTTGCACCTCCCGGCAGATCCACGGCCAGAGCAACCATAGCGCTTTGTGCAGTGCGCGAGTTGTCCAAGTCTCAGAACACCCCGTACCGGACTTCAACGATCAATGGCTGCTGACCGGCCTGCGCCATCGAGGGTGCCAGGCTTCGATTCTCGCCCAAGACAGCGGCGTTTCAGAGTACTGCAATGAGTTCACCGCGATCCCCTGGTCGACGGTGTTCAGAGCCCCACTGCTCCAGCCAAGGCCGATTATTGCGGGGTATCAGCCAGCACGAGTCGTTGGTCAGCCCGGACAACCGGCCACCTTGGATGATCGAGGGCGGATGCTGGTCTGGTTGTGGCCGAGTGCCCACTCAGATCCTGATGAGTCTTGCGCCGCTCCCGTGCCGATCGCCTACGCGGTGCCGGGCCGATGCATCGACCCCGGGACCCTGCCGGCAGCGGGCAGTGAGGTGCTCATCAGCTTTCTCGATGGCAATCCTGAGCGTCCGGTGTTCTGCGCCCCTGCGGTTCAGCTGCTCCCCTCGAGCCCGGGCACGAATACCGGCCTGTTGCTCGATTGGTTGGTGGAGCGCTGAGTTTTACCACTTGTCCGCCTTGCCCACCGCCGCGGCAAACTTTGCCAGGCGCACGTCCAGATGCCGAGGCCGATGCCCGTGATCTTCGGCCCGCTCCTTGCGCCGGATGGCGTTGCGGACCATCAGCAAGTCGAGTTAACGAATCGGCTGCGGCGGCTTGCCCGCGATGGCCGCGCCGGGGTCTATTTGTCCGGAGCCAACCCAAAGAACGCCTGGATCAAGCGCAAACCCCGCCGCCGCTCCATGCACCCCATCATGTGCCGATTCACCAACCCCTCGCCCATGATCGGTACCGCAGCCACACGCGGGTCATGACTGACTTCTACCGACGACACCACGCCAACCCCCAAATCGGCCGCCACGGCTTCGGTCACGGCCTCGCGGCTGTCCAGCTCCAGCAATACCCGAGGGCTGACATTGGCCTGAATACAGGCGTCATCAAACGTGCGACGGGTGATCGAACCCGGCTCACGCAACACCATGATCACCTGGTCCAGTTCCTTGAGCGATACCTTCAAACGTTTCGCCCAAGGATGATTTTCCGGCACCAACGCGCAGATCCGTGACTCGCTCAACGCCTGCAAATGCAGGCCCTTGCGTGGTTCGACTTCAGTGAGTACCGCCACGTCTGCATGCTCGGACAATAACGCAGCCAGGGTCTCCTGGGCATTACCCAGCCGCAGGTTCACCGTTATCCCAGGGTAACGCGCGCGCAAACTGGCAAGCATCGGCATGACCATGTGCGGCCCGTCCGCCGCCACCTCCAGGCGCCCGGTAAGCAACTGCCGGTTCGCCTCCAGCATCACTTGCGCCTCCTCCGCCAGGCCAAACATTGCCCGGGTAATGGCCGCCAATTTGGTGCCCTCCTCGGTCAGTTCTACCCGTCGGGCCGTACGGCGCAACAAGGTGATCTGGTAATGCTCCTCCAGGGCCTTGATGTGCCCCGTGACTGCTGGCTGGCTGATGAACAGCCGCGCGGCTGCCCGGGTGAAGCTGCCTTCGCGCGCTACAGCATCGAAGGCCCGGAGCTGGAACAGGTTCATTAATAACTCTCACTGATGACTGGCATAACAATAAACAATTTGATTGATAGCACAGCAAATTGCAATTTAAGTCCCGTAGATTCATCCCATCGATTGCGAGGACACGAGAATGAGTACCGCCGAACCCATCCTGCTTACACCCGGCCCGTTGACCACCTCGGCGCGCACCCGTCAGGCGATGATGGCCGACTGGGGTTCATGGGATGACCGCTTCAACCAACTTACCGCCAGCCTGTGCGAGCAGTTGCTGGCGATCATCAACGGCGGCAGCAGCCACCACTGCGTGCCACTGCAAGGCAGTGGCACCTTTGCGGTCGAAGCAGCCATCGGTACCCTGGTGCCCCGTGACGGTAAGGTGTTGGTGCTGATCAACGGCGCCTATGGCAAACGCCTGGCGAAAATCTGCGAAGTTCTCGGCCGCTCCTTCAGCACATTCGAGACCGCCGAAGACGAGCCCACCACGGCGGCCGACGTCGACCGCCTGTTGCGGGCGGACGCCAGCATTACCCACGTCGCGTTGATCCACTGTGAGACCAGCACCGGCATCCTCAACCCGCTGCCGGAAATCGCCCAGGTCATCGCGCAACAGGACAAACGCCTGATCATCGACGCCATGAGCTCCTTCGCAGCCTTGCCGATCGACGCACAGCAGGTGCCGTTCGATGCGCTGATCGCCGCCTCGGGCAAATGCCTCGAAGGCGTACCGGGTATGGGTTTTGTCTTCGCCCGCAAGGAAGCCCTGGCCAATGCCGCCGGCAACTCCCACTCCCTGGCCATGGACCTGTTCGACCAGCACGCCTACATGACCAAGACCGGCCAGTGGCGCTTCACCCCGCCAACCCACGTGGTCGCGGCGCTGCATGAAGCGCTGCTGCAATACAACGAAGAAGGCGGCTTGCCAGCCCGGCATCAGCGCTACGCCAACAACTGCCAGGTGTTGCTCGAAGACATGGCCAAACTGGGCGTGCGCAGCTTCCTGCCCGCGGCGATCCAGGCGCCCATTATCGTCACCTTCCATGCGCCCAAGGACCCGCGTTACCAGTTCAAGGAGTTCTACGAACGGGTCAAGGCCAAGGGTTTCATCCTCTACCCCGGCAAACTGACCCAGGTCGAAACCTTCCGCGTCGGCTGCATCGGCCACGTCAACCAGGCCGAGATGCAAGCGGCTGTGGCGGCGGTGGCTGAAGTGCTGCGGGAGATGGAAGTGCTCGAAATCTAGTCCCCCTGTTCGCGATGACGCCCGATCAGTCAGCACACCGTTGAATGAAAGACCGCTATCGCGGGCAGGCTCACTCCTACATAAAGCCAATCACCTGAACATTGTGCTCACACAGGAATTCGTCACCATGAACTACAACAACCCAACCAAACTCCAGGCCGCCATCCTCGACTGGGCCGGTACTGTCGTCGACTTCGGCTCTTTCGCACCGACCCAGATTTTTGTCGAAGCTTTCGCCGAGTTCGACGTCCAGGTGTCCATTGAAGAAGCTCGCGGGCCGATGGGCATGGGAAAATGGGATCACATCCGCACCCTGTGCGATCAGCCGCCAGTCGCCGAGCGTTATCGCGCCGTGTTTGGACGCACGCCCACCGACGATGACGTCACCGCCATCTACAAACGTTTCATGCCATTGCAGATCGAGAAAATCGCTGAGCATTCGGCGCTGATCCCGGGCGCACTGGACACCATCGCCAACCTGCGCCAACAAGGCATCAAGATCGGTTCCTGCTCCGGTTATCCGAAGCAGGTCATGGACAAAGTTGTCGAGCTGGCGGCCACCAACGGATACGTCGCCGACCACGTGGTTGCCACCGATGAAGTCCCGAACGGCCGCCCATGGCCGGCCCAGGCGCTGGCCAACGTGATAGCCCTGGGTATCGACGATGTCGCCGCTTGCGTGAAAATCGACGACACCGTACCGGGCATTCTCGAAGGACGTCGCGCGGGCATGTGGACGGTCGCTTTGATTTGTTCGGGCAACGCACTGGGCCTGGACTACGAGAGCTATCGCGCCCTTGGCAGCGACAAGCTGGATAGCGAGCGCCAGCGCATCCACGCCATGTTCGAAGGCTCGCGCCCGCACTACATGATCGACACCATTTCGGACCTGCCCGAAGTCATCGCCGACATCAACAAACGCCTGGCCAACGGCGAGACGCCGCAGGCGAGCTGATCACGCTGCCTTGATCCCACAAGGCGCCAGCCCTAACCAGTCCTGGCGCCTTTTTTTGGACTGAAGGTTGACCCAGGACATTGAAAGACTGATCGCGAGAGGCGTACGAGGCAAAACGGGCTTACAGTTAACACACACCGTCAAAAAGAGCGGTGAACCTGCAAACCGCCCGTGAGGAATACCCGTATGCCCTGGAAGAGTTCTGAATCACGTTACAGCACCGTATCCATCTCTCTGCACTGGTTGATGCTGGTCCTGCTGGCGCTGGTGTATGCCTGTATCGAGTTTCGCGGAGCATTCCCCAAGGGCAGTGGCGGGCGGACGCTGATCACCGAGTCGCATTTCATGCTCGGCCTGACGGTCTTTGTCCTGGTATGGCTTCGACTTCTCGCGCGCAGTGTCGGCCCCGCCCCCAAGATATTCCCGGCATCACCGCGCTGGCAGAATGTACTTGCCAAGTCCATGCACTGGGCGCTTTACCTGTTCATGATTGCCATGCCATTGCTGGGGTGGCTGGTGACCAGTGCCAAGGGACACCAGGTGATGTTCTACGGCTACGACCTGCCGTTGCTGATCGCGGAAGACAAAGCGCTGGCCAAACAGATCGAGGGCTGGCACGAGCTGGGTGGCACGATCGGCTACTGGCTGATCGGGCTGCATGCCCTGGCGGGGCTTTATCACCATTATGTAGTGCGTGATAACACCTTGTTGCGGATGATGCCCAAGCGGGGGTAAGGCGAGCGCGGACTTCGCCGCTGTTACAGGGCTGTTATTGGGGCTGGAATCCTCGCCGGCCTTGCAGGCCGCCAGTGTGGATGAAGATCAGGCGTGCTCCTTTTTTGAGTCTGCCAGCTTCGATGTACTGTTTTAGCGCAAACAGTGCTTTGCCTGTATAGAGCGGTTCCAGTGGAATACCGCTGGCCTGCTCGGTCTTTTCGATAAAACCAAGCAACTGTGGATCGACCTTGGCGAATCCGCCGCGACTGGCGTCGAGCAATTCATATGCGCTCAGGGGCGAGCCGGCCTGCCGCACGATTGATTCAACCTGCTGTGCCACGCCATGACCGCCCGGCACCGTCAGCGCGCCGTGCACCGGATGCACTCCCGCCTCAGCAAGCACCAGGCCGGCCAGGGTAGTACCGGTTCCACAGGCCAGCCACCAACCGTCGTAATCGCTCCAACCCAGGCTGTTCAACCGCTGCGCGACCATCGACTTGAGTTGCATGCAACCTTTGGCCCCGAGCAAACCGCCCCCCCCTTCCGGCACCGCCTGCAAGCCAGGATACAGGCCGTGCCAGGGGTCCCAGAAACCCGCGTCATGCCGGGCGCGATAGCCGCCATAACCCAGCCAATGCAATTGCATGCCAAAAGCCTGCAAGTCTTGCACGGTCGGAGTGTCCTGCGGATGACCGCGCAACAGACCCACGGTGGCGAACCCGAAACGCTTGCCCGCCGCCGCTAATGCGTGGAGATGATTGGAGTAGGCGCCGCCAAGGCTGATGATGCCTTTGGCACCGGCGAAGTCTGCGACCTTCAGGTGCTCGATGAGCTTGAACCATTTGTTGCCGCTGATCAGCGGGTCGATCTGGTCGAGGCGCAGGATCGCGACTTCGATGCTGGATTGCGATAGCCAATCAAGCTGAAGGCGTTCGAGGGGGGCTTGAGGGAGCCAGTCGCAGGAGTGGAGAAGCATTGATGCCGACTCTAGGTAACAAGCCGGCATATTAGCAGCCCAGTTGTGGCGAAGGTGTTTGCTCACCACTGTTAGGGAGTGGGGCGTTACAACTGCGCAGCCAGCCGCGAACCCTGGTTAATTGCGCGTTTAGCATCCAGCTCTGCCGCCACATCCGCACCGCCGATCAGGTGCACGCTCTGTCCCGCCGCGACCAGGCCATCTTGTAACTCACGCAATGGATCCTGCCCGGCGCAGATCACGATATTGTCCACCGCCAGCACCTGGGGCTCGCCGGTTTCGCCAATGCGGATATGCAAACCCTGGTCGTCGATTTTCAGGTACTCGACGCTGTTGAGCATCTGTACCCGTTTGTTTTTCAAACCCGTGCGGTGAATCCAGCCGGTGGTCTTGCCCAAGCCGTCGCCGACCTTGGATTTCTTTCGCTGCAGCAGAAACACTTCACGGGCAGGGGCATGTGGCTCAGCCTTGATACCCGCTACGCCGCCACGCGCCTGCAGATCCGTATCGATGCCCCACTCTTTCCAGAACGCTGCCCGATCCAGGCTGGTCGACACGCCCTGGTGCACCAGGAACTCCGAGACGTCGAAACCGATGCCGCCCGCACCGATCACCGCCACGCGCTTACCCACCGGTTTGCGCTCGAGGATAACGTCCAGGTAACTCAACACCTTGGCATTTTCGACGCCCGCAATCGCCGGAGTTCTCGGCGCAATACCGGTGGCGAGGATGATCTCGTCGAAACCACCGTCCACCAGTTGCGCGACATCGACACGGGTGTTCAGGCACAGCTCAACGTGGGTGGTCTGCAGTTTGCGAGCGAAATAGCGCAGGGTTTCAGAGAACTCTTCCTTGCCCGGCACGCGCTTGGCGATATTGAACTGCCCACCGATCTCGCTGGCCGAATCGAACAGCGTCACCTGGTGGCCGCGCTCTGCGGCCACCGTGGCCGCCGACAAACCGGCAGGACCGGCACCCACGACAGCAATTTTTTTGATCTGCTGCACCGGCAGGTAGTTGAGCTCGGTTTCATGGCAGGCCCGCGGGTTCACCAGGCAGCTGGTCAATTTGCCGCCGAAGGTGTGGTCCAGGCACGCCTGGTTACAGCCGATGCAGGTGTTGATTTCGTCGGCGCGGCCAGCGGCGGCCTTGTTGACGAAGTCAGCGTCGGCGAGGAATGGACGCGCCATCGACACCATATCGGCATCGCCTTCGGCGAGAATCTGCTCGGCGACTTCCGGCGTGTTGATGCGGTTGGTGGTGATCAGGGGAATGCTCACCGAACCTCGCAGCTTGGCCGTGACTTTGCTGAACGCGGCGCGCGGCACCTTGGTGGCGATAGTCGGGATCCGCGCTTCGTGCCAGCCGATACCGGTGTTGATGATGGTCGCCCCGGCCTGTTCGATGGCCTTGGCCAGGGTAACGATTTCTTCCCAGGAACTGCCGCCTTCCACCAGGTCGAGCATCGACAGGCGGAAGATGATGATGAAGTTCGGGCCTACCGCTTCGCGCACTCGACGGACGATTTCCACCGGCAGGCGCATGCGATTTTCGTAGCTGCCACCCCAGCGGTCGGTGCGGTGGTTGGTGTGAGCCACGAGGAACTGGTTAATGAAGTAGCCTTCGGACCCCATGATCTCCACGCCGTCGTACTCGGCTTTCTGTGCCAGGGTCGAGCAGGTGACGAAATCACTGATCTGTTTCTCGATGCCTTCCTCGTCCAGCTCTTTAGGCTTGAACGGATTGATCGGTGCCTGGATCGCACTCGGTGCGACCTGTTTCGGGCTGTAGGCATAACGGCCGGCGTGCAGGATCTGCATGCAGATCTTGCCGCCCGCCTCGTGCACGGCGCGGGTGACGATCAGGTGTTTGAGCGCTTCTTCCTCGGTGGTGAGCTTGGCTGCACCGGAATACACCCCGCCCTCGTCGTTTGGGCCAATGCCGCCGGTGACCATCAGGCCGACCCCGCCAAGGGCGCGTTCGGCAAAGTACGCCGCCATGCGTTCGAACCCACCCGGCTTCTCTTCAAGACCGGTGTGCATCGACCCCATCAGGGTACGGTTGCGCAGCGTGGTAAAACCCAGGTCCAGCGGGGCCAGCAGGTGCGGGTAATGGGCGGCGGTCATTGGTAACTCCACATCGAACGATCACGGAAAAAGTGCAGGAGCTCTGCGGCCCCCGTCATTCATGTTGGACAGACTAAGAGTCGCGCAGCCATCGCTCAATGACCGAAACTGACAACTTATTGATCCAAATGCGCAGCGCCCCTTGGCAATCGCCAGCGTGGGCCCTACCCTAGTCTCGAACCCTGCACACGGCCGTTGACTGTTTCCCCATGCGCAAACTTCTGTACCTGACTTTATCCATGGCAATTATCGCCGCCCTGACGACCTACGCAATGTGGGCCGCCGACCGTCCGGTGGGACATTATCTCTCCGACCTACGTATCGATCTTGCCGTCGACCAAGGTACCCCGGGCAACCATGGCAACCTGCTAGGTATCCAGCCCGAGCTGTTCCCCACTGACTATCAAAGCCCGGCGCGCCTGCATCGCAAACTGGCGGCTTATCTGCAGAAGGCTCAGGAACAGGGCCTGCTCAACGACAAGACCATCGTCGTGCTGCCGGAACATGTCGGCACCTGGCTGATGGTGAGCGGTGAAAAGGACGAGTTGTACCAGGCTACCACTCTGAAGGAAGCCATGAACTGGCTGGCTGCGAGCAACCCCTTGAAGTTCGCCAAGGCATGGGTCAGCGCCAAAGGTGACAACCGCCTGGACGACGCCTATTTGCGCATGAAGGCCAAGGGCATGGCCAAGGACTACCAGGCGCTGTTCGGTGGCCTGGCGAAAGAATTCAACGTGACCCTGGTCGCAGGCTCCATCGTGCTACCTGAACCGAGCGTCATCGACGGCAGGCTGAAAATCGGCCGTGGGGCGCTGTTCAATAGCAGCGTGGTGTTTGGTCACGACGGTTTGCCGATTGGCCAGCCACAACGGCAGATCCATCCCGTGTTCGATCAAACTGATGTGATCGCTGCCAATGGCGAGCACGCGATGAATGTCGTCGAGACACCGGCCGGACGCCTCGGCGTATTGATCGGCAGCGACAGCTGGTATCCGGACAACTACCGCAAACTCAACGAACAGGGTGCGCAACTGGTTGCAGTACCGGCTTATATCACCGGCCGCGGGGCATGGGATAAACCATGGCGCGGCTTCAAAGGCCTGGCCACTCCGAGTTCGGTCAGCCTCAAGGCCGGTGAGCTCAGTGAAGGCCAGGCCTGGCAACGCCTGACTCTGACTGCGCAACCACCTAGCAGCCAGGCCATCGGCGGCATGAGCGTGTTCCTGCGCGGCCAGTTCTGGGACAAGGGCAGCGCCGGCCACAGCTTTCTCAGCAGCAACGGGCAGCATCTCGCCGACGGCGACGCCCGCGGCGCACGCCTTCTGAACCTCTGGCTGTAAGGCATGAAACCGCTGCCAATGCGTCTTGGAGACTTGTCGGTGGGCTTCGTCCATAGCCTGGCCGATGCGGTGCGCAGCCACGACCTGGACCCGCAGCCTTTGCTCGAACAATACGGGCTGGACGCCGCACGCTTGAGCGAAGCCGGTGCCCGGTTATCGATCCCGCGCTACATGCGCCTGGGCCACAGCGCCATTCAACTGACTGGCGATCCCGCCTTGGGCCTGCGCATGGGCCAGCTGAGTCGATTGAGTCAGGCCGGCTTGGCGGGTATCACCGCCTCCCAGGCCCCGACAGTGCGCGAAGGGGCCCGCTGCCTGATTCGCTTTGAAGCCCTGTACGGGTCCAATTACCGTGGCCAATCGAGCTTTCACGAAGACGCCCAAGGAGCCTGGTTGCGCTTCTATTCCATTAGCCCCTACAACAGCTACAACCGCTTCGTGGTGGATTCGATCATCTCTGGATGGTTGCACCAACTTTCTAGTCTGTGCCCTGCCCCGTTGCGTGCCGAACGCATCGAAGTCGAGTTCCAGACTCCAGACTACGCCCAAGCTTACGAAGGCCTGGGTGATTGCCCGATTCAGTTTGGCAGCGAGCAAAACCAGCTGCGCTTGAGCCTCGCCAGCCTCGGTCAACGCAATGCGGAGCACTGCCCCAGCACCTGGCGCCACCTGCTGCAGCTGTGTGAACGGGAATTGGAACAATTGACCCGCACTCGCAGCCTGCGCGAACGCATCACTCAGCTGCTGGGGCCGTTATTGAATGGTGGCCGGGAACCCGACCTGGAGGAAGTGGCCGCACGCCTGAAGCTGCCCACCTGGACCTTGCGGCGCAAGCTTGCCGAGGAAGGCACGCAATTTCGCGCAATACTCAACGACACCCGTCGCGACTTGGCCATGACCTACATTCGTGACACCGAACTGGCATTCGGAGAGATAGCCTATTTGCTGGGCTTTGCTTCAGCCGAAGCCTTTCAACGGGCGTTCAAGCGCTGGAGCGCCCAGACCCCCGGAGAATTTCGTCGAAGCCATCGCCAATCCGCCTGAGACCTAGAGCTCAGTAGCATCTTCTGCAGGCTCCAGCGGATCGAGTTCAAATGCCTGATACTCGAGCAGTTCTTCTTGATATTCGTCCATTGTTACATCCCTCACTGCTCGTTAAAAACATTGCCTGATTAAATGACCAGCGCCTTGAGCATAAAGTGCCCGCATGAAAGAAAAATGACGCAGGCACGCCGCTCGGCCGCTACTCAATAAAACGTAGCAGGCACCTGGTGATTTATCGCAGGTTTGTTTCGAGACAGGCCGTAGAACTACGGCCGGGGTGACGTGGATCAATTCAACCAAATGTTACTGGCCCGAAGCAGGCATGGCCGGGATCGGCTCGCTGGGAGGCGGCAGGCTCGATTCAGGTGGCGGCGTGATCGCTTCAGTAGACGGCGCAGGCTCGCTGACTTCGACTGGCGTGATCGGTGCATCTTCAGCCGGTGGAGCAATAGGCTCGGAGGCAGTTGGTGCCGTTTCGACCACGGCTGGAGCAGGTTCCGCTACCGGTGCTGCGGGCGACGGCTCGGCAGCCGGTGCTGGTGTTGAAGGAGGTGCCAACGCAGCCGGTGCGGCATTGGTTTCAGGCATGCCCAGATCTGTTTTTGGTTTTTGCGGAATGTGTGCAGCTTTTTTTGCCTCCGGCGGCAGGAACAGTTCGACCAAGGCAAAAAAGCGTTCGTAGAACTTCGCAGACGACACCGTTTCGCTGGCCACCTTGACCATCGAATCATCGGACGAACCGATGGGCATCGACACCGAGCCCAACACGCCGACACCCAGGCTGGCGGAATTGTTGGTTTTCTTCAATGCATAGCGGTCCTGCAGGGCGTTGGCGAACACGGTCGCGTGGTGCCCTTCGCTACCGTCATCGGCACACACCACACTGAAGCTGATCTCCATATGGGTTTCGCCGGTCTGTTGAAAACTCTTGTGACCACTCACCAACTTTGGATCGCTGCTGGTGATGATATAGCCTTGGCTCAGCAGAGCCCGACGGGCGGCTTCGCAGGTTTGTGCGTCCGTCACCGGGTAATTGCGTGAAAACGTACCGGAGTCATCGAAGTTCTCATGCTCGTAGATGGCGGCCTTCTTCGACGAACAGCCAGCAGCAGCGCCCAGCACCAACGCCAGCCCGACAACACGCATGGGAAATGATCTAAACATTGAACATCCTGAAGAAAACAGTTCGGGGCGTATTGTGCAACAGAACGATGCTTAGCGTCGCATCGATTGCGTCTTGTAACAATTGCAGCTTAGTTGACCATCATTTCAGGCAAGCATTCCCTGTGGGAGTCCGCTTGCCGTCGATAGCAATGGTCAATTTTGCGCCGCCATAGCTGCTACGCGAGCATAAAAAACCCCAACCGAATGGCTGGGGTTTTTGTCTAACGTGAGGCTTGCTCAGGCATCAGAAACGCTTGATGTCTGCAGCGCTCTCCAACTGTTTGCGGTATGCCGCAAAATCCTGCTGGCCAATGCGCGAGGCGAGGAAGCGACGGTATTGAGCCTTCTCTTCGTCGGTCGGTGCAGCGCCTTCATTGACGCCGTTCAGTCGCACGATCACCAGGCTGCCATCAGCCAAGGTCACGCTGCTATAGGTCGATTGATCCTTGGCAGCCGGCTTCGGCATGCGGAACAACGCTTGCAGGACAGTCGGGTCAACCCCTTCCTGACCGCGAGTGGCGGCTTCGATGACTACCCAACCTTCACCGTCAATGGCCTTGTCCGCTGGCGCTTTACCCTCGCGCAGGCTGGCGATCAGCTCGTCGGCCTTGGTCTTGGCAGCAGCACTGGCGTGCTCCTTGGCCAACTGCGAACGAATGCTGGCATTGACGCTTTCCAGCGGCAGTTGTGCAGGCTTCAGGTGCTCCTTGGCCCGCAGCACGATAACGGTTTCAGGATCCAGTTCGATGGCGGTGCTGTTGGCACCTTCACTCAGTACTTCTGGGCTGAACGCTGCAGTGACCACGGCACGATTGGCCGCAACACCTTCGCCACCCTCACGACCAAACGGCTTGGAGGTATGCACGGTCAGCTTAAGGTCCTGTGCCGGCTGGGCCAGGTCGGAGGCTTCGAACGCCGAATCTTCGAGCTGCTTGGTAGCTTCGACGAAACGCCGCTCTACCTGCTGGGTTTTCAGTTCGCGGGTCAGCTTGTCCTTCAGACGGGCAAACGTCGGCACTTCAGGTGCTTCCACGCCCAACAGCTTGATCAGGTGGAAACCGTAATCGGTGCGAACTGGTGCCGAAACCTGATCCTTGGCCAGCGCGTACAACGCAGTTTCGAAGGCCGGATCATAAACACCCTGCCCTGCATAACCGAGGTCACCGCCGTTGTTGGCCGAACCTGGATCCTGGGAAACCTCCTTGGCCAGTGCCTCGAACTTCTCGCCTTTGGCCAGGCGAGCCTGAATCTCTTCGATCTTCGCCTTGGCTTGCGCCTCGGTGACCTTGTCATTCACTTCGATCAGGATATGCGCAGCCCGACGTTGCTCGGACAGGTTCGCGATCTCTTTCTGATAAGCCGCCTGCAGGTCTTCGTCCTTGACGCTAACCTGATCGAAGAAGGAGGACTTCTTCATTTCGACGTAATCGATGATCACCTCGTCCGGCGTCATGAATTCCTTGGCGTGTTCGTCGTAGTAAGCCTTGACCTCATCGTCAGTCAGCTTCACAGCCGCCGGATCGGCCTTGACATTCAAGGTCGCGAAATCGCGGGTCTGTTTTTCCAGACGAGCAAACGAAAGCACCTGGGCATCGGTGACAAAACCGCTGCCCGCGAGGCCTGCGCGCAGTTGGCCGATCAACATTTCCTGACTCAGCATCTGACGGAATTGCATCCGGCTGTAACCCAATTGACGGATCACCTGATCAAAACGCTCGGCGCTGAACTTGCCGTCCACCTGGAATTCAGGGGTCTGCAGGATCACTTGATCCAGCGCGGCCTCAGAAAATGCGAACTTCGAGTCCTGTGCACCTTGCAGCAACAGTTTACGGTCGATCAGGCCCTTGAGGGCCGATTCGCGCAGCATTTTCTCGTCGAGCAGCGAGGCATCGAAATCCTTGCCCAGCTGTTGCATCAGCTGGCGGCGTTGCATATCAACCGCCTGGCTTAGCTCGCTCTGACTGATCTCTTCACCGTTGACCTTGGCCGCGTCCTGGCTATTACTCGTAGCCTGGAATATGGCTTCGACACCGGTGAAAGCCATCAGTACAACGATGATCCCGATAATGGTTTTGGCAATCCAGCCTTGTGAATTGTCCCTGATATTCTGCAGCATGCGTCCCCCAGAAACGGTTGAACTTCAAAATTAGGCAACCGTGGAGCGTGGGTAGAATCCGGATAGAAGAAAGGCGCATCCGAGGATGCGCCTTCTCGTAACTGGCGGAGCGGACCGAGGGGATCGAACGTGCGACCCTCGGCGTCTCGGACCGGCGACTCGCCGACTGGACTACCGCTCCGCTGCCAGGTCAGGCATGACCCCGACCCGGATAGGCAAAAACCTGAATCGAACTTAGTTGACAGCTTCTTTCAGTGCTTTACCGGCTTTGAAACCTGGTTTCTTGGCGGCTGCGATTTCCAGCGTCTTACCGGTCTGTGGGTTACGACCAATGCGAGCTGGGCGATCAGTCACGGAAAACGTACCGAAGCCAACCAGAACAACAGAGTCGCCAGCCTTGAGAGCGCCAGTAACGGATTCGATTACAGCGTCCAGCGCACGGCCAGCAGCAGCTTTCGGGATATCAGCGGATGCAGCGATAGCATCAATCAGTTCCGACTTGTTCACTCTAAGTCCCCTTATATCTATTTGAGTATGATTCTAAGTTTTTTGGTGAAAGCAAAAACGAGTGCTGAATGGCCTACAGACACTATAAGAGCCGCTTTATAACAAGGGCTCTAAAAAGCTGTCAAGGAAGCCCCCCAGGCAAATGCGTATTAATGTGTACTAATTCTTTCCTTGGAATCGGACTCGCGCTTTTCGTCCTTCGCGACAATCTCCGGAGCCACATCTGGCAAGGGCTCCGGCGCGTATTGCAGCGCAATTTGCAGGACCTCGTCAATCCATTTAACCGGTTTGATCTGCAGATCAGCCTTAATATTGTCCGGAATTTCCTTGAGATCACGTACGTTCTCTTCAGGAATGATCACCGTCTTGATTCCACCACGGTGTGCCGCGAGCAGTTTTTCCTTCAAACCGCCAATGGCCAGCACCTGGCCACGCAGGGTGATTTCCCCGGTCATGGCAACGTCCGCGCGCACTGGGATCCCGGTGAGGGCCGACACCAGTGCCGTGCACATACCTACACCGGCGCTAGGGCCGTCCTTCGGGGTCGCCCCTTCTGGCATGTGGATATGCGTGTCGCGTTTCTCGTGGAAGTCCAAGGGAATCCCCAGGCTCTTCGCCCGACTGCGCACAACCGTCAATGCAGCGGTGATCGACTCGACCATTACGTCACCCAGGGAACCGGTCTTGATCAACTGGCCCTTGCCTGGAACGACTGCGGCTTCGATGGTCAGCAGTTCACCGCCTACCTGGGTCCACGCCAGCCCGGTCACCTGACCGATCTGATCCTGGGATTCGGCCAGGCCGTAGCGGAATTTCCGTACGCCCAGGAAATGTTCCAGCATGTCGGCAGTGACCTTCACCGAGAAGCGTTTTTCCAGAGCGTGCTCTTTGACCGCCTTGCGGCACACTTTGGCAATCTGGCGCTCCAGCCCCCGCACACCGGCTTCGCGGGTGTAGTAGCGGATGATGTCGCGGATCGCTTCGGCGTCGAATTCCAGTTCGCCTTTCTTCAAGCCGTTGGCAGTGATCTGCTTGGGCGAGAGGTACTTGACGGCGATGTTGATCTTCTCGTCTTCGGTGTAGCCCGGCAGACGAATCACTTCCATCCGGTCGAGCAGCGCCGGCGGGATATTCATGGAGTTGGAGGTGCACAGGAACATCACATCGGACAAGTCGTAGTCGACTTCCAGATAGTGATCGTTAAAGTTGTGATTCTGCTCGGGGTCGAGCACTTCCAGCAACGCCGATGCCGGATCACCACGCATGTCGCTGCCCATTTTGTCGATTTCATCGAGCAGGAACAGCGGGTTACGCACGCCTACTTTCGTCATCTTTTGAATCAATCTTCCTGGCATCGAACCGATGTAAGTACGGCGATGACCACGAATTTCAGCTTCATCACGCACGCCACCGAGGGCCATGCGCACGAATTTACGATTGGTCGCGTGGGCAATGGACTCCGCCAGGGAAGTTTTACCCACACCTGGAGGGCCGACCAGGCACAACACCGGACCGCGAATCTTTTTCACGCGTTTTTGCACGGCGAGGTATTCGAGGATCCGCTCTTTAACTTCTTCCAGACCGTAGTGGTCGGCGTCGAGAATGTCTTCGGCGCGCGCGAGATCCAGGCGAACCTTGCTCTGGGCCTTCCACGGCACCTGCACCAGCCAGTCAATGTAAGAACGCACCACGGTCGCTTCCGCCGACATCGGCGACATCTGCTTGAGCTTATTCAATTCGCCCTGGGCTTTGGCCAGGGCATCCTTTGGCAAACCGGCGGCATCGATGCGCTTTTTCAGCTCTTCGATTTCGTTGTGGCCTTCATCGCTGTCACCGAGCTCCTTCTGAATGGCCTTCATTTGCTCATTCAGGTAGTACTCGCGCTGGCTGCGCTCCATTTGTTTCTTAACGCGACCGCGAATGCGTTTCTCGACCTGCAGCAGATCGATCTCGGCATCCAGCAACGCCAAGACGTGCTCGACCCGGGCCGACAGATCGATGATTTCAAGAATTTCCTGCTTCTGCTCGATCTTCAGAGCCATGTGCGCGGCCATGGTGTCGACCAGGCGACCCGGCTCGTCGATGCTGTTGAGCGACGACAGGACTTCAGCCGGGACCTTCTTGCCCAACTGCACATATTGTTCGAACTGGGCCAGCAGGCTGCGAACGAAGACTTCCGACTCGCGCTCCGGGGCGTCGACTTCTTCTATCAGGGAGACTTCTGCACGGCAATGGCCGTCCACTTCACTGAAGCGCTCGACGGCGCCGCGCTGCTCACCCTCGACCAGAACCTTGACCGTGCCATCAGGCAGCTTGAGCAGCTGCAGGACAGTCGCAATGGTACCTACGCGATAGAGGGCATCTTCACCGGGATCGTCGTCTGCAGGGTTTCTCTGGGCCAGCAGAAGGATCTGCTTGTCGCCCGTCATCGCGGCCTCGAGGGCTTCGATGGATTTCTCGCGCCCCACGAACAGCGGGATAACCATGTGCGGATAAACCACAACATCACGCAATGGCAAGAGAGGCAATTCGATGGTTGTCTTCATGATTTCGCCTCTACGGCGGCCATAAGGCCGTAAACAGATGGAAGTAAGCTTGAAACCAAGATGGGGGCTGCCTTGAAAAAAAACAAGCGCAAAGACTGTGTTAAAACCTGCAAAAAGCAAAGGGGCCCGAAGGCCCCTTCTTTATTCCAGCTGCCTGACGCTTAAGCGTCTGGCGCGGCCTTGGCAGCCGGCTCACTGTTTTCGTAGATATACAGTGGCTTGGACTTGCCTTCTATCACGCTTTCGTCGATCACCACCTTGCTCACCTCGGACTGCGAGGGGATTTCATACATGGTGTCGAGCAGTACGCCTTCGAGAATCGAGCGCAGTCCACGGGCACCGGTCTTGCGTTCCAGGGCACGTTTGGCTACCGATTTCAGTGCGTCAGCCCGGAATTCCAGGTCAACACCTTCCATCTCGAACAGCTTGGCATACTGTTTGGTCAGAGCATTTTTCGGCTCGGTGAGAATCTGCATCAGCGCAGCCTCATCAAGCTCGTCCAGCGTAGCAAGTACCGGCAGACGGCCGACAAATTCCGGGATCAGGCCGAACTTGACCAAATCGTCAGGCTCGACTTCACGCAGGGACTCTCCGACTTTCTTGCCTTCTTCCTTGCTGCGCACTTCGGCGTTAAAACCGATACCACCCTTGGTGGAACGGTTCTGGATGACTTTCTCCAGACCGGAAAACGCACCACCACAGATGAACAGGATGTTCCGGGTATCAACCTGAAGGAATTCCTGCTGCGGATGCTTGCGACCACCTTGCGGTGGAACGGAAGCGACCGTGCCTTCGATCAACTTGAGTAAAGCCTGCTGCACGCCTTCACCGGAAACGTCCCGAGTGATCGACGGGTTGTCGGACTTGCGCGAGATCTTGTCGATCTCATCGATGTAGACAATGCCCATCTGGGCCTTTTCCACGTCGTAATCGCACTTCTGCAACAACTTCTGAATGATGTTCTCGACATCTTCACCTACGTAACCCGCCTCGGTGAGGGTGGTGGCGTCGGCGATGGTGAACGGAACGTTCAGCAAGCGGGCAAGTGTTTCGGCAAGCAAGGTCTTACCCGAGCCTGTCGGGCCGATCAGCAAGATGTTGCTCTTGCCGAGTTCGACGTCGTCATTCTTTTTGTCGCGTTGGTTCAGACGCTTGTAGTGGTTGTACACCGCTACGGCCAGAACCTTCTTCGCACGCTCTTGACCAATCACATACTGGTCAAGGATGCCGCTGATTTCTTTAGGCGATGGCAATTTATGCGCGCTGCTTTCGGCCTGGGCTTCCTGCACCTCCTCACGGATGATGTCGTTGCACAGGTCGACGCACTCGTCGCAAATAAAGACCGAGGGACCGGCAATCAATTTGCGCACTTCATGCTGGCTTTTGCCACAGAAGGAGCAATAAAGCAGTTTGCCGTTGTCCTCGCCGTTGCGGGTGTCAGTCATTCGATCGATCCAAATCCGATAGGCTTGCAACACAAGATGAAGGCTATTGCGGGCTTTTTCAAGTCCGCAGGTGATCAGATAAGCCGACCAGCCCTATTTTGAGCTGCTTATTTTAAGCTGGGCGCTGGGCGATCACTTCATCGATCAGCCCGTACGCACGCGCGGCTTCTGCACTCATGAAATTATCGCGGTTGGTATCGCGCTCGATTTCTTCGAGAGTGTGCCCGCTGTGCTTGGCCATCAGCGTATTGAGGCGCTCGCGAATGAACAGGATTTCCTTGGCATGGATTTCGATATCCGACGCCTGGCCCTGGAAGCCGCCCAGTGGCTGGTGAATCATCACGCGCGAGTTTGGCAGGCAGAAACGCTTGCCCGCAGCACCGGCCGTCAGCAGGAATGCGCCCATGCTGCAAGCTTGCCCAATGCAGGTGGTCGACACGTTCGGCTTGATGAATTGCATGGTGTCGTAGATCGACATGCCTGCAGTTACCGAACCGCCTGGAGAGTTGATGTAGAGATGGATGTCCTTGTCCGGGTTTTCCGCTTCAAGGAACAGCAGTTGCGCACAGATCAGGTTGGCCATGTAGTCCTCTACCGGGCCAACCAGGAAAATCACCCGTTCCTTCAGAAGACGCGAGTAGATGTCATAGGCGCGCTCGCCCCGAGCGGATTGCTCGACAACCATCGGGACCAAGCCGCCTGCGGCCTGGATATCAGAGTTCTGCTGAATATAAGAATTACGGAACATGCTCTGCAGTCGCTCCAAATAGTTATGTCTTGAATACGCATAAGCCAGCGCGAAGGCTGGCTTATGGTATGTACTTCTTAGCGCAAAAACGATCAGTCGGCTTGTGCAGCTTCTACCGGCTTGACTGCTTCTTCGTAAGAGACCGATTTGTCGGTCACGTTAGCCTTCTGCAGAACAGTATCCACAACTTGCTCTTCCAGCACAACCGAACGGACTTCGTTCAGTTGCTGGTCATTTTTGTAGTACCAGGACACTACCTGCTCTGGCTCCTGGTAGGCCGAAGCCATTTCCTGAATCATCTCGCGAACGCGAGCTTCGTCAGGCTTGAGGTCGAACTGCTTGACCACTTCAGCCACGATCAGACCCAGCACAACGCGACGCTTGGCTTGTTCTTCGAACAGCTCGGCAGGCAGTTGGTCAGGCTTGATGTTGCCGCCAAATTGCTGAACTGCCTGCACGCGCAGACGGTCAACTTCATTGGACAGCAAGGCTTTTGGCACTTCGATCGGGTTGGTGGTCAGCAGACCGTCCATTACCTGATTCTTGACCTTGGACTTGATGGCCTGACGCAGTTCGCGCTCCATGTTCTTGCGAACTTCGGCACGGAAGCCTTCCAGACCGGTTTCCTTGATGCCGAATTGAACGAAAAACTCTTCGTTAAGCTCTGGCAGTTTTGGCTCGGAAACAGTGTTCACGGTAACGGTGAACTCAGCGGCTTTGCCTGCCAGGTCGAGGTTCTGATAGTCCTCTGGGAAGGTCAGGTTCAGAACGCGCTCTTCGCCGGCTTTAGCGCCAACCAGGCCGTCTTCGAAACCAGGGATCATGCGGCCGGAACCCAGCACCAGCTGAGTACCTTTGGCAGAACCACCAGCGAACACTTCGCCGTCGACCTTGCCAACGAAATCGATGTTCAGCTGGTCGTCGTTCTGAGCAGCGCGATCGGCTTCTTCAAAGCGGGTGTTCTGCTTGCGCAGCACGTCCAGCATCTTATCCAGATCAGCGTCAGTCACGTCAGCGCTCAGGCGCTCTACAGCGATGCCGTCGAAACCGGCAACGGTGAACTCAGGGAACACTTCGAAGATGGCTACATATTCCAGATCTTTGCCAGCTTCCAGAGATTTTGGCTCGATCGAAGGAGCGCCAGCCGGGTTCAGCTTTTGCTCAACTACGGCTTCGTAGAAAGAAGACTGGATCACGTCCCCAACAGCTTCCTGACGGGCATCAGCACCAAAACGGCGCTTGATTTCGCTCATTGGCACTTTGCCTGGACGGAAGCCAGCAATCTTGGCCTTTTGGGCAGTCTGCTGCAGACGCTTGTTGACCTGAGTCTCGATGCGCTCAGCCGGCACGGTGATGCTCATGCGGCGCTCAAGAGCAGAAGTATTTTCAACAGAAACTTGCATGGATATTCCTCGTTGCACAGACGTTGGCCGGCCGTTTCCGACCCCAGAATCAAGGGCATGCATTCTAGTAGGTCAAACTCAAGAAGTCACCCTACTGAAAACGGGTAAAAACGCAGCAGGCAATTTATAGAAGCGGATACACCAATGCAGCCCGCCCCGATGGCAAATACGGTCAATCACGCCGGGGCTCTGCGCCAACCCTCCTATATATGGAAGCAGTTGCCGAACAGCCCCCGGACAGCCGACCTTGCGAGCAAGTCCGGCGGGTAGCGCGGCATCATCGAGAAACATAAATACGACGAAACGCCCCGCCACTGCGACCCAGTACCTGCGGCCGTGAATCACTGAAACCACTGAAACAAAAAAGGCGCCAGACTGTTAAATCTGGCGCCTTTCGAAATATGGGGTGGACGATGGGGATCGAACCCACGACAACGGGAGTCACAATCCCGTGCTCTACCAACTGAGCTACGCCCACCATGTAGCATGACAAGGTAACCAAGGTTTCCTGTCGAACCTCACTCAAGCCAAGCGGCCAGACTGAAGCTTTATTTGGTGCGGATGAAGAGACTCGAACTCTTACGCCTCGCGGCGCTGGAACCTAAATCCAGTGTGTCTACCAATTCCACCACATCCGCAGGTTGAAGCTTTTAAAGCAAAGGCGCCAGACTGTTAATCTGGCGCCTTTTGAAATATGGGGTGGACGAAGGGGATCGAACCCTCGACAACGGGAGTCACAATCCCGTGCTCTACCAACTGAGCTACGCCCACCATATCGCGTTACTTGTGCCAAAGCTGCCTAATGGCGCACCCGGCAGGACTCGAACCTGCGACCATCCGCTTAGAAGGCGGATGCTCTATCCAGCTGAGCTACGGGCGCCTTGTTAATCTGTACTCTTGGACGACTACAAACTAAGTGCTTTCAAGTCTCGCAGAATCGCAACCCCACTCAACCTTCTTAACCAGTGCTAGGCTGTGCCCGACAAGTGCGACGAATAGTATAGACCGCCCCAAAGGGCGTCAAATCCTTTTTAAAAAAAATTCATTTAATTAAAGGGGTTAGGGGAATTTGCAGACCAAGCGCCTTTGCCCTCACCTCATGACATGCGAGAATGCGTTCTCTTTTTTTCCCCTCTCGATGGTTAATCACGCGCAATGACTGCACAACTAATCGACGGCAAATCGATCGCCGCCAGCCTGCGCCAGCAGATCGCCAAACGCGTCACCGAGCGTCGCCAGCAAGGCCTGCGCACGCCCGGTCTCGCGGTGATCCTGGTCGGCAGCGATCCTGCCTCTCAGGTTTATGTCTCGCACAAGCGTAAAGACTGTGAAGAGGTCGGCTTCCTTTCCCAAGCTTATGACCTGCCTTCAGAAACCACCCAGGAAGCACTCACCGAGCTGATCGATCGCCTCAACGACGACCCGGCAATCGACGGCGTACTGCTTCAACTGCCCCTGCCGGAACACCTGGACGCGTCCAAATTGCTGGAACGCATTCGCCCGGACAAGGACGTTGACGGTTTCCACCCTTATAACGTGGGCCGCCTCGCCCAGCGCATCCCGCTGCTGCGCCCTTGCACCCCCAAGGGCATCATGACCTTGCTGGAAAGCACAGGCGTTGATCTATACGGCATGAATGCGGTGGTCGTCGGCGCATCGAATATCGTCGGTCGCCCGATGGCCATGGAACTGCTGCTGGCCGGCTGCACCGTGACTGTCACCCACCGCTTCACCAAGGACCTGGCCGGCCACGTTGGTCGCGCCGATCTGGTAGTGGTCGCCGCCGGCAAGCCAGGGCTGGTGCGAGGCGAATGGATCAAGGAAGGCGCGATCGTGATTGACGTCGGCATCAACCGTCAGGATGACGGCAAGCTGGTCGGTGACGTGATCTACGAAACCGCCCTACCTCGCGCCGGGTGGATCACTCCGGTCCCGGGTGGTGTAGGTCCGATGACCCGTGCGTGCCTGCTGGAAAACACCCTGTACGCAGCGGAAACCCTGCATGGCTGATTGCATTTTGTGCCGCGCATGCTGAGCAAAAAAACCCCGCCAATCGCGGGGTAATGAGATGGTCACCCCCAACACCCTGTGAGGGCTACGCTTTCACGGGGTGTTTTGTTTTCGGAGGCCATCATCATGAGCGAGTCAGTACTCATCGGTATCGATCTCGGCAAACATACTTTCCACCTGCACGGCCAGGATAAGTCGGGCCGCGAGGTCTTTCGCAAAAAATGCTCACGAGCGCAGATGATGCAGTTTTTCGGCAACTCGCCGAGCTGTGTCGTGATGATGGAAGCCTGTGCGGGGTCGCACTATGTTGCTCGTCAGTTGGCGGCAATGGGGCATACGGCCAAGCTGATTTCCTCGCAGTTCGTTAAGCCCTTCGCCAAGGCCAACAAAAATGATTTCGTCGATGCAGAAGCGATTTGCGAAGCCGCTTCACGTCCATCCATGCGCTCCGTTACACCTAAAACTGAATCCCAGCAAACCCTGTCTGTGCTGCATCGGATGCGCGAATCATTGGTGCATGACCGCACCAAAACGGCTAATCAGATGCACGGTTTTCTGCTTGAGTTTGGGATCAGCCTGCCCCAGGGGCTTGGCCATCATGAGGCGTTTGGCGAGCGTTTTGGCGAGCACGAATTACCCGTTCGTCTGACAGTACGGTTGCAGCGCCTGCACGATCACTTCGTCTACCTGGATGAGCAAATCAAAGCGCTGGATAAAGAGCTGGCGGGCTAACCACACCCCCCGTTGATCAGTATTGCAAAAATGGGGGTGACCCTAGATTTTTGTGCCCGCCAACCGGCACCTACCATTCGCCGGAAACACGCTGTTTTGTACGTCTTTTCAAGGACTTTCACCTGTTATTTGATCAACCATCGACAGTTCTTCAGCCATACTCCTAAAATGCGTCGGTTTTAAGAAACAGTCCGTTACAAAAACGGCTTATCCACCTCTTATGAGTCTGCCAGCGTGAAAATCCGTCTTTCCATCCTGACCCTGGTTTTTGCAGTTACAGGGACATTCATCACGCCAACGATCAACGCCGCCGAAACCACCTCGGCACCTCGGGATGCCTCACAACTGAAGATCGCCTCCGGCAGCGCGCTGCTGATGGATCTGCAGACCAACAAAGTCATCTACGCCAGCAATCCGGACGTGGTCGTGCCCATCGCTTCTGTCAGCAAGCTGATGACCGGCCTGGTGGTTGTTGAAGCACGGCAGAACATGGATGAATACATTTCCATCAACATCAGCGACACGCCGGAAATGAAGGGTGTGTTCTCCCGGGTCAAGCTCAACAGCGAAATGCCGCGCCGGGAAATGCTGCTGATTGCACTGATGTCCTCGGAAAACCGCGCCGCCGCCAGCCTGGCCCATCACTACCCAGGCGGCTACGTCGCGTTCATCGCCGCTATGAACGCCAAAGCCAAGGCATTGGGCATGTCCAGCACTCACTTCGTCGAGCCCACCGGCCTTTCCCCTCGCAACGTATCGACAGCGCGCGACCTGAGCAAACTCCTGGTGGCCGCCCATAAGTACCCGCTGCTGACGACACTCAGCACCACCAAAGAAAAAACCGTGTCGTTCCGCAAGCCCAACTACACCTTGGGCTTTCGCAACACCGACCATCTGGTGAACAAACCAAACTGGGACATCCGCCTGACCAAGACCGGTTTCACCAACCAGGCCGGACACTGCCTGGTGCTGGTGACAACCATGGGCAATCGCCCGGTCGCCCTGGTCATCCTCGATGCTTTCGGCAAATACACCCACTTCGCCGATGCCAGCCGGATTCGCAGCTGGGTGGAGACCGGCAAGGGTGCCAGCGTTCCGTCGGTCGCCCTGCAATACAAGTCGGAGAAGAATTTGAAAAACCGCCAGAGCGGCGTGGTCGAGGCGTCCAAATAAACGCAGCCGTAATAAAAAGCCCCGATCACTCGGGGCTTTTTATTGCCTGCTTTCAATCGTTCGGCAGCGGCATCTGATCATCATTCGCAATGCCATCTCCCGCGCCTGGATCCTTACGCTGTTCGGTCGGCGTCACCAACGGACGCGCTAGCGGATCACGCTGCGCACTGTCCGGATCAAGGACGGGGTCGATGTCGTCCTCAAGCGTAGTCGGAACACTGTCCGGACGTTTGTCATTGAAACTCGAATCGGTAGACATATGCACCTCGCAGGAAGTCAGGGTTTCAAATCAGCTAGCGGGTCATAAGGCTTGGCTGGAGCCTTCTCGTCCTTGTTCGGATTCTTGTCCCGCGGAGCAATGGCGGGTCCGACGGGATCAACCTGAGGATCAGCAGCGTCAGGCGAATCAGGATCAAAACCCAGGTCGTCACCGGACGAATGCTCCGATGAATGCGGGCCTGCGGGCGTGTTTGAATGTGCCATGGGCGCCTCCGTGGTCTGGCCCGGAAAATCCGGGCCTTGTACTTCAGAGGCCAGCGACGCGTGACGGTGCCCGGCAGATGACGAACGGACCTACTGAGTGCCCAACGCCTTCTTCGCCCGGGCTGCAGCTTGCTCCTGCCCGGCCTGAGCCAGATCATTCGCCGCCTTCAGCCAGCGTTGCGGGTCGACATTGACAGGAATCTGGTCCGGTTTCTGAAGCAATACCGCCCAACCGCCACCGTCCTTGAACGCCGACTCGAATGAACTGAAGCTCATCAGCATCCGGCGATTCATGCTGGCGCGCAACAGCACGGTCTGCTTCTGGGTGTTGTAACCGGACAGAATCGCGTAGCGCGGCTCAGCCCAGAACGCCGAGCCTTCGGTGAAGCGCACCATCACCGGATAGCCGGCGGCCACTTGGGCGAGCAAGGCTGGCAGCCTGTCGTCCAGGGCATAGACCACCAGGCCGTATTCGCGAGCAAGGTTGAGCATGTTCTGCGGCAGCTGAGCTTCGCCAGCCGGCAGATGCAGCGGCTTGTCGAGCATACCGGGAGTGATCGCCACGCCCTGCTGCGACAGCAGGCTGGCCAGCACCTGCGGACCACTTTGATGGGTCTGCCCGCGATAGAAGGTACCACTGAGCTCAACCCGTTCCGGCAGCCGTTTGATTTCCGGCGAAACACTTCCCGCGCAGCCGACCAGGCCCGCAAGGCTCCCCGCAAGCAGTGCTGCACAAATAATTCGAGGAAATAGCCGTACCATCATCTCTCCCTTGTTAAGGTGCCGGCAATCGAGCTACCGGCTGGGTCGTAGATCATAGGGCGCGAAGCAGCCAGGGTATAGCACTCAAGTGCTAGTTGAAGCGCTTCGATAGAGCGAACTGGTTAGTGACAGGCGACCTTTGGTCAATGGCCTGCAACATGGCAACGGCTAGACTGTCATTTTGCAAGAGTGGTTGCCCGAAGCAGGGCAACGTGGAGGCACTGATGAGCCTGACAATGATCATACTGATGCTGTTAACCGGATGGCTGGCTGTAGCTGCCGCCATGCTGTGGGGCGTGCTGCGCATAGCCCGCCGTCATCATCACCCTGTGCAACCTGCACCAGTAGCGCAGCCCCGCAAAACCGTCTCAGCGCATTGACTGGACAGAACTCGACAAACACAACGGCCGCCTGAGTTCCAGGCGGCCGTTGTGTTTTCAGCGAGCGTTAAGCTTCAGCGCCAACACGCTTCTGCCTGGCCCGCCGCGACATCATGTTCAGGCATTCGATCGTAGCCGAGAACGCCATGGCCGCATATACGTAGCCTTTCGGCACATGGGCACCGAAGCCTTCGGCGATCAGCGTCATGCCGATCATGATCAGGAAGCCCAGCGCCAGCATGACCACCGTTGGGTTGTCGTTGATGAACTTGGCCAGTGGATCAGCGGCCAGCAGCATGACCAACACCGACACCACCACCGCAATGATCATGATCGGCAAATGCTCAGTCATGCCGACAGCGGTAATGATGCTGTCGATCGAGAACACCATGTCCAGCATCAGGATCTGCCCGATCGCCGCAGCGAAGCCGAGCGTCACCGTGGAAGTCGCCGACTTCGGATCTTGCGGCGACGGGTCCATGCTGTGATGGATCTCGGTGGTCGCCTTCCACAACAGGAAAAGGCCGCCGGCGATCAGAATCATGTCTTTCCAGGAGAACGCGTGGCCGAGAATCTCGATCACGGGGGCCGTCAGCTGGACGATGAAAGCGATGGTGCTCAACAGTGCCAAGCGCAGGATCAACGCCATGCCAATACCGATGCGCCGTGCTTTTTGCCGATGCTGCTCAGGCAATTTGTTCGTCAAAATCGAAATGAAGATCAGGTTATCGATGCCAAGCACGATCTCCATGACCACCAGCGTAGCCAGAGCAACCCAGGCGGTAGGGCTTGCAGCAAGTTCTAAAAGATATTCCATGGGTCAGTCCTGACTCGTTGAGACGGTTTAGATTTCCTGGGACGAAGATTCGCTGTCGTCGCTCTCTTGGACCGATGATTCTTTCTTGCTGATCAGACCGCCCGTGGCCTCGCTGATTGCCTCCTCGGCCGCCTTGTGCGTATCGTCGATGGCCTGCTTGGCGGTTTCGGCGGCCTTGCCCATCAACTGCTGGGCGCTTTTTTCGGCCTGATCGCAACCAGCCAGCACCAGGAAAGACGCGATCAGTAGCGTCGTGGTTTTTAAACTCATGATGTTTCCTCGTTAGAACGAATGCAGCCGTAGGAGCGGCCGGTTGATAGCGCTGCATTCTAGAGCCAGGAACACTTCAGGAAAATTCGTATTTTTTTCGGCTATACTTCGCTTTTTACGAACTATTGGTCGACATGCTTAACTATCGCCAGCTCCACTATTTCTGGGTCGTCGCCAAAACCGGCAGCATCGTGCGCGCCTGCGAACAACTGAATCTGACGCCGCAAACCATCAGCGGGCAGATTTCATTGCTGGAACAGACCTACGGGATCGAGTTGTTCCAACGAGTGGGGCGACAGCTGGAACTCACCGAAGCCGGGCGCCAGACCCTGCCCTTTGTTGAGCAGATGTTTCAGCTCGGTGGCGAGCTGGAGCTGATGTTGCGCGCCCAGCCCAATGAGCAACAGATTCTGTTTCGAGTGGGGGTCGCGGACGTTGTACCCAAATCTATCGTCTACCGCCTGATCGCGCCAACCATGGCGTTGAGCGAGCCGATGCGCATTACCTGCCGCGAAGACAAACTCGAACGTCTG
The DNA here is from genome assembly GCF_023072615.1 of Pseudomonas violetae. Taxonomy (GTDB): domain Bacteria; phylum Pseudomonadota; class Gammaproteobacteria; order Pseudomonadales; family Pseudomonadaceae; genus Aquipseudomonas; species Aquipseudomonas violetae. The sequence continues at coordinate 72,043 of NZ_JAKNRW010000021.1, forward strand.
CTCGCCGATCTGGCGATTCAGCGCCTGGACCTGGTGATCTCCGACAGCCCCATGCCCTCGCACCTGGACATCAAGGGCTACAGTCAGAAACTCGGTGAATGCGGCATCAGCTTTTTCGCCACTGCGCAACTGGCGGCGCAATACGGCCAGGACTTCCCCCGCAGCCTCCACGGCGCCCCACTGTTGATCCCCGGGCCGGAAACCGTGGTACGCAGTCGCTTGCAACGCTGGTTCGCCGAGCAGCAGATTCAACCAAGGATTGTCGGCGAGTTCGATGACAGTGCCCTGATGCAAGCCTTCGGGCAATCCGGGAGCGGGGTATTCATCGGCCCCAGCGTGATTGCCGATGAAGTCAAACGCCAATATGGCGTGGAGCTGATTGGCCAGACGGACGCGGTCACCGAGTCGTTCTACGCCATCTCGGTGGAGCGCAAGGTCAAGCACCCCGGTATCGTGGCGATTACCGAAGGCGCCCGACGCGAGCTGTTTACCGGGGTTTAAAACTTCAGGCGCAGATTTCCCTGGGCTTGAAGGTCATCAGCGCGATGGCCAGCAGGATCGATGCGAGGATAAATGCCGCCCCGGCGAAGCCCAGGCCTTGCAGGCCGACACTGTCGATCACACGACCGCCCACCATGGCGCCCAGGCCAATACCGAGGTTGGCCCCAGCTATGTTCAGCGACGCGGCAAACGCCGGCGCTTCGGGTGCGGCCTTCATCAGTCGCACATGGCTGACCAGGAACAAGGCTGCCTGGGTCACGCCCCAGATCCCCATAGCCGCCGCCAGGCCCAAGGTTGAATGAATGTTCGGCACCAGCGTCACCATGCCGGCGATCATGAATGCGCAGAACATCACCGACGCAATCAGCGGATGGCGATCCACGGCACGGCCACCCAGGGAGTTACCGATCAAGCCGACCGCGCCAAAGCCCATCAGGCACCAGCCGACCAGGGTGCCATTGAAGCCGGCAAGGCGCTCGAGGATGTCCGCCAGATAGGTGTAGGCGGTAAACATGCCGCTAAACACCAGGATCGACAACAGCACATGGCCGATCATCAACGGGCTGCGCAGGATCTTGAACTGCGAACGGAAGCTCACCTGGTGCTGGTGCAGACTGGTTTTCGGCAGGTAGATAAACAGCAGCAACGCCTTGGCAAAGGCAATCACCGCCAGAATGCCAAAGGCACTGCGCCAGCCGAACGCATCAGAAATCAGCGTGCCCACAGGGATGCCAAACACCGTGGCACAGACGATGCCAAAGCCGATCTTGGCGATTGCACGCCCGGCGAAGTCGGGGCCCACGATGTCTACCGCCGTTTCACTGGCCAGAGCCCAGAACACCGGCAGCCCCAGCGCCGGAATCAGACGCGCAGCAGCCATGACCCAGATGTTGGGTGCAAACGCGGCGAGCGTGTTGGCCAGGCCAAACATGATCAACACCGAAATAAACAGTTTGCGCCGTTCGAACCGGGCGAAGTACGCCGTCAGGAAAGGGCCGAATGCAGCAACCGTGAAGGCGAACAGGGTCACCAGCAAGCCCGCTTGCGGGATGCTGACAGCCAGGTCTCGTGCGATTGCCGGCAACAGGCCGACGATGATGAACTCCGTGGTCAGCACGGTGAAACCGGCGGCCGACAACAGAAGGATGGGCAACAGCATGCAGAACTCCAGGAAAACGACGACACCAGCGCTAGCCCGGGGGCGCACTGGCAGAACTTGAAAATGAGGGTGGGCCATCCTAACAGAAGTGTTTGCGTACTGGGTTGCACGAACCTGCAAAACGGCCTGGACATCCGGGTGGCAGATCGTCACAGGTCTGAAGGATCGAGCCTACGCTGTGATAAAGTCCGCCCCCCGCGATATGTACATCCTATTCATCGGCCAGCCCGCACCTAAAAAAATCAGAGATGCCCGCTTTATGACCGCCTCATCCCCTTCCCTGCTGCACCGCCTGAAAAACACCGGCTTGGTTACGCAAATCATCATCGGCCTGATCGCCGGGATTGCCCTGGCGCTGCTCGCTCCCGACCTGGCAAAGTCCACCGAGTTCATCGGCAAGGTCTTCGTCTCTGCACTCAAAGCAGTTGCGCCGATCCTGGTATTCGTGTTGGTCATGGCGTCGATCGCCAACCACAAGCACGGTCAGGAAACCCACATCCGGCCGATCCTTTTCCTGTACCTGCTGGGCACATTCTCTGCGGCGGTGGTCGCAGTCGTCGCCAGCATGATGTTCCCATCGAGCCTGGTACTTTCCACGCACGACGTGGCCGTGACGGCACCGGGCGGCATCAGCGAAGTGCTGCAAAGCCTGCTGCTGAGCGCGGTGGATAACCCGATCCGAGCGCTGATGAACGCCAACTTCATCGGTATCCTGGCTTGGGCTATCGGCATGGGCATCGCCATTCGCCATGCCGGTCAAACCACGCGCGAAGTCCTGGGCGACCTGTCCAACGGCGTGACCTTGATCGTGCGCGTGGTTATCCGCTTCGCCCCGCTGGGGATCTTCGGCCTGGTGGCCTCGACCCTGGCCACTTCGGGCTTTGGCGCCCTGGCCGGCTACCTGCACCTGCTGGCCGTGCTGCTTGGTTGCATGTTGTTCGTGGCGCTGGTGATGAACCCGGCGATCGTCTACTGGAAACTGCGTCGCAACCCTTACCCGCTGGTGTTCACGTGCCTGCGGGAAAGTGGCATCACCGCATTTTTCACTCGCAGTTCGGCGGCGAACATTCCGGTGAACCTGGAACTGAGCAGGCGCCTGGGCCTGCATGAAGACACCTATTCGGTCTCGATCCCGCTGGGTGCGACGATCAACATGGCCGGTGCGGCGACTACCATTACCGTGCTCAGCCTGGCTGCAGTGCATACGCTGGGAATTTCCGTGGATATTCCGACGGCCATTTTGCTCAGCTTCGTCGCGGCAATCTGTGCCTGCGGCGCCTCGGGTGTGGCGGGTGGTTCCCTGCTGCTCATTCCGCTGGCCTGCAGCCTGTTCGGCATCCCGAGCGAGATCGCCATGCAGGTGGTGGCGGTCGGTTTTATCATCGGGGTGATTCAGGATTCGGCGGAGACCGCACTGAATTCGTCGACGGATGTGTTGTTTACCGCTGCGGCCTGTTTGAGTAAGGACGAGAAGGCTGCGCAATTGGCATAAAGCTCAAGATCTTTTGACTGAAAAAAAGCCCGACAAGGCGTAAACCTTGGCGGGCTTTTTTGTGCCTGGGCGGCTTAGAACGCACCCATGTAATCGCGCTTGCCCACTTCCACACCGTTATGGCGCAGCAAGGCGTAAGCGGTAGTCACGTGGAAGAAGAATTGCGGCAAGCCGTAAGTCAGCAGGTAAGCCTGGCCAGTGAAACGCTTCTCTTTAGGCGTGCCCGGACGGGTGACGATCTCGATACCTTCCTGGCCGTTGATCTGCTCGGGTTTGATCTCGCCGATGTAGCCCAGCACCTTGGTCAGCAGTGCTTGTAGCTCGGCAAAGGTGGTTTCGGCATCTTCGTACTTGGGCACATCGACCTCGGCCAGGCGCGAGGAAACGCCCTTGGCGAAATCAACGGCGATCTGCACCTGGCGCACCAGCGGGAACATGTCCGGGAACAGGCGAGCTTGCAGCAACGCGTTCGGGTCGATGTTTTTGGCGCTGGCGTGGGCTTCAGCCTTGTGCAGGACGTCGCTCAGGGCAGTGAGCATTTGCTTGAAAACCGGATGGAAGCGTCGTACAGGGAAATGGTCATGGCAGTCTCGTGTTGTGACAGGAGGAAACGTGGGGCGATTATAGCCTTGGAAATCCTCGACACGCTGGAGTGCCTGCGTTCGTGTCCATTGGCCACTTCGGCTAATTAGGGATAGTCTCTGAACAAATTCCCTTGCAGCCCCCAGTCTCATGACCCACCCGGATTTCACCCCAGACCTTGAAGCCATCCACAGCATCGATGCGGTGCCTGTGATTTTGAGCATGGTCAAGCACCTCACGGGCATGCGTTTCGCGGCGATCGCCAGAGTGACTGAGCAAAAGTGGATCGCCTGCGCGGTCGACGACTCCATCGACTTCGGCCTCAAACCCGGCGATGAACTGGTGTTGGAATCGACCATCTGTCATGAAATTCGCCAGCATCGAAACCCGGTGATTTTTGGCCGTGCCAGCCATCACCCGATTTTCTCCCAGCATCACACACCCAGGATTTATGGTCTGGAAAGCTATGTTTCCATCCCAATCGTGAAGGCCAACGGTGATTTTTTCGGCACGCTGTGCGCCATCGACTCGGTCTCGGCGGATCTGGAGGATCCGGCGATCGCCAAGACACTCAACCTCTTCGCCCAACTGATCGCGATGAGCCTTGACTCTCAAAGCCATCTGGAAATCACCAGGAAGGCGCTGGTCGCCGCTCAGGAACAGGGCCGGCTGCGTGAGCAATTTGTTGCCGTCCTGGGGCATGACCTGCGCACACCGCTCAGCGCTATCCGCATGAGCGCCGACCTGCTGGAAAGCAAGGTCGAGGAGAAACGCTCCCTGAGCCTCATATCCGCCATCCGCAACAGCTCTACTCGCATGGGCGTGCTGATCGAAAACGTCCTCGATTTCGCCCGGGGCCGCATGGGTGGCGGGATTCCAGTCAAGCGCCAGTTGGTCGATGACCTGGGGCGCACCGTAAAACTGACGCTGGAAGAAATCCAGGCTTCGCACCCCAGGGCCCAGATTGTTCACTCGCTGGACATACCGGGGGGCGTCTATTGCGATGCGTTGCGCATCAGCCAGTTGCTATCAAATCTGCTGGGCAACGCGGTTACTCACGGCAGTATCGCCACGCCCATTCGCGTGAGGGTCTACGCCGAAGCAGATGAGTTGGTGATCTCGGTGACCAACCAGGGCCCACCGATCCCACAGGCCTTGATGCCATTGCTGTTCGAGCCCTTCACCCGCACAGAGGCCGGCCAACGGGGAGAAGGTCTGGGATTGGGGCTTTATATCGCTGCGCAAATTACCACCGCACACAACGGAAATTTGAGCGTCACCTCGACGGTGGAATCGGGAACCTGCTTTACCGCAAGGTTTGCGGCTCGATTCAAATGGGTATGAGTCGAGGCTCGCCGCCCCGACTGCCAATTAGGGATAGATAAAATGACTGAACAAGAAACGACTTTCACCGAGCCAAGACTCAACAGTACGGAAATCCGCATCCTGGGCTCGCTGATCGAAAAAAAGGCCACCAGCCCGGAAACCTATCCGCTGACCCTCAATGCCCTGGTGATTGCCTGCAACCAGAAAACCAGCCGCGAGCCGGTGATGAACCTCACCCCGGGCCAGGTCGGCCAGAGCCTGCGCGCCCTGGAAGGCCGCGGCTTCACCAAACTGGTGATGGGCAGCCGCGCCGACCGCTGGGAACACAAAGTCGACAAGGCCCTGGAGCTGGTTCCGGCTCAGGTGATCCTGGCAGGGCTGTTGTTTCTAAGGGGCCCACAGACGGTCAATGAACTGCTGACCCGCAGCGGCCGGATGCATGATTTCGAAGATGCCGAACAGGTCGTGCATCAACTGGAGCGCCTGATCGCACGCGGGCTGGCGCTGTTGATTGCGCGCCAGGCGGGACAGCGCGAGGACCGCTACATGCATGCGCTGGGGGATCCGGCGGATATCGAAGTGATCCTCGCCGCACGGCATAACCCTGCGGAGCGCGGCTCCGGCAGTGGTGTTTCAGTGGAAAAGCTCGAAGAGCTTGAGGCGCGGATTGCCGCGTTGGAAGAGCGTCTGGCGCGCCTGGAATAACCACGACAATCCCCGTAGGAGCCTTCGGCAGCGCCTACCGGAGGTTTCTACAAATCAAATTCAGCTACGCGCGAATTCCACCGCCAGGCGAAACTGCTCATCCGTCGGCCGTACACCGGTGTACAGCACGAACTGCTCCAGCGCCTGGATCGCGATCACTTCAAGGCCGGTGATCACTCGCTTGCCCTCGGCACGAGCGCGTACGATCAGCGGCGTTTCCGAGGGGATCGCCACCACGTCGAAGATGGTTTCCGCTTTTTCAATCGCATCAGCCACAAAAGCCAACTGCTCGGCTTCTGGGCCACCGGTCATGCCGATCGGCGTGACGTTGATCAGCATTCGCGGGCGTTGAGCACCCAGCTCCGCGTGCCATTCATAGCCCAGGCTCTGGGCCAGAGCCCGCCCGGCTTCTTCGTTACGGGCGACGATCAGGCCGTTGCTGTAACCGCCATCGCGCAGCGCACTCGCCACCGCCTTCGCCATGCCGCCGCTTCCGCGCAGGGCGAAAGTCGAATCCTTGGGCACTTGATGAGTTTCAAGCAGCTGCGCAATGGCGATGTAATCGGTGTTATAGGCCTTGAGATGGCCACCCGTGTTGACGATGGTGTTGATCGACTGGATGGCCGCAGCCGACGCGTCCAGCTCATCGACCAGGGCGATGCAAGCTTCCTTGAACGGCATCGATACGCCACAGCCACGGATGCCCAAGGCGCGGATGCCACCTACCGCACCCGGCAGGTCCTGGCTGCTGAACGCCTTATAGTAGAAATTCAGCCCCAACTGCTCGTACAGATGATTGTGAAAACGCAGGCCAAAATTCCCCGGACGCCCAGAGAGGGACATGCACAACTGGGTATCTCGGTTGGGGTTCATCTGCATGAAATAATCTCCATCAAGTGCACTTTCAGATGGACGGGATTGGCCATTCCATCCTGTTCTGATCGATCATAAAGGTCAGCGTTCGCCTGGGAACCAGACCGTCGGCAAGCCGGTACAGACCTTACACAAAATTTACCCAGCGGCTGTGCTGATTTTGCAAAAAGTGCTGTCTTAGATGTATCCCCGCGACGATCCTTGGGTCTATTGCAGACGCAAGCGCCGGGGCGAAAAACCGAGGAATCATCATGATCCGTAAAATCTCCACAGTGGCCTTGCTGATCGGCGCTCTCGCTGTCACAGGGCAATCACAGGCCCATGGCGGTGGTGGCGGTTGGCAAGGTCCAGCGGTATTTGGTGCGATCGTGGGCTCGGCCATCGTCGGTTCGGCCCTGATCAACGCCAACCGGCCGGTCTATGTACAGCAGCCGGTCTACGCACAACCACAGCCCGTTTATGTGCAACAACCACCGCCACCGGTTTATTACCAGCCAGCGCCGGTCTACGTTCAACAACCGGTCTACTATCAGCCAGCACCGGTGTACTACGGTCCGCCACGTGGCTACTACGGTCCACCGCGCGGCTATTACGGACCGCCCCGCGGTTATTACGGCCGCCCGCATTACTGATAGACGCATCAGGCCCCGCCTCAAAACGGGGCTTTTTTCTAGCCGCTGATCAGTGCAGGTCTGGATCGATCTGTGTCGAGGTCGCTGCCGGAACAATGTTTGCAGATAGAGTCGGCAAGATTGACGCGAAGCTCGTTCCCCACTTCGGTTAAAACAGTCATATTCATGTCATATCAGGTCCGCAAGCTTGGGCCTGTCCGCCAATAACAGGTTGATAACAACAAGGACGACCTCATGCCCACACAGAACCCGCACCGCAATGTCGGCCTGTGCACCTCTAGCAAGGTGTATGACACATTGACCGAACTCAAGCACCTGGAAGGCCACCGCAGCGCCAAGTTCCTCTCGCTGCTGGCCGAGAACCTGGTACGCAAGGGACTGCTCAACGAGCAGGAAGTGGTGCATATGCTGGATTTGGTGGTCGACTGAGCGCCGGGCTCACTGGCGTCAATGACGACTATCGAGAACGTTGATTGTTCCTGTCGACGCCGGGCCCGTAAGGTAGCTCCATCGATTGATGGAGGTAGTTATGTCCCAGGTCCAGATCATGTCCGTTATTGGCAGCGCAGTCCCCGCCCCCTTGAGAGAGCTGGGTTTGCTGGCTTGTTGGTACCTTGTGCAGGATGGCGAGCCGATCAGCGGCCCGCTCACTTCGCTGCCGGCCGCCCAGGCATTGTCCCAAAGTATCGACCAGGGCCGCTTGAGCGCTTAAGGCAATTGCACCCGCGGCTTGGATTCACTGAAGATCGCCCAGCTCGACATGAACAGCGCGGCGATCAGTGGCCCGATCACAAAGCCATTGAGGCCAAACACAGCCATGCCACCCAGGGTTGAAATCAGGATCATGTAATCCGGCATCTTGGTGTCCTTGCCCACCAGGATCGGGCGCAGCACATTGTCTACCAGGCCGATGACAAACACCCCGAACAATCCCAGCACCACGCCCTGCCAGATGGCTCCGGTCAGCAGGAAGTAAACCGCCACCGGCCCCCAGACAATTCCCGCGCCCACCGCTGGTAACAACGACAAAAACGCCATCAACACCGCCCAGAGCAACGCACTCGGGATATCCAGAAACCAGAAGATCAGTCCGCCCAAGGCGCCTTGCGTGACGGCTACCAACAAGTTGCCTTTCACCGTCGCGCGCACAACGCGATTGAACTTGAGCTGCAGTCGCCGTTTCTGGTACTCCTGCAACGGCACTGCTACTCGAACCTTGCGCGCCAATTCCTGCCCGTCGCGCAGGAAGAAGAACAGCAGGTACAGCATGATAAAAAAACTCACGACGAACTCAAACGTACCCTGGCCAAAGCTGAAGGCCTGGGACGCCAGGACCTTGCCGCCCGTCATCGCGCTCTTCACCAGCTTTTCCCGCAAGCCGTTCAACTCGCCCATTCCAAAGCGGTCGAGCAAGTGCTGGAAGTACGTCGGCAGGCTGTGCTTGAACTGGGCCACATAGGACGCGATATCCAGCTCGCCGCTTTCGACACTCTTGTAGAACACCGCGCCTTCCTGCACCAGCAAAGCGCTGATGATGATCACGGGCAAAATCGCGATCACCAGACACACACTCAGGGTGCATAGCGAGGTCAAGTTGCGCTGCCAGCCAAATTTCAACTGCAGACGGCGCTGCAAGGGTGCAAACACAATCCCTAGAATCACCGCCCAGAATACTGCACCGTAAAATGGTAGAAGGATCCAGATGAAGGCGGCGGTAACCACGAACAGCAATATGACCAGCGATTTATTCTGTAGCGTCTTTTCGTTCATGTCCGATCCATGTCAGTCCGCAGGCCGCAAGTGCGCGACCTGATGCTTAGTCCGCCACGGTTCGCGCGAGTGCCATCCGTTTGTTGATAAAGCATAGATGGAGATCAAGGGTGATCGGCGAGAAAGCGGTCGCGGCTGTTGGTCAGGTGCAGCCACATGGCAGCACGCGCCGCATCGGCGTCCTGGCGCTTGATGGCGTTGAGAATCGCCTCATGCTCGAGATTGGCCAGCAATCCCAGCTTGCTCAAATCCGCTGCGCCGCGTTCGGCCGCGTTAACCCGGGTGCGAGGGATCATCGCGCTGCCCAGGTGTTGCATGATTTCGCCGAAGCAGGCATTGCCGGTGGCCTCGGCGATCAGCAGGTGAAAGCGCCTGTCGGCTTCGACGCAGCTGTCGTTGTTAGCCAGCAGACGCTGGTAATCGTCCAGCGCTTCGCGCATTTGCGCCAGATGATGATCGGACCGGCGAATGGCGGCCAATGCGGCGGCCTGGGTTTCCAGGCCCATGCGCAATTCCAGGATGCTGCGCACCCCCAGTGCGGTATCGACATTCAATCGCAGGCCCTGCTGCGCTTCGCGCTCCAGCACGAAGGTGCCGATGCCGTGGCGTGTCTCGACGTAACCCGAGGCCTGCAGCTTGGAAATTGCCTCGCGCACCACCGTGCGACTGACCCCGTGCTCCTGCACTATCGAGTTCTCGGACGGCAACTTGTCCCCCGGCTGCATCTGCCCCAACAGGATGCTCTGGGTCAGCTTGGCAACCAGGTCATGGGCCAGGTTATGGGTGCGCTTGCGGGCAGGCGCGTCGAGATTTTCTTGCATGGGCTCATCCGAAAGCGGAATTGCAGCAATCGTAGCACTGCATACGTCAGGAATCTCTCGAGTCGACCCTCAAGCTTGTATGACAACACTCAACATTACAGGCTAAAACGGCTTCTTTCACCCGAAAACCCGAGTGTGAAACTCTGCAAAATAGGCAAATAATCGCCATTTATCTAGGCAGCGTACCTTGCAGACTGAAAAAAATCAGTTGTATGATGTCTATCAACAAGTAGCACCCACCATACCCCGCATAAAAATAATCACATCGGCTTCGTCCGCGCCCACATGGAACACGATCCGTGTGAACACGCTTACAAGGATAAAAAAATGCACGCACAAGACAGCGCAAAAGCCCCGATCATCACCCGCATGCAAGTGGTTCCGGTGGCCGGTCACGATGGCATGCTGCTCAATCTGAGCGGCGCCCATGGCCCGTTTTTCACGCGCAATATCGTGATACTCAAGGACAACGCCGGGCATACCGGCGTCGGCGAGGTACCCGGTGGCGAGCGTATTCGCCAGACGCTGGAGGACGCTCGCTCGCTGGTGGTGGGCAGCCCGATCGGCACCTATCAGAAGATTCTCAATCAGGTGCGCCAGGCTTTCGCCGACCGCGATGCTGGCGGTCGCGGTTTGCAGACCTTCGACCTGCGCATAACCATCCACGCGGTGACCGGCCTGGAAGCCGCGCTGCTGGACCTGCTCGGCCAGCATCTGGAAGTGCCGGTCGCCGCCCTGCTTGGCGAAGGTCAGCAGCGCGATGAAGTGAAGATGCTCGGGTATCTGTTTTACCTGGGCGATCGCACCGCAACCGACCTGGCCTACCGCAGCGAACCGGACGCGGATAACAACTGGTTCCGCGTACGTCACGAAAAAGCCATGAGCGCCGACGCCGTGGTCCGCCTGGCCGAGGCCGCTCATGCGCGGTACGGGTTCAAGGACTTCAAGCTCAAGGGCGGCGTGCTGTCAGGGGATGAGGAAATCGAAGCCGTGACGGCCCTGGCCGAACGCTTCCCTGACGCACGCATCACCCTGGACCCCAATGGCGCATGGTCGTTGAAAGAAGCGATTCGCCTGTGTCGGGATCAGCATCATGTCCTTGCTTACGCCGAGGACCCCTGCGGAGCGGAGAACGGTTACTCGGGCCGCGAAGTGATGGCTGAATTTCGCCGCGCCACGGGCTTGAAAACCGCAACCAATATGATCGCTACCGACTGGCGGGAGATAAGCCATGCGCTCCAGTTGCAATCGGTGGACATCCCCCTCGCCGACCCGCACTTCTGGACCCTGCAGGGCTCAGTCCGGGTAGCGCAGATGTGCCATGAGTGGGGCCTGACCTGGGGCTCGCACTCCAACAACCACTTCGATATTTCCCTGGCGATGTTCACCCACGTCGCGGCCGCCGCCCCGGGCGACATCACGGCGATCGACACTCACTGGATCTGGCAGGACGGCCAGCGCTTGACCAAAGCGCCCCTGCAAATCGTCGGCGGCTGCGTGCAGGTGCCGACGAAACCGGGGCTGGGGGTCGAGCTGGATGAGGATCAATTGGCCAGGGCTCACGAGCTTTATAACGGCATGGGCTTGGGGGCGCGGGACGACAGCGTGGCGATGCAGTTTCTGATTCCGGGGTGGAAGTTCGATAACAAGCGGCCGTGTCTGATGCGCTAGAGTTTTCTTTGGCGGTGTACATATCCGTTTCTGCGACCTGCGGGAAGTGACACCTGTGGGCAAAGTAGTCGCGTGCCCTCCCTCCCCACATCATGTTTACCGCCTGTCTCATTCATTGACGTAAGAGTTTGCAAAGCAGAAAGATCTGACTCCATTCAAAGACCCTTCCTACATAAATCTTTTCCCCCAGTTGATAAATTGCCGACCAATTTCGCGTGAACAGACCAGGGACGGTTTGGACGTCGCGCTTCATTTCCTCTTTGCTTAAGGATAAGCGTATGTTCGGATCGGCCAATACGGCGCACTTTGCGCTGCACATCCCCACTGTTCGCAACGATTTCAAAGTGCTCGCCTT
>NZ_JAKNRW010000022.1 GCF_023072615.1 Pseudomonas violetae
GTTGCCGCACGTAAAGGCAGCCGCACCAAGGCCGCGATTGGCGGTGGTGTGGGCGCTGCAGGTGGGTCGGTGATCGGTAACAGCCTGGGCGGCAAGACCGGTTCCACCATCGGCGCCGGCCTGGGCGGAGCTTTGGGTGGCGGCGTTGGTAGCAACCTTGGTAAAGGTCACAAGCGTCACTGATCCTGGGTGATCAACACAAAGCCCGGCTAAATGCCGGGCTTTTGCGTTTATGAACGTTTCCCCCGGCAGAGGCTCAAAGCCATTACAACCCCAACGCATGCGAGGTGCACCATGACATCTAAATCCAAAAGCAAATCAGGCGACTGTCGTCGTCAAGGCTTGACGTGGTCTGCATTGGTATTGGGACTGATGGTCAGCCACGGCGCGCTTGCGGCTGGCGACGGCACCGCCGCAGTCGGCGGGGGCCTCGGTGGTGCGCTCGGAAATGTCGTAGGTCAACAAATGGGCGGCAGCACTGGTGCGGCCATCGGCGCAGGCGTTGGTGGGGCAGCGGGTAGTGCAGTCGGTGCGCCCAAGGGAAGTCGCACGGAAGCTGCGGTGGGTGGCGGTTTGGGATCCGCAGGTGGCTCGATAATCGGTAACAGCCTGGGCGGCTCGACCGGTTCGACCATAGGCGCGGGGCTGGGTGGCGCAGCCGGTGGCGCTGTTGGCAATAATCTGGGTACCGATAACGGTGGTTCGCATTCCAAGGGCAATCACAAGCACAAGCATAAAAACAAATACAAGAACAAACATCGTTGATCAATCCCAGCACCGCGCGAGGTACTCCCCATGACTCCTGAAACAGAAGGCAAGGAAGAAAAAGGTCCGAGTGGACTGCCGTTTATCAACGATCCCGGTAATGAAGACCCTGGATCGCTCATGGATGATGCGACAGTCCCGCTCCACGATTCCGACGACGAAGGGCTCGACGACGAGCAATAAGCCACCGACCGATCGTCTTTCTTGTAGAACTGACGTCCCACCGGGGTCATCGAATTTTCAGGGCCTGCCTTTACAGGCCCGTCGAGAGGTGACTCATGAATCCTGATCCCAAAGCATCCGGCCCCGATGAAACGCCTGAATATCCATTGCCTTCACCCACGGACTCCCTGCGTCGGGATCAACGACCGCCCGACGATGACACTGCGGTCGAGCAGGTGCCCAAGGATGATGTGAAGCGTGGGGATGTAGAGGCCAGTCCCGATGATCCGGACATTGCCGGTATTGATGCATCGGGTGAACCGAGCTAAATATTTCATCATCCATCTGGCCCGGCTTCCGTCGGGCCTTTTCATTTGGCAATCCTTGAGAACCTGATGGCGCAACCCAGCCGGTCGGGTTGTGCAGGTATTGGTAGCCGTTCCATCCATGTGCCAGGTGACCAGGGGTCAGGTAGCGACCCACATCCGGGTTGTAGTAGCGATGCCGGTTATAGTGCAGGCCCGACTCCGCGTCGAAGTACTGCCCCTGAAAACGCAATGGCTGCTCAAGTATCCGATGCGTGTCCCGATTGAGTCGGGTGAGGCGGCCGTAGGCGGTGTACTGGGCGGCCCAGACAACCTGGCCGCTGGCATCCGTGAGTTCCTGCGGTGTGCCAAGGTGGTCGAGTTGGTAATAATAGGGGCGGGCGTTGTCTGGCCCCTTGCCGTCGAGCATCGCCAGCGGGCGAAAGGTGCCCGGTTCGTATAAGTAACCCCGGTAGTGCCCTTCGCTGCTTTCGGCGATGAGTGTGTTGCCTTGCCAGATAAACACCGTGCTCTTGCCGTCGACGGTCTTGCTGATCCTGCGACCAAAGGCGTCATAGCGATAACTCACCTGGGCGCCACAAGGCAGGGTGATACCGACCAGTCGGTGCTGGCAGTCATAGCGATATTCGGTCACCAGCACCGGGGCGGTGCCTCGGCATTTGCGGATCAGGTTACCGAAGGCGTCGTAAGTGTAATGGCGGTTACCTTGCTTGAGCAGGCGGTGGGTTTTGAGGGTGACCGGTCCCGGACGATCGAGCATCAGCAAATTGCCCGCCGGATCGTGGACGAAACTCTCCGGCTGGTGTTCCCGGGAATGGTGCACGCGGATCAAGCGGTCCAGATAGTCATATTGATAATTTCGTGTGCCGTTTCGGCTGTCGGCGATGCGCTCAAGATTGCCGTTGGCACTGTAAGAAAAATCGCGGCGGTAGAAGGGTGCCGCACCGAGAGAGAGGGCATGGGATGTCAAGCGGCCCTGATCGTCGTAGCCGTAAGTGCTGCTGAGCGAGCCTTGCTGGCGCTGTAGTTCGCGTCCTGCAACCAAGCGGTGCGTAGACAGTCGAGCGCCATTGAGATTGATGGCTGCCAGCGCTCCGCCCTTGGCGTAATGAATGTCGAGTGTGCTGTCGTCCGGCAAATGCACGTAATTGAGTCTGCCGCAGGCGTCATGGCGGTAACGCAAACTGTTGCCACCCTGGTGCTCGGCGATCAGGCGATCCTGCATGTCATATTCAAATATCAGTGGCTGATGGTCGTCGATGACACCTACCAGGCGGCCGAGCGGGTTGTATTGGTATTCGACCGTTGAACCATCTGCCAGCGTCTTGACCAACAATTGACCCGCCTCGTTGCGTTGGTATCGCGTGACTAACTGCGAGCCGTCATTGCCGAATTCGGTTTTCTGCGACAGGTGCCCAGCGGGATCGTAGACATACCCAATGCGTCGCCCATCGATTGCGGTTTCCTCTTGCAGCAGGCCGTGAGGCAGGTAGTCCAGTTGGTATCTTTCGCCGAATTCGTTCTGCACTTCAGTGAGCAAAAGCAGTGGATGGTCATGGCGATACTTGAGTTGCGAGCCATCGGAGTTGAGCCGGCGGCTGACCAGATGCAAGTCATCGGCGTATTCGAACCGGGTCACCCGGCCCAGCTCACAACGCTCAGCGGTGGGCATGCCATAGGCGTTGCAAGAGAACGCGCGATTGGCGCCGGAGGGCAGCGTGACCAGAACGAGGCGTCCGACTGCGTCCCATTGGTACCGGGTTACGCCGCCGTTCTCATCGTGCAAGGAGATCTGGCGCCCTAGCGCATCGTACGAAAATAATCGCTGGCTCCCATCAGGCAACGTTTCTTCTCGTAACTGCCCCAATGCGTCATGGGTGAAGTTGTGGTGGCTGTTGTCGGGATACTCGATAGAAGACAGTTGCCCTCTGGAGTCGTAGCGCAACTGAGTGACATGGCCCTGGGGATCGGTTGCCCGGATCACATCGCCCTGGGCATTGCGCAGATATTTCCATCCTGCATCGGCACGGGAAGGCGGGCGCAGGAAACCGTGGTCCCCAGATGTCTGCCGCTGCGCCGGCCGGCTGCCAGGCGGATACATCCGTTGGCTGCCATCGATGTGTTTTACCGTCACTCCACCGTACTCATCCCAGAGGTAACGCCTGTCCAGCTGGGCGAAACTTCCCCAGTGCCTTACGCATCGCACAACCTCCTCGGACTTTTCCCACTCCCAGAATAAACTCGCCCCACCGGCCAGTTGTCGTTGAAGCAGGAGGTGCTGTTCGTCGTAGTCGTAGCGCTCGCTTTCATTGGCGGCGTTGGTCGCGCTGATCAGGTGGTGACAGGCGTCGTGGCGATAGCTGACCACTACCTGTTCAGTACGCCACGATTTATCCAGAGGGGTGACTGAATCAAGACACTGATACTCAACGGCAGCCAGATACCGCCGATCCCAGCGCAGTAACAGTGCGCGTCCTGCACCGTTGTCCAAGCGCTGAATCCTGCCAGCGCAGTCCCTTTGCAGGGTGAGTCGATTGCCGTAGGCGTCACTGATCGCGGTCAATTGCCCCGTGCGGAAATGCAGGAAACGGCCCGGCAGCGCAATGATCCATTCCTCAAGCGCATCGCCCAGGTAAATGGCCGGCCGGGGCAGGCTATTGCATGAAAGTGGGCGCGGGATTGTCGGACGGGAAAATGTCGTACGGCAGTTTTCATCATCGGTCCAGATGACCTGCTCTGCTTCGACATCGAGTCGATGCGCAAGGCAATGACTCCAGCCAAAACCCAGTCCGCAATCGAGGTGCGCTGCACCGATGCGATAGTGGCGGATGAACTCGAACGGCAGAATGCCCTGCAACGAACAGTCGGTCAGCGTCAGCAACGCGGCACCCGGGGCCAAACCGCCCGGCAGGCCGATGCCGTTGGTCAAAGCCCACACCTTTTCAGGTTCTAACATTCGCAGCCCCTCATGCGTATCTGAATAATTCGCCAGACTGTGCGTGGGATTCGGCTGGAAAAAAGTAGGGAAAGGCTGCGCGGGGTGTGGGAAAGGTCATTAGATATTGACAATTGTGTTGCAACGTCTCTTGCCCGCCCGGTATCGATATCCTGCTGAACCCTTTAATCAAGCGCGGAATCGGTGATAACGTGCGGGTCCCTCATGTTATTGAAAACGGATCAGATGCGATGAATGCACCGCTGAACGAGTTCGGCCCGATCAAGGCCGTGATTTTCGATATGGACGGCTTGTTGCTGGACACCGAGGGCATCTACACCGAAGTCACGTCGATAATCGCCCAGCGCTATGGCCGGGTTTTCGACTGGAGCATCAAGCAGAACATTATCGGCCGCGGCGCCAATGACCTGGCGCGTTACGTGGTCGAGGCACTGGACTTGCCGATCTCCGCAGAAGAGTTCCTAGTGATTCGCGAACCGCTGATGCGTGAGCGGTTTCCACACGCGCTGGCGATGCCGGGCGCCCAGGAACTGGTGCGGCACTTGAAGGCGAACAATATCCCCATCGCGGTAGGCACCAGTTCTTCACGTCAGTCGTTCGGTCAGAAAACCACGCTGCACCGGGACTGGTTTGATTTATTCGATTTCATCGTCACAGCTGATGATCCGGAAGTGGGCGCGGCCAAACCGGCGCCGGACATCTTTCTTACCGCCGCGCGGCGTCTGGGTGTCGATCCGGCCGACTGCCTGGTGTTCGAGGATTCGCCCTTTGGCGTCACGGCTGCGAAGGCGGCTGGCATGACGGCAATTGCCATCCCGGATGCGGCGATGGCAGATGAAAAGTACGCACATGCCGACGGGATTCTTCGCACTCTGAAGGCGTTCAAGCCAAGTGCCTGCGGTTTGCCGACGTTGGAATGGGCGTAAATCAGCACCCATGAAAAAGCCGGCCACCTGATCAGGGTTGCCGGCTTTTTCTTGCATGTCTTTACACCATCAGGCGCCGAAACCGCCGTCGATGGTCAGACTGGCGCCTGTGATATAGCCTGCTTCAGGGCCCACCAGGTACGCCACGAAGCTGGCTATTTCATCGGCGTGACCGTAACGACCTACTGCCATCAGCGGGATCAGGCTGTCGGCAAAGTCACCCGCGGCAGGGTTCATGTCAGTGTCGACCGGGCCTGGCTGCACGTTGTTGATGGTGATCCCGCGCGGGCCGAGGTCGCGTGCCAGGCCTTTGGTCAGGCCGACCAGCGCCGACTTGCTCATGGCGTAGGGGCCGCCACCGGCGAAGGGCATGCGATCGGCGTTGGTGCTGCCGATGTTGATGATGCGACCGCCCTCGGACATGTGCCTGGCGGCGGCCTGTGTTGCAATGAACACGCTGCGCACGTTGATGGCCAGGGTCTGGTCGAAGTCTTCGAGCTTGAAGTCTTCCAGCGGCGCAACCGCCAGCACACCCGCATTGTTCACCAGGATATCCAGGGCGCCGAAGGCTTCGACGGTGGCCGTGACGGCGTTGCGGATGGCCTCGGCATCGGCGCTGTCGGCCTTGATGGCCAGCGCTTTGCCGCCATTGGCCGTAATGCTGTTCTGCAATGCTTCGGCTTTTTCCGCGGAGCTTACGTAGGTGAAGGCAACAGCTGCGCCTTCAGCGGCCAGGCGTTTGACGATGGCTGCACCAATGCCGCGGGACCCGCCTTGAATCAAAGCCACTTTGCCGCTGAGGTTCTGAGTATTCATGTCTGTCTCCAAAGTCGCCGGGGCGAGATGTCCCGGTTGATGGAGCCTAGTATCGGTTCGGGATGAGCGGCTGAGTAGACGGCAATTACGATAGTCTGTGTAAACCAGAAGTTTATAATGGTTCTTATGGAAACCTTCAGCAGTATCGAATGCTTCGTCCGCAGTGCCGAAGTCGGCAGCTTTGCCGAAGCCGCACGGCGCCTGAGCCTGACGCCGGCCGCAGTCGGCAAGAGCGTCGCCAAGTTAGAGGCGCGCCTGGGCGTGCGCTTGTTCCAGCGCAGTACGCGCAGCCTTACTTTGACCGAGGCCGGCCAGTTGTTTCTAGGTGAAGTCAGCTCCAGCCTGCACACCATCCAGAATGCCGTGGCCAACCTGGCCAGCGCGCAGGGACTTCCGGCGGGGACGCTGAAGGTCAGCATGGGTACGATGTTCGGTCGGTTGTACGTGGTGCCCATGCTTGGCGAGTTTCTGCGGCGGTTCCCGGCGATCAACCCTGACTGGCATTTCGATAACCGTCAGGTCGATCTGATTGCCCAAGGGTTTGACGCGGCAATTGGTGGGGGGTTTGAACTGCCCCAGGGCGTGGTCGCTCGCAAGCTGACACCGGCGCATCGGGTACTGGTGGCCTCGGCTGATTACCTGGCGAACCGCGCGCCGGTCCTGGAACCCGAGGACCTTGGCAGCCACGACGGTATCCTGATCCGTTCGCCGCAAACCGGTCGCGTGCGTTCCTGGCAGTTGACCAGTCGCACCCGGCAACACAGCCCGCTGGTGCTCAAGGCGCGCATGACCATGAGCGATTCCGAAGCGGCCTGTGCCACGGCGGCTCAAGGGTTGGGTATCGCCCTGGTCAGCATGCCTTTTGCGGCGGGGTATCTGGAGGCTGGGAACTTGCAGCGGGTGTTGCCGGATTGGTATGTCGACGATGGCAACATTTCCATCTATTACGCTGAGCATAAGTTGCTGCCCGGCAAGACCCGGGCGTTTGTGGATTTTGTGATTGAGCAGTTTGCCGAGCAGGGGTTGGGGCAGAGGTTCAGTGCTATCTGAGCAAGGCTTGCTCGCGAAGAACGATCACGCGGTCTACCGACCCAACCGCCCCGGCCAACCAATGATTTTCTTCGGCCGCGGCGTCGCATAGGTGCGTACCTTGGAGGTCGACAACCCTAGTCGCACCAGTGACTCGGCAATGGTGACCGCCGCTGTCACGCCATCCACTACCGGCACGCCGGTGCGCTGGCGGATTTGCTCGTCCAGGCCGGCCATGCCGCCGCAACCCAGGCAAATCACCTCGGCCTTGTCTTCAAGCACCGCCAATTCCGCCTGGCGCACGATGGCTTGCAGCGCACGCTGGGGATCCGACTCCAGTTCCAGTACCGCCAGGCCACTGGCCCGCACGGAGGCGCAGCGGTCCCACAGGCCGGAGAGTTTTAATCTGTCCTCAATCAGCGGCACGGTGCGGTCCAGAGTAGTGACCACCGAGTAGGCATGGCCCAAAAACATCGCGGTGCTGGCGGCCGCATCGGTGATGTCCACCACCGGCACGTTAAGTAGCTCCTGCAGCCCTTCGCGGCCGTGCTCGCCGTAGCCGGCCTGGATCACCGCGTCGAAAGGCTGATCGTAAGACATCACCCGGTCCATCACGGCAATGGCCGCCAGGTAACTTTCGAAGTTGCCCTCCACGGACTCGGCGCCGAAGTGGGGAGTCAGGCCAATGATTTCGGTGCCTGGGGCGGCGACTGCCTGGGCCGAGCGGGCAATTGCCTGGGTGATGGACTCGGTGGTGTTGACGTTGACCACGAGAATTCGCATGGGAAGTCCTTATAGCGGGTGGTTCTGCGGCCCGAAGTGGCCGGGCCGCCAAGGGGTAGTGACTGGCGTTGTCGACCGCGATGGATTCGCCGCTGACGTCAGCGCAATGAGGCTCACGCTGGGCAATGATCAGTTAGAGCATCCCTGCAATCCCTGCACCGATCAGCCAGGAAAAAGGTGTTGGGGATCGAGGCAATGATCTCGGTGGGGCTTTCAATGATTCGGCTATTGATCTGGAATTGCGCGCCGCACAGCAGCACGGTGATGGCCGCGAATATCAGTATGTTCACCGGCAGCCCCCAGAAATTGCCGACCTTGATGGTCTTGCGGCATGGCGAAGAGCGGGCGAAATCGCAGAAATTGAGGATCAGCGTGCCGTAGATGGCCAGCCACAAGGCGCCGCCTGGGAAACGGCACACCGGTTTTCTGGCCCATGTAGCCGGACAGGTTCATGAAGCAGTACACCAGCGCGGCGCCGATCCCCAGCGCCGACCTTCGGCCTTGGTCGGCGCCAGGTCCTTGTTGTGCAGGCGCGGGCTCAGTACGACGGGACCGTGCGAGGGTTGATCAAGGGAAGTGGGAGGGACGTGTAGCTCCAGCGTAATCTTGTTATTGGAGAGGCTAGTACGCATTCCGGCAGGCTCCTGAAGCTTGGCGCTGCGATGACTGTGCTTGAGCAGGGGCTCGACAAATCTTCGTCGCGAACAGCCAACATCATTGGTTTCGGGGCATCTGCAGCCTGTACGGGATAGAGCGCTTCAGGCTTGCGGATCTAAAGTGCGGGTATGTTTTGGGTTGTGTTGTATACAAAACATGTATGCACTTAAGCGAGATTTGTGCCAGAGAGCGATCTATGAAAAAGGCTTCTAATTTCTTTTAGTTATCCGTTGTAGGTAGCTCGTTGATAAACCGCCTAAATAAATTGACCATTTGATCAGCTATTTATTTTTTCGGGCGGGCCTGGCGAGCAGGTCGACTGAGGGAGTCGGGGTGGTAGCTGTAACTTTACGGGGCGTTCAAATGAAAAGTGCACACAAAAATGGCACCGATGGTGACAGTTTTGTGTACACATCATATGAAGATGGCGTTCCTTGTAGGCGCGAGCTTGCTCGCGATGAACCTGAGGGCGCTACCGGGAGTCAGGCTTCCCGCGTTATCGTTAACGACCATCTGCGGAACGCCGCCCGGAGCAAGCTCGCTGCAGTGCAGGTGCGATCCAGAACCAGAATCAGGCCTTGGACTTGCCGATGATATTCCCCGCATGCAGCCCGCATTCCTTCTGCGTTGCCTCTTCCCACCACCAACGACCTTCACGCTCATGCTGGTTCGGTAGCACCGGGCGGGTGCAGGGCTCGCAGCCAATGCTGATGAAACCACGCTCGTGCAAGCTGTTGAACGGCAGTTCGAGCATGCGGATGTAACCCCAGATCTCTTCGCTGGTCATCTGCGCCAACGGGTTGAACTTGTACAAGGTGCGTTCCGGGGTGGAGAACGCAGTGTCGATTTCCATCACGGCCACGGCGCTGCGCGTGCCCGGGCTCTGGTCGCGCCGCTGGCCGGTCGCCCAGGCACGGACGCCGGACAGTTTGCGCCGCAGCGGTTCGATCTTGCGGATGCCACAGCATTCGCCATGGCCATCCTTATAGAAACTGAACAGGCCCTTTTCCTTCACGAAGGGTTCAAGTTTCGTGTAGTCCGGCGACACGAGTTCGATTTCGATCTTGTAGTGCTCGCGCACCTGATCGATGAAGCGGTAGGTCTCGGGATGCAGGCGGCCGGTGTCGAGGCTGAACACCTTGACGTTCTTGTTCAGCTTCCAGGCCATGTCCACGAGCACCACGTCTTCGGCGCCGCTGAAGGATATCCACAGGTCATCGCCAAACTCGGCAAACGCGAGTTTGAGGATGTCTTGGGCAGATTTATTGGCATATGTCGTGGCGAGTTCTACGACATCGAACGATGGGCTCA
Source organism: Pseudomonas violetae (assembly GCF_023072615.1). Lineage (GTDB taxonomy): Bacteria > Pseudomonadota > Gammaproteobacteria > Pseudomonadales > Pseudomonadaceae > Aquipseudomonas > Aquipseudomonas violetae. The sequence continues at coordinate 9,732 of NZ_JAKNRW010000022.1, forward strand.
TCAGGGCGGCTTCCTACAGGTCGGTGGCGCTGGGCGCTCTAGATAGGGCTGATGGTAACAAAATCCGACAAGCGCTGGCGCGCCCTGTGCGTTGCACAGGCCCGTTCGAGTGGTTAGAGTTCGGCAGTCTTTTTGCTTGGTCGACTCAATAATCACTACAAATGGGAGTGTCTTGTGGAAATTGCATGCCTGGATCTTGAAGGGGTACTGGTTCCGGAAATCTGGATCGCCTTTGCCGAAAAAACCGGGATCGAATCCCTCAAGGCCACCACTCGGGACATTCCCGACTACGACGTGCTGATGAAGCAGCGCCTGCGAATTCTCGACGAGCACGGCCTGAAACTGTCCGATATTCAGGAAGTGATCGCCACGTTGAAGCCTCTGGACGGCGCGGTGGATTTCGTCAATTGGCTGCGTGAACGCTTTCAGGTAGTGATCCTGTCGGATACGTTCTACGAGTTTTCCCAGCCACTCATGCGTCAACTGGGGTTTCCCACGCTGCTGTGCCATCGGTTGATTACCGATGACGCCGGTCGAGTGACGAACTATCAGTTGCGGCAGAGAGATCCCAAGCGCCAGTCGGTCCTGGCTTTCAAGGGCCTCTATTATCGCGTGATCGCGGCGGGAGATTCTTACAACGACACGACGATGCTGGGCGAGGCCGATGCGGGGATCCTGTTCCATGCGCCGGACAATGTGATTCGTGAGTTCCCGCAGTTCCCGGCGGTGCATACTTTTGAGGCGTTGAAGCAGGAGTTCATCAAGGCTTCGAATCGGGCGTTGAGCCTGTAGTCGACTGTTCGGAAGCGATCGCGGGCAAGCCCGCGATGCTTTTAGAGGTTTTGCAGGGTATCGAGCAGCACCTTCACCTTGGTAATCGACTCTGCATACTCGGCCTGCCACTGTGAATCCGCAACGATCCCGCCGCCACCCCAGCAGCACACCTGCCCATCCTTGACCAGCAAGCTGCGAATAGCGATGGAGCTGTCCATCTCGCCGCGCACGTCCAGATACAGCAGCGAACCGCAATACAAACCCCGCCGGGTTGGTTCCAATTCGTCAATGATCTGCATTGCGCGGATTTTTGGAGCGCCGGTAATCGATCCACCAGGGAAGCTGCCGGCAAGCAAGTCCAGGGCGTCCCGGTCTGACGCCAGTTGTCCGGTGACACTACTGACCAGATGGTGCACGTTCGGGTAGCTTTCCAGGCTGAACAGTTCCGGCACCCGCACCGAACCGATGCGGCAAGTGCGGCCTAGGTCGTTGCGCAGCAAATCGACGATCATCAGGTTTTCAGCGCGATCCTTGGGGCTGGCCAGCAGTTCGGCGGCGTTTGCTGCATCTTCAGCTTCGGTCTGGCCGCGGGGGCGGGTGCCTTTGATCGGGCGGGTTTCAACCAGGCCCTGGCTGACCTTGACGAAGCGCTCGGGTGACAGGCTTAGCACCGCGCCGCCATCAGGCAGGCTCTGGAAGCCGGAAAATGGCGTCGGGCATGCCGCTCTCAGCGCGCAATAGGCCGCCCAGGGATCTCCCTGGCATTCGGCACGGAAACGCTGGGCGAAGTTGACTTGATAGCAATCACCCGCCTGGATGTACCGCTGGATGCGTTCCAGCGCCTGGCGATATTCATCGGCGCTCAGGTCTGCGCTCATCGGCGCGGTCAGCCGGAACGGCTCGATTTCTTCGCTGGCAGTTCGACTGAACAGTTCGATCAGCCGCTGGCGCTCGCTATGGGCCATTGTCGGATGAAATACCAGTTGGCTGGTGGCCAACTGATGGTCGCTGATCAATGCCCAGGCATACAGCCCGAAGCGTGCGTCCGGCAGATGCAGATCGTCCCTGGCCAAGCTCGGCAGGTGCTCCAGATGGCGGCCGAAGTCATAGCTCAAATAACCGATCAGGCCGCCGGCAAAAGGCAGGTCGAGCGGTATTGAGGCTTCACCCAGGCGAGTCAGGTTGTCACGCAGGCGTTGCAGGAAATCACTGCCACTTTCGTCAGGCAGCACCGCCAGTTGCTCCAGCGGCCAGGCGCTGAGCAGGTCATGGCGACCTCGATCAGCGATAGGCCGGCCGCTGTCCAGCAGCACGGCTCCAGGGGCATGGCGAATGGCCGCGAAATAGTCGGCGGGGTTGGCGCGATAGGGCAGCGGGTGTACGGAACAGGTCAGCATGGGCGGGGCAAATCAGCCATCGAGCGGGGTGGCGATTGTAGTCCTCTGGGCGGATTGCTCCTAGAGGGCAGTCGGGAAGAGGCAACTTGAGACACCATCAGGCGCTTGGGTAACGCCCAGTCAGTCTTCGCCAGCACGCGGGGACATCCCTGTAGGAGCGAGCTTGCTCGCGAGAAACTGCTTAACGCCGTGTTCATTCAAGCTGCCAACGTTATCGTTGACGAAAATCGCGAGCGAGCTCGCTCCTGCAGGGGAGGCGGTCAGCCTTCCACCGGCGGAATATGCCCGAACATTTCCTGCACAAATGCCACACGCTCTTCGACCGTCTCGGTTACGCCGCGGGCCTTCAACTCTTCCAGCCGCGCCTCGACCGCATGGGTGCGCAACGTCAGCCCGCAATCGTTAGCGATCTGGATGTTCAGGCCGGGCCGGGCATTGAGTTCGAGAATCAGCGGGCCTTTTTCCTGGTCGAGCACCATGTCCACTCCGATGTAACCCAGCCCGCACAGCTCATAACAGCCGGCGGCGAGTGTCATGAACCCGTCCCAGTAGGGCAGTTGCACGCCATCGACCGCATTGGTGGTGTCGGGGTGCTTGGCGATGATGTTGTTCAGCCAGGTGCCGCGCAATGTCAGGCCTGTGGCAAGGTCGACCCCCACGCCAATGGCGCCCTGGTGCAGGTTGGCCTTGCCGCCGGACTGGCGAGTCGGCAGGCGCAGCATGGCCATGACCGGGTAGCCCATCAGAACGATGATGCGGATGTCCGGTACGCCTTCATAACTGATGCTCTTGAAGATCTGGTCCGGGATCACCCGGTACTCGATCAGGGCGCGGTCGCGGTGACCGCCCAGGGAGTACAGGCCAGTGAGGATGCTGGAGACATGGTGCTCGATTTCCTCATGGCTGATGATCTTCCCGGACACCGTGCGATAGCGTCCCTCGAAGCGGTCAGCGATCACGATAATGCCGTCACCGCCGGCGCCTTGGGCCGGTTTGACCACGAAATCGGTATGTCCGCCGATGATCTCATCGAGCTTTTCGATTTCCTTCTCGGTGGAGATCACCCCATACAGTTCCGGCACATGGATGCCGGCGGCGATGGCGCGCTCCTTGGTGATGATCTTGTCATCGACGATCGGGTACAGGCTGCGCTTGTTGTACTTGAGCACGTAGTCCGCGTTGCGCCGATTGATGCCCATGATGCCCCGGGCTTCCAGGGCCTTCCAGGTCTTCCATAAACCGAGCATCAGGTATCAGCCTTCTTCAGGAACGCTTTGAAGCGCACCAGTTCGGTCAGGCGGTAGCCGCGATAGCGACCCATGGCCAGCATGAAACCCACCAGAATCAGCAGGATCGCCGGGAAAGTGAACACGAAGTACACCAGTTCCGGCACGCTCATGATCAGGTGCGCCAGCGATGCGGCGAATAGGGTGCCGACCGCTACTTTCATGGCGTGGCCACCACCGCGTTCTTCCCAGGTGATCGACAGGCGTTCGATGGTCATGGTCAGAATCACCATCGGGAACAGCGCAACGGACAGTCCGCGTTCCAGGCCGAGCTTGTGGCTGAACAGGCTGATTGCCGCAATCAGTACCACCACGAACGTCAGCACCACTGACAACCTTGGCAGCATCTGCAGCTTCAGGTGTTCCAGGTAGGAACGCAGTGACAGCCCCAGCGCCGTGATGATGGTGAACAGCACGATGCCGAAGCCCAGTTGGGTTTCCCGGAAGGCGAGGGCGATCAGTACCGGGGTGAAGGTACCGAGGGTCTGGATGCCGATCAGGTTGCGCAGGATCAGGATCACCAGCACGCCGATCGGGATCATCACCATGATCATGAAGGTCTGCTGGGTCTGCAGCGGCAGGCCATACAGCGAATACTCGAGGAAGTTGGCGTCGGTATTTTCATCCGTCAGCTTGGCCAGGCGAATGGCGTTCATTTCGCTGTTGTTCAGGCTGAAGGTCACATTGGCTTTCTTGCCACCTTCGACGGTGATCAGGTTTTCATCGCCGGTCCACCACAGCAGGCGGTCGGTTGGCAGGCCCTGCTCGCCGGTTTCCGGGTTGAAATACAGCCAGTCGGTACCGTTGAAGCTGCGCAGCCACAGTTCGGGCACTTGCGGCTGGTCGGCCACCATGCGAATGGTGTGGACCTTCTCCATCGGCACGTGGGCGATGGACAGCAGCAGTTCGACGATCCGCGCCTTGTGGGCGGTGGACGGATCGCCGCCCAGGAGCAATTTCACGTTGTCGTCGTTGAGATTGTTGACTCGCTTGATCGCCTCGCCAATAAAGGTCTCGACGTCGGCCGAGTGCTGGCGAATCGGCGCGAGCAGGGCTTCGACGGCGATTTTTTCCGGGCCTTCGACGACGATGCTGTCGCGGAAGGTCGGGCCCTTGATCTTGGCCTTCTCGCCCGTGTAGCGCTTGGTCAGCACCAGGCGGTAGTACAGCGTCTGCTTGCCCTTGGCTCGCCGCGCAGACCAGGTGACCTTGCGGTTGCCGTCGACTCGATTGACCGCCACGCCATAGTTATTGGAGATGAAGCTCTCGTTGAGGCTGACATAGTCGCGGCTCAGCGGTGGCACGAACATCTGGACCTTGACCGGATCCTTGGCGCTGGCGACGAACTCGACCTTGGCGTCGATGTTCCACAAGTCGTCGGTAGCGTCTTCGGACACGGGAATGCCGAGTACGAAAATCTGATAGGCCGTAACTGAAATGCCCAGCACCACCAGGATGGCGATCAGGATTCTCAGGTGGAGTGTAAGAGCGCGCATTGGAATTACTCTGCGGTATGTGCGTCGGTGGCGCAGGCGGGTTTGCCAGCAGCGTATTTAAGACTGGGATCGACCAGCGCGTCGAAGCGTTTCAGTGCTTCGGAGCCGATCAGGAGCGGGAATTGGAAAGCGCTGCGGTCGGTTAGGTTCACCTCGATGCTGCGTAAAGCCGAACCCATGCAGATATCCAGCTCGATCACCGGACGGGCGGTGTATTTTTTGCCCTCATCGGGATCGTAGTCGCCGGCGCGTCGCTTGATCTTGCTGACGCGGGCCAGCGGTCGTTCGATCGGGTGCGAGTGCGCGGTGTCGATGGCCAGGTAGAAGCGTACCCAGGATTCGCCATTGCGTTTGAAGCGCTTGATATCCCGGGCGCTCAACGAGGCGGTTTTCGCGCCCGTGTCGAGTTTGGCCGCGACTTCGAGGTTGATGCCATTGAGGGACGCATATTCGTTGAGGCCGTAAACGGTCTTTTCCCCCGCCACAGCGACGCCGGGCAGGCAAAGGAGATAAAGGAAGGTGGAATAGGGCTTGAGTCTCATAAGTCCTGGGGCGCAGCGGTCCGTGTATTGATTCAAGGCCCTGGCATTGCTGCGCAAGCTCCCTCGTAGGCCACCATCATTTGATGACAGGCAGTGCAGATGTCACAAACAAATGCGGGCGGCATTCTAGCACGGTGGTTTTATGGCGCCACCGCTGGCAGGGGGCTATAACCTTTAGTGTCGCGTTGGCAGGTTACAAGTGGTTATTAGACGATTGTCGACAATATCCATATTTCCTTTGACTGCGCGTGCCGTTTTCGCTAGTTTTTGCCGTATTGGATTTAAAGGTGTCGACAATATGCTGGATCAACTCGATCGCCTGGTCATTGCGCAGGACGATACGGAAACTTTGTCCGAGAACGTCTTCCGGAGAATCCAGGCGGCCATCGTCAAAGGTGAGATCGCCCCGGGCAGCAAAATTTCCGAACCGGAGCTGGCGCGCACCTATGGCATCAGCCGCGGGCCGCTGCGCGAGGCGATCCATCGTCTGGAAGGTCAGCGCCTGCTGGTGCGCGTGCCGCATGTCGGGGCTCGAGTGGTATCGCTCAATCACGCCGAACTGCTGGAACTCTACGAAATTCGCGAGTCCCTCGAAGGTATGGCCTGCCGCCTGGCGGCCGAGCGCATGACCCTGGAAGAAATCGACGAGCTGCGCCGGGTGCTCGAAACCCATGAACGCGACGAGGCGTTCCAGGCCGGCATCGGTTACTACCAGCAGGAAGGCGACTTCGATTTCCATTACCGGATCATCCAGGGCAGCGGCAACCGTACTCTGACCCAGATGCTCTGCGGCGAGTTGTATCAACTGGTGCGCATGTACCGCATGAAGTTTTCCACCACGCCCAATCGCCCGCACCAGGCTTTCGCCGAACACCACCGAATTCTCGATGCCATCGCCGACCGTGACGGTGAACTGGCCGAGTTGTTGATGCGCCGCCATATCGGCGCCTCCAAACGCAATATCGCCCGTCACTACCAGGACGGTGCTAATCCGACAGCCACTGAACGAGGTGAGTCATGAGTTCCAACAAGAACACTCCAGGCCAGCGTTTCCGCGATGCGGTCGCCAGCGAGCATCCGTTGCAAGTCGTTGGCGCGATCAACGCCAACCATGCATTGCTGGCTAAGCGCGCCGGTTTCAAGGCCATCTACCTCTCTGGTGGCGGGGTAGCGGCAGGCTCCCTCGGCGTGCCTGACCTGGGTATCACCAGCCTGGATGACGTGCTGACCGACGTACGACGCATTACCGATGTCTGCGACCTGCCGCTGCTGGTAGACGTGGACACTGGATTCGGTTCCTCGGCTTTCAACGTCGCGCGTACTGTGAAGTCGATGATCAAGTTTGGCGCAGCCGCGATTCATATCGAAGACCAGGTCGGCGCCAAGCGCTGCGGTCACCGCCCTAATAAAGAGATCGTGTCGTTGCAGGAAATGGTCGACCGGATCAAGGCCGCGGTGGACGCGCGTACCGATGACAGTTTTGTGATCATGGCCCGCACCGACGCCCTCGCAGTAGAGGGGCTGGAATCTGCCCTGGATCGTGCCGCAGCGTGCATCGAGGCCGGCGCCGACATGATTTTCCCGGAAGCCATCACCGAGCTGGACATGTACAAGCTGTTCGCCAACCGCGTGAAAGCGCCGATCCTGGCCAACATCACCGAATTCGGCGCGACCCCGCTGTACACCACCGAGCAGTTGGCAGGCGCCGACGTGTCCCTGGTGCTGTACCCGCTGTCGGCCTTCCGCGCCATGAACAAGGCGGCGGAAAACGTTTACACCGCGATCCGCCGCGACGGCACTCAGCAGAACGTCATCGACACCATGCAGACTCGCATGGAGCTTTACGATCGCATCGACTACCACACGTTCGAGCAGAAGCTTGATGCGTTGTTCGCCGCAAAGAAATAAAGCAATCCCCCTGTAGGAGCGAGCTTGCTCGCGATGGTCGCCAACGATAACGCGGGAAACCTGATGCCCCGCGGCGATTGAACGTTTTTCGCGAGCAAGCTGGCTCCTACAAGTTTCCCAGACAAATTCAAGAATATTGGAGACAGCAATGGCCGAAGCAAAAGTACTCAGTGGCGCCGGGCTCCGTGGTCAGGTTGCCGGGCAAACCGCACTGTCCACCGTGGGCCAGTCGGGCGCAGGCCTGACTTATCGCGGCTACGACGTTCGCGAACTGGCGGCAGACGCACAATTTGAAGAAGTGGCGTACCTGCTGCTGTACGGCGAACTGCCGACCCAGGCGCAACTTTGCGCTTACCAAGACAAGCTCGGCAAGCTGCGCGACCTGCCGCAAGCGCTCAAAGAAGTGCTGGAACGCATCCCCGCCAGCGCTCACCCGATGGACGTGATGCGCACCGGTTGCTCATTCCTGGGCAACCTGGAACCGGAGAACGACTTTTCCGAGCAGCATGACAAGACCGACCGCCTGCTGGCCGCTTTCCCGGCGATCATGTGCTACTGGTATCGCTATAGCCACGACGGTAAGCGCATCAATTGCGTGAGCGACGAACAATCCATCGGTGGTCACTTCCTGCACCTGCTGCATGACAAGAAACCGAGCGAGTTGCACGTCAAGGTGATGAACGTTTCGCTGATCCTCTACGCGGAACATGAGTTCAACGCCTCGACCTTCACCGCGCGCGTGTGTGCTTCGACCCTGTCCGACCTGTACTCGTGCATCACCGCTGCCATCGGCTCGCTGCGTGGCCCCCTGCACGGCGGCGCCAACGAAGCGGCGATGGAAATGATCGAGCGTTTCTCGTCGCCGCAAGAGGCGATCAAGGGCACTCTTGGCATGCTCGAGCGCAAGGACAAGATCATGGGCTTCGGTCACGCGATCTATAAGGACAATGATCCGCGCAACGAGGTGATCAAGGGCTGGTCGAAAAAGCTCGCTGAAGAAGTGGGCGACACTGTGTTGTTCCCGGTGTCCGAAGCGATCGACAAGACCATGTGGGAGCAGAAAAAACTGTTCCCCAACGCCGATTTCTACCATGCGTCGACGTACCACTTCATGGGCATCCCGACCAAGTTGTTCACGCCGATCTTCGTCTGCTCGCGCCTGACCGGCTGGGCGGCGCATGTGTTCGAACAGCGCGCCAACAACCGCATCATCCGCCCGAGCGCCGAGTACACCGGCGTCGAACAGCGCAAGTTCGTGCCAATCGAACAACGCTGAATGGTGGGAGCTACACCGGGATCTGAATGTAACGCAGATCCCTGTAGGAGCGAGCAAGCTCGCTCCTACACTGGAGTGTGGTGAATTCAAGCCCGGTACTAGGCCCCACCTTTTGAACACACCGTGACCGAGTCCTGACGATGAACACTGAATTTCGCAAACCGCTGCCCGGCAGCCATCTGGATTACTTCGACGTCCGCGCGGCTGTCGAAGCCATCCAGCCGGGTGCCTACGACACCCTGCCATACACCTCCCGCGTCCTCGCGGAAAACCTGGTGCGTCGCTGCGACCCGGCCACGCTCACCGAATCCCTCAAGCAATTCATCGAGCGCAAACGCGACCTCGACTTCCCGTGGTTTCCGGCCCGGGTGGTGTGCCACGACATTCTCGGCCAGACCGCGCTGGTCGACCTCGCCGGCCTGCGCGACGCCATTGCCCTGCAAGGCGGTGACCCGGCGCAAGTGAACCCGGTGGTGCCGACTCAACTGATCGTCGACCACTCCCTGGCCGTCGAGCGCGGTGGCTTCGATCCAGAGGCGTTCGAGAAGAACCGCGCCATCGAAGACCGTCGCAACGAAGACCGTTTCCACTTCATCAACTGGACCAAAAAAGCCTTCAAGAACGTTGATGTAATCCCGCCAGGCAACGGCATCATGCACCAGATAAACCTGGAGAAAATGTCTCCAGTGATTCAGGTGCGCGACGGCGTGGCGTTCCCCGATACCTGCGTCGGCACCGACAGCCACACCCCGCATGTCGATGCGCTGGGCGTGATCGCCATTGGCGTCGGTGGCCTGGAAGCGGAAAGCGTCATGCTCGGCCGCGCATCGTGGATGCGCCTGCCAGAAAGCGTCGGCGTCGAGCTCACCGGCAAGCTGCAACCGGGTATCACCGCCACCGACATGGTGCTGGCGCTGACCGAGTTCCTGCGCAAGCAGAAAGTGGTCGGTGCATGGCTGGAATTTTTCGGCGAAGGCGCTTCCAGGCTGACCCTCGGCGACCGGGCTACCATCTCCAACATGGCCCCGGAATACGGCGCCACTGCGGCGATGTTCTATATCGACCAGCAGACCATCGACTACCTGAAACTCACCGGTCGCGAAGACGAGCAGGTGCAACTGGTCGAGAACTACGCCAAGACCACCGGCTTGTGGGCCGCTAGCCTCAAGGACGCGCAATACGAGCGCGGCCTGAGCTTCGACCTGTCGTCAGTCGTGCGCAACATGGCCGGCCCAAGCAACCCCCACGCCCGTGTCGCCACGTCCGACCTGGCGGCCCAGGGCATTTCCGGCCACTGGGACGACGTGCCCGGCCAGATGCCGGACGGTGCCGTGATCATCGCGGCCATCACCAGCTGCACCAACACCAGCAACCCGCGTAACGTGATCGCCGCCGGCCTGCTGGCCCGCAACGCGAACAAGCTGGGGTTGACCCGCAAGCCATGGGTCAAATCGTCCCTGGCACCGGGTTCGAAAACCGTCGCGTTGTACCTCGACGAAGCCGGCCTGACCGATGAACTGGAACAGCTGGGTTTCGGCGTCGTCGCCTTTGCCTGCACCACCTGCAACGGCATGTCCGGTGCGCTGGACCCGTTGATCCAGCAAGAGATCATCGACCGCGACCTGTACGCCACTGCCGTGCTGTCGGGTAACCGCAACTTCGACGGGCGGATTCACCCTTACGCGAAGAACGCGTTCCTCGCTTCGCCGCCGCTGGTGGTCGCCTACGCCATCGCCGGCACCATCCGTTTCGACATCGAAAAAGATGTGCTGGGACTCGATGCGCAGGGCAATGACATTCGCCTGAAAGACATCTGGCCAAGCGACGAAGAGATCGACGCAGTGGTCAAGGCATCGGTCAAGCCTGAGCAGTTCCGCCAGGTCTACATCCCGATGTTCGCCATCCACGAAGACACAGGCCCCAAGGTTACGCCGCTGTACGACTGGCGCGAGATGAGCACCTACATCCGTCGGCCACCCTATTGGGAAGGCGCGCTGGCCGGCGCCCGTCCGCTCAAGGGCATGCGCCCGTTGGCAGTGCTGCCGGACAACATCACTACCGATCACCTGTCGCCGTCGAACGCGATCATGCTCGACAGTGCTGCGGGTGAATACCTGGCCAAAATGGGCTTGCCGGAAGAGGACTTCAACTCCTACGCAACTCACCGCGGCGACCATTTGACCGCGCAGCGCGCGACCTTCGCCAACCCGAAACTGTTCAACGAAATGGTCCAGGAAAACGGCAAGGTCAAGCAAGGTTCGCTGGCCCGCGTTGAGCCGGAAGGCCAGGTGATGCGCATGTGGGAAGCGATCGAAACCTACATGGAGCGCAAGCAGCCGCTGATCATCATTGCCGGCGCCGACTACGGCCAGGGTTCTTCTCGGGACTGGGCCGCCAAGGGCGTGCGCCTGGCCGGTGTCGAAGCGATTGCCGCCGAAGGTTTCGAGCGTATTCACCGCACCAACCTGGTGGGAATGGGCGTGTTGCCGCTGGAGTTCAAACCGGGCACCGACCGTCACACGCTGGCCATCGACGGCAGCGAAACCTACGACGTCATTGGCGAGCGTACACCCCGTGCCGAGCTGACGCTGGTGATCCATCGCAAGAACGGCGAGCGCGTTGATGTGCCGGTGACCTGCCGCCTGGATACCGCTGAAGAAGTGTCGATCTATGAAGCTGGCGGCGTGCTGCAGCGCTTCGCCCAGGACTTCCTTGAATCGGCAGTCGCCGTCTAAATCACGAAGTGCGGACACGGGATGTTGAGTCCCGTGTCTGCTTTGAAGGAGCACCATGGCTCACGCACCTCAGATCAAAATACCCGCCACCTACATGCGTGGCGGCACCAGTAAAGGCGTGTTCTTCAGCCTCAAGGACTTGCCGCCAGCGGCGCAGGTTCCAGGCCCGGCGCGCGATGCCTTGCTGTTGCGGGTGATCGGTAGTCCCGACCCGTACGACAAGCAGATCGATGGCATGGGTGGCGCCACCTCCAGTACCAGCAAAACCGTGATCCTGTCGAAAAGCACCAAGGCCGACCACGACGTCGACTATCTGTTCGGTCAGGTCTCGATCGACAAGCCTTTCGTTGACTGGAGCGGCAACTGCGGCAACCTGTCGGCTGCTGTCGGTTCGTTCGCCATCAGCAACGCGCTGGTGGACGCTAGCCGCATTCCGCAGAACGGCATTGCCGTGGTGCGTGTGTGGCAGGCCAACATAGGCAAGAGCATCATCGCCCACGTGCCGATCACCAACGGCGAAGTGCAGGAAACCGGCGATTTTGAACTCGATGGCGTGACCTTTCCTGCTGCCGAAGTCCAGGTCGAATTCCTCGACCCGGCGGCAGAAGAAGAGGGGGGCAGTGGTTCGATGTTCCCCACCGGCAACCTGGTGGATGACCTGGAAGTACCGGGCGTGGGGACCTTCAAGGCGACTATGATCAACGCCGGCATCCCGACCATCTTCGTCAACGCGCAAGACATCGGTTACACCGGCACCGAACTGCAGGGGGCGATCAACGGTGACCCGAAAGCGCTGGCAATGTTCGAGACCATTCGCGCTTACGGCGCATTGCGCATGGGGCTGATCAACAATCTCGACGAAGCAGCCACGCGTCAGCACACGCCGAAGGTTGCCTTTGTGGCCAAGCCTGCGGACTACGTGGCGTCCAGCGGCAAGGCGATCAAGGCCGCTGATGTCGACCTGCTGGTGCGCGCGCTGTCCATGGGCAAGTTGCACCACGCGATGATGGGCACGGCGGCGGTGGCCATTGGTACGGCGGCGGCGATCTCCGGCACGCTGGTCAACCTCGCGGCCGGCGGCACCGAACGCAATGCCGTGCGCTTCGGCCATCCTTCCGGCACCCTGCGCGTAGGCGCCGAGGCCAGTCTGGTGAACGGCGAATGGACCGTGAAAAAAGCCATTATGAGCCGCAGTGCGCGGGTGTTGATGGAAGGCTTCGTGCGCGTGCCGGGTGATTCCTTTTAACGCAGTTCCCGACACAAACGCATAACCCGTGTGGGAGCGAGCCTGCTCGCGATGAGGCCATAACATTCAACAGTCTTGTTGTCAGTCATACCGCCATCGCGAGCAGGCTCGCTCCCACAGTGGATCGCATTTCAACAATAAGAAAGTTGTAACTCATCGAGATTGATCCCTGAACCGAGGTCCCATCAACGAACCACTTCAAGAGTGAATCGAACATGAGCACCAACGTCGACCAGAACAACCGCCCCGACTACGACACCGTCCTGCAGGACATCGCCGATTACGTCCTGCACTTCAACATCGAATCCAGGGAGGCGCTGGACACCGCCCGCAATTGCCTGATCGACACCTTGGGCTGCGGGCTGCTGGCCCTGCGTTTCCCCGAGTGCACCAAGCACCTGGGGCCGCTGGTCGAAGGCACCGTGGTGCCTTTCGGCGCACGGGTGCCGGGCACCAGCTACCGCCTCGACCCGGTCAAGGCCGCCTGGGACATCGGCTGCATCGTGCGCTGGCTCGATTATAACGACACCTGGCTTGCAGCGGAGTGGGGGCACCCGTCGGATAACCTGGGTGGCATTCTTGCGGTGGCCGACCACCTGTCGCAAAAGCGCCAGGCCAATGGCGAGGCACCGCTGACCATGCGCGCAGTGCTCGAAGCCATGATCATGGCCCACGAAATCCAGGGCGTGATTGCGCTGGAAAACTCCTTTAACCGCGTTGGCCTCGATCACGTCATCCTGGTCAAAGTCGCCTCGACGGCCCTCACCGCCAAACTCCTGGGCGCCCATCGCGAGCAGCTGTTGTCCGCCTTGTCCCATGCCTTTGCCGACGGCCAGGCACTGCGCACCTACCGCCATGCGCCGAACGCCGGTTCACGCAAATCCTGGGCAGCGGGCGATGCCACCAGCCGTGGCGTGCGCCTTGCAGATATCGCCATGCGTGGGGAAATGGGCATTCCTGGGGTGCTGACGGCCAGGCAGTGGGGCTTCTACGACGTATTGTTCAGCCACACTAATAACGACCTGGCGCTGAAAGCCGAAGACAAGCGTGCGTTTAGTTTCTCCCGGCCGTACGGCAGCTATGTCATGGAAAACGTGCTGTTCAAGATCAGTTTCCCCGCCGAATTCCATGCGCAAACCGCCTGCGAGGCGGCGGTGATCCTGCATCCACAGGTTCGAAACCGCCTGCATGAAATCGACCGGATCGTCATCACCACCCACGAGTCGGCGATCCGCATCATTTCCAAGGTCGGCCCGCTGGCCAACGCGGCGGATCGCGATCATTGCATCCAGTACATGACGGCCGTGCCACTGGCGTTCGGCAACCTGGTGGCCGAGCACTACGAGGATGCCTTCCACGCTGCGCACCCGATCATCGATGTGCTGCGCGAGAAAATGGTCATCGTCGAAAGCCCGGTTTACACCCGTGAATACCTGGAAGCCGACAAGCGCTCGATCGCCAATGCGGTGCAGGTGTTTTTCAAGGACGGGACCAGTACCGAGAACGTAGCGGTGGAGTACCCGATCGGCCATCGCAGGCGTCGTGCCGAAGGCATACCATTGCTGGAGGACAAGTTCAGGACGAACCTGCTGACACGATTCACCCGCCAGCGTAGCGCTGAGATCTTCGAGCTGTGCAAGGATCAGGCTCGGCTTGAGGCGACACCGGTGAACAGGTTTATGGATTTGTTTGTTATCTGAGGGACCGCGTTATCGTTCAATCGCTAGCAGGCTAGCTCCCACAGTTGATCTGTGTGCACCGCAGATTCCCTGTGGGAGCCAGCCTGCTGGCGATGAGGCCGGAACAGGCAATGGAGAATTACTTGAAGCGCCGCTCAACCCCTTTCTCCACCAGGATCTTCGCCGAAATCTCTTCAACCGAAAAATGCGTGGAATTGATGTGCGGGATGTTCTCGCGACGAAACAGGTTTTCGACCTCGCGCACTTCGAATTCGCACTGGGCGTAACTCGAATAGCGGCTGTTGGGCTTGCGCTCGTTGCGGATGGCCGTCAGGCGGTCCGGGTCGATGGTCAGGCCGAACAGCTTGTGCTGGTGAGCGCGCAGGGCGTTGGGCAGTTGCAGGCGTTCCATGTCGTCTTCGGTCAGCGGGTAGTTGGCCGCGCGAATGCCGAATTGCATGGCCATGTACAGGCAGGTCGGGGTCTTGCCGCAGCGCGAGACGCCCACCAGGATCAGGTCGGCCTTATCGTAGTAGTGCGTGCGGGCACCGTCGTCGTTGTCCAGGGCGAAGTTCACCGCCTCGATGCGCTCCATGTAGTTGGAGTTGGTGCCGATCGAATGGGATTTGCCGACGGTGTAGGAAGAATGCTCGGTCAGTTCCTGTTCCAACGGCGCCAGGAAGGTCGAGAAAATGTCGATCATGAAACCATTGGAGGTGGCGAGGATCTCACGAATGTCCTGATTGACGATGGTGTCGAAGATGATCGGCCGGAAGCCGTCGGTTTCGGCGGCTTTGTTGATTTGTTGTACCATGGCCCGCGCTTTATCCACGTTGTCGATGTACGGTCGCGTGAATTTGCTGAAGGTTATGTTTTCGAACTGTGCCAGAAGGCTTTGGCCCAGGGTTTCGGCGGTGATGCCGGTGCCGTCGGAAATAAAGAAAGCAGATCGTTTCATTTGCACCTTGGGCCTTAAGCTAATGATCATTCTTGGATATGATAGGCGCGATTTGTCGGCCGCCAATGGCCCGCATTCTCACTTATTTTCCAGGTCCAGGCCATACAGCCGGAAAACGCCCCTCAGGGCAGCCGGTTTCTGAGCTTTTCCAACACAGTTAGTGGAGAGATCACCTTGGTAGAGTACGTAGTTTCCCTCGATAAGCTCGGCAAACACGATGTTGAGCATGTGGGGGGCAAGAACGCATCCCTGGGCGAGATGATCAGCAATCTTGCAGGTGCCGGTGTTTCGGTGCCCGGTGGCTTCGCCACGACAGCTCAGGCTTATCGTGATTTTCTCGAACTCAGCGGCCTGAACGATCAGATCCACGCCGCCCTCGACGCTCTTGACGTCGACGATGTCAACGCCCTCGCCAAGACCGGCGCCCAGATCCGTAGTTGGATCATGGAAGCCGAGTTCCCCGAGAAGCTCAACGCCGAGATCCGCACCGCGTTCGCCGCGCTGTCGGCCGGCAACCCTGACATGGCCGTGGCCGTGCGCTCTTCCGCGACTGCCGAAGACCTGCCGGATGCATCCTTTGCCGGTCAGCAGGAAACCTTCCTGAACATCCGTGGTGTCGAAAACGTCATTCGCGCCGCCAAAGAGGTGTTCGCTTCGCTGTTCAACGACCGTGCGATTTCCTACCGCGTACACCAGGGCTTCGACCACAAGCTGGTGGCCCTGTCGGCTGGCGTGCAGCGCATGGTCCGTTCCGAAACCGGCACCGCCGGCGTGATGTTCACCCTCGATACCGAATCGGGCTTCCGTGACGTGGTGTTCATCACCGGCGCCTACGGCCTGGGTGAAACCGTCGTACAAGGCGCGGTGAACCCGGATGAGTTCTATGTCCACAAAGGCACGCTGGAGGCGGGTCGTCCGGCCATCCTGCGCCGCAACCTGGGCAGCAAGGCCATCAAGATGATCTACGGCGAAGTCGCCACGGCCGGCAAGTCGGTGAAAACCATCGACGTCGACAAGGCTGATCGCGCGCGTTTCTGCCTCAGCGACGCCGAAGTCAGCGAGCTGGCCAAGCAGGCGATGATCATCGAGAAGCACTACCAGTGCCCGATGGACATCGAGTGGGCCAAAGACGGTGACGACGGCAAGCTCTACATCGTGCAGGCCCGTCCGGAAACCGTGAAGAGCCGTACCCAGGCCAACGTCATGGAACGTTACCTGTTGAAAGAAACCGGCACCGTGCTGGTTGAAGGTCGTGCCATCGGCCAGCGCATCGGCGCGGGCAAGGTGCGCATCATCAAGGACGTGTCCGAGATGGACAAGGTCCAGCCAGGCGACGTACTGGTTTCCGACATGACCGACCCGGACTGGGAACCGGTCATGAAGCGCGCCAGCGCCATCGTCACCAACCGTGGTGGTCGTACCTGCCACGCGGCGATCATCGCTCGCGAACTGGGGATCCCGGCCGTGGTCGGTTGCGGCAACGCCACCCAGCTGTTGAAAGATGGCCAGGGCGTGACCGTTTCCTGCGCGGAAGGCGACACCGGCTACATCTTTGAAGGCGAACTGGGCTTCGACATCAAGAAAAACTCCGTTGATGCCATGCCTGATCTGCCGTTCAAGATCATGATGAACGTCGGCAACCCGGACCGTGCATTCGACTTCGCGCAACTGCCGAACGCCGGTGTGGGCCTGGCCCGTCTGGAATTCATCATCAACCGCATGATCGGCGTGCACCCCAAGGCCCTGTTGAACTACGACGGCCTGCCGCAGGACATCAAGGACAGCGTCGACAAGCGCATCGCCGGTTACAACGATCCGGTCGATTTTTACGTCGACAAGCTGGTTGAAGGCATCAGTACCCTGGCCGCCGCGTTCACCCCGAAAAAGGTCATCGTGCGCTTGTCGGACTTCAAGTCCAACGAATACGCGAACCTGATCGGGGGCAAGCTCTACGAGCCGGAAGAAGAAAACCCGATGCTGGGCTTCCGTGGCGCCTCGCGTTACATCAGCGAGTCGTTCCGTGACTGCTTCGAGCTCGAGTGCCGTGCCCTCAAGCGTGTGCGCAACGAGATGGGCCTGACCAACGTCGAAATCATGGTGCCATTCGTCCGTACCTTGGGCGAGGCGAGCCAGGTGATCGATCTGCTGGCCGAAAATGGCCTGGCCCGCGGCGAGAACGGTCTGCGCATCATCATGATGTGCGAACTGCCATCCAACGCGATCCTCGCTGAAGAGTTCCTCGAGTTCTTCGACGGCTTCTCCATCGGTTCCAACGACCTGACCCAGCTGACCCTGGGTCTGGATCGTGACTCCGGGATCATCGCGCACCTGTTCGACGAGCGTAACCCCGCAGTGAAGAAGCTGCTGGCCAACGCCATCGCCGCGTGCAACAAGGCCGGCAAGTACATCGGCATTTGCGGTCAGGGCCCTTCGGATCACCCGGACCTGGCCAAGTGGCTGATGGAGCAGGGCATCGAAAGCGTTTCGCTGAACCCGGACTCCGTGCTGGAAACCTGGTTCTTCCTGGCGGAAGGCCAAGCATCTGCTTGATTGAGGTGTTGTAGGAGCGAGCTCGCTCGCGAAGGACGTTAACGATGACGCGTTCATCCTGGATAAGCGTGGTGTCCAGAAGTTCTTCGCGAGCAAGCTCGCTCCTACAGATATCGCGTAATTTCATGTAGGGCGGGCTCCTCTGGAAGCCGCCCTTTTTTGTGCAAGAGCATTATGCAAAGCAGCAGCAACCTATTTCCTGTCGCCCTGATCAGCGCCGAACGCCGCGGTGATCTGAGCGAAGACGTCTATCGTTTGAAACCCGCCAACAGCCCTGACGGCACCGTCGAGCTGGCAGTGACGCGCCTCGGCATGGCCGACGAGTCGTCGCAACGCGGTGTGCCGGTCATTCTGTTGCACGGCAGCTTCTCCAACCGCCGATTCTGGTTTTCCCCCAAAGGCCTGGGGCTGGGAGCTTATCTGACCCGCCTCGGTTTTGATGTGTGGATCCCGGAAATGCGCGGCCATGGCCTGTCACAGCGCAACCAGGGTTATCGCCAGAACCGCGTGGCCGACTACGCGCGCTACGATCTGCCGGCCATTGGCGCCTTCGTACGCGAACAGAGTGGCCAGCCTGCACACTGGATAGGTCATTCGCTGGGGGGCATAACCCTGGCGGCGGCGCTGGGCGGCCAGTACATCGACGAGTCGGTGGTGGCGTCTGCCGCATTCTTTGGAACGCAGGTGAGCCGCACCTATTGGCCACTGAAGATTCCCCCGGTGGAGTGGGGCGGGCGCTTCATACTCAAGCGCTTTGCCCAGCTGTCCGGCTCAAGGCTCAAGCGCGGTCCGGAGGACGAGCCGATTGGCCTGGCCCTGGAGAGCATGCGCTGGTACGGCTTGTTCGGGCGCTTTGGCGATGCGGACAAGGATTGGTGGGCTGGATTGGCGGACGTGCAATTGCCGGTGCTGGCCGTCAGCGCCGCGGGTGATCATCAGGACCCGGCCTGGGCCTGTCGCAAGCTGTTCGAGCAGATCGGTTCGGAACACAAGCAGTTCGTCAATCTGGGGCGCGATCAGGGTTTTGCCGATAATTTCGGTCACGTCGAGATGCTCGTCAGCAAAGCCGCGCAAGCTGAAGTGTGGCCGCTGGTTGCGGGCTGGCTGGCGGATCAGCGCACTGCGCTGTTGCCTGGCCAGGCGGATTTAGCCGCAGCAGTCTGAGTGCGATGCTCTATCAAGGGCATTTCGCTCGCACCAGGTTGCGGCTAAGATATGACGCATCAAGCTTTTCCGGTCACTTTGCGACACCTCGATTGTCTTCCTCTCTACAGGAGTTTCTCGATGAACCATTACATCACGCCTGACCTGTGCGACGCCTATCCGGAGCTGGTCCAGGTGCTGGAGCCGATGTTCAGCAATTTTGGTGGCCGTGATTCCTTCGGCGGCGAAATCGTGACCGTCAAGTGCTTCGAAGACAACTCGCGGGTCAAGGAGCAGGTCGAGCTCGAGGGGCATGGCAAAGTGATGGTCGTCGACGGCGGCGGTTCCCTGCGTCACGCATTGCTGGGCGACATGCTGGCCGAGAAGGCCGCGAAGAACGGCTGGGAGGGCCTGGTGATCTACGGCTGCATCCGCGACGTGGATATCATTGCGCAGACCGACTTGGGCGTTCAGGCCCTCGCCAGCCACCCACGCAAGTCCGACCGGCGTGGCGTCGGCGAAATCAACATCCCGGTGACGTTTGCCGGCGTGACCTTTCGCCCTGGCGAATACATCTATGCGGACAACAACGGCGTGATCATCTCGCCGAGCCCGCTGCAGATGCCCGAGTAAAAGCGCACGACCAACTTAGGGGTGAGGATGTTCGAGGAAGACAACGCGCAGTGGGGGCTGGTGCATGCCCTGGTGCTGGATGGTAAAGGCGGTGCGCGTTCGATAGCCCGGACTGAGCTCGATGACTTGCAGTTGCAGGCCCACGAAAGCCTGTGGCTGCACTGGGATCGCAGTCATCCGCAGACCCAGACCTGGCTGCGCAAATATAGCGGCCTGACTGAATTCAGCTGTGATCTGCTGCTTGAGGAGAATACCCGGCCACGACTTTTGTCGCTGCCGGACTCCGAGTTGCTGCTGTTCCTGCGCGGAATCAACCTCAACCCCGGGGCTGAACCGGAAGACATGGTCTCTGTACGCATCTTCGGTTCGGCACAGCGGGTTATTTCCCTGCGACTTCGTCCTTTGCGGGCCACCGATGAATTGCTGGTGCAGCTCGAGGAGGGCAAAGGTCCGAAAACCGCCTCTGAACTCATTCTTTATATGGCGCAGTTCCTCACCAACAAGGTACAGGATCTGGTCAGTTGCCTCTGCGAAGTGGTCGATGAGGAAGAAGAAAAACTGGATGCCGACGAACGGTATACACCCGAGCATGGGGCCGTTTTGCAGATCCGTCGCAGGGCGGCTGCGCTGAAAAGATTCCTGGCGCCCCAACGAGATATTTTCGGCCAACTGACGCGGATCAAATTGCCCTGGTTCGTCGATGACGATGCGGATTACTGGAACGAATTGAACAACAGCCTGACGCGCTATCTCGAAGAACTGGAATTGACCCGGGAGCGGGTGGGGTTGGTCCTCGAGGCCGAAGATCGGCGTTTGAGTGTGCGCATGAACCGCACGATGTATCGCTTTGGAATCATCACCGGGATCTTTTTACCGATGAGTTTCCTGACCGGCCTGTTAGGCATAAACGTTGGCGGAATTCCACTGTCCGCAAGCCCATATGGCTTCCTTGTTGCCTGCCTGATGATGGTCTCGGTGGCGCTCGGGCAATGGTGGTTATTCCGTCGTTTGCGTTGGGTCTGACGATGCGGCATGTGACCCAGTCAAATTTGGCCGCGTCTTTCACAGACATCACGAGAGGTGCGTATGCACGATCCGTTTGAACAGTCTTTGCGCGACATGCTCAACGCATCACCGTCTACCCGGGACGACGATGCGTGCCTTGGGCGTGTATTGAAAACCGCCAACCGCCAGGTCGGCGCCGGTGATCTGTTCAGTCTGCTGGGCCGTTGGTTGCCCGCGCTGATGATCGCCCTGAATAACGGATCGGCCCATGTTTCGCCGGTTTCCCGTCACCGTAAACCTACCGTTCGCACTGCTGATAAGGCTGATTGAATATGGAACTTGATCTCTGGACTCAGAGCCTCGTCACTGCAATGACTGCGTTATGGACCAAGGTTGCAAACTTCATCCCGAACCTCTTTGGCGCACTGGTGGTGCTGCTCCTGGGCTTCGTGGTGGCCAAGCTGCTCGACACGCTGCTCTCCAAACTGCTGGCCAAGCTGGGCCTCGATCGCCTGATGGGCGGCACCGGGTTGACCAAGCTGTTGTCCCGGGCGGGGCTGCAGGTGCCGATCTCGACCTTGATCGGTAAAATCGTCTATTGGTTCGTCCTGCTGATTTTTTTGGTGTCTGCTGCGGAATCTCTTGGGCTCGAGCGAGTCTCATCTACGCTGGACATGCTTGCGCTGTATTTGCCGAAAGTGTTCGGTGCAGCCGCAGTATTGCTGGTAGGGGTGTTGCTGGCGCAACTGGCCAATGGGCTGGTGCGAGGTGCTGCTGAGGGTGTAGGGCTGGATTACGCGGCCGGCCTGGGTCGAATCGCCCAGGGCCTCGTCATCATCATCAGTATTTCGGTGGCGATCAGCCAGTTGGAGGTCAAGACTGACCTGCTCAACCACGTGATCGTGATCGTTTTGATTACCGTTGGTCTGGCCGTAGCGCTTGCCATGGGCTTGGGAAGCCGGGAAATCGCCGGTCAGATTCTTGCGGGAATCTATGTGCGTGAGTTGTATCAGGTTGGGCAACAAGTGCGTGTTGGCGAGGTCGAAGGCCAGATCGAAGAGATCGGCACGGTTAAAACCACATTGCTGACCGACGAGGGTGAGCTAGTCTCTCTCTCCAATCGGATCCTCCTGGAGCAGCATGTGAGTAGCCGCTAACCCGGCAAACCCTGCTAATGTATGCCGCCGCAAATTGCCCTGGAAAGGGCTGCGGCGGACATTGACCTGACTGTCGGCCCGACTTGTTTTGAATAAAGCTCAATCGCTCTCCACGCGCTACGACCCCCGCGAGCTCTCTGATGAGGAGTTGGTCGCGCGCTCGCATACCGAGCTGTTTCACGTAACGCGCGCCTATGAAGAACTGATGCGGCGTTACCAACGAACATTATTTAACGTCTGTGCGAGATATCTTGGGAACGATCGCGACGCAGACGATGTCTGTCAAGAAGTGATGTTGAAGGTGTTGTACGGCCTGAAGAACTTCGAGGGGAAATCGAAGTTCAAGACATGGCTATATAGCATCACGTACAACGAATGCATCACACAGTATCGCAAGGAGCGGCGTAAGCGTCGCTTGATGGACGCTTTGAGTTTGGACCCCCTCGAGGAAGCATCTGAAGAAAAGATGCCCAAACCCGAGGAAAAGGGTGGACTTGATCGCTGGTTGGTGTATGTGAACCCGATTGACCGCGAAATTCTGGTGCTACGTTTTGTCGCAGAGCTGGAATTTCAGGAGATCGCAGACATCATGCACATGGGTTTGAGTGCAACAAAAATGCGTTACAAACGTGCTCTAGATAAATTGCGTGAGAAATTTGCAGGCGTAGCTGAAACTTAGTTCGACGCAAATACCTCTTACGTGTAGGCAAGTTCTGATAGACTTGCCGCCGAGTTGTCCCCCGGTTTGCGGGACTGCTTCACAATCACCAGATGGGGATTTAACGGATGAAACTGAAAAACACCTTGGGCTTGGCCATTGGTTCTCTTATTGCTGCCACTTCGTTCGGCGCACTGGCACAAGGCCAAGGCGCAGTTGAAATCGAAGGCTTCGCTAAGAAAGAACAATTCGACAGCGCTCGTAACTTCAAGAACAACGGCAACCTGTTCGGCGGTTCCGTAGGTTACTTCCTGACCGACGACGTTGAACTGCGTCTGGGCTACGACGAAGTGCACAACGTTCGTTCCAACGACGGCCGTAACATCAAGGGCGCCAACACCGCTCTGGACGCTCTGTACCACTTCAACAACCCAGGCGACATGGTTCGTCCATACGTATCGGCTGGTTTCTCTGATCAGAGCATCGGTCAGAACGGCTCGAGCGGTCGTAACCGTTCCACCTTCGCCAACGTTGGCGGCGGTGCCAAGCTGTACTTCACCGAGAACTTCTACGCCCGTGCTGGCGTTGAAGCTCAATACAACATCGACCAGGGCGACACCGAGTGGGCTCCTAGCGTCGGTATCGGTGTGAACTTCGGTGGCGGCTCCAAGCCTGCAGCTGCTCCAGTTCCAGCACCAGCTGAAGTCTGCTCCGACAGCGACAACGATGGCGTTTGCGACAACGTTGACAAGTGCCCAGACACCCCAGCCAACGTAACTGTTGATGCTGACGGCTGCCCTGCAGTTGCTGAAGTTGTTCGTGTAGAATTGGACGTTAAGTTCGATTTCGACAAATCTGTTGTTAAAACCGACAGCTACGGCGACATCAAGAACCTGGCTGACTTCATGAAGCAGTACCCATCGACCAGCACCACTGTTGAAGGTCACACTGACTCCGTCGGTCCTGACGCTTACAACCAGAAACTGTCCGAGCGTCGTGCAAACGCCGTTAAGCAAGTTCTGACCAACCAGTACGGTGTTGAGTCGTCCCGCGTTCAGTCTGTTGGCTACGGCGAATCCCGCCCAGTTGCTGACAACGCTACTGACGCTGGCCGTGCTGTAAACCGTCGCGTAGAAGCGCAGGTTGAAGCTCAAGCTAAGTAATTAGCTCGCAGCTCTGGAAAAGCCCGGCCTAGGCCGGGCTTTTCTTTGCCTGCGATTTGAGTTGCACGGCTCAACGCAGGGCCCTGTAGGCACTCCCCGAGGCTGCGATCTTTTGATTTTCCGCCACAGCGCCGATCACCAGGATCGCCGGGCTTTTCAGTTCGAACGCGCTGGCATCCTGGTCCATGGTGCTCAGGTCGCTGCGGCATTCACGCTGATGGGGCAGTGAGGCGTTTTCGATCATGGCCACCGGCGTATCCAGGGCCATCCCGCCGGCAAGCAGTTGCTCACGGATCTCGCCCAGCTTTGCCACCCCCATGTATACCACCAGGGTGGTACCCCCTTGGGCCAGCGCCTGCCAGTTCAGGCTGCTGCCGTCCTGGGTATGGGCCGTCACCAGGGTCACGCCGCGGGCAACTCCGCGCAGGGTCAGCGAAATGTCGCACTGCGTCGCCCCAGCCAGCCCGGCCGTAATGCCGTTAACCAGTTCAACCTCCACCCCCCGCTCGCGCAGCCACTGCGCTTCCTCACCGCCGCGCCCGAAAATGCACGGGTCACCGCCTTTGAGCCTTACCACGCACTTGCCCTGGCGCGCATAACGCAACATCAGGCGATGGATGAACGCCTGGGGCGTGGAGCGACAGCCGCCGCGCTTGCCCACGGCAATGATTCGCGCCTGGGGGCAATGCTCCAGGACCGCATCGTTGACCAGGTCGTCGATCAGCACCACATCGGCCTCGCACAGGGCGCGTACCGCTTTGAGAGTCAACAGTTCCGGGTCGCCGGGACCTGCGCCCACCAGCCAGACTTTTGCGCTCATAGTGTTTTTCCTCATGAGATAACGGCGATCGGCCGCGCCGTGGCGGCCAGCAGTCGCTTGATTTCCGGGACGCACGAACCGCACTGCGTGCCGCAACCCAATTCCTGTTTAAGGCCCTGCAAGTCCAGGCCGCGGCCAATGCCAGCGCAGACCGCGTTGTGACTGACGTTGCGGCAGTTACACAGGGTTTTATTGCCCGGGCCAATGGCGGCGCCATCGCCGGGTGGTGCACTCAAGGGTGCAAGCATCCAGCGCCGCAGTTGTTCGGTGGCACGCCCTTCCAGCCACAGGTTTTGCAGCCAGTGCTGGGCCAGGGTTTCTCCGGCCAGGCGGATGGCGATGATCCTGCCGTTGTCGATACGCACCCGTTTGCCGATCGAGCGCCGCTCGTCGTCGTAGGTCAGCACAGCGCCCGCTTCCAGGCCCAGGCATTGGTCGATGTCGTGCAATAGCTGGCGGTCGGGCGCCGAGGCGCTGGCAGCGCGTATAAGCAGTGCCGGGCGCTCGCGGCCAGCGAGACTTAGACTCGCGTAGGAAAATTCCTCGCAGAGGGGTCTCAAGCGCTCAAAATGCTGTTGAACATCGCCTTCGACCAGGGCGAAAAGCTGCCACGGCAGTTCTACCGGTTCAATGCGGACTGCGCTGTGCTTCAGTTCAGGCTGCTTCGACAAGGGGTCGAAGGCCGGTTGAGTCAGTGTATTTACACCACCTTTGAGAAACCGGTCGCCCCAGTGCATCGGTAAAAACGCCTGGCCCGGCCGCACGTTCTCGTCAGGGGTGACCGGCAGAATCACCGCGCCGCGCCGACTCTCCAGGCTGATCAGGGCGCCCGGCTGCAAGCGATAGCGGCGTAGCTCATCCGGGTGCAGGCTCAACACCGCTTCACTGACGTGACCGAACAGCTGCGCCGCGGTGCCGGTGCGGCTCATGCCGTGCCATTGGTCGCGCAGGCGCCCGGTGATCAGGGTCAGGGGAAACCGCGCATCCCGTTGCTCCTTGGCGGCGCAATAAGGGTCGGCGATGAATTGGGCGCGACCGTTGTCGGTCGGGAATATCCCGTGACCGTAGAGTCGCGCCGTGCCTTGGCTGGCACCAGGCGGGAAGGGCCATTGCTGCGGGCCGATCTGGTCGATCAAGGCATGGCTGAGCCCAGACAGGTCCAGATCGCGGCCTTGGGTCAGCAGCTTGTACTCGTCAAAGATCTGCGCCGCCGTGTCGAAGGCAAACAGGCTGGCCTGCTGTGGGCGCAGATGTTTTTCCAAGCGGCGTGCGAAATCCAGCGTAATGGCCCAGTCGGGCCGGGCTTCGCCAGGTGCGACGACGGCCTGGCGCACGTGGGAAATGCGCCGTTCGGAGTTGGTCACCGTGCCATCCTTCTCCCCCCAGCTGGCGGCAGGCAGTAACAGGTCGGCGAAGGGCGCGGTTTCCGTCGTGCGAAAAGCTTCCTGCAACACCACGAACGGGCACGCTTGCAAGGCTTCGCGCACGGCGGTCTGGTCAGGCAACGATTGCGCGGGGTTGGTGCAGGCGATCCACAAGGCTTTGATCCGGCCACTGCGGACCTGCTCGAACAGCTCGATCGCGGTCAGCCCGGTGCTGTTTGGAAGTTGCTCAACGCCCCAATAGGTTGCCACTTCCTCACGATGCTCGGCATTGGCGGCATCGCGATGGCCCGGCAGCAGGTTCGACAGGCTGCCGGTTTCGCGCCCGCCCATGGCATTGGGCTGACCGGTCAGCGAGAAAGGTCCTGCACCGGGACGGCCGATTTGCCCGGTGGCCAGGTGCAGGTTGATCAGCGCGCTATTCTTGGCGCTGCCCGCCGTGGACTGGTTCAACCCCATGCACCACAGCGAGAGGAAACTCGCCGAAGTGCCGACCCACTGCGCACACTGCTGCAGCTGTTCGAGACTGATCGCGCACAGTTGCGCGACCATTTGCGGGGTGTAGTCGCGCACCAGGTTTTCAAGCTCTGGCAGGCCTTGGGTATGCGCCTTGATAAAGTCGTGATCGACCCAGTCTTCCCACAGCAGCAGGTGCAGGATCCCATGGAACAGGGCGACATCGCTGCCAGGCTGTATCGCCAGGTGCAGGTCCGCCAGGTCGCAGGTGTCGGTACGACGTGGGTCGATAACGATGACTTTCATCTGCGGTCGGCGGGATTTGGCTTCTTCCAGGCGCCGGAAAAGTACCGGGTGGGCGTAGGCCATGTTGCTGCCGACGATCATCACGCAATCACTCGACTCCAGGTCTTCGTAGCTGCAAGGCGGGGCGTCTGCGCCCAGGCTGCGCTTGTAGCCGACCACCGCCGACGACATGCACAGGCGTGAGTTGCTGTCGATGTTGTTGGTGCCTACCAGCGCTCGCGCCAGCTTGTTGAAGCTGTAGTAATCCTCGGTCAGCAATTGCCCGGAGATGTAGAACGCTACGCTGTCCGGGCCGTGCTCGGCGAGGGTGCGGGCAAATACGCTGGCGGCGTGATCGAGGGCGGTGTCCCAGTCGGTGCGGCTGCGTGCCAGGGATTTGCCCAGGCGCAGTTCCGGGTACAGCGCTCGTGCCGCCAGGTCTCCCGTCAGGTGCAGGGTCGAGCCCTTGCTGCACAATTTGCCGAAGTTGGCGGGATGCGCCGGATCGCCGCTGACGCCGAGGATGCGCTCGCCGTCATGTTCGATCAGCACGCCGCAGCCGACCCCGCAGTAGCAGCAGGTTGAAGCGGTGATCTGGTGGTCCATCAGCTTGCCTCCCGCAGGGCCGGCAAGCAGGCGTCGCCGAACATCAGGTGGTCACGGATTTGCTCAATGTTGTGATTCTCACGGATCTGGTGGAAATACCAGGCGCTGTCTGCGGTATCGCCGTACAAGCAGGCGCCGACGAGGACGTCGTCCTTGATCAGCAGTTTCTTGTAGATCCCGCCAATCGGGTCGGACAGGGTGATGGTCTCGGTGCCTTCGCCGCCCATGAAATCACCCGCGGAAAACAGATCGATGCCGGTGACCTTTAATTGGGTCGAGGTCACTGAGCCCTTGTAGGTGGCGAAGCCCAGCTGGGCCAGGTGGTTGGCGCAGACCTTGGCCTGTTCGAACAGCGGCGCGACCAAGCCGTAGGCGGTGCCCCGATGGCTGGCGCACTCGCCGATCGCATAGATGCGCGGGTCGTAGGTTTGCAGGGTGTCGTTGACCAGGATTCCGCGGCTGCAGGGGATACCGGCGTGCTCCGCCAGCTCGGTGCTGGGCCGAATGCCCGCGGCCATCACCACCAGATCGGCAGGGATCACGTCACCGTTCTTGAATTGCACCGAGCCGACCCGGCCATTGCCGGCATCGTGCAGTGACTGGGTCTGTTCGCGCAGGCGAAAGTGCAGGCCGCGGCCTTCGAGGGCGGTCTGCAGCAGCTGGCCGCTGGTTTTATCCAGCTGGCGTTCCAGCAGCCACTCGCCGATGTGCACCACGGTGACATGCATGCCGCGCAGCATCAGGCCGTTGGCCGCTTCAAGGCCGAGCAGTCCACCGCCGATGACCACGGCATGGGTGTGGGTCTTGGCGGTGTTGATCATCGCCTGGGTATCGGTAATGTCGCGGTAGCCGATCACGCCCTGCAGGGTGTTGCCCGGAATCGGCAGGATAAAAGGCGTCGAGCCGGTGGCGATCAGCAGGCGGTCGTACTCGGCTTCGGTGCCGTCATCGGCGATCACCCGGCGCCTGATCCGGTCGATCTGCACCACTTTGCGGTTAAGCAACAGCTTGATGTTGTTGTCGTGGTACCAGTCGAGGTCGTTGAGCACGATCTCCTCGAATGTCTGCTCGCCCGCGAGTACTGGGGACAGCAGGATGCGGTTGTAGTTGGTATAGGGTTCCGCGCCAAAGACGGTGATGTCGTACAGATCGTTGCTCAGCTTGAGCAGTTCTTCCAGGGTGCGCACCCCGGCCATGCCATTGCCGATCAACACCAGTTTCAATTTTTTCATCAGGTTCTCCGGCGTCTTCGAGAAATTTCGCGCAAATAAAAAAGGCGTCCCGCTAGTTGCCTAGCGAGGACGCCTTTGTCCTTGTCCCGTTCTATCGGGAAGCGCAGCCCTCTTCGTTGAGGATGGGCTATATGTCTGTTGGGAGAGGTAATGCAGTGGTTGTGCCAAAGTCGTCAGGCTGCGGACTTGATGGAGTAAATAATGTGTTTTTTTCAGAACGTCCGATTTGTTGCACCGAATGAATGCGCATCGCCCGGTAATGGCGCACCCCGGTATCAGCCCTGCAACACTAAAACCAACAGCACCACATTCACCAGCAGCGACACCAACGCCATGGTCCGCCAGACCTTCACCGGCTCGCGCTCCAGCAACGGCCTGGGCCGCACGCTCAAGCTGCGTCGCTCGCCCTGTTCCAGAACCAGCAACCATTCTTCCGCCGTTTCAAACCGCTGTGCCGGCTCCGCCGCAACCGACCGCTCCAGGCTTTGCGCGATCCACTCCGACAGGTCCGGGCGGTAGCGACTGGCGCTGACGGGCACGCCAAAGCGCGGGCGCTGGAACGCTTCGATCTCGCCTTGGGGAAAGTGTCCGGTCAGCAGGAAATACAAGGTCACGCCGACCGAATAGAGGTCCTGTTGTGGGGTCGGTGCAGCACCGCCAAAGGCTTCCGGCGCAATGTAGCTCGGGGTGCCGGGCAGGGCGCAAAGCGGGTCTTCGGACAAGCCCGGGCAATATGCGAGACCAAAATCCAGCAGGCGCAGCTCGCCATCGTCGCCCAGCAGCAGGTTCTCGGGCTTTATGTCGCGATGCAGGATCTGCCGGCGATGCAGCATGCCGACTGCGCGCAACAGGCGCTCGGCCAGGTCCAGCCATTGAGCCAGCGGCAGCGGTCCAACATTGGCGTACAACTCGGCGAGGGTCGAGCCGGAATATTCACGCATCACGTAGTACAAATGCTGACGCTGACTGGCGGGATGGACTTCAGGAAAGTGCCGCCCGGCGACCCGCTTGAGAAACCATTCCTCTGCCAGCAGTGACTGCCCGGCCTGGGGGTCGTCGTGCAGCCGCCCGGGCAGGGTTTTCAGCAGCCAGGGTTGTTGCTGCCCGTCATGCACCCGGTAGAGCAGCGACTGCTGGCTCTGCCCGAGAACCCCGTCGATATGCCAGCCTTCAAAAATCTGCCCCGGCTTTAGCGCTGGCGGCAGTGGCCACTGCCGCACATGCACCAGCGCATCGCCGATGCTGGTTTCGCCCAAGGCGTCCACCCGCACCAGTAATGCACTGGCGTTGTCCTGGCTGCCCGCCAGGTGCGCGGCACTGACCAAGGTTTGCGCGGCGCTGTGCAAGTCCGGTTGATCGCGCAGGATCGCCGCGATGGCCGTGTCGCCCAACACTGCCCAGACGCCGTCGCTCAGTAGTACAAAGCTCTCATCCAGGCGCAACTCGCCATCGAGAAAATCCAGCACCAGATGCTGATCCAGGCCCATGGCACGCTTGAGCACATGCTGCATGCCGGGCTGGTCCCAGACATGATCCTCGCTGATGCGCTGCAACTGGCCGGCATGCCAGCGATACACCCGGCAATCCCCCACGTGCGCCAGGGTGAAGCGCCGGCCGCGTAATACCAGGGCGCTGACGGTGGTCAGCAGCGGTTGCCCGCCGCCATTGGCCTGCAGCCAGCGGTTCTGCGCCAGCAGCAGGCGATCCAGTGCCTGGGCAACCGCCCAGGTTTGCGGAGTCGCATAGTAATCCAGCGCCAGCGCCTGCAAGGTCGAACGGGCAGCGAGCCCTCCGTCGGCGCATTGGCTGACGCCGTCGGCAATCGCGAACAGATAGCCTTTGCTCGCGGCCAGTGCCGGAGCCGGCGCCACCAGGCGCAGGGCGTCCTGGTTTTCCTCCCGCGGGCCGATGGCGCTGGCTTCGGCGAAACTCAGCTGCAGGCTCATTGCGGGTTCAGACCCGTGCGGCGGTGACAGCGGCAGAACCCCAGGTGGTTCTCCAGCGACGTTTGACGCCATGCAGGCCGAACCAGGCCAGCACACCCAGGCTGGCGAATAACCACAACGCCAGCTGGTAACTGCCGGTACTTTGCTTGATGGCACCCATGCCGGCAGCCAGGGCAAAGCCGCCAATGCCGCCCGCCATGCCGATCAAGCCAGTCATTACGCCGATTTCCCGACGAAAACGTTGCGGCACCAGTTGGAAAACCGCGCCGTTACCGGCCCCCAGACCGAGCATGGTGCAGACGAAAAGTGCCAGGGCTGCGTAGGAACTTGGCAGGTTAAAGCCGACTGCTGCGATACACACGGCCGCCACGGTATACATCGCCAGCAGCGTGCGAATCCCGCCGAAACGGTCGGCCAGCGCACCGCCCAAAGGCCGCATCAGGCTGCCGCCGAACACGCAGGCGCCAGTGTAATAACCGGCAGTGACCGGACTCAGTCCGTATTGATCGTTGAAGTAGCCGGGCAGTGCACTGGCCAGGCCGATGAAGCCGCCGAATGTCACGCTGTAGAAGAACATGAACCACCAGCTGTCGCGATCGCCCAGGGCCTTGAAGTAGTCGGTTACCGACTTGGCTTTTGGTCGCTCCGGGGCGTTTTTGGCCAGCCAGGTAAAGACGATGAGGGTCAGGATCAACGGAATCAAGGCGAAGCCGAACACGTTGCTCCAGCCGAACGCAGCCGCCAGTACCGGGGCGATCAATGCGGCCAGCACCGTGCCGGAATTGCCTGCACCGGCGATACCCATCGCTTTGCCTTGATGTTGCGGTGGATACCACTGCGAAGCCAGCGGCAGGGCAACGGCAAACGACGCGCCGGCCATGCCGAGGAACAGCCCGAGCAACAACGCTTGTTCGTAGCTGTGGATGCCGTGCTTCCAGGCCACGAACAGGGCGCAAATGACAATTATCTGACCAATGATCCCGGCAGTTTTTGGCGAAAGGCGATCCGCCAGCATGCCCATGATGAAGCGCAGTAATGCACCCGCCAGAATAGGCGTGGCCACTACCAGGCCGCGCTGCTGAGTGGTCAGTTGCAGGTCGGTCGCTATTTGTACGGCCAGCGGGCCGAGCAGGTACCAAACCATGAAACTCAGGTCGAAATAGAGGAACGCCGCGAACAGAGTCGGGGTATGACCGGATTTCCAGAAGCTTGAATTCATCGCGCACCTCAGCTGTGAAGAGTCTCGAATGGGAGTCGTGAGCTAGCAGATGGGGCGCCTTGACGGCCGCACCACCGACCCCGTGCTGTGGGGCCAAAACGAAAAAACGCCGCTACCGGATTTGCCAGGGGCAAATGTGGTGAGCGACGTCTTTGTCGTAGGTGGGGCAACCGCCGTTGGTTACCTGTGATGAATACTTAGCCAGATTTGTGCCAACCAGTGAGATCGAGTTGAAGCCAGCCGCGAGCAGCCACAAAAGGCCCTCAGCCCAGCAACTCACTCATCGCAATAATCTGCTCCGCCACCTGAATCAGCTTCTGCTGCCGGCTCATCGCCTGTCGGCGCATCAGGGTGTAAGCCTCCCCTTCGTTGCAGTCTTTCATCTTCATCAACAACCCCTTGGCCAGCTCAATGCGCTTGCGTTCAGCCAGTTGCTGGTCGCGGGCATGCAATTGAGCGCGCAGTGCCTGGTCACTTTCGAAACGTGCCATGGCCACGTCGAGAATCGGCTGCAAACGCTGTGCATGAATACCTTCGACAATGTAGGCACTGACCCCAGACTTGATCGCCTGGCGCATCACGCCCGGGTCGTGCTCGTCGGTGAACATCACGATTGGCCTCGGCTGATCACGGCTCACCAGCACCACCTGCTCCATGACATCGCGGCTGGGTGACTCGGTATCGATCAGGATCACGTCCGGATGCACCGTTTCGACGCGTGCGGGCAGGTCGATGGTCAGGCCGGACTCGTCGATGACCTCGAAGCCGGCTTCGGTCAAGGCGGCCTTTAGGCGTCCGACTTTTTTCGCGGTGTCGTTGATCAGCAGGATACGCAACATGTTCGCAACCTCCTGTTCAGCGGCTGGCGAGTAGAGAGGGATCGTTCAGGGCATGTAACTTGAAACTGCGCGCATACCCGGCCGGGTCCGAGCCGTCCCAGACCTTGCCGTCGATCAACTGGCTGCGGCGCATGTCCCCAGGCTGGCTGGCGACTCCCACCGCGCTGGCGGCTTCACGGTACAACGCCAGCTGCTGAACCTGCCGGGCGACCGCGAGGTAATCCGGATCGTCGCGCAGCAACCCCCAGCGGCGGAATTGGGTCATAAACCACAGGCCGTCGGACAGATAAGGCAGGTTGACCTCGCCAGCGCCATGGAAACGCAGGGCGTGCGGGTCCTGCCAGCGATTGCCAAGCCCATCGGCGTAGTCGCCCAGCAACCTCGGTTCGATGCAGTCGAGCGGCGCATCGAGGTATTGCGCAGCACTGAGCAATTGCGCGGTGCTGCTACGGTTCTCGCTGCTGGCCTCGATAAAGCGACTGGCCTCGAGAATCGCCATGACCAGGGCGCGTGCGGTATTGGGATACTGCTCGACGAAGGCGCGGGTGCAGCCCAGGACTTTCTCCGGGTGATCGGGCCAGATTGCCTGAGTGGTCGCCAGGGTAAATCCCAGATTCTGTTTCACCGCGCTGGCGGACCAGGGCTCGCCCACGCAAAAGCCGTCGATGCGCCCCGCCTGCAGGTGCGCGACCATCTGCGGTGGGGGCACCACCACGCTGTCGACGTCCTGCAATGGATGGATACCTTGGCTTGCCAGCCAGTAGTACAGCCACATGGCGTGAGTGCCGGTAGGAAATGTCTGGGCAAAAGTCAGTCGTGGGCGGCTTTGGTGCACATGGCGATTCAGTGCCTCAGGACTGGTCACGCCAAGTGCCTGCAGCCCGGGGGAGAGGTTGATGCTCTGGCCATTCTGGTTCAGGCCCATAAGCACAGCCATATCGGTGGCGGCGCTGCCGCCTATGCCAAGGTGAACCGCGTACACGAGGCCGTACAGGCTATGGGCGGCATCCAGTTCGCCGCTGACCAGCTTGTCGCGCAGATTGGCCCAGGACGACTGGCGCTTGAGGTTGAGGGTCAGGCCGTATGGCTGGGCGAAACCCTGGGTGGCGGCAACGACCACGGAGGCGCAGTCGCTCAGGGCCATGAAGCCGAGGTTGATTTCGGTTTTTTCCGGCGCATCGCTGCCATTGACCCAGGCCAACGGCCCGGCGGAGGGTTCATTCATCGACTGTGCACCTTTGAAAAAAAAGACGCCGCCCCCGGTCCATGCGCTAGCAGAGCCGGGTGGCGACGTCATTGTCCTTGCGCTCATGTCCGACGTTGGTCCGAGCGCTGATGGAAATATTGGTGCAAGGCATATGCCATCGACCATCAGCTTTTCATCAGGATTCAACCCGCTGCGTGACTCATCCTGCCGCGATCATCCAATGGCTAAAAGGATAAGCGCTGAATGAGACACGCGGAGATTGCCCGACTGCTGAACGAAGCGCTGTTGTACAGCACCTGCGCGGGCAGGCCGCCGATGCACTTCGACAACCACAGCACCCTCGACTTGCAGATGGCCGATCTGCCCAGTATCAATGTGGCGGACGTGGAGGGGGACGTGGTGTTCTGGTCGAGGGTCATGGAAGCCAGGCCTGAGCTGCTGCGACATTCCGCGGTCGACCTGCTGCAAATACTGCTGCAGGGCTGCCCCTGGTCCCGCAGTGGGCAGCTGCATCTGCGCGAAGTGCAGGGTCAGCTTGAACTGCGACTGCTGACCAATGAGCAGGCTCTGGCCAATGCCCGAGATTTCTCCCAAGCCCTGGACCACTTCATGGCGGTACTGGAGGAGTTGTGCACCATCCTTCGGCCGTGAGGCGGGTGTTAATGGCGGTAAAAAATCCTACACGCTGGATCGACATTTTCCCTGATTGATAAGCCTCCAGTCCTACGGAAGGCTCCCGCCAGATTCTCTATAGTCGCGCCACTCATCGTTGAGCCTGGAAGCGTACAGCCATAGGGAATTGCGAAAATGAACAGCGCCAGTGATCAATCCCCGTCCGAGTCATTCATTTTTGACCAGTGGCGGCTGCAGAGTGACGGAACCCTGATGCATGCAGGCAAGGTCGTACACGTTCCGCCGAAAGAATTATGCGTGTTGCGCCTGCTACTCGGTTCGGCCGGTTGGGTGGTCAGCAAGGACCACCTGCTGGGTGCAGTCTGGCCCGAGACCGATGCCGCCGAGGAGTCTTTGACCCGCTGCATATGCGTGTTACGCAAGCTATTGAAGGAGAACAGGGGCTTCATCGCGACTGTTTATGGCCAGGGGTATCGATTTGACTGTCCGGTGGTTGGGCCTGCCATGCGAACCGAGCAACTGAACTCGTTTTAACCGGTCTCTCGCACGCTAGCCTCCACCCCGGCTATAATCGCCGCCACTTTTCGCCGCCCAGAGTCAAAGCCGCCCATGTACACCCTGGCCCGTCAGCTGTTGTTCAAACTTTCCCCGGAAACCTCCCACGATCTGTCCCTGGACCTGATCGGCGCGGGCGGACGCCTGGGGCTCAACGGCATGCTGTGCAAGGCCCCGGCAAAAAAACCGGTGACCGTCATGGGCATCGATTTTCCTAATCCCGTGGGCCTGGCAGCGGGCCTGGACAAGAACGGCGCGGCCATCGACGGTTTTGCCCAGCTGGGTTTCGGTTTTGTCGAAATCGGCACCATTACCCCGCGTCCGCAACCGGGCAATCCGAAACCACGGATTTTCCGGCTGCCGGAAGCCGAGGCAATTATCAATCGCATGGGCTTCAACAACCTTGGCGTTGATCACCTGCTGGCCCGGGTGGCTGCGGCGAAGTACAAGGGCGTCCTGGGTATCAATATCGGCAAGAATTTCGATACGCCCGTCGAGCGCGCTGTGGACGACTACCTGATCTGCCTGGACAAGGTGTATGCCCACGCCAGCTATGTAACGGTAAACGTCAGTTCGCCGAACACGCCAGGGCTGCGCAGCCTGCAATTTGGTGATTCGCTCAAGCAATTGCTCGCTGACCTGGCCACCCGCCGCGCGGAACTGGCGTTGCGTCACGGCAAACATGTGCCACTGGCGATCAAGATTGCGCCTGACATGACCGACGAAGAAACCGCCCAGGTCGCCCAGGCCCTGATCGAGACCGGAATGGACGCCGTCATCGCCACCAACACCACCTTGAGTCGCGTTGGCGTCGAAGGCATGGAACATGGTGACGAGGCGGGCGGTTTGTCTGGCGCCCCGGTTCGCGAGAAGAGCACGCATACGGTCAAGGTGCTGGCGGCGGAGCTTGCGGGACGTTTGCCGATCATCGCCGTGGGCGGGATCACCGAAGGCAAGCACGCCGCCGAGAAAATCGCCGCAGGGGCGAGCCTGGTGCAGATCTACTCCGGCTTCATCTATAAGGGCCCGGCGCTGATCCGTGAGTCCGTGGACGCCATCGCCGCCCTGAGATAGACATCTATGGACCGGTGAGCGCCGACAAGGATTGTTCAGCCAATGCAAGCGTCGTTTTGGCGCGAAAGCAGACATAAAAAAGGGCTCCTAGAAGGAGCCCTTGGGCCGGAGCCCGCCGCCCGGATGGGGCGTGCGTGGTTAATCAAGCAGTATTCAGATTGTCGTGTCTGAGTGTTAGCCCCTGTAAAATTAGCCGACGGCGTGAAGTTCGTTGAGTCTGTGGATTCCCGCAGTGCCGGTCATACCGTCCCAGTTGTCGCCGCGTCCTTCTCGCCAGCCGTTGATCCAGGCTTGGCGTACCGACGGTAGAGTAAATGGGCAAAGCTCACGGGATTTACCACCAACGCCATATTGATATCCGCGCAAAAATGCTCTTTCCAACGGATCACGCTTAAGTCTTCTCATAGGGTGTTGCCCTCACTTGTTGACTGTATTTTTCGCGTTGACCTCAATTGAGGTCTGGCAGAAATATCCTGCCGTTGGGGGGCTCGCTGCCGGCGTCGCGAGCCAAGTTGTTGACGTCGTTGCGGCGTCAACCTGAGGTGAGTTCTAACCAATGCGTCACATCGAGGGAATGATCGTTTTGTCATAAGGACGTAACTATTGAGGTGGTATGGCCATAAGTAACACGATATTTGCCAGCGTTTATTGGTCAAAGCCCGGTATGATCGGCACCCCGCAGGATGATGATGTTAATCCCTTAGTGAGAATGCCTCGCGTTGAGCGAGGGAATTATTCGACGAAGGGTCAAGTTATGACATTTTGTTGCATCAACTTTTTTACCTGTCTTTGCATCTAAGCTCCTTTACACCGAGCAGCAAGGGTGGGTCGGCACACCTTCGTGCCACGCGGGCGTTCTTTTAGAAAAACGCCTGATTGAAAACCGGACCGGCAATGCGTTGCCCGTTCACTCAGCTAAAGGTTCTGGAATTCCCATGTCCGATCGTTTCGAACTCTTCCTCACTTGCCCAAAAGGCCTTGAAGGCCTGCTCATCGAGGAAGCCATCGGGCTTGGCCTTGAGGAAGCGCGTGAGCACACCTCTGCCGTGCGCGGCATGGCAACCATGGAAACCGCCTACCGCCTGTGCCTGTGGTCGCGACTGGCGAACCGGGTGCTGCTGGTGCTCAAGCGTTTCCCGATGAAGGACGCCGAAGACCTCTACCACGGTGTGCTCGATATTGAATGGCAGGACCATATGCTCAGCGACGGCACCCTGGCCGTCGAGTTCAGCGGTCACGGCTCGGGCATCGACAACACTCACTTCGGCGCCTTGAAGGTCAAGGATGCCATCGTTGACAAGTTGCGCACCCCACAAGGCGACCGTCCGTCGATCGATAAACTTAACCCGGACCTGCGTATTCATCTGCGCCTGGACCGTGGTGAAGCAATCCTTTCGCTCGATCTGTCCGGCCACAGCCTTCACCAGCGCGGTTATCGCCTGCAGCAGGGGGCCGCTCCGTTGAAGGAAAACCTCGCGGCGGCGATCCTGATCCGTTCCGGCTGGCCACGGATTGCTGCTGACGGCGGCGCCCTGGCTGACCCGATGTGTGGTGTGGGCACTTTCCTGGTCGAAGCGGCGATGATCGCCGCCGACATGGCACCCAACCTGCGTCGCGAGCAATGGGGCTTCACCGCCTGGCTCGGCCACGTTCCGGCGCTGTGGAAAAAACTTCACGAAGAAGCGACAGAGCGTTGCGCCGCCGGGCTGGCCAAGCCACCGCTGTGGATTCGCGGTTACGAAGCGGACCCGCGCCTGATACAGCCGGGCCGCAACAACGTTGAGCGGGCTGGCCTGAGCGAGTGGATCAAGATCTATCAGGGCGAAGTCGGCACCTTTGAGCCGCGTCCGGACCAGAACCAGAAAGGCCTGGTCATCTGTAACCCGCCGTACGGTGAGCGCCTGGGCGATGAGGCGAGCCTGCTCTATCTCTACCAGAATCTCGGCGAGCGCCTGCGTCAGGCCTGCCTGAACTGGGAAGCCGCAGTGTTCACCGGCGCGCCGGACCTGGGTAAGCGCATGGGCATTCGCAGCCACAAGCAATACTCGTTCTGGAACGGCGCCTTGCCGTGCAAACTGCTGCTGATCAAGGTCACCCCCGACCAGTTCGTCACTGGCGAACGGCGTACCCCGGAACAACGCCAGGTCGAGCGCGAGCAGGCCGAGGTTCAGGTCGAAGGCAACGACGTGGTGCCGGGCAAGTACGAGAAGTACAACAAGAACGGCAACCCGATCAAACCAGCTCCAGTGGTGATCGAACAACCGCGCTTGAGCGAGGGCGGGCAGATGTTCGCCAATCGCCTGCAGAAGAACCTCAAGGCCTTGGGCAAGTGGGTCAAGCGCGAGGGCATCGACTGCTACCGCGTCTACGATGCTGATATGCCGGAATACTCCATGGCCATCGACCTGTATCAGGATTGGGTCCACGTCCAGGAATACGCCGCGCCAAAATCCATCGACCCGGAAAAAGCCTCGGCGCGCATGTTCGATGCCCTGGCCGCGATTCCCCAAGCGTTGAACGTCGACAAGAGCCGCGTAGTGGTCAAGCGTCGCGAGCGTCAGAGCGGCACCAAGCAATACGAGCGCCAGGCGGCGCAGGGCAAGTTCGTCGAGGTCAACGAAGGTGGTGTCAAGCTGCTGGTGAACCTCACCGACTACCTCGACACCGGCCTGTTTCTCGATCACCGGCCGATGCGCATGCGCATTCAGCAAGAGGCGGCAGGCAAGCGCTTCCTCAACCTGTACTGCTACACCGCGACGGCCAGTGTGCATGCAGCCAAGGGTGGCGCGCGCAGCACCACCAGCGTCGACCTGTCGAAAACCTACCTGGACTGGGCTCGCCGCAACCTGTCGCTCAATGGCTTCTCCGACAAGAACCGCCTGGAGCAGGGTGACGTGATGGTTTGGCTGGACGCCTGCCGTGATGAGTACGACCTGATCTTCATTGACCCGCCGACCTTCTCCAACTCCAAGCGCATGGAAGGGATCTTCGACGTGCAACGTGACCAGGTGCAATTGATCGACCTGGCCATGGCGCGACTCGCACCGGGTGGTGTGTTGTACTTCTCCAACAACTTCCGCAAGTTCGAACTCGAGCCTAACCTGAGCGAGCGCTACGCAGTCGAGGAGATCACCGCCAAGACCATCGACCCGGATTTTGCCCGTAATGGCAAGATCCATCGCGCCTGGAAAATCATGGCGCGCTGATGGCGGTGATGGCTGTTACTGATTAGGCCTGTAGGAGCGAGCTTGCTCGCGAAAAACCCGAGAACGCCACGTGTAACCCGACAACCCACGTAATCGTTCACGACCATCGCGAGCAAGCTCGCTCCTACAAGGTTTTACCCGCTAGCCAAATTAGTGGCTAATGGCTATAACTCAACCTAGGGCCAGTGGGTTTTCCCGGCACTTGGCGTTTTGAGTCTGCCTATATGTCGCTGCACGTTGTGCGCCCAAAGATCCTGGGGTTTATCAGTGAACACGTTTCGGCCTGGCTGGTCGCGCTGCTCGTATTGCTCGTCGGCGGGACTCTCACCGGACTGCTCGCCTGGTCGACACAGAACCTGTTCCAGCATCAATTACGGCAACGTTTCCAACTGCTGGCCAGTGAACGCTACAGTCGTATCCAAGAACGTTTCGAAGACCAGGAGCAGCGTCTCGACGGGCTCCGCCGGTTCTATTCCAATTCCGGCGAGGTCTCCCGCGAGGAGTTCGACGGTTATGCCAAACCTCTTTTGCATCGCACCCAGGCCTACTCATGGGCCCCGCGGATATCCCGTGCTGGACGGGCGGCGCTGGAGCAAGCGGCGCACGAAGAAGGCCTTAGCGAATTCAGCGTGCTCGAGCTGGATGCCTCAGGGCGTCTGCAAATAGCCGCTGAGCGCGACGAGTATGCCCCGGTGCTGTACACCCAGACCCAAAGTCGGCTACCCACGCCGCTGGGTTTCGACTTGCTCGGCCAACCTCAGCGCCGTGCGACGCTGGAGAGGGCTGATGCCCTCGGCGGCATGGCGGTGTCGGAACCCCTTTACCTGGTGGGTATCGAGCCCACCTATGCCCGCGCAATCCTGCTGGTCGCGCCAGTCGGCCATTCTCTACAACCGGGGGCGGTGCCCGAAGGCTACGTCATGGCAGTCATCAGCATGCGCCAACTGTTGGCGGATGGATTGCCGGAGGAGAGCCATGATTTTCTCTCGGTACGCCTTCTGGACCTGTCCACCGCTGACCAGCATGAAGTGCTGTACGAATCGAGCAACACACCGGCCGTCAGCGAGCTATCCTCGACCCAACTGATTCGCCTTGCCGACCACTCGTATCAGGTCGAGATGCGGCCCAGCGTCGGGTTTATCAAGGCCAACCCTTCTTCCCTCAGCAGCCTGGTAGCGCTTGGCGGCATGCTCAGCCTGCTGCTCAGCGCCTTGCTCTACGTGTTGGTCAGCCAGCGGCACCGGGCGCTTAAGATGGTTGAGCAACGGACTCAAGAGTTGCGCGCCCGCGAGCAGGAGTTGCGCGGTACACATGGCCAGTTGCGCGGCGTCCTGGATGCCGCGACGCAGGTGGCGATCATTGCCACGGACCTGCGCGGGGTCATCACCACCTTCAATGCCGGCGCCGAGCACATGCTCGGCTATACCAGCGCCGAGGTGGTGGGCTGCATGACCTTGGAAAACCTGCACCTGCCCCGGGAGCTCCTGGCCCGCTCGACAGAACTGAGTGCGCGGTATGGCAAGTCGATTCCAACCTGCCAGGCGATGTTGGTCGAGGGCGGCGAGAAGGGCGGCCACGAAGCGCGGGAATGGACGCTGGTGCGCAGCGACGGCAGTTACCTGGCGGGCAATATGCTGGCCACGCCAGTGCTCGACGAGCAGGGGCTGTGGGTCGGTCACTTGGCGATCTGCATCGACATCACCGAGCGCAAGCGGGTCCACGAGGCGCTGGCGGCACGTGATCTGTTGCTGAAGAAACTCAGCGCCCATGTGCCGGGAGGCATCTACCAGTTCAAGATGGAATTCGACGGACGTTTCAGCGTGATCTACGCCAGTGACGGGATCCGCGAGATCTATGAGCTCGAGCCCGACGTTCTGTTGCTCAACGCCGAGGCGATCTTCACCCGCATTCACCCACAGGACACCACGCGAGTGCGCGCCTCGATCCGGGCTTCGGCGGACACCCTCAGCCCGTGGCGCGAGGAATACCGGGTGCAGTTGCCCATTCGCGGGCTGCGGTGGGTGCGTGGCGAGGCAACCCCCGAGGAGCTGCCAGGTGGTGGGGTGCTGTGGCACGGTTACATCTCCGACATCTCCGACCTCAAGCGCGTGGAAGAGGAGTTACGAGCGCTGTCGGTGACGGACTCGCTGACGGGGATTCACAACCGCCGCTACTTCCAGGAGCGCCTGATCACTGAAATGGCCCGGGTCGAGCGAGGTGGTGGCGAGTTGTCGGTGATCATGCTCGATGTCGATCACTTCAAACGCATCAATGACCAGCATGGTCACGCGGTGGGCGACCGGGTGCTGCAGGCGGTGTGCGAACGCATCGGCCATCGGTTGCGGCGCACTGATGTGTTCTGCCGTCTAGGCGGCGAAGAGTTCATGGTGCTTTGCCCGGATATCAACAGCGAACACGCGCACGTGCTGGCGCTGCAGCTGTGGCAGGCGTTGCGCAGTTCGCCGATCGATGGAGTGGGGACCGTCACCGCAAGTTTCGGGATTGCCAGCTGGCGCGCCGGTGAGGGCGCGGATGCGCTGCTGTTGCGGGCGGATTCAGGGGTGTATGCGGCGAAGCAGGCGGGACGGGATCGGGTTGAGGCGGAGATGAGTTAAGGGGGGCGGGAGAAAAGATCGCAGAGCTCCTACACAGCTCCTACAGGTGTGCACAAAACCCTGTAGGAGCTGTCGAGTGAATCGAGGCTGCGATCTCTTGATCTTTATCGACTACAGAACCGAAGCAGTTTCAGGCAGTTTCGGTTGGCGATACAGGTCCAGCAGCACCTGATCCAGCACCGACGATGCACCGAAAGGCGCCTTGTCGTTGAGGATCGCCACCACCGCCCAGGTATTGCCATTAACGTCGCGGCTGAAGCCGGAAATCGCCCGCACGGTGTTCAGCGTGCCGGTCTTGACGTGAGCTTCACCGCGCATTGCAGTGGTCTTCAGGCGTTTACGCATGGTGCCATCGGTGCCGGCAATCGGCATCGAACTGATGAACTCGGCGGCGTACGGGCTGCGCCATGCGGCCTGCAGCATTGCCGCCATTTCACGGGCACTCACGCGCTCGGCTCGGGACAGGCCGGAGCCGTTCTCCATGATCAGGTGCGGTGCGGTAATGCCTTTTTTCGCCAGCCATTGGCGAATCACGCGCTGGGCCGCCTTGGCGTCATCGCCGTCGGCATCGGTGCGATAGCGTTGGCCGAGGCTCAGGAACAGCTGCTGGGCCATGGTGTTGTTACTGTACTTGTTGATGTCGCGGATGATTTCCGCCAGGTCCGGCGAGTAGGCACGGGCTAGCAACTTGGCGCCGCTTGGCGTCGGGGCCAGCAGGTCCTTGCCCTGGATGCTACCGCCCAGTTCCTTCCAGATCGCCCGTACGGCACCCGCAGTGTAGGTCGCGTGGTCAAGCAACGACAGGTAGGTCTGCGAGCTGCAGCCTTCGCCAAGCTGGCCGCCAACGGTCACGGTCACGCTACCATCGGCCTGGGTCACCGGGTTGTAACGTACGCCACCGGTACATTGTTTGGAATTGATCGCCTTGACCTGGTTTTCGATGCGAATCGATGCAATCGGCGGCTCGACCGACACCAGCACCCGGCCATTATCGTTACGCGCGACAAAGCGCAGCGCCTTGAGGTTGACCAGCAGCGAATCCGGTTTGACCAGGAACGGCTTGTTCTTGTCATTGCCGTCATCGTTGAACGCGGGCAACTGCGGTTGGGTGAAGAAGTTGCGGTCCAGTACCAGGTTGCCGGTGATCTGCGTCACACCATTGGCGCGCAGGTCACGCATCAGCAGCCAGAGTTTCTCCATGTTGAGCTTCGGGTCGCCGCCGCCCTTGAGGTAAAGGTTACCGTTGAGGGTCCCGCCGCTCAGGGTGCCATCAGTGTAAAACTCGGTTTTCCACTGGTGATTCGGGCCGAGCATTTCCAGCGCCGCATAGGTGGTGACGAGTTTCATGGTCGAGGCAGGGTTGACCGAGACATCGGCGTTGTAGATGGTCGGCGTGCCCGGGCCATTGAGCGGGATCAGCACCAGGGACAGGGCGCTGTCGGGCAACTTACTGGCCTTGAGGGCTTTTTCGACGTTGGGGGTGAGGCCGGTGATGATGGGAGCGGCGTTAACAGGAAAGGCCAATGGAAGTAGCAAGCCGGCCAGCAACAATGGACGCAAAGATTTGATCATTTGAAATAGAACCCTGCATTCGAGGGGTGAAAAGACGAGGGCGTGAAGATAAATTCCCTCAGAGGTCACGAAAGTGTCGGCATTATGCCCCATGCTGTATCAGCTTGTGCCGTGAGCCAGGCACCTAATCCGCTATTTTTTTACCAGCGGTAGGTCGAGCTTCCCATAGAGGCAGGCAATCGGTGACTTAAACTGCTAAAGTGCCGCCCGTTATTACTTATGAGGATTGTTCCAATGGCGACTAACCGTTCCCAGCGTCTGCGCAAAAAATTGTGCGTCGATGAATTTCAAGAGCTGGGTTTCGAGCTGAACCTGGATTTCAAAGAAGATTTGGCTGATGAAGCCATTGATGCTTTCCTCGACGCGTTCCTGAAAGAAGCCATGGAAGCCAACGGCCTGGGCTATGTTGGCGGCGACGACTTCGGTCTGGTATGCCTGCAGAAGCGTGGCTCGGTGTCCGAAGAGCAACGTGCAGCTGTCGAAGCCTGGCTCAAAGGCCGCAGCGAACTGACCGAAGCAACGGTCAGCCCGCTGATCGACGTCTGGTACCCGGAAAAGCCAATCAATCCGGTAGCTTGATGTTGTAAAAGAACGGCGACCCAAGGGTCGCCGTTTTTTTTGCCGGAAATCCGCCCCCGGCTCCCTGTAGGAGCGAGCTTGCTCGCGATGGACCTGAGGACGCCAAGGGGTGTCAGGTTTCCCGCTTAATCGTTAACGTCCATCGCGAGCGAGCTCGCTCCTACAGGGCCTTGCGCCAGTTCAGGATCACCAGCGTCAACACCCCCGCCACAATCCCCCAAAACGCCGAGCCAATGGAAAAC
This sequence comes from Pseudomonas violetae, assembly GCF_023072615.1. Classification (GTDB taxonomy): domain Bacteria; phylum Pseudomonadota; class Gammaproteobacteria; order Pseudomonadales; family Pseudomonadaceae; genus Aquipseudomonas; species Aquipseudomonas violetae. The sequence goes on from NZ_JAKNRW010000022.1 coordinate 53,806, forward strand.
AGCGTCAACCCCGACGCCGTGACCATGAAGGTGATCAGCGCCGCTTCTCGCTCCTTGACCTCGGTCATGGCAACGCTCAAGCCATTGATGATCGAGCCGAACAACGCCAGCGCCGCAATCGACAACACCAATTCCTTTGGCAGTGCCGCAAACAACGCCGCCAGCGTGGCGCCAAACACCCCGGCGATGCCGTAGAAAATCCCGCACCACACCGCCGCCGTGTAACGCTTGTTGCGATCTTCATGGGCATGGGGCCCGGTGCAGATGGCCGCGCTGATCGCCGCCAGGTTGATGCCATGGGAGCCGAAGGGCGCCAGCAGCAACGACGCGATGCCGGTGGTGGTGATCAGTGGCGAAGCCGGCACGTTGTAACCGTCGGCCCGCAACACGGCGATACCTGGCATGTTCTGCGAAGTCATCGCCACCACGAACAGCGGAATACCGATGCTGATGGTCGCCGCCAGCGAGAAGTGCGGGGTGGTCCAGACCGGCGTGGCAATTTCCAGATGAAAGGCGCTGAAATCCAGCAGTCCCATGAATCCCGACAGGGCGGTGCCAATCAGCAGCGCGGCCAATACTGCATAGCGCGGTGACAGGCGCTTGATCACCAGGTAAGTGAAGAACATACCGAGCACCAGCGCGGTGCGATGCTGCGCGGCGACAAAGATTTCGCTGCCGATCTTGAACAGAATGCCCGCCAGTAATGCGGCGGCCAAGGAGGCCGGGATTTTTTTTACCAGGCGTTCGAAGCTGCCGGTCAGGCCACAGATAGTCACCAGGAGCGCGCAGGTGATGTAGGCACCAATCGCTTCGCCGTAGGTGACGCCGCCCAGGCTGGTAATCAGCAATGCCGCGCCGGGGGTCGACCAGGCGATGGTGATGGGCGTGCGATAGCGCAGGGACAAGCCGATGGAGCACACCGCCATGCCGATCGAGATCGCCCAGATCCACGACGAAATCTGCCCGCTGCTCAGGCCGGCGGCTTGCCCGGCCTGGAACATCAGCACCAGTGAACTGGTGTAGCCGGTCATCATGGCGATGAAGCCGGCGACGATGGCCGAAGGCGAGGTATCGGCCAGTGGACGAAGCTGAGTGTGCGTGGCGTCGTTCATGACGGGCTGTTCCTTATTGGCAACGAAATTATCTGAAGCGACGCGACCCCCTGCGGCAGCTCCTACGGGAATCGCATTCAGGCTGCGGATTCTGCGATCAAGCCTAAACTCAAAAGTAACCATTCGTTGCAATACAGCGGAGCCAACAATCAGCCATACAGTCGTGTTGCCACCATCCATTGTGTACAATCGCGGTGTTTTTTACGCGATACTTGCCAGCGACCTACTGTGCCGTATTACAGTCACGGTCTATTCGCCGCAGTTCTCCCGACTCGAGTGCCCATGAACGAACAGTTGCAGCCCCTTAAGAAACAACCGCGAGCAGGCAAAGCCGGTCGCAGCGGAACCCAGGACGATATTGTCTATGCGCATATCTTCGAGGCCATCCTCGAACAGCGCCTGGCGCCCGGCACCAAGTTGAGCGAAGAAGCGCTGGGGGAAATTTTCGGGGTCAGCCGTACCATCATTCGTCGCGCGCTGTCGCGCCTGGCCCATGAAGGGGTGGTGCTGCTGCGTCCGAATCGCGGTGCCGTGGTCGCCAGTCCAAGTGTCGAGGAAGCTCGCCAGGTGTTCCTGGCGCGGCGTCTGGTCGAGCGTGCGATCACCGAGTTGGCGGTGCAGCACGCCACAGCCGAGCAAATCGCCGAGTTGCGCCAGATGGTCAACGATGAGCGTGACAGCTTCTCCCGCGGCGATCGCGGTGCCGGCATCCGCCTGTCGGGCGAGTTCCACCTGAAGCTGGCCGAAGCCGCGAAGAATGCCCCGCTGATCAGCTTCCAGCGCAGCCTGGTGTCGCAAACTTCGCTGATCATTGCCCAGTACGAAAGCGGCAATCGCTCCCACTGTTCGTATGATGAACACACCCAACTGATCGACGCCATCGAGGCGCGCAATGGTGAACTGGCGGTGGATTTGATGATGCATCACATGGATCACATCGACAGCAAGCTCAATCTCGACGAGGAAAGTGCGTCGGACGATCTGCATGCGGTGTTCTCGCATTTGTTGCAGACCAAGAAGCCGGGGCGGCCTGCGGCGAAAATCTGATGTTTCGTGGTGCGCCTATCGCCAGCAGACTGGCTCCCACAGGGTTTGAGGTCGCACGCAAATCTTGTGACCCCCACAAATACCTGTGGGAGCCAGCCTGCTGGCGATAGCGGCAGGACAGGCAATAAAAATCCCCCGGGCTGAAAAGCGACGGGGGATTTTTTATGCCTGAAAAACTTTACCGCTGATGCACCTGATTCCCCGCCGCATAAGTCTGCAGCACCGTCCGATCATCCCCCAACGTCATCAGTACAAACAACGTTTCGGCAATGTTACTGGCCTGCTTCAAGCGATAGCTCAGCAGCGGCGTGGCGTTGTAGTCCAGCACCAGGAAGTCGGCATCGGTGCCCGGTTTCAGCGTGCCGATCTTGTCTTCCAGGCGCAGCGCACGGGCACCGCCCAGGGTCGCCAGGTATAGCGATTTGAACGGGCTCAGCCGCGCGCCTTGCAGCTGCATGACCTTGTAAGCCTCATTCAACGTCTGCAACAGCGAGAAGCTGGTGCCGCCGCCGACGTCCGTGCCCAGGCCAACATTCAACTTGTGTTTCTCGGCCATCGGCAGGTTGAACAGGCCGCTGCCAAGGAAGAGGTTCGACGTCGGGCAGAAGGCGATGGCTGAGCCGGTCTCTGCCAGGCGCGCGCACTCGTCGTCGCACAGGTGCACGCCATGCGCGAACACCGAGCGCTCGCCCAGCAGCTGGTAGTGATCGTAGACGTCAAGGTAGCCCTTACGCTCCGGGAACAGCGCCTTGACCCACTCGACTTCCTTGAGGTTTTCGCTGATGTGGGTCTGCATGTACAGGTCGGGATACTCGCCGAGCAACTGGCCGGCGAGGGTCAACTGTTCAGGTGTGCTGGTCGGCGCAAAGCGCGGCGTCACCGCGTAGTGCAGGCGACCCTTGCCGTGCCAGCGCTCAATCAGCGCCTTGCTTTCGACGTAGCTGGATTCGGCGGTGTCGGTCAGGTAGTCCGGGGCATTGCGGTCCATCATCACCTTGCCGGCGATCATGCGCAGTTCCAACTGCTCGGCGGCCTCGAAGAACGAATTCACCGATTGCGGATGCACGCTGCCGAATACCAGGGCGGTGGTGGTGCCGTTGCGCAGCAGTTCCTTGATGAAAATGTCCGCGACTTCGTCAGCGTGGGCCTTTTCAGCGAACTGACTTTCGCAAGGGAAGGTGTAGGTGTTGAGCCAGTCCAGCAGTTGCTCGCCATAAGCGCCGACCATGCCGGTTTGCGGCAAGTGGATGTGGGTGTCGATGAAACCTGGGGTGATCAGTGCATCCTTATAATGGTTTATCTCGATGTCCGCCGGCAGGGTTGGCAGCAGGTCGCTGGCGTGGCCAAGGGCGCTGATCTGGCCGTTATCCACCACCAGCAGGCCGTCTTCGAAATATTCATACGAGGCTTCGATACCGACTTCGGCGGGGTCGGCGATGCTGTGCAGAATGGCGGCGCGGTAGGCTTTGCGAGTCAGGGGCATGGGGTTCTCAATTCTTGGTTCTTAGTTTCGTAGCAATTCAGTTCGAAGCCTGGCTGCGACGAGAGGCTGGCAGCAGTTTGGCAATCGATGATCCGGCGCTGGCAGTCTGCTGGCCGAAGCTGGCGTTGTAAGTGGCGATGATTTCGCCAGCGATGGAGATGGCGATTTCCACAGGCAGTTTGCCTTTGACTTCGCCTATGCCCATCGGGCAGCGCATACGTTGCAGTACGGCGCTGTCGAATCCACGGTCGCGCAGGCGGTGTTCGAACTTCACCCGTTTGGTCTTCGAACCGATCAGGCCGAAGTAGGTGAAATCATTGCGCTTGAGCAGCGCGGCCGTGAGTTCGAGGTCGAGTTGGTGGTTGTGGGTCATGACAATGCAATAGCTGCCAACGGGCAGGTTATCGATTTCATCCACAGGCTCTTCGCTGACGATCTTGCGTACGCCGTGGGGGATCTGCTCGGGAAATTCCGCTTCCCGCGAGTCGATCCAGCGCACCCGGCAGGGCAAGCTGGACAGCAGTGGCACCAGCGCCCGGCCGACATGCCCGGCACCGAACACGGCGATCTGCGCCTGAACCTGGCCCATTGGTTCGAACAGCAACACGGTCACGCCGCCGCAGCACTGGCCCAGGCTGGCGCCGAGGCTGAAACGCTCCAGGTGGGTGTCCTGCCTGCCGCTGGCAAGCATCTCGCGGGCGATCTGCATGGCCTTGTATTCCAGGTGCCCGCCACCGATGGTGTCGAAGGACTGGTTGGCGCTGATGACCATCTTCGAGCCGGCGTTACGTGGAGTCGAGCCGAGCTCTTCGATGATGGTGACCAGCACACAGGGTTCACCCTGGTGTTGCAGGTCGGCGAGGGCGTCGATCCAGTTGTACATGTTTCACCTCAACATATGTGTTGTCTGTTCGGCCGTCATCGCTAGCAGGCTAGCTCCCACAGGGTTTTTCGGCGTCCACAAAATCTGGATTCAGCACAAAATACTGTGGGAGCCAGCCTGCTGGCGATTGGCCGCGCCACGGTCTTAAAGCGAAGCCAGCTCGGCCTCTGCTTCAACCGCCTTCGCCGCCTTCAACTGCCGCATCTGCTCACAGCCCCACAGCACCCGCTCTGGCGTCGCGGGGGCATCGATCTTCGGTTGATGCCTATAGTCACCCAGGCTCGCCACGGCATCCTTGATCGCGCACCAGGCCGCGATGCCGAGCATGAATGGCGGCTCACCTACCGCCTTGGAATGGAACACCGTGTCTTCCGGGTTCTTGCGGTTTTCCACCAGCTTCACCCGCAAGTCCAGCGGCATGTCTGCCACCGCCGGGATCTTGTAGCTGGCCGGGCCGTTGGTCATCAGCTTGCCCTTGTTGTTCCACACCAGCTCTTCCATGGTCAGCCAGCCCATGCCCTGGATGAAACCACCCTCGACCTGGCCGATGTCGATTGCCGGGTTCAGCGAGGCGCCAACGTCGTGGAGGATGTCGGTGCGCAGCATCTTGTACTCGCCGGTCAGGGTATCGATGATCACTTCGCAGCAGGCTGCACCGAAGGCGAAGTAGTAGAACGGCCGTCCCCGGGCCTGGCTGCGGTCGTAGAAAATTTTCGGGGTCTTGTAAAACCCGGTGCTCGACAGCGAGACCTGGGCGAAATAGGCCTGCTGGATCAGCGCTTCGAACGTCAGGATATGGTCGCGAACCCGTACGTGACCGTTGTGGAACTCCACGTCTTCTTCGCTGACCTTGTAATGGCGCGCGGCGAATTCCACCAGGCGTTTCTTGATGATCTCTGCGGCGTTCTGCGCGGCTTTACCGTTCAGGTCGGCACCACTGGAAGCGGCGGTCGGCGAAGTGTTCGGCACCTTGTCGGTGTTTGTCGCGGTGATCTGCACCCGGTCCATTTCTACCTGGAACACTTCGGCCACCACCTGCGCCACCTTGGTGTTCAAGCCTTGGCCCATTTCAGTGCCGCCATGGTTCAGGTGGATGCTGCCATCGGTGTAGACGTGGATCAGCGCCCCGGCTTGGTTGAGGAAGCTGGCGGTGAAGGAAATACCGAATTTCACCGGGGTCAGCGCCAGGCCTTTTTTCAGGATCGGGCTGTTGGCGTTGTAGCGACGGATTGCTTCGCGACGTTCAGCGTACTGGCTGCTTTCTTCCAGTTCGGCGGTCATTTCCTCGAGCATGTTGTGCTCGACGGTCTGGTAGTAATGGGTGACGTTGCGCTCGGTCTTGCCGTAGTAATTGGCCTTGCGCACCGCCAGCGGGTCCAGGCCCAGGTGCCGGGCAATGGCGTCCATCACTTCTTCGATCGCGACCATGCCTTGCGGGCCGCCAAAGCCACGGTAGGCGGTGTTGGACGCGGTGTTGGTCTTGCAGCGGTGACCGTTGATGGTCGCATCGCCCAGGTAGTACGAGTTGTCGGCGTGGAACATCGCCCGGTCGACAATCGATGCCGAAAGGTCCGGCGAGCAACCGCAGTTGCCGGCCAGCTCCAGGGCAATGCCGTGCAGGCGCCCGGTGCTGTCGAAGCCCACGTCGTACTCGACGTAGAACGGGTGACGCTTGCCGGTCATCAGCATGTCTTCGACCCGCGGCAGGCGCATCTTGGTCGGTTGGCCGGTGAGATGCGCGATCACCGCGCACAGGCACGCCGGGCTCGCGGCCTGGGTTTCCTTGCCACCAAACCCGCCGCCCATGCGGCGCATGTCGACCACGATCTTGTTCATCGACACGTCCAGCACTTCGGCCACCAGCTTCTGCACTTCGGTGGGGTTTTGCGTGGAGCAGTAGACGATCATCCCACCGTCTTCCGTCGGCATCACCGAGGAAATCTGGGTTTCGAGGTAGAAGTGTTCCTGGCCGCCGATGTGCAGCGTGCCCTGGATACGATGTTCGGCGGTGTCCAAAGCATTCGCCGAATCGCCGCGTTGATGGGTGTGACTGTCGAGCACGAAGTGGCGCTTGCGCAGGGCTTCAACCACGTCCAGCACCGGCTCGAGATCTGCGTATTCGATGATCGCCGCCATGGCGGCCTTGCGCGCGGTTTCCAGGTCCTTGGCTGCCACGGCAAGCACTGGCTGGCCGACGAATTGCACGTCATCGATGGCCAGCAAGGGATCGCCCGGCATCAACGGGCCGATGTCTTTCAGGCCCGGCACGTCTTTATGGGTGATGGCGATGCGCACGCCGTCGAAGGCATAGCAGGGGCTGGTATCGATGCTGATGATTTTCGCGTGGGCCCGATCCGACAGCCGCGCGTAAACGTGCAGTTGGTTGGGGAATTCCAGGCGATCGTCGATGTACTGCGCTTCACCGGACACATGCTTGGCGGCGCTGTCGTGCTTGACGCTACGGCCTACTCCGGTGGTCAGGTCCTTGGCGAACAGTTCAGCCAGTTCGGCTTGGGTCTTCTCTACAGCGTGATGATTAGACATAAGCGGTCACCCGAGTCTCGATGTGCGGTGTTTGCAGTTCGATGAAGTATTTGCGCAGCAGGTTTTGCGCGCTGAGCAGGCGGTATTCCTTGCTGGCGCGGAAGTCCGAGAGCGGGGTGAAATCTTGCGCCAGGGCTGCGCAGGCACGTTCCACCGTGGCGTGGTTGAACGGCGCGCCGCGCAACACGGTTTCGCAGTGACTGGCCCGTTTCGGGATCGCCGCCATGCCACCGAATGCCACGCGGGCATCGGCGATCACACCGTTTTCAATGCGCAGGTTGAACGCGGCGCAGACCGCGGAAATATCATCGTCCAGGCGTTTGGACACCTTGTACGCCCGGAACAGTTGTTCGGCGCTGGCGCGGGGGATGATGATCTTCTCGATGAACTCGCTTTCCTGCCGGGCGGTGACCCGGTAATCGATGAAGTAATCTTCCAAGGCCAGGGTGCGCCGGGTTTCGCCTTTGCACAAAACGATCTGCGCGCCCAATGCGATCAGCAGGGGCGGCGAGTCGCCAATCGGCGAAGCGTTGCCGATGTTGCCGCCCAGGGTGCCCTGGTTGCGGATCTGCAGTGAAGCGAAGCGTTGGAGCAATTCACCAAAGTCCGGGTACTCCGCTTTCAATGCTTCGTAGCAATCCGATAGGGCTGCGGCGGCGCCGATTTCCAGGCGATCGGCGAAGTGCTCGATGCGTTTCATTTCGGCGACGTTGCCGACGTAGATCATCACCGGCAAGGTGCGGTGGAACTGCGTGACTTCCAGCGCCAGGTCGGTACCGCCAGCCAGCAGCCGGGCTTGGGGGTAGGCGTCGTACAGGTCGGCCAGGTCGGCCACGGTCAGCGGCACCAGGCAGCGTTTGTCGCCGCTGTTCAGTTCGCCGGTATCGGTCGGTGCGATAGCCTTCAGGCGGGCGATGGTCTCGGCTTCACGGGCATCGAACTGGTCGGTCTGCTTGCCGCAGCAGGACTGCTCGGCAGCTTCCAGGATCGGCCGATAACCGGTGCAGCGGCAGAGGTTGCCGGCCAGCGCTTCATGCGCCTTGTGCGAATCGGGTTGATCGCTGTTCTTTTGCAGCGCGAACAGCGACATCACAAAACCTGGGGTGCAGAAACCGCACTGCGAGCCATGGCACTCGACCATGGCTTTCTGCACGCTGTGCAGTTCGCCCTGGTGCTTGAGGTCTTCGACGCTGATCAGCTGTTTGCCGTGCAGGGACGAGACGAACGTCAGGCACGAGTTGAGGCTGCGATAACGAATGTGCTCGCCGCCAGCGTCGTCCGTCTGCAGTTCGCCGACCACCACGGTGCAGGCGCCGCAGTCACCGCTGGCGCAGCCTTCTTTGGTGCCGGGTTTGCCCACATGGTCGCGCAGATAATTGAGCACGGTCAGGTTAGGGTCCAGGGCGTGCTCACTACGGAGTTCCTGGTTTAGTAAAAACTGGATCACGGAAGGCCTCGCAGACTCATTATTGTTGTTAACCGCTTTGCACCGAATTTATCAGGTCTGACTTTTCGGTCAATGGTTTTCTGACTTAAAGGTCAGGAAATCGCTGTTTGGCGATCAACAACGCGTTCCATCAGTATTGACCCTCTCGGGACTGCCTGCTTTTTTGCGGGAATCGTGCCAAAAACCGCCGGGTGTGCACTCCGCCATGACCCCTCATGTGCGCTACACTGCGCCGCCTGTGCAGATCGAAAGAGTTTGAAGGACAATCATGACGTTCAAGGCGCCGGACAGCCTCGCCGAGCAAATTGCTCACCACCTTGCCGAGCGCATCATTCGCGGTGAAATGAAGCCCGGGGAGCGGATCCAGGAACAGAAGGTCACGCAGGCCCTCAATGTCAGTCGCGGCTCGGTACGCGAGGCGCTGCTGATCCTCGAGCGTCGCCACCTGATCGCGATCCTGCCACGGCGGGGCGCGCACGTGACCGAGTTGACCGCGCACAAGGTGCAGAGCCTGTGCACGCTGATGAGCGAACTGTACATCCTGCTCGGCAACGCCGTAGCGGCCGGCTGGCAGGTCCAGGCGGACATGGCGCCATTCGTGCAGATCCAGCAGCGCCTGACTGACAGCTACGAGCGCCAGGACATCCGCACCTTCGTCGATGACAGTTTCAACGTCATGCGGGCGGCTTATCCATTTGCCAACAACCCGTATTTGCAGGAAACCGTCGAGAATCTGCAGCCGGCCATGAGCCGCGCCTATTTTCTCGCCCTGGACCAGCGCAAGGCGTCGATGAGCGAGTTCCTCGAACTGTTTGAACGCCTGCTCGCAGCGGTGTTGGCCCGGGACTTCCCGCAGATCCGCGAAGTGCTGACGGCTTATGCCCAGCGCAGCTGCGATCTGGTGGTTTCTGCCCTGACGGACGCTTAAGCGTGCGGCTCAAGTGCATCAAGCTGGCGGGGTTCAAATCCTTCGTCGACCCGACCACCGTCAACTTCCCCAGTAACATGGCGGCAGTGGTTGGGCCCAACGGTTGCGGCAAGTCGAACATCATCGACGCGGTGCGATGGGTTATGGGCGAGAGCTCGGCCAAGAATTTGCGCGGCGAATCGATGACCGACGTCATCTTCAACGGCTCCACCAGCCGCAAGCCGGTGAGCCAGGCCAGCATCGAACTGGTGTTCGACAACTCCGACGGCACCTTACTGGGCGAATACGCCGCCTATGCGGAAATATCCATTCGCCGCAAAGTGACCCGCGACAGCCAGACCACCTATTACCTCAATGGCACCAAGTGCCGCCGTCGCGACATCACCGACATCTTCCTCGGTACCGGCCTGGGCCCGCGCAGCTACTCGATCATCGAGCAGGGGATGATCTCCAAGCTGATCGAATCCAAGCCTGAAGACCTGCGTAACTTCATCGAAGAAGCGGCGGGTATATCCAAGTACAAGGAGCGCCGGCGCGAGACCGAAAACCGCATCCGGCGCACCCACGAAAACCTTGAGCGCCTGACCGACCTGCGCGAAGAGCTCACGCGTCAACTCGAACGTCTGCACCGCCAGGCCGAGTCAGCCAAGAAATATCAGGAACTCAAGGGCGAGGAACGTCAGCTCAAGGCGCAGTTGTCGGCCCTGCGCTGGCAGGCGTTGAATGATCAGGTGGGACAGCGCGAAGCTATTATCGGCACCCAGGAAATCACCTTTGAGGCGCTGGTGGCCGAGCAGCGCAATGCCGATGCGAGCATCGAACGCTTGCGCGACGGGCACCACGACCTGTCAGAGCGCTTCAATCTGGTGCAGGGACGCTTCTATTCGGTAGGCGGCGACATTGCCCGGGTCGAGCAGAGCATCCAGCACGGCCAGCAGCGCCTGCGCCAGTTGCAGGACGACCTGAAAGAAGCCGAGCGCGCGCGCCTGGAAACCGAATCGCACTTGGGTCACGACCGCACGTTGCTGCTGACCCTCGGCGAGGAGCTGGACATGCTCACCCCGGAACAGGAAGTCACCAGCGCCGCCGCCGAAGAGGCTGCGGCGACCCTGGAAGAATCCGAAACCACCATGCATGGCTGGCAGGAGCAGTGGGACACGTTCAACCTGACCGCCGCCGAGCCCCGGCGCCAGGCCGAAGTCCAGCAGTCGCGCATCCAGCAGCTGGAAACCAGCATGGAGCGCCTGGCCGACCGGCAGAAGCGCCTCGGCGAAGAGCGCGCATTGCTCTCGGCAGACCCGGAAGACGCGGCGATCATGGAGCTCAGCGAGCAGCTGGCAGCCAGCGAGGCGACGCTGGAGGACTTGCAGGCCAGCGAAGAAGCTCAGGTCGAACGCCTGGAGCAGTTGCGTCAGGAGTTGCAGCAGGCGCTGTCGGCGCAGCAGCAGGCCCAGGGCGATCTGCAACGGCTCAACGGTCGTCTGGCTTCTTTGGAAGCCCTGCAGCAAGCCGCGCTCGATCCGGGCACCGGTACCGCTGAATGGTTGCGTGAACAGCATCTGGCAGACCGCCCGCGCCTGGCCGAAGGCCTGAAGGTTGAAGCGGGCTGGGAGCTGGCAGTGGAAACCGTACTGGGTGCCGACCTGCAAGCCGTGCTGGTGGATGACTTCAGTGACTACGACCTGGCCGGTTTTGCCCAGGGCGATCTGCGCCTGCTGAGCCCGGCCAGTGATGGCCTGCGAGTGCCCGGCAGCCTGCTGGACAAGGTCGAGGCGCAAATAGACCTGGCGCCATGGTTGGGGCAGGTCAAGCCGGTCGACAGTCTCGAACAGGCCCTGGCGCTGCGCGGTCAGTTGAGCGCCGGCGAAAGCCTGATCAGTCGCGACGGTTATTGGGTCGGGCGGCATTTCGTGCGGGTGCGCCGGGCCAGTGAAGCCGAAAGCGGCGTGCTGGCGCGGGGCCAGGAAATCCAGCGTCTTGGCCTTGAGCGCGAAGAGCGCGAAGCCACGGTCGAGACCCTGGAGACGCAACTGCAAAATCTGCGGGCGCAACAGCGTCAGCAGGAAAACGGCCGCGAACACTTGCGTCGTCTGCTGCAGGACGAAGCGCGTCAGCAAGGCGAATTGAAAGCCCAGCTGTCCGCCGGCAAAGCCAAGGCCGAGCAGCTGTCGTTGCGCCGCATCCGGCTCGACGAAGAACTCACCGAGTTGGCCGAGCAGCGCGCCCTGGAACACGAAAACATCGGCGAGGCGCGCCTGCAATTGCAGGAAGCCCTCGACAGCATGGCGCTCGATACCGAGCAGCGCGAGTTGCTGCTGGCGCAACGGGACAGCTTGCGCGAACGCCTCGACCGAGTGCGGCAGGAAGCCCGCCAGCACAAGGATCACGCGCATCAACTGGCAGTGCGCCTCGGCTCGCTCAAGGCGCAGCACGACTCGACGCGTCAGGCCCTGGAAAGACTGGAAATGCAGTCCGAGCGCCTGACCGAGAAGCGCGAGCAACTGAGCCTTAATCTGGAGGAGGGCGAGGCGCCACTGGAAGAGTTGCGCCTCAAGCTCGAAGAGTTGCTCGACAAACGCATGACCGTCGACGAAGAACTCAAGACCGCGCAGATCGCCCTGGAAGACGCCGACCGTGAATTGCGCGAAGCGGAAAAACGCCGCAGCCAGGCCGAGCAACAGTCGCAGCTGATTCGCAGCCAGCTGGAAACCCAGCGCATGGAATGGCAAGCCCTGACTGTGCGCCGCACCTCTTTGCAGGATCAACTGCTGGAGGACGGCTACGACCTGCACGGCGTGCTTGCCACCCTGACGGCCGAGGCCAACGAGAAGGACGCCGAGGAAGAACTCGAGCGCATTGCCGCACGCATTCAACGCCTGGGTGCGATCAACCTCGCGGCTATTGACGAGTACCAGCAGCAGTCCGAGCGTAAACGATATCTGGATGCGCAGAACGACGATCTGGTGGAAGCGCTGGACACCCTCGAAAACGTCATTCGCAAGATCGACAAGGAAACCCGCAACCGCTTCAAAGATACCTTTGATCAGATCAATGGCGGATTACAGGCACTTTTCCCAAAAGTTTTCGGTGGAGGACGCGCCTATTTGGAACTGACGGGCGAAGATCTACTCGATACAGGGGTGACAATCATGGCGCAGCCGCCCGGGAAGAAGAACAGCACCATCCATTTGCTCTCCGGCGGTGAAAAAGCCCTGACTGCACTGGCCCTGGTTTTTGCGATCTTCAAGTTGAATCCGGCGCCGTTCTGCATGCTTGATGAGGTTGACGCACCCTTGGATGACGCTAACGTTGGACGCTACGCACGACTGGTGAAGGAAATGTCCCAGACGGTGCAGTTCATCTATATCACCCACAACAAGATCGCCATGGAAATGGCCGATCAACTGATGGGAGTGACGATGCACGAGCCGGGCTGTTCGAGACTGGTGGCGGTGGACGTGGAAGAAGCGATGGCGATGGTGGATGCCTGAGGCGGATCTGTAGGAAAGGTACTACAGGCATGGGTGACGTGTTTGAGGGCCTTGTCTTACAGCTAATTCGACATATTCGCACTGGGCAGGATGACAGACGGTGTAAAGTTGCCTTTGGTCGTGCTAGTTTAATATCAATTTTTCGTATACGTGGGCAAAACGCCTGTCAGAACATAGAGTTGGCGCCACGTTTTAAAGCGGTTTGCGAGTTGTAAACCCCTTATTTTTCAGCATTTTTTATAGAGGCACGGGATTACATGGAAATCGGTCTGCGCGAGTGGCTGATCGTCATCGGCATTATTGTCATTGCCGGTATTCTTTTCGATGGCTGGCGCCGCATGCGCGGCGGCAAGGGAAAACTGAAGTTCCGTCTTGACCGAAATTTATCCAATCTGCCGGAAGAGGACACCAGCGCCGAGCTGTTGGGCCCGCCCCGCGTTCTGGACACCCACAAAGAGCCGCAACTGGACGAGCACGATTTGCCGTCGGTGAGCATGTCGGCCCGTGACGCCCGTGAATCGGGCTCCAAGCGCGGCAAGCGTGGTCATGGTGAGCCGTCCCAGGGCGACCTGAACCTTAACCTCGACCTGGACGGCGGCCCGAGCTTCAGCAGCCGCGACGACGATTTCCCGGACGACAGCAAGCCTGCGCACTCCACCAGCGAGCGGGATCAACCGCAGGCCGAGGAAGTACTGGTGATCAGCGTGATCTGCCGCGACGCGGCAGGTTTCAAGGGCCCGGCGCTGCTGCAGAACATCCTGGAAAGCGGTCTGCGTTTCGGCGAAATGGATATTTTCCACCGCCACGAAAGCATGGCGGGCAACGGTGAAGTGCTGTTCTCCATGGCCAACGCCGTGAAGCCGGGGGTGTTTGACCTGGACGATATCGATCATTTCAGCACCCCGGCGGTCAGCTTCTTCCTCGGCCTGCCTGGCCCGCGTCATCCGAAGCAGGCCTTCGAGGTGATGGTGGCGGCGGCGCGCAAGCTGTCCCAGGAACTGAACGGCGAATTGAAAGACGACCAGCGCAGCGTGCTGACCGCCCAGACGATCGAGCATTACCGTCAGCGCATCGTTGAATTCGAACGTCGTGCGCTGACCCAGAAACGATAAAGGCAAAAGATCCAGATAAGATTGAGCAGCCTCGGCTGCTCTTTTGCTTTATGAGAGAACACCCATGACCGCCGCCAAAAACCGCATTCTAGAACTGCGCACCGAGCTGGATCAGCACAACTATCGCTACCACGTACTGGACGAGCCGAGCATTCCGGACGCCGAGTACGACCGCCTGTTCCACGAACTCAAGGCCCTCGAAGCCGCGCATCCGGAACTGGTCACCAGCGACTCGCCTACCCAGCGCGTAGGCAGCGCCGCGTTGTCGGCGTTCACCCAGGTGCGCCATGAAGTGCCGATGCTCAGCCTCGGTAACGCCTTTGAAGAAACCGACATGCGCGAGTTTGATCGCCGGGTCACCGAAGGCCTCGACCTGCCGGTCGGTGATCTGCTGGGCGACGGTGCGGCAGTCGAGTACAGCTGTGAGCCAAAGCTCGATGGCCTGGCGGTCAGCCTGCTGTATCAGGACGGTGTGCTGGTGCGTGGCGCGACTCGCGGCGATGGCACTACCGGCGAAGACATCAGCGTCAACGTGCGCACCGTGCGCAATATCCCGCTCAAGCTGCAAGGCAGCGGCTGGCCGGCGACCCTGGAAGTGCGCGGCGAAGTGTTCATGTCCAAGGCCGGTTTCGAGCGGCTCAACGCCACTCAGCTGGAAGTCGGCGGCAAGACCTTCGCCAACCCGCGCAACGCCGCCGCGGGCAGCTTGCGCCAGCTGGATTCGAAGATCACCGCTAACCGTCCCCTGGAATTCTGCTGTTATGGCATCGGCCAGATATCGGCGGACATCGCCGACACCCACATCGGTAACCTCAAGCAGCTGCAGCAGTGGGGCATGCCGATCAGCCGCGAACTGAAGCTGGCGCACGGCATCGACGAATGCCTGGATTACTACCGCGACATCGGTGAGCGTCGTAACAGCCTGGCTTACGAAATCGACGGCGTGGTGTTCAAGGTCAACAGCATCGCCTCCCAGCGTGAACTGGGCTTCCGCGCGCGTGAGCCGCGCTGGGCCATTGCCCACAAATTCCCGGCGATGGAAGAACTCACCGAACTGCTCGACGTCGAGTTCCAGGTCGGACGCACCGGCGCGGTCACTCCCGTGGCACGCCTCAAGCCGGTCAAGGTTGCGGGCGTCACCGTGGCCAATGCGACCTTGCACAACATGGACGAAGTCGCGCGACTGGGGCTAATGATCGGCGACACCGTGATCATCCGCCGTGCGGGCGACGTGATTCCGCAAGTGGTGCAAGTCGTCATCGAGCGTCGTCCCGAAAATGCCCGGGCGGTGCAGATTCCCGAGCAGTGCCCGGTGTGTGGCTCGCACGTCGAGCGCACCCAACTGGTCAAGCGCAGCAAGGGCCGCGAGACCGTCAGTGAGGGTGCGGTGTATCGCTGCGTCGGGCGCCTGGCCTGTGGCGCGCAGCTCAAGCAGGCGATCATCCACTTCGTCTCGCGCCGAGCCATGGACATCGAAGGCCTGGGCGACAAGAGCGTCGAGCAGTTGGTGGATGAAGGGCTGGTGAGTTCGCCGGCGGATCTGTATGCCCTCAAGTTCGAAGACATCGTCGACCTCGAAGGCTTTGCCGAGCTATCGAGCAAGAAGCTGCTCAGCGCCATCGAAAACAGCAAGAAGCCGAGCCTGGCGCGCTTCATCTACGCCCTCGGGATTCCCGATGTCGGCGAGGAGACGGCCAAGGTCCTGGCGCGCTCCCTGGGTTCCCTGGAGCGGGTGCAGCAGGCCTTGCCGCAGGTGCTCACGTATTTGCCGGACGTCGGCCTGGAAGTGGCGTACGAGATCCACAGTTTCTTCGAGGACGGGCACAACCGCCAGGTCATCGCCGAACTGCTCAAGCACGGCCTGGAGATTCAGGACCAGGGCGAACTGGGCGCCGAATTCTCCGCCAGCACCACCCTGGGCGGGTTCCTCGACAAGCTGCACATCCCCTCGGTCGGCCCGGGCGGCGCACAGAAGCTGGCAGACAAGTTCGGTTCGCTGCAAGCCGTGATGAATGCCGATTGGCTGGACATGCGCCAGGCCTTGCCGGAGAAGCAGGCGAACGCGGTGCGGGAGTTTTTCGCCATTGAAGACAATCGCCAGCGCGCGTTGAAGGCCGAGGCGCAGTTGACCGAGTTCGGCATGCACTGGCTGAGTGAGAAAAAAGTCGTCGAAGGCTTGCCGCTGGCTGGGCAGACCTGGGTCCTGACCGGATCGCTGGAACTGATGAGCCGCGACGTGGCCAAGGACAAGCTGGAAAGCCTGGGCGCCAAGGTTGCAGGTTCGGTATCGGCCAAGACCCATTGCGTGGTGGCTGGGCCGGGTGCCGGTTCGAAACTGGCCAAGGCCAACGAGCTGGGGTTGAAGGTGCTGGATGAAGAGGCGTTTGTCGAGTTCCTGAAAAAACACGGCATCACCGCCTGATGGCATGGGGCCGGCAAGCCGGCTCCTACGGGTTCAGCGTCGCATTTGCACCGATGTTTTGATCCCCCCAAAATTTGTGGGAACGATATTCCAGCCCCAATGATCTAGTCTTGGCCAGCCCCAGGGAGAGATCGCCATGTACCGCTTCTTCGAACAGCTCAGTTCCCGCATCGCTGCGCCTTTCATCGGCGAGACTTCCCGCAACAGCAAGGTATGGCAGTGCCGCTGCGGGCAGTCGCTGTTCTTCAGCAACAGCCAGTGCCTGGCCTGTTCGGCGATGCTGGGCTATCAGCCGGAGAAAAGCCGTCTGTCGTCACTGCAGCCTGGCCCGCAGGCCGATACCTGGCTGCTCGACGGCGAACCCGAGGCAGGCCTGTTCCGCCGTTGCGCCAACCTCGACTCTCCAGCCGCCTGCAATTGGCTGCTGCCGGCCGATGACCGCAATGCGCTGTGTATTGCCTGCAGCCTCAACCACACCATCCCGGACCTGACGATTGGCGAGAACCACGAACGCTGGCGCAAGGTCGAGTCCGCCAAGCGCCGCCTGGTGGCGCAGTTGGTCAGCCTGGGGTTGCAGGTGACTCCCAAGACGGTCGATGAAGGGACTGGTCTCGCGTTCGATTTCATCGGCGTCGATCTCGAAGGGCAGGCGCCCACCACCGGGCACGCCAACGGCCTGATCACCCTGGACATCAAGGAAGCCGACGATGTGCATCGGGAAAAGGTCCGGGTGCAGATGCACGAACCTTATCGCACGCTGCTCGGGCACTTCCGTCATGAAGTCGGCCATTATTATTGGGACCGCCTGGTCGCCAACAGCCAATGGTTGCAGCCATTCCGCCAGCTGTTCGGCGATGATCGTGCGAGCTACGCCGAGGCGCTCGATCGTCATTACCAGCAGGGCGCGCCCCTGGACTGGCAGCAACACTGCGTCAGCGCCTACGCCACCATGCACCCCTGGGAAGACTGGGCCGAAACCTGGGCGCACTACCTGCACATGATGGACGCCGTGGACACCGCCCTGGGGTTTGGCATGAGCGCCCGGGAGATGGATTTCGACTACCAGCCATTCCCGCTCGACACGCTCTACGAGCCGCAACATCCCGGTGGGCCGGCGTTCCTGTCTTTCGTCAACGCCTGGATCGAACTCGCCGGCATGCTCAACGAACTGTCACGCAGCATGGGTCAGCCGGATTTCTACCCCTTCGTTCTGCCACCGGCGGTGATCGCCAAGCTGCACTTCATCCACCTGGTGATCCAGGAGGAGGGCGGCAGGGCGGACGAAGTGTTGGCGCATTCCTAAGCCCACACGCATGTCCTTGACCGGCCTCATAATTTTTAATCCGCGCGAACGGTTGTAACTTCGTCTCAGATAGGTACAATGGCGCGGCTCGCCGACAGGTGAGCGTCGTTATGGTGACCCCATCGGTCCCCCCGCAACGATTACCCGTTAACCTGGTCAGATCCGGAAGGAAGCAGCCACAGCGGGAACATTGTGTGCCGGGGTGTGGCTGGTGGGGTTACCACCTATCTCTAGATCCTTGGTCCTACAGGGATTTGTCAGTAAAAAATCTCGAAGTGAACAGCGTTTGGCCTACCTAAGTGGTGAGCCAGGACCGGCAATCGTGCGCGCAGTGATCCCTGCACCCCGGTAGTGATCCCCCTTCTGATCCGCGATGCTGAGCGCTGCCTTCAGCCGTTAGAAGAATATGGACACTGCCATCCTTGCGATGAGGAACAGCAGTAGAATCAGAAAAAATATTCGAATAAAACTGCTTCCATAACGCAGGGCTAGAAATGTGCCTGTGAGCGAGCCTGCAAGATTACACAGGCCAACGACTCCACCTACAGCCCATAGAATGTTGCCCGAAGGAATAAAAAACATCAGTGCGGCGCTGAATGTTCCCAAATTAACAAGCTTTGCCGAGGCGGACGCATTTAAAAAGTCGAACCCGAAATATTTTACGAAAATAAAAAGAAGGAGGCTGCCGCTGCCCGGTCCGAAGACCCCATCATAAAAGCCGATTAAACCTCCGAAAAACACACCCAGCAGTATTTCTTTCCTGCCACATCTTATGTCAGAGCTGAATCGCCCCAGGTCTTTTTTGAAGAAGGTATAAATCGCCATTGCAATCAATACAATAAAAACAACATATTCCATAAGTCTTCTGGGTATGAGAGAAACTGAAAAAGCACCCAAAAACGCAAATATAAACGCTGAAGTCATGGTTGGTAGCATGAGCTTCCAGGCAATTCTTATTCTTTTTACATAAGTGAATATGGATGAGAGGTTTCCCGCCAGCACTGCCAGTTTGTTGGTGCCAAATACGGTGGCAAGACTGTGCCCGGGTAAGGCATGTATAAGTGCTGGTACCTGCACCAATCCACCTCCGCCAACGGCTGCGTCGATCAAGCCGCCACAAAAAGCAAAAAAACCTAACGTGATTAACGCGTGTTCAAAGTCCATCAGGTATCCAGTGGCTGATTTCGCACATAAGCGGCTTGGCCCTGCAAGCATCGCGCTCCCGTTCCGGTGCGTCTGCAAAGCTGTTGCTGTCGATTGTCAGGAACACTAATTGACTTGAGGCGCGAGGGACAAGTGACTTATAGTGATTAAAGCATTCACTTTAAATGAGCGATGTATTAATGGAGCTGTCGCAGCTGAACATGTTCAAGGTGGTCGCTGAGCAAGGCAGTATAATCCGTGCTTCGGAGTTGTTGCATTGTGTTCCATCAAACATAACAAACAGAATAAAGCTGTTGGAGCAGGAGCTGGGCGTAGCCCTTTTTATCAGGCAGGGCAGGGGGCTGGTTATCAGCCCTTCCGGTAAGTTGTTTCTCAGCTACGCGAATAAAATCCTGTCGTTGTGTCAAGAAGCCCGTGGGGCGCTTGATGTTGGGGCCGAACCGTCAGGGATGTTAAGCATTGGTGCGATAGAGTCTTCTGCTACCGGTAGGTTGCCCAGGCTTTTATCCAGATTTCATAAAAATCACCCCGCTGTGCAAATGCAATTCAGCACTGGGGTCTGGTCGCAGTTATTGAGCGATATCCTCGCTTATAAACTGGACGGTGCGGTGATTGCTGTTAAAAATCAGCACCCGGATATTGAATACGAAGAACTGTATACAGAGGAGCTCGTAGTCATCGCTTCGCCCCTTCTCGGAAAAATCAACACGCCGCAGGATATCAAGGGCAAGGCTATCTTCATGTGGCCTGAAGGCTGTCCATACCGAGCGTCGTTGAACACCTGGCTCGGGGAACATCGAATTTCATCTTCTATTAACAACATAGCCAGCTACGGCACTATCCTCGGGTGCGTGAGCTCTGGAGCCGGCGTTTCCGTCGTTCCAAAAGGTGTTTTTGAGCAGTTCAGCAAAATCGGAGAGATTGAAGGGCACGCCTTTGAGGACTTGAAGCCGATTCAGAATTATTTCGTCTGGAACAGGCATACCGGGCTTCATCGTGCGAGAGACGCATTCGCAGATTTGCTAAAGAAAGAGTTCAAGCGGACTTGAGATATGGCGCCCTAGGGATGGCCGATGTACAGCCGAATGACGTCGTCGATCTCCCCGGACATTTTCATCCGCAGCAAGGTCCGCAGGATGCGTTGCACCGGCACCTTGGGGTCATTGCGCACGTAACACCCCACCCGCTGCTTCTGCAGCACCGCAACGCTTTGCAACTGTTGCCCTGGCAGCAGGCGCTGGTTGAACCAGTCCATCGTCCACTGATTGCTCACCGCGTAGCGATAGCGTCCCGCCAGCAGTTTTTCCAGTACCTGCTCCTGGTTGCGCGCGTCTTCGCGCTCCAGCTTGTCGGCGTCGAACAGCGGTTGCAGGGTCGGATAAATGTAGCCGCGCACCGTGCCGATCGACTGGCGGGGCAGGTGGGCCGGGTCGGCGGAAGTCAGCGGGTCAGGGCGGCTCAGCAGTACATCAGGCTGAACCCACAGCGGAATGCTCCAGATGTAATCGCCGGACTGATTCGGCAACCAGGACTGCGCGGCATAACAGCGCACATCAATCTCGCCATGCTCCATGGCGCTCTGCACCCGCGCCCGGGGCATTACGTGAAATTCTGCAGGCACGCCGACCTGGGTGGCCAGGCTGAGCATCACGTCATACAGGATGCCCTGGGTGGGGCGACCGCGCTCAAGCTGCACCATTGGCATGGTCCAGCTGTCGGGCACCACGAAGCGCAGCGGTGCGTCTGCAGCCGCGCTGGCCATGCCCACGAACAACAATGCCCCCAAGGCCAAGCGCATATAAGCTCCGGTACGTCTGAAACCTGAGCCGTTAAATGCCCCTCTGTGCATCTTAGCCAGATTAGACGAGGCATCGGATGCAATTTTGGCCTTGCTCCGCTAGCATTAGCCGCTTGT
Source organism: Pseudomonas violetae (assembly GCF_023072615.1). GTDB lineage: Bacteria > Pseudomonadota > Gammaproteobacteria > Pseudomonadales > Pseudomonadaceae > Aquipseudomonas > Aquipseudomonas violetae. Next base: position 74,657 of record NZ_JAKNRW010000022.1, read on the forward strand.
GTTCCTTCGTGGCGACGGTTTTCGATGAGTTATCAGGTTCTTGCACGTAAATGGCGTCCGCGCTCGTTCCGCGAAATGGTCGGCCAGACCCATGTGCTCAAGGCTCTGATCAATGCCTTGGACAGCCAGCGGCTGCATCACGCCTACCTGTTCACCGGCACTCGCGGGGTCGGCAAGACCACCATCGCGCGGATCATCGCCAAGTGCCTGAATTGTGAAACGGGTATCACCTCCACGCCCTGTGGCGAATGTTCGGTGTGCCGCGAGATCGATGAAGGGCGCTTCGTTGACCTGATCGAGATCGACGCCGCGAGCCGGACCAAGGTCGAGGACACCCGCGAGCTGCTCGATAACGTGCAATATGCCCCGAGCCGTGGGCGCTTCAAGGTCTACCTGATCGACGAAGTGCACATGCTCTCCAGCCATTCCTTCAATGCGCTGCTTAAAACCCTCGAAGAGCCGCCGCCCTACGTCAAGTTCATCCTGGCCACCACCGATCCGCAGAAACTTCCAGCAACGATTCTTTCGCGTTGCCTGCAGTTCTCCCTGAAGAACATGACCCCCGAGCGCGTGGTCGAGCACCTGACCCATGTGCTGGGTGTCGAGAACGTGCCGTTCGAAGACGATGCCCTGTGGTTGCTTGGCCGCGCCGCCGACGGTTCGATGCGTGATGCCATGAGCCTCACCGACCAGGCCATTGCCTTCGGCGAAGGCAAGGTCATGGCCGCCGACGTACGAGCGATGCTCGGCACGCTCGATCACGGGCAGGTCTACGATGTGCTGCATGCGCTGATCGAAGGCGATGCCAAGGCGCTGCTCGAAGCCGTCCGTCATCTGGCGGAGCAGGGTCCGGACTGGAACGGCGTGCTCTCGGAAATTCTTAACGTGCTGCACCGGGTCGCCATCGCCCAGGCTCTGCCTGAGGGCGTCGACAATGGTCAGGGCGACCGTGACCGGGTGCTGGCCCTGGCCCAGGCTCTGCCGGCCGAAGACGTGCAGTTCTATTACCAGATGGGCCTGATCGGGCGCCGTGACCTGCCGCTGGCACCGGACCCGCGAGGTGGGTTCGAAATGGTCCTGTTGCGCATGCTCGCGTTCCGACCCGCCGACACGGCGGACGCCCCGAGGCAGCCGCTAAAGCCAGTGGGGATCAGCCAAGCCACAGTTGATTCCACAAATTCAGTGGCTGCCGCGCGGGTTGTTGCGCCGGTAGTCGCTACGGCAGTTGCACCCGTTGTTGCTGCACCCGTTGTTGCGCCAGCGCCAATGCCTGAGCCAGCTGCGCCGGTTGTGGTGCCAGAGCCTGTCGTCGAGGCGGTGGCTATCGAGGAGGTGGTCGACCTGCCATGGAACGACCCGGTCGAGCCCGAGCCCGTTCTGCAGCCTTGCGTCGAACCGATGCTGGAGACCGCAGGCGAGCAGCCCGAATTGGCGCCGATGCCACTGCCCACGCCTGACAGCGTGGTACCGGACGCACCGGAGTGGGCCGCCGCGCCGATTCCGGAGCCGTCCCTGGCTGAAGTCGATGCTGCCACCCCGGGCGCCGACCTCGACGATGAGCCGCCGCTGGACGAAGATTACATCGAGCCGGACATCGACTCGGCCTACAGCTACCTTGATGAGCTGGCCAGCGAACATGCTGCCGAGCCTGCGCCGGAGCCAGAACCCGAGCCGGCTGCCATGCCTGCCACCGGCCTGGCCCTGCAATGGCTGGAGCTGTTCCCGAAACTGCCGATCTCTGGCATGACCGGAAGTATCGCCGCCAACTGCACGCTGATTTCCGTCGAAGGCGATAACTGGTTGATGCACCTGGACCCGGCCCACAGCGCCCTGTTCAACGCCACCCAGCAACGGCGCCTCAACGACGCGCTGAACCAGTACCACGGACGCACGCTGACCCTGAGCATGGAGCTGATCAAGCCCGAGCAGGAAACCCCTGCACAGGCCGCGTCCCGGCGTCGGGTCAACCGTCAGCGCGAGGCGGAGGAATCGATCCATGGTGATCCGTTCATCCAGCAAATGATGCAGCAGTTTGGTGCGGTGATCCGTAACGATACTATTGAACCTGTCGAAGCCCTGGCCAGTCAGGGCTAATAACTGAAGGCGTGCGGCCACAAGCGCCGGGCGCCGTTTTAATCCAAGTACTTTGAGGTGATTCCCATGATGAAAGGTGGCATGGCCGGCCTGATGAAGCAGGCACAGCAGATGCAGGAAAAAATGGCCAAGATGCAGGAAGAACTGGCCAATGCCGAAGTCACCGGTAAAGCCGGTGGCGATATGGTCACCGTAGTGATGACCGGTCGTCACGACGTCAAGCGCGTGAGCATCGACCCAAGCATGGTTGAAGGCCTGAGCGAAGACGATCGGGAGATGCTGGAAGCCGTATTCGCCTCCGCCGTCAACGACGCCGTGCGCAAGATCGAAGCCAACAGCCAGGACAAAATGTCCGGCATGACCGCTGGCATGCAACTGCCGCCGGGTATGAAACTGCCATTCTGATTCGCCAAAGCGCGTCGGATGAGCTACAAAAAAATGCCAGGCGTTAAGCTTGGCATTTTTGTTTCTGTCGGTAGGTCATGCGCGATCGATACGCCGCCTTCGCGAGCAAGCCCGCGATGAACTCACCCCGGTCTACCTGACGAAACATCGAACGCCCCACTGCCAACGAGGTCTGCTCCCTATACCCCCAATTAACGTTCCAGGAGAAGCTCACATGCCAGACGAATTGACCCTCAACCAACGTATCGTCCTGGCCTCTCGCCCTGTAGGCGCACCGACGCCAGAGAATTTTCGCCTGGAGAGGGAGACCATGCCTGACCTGGCAGACGGTCAGATCCTGCTTCAGACCCTCTACCTGTCGCTGGACCCCTACATGCGCGGGCGGATGAGTGACGCACCGTCCTACGCAGCTCCGGTTGCAATTGACGAGGTAATGACCGGTGGCGCTGTCAGTCGAGTGGAGCGTTCGCTCAATCCGAAATTTCAGGAAGGCGACCTGGTGGTCGGCGCTACAGGCTGGCAGAGCCACAGCATCAGCGACGGACGCAACGTCATCTCCGTGCCGTCCGGGCTGGCAAGCCCTTCAATGGCCCTGGGCGTGCTTGGCATGCCGGGCATGACCGCGTACATGGGCTTGATGGACATCGGCCAGCCGCAGGCTGGCGAAACCCTGGTGGTCGCCGCTGCCTCTGGAGCGGTGGGCTCTGTGGTCGGCCAGGTGGCGAAGATCAAGGGCCTTCGGGTGATCGGTGTGGCGGGCGGCGCAGAGAAGTGCCGGTACGTGGTCGAGGAGCTGGGTTTTGCCGCCTGCATCGACCACAAGAGCCCGAGTTTCGCCGAGGACCTGGCGCAGGCTTGCCCCAACGGCGTGGACATTTACTATGAAAACGTCGGTGGCAAAGTCTTCGATGCGGTGTTGCCGCTGCTCAATGCCAAGGCGCGTATTCCCCTGTGTGGCCTGATCGCCGGCTACAACGCCCATGAAGCGCCGTCCGGTCCGGATCGCCTGCCGCAACTGCAGCGCACCCTGCTGACCAAGCGCGTGCGCATCCAGGGCTTTATCGTGTTCGATGACTACGGTGATCGCCAGCCGGAATTCATCAGCGCCATGGCGCCATGGGTGCGTGATGGCAAGGTGAAGTTCCGCGAGGATGTGGTCGATGGCCTGGAGAACGCCCCCGAAGCCTTCATCGGCCTGCTGGAAGGGCGTAACTTCGGCAAACTGGTGGTGAGGGTCGCTCAAGACTGAGCAATTGACGCTAAAGAGAGGCGCGGGTATAAACCGCGTCTCGTTGATTTGTCGGACGTTTCCCCATGAGCTTCAGCCCTTTGATTCGCCAACTGATCGATGCCCTGCGAACCTTGCCGGGTGTTGGCCAGAAAACCGCCCAGCGCATGGCGTTGCAGTTGCTCGAGCGTGATCGCAGCGGTGGCTCGCGCCTGGCATCGGCGCTGAGTCAGGCCATGGAAGGCGTCGGTCACTGCCGGTTGTGCCGCACGCTGACCGAAGACGACCTGTGCCCGCAATGCGCCGACACCCGCCGCGATGACACCTTGCTCTGCGTGGTGGAAGGCCCGATGGACGTCTACGCGGTGGAGCAGACCGGGTTCCGCGGGCGCTACTTCGTGCTCAAGGGCCATCTGTCGCCTCTGGACGGCCTGGGCCCCGAGGCCATCGGCATCCCGCAACTGTTGGCGCGGATCGAGGAGGCGGGCACCTTTACCGAAGTGATCCTGGCCACCAACCCGACGGTGGAAGGTGAGGCGACGGCGCATTACATTGCCCAACTGCTGAGCAACAAAGGCCTGATCGCCTCGCGCATTGCCCATGGTGTGCCACTGGGTGGCGAGCTGGAGTTGGTGGATGGCGGGACGCTGGCGCATTCGTTCGCGGGGCGTAAGCCGATCGCTCTGTAACCTCCGTGATGACGCCATCGCGGGCAAGCCTTGCTCCCACACCGCAAACGGCGCCGAATATCTGTAGGAGCGAGCTTGCTCGCGATGGATTCGAGGGCGGCGCGGGGTATCAGATTTCCCGCGTCATCGTTAACGACCATCGCGAGCGAGCTCGCTCCTACAGGTTGTTGTTGAAAACCAAGCAAGCGCTCGGTTAACTTGACTGAACCCTCAGTGGAGTTCGCCGATGCCTGCCTTTCAGGAATACTTCGATCCTAGCCACCAATTGGTCCGCGACAGCGTCAGGCGTTTTGTCGAGCGCGAGATCCTGCCGGACATCGATCAGTGGGAAGAAGCGGAAAACTTCCCCCGCGAGCTCTATCTGAAGGCAGGCCAGGCAGGGATCCTGGGCATCGGTTACCCCGAAGCCTTCGGCGGCTCTCACGAAGGCGATCTGTTCGCCAAAGTCGCCGCCAGTGAAGAGCTGATGCGCTGCGGCTCCGGTGGTCTGGTCGCCGGTCTTGGCTCCCTGGACATCGGTTTGCCGCCCATTCTCAAATGGGCCAAACCTGAAGTCCGCGATCGTGTAGTACCCCAGGTCCTCAGGGGCGAGAAGATCAGCGCGCTGGCCATCACCGAGCCGAGCGGTGGCTCAGACGTCGCCAATCTGCAAACCCGCGCCGTTCGCGAGGGCGATGTCTATCGGGTCAACGGCAGCAAAACCTACATCACCAGTGGCGTTCGCGCCGACTTCTACACCGTCGCGGTGCGCACCGGAGAGCCTGGCTTCGGCGGCATCAGCCTGCTGCTGATCGAAAAGGGCACCCCCGGTTTTACCGTCGGCCGCCAATTGAAGAAAATGGGCTGGTGGGCGTCAGACACCGCCGAACTGTTCTTCGACGATTGCCAAGTACCTGTAGGAAATCTGATCGGCACCGAAAACATGGGCTTCGCCTGCATCATGGGCAACTTCCAGAGTGAGCGCCTGGCCCTGGCCTTGATGGCCAACATGACCGCCGAGCTGGCGTTGGAGGAAAGCCTCAAATGGGCACGTCAGCGCGAGGCGTTCGGCAAGCCCATCGGCAAATTCCAGGTGCTCAAGCACCGCCTGGCCGAGATGGCCACGGCGCTGGAAGTGTCCCGGGAGTTCACCTACCGCCAGGCGGCAAAAATGGCGGCGGGGCAGAGTGTGATCAAGGAGATTTCCATGGCGAAGAATTTTGCCACTGACACCGCAGATCGGATTACCAGCGATGCGGTGCAGATTCTCGGCGGGCTGGGGTATATGCGGGAGAGTTTGGTGGAGCGGCTATATCGGGATAACCGGATCCTCTCGATCGGCGGGGGGACTCGGGAGGTGATGAACGAGATTATCAGCAAGCAAATGGGGATCTGAGGCTTGCGATATGGCGACTGACGCCATCGCTGGCAGGCCAGCTCCCACAAAGATCCGCGCCGTACACAAATCCTGTGCATGACAAAGAACCCTGTGGAAGCGGGCTTGCCCGCGATGGCGTCGGAACAGGCGACTTACTTATCAGTCAACGCAAACTGCGTCAGGCAAAAAGTCGGTATCCCCATATCCTCCAGCCGCTGCGACCCACCGAGCTCCGGTAAATCGATAATCGCTGCCGCCTCATGCACTTGCGCGCCCATGCGTCGGATCAGGTTCGCCGCCGCAATCAAAGTTCCGCCAGTGGCAATCAGGTCATCGAACATCACCACCGAATCACCCTCGCACAGGCTGTCGGCATGCACTTCAAGGAAGGCTTCGCCGTACTCGGTCGCATAACCCTCGGCCAACACATCGGCCGGCAGTTTGCCTTGCTTGCGAAACAGCACCAGCGGCTTGTTCAACTGATAGGCCAGCACCGAGCCGATCAGGAAACCACGGGCGTCCATTGCGCCGATGTGTGTGAAGTCGGCTTCGACATAACGGTGGGCAAAGCTGTCCATCACCAGGCGCAGGGCGGTGGGTGACTGGAACAAGGGCGTGATGTCGCGAAAGATCACGCCCGGCTTTGGAAAGTCGATCACGGGGCGGATCAGGGATTTGATGTCGAAGGAGTCGAAGGCCATAGTCGAAGAGTCCTGGCAGGCTGCAAACGGCACAGTATAACGGCGGCTGAACCGTTTCGCTCAACCGCCGTTGCTGCTTTCAGCCTTCCAGCGAACCGCCGGCCAGAGCGCACAGCTGTATCGGATCGAGGATATGGATTTCCTTGCCCTCAGCGGCAATCAGTTCGTTTTGCTGGAAGCGCGTGAACACCCGGGACACGGTTTCCACCGCCAGGCCCAGGTAGTTGCCGATTTCATTGCGCGACATGCTCAGGCGGAACTGGTTGGCCGAGAAGCCCCGGGCGCGGAAGCGGGCCGAGAGGTTAACCAGGAAAGTGGCGATGCGCTCGTCTGCGGTTTTCTTCGACAACAGCAACATCATTTGTTGGTCGTCGCGGATCTCGCGGCTCATCACGCGCATCAGTTGACGGCGCAGTTGCGGCAATTGCAGCGCCAGTTCGTCGAGGCGCTCGAACGGAATCTCGCACACCGAAGTGGTTTCCATGGCTTGCGCGGAAACCGGGTGTTTTTCAGTGTCCATCCCCGACAAACCGACCAGTTCACTTGGCAGGTGGAAGCCAGTGAGCTGCTCTTCGCCACCATCACTGAGGCTGAACGTCTTCAGGGCGCCGGAGCGTACTGCATAGACGGAATCAAACGTGTCGCCCTGGCGGAACAGAAACTCGCCCTTTTTCAGCGGGCGGCCACGTTTGACGATATCGTCCAGCGCATCCATGTCTTCCAGATTCAGCGAAAGTGGAAGGCACAGCGGGGCCAGGCTGCAATCCTTGCAGTGGGCCTGACCATGAGCGCGCAGTTTGACTGGCTCGGACATTTCTTCAATCCTTGTGGGAAAAACACACATAAGACGTAAGGGTAACCCACCAGAGGACTATCCGACCAGCACGCAGCGATTTGTCCCAGATCACTAGATCACCTTGGAAAACCGCTCGCGATTCTGTTGTTCGAGGTAACGGTCGAACACCATGCACACCGAGCGCACCAGCAATCGCCCGGCGGGCAGTACGATGATGCGGTCGCTGTCGAGCTCGATCAGGCCGTCTTTGGCCATTGTTTGCAGTTGCGGCCAGAGCTCGCCGAAGTAGCCGCGAAAATCGATATTGAACGCCTGTTCGATTTCGGCGAACTCCACGTTGAAGCTGCAAATCAGCTGCTGAATCACCGCGCGGCGCACCCGATCATCGGCATTGCATAACAAGCCGCGGCTGGTTGCCAGTTGGGAGGTGGCGAGCGCGTTCTGGTAGTGATTCAGGTCGCTGTTGTTCTGGCAGTACAGATCGCCGATCTGGCTGATGGCAGACACGCCCAAGCCAATCAGATCGCAGTGACCGTGGGTGGTGTAGCCCTGGAAATTACGCTGCAGGGTCGATTCTTCCTGGGCGATCGCCAGCTCGTCGTCGGGCAGGGCGAAGTGATCCATGCCGATGTAGCGGTAACCGGCGGCTGTCAGTTGTTCGATGGTGCGCTGCAGCATTTCGAGCTTCTGCGCCGGGGTCGGCAGTTCGCTGCTGTTGATCCGCCGCTGAGGCATGAAGCGTTCTGGCAGGTGGGCGTAGTTGAACACGGACAGCCGATCCGGTTGCAGGACGATGACCTCCTCGACGGTTCGGGCAAAGTTTTCCGGTGTCTGTCTCGGCAGGCCGTAGATCAGGTCGATGTTGATCGAGCGAAATTGCAGGGTGCGCGCGGCGTCGATCACTGCGCGGGTTTCTTCCAGGCTCTGCAGGCGATTGACGGCTCGCTGCACAGTGGGGTCAAGATCCTGCAGGCCGATGCTGACTCGATTGAAACCCAGTTCGCGCAGCAGGCCCATGGTCGACCAGTCGGCTTCGCGCGGATCGATCTCGATGCCGTAGTCGCCGGAATCGTCGTCGAGCAAATTGAAATGCTTGCGCAGTTGCGCCATCAATTGGCGCAATTCGTCGTGGCTGAGAAAAGTCGGGGTGCCGCCGCCAAAGTGCAGTTGCTCGACCTTTTGTGTCGGGTCGAGGTGACAGGAGATCAACTGGATCTCCTGTTCCAGACGCTGCAAATAGGGCTGGGCGCGTCCGCGGTCCTTGGTGATGACCTTGTTGCAGGCGCAGTAATAGCAGATGTTCGCGCAGAACGGCACGTGGACATACAGGGACAACGGCCGCAGCGCCTTGCGGCTTTCGCGCAGGGCATGGAACAGGTCGAAGCTGCCGACATGACCGTCGAATTGCGCAGCGGTCGGATAGGAGGTGTAGCGCGGTCCCGCCAAGTCATAACGGCGGATCAGATCGGTGTCCCAACGAATGGCGTCGAGCATCATGCGGGCATTCCCCCGGATAGGCTGGCAGTGTTGGCGAGTCTAGGGGGTGGGGCAATTAGGCATCTTGATTTGCGTCAAGAATGGAGAGTTGTGTCGCCTGTGCAGGGCCCATCGCGGTTCTAATGCCCCATCAACCAATGCTGATGCGGCCCCGGCAGGGTCCACAGGCCAAACAGCATCACCAGCAACCCGCCGGCCATGCGCACACTGCGCTTGCGCAGCAACGCGGTCACTCGCTCGGCAGCCAGCCCGGTGGCGAGCAGCACCGGCCAGGT
>NZ_JAKNRW010000023.1 GCF_023072615.1 Pseudomonas violetae
CGCGCGGCCAGCCGAGCATCGCCCGCGCCCAGTAGCGGCGCCGGGATTCGGCAGCCGAGAGGAATTCCTGGTACATCATCGGCTGCCGGCCACGGCGCACGCCCTGGTTGTCCCGGTAATCGGGAATGCCCGACGGTGTGCTGATGCCGGCTCCGGTCAGCACCACGAACGGTTGTTCGGCCATCAGGTGATTGAGCTGATCGAGTTGTTCGCGTATTCGGCCATCTAGCATATTCAACACTCCAGAGATCTCCCCATTGTAGGAGTTGCCGAAGGCTGCGATATCTTGATCTTTATAAATCAAAATCAAAAGATCGCAGCCTTCGGCAGCGCCTACGCGGACCCCAGCCTGGCGTGTGATTTGCGCGCCTCACCCGCCTGCGCGGCGAGACCCAGTAGGCGTGCGGTGGTCGTGGGAATGAACAGGACGCCAGGGGGTGTCCTGTGTGCATTTAGGCTAGTTCGCAGCCGCTGAGCCATTGCCTCAGGCGACGAAAATCTCACCTGAAACACCGCCCGCCCCCTGTGGGTGTTGCTTGTATTGGAGTGTATCCGGTGTTGGCATCGGCGGGGCTCACGGCGCGGCGTTGCGGGCCCTGGCGGAAAGGTTTGCGCTGTCGTGCCACGATTTGTCGTTGTCCTTCGGTGTGCCGACGCCCCTGGACGTCGGATTTGTGCGCGAGGTCATGGTCTTTCTCGACCACCACCAATGCCGTGTTGCGCGAAGCCGATTGCGACCTGCTGCTGGACATCAACACTGTGTACGTCAATTCGATCAATCATGGTTTTGATCCGCAGGCGTTCCTGCTCGGCAGCGAGGCCGGCCGGGTGGTGGGCATGCACGTGGCCGGGCATTTCGACGAGTCCGACACCTTGAAGATCGACACCCACGGCGCCTCGGTGAAACCGGCCGTCTGGTCATTGCTGGCGCAGGCCTATGCACGCTTCGGCGCGTAACCGACGTTGCTCGAACCTTTTTCGAGCGGGTCGCCGAACTCAGGCTCCTCGGCGATGCGCGCTGGCGCGCAGTTTCCTGCGAGACCATCGCGCACGCACGCCGAAATTTGGCGAGAGCGCTGAAGAATTCGTCGGCTTTCTGGCCAGCATCCCGCCCGGCGACTGGCCAGGGTTCATGGTCGAGCTGGCGCATGACGAATGGGTCGAGATGGCGTTGCAGCAGAGCGCTGCCGAACCCTTGCCGGCCAGCGCTGCCGGGTCGTTACTGGAGCGGCCGTTGCAGATTTCACCGCTGGCCAGGCCTTGTTGCAGCAGCTGCATGGGGAAGGCGTGGTGGGTGGGGTGGCCCGGTAGGTGCGCTGAAACCTGCTCCGGGGGGGCGACGATGGCCGTGCTGGGGTCTTACAGCCGAAACACCAAAGCCTTCAACCCGCACTCGATATCCGTGTCCGGAAACTCCGGCGGGTTCTCCAACCGTTGCTCAAACCGCAGGCTCGGCGCTTCTCGGGTCACGCCCTCGACCAGGAAGTCTGCACCCAATGCCGGGTCGTTCATACAGGCCAAAACAGTGCCTTGGGCTGCGAGCAGCTCCGGCAGCCGACGCAGCACCCGCTGGTAATCCTTGGTCAGCAAAAAGCTGCCTTTCTGAAAGGACGGCGGGTCGATGATCACCAGGTCATAGGGCCCCTTGCCGATCACTTTGCCCCAGGACTTGAACAGGTCATGGCCCAGAAACGTTACCTTGCCCAGGTCGTGGCCGTTCAGGCGGTGATTGTCGCGACCGCGGCTCAGGGCCGCGCTGGACATGTCCAGGTTGACCACATGCTCGGCGCCGCCTTCGATTGCTGTCACGGAAAAGCCGCAAGTGTAGGCAAACAGATTGAGCACGCGCTTGCCCTGCGCATTGGCCCGCACCCAGTCGCGCCCGTAGCGCATATCGAGGAACAGGCCGTTGTTCTGCTTGCGGCCCAGGTCCACCCGATAGCGCAGGCCGCCCTCGGTGATGGTCATGTCATCGATGGCGTCCCCCACCAGCCATTCGGTGGTGCTCTGCAGCATGTAGCGATGCTGCAGTGCGAGGGTATGCGCGCCGCAGGCCACCCATGCGGGCGAGGCGGCGAGTCGCATCAGGTCTGCCTTCAACGCCTCCAGTTGTGCCGCTGGCGGTTCCTTGAACAAGGACACCAGCACCACCCCTTGCAACCAGTCCACCGTCAACTGCTCCAGGCCCGGCCAGCACCGCCCGCGGCCGTGGAACAGCCGGCGGGTTTCGGCGGGGGCGTCTGCCAGGGCGGTCAGCAGATGAGCATGGAGGAGGGTGAGCGCGTCTGGGTTCATCGGCCTGGTTCGGTCATTTGAGAGGGTCGGCATTTAACCACAACTTTGGCCAACGGCTGCTTTGCGGGTGTCGGGAGTTATCACGTTTAATTTAACTTTTCGTGAGGATTTGGCGATCTGAGCGCCCACATACTAGGCTCCATCGAACAACCGCCGCCGGGAGAGCCACCATGTTGCAGCAACCCACGGTCAATACACATCCGCGCTGGCTAAGGCTGACCCACTGGCTCAATGCCTTGGCGGTACTGGTGATGGTGGCCAGCGGCTGGCGCATCTACAACGCCTCGCCGCTCTACGATTTCAGTTTCCCCACGTCGATCACTCTGGGCGGCTGGCTCGGCGGCGCGTTGCAATGGCATTTCGCAGCGATGTGGTTGCTGGCCATTAACGGTGTCATTTATCTGCTGGTCAACCTCATTAGTGGGCGCCTGTCGCGACGGTTTTTTCCCCTGTCGCCTAAAGGTTTCGGGCACGACCTGCTGGCCGCGCTGCGAGGCAAATTAGGGCATGCGGACCTGCGCCAGTACAACCAGGTGCAGCGGCTGGCCTACCTGTTCGTGATGCTCGACATCGCGCTGCTGGTGGTCTCCGGGCTGGTGCTGTGGAAGTCCGTGCAGTTCCCGTTGTTACGCGAGCTGCTGGGCGGTTACGACGCGGCGCGGCACGTGCACTTCATTGCCATGGCGCTGTTGCTGGGGTTTGTCGCGGTGCACCTGGTGATGGTTGCGCTGGTCCCGAAAACGCTGGTCGCGATGCTGTTCGGTCACAAGGAACCATTATGAAAAAGCGCATTCAAGGACTTGGGCTCGATGAAGCGTCCATTCTCGCCGACGCCCGCAAAATCATTGCCCCGCAAATCGAAGACCGCTCGCGCCGCTCCTTTCTGCTGCGTGGTCTGACCCTCGGCGGGGTAGCGATGTTGTCCGGCTGCAACCTGACCGACAACGACAGCGTCGAGAGCGCATTGTCTTCCATGTCGCGCTTCAATGATCGGGTTCAGGGCTGGTTGTTCAACCCCAATGCACTGGCGCCAACCTACCCTGCGTCGATGATCACCCGGCCGTTTCCGTTCAATGCGTTCTACGGCATCGACGAGGCGCCGACCGTTGAGGCAGACAGTTATCGGCTGGAAGTTACCGGACTGGTCGCCGACAAACGCAGCTGGCGCCTGGAGGAACTGCGTGCCATGGCCCAGACCGAACAAATCACTCGGCACATTTGCGTAGAAGGCTGGAGCGCGATTGGCCGCTGGGGCGGGGTGCGGTTCAGCGATTTCCTCAGGCGCATCGGTGCCGATACGGACGCCAAATACGTCGGCTTCAAATGCGCGGACGATTACTACACCAGCATCGACATGGCCACCGCACTCCACTCGCAAACCCTGCTGACACTGACCTATGACGGCGCGGTGCTACCGCGCGAGTACGGCTTCCCGATGAAGCTGCGTATGCCAACCAAGCTGGGATACAAAAATCCCAAGCACATCCAGGCGATTTTCGTCAGCAATACCTATACCGGCGGCTACTGGGAAGACCAGGGCTACAACTGGTTCGGGGGTAGCTGACGAGCATCCGTCAGGTTTAACCGCGCAGCCCGCGCTGCGCTCATTCGTAAGCCAAGCTTCAGGAGATTCAACATGAAAAAATTGACCAGCGTTGTTCTGTCCATGTGTCTCGCAGTGGGCGCCGCCAGCGTGTTTGCCGCCGATACGATGAGCAATGACAGCATGAGCAAGGACTCGATGTCCAAGGATGCCATGAAGAAAGACGCGATGAAAAAAGACGGCATGAGCAAGGATGCGATGAAGAAGGACCACATGTCCAACGACTCCATGTCCAAGGACAATATGTCCAAGGATTCCATGAGCAAGGACGGGATGAAAAAGGACGCAATGTCCAAAGACGCCATGAAGAAGGATGACATGGCCAAGTGATTTTTGCCCTCTGTCGTGGGCTGGACGCCTGATTTTGTCGACTGACTGTATCAAAAGTGAATTTCCGCCGAGTCCGCTGCTCATACCTGTAGGCAGCGGATTTGAGCCCGCGAAATTTCGAGCAATCAGGGAGTGGCAGCGTCATGAGTCCAGTCACAACGGCAAGCGATCACCTTCCCGACGGGTTGATCCTTGTGGTCGAGGATGATCCGTTGATCCTGGAGTTTCTCTGCGAAATTCTTCAGGACGAGGGTTTTACCGTTGAACCCAAGATCAGTGCGGACGCTGCATCGGTCTATCTGGAGCAGCATTCAAACAAGGTCAGCTTATTGCTGACCGATATCACCATGCCTGGCAAACTCAACGGAGCCGACCTGGCAAACCAGTTCGGCGATCGTTGGCCGGACAAGCCGATCATGATCATGTCAGGTTTCGAAACGCCGGAAACTTCCGGCGTACGGCACGACGTTTCTTTCATCAAGAAGCCTTGGGCGCTCGGGCAATTGCTCGATTGCGTAGAAGGAGCACTGAAGAAAGCGCCAGTGCAACGTTGATCCTGTACATTCCCTGAAAACCCGCCTGTTATCTGGATAGGAAGTTTGCCTTTGCCTGCTGACGACGCTGTCTTCAATTCCCCTTATCGCGCCTTTCTCTTCGACATGGATGGCACCGTTCTCAACTCCATTGCTGCGGCAGAGCGAATCTGGACCACCTGGGCCCTGCGCCACGGCCTGGATGTCGCTGCGTTCCTGCCGACCATTCATGGCGCACGCGCCATCGACACGGTTAATCGCCAGGGTTTGGCAGGAATAGACGCACAGGCGGAAGCGGCGTGGGTGACCCAGGCTGAGGTCGAGGATGTCGAGGGGATTGTCGAGGTGTCAGGCGCTGCGCGATTCCTGCAATCGCTGCCGGCCAGACAGTGGGCGATAGTCACTTCGGCGCCTCGTGCATTGGCGTTGCGCCGGATGGCGGCGGCCGGTATTGCGGTGCCCGAGGTGATGATCACCGCCGAGGAGGTCAGCGCGGGCAAGCCTGATCCTGCCGGTTACAAGTTGGCGGCTGAGCGTTTGGGCGTCGAGATTGGCGAGTGCCTGATTTTTGAAGACGCCAGTGTCGGTATTCAGGCGGCTGAGGCGTCCGGGGCTGACCTGCTGGTGATCACCTCGACGCATCCGCACCCGATAGACACTGCGCACGCGACGCTGCAAAGCTATGAGCGGGTGAGTGTTGCAGTGGCGGATGACGGGCGACTCAGCCTGCAAAACCACTGAGTTCGCGGTTAACTGCCTAGGAGCTGCCGAAGGCTGCGATCTGTTGATCTTGGGCATTCCAGCCGCGCCCAAAATCAACAGATCGCAGCCGGCGGCAGCTCCTACAGGGTGTCGCAGGACTTGGGTCGGTCTATTGCCCCGACGCCGCGCCATCATTGATCAGGATTGCCCGAGCCAGGTCTTCATCGGTGGCGTTCAAACCGGGGTTGTCCTGGCGGATCTGATGCATCACCGACTCCAGATACACCCCGCGAATGGCCCCACCACTGGCAACGAAACTTGAGGCATCGTCTTTGGCGGGAATCATCAATTTGTGATCCTTGAACGTCGAATACAGCGAAGCTGAAACACCCGCCGAAGTGGCGACCTCGCCGGCATCGACTTTGGCCATGGCAGAACCGAATGGCAAACAAAGTACCAGGGAAGAAATCAGAAATAGACGGCGCATGACGGTGTCCTCCGACAGCTTGAAGCGTAAGGGAATTACCACATAGCTTAGGATGCTCCCTGGGGCTCAGTAGTTCCTTGACGGGCAGATAATCATTTCCCGCGACCGATGATCAGGGCCCGGGCCGCCGTGGCTCACCGGGTCTATGCTTGCCAGTGCACCCATCGCAATGGGAGAACTGCAATGATCAACACAGCCACTGCCTGCCTGCTTGCCGATTACAAGCGCTGGGCGGATCTGCGCCTGTTCGACAGCCTGGCTGCACTGCCACCGGGTGAAGTCGATAAACACCGAGTGTCGGTGTTCAGCAATATGATTGGCACCTTAAACCACATCTATGTGGTGGACTGTATCTGGCAAGCACACCTAGAAGGCCGCGGACACGGCTTCAAGACCTCACACGATCTGCTCCACGCCGAATTGCCCGAACTGCGCCAGGCGCAAAAGGACATCGATTCCTGGTACTGCGACTGGAGCGCCAGGCAGACCGACGCCTCGCTGCTCAAACCGGTCGAGTTTGTGTTTGTCTCCGGCGAAAACGGCACTATGAGCGCTGGTGCAATGCTGATGCACGTGATCAACCATGCCAGCTATCACCGCGGCTGGGTGGTGCAGATGTATTTCGAGATCCCGGCCATGCCGCCCGTGACGGACCTGCCGGTGTTCCTGCGCGAGCAGGATCCACCGTTCAAGACGCAGAAAGCACCGGCAGCGGCGCCGACATGTGTTGGGCTATTCGCGAGCGCAACCAACGTTCTGCCGGATCGTTATCGTTGACGCCGTTCCACACCATCGAGAGCTCCGACAGCACCATGTCGAACGGCGGTTCGTCGGCACGCAACTGGTTGCTGCCTTCGATCAAGGCGCACGCTGCGTAGTCCGGCACCGTGGCAAGCATCTCCGTGCCCGCAAGCAATGCGCGCAGGCCAGAGAACTGCGGCACCGCCAACACCACCCGGCGTGAGCGGCCGATGCGCGCGAGGTCGTTGTCGATAGCGCCGGTCAGGTCCCCGGAAAACGACACCAGCGCATGGGGCCGCTCGCAGAATTCATCCAGGGTCAGGGGCCCGGGGCGATCGTCACCGCGCAGGATCTTCACGCTCAGGTCCCGCAGTTTCTTGCGCTTGGCGTTGGCCGGCAGTTCAGTGGTGTAGCTGATGCCTACGGATATCTCGCCGCTGGCGAGCATCGATGACATCAGCAGAAAATTTACCCGCCGCACCACCACCACGACGTTCTGCGCCTCGTCGCGGATCTGCTTGAGCAAAGGCGGAAACAGGCCAAACTCGGCATCGTCGGACAGGCCGATACGAAACACGTCGCGACTGGTAGACGGGTCAAAATCCTTGGCCCGGCTGACCGCCCCGGAAATGGTGTCCATCGCTGGCTGCAACTCCTTGAGAATCTGCAGGGCGCGCTGAGTCGGTTCAAGGCTGCGGCCATTGCGCACCAGCAACGGGTCGTCAAACAAATCGCGCAACCGCGCCAGTGCCGCACTCACCGCAGGCTGGCCCAGGAACAGCTTTTCCCCGGCACGGGTGAGGTTTTTTTCGAACATCAGGGTCTCGAAAATCACCAGCAGGTTCATGTCCACGCGGCGCAGGTCGTTGCGGTTCATGGTGGGGGGCTCGCAGGTTTCTTGAGGTTTTCTCAGTAAAGCATCAAAGGTGGGGGAGGCGCGCATGATCGGTTAATAGAACGTCAACAAGGATCGTCGAAAATGCATCGTAAGCTGCGAAACAAGTCCGCCCTCGTTTACTACCATTTACTGTCCATGTCCTGGTGTCCGAACGGGCGCCGTTGCCAACGATGGGAGCTTGAGCATGAAAATTGATCTGAGCGCAAAACTGGCGATTGTCAGTGGCAGCACTGCCGGTATCGGCCTGGGCATCAGCAAGGCGTTGGCTGAGGCCGGTGCGACGGTGGTGGTGATAGGCCGGGATACCGCGAAGGTCGAGCAGGCGCTTGAGAGCATTCGCCAGAGCGTGTCGGGCGCGCAGTTGCGTGGCGTGACGGCGGACCTCGGTACCGCAGAAGGCGCAGAGCAGTTGTTCGCTGCCGAGCCGCGGGCGGACATCCTGGTGAATAACCTGGGGATCTTCAACGAAGTGGATTTCTTCGACGTGCCAGACAGTGAGTGGGCGCGTTTTTATGAGGTCAATGTGATTTCCGGCGTGCGCCTTTCCCGGCATTATGTGCCGGACATGGTCAAACAAGGCTGGGGGCGGGTGATTTTTCTGTCCTCGGAATCCGGGGTGGCAACGCCGGCCGACATGATCAATTACGGCGTGACCAAGAGTGCTAACCTCGCGGTGTCCCACGGCCTGGCCAAGCGGCTGGCGGGCACTGGTGTGACGGTCAACGCGATTTTGCCGGGCCCGACGTTCACCGACGGCCTGGAGCAGATGCTCAAAGATGTCATTGCCGAGTCCGGCCGCAGCCCCCGGGATGAAGCTGACGCCTTTGTACGCAAGGCGCGCCCGACTTCGATTATCCAGCGCGTGGCGGATGTCGAGGAAGTGGCCAATCTGGTGGCTTATATTGCTTCGCCATTGTCTTCGGCCACCACCGGCGCCGCTTTGCGGGTCGATGGCGGTGTCGTCGATAGCATGGCAATCTGAATTTTTTGCTTGATCGAGAGAGAGAGAATTACATGGCAACTGCATCAGCGTTCATTGATATCCCGGCGTCGGCCGACGAGGTTTGGCAATTGATTGGCGGCTTTAATTCGCTGCCGGACTGGCTGCCGTTCATTCCCAAGAGTGAGCTGAGCGAAGGTGGGCGCGTGCGTAGCCTGCAGACCTCGGACGGCGCGGTGGTGGTTGAGCGGCTCGAGTCGTTTGACAACGCCGGGAAGACCTACAGCTACTCGATTCTGCAGGCGCCGTTTCCAGCGAAGGATTATCTGGCGACGATCCGTGTTGAAGCCCAGGGCGAAGGTACGCGGGTGACGTGGTCGGGGCAGTTTGCACCGGTGGGTGTGACCGAGGCAGAAGTGGTGGAGCTGTTCAGCGCTATTTATCAGGGCGGGGTGCAAGCTTTGCGGGCCAATTATCCCGTGTAAACCCGATCGGCATGCGGGGGCCGGTGCCTGGCATTGAGCATGAGTGTCGCCTGGCACGGCCTCATCGCGAGCCAGCTCGCGATAGCGGTGGGTCAGTTGACAGCAATGTTCGGCGGTTGCCGGCACTCCAGCGCCAAGCGTGCACCGCCCAGTTCGCTTTCACCGACCTCCAGTGTGAAGCCATGGAGGCTGACGATGGCTGCGACGATCGACAGGCCCAACCCGAACCCGCTTTGCTGATTGCCGCCTTCGGCGCGATAGAAGCGCTGAAACACGGCTTCTCTCTCCGCCAGCGCAATACCAGGGCCGGAATCGTGCACTTCGATTCGCGTATGCCCACTCTCGGCGATCCCGCGCAAAATCACCTCGCCACCGGGCGCAGTGAACTTGATCGAGTTGCTCAGCAGGTTGGCCACGGCTTCGAACAACAATGCCCGATCGCCATTGAGCGGCGGCAACGTATCCGGCAGCTGCAGCTTGAACGTCAGTTCGCCTTCTTCCGCCAGTGGCAAGTAGAAATCATGCAGCTCCTGCAACATTGGCAACGGATCCAGCTGGACAAAACCGGAGCGCCGCTGCCTGTCTTCCAGTTCGGAAATCCGCAACAAACCACGGAAGCGTGCCATCAGGGTATCCGCTTCACCGAGCACCGAGTCCAGTTGTGTGGCCAGGGGTGAGCCCTCGTCCGCCTGTTGTTGAATCCGATACAGCTGCGCCCGCAGGCGCGTCAGTGGCGTGCGCAGGTCGTGGGCGATGTTGTCGCAGACGCCCTTGACCTCGTTCATCAGGCGCTCGATGCGCTCAAGCATGGCGTTGACGATGGCGGCCAGCATGTCCAGTTCGTCGCGGCGATTGGACAGCGGCAGGCGGCGGGTCAGGTCGCCGGCGACTATCGCCTCGGCGCTGGCCTGGATTGCGCGAATCCGCCGCAGGGGCCGGCGGCGCAACAGGTGCCAGCCAGCAATGCCTGGAAGAACGGTCAGGGTCACGCCCCAGAACAGCGCGTGCAGGATGATCCGGGTTACGGCAAACAGCGAGCCGTTGTCGCGCACCAGGATCAGCCAGCGACCGTCCAGGGTCTGGGTGGCGACCGCGTCACAGCTGTCAGCGGGCAGGCTCGGGTCGTCGGAATCTGCGCAGTCGCCAAGCATGTGGATCTTGCCGTCCAGCGGCAGGCCTTTGGGTATGTGGTCCAGCGCGCCACTGAGGTAGCGGTGCTGATCGTCGAACAGGCCATAGGCGTCGATGCCGCGAATGTCGAAGGTCATGCTGACGGCGAGGGCGTCGAGCAGCTGCTGGCCTTGAAAATGCGAGAACAGATGCTGGCGTTGCAGCAGCGAATGCTTGGCCAGATTGTCGAGGTAGGTGGACACCTCGTAATACATCACCCCCATCAAGATTCCGCTCCAGATCACGAACAGTGAACTGTAGAGCGCCAGCAAGCGGCTGCTGGAGGAGCGCCAGCCGTTAGAGGGGTTCGGCAATGACATAACCCGACCCTCGCACGGTCCGAATCAGTGGGGCATTGCCAGGTGGATCGATCTTTTTGCGCAGGCGGCCGATATGCACGTCGATGAGATTGGTGCCGGGGTCGAAGTGATAACCCCAGACCTCTTCGAAAATCATCATGCGCGAGAGGATCTGCCCGGTATTGCGCATCAGAAACTCGAGCAATTTGTATTCGGTGGGCAGCAGTGCCAGCAGTTGGCCGTCGCGACTGGCTTCGTGGCTGATCAGGTTCAGCTCCAAGTCCGCGACGCGCAACGTGGTCACCTGTGCGGTGACGGTGTTCTGTCGGCGCAGCAGGACCTCCACCCGGGCCGCCATTTCATCGGTGGCGAAGGGCTTGGTCAGGTAATCGTCACCGCCTGCGCGCAAGCCGCGAACCCGCTCATCGACGTCCGAGAGCGCGCTGATCATCAGGATGGGCGTGGTCACGCCCATGGTGCGCAAGGTCGTGACAATTGCCAGGCCGTCCAGCTCGGGCAGCATGCGGTCGAGGGTGATCAGGTCATAGTCGCCACTGACTGCCCGCTCCAGGCCTTCACGGCCGTTATCCACCCACTCCACGTCGAGGCCATGGCTACTGAGTTCGGCAACGATTTCCCGGGCGGTCACGGCGTCGTCTTCGATGGTCAAGATTCGGGTCATAAGGCTGGCCTGATAGTCGGTTCGTGGCGAGGATGCAGGCATTTTGCCAAGAAATACTCCCGACTTTTTAAATTAACTTTCATGTTGCTTTAGTAGGCGGAAACACGCATTGATATCATAAAGCCATAATTTACTAAGGAGTTGCACCGTGCGCACGTTGCCTGGCCATGGCTGGATGCCAATGTTGATATTGCTGCTCATGACTATCAGTACGTACGCCTGGGCTGCCAATACACCTTGTTCGGGTAAAAAAGGAGGCATCGATCGTTGTGACGGGGATTTGTTCCTCTGCAACGACGGGTCTATCAGCGGCTCGAAAAAGAGTTGCTCGGCCATGTTCGGCACCCAGCACCAGGCCCGTCCGCAGACCCTGCTTGAAGGTGCGGATGGTTGTGCCTGCGGGACTGGAGCATTCTGCACCGGCCCCAGGGGTGGGGTGTATTGCCTCACGCCTGCCGGTAACAAGAGCTATAAGCGCAAGTAACGCCTGTGCAATGCATAAAACCCGCTGATATCGGCACTTCGTTGCAATTTGCAAGGAATTGGGAAGTTCAAAATTTATAATGCATTGAATTAAAACGATTTATCAAAAAATAGCGCTTGGCACGCCGACTGCAATTATTCAGGCAGCTACTTGTAACAACATCTTTCCTGCCTGGAGCGACAAATAATGAATAGATCCTCGGATGGTTTCTATCCTGCCGCAGAAGAATCAAACGCGCGGTCGGGCGTTTCCTGGGCGGCGATTTTCGCCGGTGCCGCTGCTGCGGCGGCGTTGTCGCTGATCCTGGTATTGCTGGGCTTCGGTCTCGGCTTCTCGGCAGTTTCCCCGTGGGCCAATGAGGGCGTGAGCGCCAAGGGCCTGGGCATTTCCACGATCGTCTGGTTGGCGTTCACGCAAATCGTCGCATCGGGCCTGGGTGGCTACATTGCAGGCCGCCTGCGGGTCAAATGGGCCAACATGCACGGGGATGAAGTCTATTTCCGTGACACCGCCCATGGCTTCCTCTCCTGGTGCGTTGCAACGCTGGTGGCCGCGACCCTGGTGGTCGGTTCGGTCAGCAGCATCATCAGCGGCGGTGTGCAAGCCGGTGCCAGTGCGGTCGGCGGTGCCGCCAGCATGGCAACCCAGGCTGCAGGTTCTGCAGCCGGTAATACCGACAGCGATCAGTACGGCTACTTCATTGACAGCCTGTTCCGTGACGATCGTCCAGCCGCCGTCAGTGATGACGCCGCCCGTGGCACCGTCACCCGCATCTTCGTACGCAGCCTCAATGACGGCCAACTCGCCGCCGAAGACCGTGCCTACCTTGCGCAACTGGTCGCCCAGCGCACCAACTTGACCCAGGCCGATGCCGAACGTCGTGTTGACGAAGTGTATGCCCGCACCCAGAAAGCGGTGGCCGATGCCAAACAGGCTGCCAAGGAAGCGGCTGACACCGCTGCCAAAGTTGCTGCGAGCACCACTTTGTGGATGTTCGTTGCCCTGCTGATCGGTGCCTTCTTCGCCAGTTTCGCCGCCACCTTCGGCGGTCGTCGTCGCGATGCCGTGGTGTATGTCGAATCTGATGCCTACGTCACCACCAACAACTCTATTCGTTAAACCAGGAGAAACCTCATGCGCTCACTACTGTTGTTCTTTCTCGGTGTACCGATCCCGATCATTATCCTGATCGCCCTGTTTATGCACTGATAGTTCTGGAGCTTGCGCTCCTGCCGCTTCTGCCCTTGGTAGAAGCGGCGTTTTTATGTGGGGGGCGATTCATTCAGTCGGTGTGTTCAGGAATTCTTCCAACTGCTCGGCATACTCGGTAAACGCGTTGATCCGTGGAAACCGCTCACTGTCCACCTGCTCCGGTACCACCAACTTGGAGAAGTTCCATGCCACCGCCACGCTGATGCCGGCTTGGCCGATCGAGCCATCAGTCGTCAGCGGGTCGAACTCCAGTTCGCGCTCAAGCGCCGAATACGCCGCTGCCAATTGTCCCTCCACCCGCTCCACCCAGGGTTCATATTGAATCTCGGCCGGCCGAAGGGTGCGTTCGTAATAGAGCTGCACGGATTTTTCGCAGGCGGCCAGCGCCAGGCCAGTCAGGCGCAATGCGCGCAAGCGTTGATCGAGTTCGCCGGGCATCAGTGTCCTACCAGGGCTGGCCAGCGCCTCCAAGTAATCGATGATCAGCGTTGAATCGATCAGTACATCGCCGTTGTCCAGCACCAGGGTCGGCGCCTTCACCACCGGGTTGATCTGCTGGAATTGCTCGAAGTGCCGAAACACCGAGACCGATTGATGTTCCAGAGGGATGCCCAGGCACTTGGCGGAAATAGCGACGCGCCGCACGTAGGGCGAGTCGAGCATGCCGATCAGCTTCATAGATATTCTCCTTGGGGATGGCCATAGCGGAGGCTGAACCTTAGCTCAGGTTCAGCGCGGTGCAATATATGAAGAGGTGAGCCGCCGTTTATCTCCTCAATACAGCCACCCGATTGAATTTCTTGCTATAAACGCACTCCGATAACCACTGCAACGACTGCCGTAGAGCATTTTCGGGGTCTTGTCGGACGAATTCACTGTCTTTTCAGTTGCTGAGGCCTCAAGTCGGCCTTAGACTGCCGCCCCTCGTAAATTGAGTGCCGGGTGGCGCTTGGAATAAATGGCGCCTTTGCGTTGGCCTTCCCAGGCCCAGCGGAACGCTCCCTAATTCGCCTTAATGCACGTTTTTTTATAGAGATATCAATGACAAAGGACAAGTTGCTGGCCATGCCGGCGGATGACTACATGAATGCCGAGCAACATGCTTTTTTCTCCGAGCTGTTGCAAAACATGAAAGTTGAAACCCATGAGCGCATCGAACAGAACCGCATCGCCATCGAGAGCCTGGACACCCCAGCCGATCCGGCCGACGCTGCTTCCGTTGAAGAAGAGCGCACCTGGCTGGTGAACGCGATCGATCGCGACCAGCGCATGCTGCCTCAGTTGGAACAAGCCCTGGAACGCATCAAGGAAGACAGCTTCGGCTGGTGCGATGACAGCGGCGAGGCTATTGGCCTCAAGCGTCTGCTGATCAGCCCGACCACCAAGTACTGCATCGAAGCGCAAGAGCGTCACGAACAGATCGACAAGCACCAGCGTCAGGCCTGATTTCGTTTCGTAGCGCTTCAATCGCGGGCAAGCCCGCTCCCACAAGGTTTGCGTTGAACCGGTGGGAGCGGGCTTGCCCGCGATGTTTTTGCACGCCTGCAGAAAACCTCACACTTCTATTGATCTGCTGCAATACCACGACTAATGGACCATGGATAATGGCCATGTAGTGGCGTTAAATGTGGATACAACAATTAGAAGACGCGTGGGGTGACGAAGATGACGAGAGACGGATCTCTGGTTGGGCCAGTGCCGGCACCAGTACCGGCAACCCGCAACCGTTGGCTCACGCCGACGCTGCAAAGTATCGCGCTGCTGCTCCTGCTATTGGGGATCGCGCTGGGTGGTTGGTCGCTGACTATCGGCCTGCCGCTGGCGATGCTGATCATCTGGCTGCCGCGGCTACGGCAACGCAACACCCCTGAGGCGCCAGCCGACAAGTCCGACGGCATCGCCGAGTTGACCCGCGATCTTTCCTACGCCACCAGCCACAATGCGTTGTCAGCCGCTGGAGTGGCGTACTCGGTCAAGCAACTGGCCGACCGCCTGCAGTCGCAGCTTGGCGCGGCTGCGCAAATCGTCAGCAACGCCGAAGTCCTGATCGCCACAGAGCAAGTCACTTCGCAGCTCAGCCAGCAAGCCCTGAGCGCAGCCAGCGAGGCTCATCACAGCAGCGCGGCCGGGCGTTCGGAACTGGTCGAGTCGATCGCGCGTATGCACCAACTCAGTCAGCGCGCCAGCAGCAGCCGGGAAATGATCGAAGCCTTGAGCTTGCGCAGTGACGACATCCAGCGGGTCACACTGGTGATCCAGTCCATTGCCAGCCAGACCAACCTGCTGGCCTTGAATGCGGCCATCGAGGCGGCGCGAGCAGGTGAACATGGCCGTGGCTTTGCGGTGGTCGCCGATGAGGTGCGCGGCCTGGCGGCGCGCACCGCGACAGCGACCGGCGAAGTTGGTGAGATGGTTGCCGATATCCAGCAACGCACGGCGCAAGTGGTGGAACAGATTCGTCAATTGTCCAGCGACCTGGATCAGGGGGTTGAACAGGTTGAGCAAACCGGACAGCACCTGGAGAACATCGCGCGGCTGGCAGCTGGGGTCGAAAACCAGGTCGGCGAGATCGCCCAGGGCGCGGCGACCAACCGCGAGCAACTGGACAGCCTGTTCCACGCCATTGAGCAGATGCGCAGCGATCTGGGTGTCAGCGACCAGCAGACTCAGCGACTGGCCCTGGCAGCGGTGCAAATGGAAGGGCAGGCCGAAACCATCAGTGAGCGACTCGCCGAGGTTGGACTGGATGATTACCACCAACGCATCTACGACCTTGCCCGTGAAGGCGCGAGTCAGATCACGGCGCGTTTCGAGGCCGATATCGACCAGGGCCGTGTCAGCCTCGAGGACCTGTTCGACCGCAACTACCAAGTGATCCCCAACACTAATCCCGGCAAGTTCCAGACCCGGTTTGATCGTTATACCGACCAGATGTTGCCGGCCATTCAGGAGCCGCTGCTGACGCGTCACGAGGGCCTGGTGTTCGCCATCGCCTGTACCCAGCAAGGCTACGTGCCCACCCACAACAAGGTGTTCAGCCAGCCGCTGACGGGCGATGCGCAGGTGGATGCGCTGCACAATCGTACCAAGCGCAAGTTCGCCGATCGTACCGGCATTCGCTGCGGCAGCCACCAGCAACCCGTGCTGCTGCAAACCTATACCCGCGACACCGGGGAATTGATGCACGATCTCTCGGTGCCGATCCTGCTCAAAGGACGTCACTGGGGTGGTTTGCGGTTGGGCTATAAACCGCAAAGCCCCCGCTGACCGGCAGGTATTGTTACCGGTTCGGCAACGAAGCTGTGCAGGGGCGTTGCTGTTTCCTCGCAGGGAAACTCATTAATCTACTGACATAGTTAGGTGGCTAATGAGTTGATCGAGGCAATATGCAAAGCAAAGTGGATGTGGCGGTGATGATTGGCAGCGCAGTGCCTTCAAGTCTGCGGGCGATGGGGCAGAGTGTCTGCTGGGTGGTCCTGCTCAACGGCGAGCGTCGCGGGACGGCATTCGCCAGCCGTCATGAAGCACAAGAGTGCAAGGCTGCCTGGTTGGCACAATTGAGCGCCGCGTAACAAGGCAGCCTGCATTGGGTCCGCGGCTTAGTAAACCTGGTGCATGCGCAGGTTGAGGTCGTCCACCACCCGTGCCCAGTCAGCATCTTCGCGCAATTGTTCTTTCAGGAAACCTGCCTGTTGCGCAGTCCAGAACTCGGCGTCGATGAGTTTCTTGTCGTCGGGGAGGGGAGAGTGACTGGCGATGAAGTCGTCGATAGCCTTCTCGCTGGAATCAAGGCCAAGTTGGTCGAACAGGCCTTTCAAATCATGTGTAGGTGCATCCATGTTGATCTCCTTGAGTGTCGCGTCGAGTGCGGTTCTGAAGTACGGCTCATTGCATCTGAGGTGGCCGCGCTCCAGGAGTTCGATAGCGATGTTCGAAAGCAGGGCAAGCATAGACTGCAAACTGATTTCAGGCTTTCAACGCGCCTTCGTCGACAGCCAGTTTGAGTGCTTTAGCGGCGTCTTGGGCGGCGATGGCGGCAACGTCGGCGGTTTTGAACCAGCGGTCCTTTTCCACCTGGTGAAACGTGACAGTGGTTAGCGGTGGTTTGGCGCGCATAACGATGACTGCCTGGAACTCGCCCTCGACTTCCCTGACTTCGCCCCGGATAAAAAATTCGCCGATATCAAATTCCGTCACGTCGCGGTCTTCCCTTGAGAATATTCTGATGTTTTTTAACGTCGCCCGCCGTTGGGACGGATTTCATTGGTCGGGCAGTATGGCAGTAGTTGCCTGCCGGCGGCTGAGATAAGTCGCCGGCATGACGAAACGCCTGCCGGAGTAACGAGAGGGGGCGCTCAGCAGCGTGATTCCAGGGAGCGAGCGAGGGCGCAGGCTTCGTTATGGTTGGCGCGGAAACCTCTTACATGACCGGTGGAAATTTCCTTGATATGGAAAAAAGCACTTCCCGCCAGCACCACCTGAAAGCGCGGTGCTTCAGTGTGTGCCTGATGCCCGTCAAGGTCCGCAAAACTGGCTCGATTTCTGGCCTGCAACTGATGAGAGGGGGAAGAAAGCAGTTGGCTGAAGTGAGTTTGAGTGCACATATGAAGTCCTTTTCATGGGTTTACCGACGTCTGTTTGTCGTTATGGGTAGTCTCGAATAGCGTCGCTGCTCTAGAATCACCCGCAGTGCCGGGCGTACGTGCCTATCTAAAGCAATTTTTGCCTGGCGATCTGTCGGAAAAATGCTTTTTTTAAAGAGATTTTTCCCCAGCGTTGATAGTCCGTTTTCTCTGGCGTAAAAAAAGGCGTTTTCCTTCAAATCATGGAGAACGCCAGACAGGACGACATGGGCGGTACTCCATTATTCTGCTCATGCCGGGATTTCAATCCGGTTTAGGTGTTCATTTCGGCATTGCCGCTATTTTCTGCCGTGCGCCAGTTTCGCGTACGGCGTCATTTCAGATGTGGGGATGTTTCCTTGGCAGTAAGTAATCTCGATATGCATGCTTTGTTCGTGCTGGGTGATCTGCGCGCAAAGCTGGTTAAACAGTTTCAGTCTCGTTTCGTCTACATCACCGAACAAAACGCCGAAGGCATTTACATTGCTGAAATCGACACCGAAGAGTCGTTGGTCGTCGATGACAAGCCAGGGCTCAAGCTCAAGGTTGGCGATCACTTCAGCGCTGCCGTGCTACCTAGTCGCGAAGGCGGCAAGCTGGATATCAAGTTTCGCGAAATCAAACTGACTGTTTACGGTTTGGGCGATTACGCGTTCGTGACCACCGCTGATGGCCACGGCATCGTGTTCAAGGAAGGGCATAGCGTGGTGATGGTGTTTGCCGCGCACCAGCAGTTGCAGGAAGGGTTGACCAAGACGCTCAAGGCCGTCACCGCCAAGGCCGCCAAGTGGCGCAAGGGTGAATTGGTGACCTTCAAGGCCAGCGAATAACCGGTCGCCGCTGCAGGAAACTTCCGAAAATAGATTCATACCCCTCGAAAGTAGGAACCTCTACTACAGTCAGTGGACTGAGTATTTTGAGGCTTGCAGTCTTCTGCCCGGCCATCTTGCTATTGCTGTGAACAGCACGAGGTGCAAAAGCATGAAAGGATTACGACGGTTGCTGGCCGCTGTTCTGGCCACTGGCGCTTTGTTCGCTTCATCCGGTCCGGTGGCCGCCGCCCAGGCGCCCATCCATTTTGCCGACCTGAATTGGGAAAGCGGAAGCCTGATCACCGATATCCTGCGCATCATTGTCGAGAAGGGTTACGGGCTGCCCACCGATACCTTGCCGGGTACGACCATTACCCTGGAAACCGCGCTGGCCAACAACGATATTCAGGTGATCGGTGAAGAGTGGGCTGGGCGCAGTCCGGTCTGGGTCAAGGCCGAGGCTGAGGGCAAGGTGGTAAGCCTGGGCGACACGGTCAAGGGTGCCACTGAAGGCTGGTGGGTGCCGGAGTATGTAATCAAGGGTGATCCGGCCAAGGGCATCAAAGCTGTTGCCCCGGATCTGCGTAGCGTCACCGATCTGCCCAAGTACAAGGACGTGTTCCGTGATCCGGAATCTCCCGGCAAGGGCCGCTTTCTTAACAGCCCGATCGGCTGGACTTCCGAGGTGGTCAACAAGCAGAAGCTCAAGGCCTATGGGCTGGACGACAGCTACGTGAACTTCCGCAGCGGATCCGGAGCGGCGCTGGATGCCGAGATCAGTTCTTCGATTCGCCGAGGAAAGCCGATCCTGTTCTATTACTGGTCGCCCACGCCGTTGCTCGGCCGCTTCAAGCTGATCCAGTTGGAAGAACCGCCGTTTAATGCCGAAGCATGGAAGACCCTCACCGACGCTGACAACCCGAATCCACAGCCGACCCGCTCGCTGGCCTCGAAGCTGTCGATCGGCGTCTCCGCCCCGTTCCAGAAGCAGTACCCGCAAATTGCCGAGTTTTTCAGCAAAGTCGATTTCCCGATCGATTCATTGAACAAGGCATTGGCCGACATGAGCGAAAAACACACGGCCCCACGCGAGGCGGCCGAAGCGTTTATGAAAGCGCATCCGGACGTATGGCAGGCGTGGGTGCCCAAGGATGTCGCCGCCAAAGTCACTGCCGAATTGAAGTGAGTTTAGACCGGCCCTTACATTATCGTTCGGGGAGGTTCATTCTGCGCCGACATTTCACGCTGGAAGTTTGACTATGAGCCTGGTAATTGCGCAATGGATGGCTGCCGTCTTCCTCCTGATCAGCTTGGTCCACCTGTACTGGGCGGCAGGTGGCAAGTTGGGCAGCGAGGCCGCAGTGCCGCGAGTGCCCAGGGAGGACAACCAAGGCTCCAGGCCGGCCTTCAAACCCTCAGGATTCACCACGCTGCTGGTCGCGGTCGGCCTGTTGCTGATCGCTATGCTGGTGTGCCTGCGGGTAGGCCTGTATTTGCCGACGGTTCATCACTGGTCGCTGCAGTGGGTGATTAGCGCAATCGCGATGCTGATGTTTGCCCGGGCGATTGGCGATTCGAATCTGGTGGGGTTTTTCAAGCAGGTCAAGGACTCGCAGTTTGCGTGGCTGGACACCTGGGCTTATTCGCCGTTGTGTGTGGTATTGGGGGCGGGGTTGCTGGCGGTGGCGTGGATCTGAACAGTATTCAGGTCGATCCTTGAGCGTCGGTAGTGCTATTGAACGCTTCGGGGTACTTTTCCAGGTAAGCATCATGGAGCTTTGTATCTTGGGATCGCATGAAAGTTCTGAAATCAGGTACCAGAAAGACCAGCAGAGATAACAGCAGGACCATGGCCCCCAGCAGTGTGATTGTCAGAGCGACTCCCAAATAGGCGATGAAGGTGGTCATCGCGAAACTGCCCAAGGGGCTGGCCACTGCGGACAGGAATGCAACCGTGGCAAAAACGCGGTTGCGATGCAGCTTTGGCGTCGCCAGCAACCTGACAGAGGACGTAGGGATGTTGATCAGCATCAGGCCGACGCCGCCGCAGAAAAAGGCAGCGGGTAAAATAGCCGAAGATGAAAGGGTTCCTACCACTAACAGATTGCAACCTAACAGTGCAAAACCTGCGGACACACACCTGTCACGGGGGACGCGGCCGGATAACCATCCGATAATTTTGTAACTGCCCACCAGTATGCCCAGCCCGAAGCTTGCGTCCAGAAGACCGATGTAAGTAACCGGATATTGGATGACGTCTTTCACATACAGTGGAATCAGGATGGTGAAAAACGGAAACAGGGCAAAGTTGATCAGCATTGCAATGATGGCCAGGTAAAACTCCACTTTCACGCCGTAGACCACCTTGAAACCGGAGTAGATCATGCTCAAGCCGCTGGCGGCCGGAGCGTTTGAGCTTTCGTCAGGGGCTCCGATAGAACTCGGGATAGTCGCAATCAATGCCCCTGCGATTAGAATCGCAACGAAATCGGCGGCCAAGGCGAACGTGATACCGAGTCCGTAAATCAACCCGCTGGCCAGCGCCGGACCCAGCAGCATGGAAAAGGACGACATCACGCTTTTGCTCCTGAAGGCCAGCGAGACTTTATCGTCGTTTGCAAACAAAGGAATGATCGAGGCCTGAAGCGGGTCACGCACGCCGACGATCGCACTGCTGACCATCATCAGCGCACCCACCGTCCAGGGATTGAACAAGCCTGCGACGGATAGCACCAACATCAACAGCGCTGTGATCAAGCTGAGCCATGAGGCTAGCTTGATGATGTGGATTTTGTTGTATTTATCCCCCATCCAACCCAGGAGGGGTCTGGACAACACCTCTGTCGCGATGGAACAGGCAATCATGTTGGCGAAATAGAGCGCCGAGCCTGTTTCCTGGAGGACCCACCAAGCCACCGCCAGTTGGTTGCACCGTCCACCCAGAACCATCAGGAAAAAGCTGAATTGAACCTTCAGTAGTTGCCGGTCTATCCCGGCAGGAGCCGGTTTGCTGGCGAGGCGGCCCTCAAGCCCTGCGCTTACGTCGAGTGCGCCATCGCAGGCAAGCCTTGAACCCGCAGGGTCAGGTGTGGCCCCACTACTCAACTCCCGCTTTCCATGCTCCGGCTGCTCACTTCGGCCGGCACGTCATCCCCCGCCATGCGCTTGCGAAACAGTGCCGCCCGGGCCAGCAGCAGGGTGGTCACCGGTACCGTCAACGCCAGCAGGATCGGAATCAACCAGGCGTGTAACACCGGCGCGGACTTGAGCGCCGAGAAGTAGATGATCGACGCCAGTGCCACGCTCCAGGCACCCAGGGTCGACGCCAATGCCGGCGGGTGCATGCGCTGGAAATAATCCTTCATGCGCAGCAGCCCGACGGCACCGATCAGTGCAAACAGGCTGCCGAACACCAGCAGTATCGCCACCGGTACTTCAACCCACAAAGACAGTTCAGCGCTCATTCGATCACCTCGCCACGCAGGAGGAATTTCGCCAGGGCAAACGAGCCGACGAAGCCGAACAGCGCGATCAGCAGCGCTGCCTCGAAGTAGGTGTCACTGGCATAACGAATGCCCAGGGTTAGCATCATCAGCATCGCGACGATGTAAAGGTAGTCCAGCGCCAGTACCCGGTCTTGTGCCGAGGGACCCTTGAACAGGCGAATCAGCGTCAGGACCATGGCCAGTGAGAAGATGAACAGGCTCAGCAGGATCGCGTTCGACAGCAACGGGCTCATTCGAAGATCTCCATCAGGGGGCGTTCGAAGGTCGCCTTGAAATGCTCAATGAACAGCGCCTCGTCATCCAGGTCGAACACGTGCAGTAATAGAATGCTGCGATCCAGTGCCAGCTCTGACCAGACCGTGCCGGGGATCACCGTGGTGATCATCGATAAGGCCGCCAGGCCATTGGCGTCGCGCAGATCCAGTGGCACCTTGATGAAGTGAGAGCGCGGCGGTCGGCGGCTGGCATTGAGCACGATCCAGGCGACGGCGAGGTTGGACACCACCACGTCACGTCCCACCTGCAGGAACAGGCGCAGGATCACTCCAGGCCGGCGAATGCGGATCGGTAGTGGGCGCAGCTTGCGCATCATCAGCGGCGCGCAGAGGCCGAGAATGGCACCCAGCAGCAAATTACCCGGGCTGATCGACAGGTTCAGCGCCAGCCACAAAACCCACAGGGCCAGCGACAACCAGGGTGCGGGAAACAGGCGTCTCATGGGCGCACCTCCACGATAGCGGCTTTCGCTTCTGGGCTTGGTACGGCGCGAGTGCCGAGCACCGCCATGACGTACTGCTGGGGATTGTTCAAGGCGTCTGCAGCGGCTTGTGTGTAACGCAACAGCGGCTCAGCCTTGAAGGTCAGCGCGATGCTCAGGCCCAACAGTGCGAAGATCGGCACGCATTCAAAGCGGCGCAATAGCGGTGACGGTCGCTCCTCCGGCGTCCAGAAGCGCTGGATGCCCAGGCGCGAGAACGCTATCAGCGATGCCAGCCCCGAAATGATCAGCAACGCCAGCAGGCCCCACGCGGCGTTCGAGACCGGTTCAGCGTCCCCACTGCCCAGGCCCAGGGGGTTGAGCAGGGCGTGTAGCAAGCCTAGCTTGCCGATAAAGCCCGAGAGCGGCGGCATACCGATGATCAGCAGCGAGCAGGCAATAAAGCTCAGGCCCAGGAAAGCCATGGTCCAGGGAATCACCTGGCCCACTACGGCTTTCTGTTCGTCATCGAGGTTGATGCCTTTGGCTGGCTGCAGGGATTCCATGGGCCGTGGTAGCAGGTCGCCGTCATCGAACAGCGGTATTTCATTGGCCGAGCGCGAACGTTCGATCAGCTCGGCCAGCAGGAACAATGCGCTCAGCGCCAGTGTCGAGCTGACGAGGTAGAACAGCGCGGCACCAATTAGCTTGGGCTGGGCGAAGCCAATGGACGCCAGCAGAATTCCCGCGGACACCAGGATGCTCAGGCTGGCCAGGCGTTCGAGGCGTTGCGCGGCAATGATCGCGATCGCCGCGCAGATAATGGTCGCCATGCCGCCGTAGATCAGCCAGTCGCCGCCGAAATACGCCGACGCGCCGGCTTGTCCGGAGAACAGCAGGGTCCACAGGCGCAGTAAGGTGTAGACGCCGACCTTGGTCATGATCGCAAACATCGCTGCTACCGGGGCACTGGCGGCGGAATAGGCCGGTACCAGCCAGAAATTCAGCGGCCACATGCCGGCCTTGGCCAGGAACGCCACCGCCAGTATCGCCGCGCCGGCATGCAGCAGGCCCCGATCGGCCTCCGGCACCAAGGGGATTTTCAGCGCCAGGTCAGCCATGTTCAGGGTGCCGGTGACGCCGTAGATCAGCGCGGCGCCAATCAGGAACAGTGACGAGGCCAGCAGGTTGATCGAAATGTAATGCAGGCCGGCCGAGACCCGTGAGCGCCCCGAACCGTGCAACATTAGCCCGTAGGAGGCGGCCAGCAGCACTTCGAAGAACACGAACAGGTTGAACAGATCGGCGGTCAGGAAAGCGCCATACAAACCCATCATCTGAATCTGGAACAGCGCGTGGAAACTCGACCCCGCGCCATCCCATCGGGCCATCGCAAACAGCAGGGCGCTGACGCCGATGATCCCGGTCAGTACCAGCATCATCGCCGACAGGCGATCGACCACCAGCACAATGCCGAACGGTGCCTGCCAGTTACCCGGCAGGTACACGCCGATGGAGCCGGGAATGCCGGTCTCCTCGGTCCATTGCAGCAGCAGCACGGCAATGCCCAGCCCGACCAGGCTGGAGAACAGGTTGATCCTGGCCTTCAGCGGGCGGTGTTTTTCCCCCAGCATCAGCATCACCGCAGCGGTCAGCAGCGGCAGCAGAATCGGTGCGGCGATCAGGTGCGGCATCAGGTTCATTCTTTAGGCTCCCGGCCGTCCACATGGTCGGTACCGGTCAGGCCCCGGGAAGCCAGCAACACCACGAGAAACAGTGCGGTCATGGCGAAGCTGATGACGATGGCGGTCAGCACCAGCGCTTGCGGCAATGGGTCGGTGTAGTGCAGCAGGTCCTGGGGCACGCCGTCCTTGATGATCGGCTCCTTGCCGATGAACAGGCTGCCCATGCTGAAGATGAACAGGTTGACGCCATAGGACAGCAGGCACAGGCCCATGACCACCTGGAACGTTCGCGGCCGCAGGACCAGCCACACGCCGGACGCCGCCAGGACGCCGATGGCGATTGCGATGACTTCTTCCATCAGACGGCTCCTTTGCTGGCGACGGATTTGGGCAGGGTCGCGTTCTTGTGGCCACGTACCGACTGGTGGGCTAGGGCGGTGAGGATCAGCAAGGTCGAACCCACGACCACCGCATACACGCCAATGTCGAAGAACAGGGCGCTGGCGATGTGGATGTCGCCGAACACCGGCAGGTCGAAATGCCAGGTATGGGTGGTCAGGAATGGATAACCGACGGTCATGGCCCCAAGCCCGGTGACTGTGGCGAACAACAGCCCGGTGCCCATCCAGCGTAACGGCCGCAGGTTCATTTGGGCCTCGACCCACTGCGTACCGGCGACCATGTATTGCAGGATGAACGCTACCGACATCACCAGCCCGGCAACGAACCCGCCACCGGGCTGGTTATGGCCGCGCATGAACAGGTAGATGGACACCACGAAGGCGATTGGCAGCAGCAGGCGCACCAGCACCGCCGGCACCATCATGAAGCCCAGGGCGGTATCGCTGGCCTGACGCGGGTTGACCAGGTCGGTTACCACGTCGGGCGCCAGCAGGCGCTGCTGGGCAGGCAATTGCAGACTCTCTTTGGGTGGGCGGAAGCGTCGCAGCAGGGCGAACACGGTCAGCGCCACGGCGGCCAGCACGGTGATTTCACCGAGGGTGTCAAAGCCGCGAAAATCCACCAGCATCACGTTGACCACGTTACTGCCGCCGCCCTCGGGCAAGGCCCGACTGAGGTAGAAGGAGGAGATGTCGTTGGGCGTCTGGCGCGTCAGCATGGCGTAGGACAGCAGCGCCATGCCGCCACCGACTGCGGTCGACAGCAGCAAGTCGCGCAGGCGGCGGATGCGCGCCTTGCGCAGGGTGCTTGGCAGCGGCGACACCTCTTCGATCCGCCGTGGCAACCAGCGCAGGCCGAGCAGGATCAGCACCGTGGTCACCACTTCGACCACCAGTTGCGTCAGGGCCAGGTCCGGTGCGGAGAACCAGACGAAGGTGATGCAGGTCATCAGGCCACAGACGCTGACCATGGTCAGGGCTGCCAACCGGTGATACTTGGCTTGCCAGGCGGCGCCCAAGGCACAGGCGATCGCCAGCAGCCACAGGGTCACGAACACCGCCGAACCAGGGATTTTCGGCCGATCGCCCCAAGTCAGGCTGCCGTGCAACATCGGGATCAACCCCACCAGCACAGCGGCCAGCACCACCAGGAACAGCTGGGTTTGCAGGCGCTTGGTGCTGATCCACCGCTCGAGGCGTCGAGCCAGACGCATCATCACCACCAGGCTGCGTTCGAACTGGCGCTTGCCGTTGAAGCGGCCAATCAGTGGCGGGTACTTGAAGCGCCCGCGCTTGAGCTGGTTGCGCAGCAGCAGGTAGAGGACGATGCCGCCGGTCATGGCGATCAGGCTCATGATCATCGGCGCATTCCAGCCGTGCCAGATGGCCAGGCTATATTCCGGCAATGTGCCGCCGACCACGGGACGAGCGGCGGCGGCCAGCAGCGGGCCCACCACCTGGGCGGGGAAAATGCCCACCACCAGGCAGGCGAACACCAGCAGTTCGACCGGCGCACGCATCCAGCGTGGCGGCTCGTGCGGGGTGTGGGGCAGGTCGGTGGCGGTCGGGCCGAAGAACACGTCAGCGGTAAAACGTAACGAATAGGCGACGCTGAAGGTACCGGCGATGGTCGCGACGATCGGCAGGGTCATTTCGACCCAGGCCGTGGCATTGATGAACACGGTTTCGGCGAAAAACATCTCTTTTGACAGGAAGCCGTTGAGCAGCGGCACGCCGGCCATGGAGGCGCTGGCGACCATGGCCAGGGTGGCGGTGTAGGGAATCAGCCGGATCAGGCCACTGAGCTTGCGTATGTCCCGGGTGCCACTTTCGTGGTCGATGATCCCGGCGGCCATGAACAGCGACGCCTTGAAGGTGGCGTGGTTGAGAATATGAAAAACCGCAGCCACTGCCGCCAGCGGGCTGTTCAGGCCCAGCAGCAGGGTGATCAGGCCCAGATGGCTGATGGTGGAGTAGGCCAGCAGACCCTTGAGATCGTTCTGGAACATTGCACAGTAGGCGCCGAGCAACAGGGTGCAGGCTCCGGCGCCGCTGACGATGTAGAACCATTGTTCACTGCCGGACAACGAGGGCCAGAGTCGCGCCAGCAGGAACACCCCAGCCTTGACCATAGTTGCCGAGTGCAGATAAGCCGAAACGGGCGTCGGCGCCGCCATCGCGTGGGGCAGCCAGAAGTGAAAGGGGAATTGCGCGCTTTTGCTCAGGGCGCCGATCAGGATGAGAGGAAGCAGTACAGGGTATAGGGCGTGTGCGCGAATCAGCTCGCCGGCGGCCAGGACCTTGTCCAGGTCATAGCTGCCGACCACATGGCCAAGCAGCATGACCCCCGCCAGCAGGCACAATCCGCCGGCACCCGTGACCATCAGTGCCATATAGGCACCGCGTCGGGCGTCGGCGCGGTGATGCCAATAGCCGATCAGCAGGAATGAAAAGAGGCTGGTCAACTCCCAGAAGAACACGATCTGGATCAGGTTGCCGGAGATGACGAGCCCAAGCATGGCGCCCATGAACGCCAGGAAGAACGCAAAGAAGCGCGGCACCGGGTCGTCCGGCGACATGTAGTAACGAGCGTACAGCGAAACCAGTGTGCCGATGCCCAGCACCAGCATGGAGAACAGCCACGCGAAGCCGTCCATGCGCAGGACGAAGTTCAGGCCCAGGCTGGGTAACCAGAAGAATTCCTCGCGAATCACGCCGCCGTCGGCGATTTGCGGGTACAGCAAGGCGACCTGGACGGTGCCTATGAGGGCGACCAAGCCAGCCAGCAGGGATTCGGTATTACGCGCGTTGTGCGGCAGCATGGCTGCCAGACAGCTGCCGATGAAGGGCAGAAGCAGTAGAACTATCAGGGACATAGGCTTCTAATCTGCGGAGGTTTGTGAAGCATCATACGTGCCAGTCTCCGGATTACCAAACGCGAACCTGTGGCAGAATCCTACTCGGATTGCGGAAAAGTCCTGCTTTTGGTGATTTGGCATGCTGTGGCGATGAAGGTCTGGCCTTTTCGCGAGCAAGCCCGCTCCGACCTTAGATCTTCTGTGAATGCAGGACATGTGTATCACAGAGAAAACCTGTGGGAGCGGGCTTGCTCGCGAAGATTTTCGATCAAACGCCGCAAATATTGCCGGTTAGCGTTGGGTTTCGCTCTCCAGGTCCGCCTTAGCCACAACCCCCTTACCCTTGGTCTTCAACTCACTGACAATTACCGCCGCCACGATCAGCCCTGCGCCGACCAACGCAACCGCTGGCAACCGCTCCCCGGCAATCCGCCCGACAATCCCGGCCCAGACCGGCTCGCCGGCATAAATCAGGGTGGCTCGGGTCGGCGAGACGCTTTTCTGCGCCCAGTTCATTGCAACCTGAATCGCCGCGCTGGCCGCGCCCAGGCCCAGGGCGCTGCACAGCAGCAACCAGGAAAAGTCTGGAATGCGTTCCTGGGTCGGCACCACCAGCAGGAATGACAGCACCGAAGTCACCGCCAGTTGCACCACTGTCACTCGGCGTACGTCGACCTGACCGGCAAAGTTACTGATAAGAATAATTTCCGCAGCAATCGCCACGGCGCTGATCAGGGTGGCGATTTCACCGGGGCTGAAATTCAATGACGCCCCCGCGGGCCCTGACAGCAACATCAACCCGGTAAACGCCAGCATAATCCCGATACTAGGCATCAGGCCCGGACGCCGCCCCAGCACCAGCCATTGCAGCAACGGTACGAAGGGCACGTACAGCGCCGTGATGAATGCCGACTGGCTGCTCGGAATGCTCTGCAACCCGACCGTCTGCAAGCCATACCCGAGCATGATTGCCACCCCAATAAAGGATCCGGCCTTGAGCTCAAACAACGTCAGGTCACGCAGGTGCCGCCAGGAGAACAGCGCGACGATGAGGGTGGCTGCGGCGAAGCGCAGGCCGACGAAAAACATCGGACCGCTGACGGTCATCGCATGCTGCACCAGCAAGAAAGTCCCGCCCCAGACCATGGTGATTAACACCAGCACGCACTCGGCCTTGCTGAACCGCGAAAAGCGGGGAGAAGTATTGTGGGAGGAGTTCACCGACGTCATGACCTTGCGTGCTACCTGAGGGGGACGCACAATGCGTCGTATGTTGCGCAGTATACTGCCCAATCCTACCAAGTGAGCAATATAGTGCACAAAGATTCCACGCAAAGGGCCTCGGTCCTGCAACACGTCAGCCTCAATGTTCGGCGCCTGCGCCACGCCGCCGATATGAGCCAGACGACCCTCGCTGAAAAGTCCGGGGTCAGCCGGCGGATGCTGGTGGCGATCGAGGCGGGTGAAAAGAACGTCAGCCTGACCACCCTCGATCGCGTGGCCGAAGCACTCGACGTAGCCTTCAGCGACCTGATCCAGGCTCCCGAGGCCCGCGATCCGAGTCGCATCAATGAACTGGCCTGGGCCGGCACCATTCCTGGCAGCAAGGCGGTGTTGCTGTCCAAGGCCAGTGCCACCCGCGAGGTGGAGCTCTGGGAATGGCGCCTGGAACCGGGCGAGCACTACCCGTCCGAACCCGATGCCGATGGCTGGAGCGAACAGCTCTATGTGTTTGAAGGCTGCCTGACGCTGATGCTCGGTGATGTGCCCCACACTATTTCGGCGGGGGAGTTCTACATGTTCGCCAGTAACCAGCCGCACTCCTATCGCAACGAAGGAGAAGTCGCCGCGCGTTTCGTGCGTAACGTGGTGATCTGAACAGGGGCGCGGCAGAGCCTGCTCATTGCGCAGGGCCGCCATCGCTACTTTGGTACTGCTTGATGACGCGGCCCCGGATTTGGCGCTTATTATCGTCCCATGACTTCCATTCAGGAAAACACTGATCAGTGAGAACACCATGAGTGAAATCCCCCACGAGCAGGCCAACGCCGCCCTCCGCCAAGCTGACGTCCTGATCGTTGGTGGCGGCCTGAGTGGCGCGCTGCTGGCCTTGCAACTGCTGCGCCTGCCGGGCAAGCGCTCGGTGCTGGTCATCGAACCCCGTACCGAACTTGGACGGGGCGAGGCCTACAGTGCGGTGGAACTGGGCCACACACTCAACGGCAACGCGGCGCGAATGAGCGTCGACCCGGACAATGCCGATGACCTGACGCAGTGGCTGACGGAGCATATCGCGGCGGGTGGCTGGCCCGAGTCCGATCAGCAGCCTGCGCCGATCAGCGAGTTGTTCCCACCGCGCGGGCTGTTCGGCGAGTATGTGCAGCAACGTCTTGCACAAGCCCAAGCGGTGGGCGCGGTGAACGGATCAAGCGTCGAACACGTGCGGGCGGAGGCCGTAGACCTGGAAAACCTGGCCGGTGGCGTGCGACTGACCTTGAGCGACGGGCAATGCCTGCAGGGCACTTGCGCGGTGCTGGCCACTGGAATGTTTCCCGCCGCACGCACGCCACAGACCGAATCCAGCGGCTTGAACGCGGCGGCACTCGACCCCTGGGACATCGCCGCGATGCGCCAGCTTGATCCGCAGTCGACGGTATTGATCATCGGTTCCGGCCTGACCATGGTGGATGCTGTGGTCTCGCTGGAGCAGGCCGGACACCGCGGGCCCATCGAAGTGTTTTCCCGGCATGGCCTGCTGCCCCATGTACGCCGCCAACCGCCCGCATGGGCGGACTTCCTCGCCAATGACCACAGCATTCGTACGCCACGGCAATTGGTACGCGAACTGCGCCGCCATTGCCGGGACGCCAGCGCCCAGGGGGTCGACTGGCAAGCGCCACTGGACACTGTGCGGGTGCACATCCCGCGGCTGTGGAGTCAGGCGACGGATGTGCAGCGTCGGCAGTTCGTGCGGCATGTGCGGCCGTGGTGGGAAAGTCATCACCACCGCTCGCCGCCCCTGAGTGCCGAGCTGGTGGCGCGGTTGCATGGGGAAGGGCGGCTGCGGATTCAGGCGGCGTCATTCAAGGGGCTTGAGCCTTCGTCGGGGAATAGCGTGGGGATCCGCATCCGCCGGCGAGGTGAGTCTGCGCAGTGCGTGGTCAGTGGTGCGGCGTTGATCAATTCCAGTGGCATCGAATATGACTGGCGGCGTGTTGCGCGACCTCTGCCCAGGCAGTTGCTGGCGCGGGGCTTGATTCAGCCTGGGCCCCTGGCATTGGGAATCGCCGCCGCAGTGGACGGCGCGGTGATCGACGCGGATGGGCACGTCGCCAGTCGTCTGTTCGCCATGGGGCCTCCGTTGCGTGGCATGTGGTGGGAAAGCACGGCCGTTACGGATGTGGCACTGCAGGCCAAAGCGCTCGCCGCCCGGCTAGCCAAATCCCTGTAAGAGCAACTGTGCTCCAGTTGCAATGGGCGAATCAATAACGCTGATACTTAGAACCGAACTCAGGGCGGTTTTGCGCAACGTAGTCGTTATCAAAGTTGTTGAACCGGATGTGCCACTCCCGCTGTCGTCATTCAGCCCTGCGCGCCGAGCATCTCCACGGGGTAGGAGAAAACATAGCCTTCGCTGCGCACGGTCTTGATGTAGGTCGGTTCGCGCGAGTCGTCCATCAGCCGTTGGCGCAACCGGCTGACCAGCAGGTCGATGGACCGGTCGAACAGGTCGGCGTCGCGACCCTGGGTCAGGTTCAAGAGTTGATCCCGGCTGAGCACGCGCTGTGGATGGTCGAGAAACACCCGCAACAGGCGGTATTCAGCGCCGCTCAGGGCGACCATGGTTTGATCTTCGTCCAGCAGATGGCGGGCGGTGGTGTCCAGGCGCCAGCGACCGAAACCCAGCAGGCGGCCGCTCTCGCTGACCAGCAGGTTGGGCGGCAGCATCCGCGTGCGCCGTAGCACGGCGTTAATGCGGGCAAGCAGTTCACGGGCAGAGAAGGGTTTGGTCAGGTAGTCATCGGCGCCCATTTCCAGCCCGAGAATTCGATCGGTTTCATCGTTGCGCGCCGTGAGCATCAGGATCGGCGTCGCCTTGTGCTTGCCCGAGCGCAATTCGCGACACAGCTGCAGGCCGTCATCGCCGGGCATCATGATGTCCAGCACGATCAGGTCCACCGGGTTGGCTTGCAGAAAACTGCGCATCTGTCGTCCATCGGCCACGACAGTGGTGCGCAAGCCGTTCTTCTTCAGGTAATTGCTGACCAGTTCGCGGATCTCTCGATCGTCGTCGACTATCAGGATGTGGTTCACGTGTTCCATCGCTTGATCTCTTGTTATTGAACCCAGGGTTTTGCATCGGGCTGTATCCGTCGCCCCGTCGGACACTTTATGCCGCAATAGCGCGGGTTTACGACACAAGTCAGATACCACGGCGTGCTCATGCCTTAGCCCGGGGTTATGGTGGCGCGCACTTTCTCTCGACGAGACGCGGCGCACCGGCCAGCCGCCCGCATTGGCCGGTAATGTCATCGACCCGGAGCGGGTCGAAGCGTTGGTGGCGGTCAGCGGTTATCTGATCGGCAACCAGGCGGCAGGCAATAATCCGTTACCGCCCAAGGCGGTGATTGATGCCGATAGAGTGTGATTGGCTGGGCGCACACCAACCTGGGAGCGCGGTCAGCATTGATGTCACAGGTAGATCGCTATCGCAAGCAGGCTCCCACAGTATCTCGGCCGGGCACAAATGCTGCGTACACCAACAATACCCTGTGGGAGCACGCTTGCCCGCGATGGCACTCTTGCTGTCACATCAGTGTCGCAAGTGCAGCTCCCTCATGGGCAAGCCCGGCTCCCACAGCACGCTATGCAACCACTCGATAACACGGCACATACGCCGCGCCGCCGGGCAGTTTCATGCGGTGCTGGGCGACGAATGCCTTGAGTAGTTGATCCAGCGGCTGCATCACCGCGGCATCGCCACGGATCTGATACGGCCCGTGGTCCTCGATCAGGCGGATGCCCTTGTCCTTGACGTTGCCGGCAACGATGCCGGAAAACGCCCTGCGCAAGTTAGCGGCCAATTCGTGGGCGGGCAGGTCGCGGCTCAGGTTCAGGTTGGCCATGTTTTCGTGGGTCGGATCGAACGGGCGCTGCAGGCTTTCATCGATCTTCAACAGCCAGTTGAAGTGGAACGCATCGTTACGCTCGCGACGGAACTGCTTGACCGCCTTGAGGCCCTGGGTCATTTGCCGGGCCACTTCGGCCGGATCGTCAATGATGATCTCGTAGTGCTTTTTCGCCGCTTCGCCCAGCGTGGCGCAAACAAACGAGTCAAGCTGCTCCAGGTAAGGCGCTGCATGTTTCGGACCGGTGAGGATGACCGGGAAGGGCAGCCCTTCGTTGTCCGGATGCATCAGGATCCCGAGCAGGTACAGGAACTCTTCGGCGGTGCCGGCGCCGCCCGGGAAGATGATGATGCCATGGCCCACTCGCACGAAGGCTTCCAGGCGTTTTTCGATGTCCGGCAGGATCACCAGCTCGTTGACGATCGGGTTCGGCGCCTCGGCGGCGATGATCCCGGGCTCGGTCAGGCCCAGATACCGGCCGCCGTGAATGCGTTGCTTGGCGTGGGCAATGGTCGCGCCCTTCATCGGGCCTTTCATTACGCCGGGGCCGCAACCGGTGCAGATATCCAGGCTGCGCAGGCCCAGTTCATGGCCGACTTCCTTGGTGTACTTGTATTCCTCAGTGTTGATCGAGTGGCCACCCCAGCACACCACGATCTTCGGTTCGATACCGGGGCGCAGGGTGCGGGCGTTGCGCAGCAGGTGGAACACGTAGTCGCTGATGCCCTGGGAATTGCTCAGGTCGATACGTTGGCTGTCCAGTTCGTTTTCGGTGTAGACGATGTCGCGCAGGGCGCTGAACAGCATCTCCCGGGTGCTGGCGATCATTTCGCCGTCGACGAAAGCGTTGGCAGGGGCGTTCAGCAGTTCGAGACGCACGCCACGGTCCTGCTGGTGAATGCGGATCTCGAAGTCCTTGTAGGCTTCGAGAATGGTCTTGGCGTTATCAACATGCGCGCCGGTATTGAGGATGGCCAGGGCGCACTGGCGGAAGAGGGTATAGGTGCTGCCGGATCCGGCTTCGCTCAGTTGCTGCACTTCACGTTGAGAAAGGGTTTCCAGGCTGCCTTTAGGGCTGACAGAGGCGTTGATTACATGTCGTTGGGTCATTCAATGATCCTTAAAACGATGTCATTCACACGGGGGCCGGCAAATGGCATCCGAATAGTGTGTATCCATGAAAGAAGATGGCACGAACTGAGCAGTATCGCCACGTTGCCCTTTGACGATGAAAAGATGAAAAGGAGCTCCAGCATAGCTAAATCTGTCGGGGAGGCGATAATGCCCCGCAGTCTTTTGCCCCTGAATCTATTACCTGATGCAAGGAACCCTGTCGCAATGTTTGAAATCCAGCCAATGAACGCCCAGACCTATCGACAACAGACGCGGCGCAGCACGGTGATTATTGCCCTGGTGTTCCTGGCGCTGGCGATGCTGCTGTCGACTGTGGCGGTCGCCGTGTTCGGCGAGCCTGGTGGCGACAACATGCGCTTCAATGTCGGCGGGGTGTTCGTGGCGGTGTTGCTGATGGTCGCGTTGATGCGTGGGCTGTTCTGGGAGCAGCCCTGGATGGCGGCAGCGGTCTATGGCTGGCAGCTCAAGCGCAGCCTGATGAGCGTTACCAATGTCATGCACCAGGTGACGGCGGCGGTGGATCGCGATGATCCCCGGGCGATGAAGTTGCTACGCTTCTATCATCTGGGGCTCACTCAGATGCACGAACTGGACGCTAATTCCAGCGATCACGGGCAATTGAATCGGGAGATTGACCTGCACAAGGCGCGAATGGAAGCGCTGGGCATCGACATCGGGCAGACACGACTGGATCCCGCCTGGATCGCTGCCGTCAAGCACACGCCGAAACCATAAGCGTTCAGGGAGTGACATGGTACAGCTGTCCATCAACGATCATCTCGATAATAACCAACCGGCCTTGCTGTTGAACGGCGGCCAGGTGTTGTCCAGGCTGAAGATCCGCTCACTGGTGTTTTTCCTGATCGCCGTGTGCCTGTCGATGACCACCGTTGCTGGCTGGGAAGTCTGGAATTCGCGCCAGTACCACCTGCGTGATAAGGAAGTGGCGATGTCCAACCTCGCCCAGGCCCTGGCCTGGCAGGCGCAGGCGTCGATCAAGCAGGCTGACACTCTGCTGCTCACGTTGGTTGAGCGCCTGGAAAACGAAGGCATCGAATCGGCCCGCCAGCCCAGGATGCAACGCCTGCTCGGTATCCAGCGCCGCGAGCTGAGCCAGCTGCATGGCCTGTTCGTTTACGACCAGGCCGGGCAGTGGATCGCCAACTCCAACGGCGCCGCCCTGGCCAACGCCAATAACTCGGATCGCGAATACTTTATCTTCCACCGCGGTCATCCTGATCGTGGACCGCACATCGGCCCTTCGATCAAGAGCCGATCCAGCGGCGAATGGATCATGACCGTGTCGCGCCGGGTCAGTCATCCGGACGGCAGTTTTGCCGGCGTGGCCCTGGCGACCATCCAGCTGAGCCATTTCCTGGCGCTCTATGACAGCATCGACATGGGCCACAACGGCGTGATCAACCTGATCGCCGATGACGGCTCGATTGTCGTGCGCCGTCCGTTCAAGGAATCCGAAGTTGGCAGCAGCGTGGCCAATGGTGCGCTGTTTACCCAGTTGCTGCCCTTGGGTAA
This sequence comes from Pseudomonas violetae, assembly GCF_023072615.1. Lineage (GTDB taxonomy): Bacteria > Pseudomonadota > Gammaproteobacteria > Pseudomonadales > Pseudomonadaceae > Aquipseudomonas > Aquipseudomonas violetae. Next base: position 35,239 of record NZ_JAKNRW010000023.1, read on the forward strand.
TTCCGGGACTGCCAGGGTCAGGTCGGTGGTCGATGGCGTCGAGCGGGTGGTGGGTTTTCGTAGGGTCGAAGGGTACCCGCTGATCGTGTTCGCCGCGCTGAATCAGGAAGAGGTATTGGCCGGCTGGCGCGAGGAATCACTGCTCAGCGCCGGCATTGTCGCCCTGTTCCTGGGGCTTCTAGGCGTCCTCGGTTATCGCCTCATCCGCCTGATGAAACACCAGAACCACATTCAAAGTGTGCTGCTCGACGCCCAGGAAAAACTGCTGGAGGTCAATCGCGGCCTGGAGTTGCTCGCACTGGAAGATGCCCTGACCGGCCTGTCCAATCGGCGCCAGTTCGATCTGTTCATCATGACCGAGATGCGCCGCGCCCGGCGCACCCAGACTCACCTGGCGCTACTGATGATCGATGTCGATCATTTCAAGCGCTTCAATGATCTGTATGGACACGTGGTCGGCGACGCGTGCCTGCGCAGGATCAGCTCGATCATCGTCGAGCACATCAAGCGCCCCGGTGATCTGGCGGCCCGATATGGTGGCGAAGAGTTTACGGTGGTGCTGCCGGGCACCGACTATGTCGGCGCTTTCCTGGTGGCGGAGAAAATTCGCCGTGCGGTGCAGTTGGCGGGGATCGAACACAGCGAGGGCGTCGAAGGGACGGTCACCGTCAGCGTCGGGGTCTGCGCCTGGGATACGGCCTTGCACGATCAGCCCGATGACCTGGTACGTGCCGCTGACAGGGCGCTGTACGTGGCCAAGGCCAGTGGGCGCAACATGAGCGTGATCGACAAGTAAGCTCAGCGCCGCTCGCCTCGCCGCAAGCGCCTGACCAGCCGCAGGTAGACACAGAAGTTGAGCGCCAGCACCACGGCGCCCAGCCCCACCTGGATGCCCGGGGTCAGTCCGGCGGGATAGATTGCCGGCCATATATAATGCTCGACGAAACCACCGCCGTAGCCGTTCTGGCCCGCCGCTTCGCGCAGGCGGTTCTCCCATTCGGTCAGCGGGCACAGCAGGTGAAAGACTTCCACCGAGATACCCCATGCGACCGCGGGTAGATGCCAGAAAGCCAGGTGGCGCCACTTGAGCACCAGCAGCCCGCCGAACAGTACGAACAGAATGAACAGCAGATGAAACAGCACCAGTCCGTCGGCGGCGATTCGGTAGAGCATGTGGGCTTCCCTGGGTGTGCCGGATGGACTGCGCCATGGTACTCGGTCGAGGGTCGGCAAATAACTCGAAATTGTGTATGCCTTCGCGGGTAAGTACTGGCAGAGTTGCAGGTCTTTTTTCCAGTGGCAGAGCGCTATGTCCAACTCACACTTGCCCTGCAGCGCATTCCTGCGCGGCGCCGTGGCGATCCTTCCCTTGTCCCTGGCGACTGCGCCTTGGGGCTTATTGGCCGGATCCATGGCCATCGAAGCCAACCTCACGCCCCTGCAAGGCCAGGGCCTGTCGAGCATCGTGTTTGCCGGCGCCGCACAGTTGGTGGCTATCGGCATGCTCAAGGGCGGTGCCGGAATCTTCTCGATCCTGCTGACCACGCTGCTGCTGACATCCCAGCATCTGCTCTACGGCATGAGCATGCGCTCGGCGATCTCACCGCTGCCGGGGCACTGGCGCGTGGGCTTGGGCTTTTTGCTTACCGACGAACTGTTCGCCCTGACCAGCCAGCATGACAAGCAGCAGTTCGATCGCTGGTACGCACTCGGGGTTGGACTGACGTTCTACATTGCCTGGAATCTCTTTACCCTGGCCGGCATCGTGCTCGGCAGCAGCATTGCGGGGCTGGAACACCTGGGCCTGGACTTCTCGATTGCCGCGACCTTCATCGCGCTGATCACTCCCGTGGTGCGCAACGTGCCCACAGTGGTGTGTGTCGCGGTGGCGCTGTTCTGTTCGGTGCTGTTCAGTTACTGGCAATGGGGCTCGGCGCTGGTGCTGGCAGGCCTGGCGGGAATGACGGCGGGATTTGTGTGTAACAAACTTTATGTGGGGCAAACAGCATGATGGTCTGGGCGGTCATTTTCGGGATGGGTGTGCTGGTGTTTCTCAACCGCTACGTATTTCTGGAGCCTCGCCTGCCAGTGCGCCTGAGCAGCAACGCCCGGCAATTCCTCGGTTTTGCCGTGCCTGGCATGCTCACCGCCATCTGCGGACCGATCGTATTCATGCCGGATAAACAACTGAACCTGCAATGGGACAATCCTTACCTGCTCAGTTCATTGGTGGCGGTGGGGCTGGTTCTGTACACCCGTAACACCTTGCTGAGCATGTTGTTGAGCATGGCGTTTTTCTTTGTGCTGCGTTGGTGGCTGTGAATCTGTTCTACGCTTGAATGGATAATCTTCACGAACAGAGGTGAACATGGCGAATGAACCCGAGCGTCCCGATCCGGATGAACCTAGCGAAGAAGAAATAGAAGAACAGAACAGGCGCTCGAAGCAGGACTGGAAACATGACGACAGCCGAGAGCTGTCGGAGCGTGATCAGGAGCGTCCGCTGAAACGTTGAATAGTGTCTTTCGCTCGCGGCGGCACCTGCAATTTTAACTGCAGGCGCTGTCGCCCTACAGAGGCGCGTTCAGACATCTTCCAGCCGGGAGAAATCGGGGTGCATTGCTCGATAGCCCAGGGTCCTGTCGATCCAGGCATTGAGCTCATTGACCATCACTGGTGGCTTGCCTGGATAGCGCTGCAAGGTTGTGCGCAGAGTAGTGTCGATGTTGGGCACCGATGCCAGGTTTCGGGTCTTGATGTATTGCCCGATGAAACAATCGAGTTGATAACGTTCTGTGGTCGACAGATGGACACATTCAACACTGGTGAACTGTTTGTTATAAAAATCGTCGCGCAACTGGGTTCTCTGCAAGGCTTGAGTTTCTGGGTTTTCCGTCCTGGGAGATGCGGCGCGCATGCTAGCGGCACTGGTCCTTAATGTATGTATGACAATCGAAATGTCAGACAGGCGGTTGGCGCGGCAAATGGCCATATTTCGCTCGACTGTTACGTGGGTGAAACACTATGTGTAACGTCCCAACGGCCTGTTTATTTAACGTCCGCCTGCTATGCCAGTTGTTCTATTAGTTCGGGTCCCTGATTGCGCACATTGCCTACTGCCTTACTGACCCGGAACCACTCGAACACTTCGCTGGCTTCTCCTTGAAACAATGCCATCTGTTCGGCGCGCTCCTTGGGCGTGGCAGGGTCGAGCCACTCTTGCGCGAGTTCGGGCGATAGCACGATAGGGCGTCGGTCGTGGATATCGAGCATGCCGCCGGCGCTGTCGGCGGTGAGGATGACAAAACCGTCCTCGGGATTTGGCTCGGCGTGGCCTGCGGGGAACTGGCCGATGGCGGCGCAGTACACCGGCGCCCGGTCCTTACGGCGGATCAACCAGGGTTGTTTGCTGCCTTCCCCGGCGTCGACCCATTCGAACCAGTTGTCCACCGGCACAATCGCCCGGTGCGGCCAGATAAGCCGGAAGTAGGGGCCGTGGGCGACCTTTTCCACCCGGGCGTTGATGGGCGGGGCGCGATCCTTGGCCCAGTGTGGCCTCCACCCCCAGCGCACCAGGTCGGCGTGCAGGCTGTCGTTTTGCCGGTGTAGCAGGGCGAGGCGGGTGGTGGGCGCGGCGTTGTAACGGGCCAGTGGTTCATTGCCGACGTGGTTGATCAGCGCATCGGGGATGCTCAGCGCCGCGACGAAATCGTGGATGCCACGGTATTGGCTCAGGCGTCCGCACATTGGCTGGTCCTCAGGGTGGCAGGAGTTGTCTCGTGAAAGAAGGCGGCGGGTCGCCGTACTGGTTTGATCGTGCACGGCCTCAGGGCGCACGCTACTCCCTGTAGACGCGAGCTTGCTCGCGACGAACGTAAACGATACCGCGGGCCTCCTGGATAAACGCGGCACTTTCAGGTTCATCACCGTAATTGCCCAGACCAGGCGTCCTCTACAGGCCATTGTTGCGCACGACCTAAGGTTCGCCAACCCATCTCAGCGCCATTTGAACCAAACACCCTGTACCCTATCCAACCTGCGCCCGCCGCCCCGCACGGGCGCAATCGTCTGGCCAAAGCAAACCATGAAACAGCTGTGCAAGCTTCTCGCTCCACTCGTTATCGCCGCCGGGCTGGTCGGGTGCATTGCTGCACCCATCGCAATGACCCCGCAAACTGAACAACGCTTAAATGCCCAACCCCCTGTCCGGTTTCTACTGACCTTTGACGATGGCCCCAGTGCCTCAAGCTTCTGGAACCCGACGCTGACCGTACTCGATAGTCTCGCGCAAAATCCGCTGCAACCGGACATCAAGGCGGTGTTTTTTGTACAAACCCGTGCTTCCCGGGCCGGGGGCAGTGAGATCGGGCACCAGGTCATGCGCCGCGAACATGCTGAGGGTCATGTCATCGGCTTTCACACGGCCACTCCCGGACACAGCAACCATCGATCCCTGGACGATCAGGCGCTGGAGCAGTCGCTCGCCAATGGCAGCGCCGATATTGCCGTGATCACCGGTGTGTTGCCAAGCCTGCTGCGTCCGCCGTTCTGGAATTACGACAAACGCACATTCGCTGCCTATCGGCAGCACGGCCTGCACGTGCTGCTAACTGACCTCAGTGCCAACGATGGCAAGATCTGGGGCTTTAATGCCAGCCCGCGGCGGCGGTCCCATATGCTGCGTTCGATGTCCGAAGTACGCGAGCGCATCGCACAAGGTGAACTGCCGGTGGTGGACGGTGTGATTCCGGTGGTGGTGACCTTCCATGACCTCAATCGCTATACCGCAAGGCATGCACGCGAGTATCTGCAGATTCTCCTGGATAGCGCCCGGGAGACAGGCGTGAAGGTTGCGCAAAAGCCCTTTTATGATGACACGGCCTCTCTGCAACGGGCGGCCCTGGCGAGAACCGTGCGCGACAGTTCGCAGCCGGTGCAACTGCCGGGGCTGTGGAACTGGATCTGGTCTGGGGATTCGCGCTGAGAAAACTACTCAAAATGAGAGCTGGATAACACTACGACGTACGCGCAATGCGCAAAGTGTATCTATCCTTGCTGGGGTCTTTTCCATTAAATGCCGCCCGAGTCGTCAGCCATGGTGCCCATTGCAGTCCTTTCCAATATTGTAGAATCCGGTTTCGAGCCGCTGTCTTGCGAGTGCACGGAGAGCCTGGGCTTACTGGAAATCACGATTTTCGATCCTGATACCCACGAGGTTGTGCTATTGGTCCGCAATGTCTCCACAGCGCACCTGAGCACCGTCCGCGACATCAACAACCTCATTGCCGAGTTGCGCACGGAAATGAAAGCCGGGCGCCGTGCGTTCGCGGGTTGAGCAAGCTCTCCAGCCACAGGCTACAGCTCAGGCGCCCTGATTGGATTCCAGCGTGCGAGGCAACAACTCATCAATCATCTGCAGGCAGTGCTTCAGCCCCGGCGACACATCGCCTACCCGCCGGCTGAGAATGATGGGTGAAGTCGCGTTGTCCTCCAGAAGTGCCGTAAATCCTATGTCGTCACGATGCAGCAATTGCACGGAAGCCGGCACCAGGGTGACACCGATGCCTGCCCCGACCAAGCCAATCGCGGTCTGCAGCTCGTTGGTCCATTGCGCTACCTGAATACTCACACCATAGGATTCGAACAGGGCGATCACATGGTCGGCATAACTTGGCCGCGGATTACCCGGGTAGAGTACGAAAGGCTCCCTGGCCAGTTCCCGCAGGCTTATCGGCGCGCCCAGCAGCGGGTGCCCGGCGGGCAGGGCGGCGACCAGCCGGTCTTCGGTGAGCACGGTCTGGATGATGGCCGGGTCGTCGATGCGGATTCGCCCGAAGCCGATGTCGATCCTGCCAGCCTTGAGCGCATGGACCTGTTGAAGCGTGGTTAATTCCGACAGCCCAAGTTCCAGTTCAAGGGGCTCACCGCTGCGCAAACGACGGATCAGCTCCGGTAGCACGCCATAGAGCGTGGATGGCGCAAAGCCGATTCCCAGCCAGGTTTTTTCCCCCAGGCCAATGCGCCGGGTGTTGTCACACACCTTGCCCAGTTGTTCCAGAAGCGCGCTGGAGTGTTCATGGAAGAACCGGCCGGCATCGGTCAATTTCAACGGTCGGCCACGTTCCAGCAACAGCACTCCCAGCTCATCCTCCAAGTGCTGGATCTGCCGGCTCAGGGGCGGCTGTGCGATATGCAGCAGCTCGGCGGCGCGGGTGAAGTTGAGGGTTTTCGCCAGCGCCTGAAAATAGCGCAGGTGACGCAGTTCCATACAGCCTCCAAAAGCTGATCGGCTACATACCTTTAAGGTATCGAGTCAGACCAATTCTATATTGGCTTCCAGAAAAAAGCCGTACCAGAATCGGTTCCAGAACTCCAAGAACCTGACGGGTATCGAAATGCTTGCAACAGCCATTGAATCGATCGAGACGATCATCGTCGATCTGCCGACCATTCGCCCGCACAAGTTAGCCATGCACACCATGCAGAACCAGACGCTGGTGATCATTCGCGTGCGTTGCGCCGACGGCATAGAAGGTATCGGCGAAGCGACCACCATCGGTGGCCTGGCGTATGGCAACGAAAGCCCGGATAGCATCAAGACCAACATCGACCGCCACTTCGCGCCGCTGCTGCTGGGCCAGGACAGCGCCAATGTGAATGCCGCGATGTTGCGCCTGGAGCGCTGCATCCGTGGCAACACTTTCGCCAAATCAGGTATTGAAACGGCCTTGCTCGACGCCCAGGGCAAACGCCTGGGCCTGGCGGTCAGTGAGTTACTCGGCGGTCGGGTACGCAATGCGCTGCCAGTGGCCTGGACCCTGGCCAGTGGAGATACCGCCAAGGACATCGCCGAAGCGGAGCAGATGCTCGACCTGCGCCGCCACCGCATCTTCAAGCTGAAAATCGGCGCCGGTGAAGTCAATCGCGACCTGGCGCATGTGATCGCCATCAAGAAAGCCCTGGGTGATCGCGCCAGCGTGCGGGTGGATGTCAATCAGGCTTGGGACGAAGCGGTGGCCATCCGTGCCTGCCGAATCCTCGGTACCAACGGTATCGACCTGATCGAACAGCCGATCTCGCGCAACAACCGCGCCGGCATGGTGCGCCTGAACGCCATGAGCCCGGCGCCGATCATGGCCGACGAATCCATCGAATGCGTGGAAGATGCCTTCAATCTGGCCCGTGAGGGCGCCGCTTCGATCTTCGCCCTGAAGATCGCCAAGAACGGCGGCCCGCGCGCAGTGCTCAAGACCGCAGCCATTGCCGAAGCGGCGGGCATCGGCCTGTACGGCGGCACCATGCTCGAAGGCGGGATCGGCACCATGGCCTCGGCCCAGGCATTTATCACGCTGAACAAGCTGGCCTGGGACACCGAGTTGTTCGGCCCGTTGCTGCTGACCGAAGACATCCTCAGCGAACCGCTGGAGTATCGCGATTTCGAGTTGCACGTACCGACCACCCCGGGCCTGGGCCTGAATCTGGACGAAGGGCGCCTGGCGTTTTTCCGTCGCGACAAGTCTTCCACTGTTCTTCATCAAGTCTGAGGAGTGCATCATGCTGTTCCACGTAAAGATGACCGTGAACCTGCCGGTCGATATGAATACCGAGTTGGCCACCAAGCTCAAGGCTGACGAAAAGGCCTTTTCCCAGCGTCTGCAAGACCAGGGCAAGTGGCGTCACCTGTGGCGCATTGCCGGGCTGTATGCCAACTACAGCGTGTTCGACGTCGACAGTGTCCAGGAACTGCACGACCTGCTGATGCAACTGCCGCTTTACCCGTACATGGCGATCGAAGTCACCGCGATGTGCCGGCATCCTTCGTCGATTCGCGAGGATGACCGCTGAACCCAGCCTGTTCAGTTCGCTACGCTAATAATTACAAGATGAGGAACCACCATGAACATCAAGATTTCCCACACTGCTGCTGCCCAGCAATTTCTCGAAGAAGCCAGCGGCCTGCACAACGATGCCGGCAGCCCACGGGTCAAGGCGCTTATCTACCGTATTCTGCGTGACTCGGTGAACATCATCGAGGACCTGGCGGTAACGCCGGAAGAATTCTGGAAAGCCGTCAATTACCTCAACGTGCTGGGTTCGCGCCAGGAAGCCGGACTGGTCGTCGCTGGCCTGGGGCTGGAACACTATCTCGATCTGCTGATGGACGCCGAAGACGAGCAGGCCGGCAAGGCTGGCGGCACCCCGCGCACCATCGAAGGCCCGCTGTACGTGGCCGGCGCTCCCTTGTCCAACTTCGAGGCGCGTCTGGACGACGGCTTGGATCCGGGCGTGACCCTGTTCATGCAGGGCCAGGTGCTCAATACCGCTGGCGAACCTCTGGCGGGTGCAGTGGTGGATGTCTGGCACGCCAACACTGGCGGCACTTATTCCTACTTCGACAGCACCCAATCGGAGTTCAACCTGCGCCGGCGCATCGTGACCGACGCCGAAGGCCGTTATCGCTTGCGCAGCATCGTGCCGTCCGGCTACGGCTGCCCACCGGATGGCCCGACCCAACAACTGCTCGATCAACTGGGCCGTCACGGCCAGCGTCCGGCGCACATCCATTTCTTCATCTCGGCTGCGGACCATCGTCACCTGACCACCCAGATCAATCTGGACGGCGATGAATACCTGCACGACGATTTCGCCTACGCCACCCGTGACGAACTGATCGCCAAGATCACCTTCAGCGAAGATCAGGCTCGTGCAGCGGCCTATGGTGTCAGCGGTCGCTTCGCCGAAATCGACTTCGACTTCACCCTGCAGTCTTCGGCCCAGCCGCAAGAGCAGCAACGCATGGAGCGAGTTCGCGCACTCGAAGACTGATCCCCACAGAACGTGTGGGAGCCCGGCTTGCCGGCGATGGCGAATGTGCCGCCGCCATCGCTGGCAAGCCAGGCTCCTACAGGATTTGCCCACTCCCATGTGTCGGTCAACTCGTACATCGGTGCCGGCACTGCTTTAGAATGACCAGAACATCTATAACAAAAATGAGAGTGACCCGATGATGCACGCGCAACTGTTGAGTCAGCGCAGCACTGTATTCGACCATGCCGACCCGTACGCGGTGTCAGGCTACGTCAATCAGCATGTCGGAAATCATTGCATCCTGATGCCCCGGGCGGGGCAACCCCTGGCCAGCCTCAATCATCGCAAATTCGCCAGCCTCGACCTGTGCCGTATCAGCTACGGCGGCAGCGTTCGCGTCACCTCCGGCGCGCTCGAAACCATCTATCATCTGCAAGTGTTATTGCGCGGCAATTGCCTGTGGCGTGGTCATGCCCAAGAGCATTACTTCGCCCCCGGCGAGTTGCTGCTGATCAATCCCGACGATCCAGTGGATTTGACCTACTCCGACGATTGCGAAAAATTCATCCTAAAGATCCCCGCGTCGTTGCTCGAGTCGGTCTGCGACGAGCAGCGCTGGCGCTATCCGGGGCAGGGCGTGCGGTTTCTGGAAAACCGCTACCAGCTCAATGAACTGGAAGGTTTCGTCAACCTGCTGGCGATGATTTGCCAGGAGGCTGAGGCCACCGAGCAGATTCCCCGGGTGCAGGAGCACTACACGCAGATTATCGTCAGCAAGATGCTCAGCCTGATGAAGACCAATGTCAGCCGGCTGGAACTCGGCTCACAGGCTGCGACGTTCGAAGCGATTGCCGATTACATCGCCAGGAACCTCAAGCACGACATCGACAGCGAGGAACTCGCGCGCCAGGCCAGCATGAGCCTGCGTTCGTTGTATGGCCTGTTCGAACGCAACGCCTGCACCACGCCGAAAAACTACATCCGCCAGAAACGCCTGGAGCGCGTCAACGCCTGCCTCAGCGACCCGACCTGCATCGTGCGCAACGTCACCGAAATAGCGATGGATTACGGCTTCCTGCACTTGGGACGGTTCTCGGACAGCTACCGCAAGCAGTTCGGCGAGTTGCCTTCGGACACCCTCAAGCGCCGGCATTGACCGCAAACCCCGACCCTGTGGCGAGGGAGCAAGCTTCCTCGCCACAGGATCAGTGTCGCATTGAGGTTGCACTAATCGGATACAGGTCTGCACCCTGCGGATAGTCCGTCCCATCCCCTCCGTCCTAGCATGGCCCTGCCTGATAAAAACAATGGAGGCGGCGGCCATGACCCTGCGACCCGAATACCTGCAATCCCTGCTTGAAGACGATCCAGAGCAGGGTATCTATCGCTGCAAACGCGAGATGTTCACCGACCCACGGCTGTTCGACCTTGAGATGGAACACATCTTCGAAGGCAACTGGCTGTACCTCGCCCACGAAAGCCAGATCCCCAACAAAAACGATTTCTACACCACCACCATGGGGCGCCAGTCGATCTTCATCGCGCGCAACAAGGACGGTGAGCTCAATGCCTTCATCAACGCCTGCAGTCACCGCGGCGCGATGCTGTGCCGGCACAAGTCCGGTAACAAGAGCTCCTATACCTGCCCGTTCCACGGCTGGACCTTCAACAACTCCGGCAAGCTGCTCAAGGTCAAGGACCCGGCGGCGGCTGGTTACCCGGCGAGCTTCAATTGCGAAGGCTCCCACGACCTGACCCGGGTCGCGCGCTTTGAATCCTATCGCGGCTTTCTATTCGGCAGCCTCAAGGCCGACGTAGTCCCGCTGGTGGAGCACCTGGGCGAATCGGCGAAGATCATCGACATGATCGTCGATCAATCCGCCGATGGCCTGGAAGTGCTGCGCGGTTCTTCCAGCTACATTTACGAAGGTAACTGGAAACTCACCGCTGAAAACGGCGCCGACGGCTACCACGTCAGCTCCGTGCACTGGAACTACGCAGCCACCCAGAACCAGCGCAAGCAGCGCGAGGCCGGCGACACTAACCCGACCATGAGTGCCGGCAGTTGGGCCAAGCAGGGCGGTGGTTTCTACTCCTTCGACAAGGGGCACATGCTGCTCTGGACCCGCTGGGCCAACCCTGAAGACCGTCCGCTGTACGAGCGCCGCGACGAGCTCGCCCAGGACTTCGGCAAGGCGCGCGCCGACTGGATGATCGAGAACTCGCGCAATCTGTGCCTGTACCCCAACGTGTACCTGATGGACCAGTTCAGCTCGCAGATCCGCATTGCCCGGCCGATTTCGGTCAACCGCACGGAAATCACCATTTACTGCATCGCGCCCAAGGGCGAAAGCGATCACGCACGCTCCAGCCGGATTCGTCAGTACGAGGATTTCTTCAACGTCAGCGGCATGGCGACGCCGGACGATCTCGAAGAGTTTCGTTCCTGCCAGACCGGTTATCAGGGCAGCGTCACCGCCTGGAACGACATGTCCCGGGGGGCTGAGCACTGGGTCGAAGGCGCTGATGACGCCGCGAAGGAAATCGACCTGCAACCGTTGCTCAGCGGCGTGCGCACCGAGGACGAAGGCCTGTTCGTGCTGCAGCACAAATACTGGCAGCAGACCATGCTCAAGGCGCTGGCCGCCGAGCAGGCGAAGCTGATCGACGTGGAGGCCGTGCAATGATTATCACCTACGAAAGCGTGCGCGATTTTCTCTACCGCGAAGCGCGCTACCTCGACGACCGCCAGTGGGATGAGTGGCTGGAACTGTACGCGCCGGACGCCACCTTCTGGATGCCTTCCTGGGACGACAACGACGAACTGACCGAAGACCCGCAGCGGGAAATCTCGCTGATCTGGTACGGCAATCGCACCGGCCTTGAAGACCGGGTGTTCCGTATCAAGACCGAACGTTCCAGCGCCAGCGTGCCGGACACCCGCACCTCGCACAACCTCAGCAACATCGAGCTGCTGGAACAGGCCGACGGTGTCTGCAAGGTGCGCTTCAACTGGCACACCCTGAGCTTTCGCTACAAAACCGTCGACAGCTATTTCGGCAGCAGTTTCTACACCCTGGACATGCGCGGTGAAAACCCGCTGATCAAGGCCAAGAAAGTGATCCTGAAGAACGACTATGTTCGTCAGGTCATTGATGTCTACCATTTGTGAGGCCGTCGCCATGACACATTCCATCGCGTTCAATTTCGAAGACGGCGTCACCCGGTTCATCGACGCCAATCCAGGTGAAACCGTGGCCGACGCCGCTTACCGCCAGGGCATCAACATCCCGCTGGACTGCCGCGACGGCGCCTGCGGTACCTGCAAGTGTTTTGCCGAAGCCGGTCGTTATGACCTGGGCGAGGAATACATTGATGACGCCTTGACTGCTGACGAAGCCGAGCAGGGCTTTGTCCTCACCTGCCAGATGCGCGCCCAGAGCGATTGCGTGGTCCGGGTGCCGGCCTCTTCGGATGTCTGTCGCACTCGGCAGGCCAGTTTTGAAGCAACCATCAGCGCCGTGCGCCAGCTGTCCGACAGCACCATCGTGCTGTCGATCAAGGGCGAGTCCCTGAGCAAGCTGGCGTTTCTGCCGGGGCAGTATGTGAATCTGGGGGTCCCGGGCAGTACGCAGACCCGAGCCTATTCCTTCAGCTCGCTGCAGCGTGATGGCGAAGTGAGCTTCCTGATTCGCAATGTGCCAGGGGGACTGATGAGCAGTTTTCTCACCGGCATGGCCAAGGCCGGCGACAGCATGAGCCTGGCCGGACCATTGGGCAGCTTCTACCTGCGCGATATCCGTCGCCCTTTATTGCTGCTGGCTGGCGGCACGGGGCTGGCGCCATTTACTGCGATGCTGGAGAAGATCGCCGAGCAGGGCAGTGAGCATCCGTTGCACCTGATCTATGGTGTCACCCATGATTTTGACCTGGTAGAACTCGATCGCCTTGAAGCCTTCACCGCGCGTATCCCCAACTTCACCTATAGCGCCTGCGTGGCCAGCCCTGACAGCCAGCACCGGCTCAAGGGCTACGTGACCCAGCACATCGAACCACGGCATTTGAACGATGGTGACGTCGACGTCTACCTGTGCGGCCCGCCACCGATGGTCGAGGCGGTCAGCCAATACATTCGTGAACAAGGCATCGCGCCGGTCAACTTCTACTACGAGAAATTCGCCGCCAGCGCGGCCTGAGCCATACCGCTCACCCTGTAGAAGCGAGCTTGCTCCGGGCGGCGTTCCGACGATGGACTCCAGAGCGCCGCGTGCATCCAGGCTGCCCGCGTCATCGTTAATCACCATCGCGAGCAAGCTCGCTCCTACAAGGACGTGTTTCGTCCGGTAGGGCTCAGAACCGCATCTGACGTATCGAGGTACACATGAACAGATTCCACGAAAAAGTCGCACTGATCACCGGCGCCGCCCAAGGCATCGGCCGGCGTGTCGCCGAACGCATGGCGGCCGAAGGTGCGCGGCTGATCCTGGTCGACCGCTCCGAGCTGGTGTTCGAGCTGCAACAGCAACTGGGCCAGGACAGCTTTGCGCTGACCGCCGATCTTGAGCAATACAGCGAATGCGATCGTGTGATGCAGGCCGCCGTTGAGCGTTTCGGTCGCCTCGACATCCTGATCAACAACGTCGGCGGCACCCTCTGGGCCAAGCCATTCGAGCACTACCAAGCGTCACAGATCGAAGCCGAAGTGCGACGCTCGCTGTTTCCAACGCTGTGGTGCTGCCATGCCGCACTGCCGTTCATGCTGGAGCAGGGCAGTGGGGCGATCGTCAATGTCTCCTCCATTGCTACTCGCAGCATCAACCGTGTGCCCTACGGTGCGGCGAAGGGCGGGGTGAACGCATTGACCGCGTGCCTGGCGTTCGAAACTGCCGGGCGTGGCATTCGGGTCAATGCCACCGCGCCTGGCGGCACCGAGGCGCCGCCACGGGTCATCCCACGCAATAGTGCCGAACAGAGTGCAGAAGAGAAGGTGTGGTACCAGCAGATCGTCGACCAGACGCTCGATAGCAGCTTGATGAAGCGCTACGGCACGCTTGATGAGCAGGCTGGCGCTATTCTGTTTCTGGCCAGCGACGAAGCCTCCTACATTACCGGCATGATTATGCCGGTGGGTGGCGGCGACCAGGGCTGAGGTATTGACCGACAAGGCTGCAACGCCAGTGTCACAAGACTGATCAACCTTACAGGCGACGCTGGAACGCTTTGATGATGCGCAGCGTGGCATCGTTGGTGCTGAGATTGTGCACCGAATTCAGTGGATGCCAGATGCACTCGACTATTTCATTGGCCGGTCGGGCGACCTCGTAATCCACCACCGATGCTTCGTACACATGGTGGCAGGTAGCGCCTGACTCCAGCTCCATGACGTAGAGAAGGTCGTCGACCCCCAGGCTGGTTTCTTCCTGGAGCTCACGTATGGCTGCGTCGGCAATGGTCTCACCTGGCTCCACTTTGCCTCCGGGCAAGGCCCAGCGACATCCGTACTTGCGTACCAGGAGTACGTGGCGGTCCTGCTCGCAGATGACGGTTGCGCGTACTTTCATGCTCTATCCAAATGCTGGGCTGTCACAATAATGTCATAAAGTTGCAATAGTCAGGCCGTGCAGCGCGGGTTTCAGATGGTTGGAGCCCGGGAGGGGGGTAAAAGTGCAATCGCTGACGTCGCGACGTCTGGTCAGCACGATCGCCGGAGGCAGGTGTAAGGTAGACAGGTCAATCCTGGATACGATGCAGCAATGGAGGTTGTCATGAGTGTACCGATGCTGAACAAGATGCATATGAACGGTTACGACGTACTCAGCGTGAACAATGGTCCTTGGCGTGTCTGCACCAAAGGGGACCGTCTCGGCGCGTTTGCCAGTCGGGAAGAGGCATTGGCCTTTGCGGCCTCTTTGCCCGGCTATCGCGACAGATCGCCCAGACCGGCAAATAAACAGTAACTTCTTACCGTCATACGGTGGCGAGGGAGCTCGCTCCCTCTCCACCTGTGCCAATCAGTGAGCCTGGTTGCGCGTGATGGCCTTGGCCTTCACTTCAACGGCATACTGCGCCAGGCGTTCTTCATCCCCCTGGAGGACTTCACACAGTCGCTTTGCCGCCTTGGCGTCCACCTCGTTGCCCGCCTGCAGCAATTGCTCGGCAATGCGCAAAAGCTCGACTGCCGACCAGCGCAGGTCAGAGGCGACACCCTGCAAGTCCCGCCGAAGTTGCTGTTCCGATTCGTTAAGCCACATGCTGACCTCCTGCAATAATTCTTCGTTTCGAAATACTAGACCCTTTTCACTGCGGGGGAAGTCGAGCGGGCAATCATGAGCTTTTGTGTATCGAATGGATGTCTGCGCCGCCACGCGCTACATTTTCCTTTTAAACGAAGGAAAGCCTCATGCGGATGCTAATCGCTGGAATCGTACTGGCGTCACTGGCGGGTTGCTCGTTGCCCGCTTCCGTCGTGCCGGGTGAACCGAACGTCAGCAAGTACAGCGAGAAGCCGCCCAAGGAGTACGCCGCGTGCGTCTTGCCGTTATGGCAGAAGGAAGTATCGGCCACCCGCCAGGCCTCGATCTCCAACGGCTACCGGATCAATGCTCCCGGTATGATTAGCGCGGACGAGATCCTCGATATCGTGAAGAACAAGGACGGCAGTCGCGTGTCCCTGTATCAGGGGCCACCCTGGGCCAAATCGGGTGCACTGCGTCAGGCTGTGCGCGACTGCCTGTAGTCTTCAGCCGCGCTTGTGTTCAGTCGCTGATGTCGGTCAGCGGTATGCCTTGAGGGCTGGGGCTTTTCCTGTCCCGCCGATCATTGATCCAGGTGTCCACCTGCTCGGAGAATTCTGCCGGGGCCTTGCGCCCGACTTTCCTCGCGAGATCAAAAATGGTCTGCTGGGCCAGTGCTTCTTCCATGCGCTTTTGCGCCACCAGCATGGCGCCGTGCACTGAACAGTGGCCATCCAGCGCCCAGTC
Organism: Pseudomonas violetae; assembly: GCF_023072615.1. Taxonomy (GTDB): domain Bacteria; phylum Pseudomonadota; class Gammaproteobacteria; order Pseudomonadales; family Pseudomonadaceae; genus Aquipseudomonas; species Aquipseudomonas violetae. The sequence continues at coordinate 51,027 of NZ_JAKNRW010000023.1, forward strand.
GGGCGCATTCCCTTCGAATAAAGCACAGCGCCCGCGTATTTCCTTGCAGTCGAATATGGGTTACCGGAATGCGGCGGGCGCCCAGCAGCTGTGCAGCTAAGACAAACTCGTGCTGGCCACGGGCAGCCGTCTGGCGCGACCGAGCACGGCGGGGGTGAACGAACACGCTTTTGATGTCGACCAGATCGAACAGGCCGTGCGCCTGGAACAACACCTCAAATGCCTCGCCGACCGACCGGACAGCGCCGCGCGCAATACCGTGGTGGTGGCGGGCGGTGGCTTCACCCGGATTGAAACGGCGACTGAGATGCCCGCCCGGCTGCGCGCCATTCTGGGTAACGCGGCGGACATCAAGGTAATCATCGTTGATCGCGGCGAGAAAATTGGCGCGTCGATGGGTGCCGACATCAGCGTTTCTATCGCTGAAGCGAGCGCCGAGGTGGGTGTGGAGTGGCGCTTGAAGTCGTCGGTGACCGGCGTCGATGCCAGCGGAGTGACCTTGGCCGATGGGCAGCGCATTGAAACCAGCACCGTGATCTGGACCACTGGTGTGCATGCCAGCTCGTTAACCGAACAGATCCCCGGCGAGCGCGATGCCTTGGGCCGCCTGCACGTGGACAGCCATCTGAAAGTGATCGGCCAGGACGACATCTTTGCCACTGGCGATGTGGCCTACGCGGCCTCCGATGACATCGGCAACCACGCCCTTATGACCTGCCAGCACGCCATCGTCCTTGGTCGTCACGCCCGCAACAACGTCGCCGCGCAAATGCTCGGGGTTGCCCCGACGCCTTACAGCCAGCCCAAGTACGTGACCTGCCTGGACCTCGGGGCCTGGGGCGCGGTGTACACCGAAGGGTGGGATCGCCAGGTCAAACTGGTTCGCCAGGAAGGCAAAGCGCTGAAGACACAGATCAACACCCAGTGGTTCTATCCGCCAGCGGCCAATCGTGAAACCGCTTGGGCCGCCGCCGATCCGCTGATCCCGATTGCCTGATTCCCTGCATCGAGCTCCTATGCGGCCGGAGGTCTGAAACGTTTGCCAATGTGAAATAATATGTGTAAATTTTCATGAAATTTTGATAAAAAAATTTCACGAGGTCTGCATGTTTCACCAATCCCCTCAGCATGTCGCCAGCTATTACGCCCACACCTGCGCCGATCGGCTGGTGAACCGCGATCCGCTGGTGGGCGAGCAGGACACCGAGGTGCTGATCATCGGGGCTGGTTTCAGCGGTTTGCACACGGCCTTGCGCCTGGCCCTGGCCGGCAAGCGCGTGACCTTGCTGGAAGCCAGTCGTGTGGCCTGGGCAGCGTCCGGGCGCAATGGTGGGCAGGCCATTCTTGGCTGGTCTTGCGACATGCCGCCGCTGGAGGCCGCTTTGGGGCACGAGCGCGCGCGACGCCTGTGGGACAGCATGCGCTGGGCAGCGAGGGAACTGCGTGATCTGCCCGGTCGGCATTATTTCGACTGTGATTACCGGCCCGGTCATCTCTGGACCTCGGTCATGCCGCGACGGGTAAGCCTGCTCACGGACTGGCAACACGAGGCCAGCCACAAATGGGGCCACGACGCCTTGCAGTTCATTCCCCGGGCAGAGTTACCGAACTGGGTGGCGAGTGACCGTTACCAGGCCGGCCTGTTCGATCCCGAGGGCGGACACCTCAACCCGTTGAAACTGGCACTGGGCCTGGCCGCCGCCATCGAGCGCGCCGGCGGCCGTATTCATGAGCAGAGCAAGGCCCTGGAATATCGCCAGGAGCGCGGCGGGTATGTGGTCACCACCGAACGTGGGCGCATTCGTGCCGATGTGCTGGTGCTGGCGTGCAATGCGTACCTTGATCAACTGGATCCGCAGCTGTCGAGTTGCGTGCTGCCGGTCGGTACCTATCAGGTTGCAACCGCACCGCTGGCGGAGCAGCAGGCCATCGCACTGCTGCCGCGCAATGTATGCGTGACCGACAATCAATTCGTGCTCGATTACTTTCGCCGCACGCCGGATCACCGCCTGCTGTTCGGCGGCGGCTGTACCTACCTGGGCGGCATGCCCAAGGACATTGCCGCCGCGACCCGACCCTTCCTGGAGCGGGTATTTCCCCAACTCAAGGGAGTGGAGCTGGAGTTCTCCTGGGGCGGGCATATCGACCTGACCCTCAAGCGCACGCCCGACATCGGTCGCCGGGGAGCACTCTATTGGCTGCAGGGCTATTCCGGCCACGGCGTGCTGCCGACACTGGCGGGCGCCCGCGCGGTGTCCGACGCGATACTGGGCCAGCCCGACGACCTTGCATTGTATCAAGGCCTGGTCAACGAACGTTTCCCCGGCGGAAAATACCTGGCCGCGCCGCTGGAAGCCGTGGGCAAGGCCTGGTATCGACTGCGCGACAGCCTGTGAACTGCACCATTTCCGGAGCCTTCAGATGGACATGCAAGAAGAGATATCGGCGCTGGCAATCCTGATCCAGGACCTGCGCAAACACAAAAAGTACACGCTCAAGGAGCTGGCGGACAAAATCGGCCGCTCGGTGGGTTTCCTTTCCCAGGTCGAGCGCGGGTTGTCCCGCCCGACAGTGGCAGACCTGACGGCCATCAGCGAAACCCTCGGCGTGCCCACCACCTATTTCTACAGCCTGCCCAAACCCATGGCGCTGCCCTGGGTCACGCGCCCGGACGAACGTCGCACCCTGTATTACGCCGATGGCATTACCGACATCCTGGTCTCGCCGAAAATGCGCGCCTCGTTTTCGATGCTCGAGAGCCGGCTGGAACCAGGGGCAAGCAGCGGCGAGCGGCACATGAACGACAGCTCGGAGCAGGGTGGTTACGTACTCGAAGGCGAGCTGACGTTGTGGCTCGATGACGCGCAGCCCGTAACGCTGCGAACCGGCGACAGCTTTCAACTGGCCAGTCACACCCATTGTCGCTACGGCAATCTTGGTGACCGGCTTACCCGCGTGCTCTGGGTCTACACCTGATAAAACAACAAGGAACACAATGATGGATGCTGTCTGCTCTGATCTGGTTGCTGAAGTACGTGCGTTTCGTCAGCGCTTTCCGGACGTTCGCTATGTCGACCTGATCGCCCTGGATATCCCCGGGCACTTCTATGGCAAGCGCTACCCGATCGAGATGCTCGAAAAGGTCGCGGCCGGAAGCGTTCTCAAACTGCCGCAGAACTGCGTGTTGCTGGGCACCCAGGGCGGCCTGTTCAAGATCGGTGACTACTGTTTCAACGACGGTGACCCGGATGCCACCCGCCGCCTCGTGCCCGGTACGCTGAAGCTGGTGAACTGGGAAAAGCAACCTTTGGGGCAGATGCTGATTACCTCCGATGGCACCGCCAAGCCGATCGAATTCGAGCCTCGCGAGGTCCTGGCGCAGGTACTGCAACGGCTCAGGGGCAAGGGCATTTTTCCGGTGGTGGCCTTCGAACTGGAGTTCTATCTGTTCGATCGTCAGTTGCGCGACGGCCTTCCGCAGTTTGCCCGGGACCCGCTGAGCGACGATGCCGATGATCAACCGAACATGCACATCGAGCGCCTGTCGCGTTTTTCCACGGTGCTGGATGACATGGTCGAAACCGCGCGGGCGCAAGGTATCGAAACTACCGTGATCACGGCGGAGTTGGGGCCCGGTCAGTTCGAGATCAACTTCGGCCACCTCGATGATGGGTTGCGCGCCGCAGACTGGGCGGCCCTGTTCTGTCGCAGCACCCGGGGCGTGGCGCTCAAGCACAACTACCGCGCCAGCTTCATGGCCAAGCCCTATGTGCAGCATCCCGGCAGCGGCATGCATGTGCATGTCAGCCTCTACGATGAGGCCGGTCACAACCTGCTGGCAGCCAACAACCAGCAACCCTTGCGTCATGCGGTCGCCGGCTGCCTTGAAGTGTTGCCACACTGCATGCCGATCTTCGCCCCGAATCACAATGCCATGCGCCGCCTCAGTGGCACGGTCAACACCGCCACCCACGCCAGTTGGGGCTACGAAGACCGCGACGCGTGCCTGCGGGTACCGGATTCGGATGCGAAAAACCTGCGGGTCGAACATCGCCTCGCCGGCGCCGATGCCAATCCTTACCTGGTGCTGGCGGCGATTCTAGTGGGTCTGGAACAAGGCCTGGAGGCCGGCCGTGAACCGATACCTGCGCTGAACGAAGATCGTACCAGTGGCATTGATTTCCCCACGCAAATGCTCGAAGCGGTGCAGGCCATGCAAGGCCATGCATCATTGCGCGAAGGCTTGGGTGCGGAGTTTGTAGATGTTTACTGCGAGAACAAGCGGCAGGATCATTTGGCATTCATGAACGAAATCAGCGCGCGGGAATATCGCTGGTTCATGTAATCCACCCTCAAAAAATATGTGGATATATAAGGGCTTAGAGACCTTAGTAACTTTACGGTTAATTAAAACATCTTGTTACAGTAGGAAATATTCAGTAATATCCGCCCCGCGTTCACCACCACGGTTTATGCATTTTTAAGTCCCAGGCGTCCATCAGCTGCCTGGGATTTTTTTTGCGCGGGATTTACCGGTAGGGGTGTCACCTTCACGGCAGCGCCTCCCACCTGACGTCGGTCAACCCGCACAGTTGCGCCTGCGTCCGCAGTTTGGCAAGCCCCTGCTGGTCCGGATCCTCGCCATAGGCCAGGCCGACACCTGCGTGCAGACAGGCGTAGTACCAGGCATCGGCATCGGTCATGTGTGAGTCGGGCTGGACAAAAACCTGTCGAGCATCGTTCAAGCGATACGTGATTTGAAAATGAAGGGCGCGCATCCGATTCTCCAGGCGAAGCCACTACGACCCTAATGGCTCATGGCCAGTTCCCTTTCTTTTTGGATCCCCCCGGGCGTCTGGTGTGAAACCGGCTCCACTGAGCCAGCTCGCGAAGGCGATGTATCAGCCTTTCGATTCCTTCGTCCCCAGCACATCACGGATGCTGTCCACCACGTTGCTGTCCTTGATCACATCGTTCAGCCAGCCCTCAAGCGGCATGTTGCCCCATTTGATCGCGCGTTCGATCAGGTACGGCACCGGGCTTTGCGGTTCGGTCTGCTTGAAAAACTGGGCGATGCCCGCCAGCTGGGTGAAGGCCTCGTCGCGGGTCAGGGGGGTGGTGCGCAAGGGGATGGACGAAGGATCTGGCTGGGTCTGGGTCATGGAGGCACCTGCGGGTTGGTCGACAACGCTTGGCGGGACGGGCGCAACGGGGGCGGGGTACAGCTCGATGCCGCGGTCCTTGAGCAGTTTCTCGGCCAGTTGCCCGGCACGGGTCAGCACGTCCGTCAGTGCGGCGAAACTTGGCGCATCCACGCCAAACAGCCGGTCTGTGGTGCTCTGCAACTGCTGGCAGGCTCGCAGGCTGGCGGCGATTTCGCCGGCCTTGAGGCGCAGGTGGTCGGAGTCGGTCAGCACCACCGAACGCTGGAACACCTCGGCGTTGATCTTGCCTTCATCAATCGCGGCACGCATGGCCTGGGGATTTTGCAGCGCGAGGTTTTCGATGTGCCGGGATTCGTCATACCGCAGCAGGCCGAACTGTTGCCCCTGGGTAATCGGCAATCCACCGACGACGTCCGCCAGCGAAGCTTTCAACCACGCCAGGCGCGCGGCGCGTTCATCAAGCCCGTCTTCCAGGGATGGGAACAGGTCCGCCCAGAACGAATCAAGAATGCGCTCGGCCAGTGTCAGGCCGAAGGTGATGCCGATGAAATGGTATTTATGCGCCAGGCCTTCACTGAGCCAGGCGACCAGCATCAGGTCCTTGCTCTGGCGAGCCAGGCCTTGTGCAGCCAAGGTGATGGTCAGGTCCCAATCCGAAGATTTGAGGTCGGTTTGCCAATCACCCTGGGTGAGATAATCGGGGTCTGCTCGACGCGCTTCTTTCACCTGGTCGAACAAGGTGGAAAAGCTCAGGTCTTCACCGCTCCCCTCGTTGATGGGCGCTGTCAGTTCGGCCAGGGAAAGGTCGTTGAGAAATTCAGACATAGGCAACTCTGATCAAGATAAAAGAACACCGCGCCCGGACGACAGGCGCGGTGCTTAGTGCGGGCCGCTCGCACGGCCCGCTAACGCAACGGACTTAAGCGAACACCTTGTTCGCCGTACGATCCCAACCGCCGGTGACGTTGCCGCCACCCTGGCCATCGGCACGGCTCTGCTGGGTGTAAGTGGTCTTGATGCGCGCGAAGTTGAAGCTGATCTCCTCGATCGGCAGGTCGCTGACCGCCTTGTCTTCACCGCCCTGGCTGCCGCCGGCGACGGCCTTGACGGAAGACACCACGACTTCTTCCAGGTTGATGGTCAGGTAGGTGACCTTGTCACCACCGGCGCGGTTGACGTTCAGCTGGATCTTGGCAATGTGAGTACCCTTGCAGCAGGCTTCGAACAGCTTGGCCGAAGCCTTGTCCACGGCCTTGCGGATGCTGAAGTCGCTCAACGCCACACGCTCCGACGAAGCACCGCCCGAAGAGCTTGCAGTCGCGGAGGTGGCCTGGGTGGCGCCATACTCGTAGCCCAGCACTTCGATCCAATCCTTGTGCTTGTCGTCCAGTACTTCGCCTGGAATGCCTTCGATCTGGATGTATGCGTCAAATGCCATTTCTAATTTCTCCTTACCTTCATTTAAGGTGCCGCTGCAAGCAGTCGACAACCCTTCGTTTTAACCTCTTTGAAATGATCAAAAGAGGTGTCTTACCGTTGCCCGGCTCTTGCATCGAAACGACCCGGGCAGCGATTTTTCTTGCTCTGGCGGCGCGGGGTCAGTTGATGGCCCGTACTTCGATTTCCACCCGACGGTTCGGCTCCAGACACTGGATCAGCTGCGCCCGGGGTTGCGTCGCATCGCATTTGACCAAGGGCTTGGAGCTGCCTTCGCCGATGGCTTCGACCAGCTCACCGGGCACACCTTTGCCCACCAGATAAGTCTTGATGGTCTGCGCGCGCTGCTGGGACACCTGCAAGTTACTCTGCGGGTCGCCCAATTGATCGGCATGCCCGGCGATGATGATCTTGCCGATGTCCCGAGTGTTCAGCAGCTTGCTGGCGATGCTGCTGAGCTGGCTCTGTCCTGCGGCTTTCAGGCTCTGGAAGTCAGCGCGGCCGAAGGCGAACAGGGTGTCCGATTCCAGGGTAATGGTCTCGATCGAGCGCAATGACTGGGTCAGCAGGCTGTTGATGTAGTTGCGCGAGCTGGACGTGAGGAACGCGTTGTCGAGAATGCGCGGCACGTCTTGCTCGTGGATCTGGTCGCTGTAGAAATTGATCTGCCGGCTGGCGTACTCGTAGTCCTGATTCGCCCCTGCCACGCCGTTGGCCGCACCGATGGACTTGCCGGTCTGGCGGGCAATCGCGGGGTACCAGTAGTCCGGTATTTTCGCCTTGAGGAACGCTGGGTCAGCCTTCTCGCGCTGGGCCCTGGATAGCATCACGTAGGTGTCCAGAGTGGTCTTGCCGAAGGCGGCGATGGACTGTGCGCGGTTATCGTCAGGCAGGGCCTTGGGCTCTACGCTGTCGATACCGGTCACGGGCAACAGTTGGTGGGTGTTGCGCTGGTACACCTTGAGCGTGGTCAGCAGGTACAGCGAGCGTGTCAGGTTGTCCGCCGTCGGCTTGAGCATCACGCTTTCCAGACGGCTGAAATAATCGCTGCGCAGCAGTGGCTCGACTTTGTAGCCCTGATACAGCCCCAGGCGCATGCGCAGCGGCACTCCGTCCTGGTGATGCTGAGCGTAGTAGTGGGCAGTCCAGAAGCGCATGCGGTCCAGGGTTTGCCACGCGGTGTATTGACCTGTCGCCGCCGCGTCAGCGGACGCGGCCTGGGCCAGTTCCGTGGCGATGCCCTGCACGGTGTCGCGGTTGTTCACATAAGACCAGCCCAGCAGGCCGCACAACAGCATCGCCAGCACGCCCGTGCCACCCATCCAGGCCGCCTTGCGTCGACGCTCGCGGTGGTTGGTGGTGTAAAGCGCCACCAGATGCTGGTCCGGGATAATCACTTTGCGGAACAGGCTATTGATGAACATCGGACGCGGTTGCGCGTCGCCGCTGACAATCGCCTGATCGCTTTCCAGGGAAAAGCGCTCGGTGACCTGGCGGGCATGGCCACCCAGCTCCGGCTGGTCGGCGTCCAGGGCGCTGGTGAAATAGAAGCCGCGCAGCAGTTCGGCCTTTTGGTACGGGTTGGCGCGCAACAGCGCGTCGACAAACAATCGCAGGCGCGGTTTCAGCGCCGCCAGTTCCAGCGGGAAGCGGTACACCGCCGAATCCTGACGGGTGATCTGAATGTCCTGGGTCACCAATTGTCGGCTCGCCACCTGTTGCCAATAGGCAACCAGTTCGTCCATCGCTACACCGAATTGCCGGCCCCAATCAGCCTGCTCATAGCCTTTGTGGGCAAAGGTCTTGCCCATCACTTCGCCGCGGGCCGCTTCATCCAGCTGGCGGTAGAAGGGCGCGAAGCCCGGCACTAAATCGCACTTGGTGAACACCAGGTACACCGGCAGGCGTACTTCCAGCAGCGCGTGGGTTTCCTGAATGCGTTCGCGCAAGCGCTTGGCGATGCGCTCCTGGTCGTCGAGGGACGCCTGCAGGATGTCGTGGATGCTCACCGTCACGATCAAGCCATTGAGCGGCCGGCGTTGGCGATGCTGACGCAGCAGCTGCAGGAAGGCGCGCCACTTGCCGGCTTCTTCCTGGTTGTTCATGTAGCGTCCGGCGGTGTCCAGCAACACGGCTTCGGAGCTGAAAAACCAGTCGCAATTGCGCGTGCCGCCCAACCCCGCGACCCGGGCGCCTTCGCGTTCGGCATAGGGGAAACTCAAGCCCGACTGATAGAGCATGGTGCTCTTGCCGGCCGCTGGCTGGCCGATCACCAAGTACCAGGGCAGGGCGTACAACGCGTCCTTGGGATTGCTCCCCCGGGGCTTGTTGTTGTGCAGGCGTTCGATGCTTTGCAGCAGGCGTTCGCGCAGCAGGCTGACTTCCTCGCGGTCCGCCGGGCTGGCGTTCAGCACGGCCTGGTCGGCGTCATCACGTAGCAGGCCTTCGAGGTTGTGATGCCGCGAGACCCCGCGATAAAGCAGCAGTACGTAGCCGGACGACAGCAGTACAAACACGCCGATACCGCTGAGCAAGCTGTTCAGCGAACTGAAACCGAGCGCCCGCCCGATGCCCCAGACCAAAAAGATCGTGAGGAAGAAGGCGACACCCAAAAAGTAGGGTTGATACCGCAAGAAGTAATACTTGATCTTGTTCATACAGACTTCGAATCCAGGGCGTCGACAAAACGGTCGATGACGTCATCAAGGGGGCGGTCGATTTCGGGAAAAATGTGTGCAGGGTGGTGCTCGTCAAAGGCATCGAAGGACGCCAGCACGTCATAGTTCTGCCCGCAATCGCCGCTGCCGGTGAGCACGCGATAGGCATTACTGGTGGTGCGTGACGCAAAGCAGATCAGGCGCGGACGCATGAAGTCGTCCGCCAACAGGCTGACCTGTGGCACGGCGTTGCCAGGCGTCATGCGCGTGAGCCAGGTGAGCCATAGATCGGCGGTCGGATTTTTCAAGCCGCGCTCCGCCGGCAAGGGCAGGGTGATGCCGATGGGCATGCCGTGTTGCAGGGGCTTTTGCAAGGCTTGCAGACGGGTCAGCACGGCGTTGGTGACGAACTCCGGGTACGAACCCTCCAGCGCGGTCGCGATGTCGCGCAGGTTGAAGTCCAACAGGAATTTGCCGTGCACCCGGCGAAACAGGCCGAAATCGTTGACCTGCAGCGGGCGCAGGGCCTTGATGCGTTCGAACAGCAACAAGGTGCTTTCGCCTTGTGCCGCCATGTGCAGCAACGGTTTGATCTGCGCGCTGAACAGTTCACCCAGGGTGAATGGGTTGACGAAAGGCTCGGCGTCGCCGGCTTTCACCGTCTGGAAAATGAAGAACGGATAGCGCCGCTGGCTGGCGTCCATTGAGCTGATCAGCCCGCCCAGCAGCCAGTTGCCGCTGCGCGCGCGATAGCTGAAAAAGCACAACGGCAAGGCGTCGAACAAGCCGCGCCAGTCCTCGCGATGCTGCAGGGTCGCCAGGGCGCCTTGCAGCCAGCCATCGAACTCGCAGACATCGTCAGCCGCTCCGTGCAGGCTGACGAAGTCCGGGCTCGCGGGCACCTTGCCGAAGCAGCCAATCATTGGCCGCGTCCCTGATTTATCGCCAGCGTGCTCACTGGACCCGACCGCCGGCCGCATTGAGCGAACTCAAGGCCTTGACGTTAGCCAGGTCAGTCAGCTTGACGCCGCCGTAGTTGCGCACGGTGAGGCTGACTTGGCCGCTGGCGGTGTTCCAGCTGAAGCGTTGCTGGATGCCGTCCAGGTCACGGACCCGCGCACTGTCGTTCATACGCAGCAGGCCCCAGCGGCCTGGATAATCGAACACAGTGATGCGTTCGCCGGCCAGCGTCACCACGTCCATGCGAGCGCCTGGAGCGGTGGTGGTGCCGGGCCAGGAAAAGCGGCTCCAGCTGGTCTTGCCGTTGCGGTAATGCTGCACCTGGCCATCGAGGGTGAAGATGATGTCGGTGAAGTAAGCCGAAGGTTCGAGCATGATTTCGAAGCCATTCTCACGATCCGACAGGCTGGCGATTACCTGGCCCAGGGAGCTGGCCTTGTCGATGCTGTTGACCATGTTCGGGTTGACCAGCGGCGTTGATTTGCTCGCGCTGCTCATGCCCAGGCCTTCGCCCCCGGAGAGGTTGCCGATTTCGTTGCGCTTGAAGTTCGGCAGCAAACCGGACTCGGGGTCGACGAAGCGCTGCAGGTCCTTCACCGACGCTTCGTTGCGACTGTTAGCGGCGATCGGGAAGCGGTGCGCCATGACCTGCTCCCAGGGCTTGGCAATCTGTTGCGCCCAGGCCTTGGCGATTTGCTCGCCAGCCGGATCGCGCAGGGTTTCCCAGGCAAACTGGATCGGCAGGCTGAACAGCCCTTGCAGCGAGGTCGACAAGCCGCCCTGGCTGGTATCCACCGTGGTCTCGACGTAGTTGCGCACGCTAGTGACTTCGCTTGGCTGACCTTCAAGGGTCTCGCTGATCAGTTGCTTGCTGCTTTTGCCCACGTCCTGGGAGCGCTGGATGTTGTTCATCCGCACCTTGAGCTTGCGCAGTGCCGCCAGGTAGCGATCCATGATGGTGCTGTCGGCGCCTTCGGCATTCTGTACCGCGAAGACTCGCGATACCGGTTCGAAACGCTTGGCCAGGCTGCCATCATCCACGGCCGGCAACGGCGAAATCAGCGCGTTTGGCGAAGTGTCCTGGCCATCGAAAATGCCCGTGACCTTGCCCCAGAAACCGTCATCAAGCTTGATCCCGGGTTGCTGGGTGGTGCGCGGTGCCGGTACATCCCATAGGGTATTGTCGTTGACCGCCGCCAGCAGGTTTTTCACCGGTGAGTTCTGCACGTCGCTGAGCAGCGACAGTTGTCGGGTCGCATTGGCCATGTCGGTGAAATGGCGCACGCCCACACTGTCGACGAAGCCGTACCAGGCTTGGGCATAGTCACGCTTGTAGCGCGTCATGAACTCACGGATGAAGTTGGCTTTCTGCACCAGGCTGTCGCCGCCTTCACCGTCAAGTACCCAGTCCGATTCGTTGCGCAGCTTGCCCGATACCAGCTTGATCAGCTCCGGCTTGACGAACTGCTCCCAGCCCTGGCGGGTGAAAATCGCCGGCACTGCCTCGCTGCCGTAAAGCAATTGACGACCTGGCAACGGCACCAGGTCGCTCAGGCCTATGGCCGGGAACTGACGGCTGGATTCCAGTTGCAGACGCAGGTATTCACGGTCCACCAGGGAGCTGGAGATCATGAACGACTTCAGGCTGTTGCGGGTTTCGCTGATTAACTGCTCGTTGCGCGGCAGGGTAGGTGCCTGGCGGTTTTTCAGCAGTTGCACATAGACCGGCGCGTTGTCCTGGATGACCTCGCTGCTCACTGGATTCTGCGCAGTGGCGGTATTGGCCCAAGCCACCGGGAAGGCCGCCCCGACGAACTCCGGCTCTGGATGAGAATTCGGTTGGGTCAGCATCAGGTACAGCTTCAGTGCGTTATAGGATTCGATGATCGACGCGACCTGATGCTCGTCCAGGCGACCGAGCATTTCCTCGGACAACGACAGCCCGCCGGTAGTCGCCGACAGATCGGCGGCGTCGCTGGCGGTGGCCGGGTTGCGCAAGGTGTTCATGGCATCGCCACGAACCTTGTTTGCTGCACCTTTGGCGGCGCCGCTCAGGCGACTCCCGACTTCGCCGGCGCTGCGCGGCACGCTGCTCAGGCGCGAGGGCAGTTTTAACCCCGGGACCTGGGCTTTGGCGTTGGCGCTGCCAGCTGTGGCGGGTGCCGCCGCGAAGGTGTTCTGCGGGTCCATGGTTTTGGCGAATTCATTAAATGCGCGCATCTGCAATTGCAACTGCAAGGTCACCGGTTCCAGTGCCTGGGTGCGCAGTTGCTGCAGATAGGCATTTTGCGCGACCCGGTAGATGTCATCGCCACGGTACAGCCCCGCACTCAATGGCAGCGGTACGCCCTGGGCGCGGTGTTTCTCGATGGCGCTGAGCTGATTGCGCAGCAATTCCAGGCCCTGGCCGGAGGCGAGCAGCTGCGCACGGTCCGGCGACTGCTGCAGTTGATTCAACTGATCGCGCAAGGAGGCCAGCCACTGGCGGTTGTTCTGGTACGACAGCGCCTGCCAGCCAATGAACCCCAGCCCGGCCAGCAGCGCTACGCCCAGCAGCACAGGGCTCAGGGATTTATTGTGGCCCAGGCGCGACTGGTACAACGTCAGGTCGCGGTCGGGGAAAATCACCCGGCGGAAGGTATCGGTGATGAAGTAGCTGCGGTCGTTGATTTTCTTGCCGTTACTGTCCGCGTCCTGCCCGGCTTGCGGTTGCAGGGCGAACGACTCGGCGAGGTCGTCTTCATACACCCGGCTCAGCTGCTGATCGGTCTGCAGTGCGCTGGTGAAATACAGGCCACGCAGCACAAGGGGTGCGCCGGCGTGACGGTGGTCGGCGAAGTGCTGGAGGAATTGCTCCAGCACCATCGACAGCTCGGAGAAATAGTTCGGGAAATTCAGCAGCGCGCTGTTGGCATCGGCGCCCAGGGCAATCATCTGCGCGTCGACGTGGCGGCGGATGTGGCTATGCAGGTTGGCCAGCTTGGCATCCAGCACCGGGCGCAGGCCCTGGTGGCGGATCTCCGACAGGCCGAAGGTCATGCCCAGGGGTTGCTGGCGTTCGTTGAGGTCCAGGCCTTCGAACGCCTGGCTGAAACCGGGCAGTTGGTCGGTCTTGCTCAACATCAGGTAGATCGGCGGGTTGGCTTCCAGGCAATCGGTGTATTCCTCGATACGCGACACCAGCTGCGCGGCCAACTTGTGACGCTCGTCCGCGCTGGCCGCCAGCAACTCGGGCAGGCTCACCACCAGCACCAGGCCGTTGACCGGGGCTTTTTTGCGCTGCTTTTTCAGCATGCGCAGGAACCCGGCGAATTCGCTGGCGGACTGGTCGTCGCGCAGGTAGCGCCCGGCCGTATCGATCATCACGGCTTCGGGGCTGAAGTACCAGTCGCAATGCTGGGTGCCGCTCTGGGTGTCGTTGGCGTTGCTGGCGATGCTCGCCGACAGGCCGGAGCGGGTCAGCAGCGAGGTCTTGCCGGCGCCGGACATGCCGATCACCAGGTACCACGGCAGGTCGGACAACGCCGACGAGCCGCCGCCACCGGCCGCGCGATCGGTACGCAGCATGGCGATGGCGTGCTTGAGGCGTTCGCGCAGCACTTGCTGGTCACGAAACTCGCCGGTGGACTTGGCCGAGCGATCCACTTCACGCTGCACCAGGTTCTCAAGGTTGTGTTCGGCGCGAATGCGCTGGTACTGGCGCAGCACGATAAGCAGGAGGTAAAAGGCGCTGATGATCGCCATCGCCTCCAGCGCATAACCGCGCAGCCAGCTCACATGCGGCGCTGCGAACCAGCAGACCGCCAGGCTCGCCAGCCACAGGACCGGGACGACAAACCAAAAACTTTTCAACAAACGCAATAATGTCTTCATGTCTTCCTGACTCGATTACCTGACCTGGATTCAGGCACTGAACAGCTGGCTGATTTGTTCGGACAACGCGGCGACGTCCTTGGCCAACAGCCAGTCCAGCGTTAGGTAAACCCCGACGCAGACCAGCGCGATCAGCGCCAGGTAGACCCAGACAGGCACTTCGTAGCGCAGCATCTGCGACACCTGGTCGGGCAGCGCCCAATCTGGCGACAGGGCTTTGGGGCTCTTGCGGTAGCGCGCGATGTCCTGGCCCAGGGTGTTGGCCAGGTAGCGCAACTGGTCCTTTTCGCCGGCGGCGAACTTGCCCTCGAAACCCAGTGCCAGGCATAGGTGATACACCTCAAGCACGTCGAGGTTCTGCTTGACGTCGCTGCGTAGCGAATCGATTTTGTCGAAGAAACCCTGGCCGGCCAGGTGCACGCCGAAATAGCGGAACTGCAACGGCTGCAATTCGAAGTGGCGACGCAGAGGGTTGTCTTTGTCTTCGGCGCGCAACACGCTTTCGTCGAGGAACGCGCACAGGGCGTACTGGGTGTCCTTGACCTGTTCAACGCTGTAGTTGGCGCTGCGGGCTTCGCGCTCCAGGGTGGCGAAGAACGTGTCGACGCTGGCCTCGAAGGCGTTGACCGACGTCACCTGACGGCCCTTGCGCACGATCAGCGCCATGCTGATGAAGTCTTGCACCAGGTCTTTGAGCACCGGTTTGTCGGTGGCGGCTGCCACGGCGCCTTGCATTACGGCTTCAGTCATTTGAGTACCGCCATCAGTTCAAGCTTGAGATTGGTAAAGGCGCTGGGTGCGTAGAACGAGATGGCCTGGGCGCTCATCATCCGTTCGTACACGCGGCCATGGGGCTCGATGGAAAAGTAGTGGTTGTCCAGGCGCACCGGAATCGCGTTCGGCAGACGGGTCGAGTGATTGAGCGTGACGCCGGGCATGGCGCTGTTGACCACCACTTCGATGTCTTCCGGCGAGCCCACCTTGAACGCCCGCGGCACCAGCTCCAGCAGGCTCGAGCCGGGCATGTCGGCGTGCACCGAGATGTAGAAATCCGCTTCGGCCAGGCGCGGGTCGAGCAGCTGTCCCTGCCAGTACGACGGCTTGGTCTGGGTCAGGTTGATCACCACGCACTGGTTCGGCACGACGTTGTCGAGCAGCACCCGGATCATTTCGTCGAGCTTGACCAGGGATGCCGCAGGGTCGTGATGGTCGTACTCGGGGATGTCGTTGAGCTGGGTGTCCAGCGAGAACGTCAGCAAGCCACCGGCCAGTTCCGCCAGGAACAGGTACAGGCGCTCGGGGTGCAGGCGCGGGTGAGCGAGCAGATGCGCGAGGCTCGGGTGGGCACGATTCACCGTATTGAGCAACCAGAACAGGGTGACGTCGCTGGAACCGAATTCGGCGATCTGGTCTGCACGCTCGCGTCGCCGACCGGACAGCGCCGCGCTCTTGGCGTGCAGGGCACCTAGCAAACGTTTGCCCAGGCCGATCAAAGTTTCGTGAGTGCCGACATGCAGCGTCGGGTGCACAAAATGCGCGTCGAGGTTGAAGCCGCCAATGTTATTGCGCGACAGCCGGGCGATCGGGCAGTAGCTGTAACCGTCCAGGTTGTCGCCATCGATCAGCATCACCACGTTCAGGCGCAGGCTGGTGATCTCGTTTTCCAGATCGCCTTCGTTGAGGTCCGGCAGGGTGTCGAACTGCTTGCGAAAACGGCGCGCGCTTTTCTGTTCCTGGCCGTCCTCGACGTAGTTCATGCCGAAGGGCTCAGGCAGTTTTAAGGCGGCGTAGACCTTGAGGTCGTTGCTCTTGAGCAGGTCTTTGAGGTCCCGGGCGGCCGGCAGCGGGTCGTGCTGCGGCGCGTCGAACAGGCTGCCGTCAGGGAATACCAGCTTGAGCCGCTTGAGCTGCAGCGAGCCGGTCGCGAGGGCTTCTTCATCGACCTGGAGCATTTGCACGCCCCAATGGAAGGGCGTGCTGCGCAGCGTCGACTCCGCCAACTGGTGCTGGTGGAACTCGTCCTGATATTGGAAATGCTGCGGCAAAAGGAACATGCCTTCCGACCACATCACCCGGCTTTGCTTACTCATGAACGCCTTCCAATAGAGAGTTAAATTTTGATTCGGTGGCTTTCTTCGCCGAACGGGTGGCGGTGTCTTGCGCCTGCTCCAGGGCCGCGTCCTGCAAGCGCTGGGTCAGGGAATCTTCTGCCGGTTCTGCGGCCGCTTGTGCCAGCTGTTCGGCGGTCTTGGGTTTGTTCAACACGTCGACGCCGCTGACGGCAGTGACGGTGTTGTTGTCCACCAGCACGCGCAGGCCATTGGAAGAAAACCAGATGCCGTCCTTGCGCAGGGAGTTGGCGTCGAACGCGACCTTCCAGCGGCTGTTCTCGTCCGAGCGGAAAAACGCCGCCACCCCGACGTAGCTCGCCGCCTTGTTCAACGGCCAGCGATCGACCTGACCCATGCCGGGCAGCAGGGTGATCTCGCGGTTCTCGATCAGGGTGTTGCCGAGGGCTTTTTGCGGGGTGTCCCACAGCGAATCGGCGTCGGTCGAGGCAAAGCGTTCCAGCGAGCTCAACTGGTACACGCGCAGCACCACCGACAGCGGTTTGCCGGATTCGTCGGGGTTGAGCTGATTGCCGCCGTCGGACGTCAGGATGACCTTTTCGTTATCGTCGAACAGCATGTCGCCGGCCCAGGTGTCATCGACGCGCTTGCCCACGCGGTCGGTGACGCCACAGGCGGTCAGCACCATCATCATTGCGGCGGCCGTCAGGCATTTGGCCAATGCCAACTGCGCCAGTCGCTTCCCTGAATGTGTGTTATCCATGATGCTCACCTTCAATTGCTCGTTCAGCACAGGCTGTAGGCGAAATCGCCGTCGCTGCCCAATTCGATCTTCAAGCTCTGGATCGGCTTGTCCTGCGCCATCCGCTCCAGGACGCGCTGGGCCAGTTCCGGCATCAGCGTCCTGGACAGGATGTTGTCGATGTTGCGCGCGCCGCTGTCGACTTCGGTGCAGCGCGAGGCAATCGCCTTGACCAGCGCTGCGTCGTAGCTCAGTACCGCCTGATGGTTGCGCTCGAAGCGCTGGCGAATGCGTTCCAGTTTCAGCCCGACGATGCGCTCCAGAATCGCGTCCTGCACCGGGTAGTACGGCACGATGCTCAGGCGCCCGAGGAACGCCGGCTTGAACACCTGGTTGAGCTCGTCGCGCAGGCCCTCGACGATGTCTTCGGGGGTGGGTTGCTGCTCGGCGTTCAGGCACCACTGCATGATGCAGTCGGTACCGGTGTTGGAGGTGAGGATGATCACGGTGTTGCGGAAGTTGATCTCGCGACCTTCGCCGTCATCCAGCACGCCCTTGTCGAACACCTGGAAAAACAGTTCGAGCACGTCCGGGTGGGCTTTTTCCACTTCGTCCAGCAGCACTACGCTGTAAGGCTTGCGCCGCACCGCTTCGGTGAGCACGCCGCCTTCGCCATAGCCGACATAACCCGGTGGCGAACCCTTGAGGCTCGAGACGGTGTGGGCTTCCTGGTACTCGGACATGTTGATGGTGATCAGGTTGCGCTCGCCGCCGTACAGGGTGTCGGCCAGGGCCAGGGCGGTTTCGGTCTTGCCGACGCCGCTCGGGCCCAGCAGCAGGAACACGCCGATCGGCTTGTTCGGATCTTCCATACGGGCCCGGGAAACCTTGATGCGCTTGCCGATCTCATGGAGCGCATGGTCCTGGCCGAGCACGCGCTCACCCAGCAGTTCAGGCAGGCGCTGCACGGTGTCGATTTCGTCGCGCAGCATCTTGCCCAGGGGAATGCCGGTCCAGCCTGAAATCACTTCGCCAATGGTCCCGCCGTCCACCAGGGCATGCACAAGCGGCTGTTCGCCCTGGACGCTGGTCAGTTCGGCACGCACCGCGGCGATTTCCCGGGCGTCCGGCGCCTGGTTGTCCGGGTGGCTGAGTGCACCCAGTTTTTCCACCAATTGCAGTTCGCGCTGCCACTGTTGTTCCAGGGCCTCGCAGGTTTGCTGTTCGGTGGTCAGTTCGCTGTGCAGGGTGGCCAGGCGGCGCGAGTGATCGCTACCTTTGCCGGCTTCCTGCTCCAGCACGTTGATTTCGGCCTGCAGGTTATCGATCTGGCGCTTGCAGTCTTCCAATGGCCCCGGTTGCGCGGATTGCCCAAGGGCGACCCGGGCGCAGGCGGTGTCCAGCACGCTGACGGCCTTGTCCGGCAACTGGCGGCCGGTGATGTAGCGGCTGGACAGGCGCACGGCTTGCACCAGCGCTTCGTCCATCACCGTGACCTTGTGGTGATCCTGCATCTTGGCCAGCAGGCCGCGCAGCATGTGGATCGCCTTGTCTTCGTCCGGCTCTTCGACCTTGACCACCTGGAAGCGGCGGGCGAGGGCTGCGTCTTTCTCGAAATACTTTTTGTATTCGGCCCAGGTGGTCGCCGCGATGGTGCGCAGTTCGCCGCGGGCCAACGCCGGTTTCAGCAGGTTGGCGGCATCGTTCTGCCCGGCCTGGCCACCGGAACCGATCAGGGTGTGCGCCTCGTCGATGAACAGGATGATCGGGTGCAGGCTGCGCTTGGTTTCTTCAATGACCGACTTGAGGCGGTTTTCGAACTCGCCTTTCACCCCGGCACCGGCTTGCAGCAAGCCCAGGTCGAGGGTGTGGATGGCGACGTCTTTGAGCACCGATGGCACGTCGCCCTGGACGATGCGCAGCGCCAGTCCTTCGACCACGGCGGTTTTGCCGACGCCGGCTTCACCGGTCAGGATCGGATTGTTCTGGCGGCGGCGGGTCAGGATGTCGACCATCTGCCGCACCTCGAACTCGCGGCCCAGCACCGGATCAATCCGGCCTTCGCGAGCGCTTTGCGTCAGGTTGATGGTGTATTGATCGAGGGCCGGGGTCTTGCCGTTGCCTTTTACCGTGCTGCGGGGCGTGACGTCCGCGCCGGACAGGGGTTTGGCCTGCTGCGATTCGGCGCTGCCTTCCACCAGGGCGCCGAGGTTGACCCGCAGGTCGTCGGCATTGATTTTTTCCAGCTCCGGCGCGGAGGCGCTCAGCACCCGGCGCAGCTCGTCGTCATCCAGCAGCGCCTGCAGCAGGTAACCGGTGCGAATCTGCCCCTGGCCGAACTCGATGGAGGCCAGCACCCAGGCTTGCTCGATCATGCGCGTGATGTGCGGCGACAGAGCCGGGGTGCGGGTATTGCCCTTCTTGAACGTCCCCAGCGCCGTCATCAACTGCGCCTGCAGGCGATCGGGCACCACGTCGTAGTGCCGCAGGATGGCCGGCAGGTCGTTGTCGTTGCTGTCGAGCAACTGCAACAACAGGTGCTCGATCTCGACGTCGTAGTGCTGTTCCGACAGGCACAGCGCGGCAGCGCTTTCAGTGGCGGTGCGGCTGGTGTCGTTGAGTTTGGCAAACAGGGACTTCAGGTTCACAGGGAGACCCCATCAAAAGGAATGTGGAAGAGCGCGCAACGGGACGGTGCCACGTCGACACCAGGGCGTTTGAGCCAGCCGAGCCAGCCCAGGGACACATTGCCCTGGCGACCGAGGCGGGCCGCAGGTACGGCTTCGGGTTTGAGCTTGGGCGCGAGCTGGAAGTCCAGCTCGGCGCCGACATAGAACCGCACCAGCTCCACCAGCTTCTGGTAGTCCGCAGTGCCGGGCTGGAAGCGTTGATAGTCGGCCAGGTCCAGCGGACCCATCTCGATGCGCACACACGACTGGTAGTCCCAGACCCGATTGCCGGCCACCGCGCTTTGCCCGAGTACGGCGTTCTTGCGCCCCAGCTGCGTGCATTGGCCGGGGTCGAGGTGCAGCCAGCGACCGGCGAACGGCTTGACCTTGAACGGCAGGGAAAAATAGAAGCTGAGCATCGCTTCGAGGTTCATCGCATTACGCGGCTTCTGCGCGAACAAACCGGAGAAATAGCTGAACAGTTCACGGCGCAGTGGCGAACCCTGCTTGTCGAACTTTTGCTTCTGCGCCTCCGGGCCAAAGCCCACGAGGTTGAGCAGGTAGCGGTCGAAGTCCGAGGTGCCGTTGCGTTCGTACTCGATGTAGAACTTGTATTTCTGCCAGGCTTCGTAGAACAGCGTGGTCATGCGGTGCGAGAAAATATCCAGGAACGCATGGGCGGCGTCGTCGCGGTACTGGATGTGCCGCTCGATCAGCAACTCGGTGTACGGCCGTGGCAGCACGCCCGACGGCCCGACCAGGCCCATGAACGTCACTTGCACTTCCGACAGCGGCAGGCCGGCCGCCGACACCTTGCCTTCGCGCTCGAACTGCAGGTCGCTGACTTCACTGGCAGGGAAGTTCAGCGACAGCTGCGAGCGAAAACGCAAAGGGTCTTCGTGCGGTCGAGTGTCCAGGTCCATGCGCCCGGTTCTGCTGTAATGCAGGCGGAGCAAGCGCACCAATTGAAAAAATTCGAATCGGTGTGGCTCAGCCCGTGCCTGGTCGATCAGACCAGGGGTTGATCGCCGGTTCGCGGTGGCCATTGGACGACTCTCTTTTCGCGCTGCAAGGTGCGAAGGGTTAATTGGGTAAAGCTGTTCATGCTGCAGTACTGGCCGAAGAAGTGGTCCAGCACCATGCCGAACAAAAACACGCCGCTGCCGGTGTACTGGCTCTCATCGAAATTGAGGGTGATGCCCACGCCGCGCACGAAATTCGGCCGTGGGTGACCGATGCGCGCCACCACCGGTTCGCTGCTGACCGAGACGATCCCGTTGATCTGTTTGCGAATCGCCGACACGTTGCGGTAGTTGTAGAGCGACAGCAGCTCCAGCAACACCTCGCGCCCCCGCGACACCAACGACATGTGGTTGAGCGACAGGTGCGAAATCAGCCGCCAGATCACCCCGTTGCCCAAGGGCACGCGCGCCGTGGCGGTGGGTTTGCGCAGGCAGCGAATGTCGTTGATCACTGAGTTGCCGGGAATGTTGAAATCGCCGCGCTCGCCACCGAACGGCAGCATCAGCGGCAGGTCGCGGTTGCTGCAGGTCAGGCGGATGCTCAAGGTGTCGTTGCTGGAATTGAGGAGTTCGAGCTCGCGATCCACCACCCGGATGACCATGTTCGAGCCGTCCTGCTGGCGGTTCTGCACCGGGCGCCGACGGGCAATCCAGAAGCTCTGGCCAGGGCCCTGGTCGCCACGGGGTTCGAAGAACGGATGGCAGGTGCCGACTTGGTCGATGCCGCCGACTTTGCGCACTCGCTGCACCCGATCGATCGACACCACTTCGGCCTGGCCTTGCAGGCGCACATCCGGCGTCACCGCATACTCGTGCTGGGCATGGGTCAAATGGATCGGCTCGGCCTGCTGGCGGAACAGGTTGATGATTGGCGTGCAATTGAGCTTGAAGTTGTTGCGCCCGATGTTCTGGGTCAGGCGCGTCAGGCGATCGGTGAGGTCGTAATCGGAGAAATAGAAGTTGATCTCGATGTTCTCGAGATTCTTCCCCGCCAGCAGCCGCGCGAACCCCGACAGGTCGAAGAACATGAATTTGTCCGGGAAGGTGAAGTATTCGTGCAGCAGGCGATAACCGAGGAACGAGCGCTCGGAGTAGTCCACCAGCCCTTCGTCCAGCCCGTAGCCGACCGCTTTCAGGGCGTGCGCCGGCAAGGTGATTTCGCGGGTGCGGCCCTGGTCTTCAAAACTCAAGGTGGCCTTGGCCAGGTTGTTGAACAGCAACTCGTAGAGCTGCAGCATCAGGGTGCTTTCGCCGTCGAGGAAAAACCGCAGGCGGTCCATTTCCATCTTGCCGAACAGCACATCCGAGGTGGCCCGCAAGCCGATGCGCAGGCGCGCGACCAGGTCGGCGCTGTGGCCGTTGAACGCCGAACGTTCCATCTCGATGAACGATGCCTGTTGCACCGCCACCGGCCACAGCTCGACCGGGTAGCAGGTGCGAAACTTGCACACCACGCTGTCAATCGGGTTGGCGCTGAGCTCGGTGTGCCGGGGCACGCGGAAGGCTTCGGTGACTTTCTCCTGCTTGCCCAGGTTGAACTCGACGATCGACATCGATGGGGTAGGGCGCAGGTAATGCGGGTACAACACTTCAAGGAACGACTCGACGATTTCCGGCAGCTCGTCATCGAGTTTTTTGTGCACGCGAGCCGACAGGAACGAAAACGCTTCAATCAGGCGTTCGGTGTGCGGGTCTTCGCAGTTATCGCCCTCGATGAGCAACCGCGAAGCAATCTTCGGGTACTGGCTCGCAAACTCCTGGCCGAGAAAGCGCAGGTGCGACAGTTCCTTTTCGTAATAGGGGAGCAGATCGTCGAGCATCAGTTGAGGTTCTGCACTTTGTACTCCTGGGTATTGACCTGCAGCACCGCGTCGAAGGAAACCTGACGGCTGATGTCCTGCAGGCGCAGTACTGCGTCCACGCGGAAGGTCAGCATGCGTTGGCCGGTTTGTTGCGCGAGCAGTTGCACCTTGACGCTGCGGAACCGTCGATCGCCGACGGTGATTGCCTTCTCCAGCTGGCGTTGAATCAGCAGGCGATCCTGCGGATCCAGCACACTGCGGCTGGTGAAGTCGGGCATGCCGTAGTCGAGGATGGTCCCGCCCAGATTGACGAAACCTTGCAGCTCGTTGGCGACCAGGGACTGGCGCGTGTTCACCAGTACTTCCAGGTCGCGAACGATGCTGGCCTTGTAATCGGCCAGCGAACACAAGCGTTGCGACGAAGCCTCCATGGACTGGTGCGGATGATCGTCGAGCAATCGATCCAGCAGCGATGGCAACAACCTGTGTTGACTACTCATAGTGCCTCCCTGGCAACGATGTCGATCAGCCGCGAGTCGATTGCGGCAATTCGGCAACCAAACGCAACGATGCAGTCAGTTCGTCCAGCTGGTAGTGCGGACGCAGGTAGGTCACGGCCTTGTACACCCCTGGCTTGCCCGGCACTTCGAACACTTCGGCACGGGCCTCACGCAGCGGGAACTTGGCCTTGGCTTCCTGGCTGGCGGTGTCGTCCAGCAGCACGTAGCTCGACAGCCACTTGTTGAGGAACATCTCGACGTCTTTACGCGAAGCAAAGCTGCCAATCTTGTCGCGCATGATCGCCTTCATGTAGTGAGCGATGCGCGAGGTGGCGAAGATGTACTGCAGCTGCGCCGAGAGGCGGGCGTTGGCGTTGGCGATATCGGTGTTGTACTGCTTTTGCTTCTGCGCCGACTGGGTGCCGAAGAACGCGGCGTAGTCGGTGCCCTTGCAGTGCACCAGCGGAATGAAGCCCAGGTCCGAGAGCTCTTTTTCACGACGGTCGGTGATGGCGATCTCGGTGGGGCACTTGAGGGCGATTTCGCCGTCGTCAGTCTTGAACGTGTGAGTTGGCAGACCTTCGACCAGACCACCCCCTTCCACGCCACGAATCGCCACGCACCAGCCGTAGCGCGAGAACGCGTCGGTGACCCGGGTGCCCAGGGCGTAGGCGGCGTTCATCCACAGGTACTTGTTGTGGTCACGGCCATCGACGCTTTCGACGAAGTTGAATTCTTCCACTGGCGTGGTATCCGGGCCGTACGGCAGGCGACCGAGCACGTGGGGCAGGGTCAGGCCGACGTAGCGCGAATCTTCCGAGGCGCGGAACGACTTCCACTTGGCGTATTCGACGGTGTCGAAAATCTTCGCCAGGTCCCGTGGGCCGGACATGTCGGTGAACGAGTCCCAGCCGAACAGCTCAGGCGAGGCCGCCGAGATGAACGGGGCGTGGGCCGCAGCGGCGACGTGGGAGATTTCTTCGAGCAGGTACATGTCTTCGGGGCTGCGGTTGAACTCGTAGTCACCCAGCAACATGCCGAACGGCGCACCACCGAAGGTGCCGTATTCTTCTTCGTAGATCTTCTTGAATAGCGCGCTCTGGTCGAATTCCGAGGCGGCCTTGAGGTCGCGCACCAGGTCTTTCTTCGAGGCGTTGAGCAGGTGGATCTTCAGCGTGGTGCTGGTTTCAGTCTGGTCCACCTGATACTTCAGGCCACGCCACGACGCTTCCAGCTGCTGGAATTCGCGGGCATGCATGATCTCGTTCATCTGCTCGGAGAGCATCGCGTCGATTTCGGCGATGCGCGCATCGAGCACGGCGATCAGGTCCTTGCTCGGCGTCATCTCGCCTTCCAGCACCTGGCCCACCAGTTCACCGATCAGGTCACGGGTGCGGGTACGCTCGGTCTCGGAGCGGGCCACGCGGCTTTCCGAAATGATGCTGTCGAGCAGGGAGGATGGCGGGGCGAAGTTTTCCACTTCGACGAGTTCGCTGTCCTGTTGAGTCACGGTTTGCTTGTCGTTCATCTTCAGGCTCCTACTCTTTGCCATCGGTGGCAGGGACGGCCGCTTCACGGCCGAATTCCTTGCCCAGCGTTTTCAACTTTTCGGTGTTCTGCAACACGTCCATCAGCAGCTCTTCGAGCTTGTCGTTGCCGCCCATCTTGTTGCGCAGGTCCGCCAGCTTGTTGCGCACTTCCAGCAGCTTGCGCAGCGGCTCGACCTGCTTGACCACGTTCTGCGGCTCGAAGTCTTCCAGGGCATTGAAGTTGAGCTCGACGCCCAGCTGCGTGCCGTTCTTGGCCAGGGTGTTGTCGACCCGATAGCTCAGGCGCGGCTTGATGCCCTTGAGCACGCCGTTGAAGTTGTCGCGGTCGATGAAGATGAACTTGCGGTCCTTGAGCTTCGGCAGCGGCTCCAGCGGGTTGCCGGAGAAATCGCCCAGCACACCGACGACAAAGGGCAGCTCTTTCTTTTCCTGAGCGTCACCGATATCCACGTCATAGGTGATATGGACCCGAGGCGCGCGAACGCGGTCGAGTTTGTGCTGGGTACTTTCCTTCTTCGCCATCGTCATCTCCTGGTGCGAACCAATTCGCTGCAAGTCGTTTGCGTTCGGCTGAACTGTCGGCCGGGCGCGTTACATTCCTTCGATCGTCAGCAGCAGGCGCTGACGGATTTCATCGTTCATCTGCAAAATATTGTCGTGGCCCACCAGCTCTTCGAAGCTGCTGTTGCCGGCAATCTGGGTGCTGCTGCGGATCACTGCTTCGTCGGGCAACTGCGCGCGCACCGGCGAGCTGATGACGCAGAAGGGCAGGTCACCAAAGTCTTTCAAACGTTCGAAACTCACGGGAAAACGCAGGCCATCGAGCAGTCGGCTCAAGCCCGGGGATTTGCTCAGGCAGTAGAACAGCACCAGGTAGTGCACGACGAAGCGATACAACTCGGCGCTGCTGCGATTGGGGTCTTTGATCACGGTGCGAAAACGCGCCAGGTCGAACGAACTGAAGCCGATCACCCAACGCACCGGGCTGGTGATGCGAATGACCTGACCGCTCTGGGACAGCACCTTGTCGTATTCCAGCGGGAACAGTTCCGGCGTGGTGCTGATCAGGTTCAGGGGCACTTCGAGTTCGTTGACCAGCTGGAACGGCGCGGCAGAACCGATGCGGTCGTACAGTTCCTTGAGCTCTTTGAAATGGTGCTGGGTCTCACGCCCGCTGCTGCGCTGCGCGCCTTGCAGGTACTCACCGAAAAACGACTGCGCACGGATCAGCAAGGCCAGGGTCGACAGGTAATCCGAAGCCTGAACCTTGAGCGCATCGGAAATGGCCCGGGTCTGGCTGCGCAATTTGATCAGTGCTTCAACGTCAAACGTCTGAGTCATTGGTACATCGTCCTTGAACACTTCGCTGTGGCTCGCCGTATATCGACAGGCTGGCGCAAAGAGCTACTAATTTCTCGAATGAACACCTGTTTACAAAGTGCAATCCCTGATGTCAGCCATCAAGTAATCGCCCTGTCAGGAATATAATGTCTTTAAATACTGGCCTTTCAGTGTCGAGTGGCCAGCAACGTGGTGTATGGCAACATTTCGCATGAAAAAGTTCACGAGGGAGCGGATTTTTTCTCGTTTTTGATACATGCCGCAATGATGTCCGCTGGCCATTAGTCTGGGGTTGTGTCTTACAGGCTTGTCTGAAAGCCAGCAGGTTCAATGGTTTGCGGGGTGCGGTGGATCCAATTTTTTATTTTAATTAATTTCAAAAAAGGTGAACCGGTTCACCAAAATTTCTGGAAATGGGGGAATTAAGTGGGTGGTGGTGGGTTGGCTGATGGGAGAAGTGATGGCATTGCAGAGTAATTGCACTAAAAACGTGATCCGGGTTTTGTTGAAGGAGTTTTAGTGTCTGCCCACGCACAGGTCGTATAGCTCGCTCAGCAGCGCGTGCAACTGGTTGTTTTCGTCCAGTAAGGGTGTTTCCTGTTTATAAAGCACGATGATCGAGTTTTTCTCTGAGAAGGCGCGCAGTTTTTCTCAATTCGTCAACATTCATTTTTGTTTTCCAGATGTTGTCATTGATCGAACGCCACCCTATTTTTCAAAAGCAGCAACGCTGACGGCGCCATTGTGCAAATCGACTGAGTAGCTGAGGCCATTCCAGTTACTGGCAATCACCCACTCATTTTTGTCGCAGTGAAGATTCACGTAGGGCTTGTCGACTTCCGTGCCATGGGGGCTTTCTTCGATTTGCCAGAGTAGTTCGCCGTGCATTGACAGTGCAAAGACGTTTCTATTGAAAATCACATCGGGTGGGGGCTCGACCAGAATCAAGAGCCTGTCCTTGTGGCGAAGGGCCTCTTTGACGGGGTGAGGCAGGGGAACGGGTTGACCTGCTATCAATAGGGTTCCGTCGTCAATACGGTGCCACTGTGGGGTCATCTGTTTACACCTGCGTTGTCAGTGAAGTCGCAGCAATGCTATGTGCGAGGAAGACTTTCTGGCGGCAGTCCATTAGGCAGCTGAATCTTTAAGCCCTGTGCGATCTGATGGCCAATGTAGAAGGCAATCCCCAGTGCGCTAGCCAGTTCGGGATCATCGGCTTCAAACTCTTTGCTGGCCCAAGCGCCGATCGTCAATTGGTGTAGCCTCGCTTTATCTTTTTCAACGCTTAGCAACACGTTTTTTATGAATTGCAGTTGGATTAACGAGCTTGAATACATCTGGAATTCCGGGTGCCTGTTGTATCTCAGTGCGGTGATTGCTATTGCATTGTCGATGTAATCGAGGGCAGTTATTGGCGTTTTCAGGAGGTGGTCATCCCCGGCTACGGTAGCTTGAGAGCTACGCGACGCCACATAATCATCAAACAATTGAACCTGCTCTCTGGTCGGGTCGAAGTTTCGATAATAATCAACGTGTGTTCTATAGGTAAGAAATTGTTCCGATTGTGGTCCATGAGTCAGTAGAGCAACAATGGCCGCACATTGCATTAGCCAGTAGATTTCAAACGAGGATTTAGTGCCTCGATCATAGCCAAGATTTTCGCCTTGCTTGTACAACTCAGCGGCCAGTTGGCTGGGATTGTCGCGGTTTATCGTCGCCTTTGAGGTCAAACCGGCCGGGTCATTTGCTATGACGAATACTCGATAGCGCTGCAATAGAAGGGCATCCACGAGCGTCAGGTCCGGGCAGGCGGGGGGTATTAGCGGTTCAAAAATCTCTGCCTCACGATTGATCGGTAGCCAGGACAAGTTCCTCTCTACTTGGGAAGGTGCTTTGTTCAACTCTGTCAAGACGGCTTGATCAACAGCCTGCTCTGTAGGGGCGGGTGGAAGATCAGTCTTTTGCCTGAAAAGAGCCCTCAAATGACGCAATAGCTTTGACATGACAAGCCTTCAGCGGTCCAAATGTGAGTCGATTGCTCGCTCGAGCAGATCTAAGCGGTAACGCACAAGTTATGTAGCTTCGATAGTAGCATATCGAGTTCATTGTTCTCCGTGATCAAAGGTTGGCCATTGCAATAAAGAACTATATCGTTGATCGAGCCCATGCCACCAAACAGTATGATTATTTTAGACAAGGTATTCGTCACATCTCTCTGTAATTCGGAGTTGTATTGATCTATTCGCTCTGCCCATTCCAGTTTTTCGCCTTTACGCAATAGTTCGGTAATGCGTGTCATGATTAAACTGATTTCGCTTATGTTCTTCATTTTAGAGGACTCGATCCCATTATCTCAACGCCTTCTATTGTCCAAGGCTTAATTACTACGATTTGTTCCGTTCCACCAACGTAAAAGCCACCCTGAGAGCCAACCTCGCCTATGTAAACCTCTGTTCCAGCCGGTATTTTAACTTCAAACGCTGTATCGATCGGAGACTTGCCACCTCCGGGCCACTCTGGAAGGACAGCTTTGTCTATTCGCGTTTGCAATATTCCCGATGGAGCCTCCTGACCAAAGAATTGTCCCAACGGCTGATCCTCTACGCCAGCTCTTTTTAGTACTGTATCGTTTTCGAGGATTACTGAGGTGTATCTGCCTCCAGTAAATGTCTCTGCAAGCCTTGGATCCAGAGGGCCCGGCGCGACGGCAGAGTATGTGCCAGTGATTGCTCCGAGTTTGTGACGCGGTAGTGTTTCAGTCTTCGATGCATTCCGGGGCTTGTCTGGGGCAGGTTCAGGCAGTGGTTCATTGGCCCGTTGCAAGGGCGTCGGCTCCTTCACCTGCAACTCCGCCTGAGCCAGCAACTTCTGCTCATTACGGGCCAACCAGCCCGCCAACTGCTTGTTGGAAATCTCTGCCTGCAACCGCGCGCTACGGGTCGCGATGCTCTCCATGCTGCCGACCACACCCGCTTTCATCTGGCCCCGGGTCAGGTAGGTGACGATGGCAGTGAGCAGCAGCAACACCAACTGCTCCTGGCCGCGTGCGAGTTGTCGCGCTGCACGTTCAGTGCGTTCCTGAACGATCGAAGCCGAGCCGCCGCTGGGGTCCAGGCCTGCAGGCTTGACGCCGTCATCGGCGTGCCACGCGGTGGTGATGCCTTCCTGCAAAATGGAGAGGCAGGCCGGCAAGCCCTGGTAGAAATATTCGGCAATCGCCGACAAACCCAGCCCCATCAGGATCAGGTTGCCGACTTGCAGGCCGATGCCCGCACCGGCTGCGGCCCCTGGCGCGGCGCCGATCCCAAAGGCAAAGGCCCCCGCCGCGCCGCCGGCAATGGTGCCAATCGCCACACTGCCGCCGAGGATCATCGAAACTTCCTTGACCAGTTGCAGCAGCACCGGAAGGATCTGCTCGATTTCGATCGAGGCCCACTTGCGCTTGAGGTCCATCTGGATGATCGGGTAGGAGAGGGCGAACGCCCGGTTCACCGAGTCAATGCGCTGACCGCCCATGTAGCCATAGGCCTGGCTCGCACCGTTGCCGACGCGCCGGGTGAAACCGTTCCAATTGTCGTGAGCGCTCTGCAAGCCCTCATTGACGCCCTGGTTCAGTTCGCTGAATTTCTGCTCGAGGTTGCGTTCGACGTCGGCCCAGCTGGGCACATTCGCTAAAAGATCCATTTACACATCACTGTCCTTGGGTGGAAGAAGCTTCCGTGTCGCCGCATGGGTGTTGCCGGATATTGGACTTCATGCCGGGGCTAAAGTAATGGCCATTAGCCGCACTCTAGACTGCACTCGAATAATAAAATTCAATGTGGATCCCATTTTTTCTCAATCGCGTAACACTCGGCAATGATGTCAATGAGGCACCAGTTGTGTTTTTCACACCGCATAGCTGCCGTTTATCCTTGATATACGGGGATTTTCTGTCTTTGCGACGGGCAGATATTAAATTCTTAAACTTCCAACCGTTTTCAAAGGATCACTGAAATGCCACTAGCGGGTTGACACCATAGCGGGCGAGGGTGTTTCCTTTGCCGCTTTCGGGGCACTGTAACGCCGCTGAAAATGTGACGTCCCTCTCATTTCTGCTTCGGCGATGGCACTTTCGCATTATCTTGCGGTCGCATTAACTGCGCTCGATCCCATCCCCGTAAATACGGTGGATTGCAAAAAAGATGACCGGAAAAGCATGTAGGAAAATTCAAACAAAGTTGCGCTGTTGAAGTCTGCAAGTTCGCGCTACGTGCGCTGGTGTATGCGGTTGATGTTGTTGTAATCGGGTTACGGCCCTTCAGTCAGATTCGTTATGCGCAGTGGTTGGCGAGGGCGGTAGCGTTCCCCACTGCTTTCAAGGAGATACTCATGTTGATGGACCTTGCCGCAATGCTTTCCCCGCAGAATCGGCGCCTGTTCAAGTTCAAGAACCTTGCCAACCCCGACCAGCAGCTCCTGCTCGAGTCCTTCAAGGGAACTGACGGTCTGTCACGTGCCTACAACTTCGAATTGATGCTGGTGTGCCAGGATTCGGGGGTGGAGCTCAAGTCGATGATGGGCCAGCACGTGGTGCTGGAAATCGAACTGGCCGAGGGCGGTCCGCGATACCTGGCGGGCTACCTGACGCGCTTCGCCAGCATCGGCAGCGACGGCGGCATGGCGCGCTACACCGCGACGCTGAATCCCTGGTTCTCGATGCTGAAAAACCGCTTCGACACGCGCATTTTCCAGGGCTGCACCGTCGAAGAAGTGGTCACCCAGGTCTTCGGCTTGTGCCCCGCATTTTCCCGCCATGAATTCCGCCTGAGCAAACCGCTCAAGCGCTACACCTACATCACTCAATATCGGGAAACGGATTTTAATTTCGTCCAGCGCCTGCTGGAAGAAGAGGGGATGTTCTACTACTTCGAGCACACCGCCGAAACCCACACCATGATCATCTGCGACGACTCCAGCACCCTGCTGCCGTTGCCGGAACAACCCCAGATCCGCTTCCACACCGCATCGGTCACCGAGAGCGCGGACGCCATCACTCAATGGAGTGGCAACCGCCAGCTGCAGTCCGGAAAAATCGCGGTGCAGACCTTCGATTATCGCCAGCCGACCAACCGCTTGCCGGTCGCCATGAAGAGCCTGAACAAACAAGGCGACGTCGACGATTTCGAAATCTACGACTTCCCCGGCCAATACACCCACGGCACTTATGACGAAGGCGAAGCGCTCCTGCGCCTGCGTGTCGAAGCGCTGGAACTCAAGGGCAAGAGCTTCCACGGCTCCAGCAACTGCCGCGCGATGAAACCCGGCTACACCTTCGAACTGCTGCAGCATTACGACCACGATCAAGGCTCGCCCGACGATCGCCAGTTCCTGTTGATGAGCGTCGAAAGCGAAGGCCACAACAACTACCTCAACGGCCATCAGGCCAGCTACTACAACACCTTCTCCTGCGTGCGCAAAAAGATCGTCTTCCGCCCGCAACTCACCACCCCGCGCCCAACCATCTCCGGCCCGCAAACCGCCATCGTCGTCGGCCCCCCGGGCGAAGAAATCTTCACCGATGAACTCGGCCGGGTGAAAGTGCAGTTCCACTGGGACCGCAAGGGCGAGCACAACGACAAGAGTTCCTGCTGGGTGCGCGTCGCCCAATCCGGCGCGAGCGGCGGCTTTGGCAGCATCCTGATTCCGCGGGTTGGCGATGAAGTGGTGGTGGTGTTTCTCGACGGCAACCCTGATCGGCCGTTGATCATGGGCAGTTTGTACAACAGCAAGAACACTCCACCGTGGTCGTTGCCGGCGAACAAGACGCAGAGTGGGTTTTTGACCCGGTCGATGAAGGGCGACGGCGGCACGGCGAACTTCTTCCGCTTTGAAGACAAGGCCGGCGCCGAGCAAGTGATCATGCACGCCGAGCGCAACATGGATACCGAGATCGAGGTCGACGAGACCCACAGTGTCGGCAGCAATCGCACGATCACGGTAGGTGGCACGCACACCGAGACGATCAAGAAAGACACGGTGATGAATGTCCAGGAAGGCTCGCTGACGATTCAGGTTGATAACCAGTTCATTCAAGTGAATGCCAAGCAGCACATTATTTTGCAGGTGGGAGAGAGCAGTATCACGCTCACTCCGGACGGCATCGAGATCAAGGGCAAGGTGATCACCACGACCAGTACTGGCACCACCCAAATCACCGGCTCCGAAGTTCGGGTCAATGACTAGGGACGCCTGCCAATGACCAGAACCAGTATCTACGATCGCATTTCCGCCAAGCGCATTGCGCTGGAGGAAGCGGCGCGTCTCGAACAGCTGAATGCGCCGGTCGTTGTGCCAGCGTCCGAGCCGGAACCCGTTGCAGTCGTTGCGCTGCAAGATACGCCCAGCAGCTTCAACTTCGGCGGTTTTAACCTGGTATTTCCCGCCGGTTTCCACTTCCGCGATATCCAGACCACCCTCGAACACGAAGGCGAGCCGATCATCCTGACCATCAAGCGTCGAGATGTGATGCAGGGCCAGACTCTGCAGCAACTCTTCGACACC
>NZ_JAKNRW010000024.1 GCF_023072615.1 Pseudomonas violetae
CGTGCCCCGGGGGCGATTGCGGGTCAGCGCCGCCCTTGGCCATGGGCGGCAGACCATCGTGCCTTTGGTGGCAGCATTCAGCGCGCGCTACCCGAACATCGTCGTCGACCTCACCCTTGGCGACGAAGTGGTCGACATTCTCGGCGGCCAGGCCGACGTGGCGGTACGCTTTGGCCATCTGCCCGACAGCCCGCTGACCGCGCGCAGGCTGGGCGACACCGGTGAGGTCGTGGTGGCATCGCCCGCGTATCTGCAGCGCCACGGCACCCCCCAGGAACCGGAAGACCTGCAACGCCACAACTGCCTAGGCTTCAACTTCCGGCGTGCCGAACCCAACTGGCCGTTCATCCGCGAAGGGAAAGAATTTTCCCTGAAGGTCAGCGGCAACATCGAATGCAGCAGTGGTGAAGCGCTGGCACAACTTGCGCGAGTCGGTGCCGGCATTGCGCGTATCGGCGAGTTCACCGTAAGCGAGGATTTACAGCGCGGCGACCTGATACCACTGCTGCAAGCCTGGAACCCGGGCGACCGGGAGCCGATTCATGCGGTGTTCGTAGGTGGCTCGGCCATGCCGGCGCGGGTGCGATTGTTTGTGGACTTTTTGCTGGAGCATCATCGGATCTAAGTGGTGGTGGCAGCTGAGCCTTCCGGGGGCGGGTGATGGTGTTCGCAGTGAGCAAGTAGTGACCAACGTAGTGTTGGGCGCCCTATCTACTGGTAGGTGTCGTTGCAGGTGCGTAGTGTTTGATTTACCGCTACCTTCCTTGGAAATCTTGCAAAAGGACTGTGCACATGGATGTTGGAATGGTTCATGCGATCGAGGCTGCAGAAAGCGAGTATTTGTGTTCACGCGTTGAGAGCTTGTCGCGGGTGAGTGGAAATCCTTTTGGTGCTCGTGTTTTTTTCAACGGGGCTTTTCCGTGCTTTCAAGTGAAGGCAACACCTAGTCCGATGTTCAATCGCATCTACGGTGATAACACCGGCAACCCTCAGTCACTGCTGAGCTTGCTCAAGGAATCAGCAGAGTATTCGACAGTAACGCCTCTTATCGGGAAGGCCTCGACGTTGGAGCAGTACGCTTTTGCGGGGGCGGAGCGATTGGAGCGCTTGAGAGGGTGGACGCACCTGCAGCTTGCGTGCTCGATCGAAGACGTGATCTTGAAACCCCTATCATTCGACATCGAAGAGGCCACTTCAAACTCTCTTCCGGAGTTCGCAGCTGTTCATGCGAGTGGCTTTCATACCACGCCAGAGCATCGTCAGTTGAGCCAGGCTTCGTTTGCAGGGCTGATGTCAAATGACCGTCTGAAAATCTACGTCCTTAAAGCGGATGGGCAGGTCGTTGCAGGAGCGTTGATGTACTTGGCCAGCAATGGAATTGCCTACCTTGGGACGGCTGCCACCCAAAAAAATGCGCGAGGCTTGGGCTACCATGGAGCCCTGATATCTCACCGGATAGAGCAAGCAAAGAAACACGGCAGCCTTGTGATCGCCGCAACAGCACTGCCCGGCTCGCAAAGTCGCCGTAATTTGCAGCGCGCAGGGCTAGTGATATCCCACGTTCAGGCGCTGTATCGGTTGGCGGATGGTTGAAATATGTCAGTGCAGGAGCGTCTTCTCTTGGCCGATGCCTCCAGTCGCGACGGAGCGCTTTCGATCGATTCTGTTGAAAAAGTCGGTCAGCCCAAACTACCTGACCACTGACTGGTGAAAACGCCTTTTTTGCACGCTGCTACGTGAAATCCGAGTCCGGAAGCCTCTTCCAAAAGTAAAGATTTCAATCTCGGACGCGTATTTTTCCGATGCGCAACCATGGCCGACTTTTTCAACAGAATCGATCCATACTTCTACCGCAACTCAATCCGGTGTTTCGCAATTCCTCTCAACAAACCGTAGGCTTAGATAGCCGAGTGGCACCGAGCCCATCACGATCAGAGTTTTTTTTGCGGGGGGCTTGGGAAGGCTGAGCACTGAGTGCATGCCTTCTAACACTGAAAAATTCCAGTGGTTTCGCAATACATCCAAAGAGGGGATGCGCATCACCCAAATAATTGCCGTTTTTACGTAGCCATCACCCTGGCAGTTCAGGAATATTTGCTCGTTCTTAAAGTGCTCGAACAATACCGAGCGGTGCAGCGCCGCCAGTAATCAAAATCGATAACACTGGCGATCAAATCGATGCCATCCGGCACCTGTTATTGGGAGAAAGATCATGAGCAATGGTGATTCGAACAAGAAAGCTCTGGTGGTCGTTGATATCCAGAACGACTACTTTCCAGGTGGCAGATGGGCACTTTCCCACGTCGAGGAAGCTGCCGCGCAGGCGGTGCGGGTGATTGACCGGTTCCGCGAGCGGGGTGATCTGGTGGTACATATCCGTCATGAGTTCAAGGACGAAAACGCGCCTTTTTTTCGCCCCGGCAGCGAGGGTGCTCAAATACACGACAGTGCGAAGAATCGCGAGGACGAGCCGGTGGTGCTCAAGCACTTCATCAATTCTTTTCGTGATACCGAACTGAAAGCTATCCTCGACCGGCATGGGATCAACGAAGTAGTTGTAGTCGGCAACATGAGCCACATGTGTGTGGATGCCATGACTCGCGCAGCCGTAGATTTCGGCTACACCACCACGGTGTTGCACGATGCGTGCGCGACGCTAGACCTTGAGTTCAACGGGGTCAAGGTTCCTGCCGCGCACGTGCATGCAGCATTCATGGCAGCGCTGAGCTTCGGTTATGCACCGGTCATCTCCACCTCGGACTACTTGAGCCGCTGACCCGTGGTGCCGAGCAGGCAGATGGGCGGCCTTGGGCGTCTGTCTGCCTTTCATTTTCGTAGTCTATGCTCATCACTTGGACCGATTAGGCATGGAGGCTGCTTTCCACTGTAGGGGATCAGTGAGGTGGGACGATGCAGTTGATCTGCTCGGAGTTCGACGAGTTCGAAGAGGCGCTATACGGGGTGCAAGGCCGGTATGTGCTGCGCACGCGGCAGCAGCGCGACTGGCAACTCAACGTCGTTGACCTGAACGGCGTGGCACTCATGAGTGGCCGCGAGGGTGCCGGCACTGTGTACACCGGCATTGGCCTGCCAGGTTACTTCAACATCTTCCTACCGCTCACGGGGCACGAGTCCACGGTGGTCGACGGTCATTCCTTCAACCGCCGACGAATTGGCTGGATGGTGCCCAATGCGATGTTCCACATCAACGCGAAGAGCCCGGCCAGTTGGCTTACCGTAGCGATGTCCTCCGAGTTAGTGCTCCGCTGGGCATCGGCACGAGAAGATGAGTTCGACTTTTGCGTTTTGCATCGCAACCTAGTCAGCAACGCCCAGCGCAATCTAGGTCCTTTGCTGTGGCTGGCACGTCGTCTGTTCCACATCGAGGCCCAAACCCCCGAGGTTCTGCATAGCCAGGAAGCTGAGGAGGCCGCTCGTCGGGAGGTGATGGATGTGGTGTTCCGCATGCTGCTGCCTGTCGATCCTCTAAACTCCGCACCACGGCACCATCGTGATCACCAAGAGATACTCAAGCGTGCGCTGATATTGCTGGATACTCTGGAGATCCATTCGGTTTACACCGAAGACATCTGTCAGGCGACGTGTGCCTCGGAGCGCACAGTACGCAATGTCTTCAACGAATACTTGGGCATGAGTCCGCATCGCTATCTGATGATTCGCCGCTTGCATGGGATTCGCAATGCTATCCGTCACGCTGGGCCCGAAGATACGATTACAAGCATATGCGCGCGCTTCGGCGTGTGGGACTTTGGTCGATTCGCCAGCCTATACCGCCAGTATTTTGGAGCGCTCCCGGCGCAATCACTGAAAGCCGCGAAGTCGTTGACTCATCCATAAGTGCTGACTCTCACAACAGCATACGCATCAGGGTTTTGCTTGGGTATTCGCCGAACAGCTTGTGGTAATCGGAGGCCATGCGGCCGCTGTCGGAAAAGCCGAATCGCAGGGCTATCTGGCTGACAGTCTCGCTATTCGGATTAGCTATCGACAGTGCTACGCGGACCAGGTGCAGCCGGCGGATGTGCAGGTAGCGATTGGGGCCGACGCAAAACACTTCCTTAAATATCGAGCGCAATGTACGTTCGCTGACACCCGCCTGGCGGCACAGCTCGGACAGGCGAATAGGTTGCTCGTCGTAGCGTTTCAGTAACTCCATCACCCTAGCGATTTTGGCTTGGCGCTTTGCTTGCTGCCAGCCGGCACGCGCCGTTGACGGCACAGTATTTTTAATCAAGAGCATGGCCAGAGGCTTATCCATTTCAACCTGCTATCAAGCTCGGTCAAGTTGGCAAAGATTCTCTCCATCTGGAGGACGGAACTACGTAAAACAGGCAAATTCGCCAGATATTCTCTTGGCGGCGTAGGGCTCTGATAATTGCTTGCAGCCGTTCAACTTGCCGAATTTACGTAGTTAGCACCTGATCAATTTGCGCATGCTTTGCCTGTCGAACCTGTAAGCAAATCCGCTTGATCGTCCGACTCACAGTAATGGGAGTGCCAGAAGTGAGCATAAGGCTCTGCATGGCCGTGGTGTTCGCCTTTTCCTTATTGCCGGTCGGCTTGCTCGAAGCGGCGCAGCCGGACGTGATGTACGGGCCGGTAAAACCTTTCGTCGAACTGCCTGAAGGTGTTCGTAACCCCGAGGGTTTGGCGGTGAATCCGCTGAATGGCGAAGTCTATATTGGCACATTTGACGTACGTGCTCCCGCGACATTGCGCAACAACCAGCTGCTGCGCTACTCAGCCGACGGCAAACTGCTTGCCCAGCGTCACTTTGGTCAGACGCCACTCACTGGCGTCGAATTCAAGGATGGCCAGATTTACATCCTGAATTTTGGTGGTTCGAAATTGCAGCGCATAGCTGCCGACTTCACGTCCGCAACCCCCGTCGAGGGTCTTTTGACATTCGTCGCGCTGACGCCCCCAGCGCCACCGCCGCACCACGTCGCTAATCCGGACGGCAGCCAGGATTTGATCACCTTTGATTCCAAGGGCATGCCCGGACCTAACGGTATGGTTTTCGATCGTCACGGCAACTTGTACATCTCCGACTCTTTTCAAGGCGCGATCTATCGCGTCGACAAGGCTACCTCGTGCGCGCCTTGCGCCTTATCAACCATCGCCCGTGATCCGTTGTTGGCCGCGACAGCCACATTGCCATTCGGCGCCAACGGGCTCGCGTTCAATGCCGACGAAACCTTGCTCTATATCAACAATGCTGGCGATGGTCGTGTGTTGCGAATGCTCATGCTCGGTGGGCCCGTGAGTGTCCTCGCGGAAAGTGTTTTCGGGGCCGATGGCTTGTTGTTTCACGATGGCTCTTTATGGGTGGCGTCTAATCAGTCTGATGCGATGGTCGCCCTCGACGAGCAGGGGCGGGTGAGGGCGCGTGTCGGGCAATTTCTGGGCATCGGCGCAGACGGTGCGCCCAAGGGATTGCTGTTTCCATCCGGCGGTGCGGTCCAGGGCAAACGGATGATCGTGGCCAACCTGGCTTTCCCGTTGACGGCTGCCAGCGGGGATGAGTGGGAATAGGAGGTCACGCGGTGGAATCTCGTGAGTTTCGAGATTCCACTGCTCGATAGGCAGTGAGGTTTAAGCCATGGCAACAGTTCGAGGACATCATGACAAAACGAAAATCCGACATTGATCAAGCCCGGCGCACGCTCCTCATGGGCAGCGCCGTCCTGGCGATTGGCTCCTGGCTGCCGAGCTTGAGCCTGGCGGCTTCGCAACCCGCTACACCCGCTTCCACCCAGAAAACCTCCAAGGGAGTGCGCAAAACCATGAGTACTTTTATCACCAAAGAAGGCGTAGACATTTATTACAAGGATTGGGGTAAAGGCCCGGTTGTGGTCTTCAGCCATGGCTGGCCGCTAGACGCGGACAGTTGGGAATCTCAGATGTTTCACCTGGCCTCTAACGGCTGTCGCTGCATCGCCCACGATCGGCGCGGTCATGGTCGCTCCAGCCAACCCTGGGACGGCAATGACATGGACCACTATGCGGATGATCTGGCGCAGTTGCTCGACCACCTTGATGTGAAGGACGCGACCCTGTTCGGTTTCTCCACGGGTGGAGGCGAGGTCGCGAGGTACATCGGTCGTCATGGCACCAAACGCGTGAAAAAGGCCGGGCTCATTTCCGCAGTACCACCCCTGATGATCAAAACCGAAGCCAATCCCGGTGGCTTGCCCATCAAAGTATTCGATGACATTCGCGCAGACTTTGTGGCCAACAGATCACAGTTGTTCATCGACATCCCGAGTGGTCCGTTCTTTGGCTACAACCGCCCAGGTGCGAAGCCATCGCAAGGGGTCATCAATGCGTGGTGGATGCAAGGCATGTTGGGTGGCCACAAAAATACTTACGACAGCATCAAGGCATTTTCGGAAACCGATTTCACCCAGGATCTGAAGACGTTCGATGTGCCAACACTGATCATCCATGGTGATGACGATCAGATCGTACCTATCGATGCGTCTGGCCGTGCTTCGGCCAAACTGATCAAGAACAGCCAATTGATCGTCTACGAAGGCGCTCCTCATGGCATTACCGACACCCATAAAGAACGGCTGAATGCCGACCTTCTGGCGTTTGTAAAATCCTGAGGAGCACATATCTGAAACGGCGCGTAGATCCATCGAAGCGCCTTAGTTGGAGGCCGTCTCATGTTGGGTATGACACCTTTCGGCATGCTGCATACCCATCCATTCAGTCCGCTCCCCCTGATGCGGCTCTAGCCCCATTTTGCTTCGACTTTTTTGGCTGCTAAGGAAGTGCAGCAACTTCTTATGCGATCATTTTCGCCCCAACGGTGGCGGTGGCGATAGGCAAAAGTTGGCCATTTCCTGTCGGTCGCCACCGGCAGCTTTTGACCCTTCTCTGCCGGTGATGGTTACAAATCGTGTTGGTCAATTCCGATGCAATCGGTGTTCAGAACGAATGCAAATGACTGGTCAGGTTGAATGCAAACGGGCGGCCAAGTGGAGTGCAATTTTGCAGTAGGCAACGACGCAAGTTCTTGTAGTTTTCAGGAGGTAAGCAGGCCGCTATTTAAACGGGTTCTGGAGGATGTTTAATCGGTAAAAACACTGAAACCCACACCAGTTTTTCAGCACGAAACTCAAATCCTCCGCGCCTTGACTCTGTCCCAAGGGACAGACTCTACGATCCTCCCAATCCTGAAAGAAAAACCCTTCACCGCCAGGAAAAAGGAGCTTCAATGAGCAAACTATGTCTCGTCACCGGCGCCAACGGTCACCTCGGCAACACCCTGGTCAGGGCACTACTCAACAAGGGCTACAAAGTCCGGGCCGGAGTGCGTGACATCACCCAAACGACGCCCTTTGTCGGCCTCGATTGCGAACTGGTCTACGCCGAGTTGCTGGACGGCCCCGCCATGCTCGAGGCACTCACCGGCGTAGACGTCTTGTTTCAAGCCGCGGCAGTTTTCAAGCACTGGGCCAAACACCCACAAACCGAGATTGTAGAGCCCAATGTGCGCGGCACACGTGTCGTGTTGCAGGCCGCGGCACGGGCAGGCGTCAAGCGTGTCGTCTATGTAAGTTCTGTCGCCGCGATCGGCCATGACGGCAGTGCAATGGATGAAACACACTGGAATGACGAGGCTGATAACGCCTATTACAAATCCAAGATTCTCTCCGAGCAAATGGCCTGGCGGACTGCCGCCGAACTGGGGCTGTGGATGGTGTCGGTGTTGCCCTCGGCGATGGTGGGGCCGAATGCAACGCAGCTAACCGACACCATGAGGTTTCTGGAGTCCGTCAGGCTGCGTCAGCTTCCGCTGGATCCGCGATTTTATTTCAATTTTGTGGACGTGCGGGACGTGGCGCAGGGTTTGATGCTGGCTGCTGAAAAGGGCCGGGCAGGGCAGCGCTATATTCTGGCGAATGAGCACTCATCGTCGCTCGTCGATCTGGTCGACGCCGCAAATTCACTGTGGCCGGGTTATCGCCAGCCACCGCGAGCCCCGCGCTGGCTGTTGGCCTGCCTCGCCTGGCTGCAGGAGCGGGCCGCGCAACTGACGGGCAAGCCTGCGCAGCTATTGGTCAGTCAGGTGCGGATGTTCCATGAAGTTCGGCAGGAGTACAGCCTCGTCAAGGCGAAGGCTGAGCTGGGATTCAACCCGCGACCGCCTGAGGAGGTGCTGCGGTCGGCGTTGGTTTATCTGGGCAGGCGATCAGCTCAGCCTTATCAGGAGCTGTCGCAGGACCGAACATTGAGTTCATCTCTTCCTTGAGTTCGAGCAAGTGCAGGTCCAGCGCCTGCAACTCAGTGATTTTTTCGTCTATTTGCTGGCGCTTGGCGTCGACGGCGTCGTTGGCTAGCGCCAATGGAAATGCCTTGAGCTGGTTCTTGGCGCTGATGAGCGGGCTCATCTCCGCCAGTTTGAAGCCGGCATTTTGCGCCTTGCGAATGAGGTGAACGATTTCCACGTGATGAGCGTTGTAGATCCGATAGCGACCTTGGCGTTGCGGCTCGTTGATCAAGCCCATCTGTTCATACAGCCGGATAGCTTTGGGTGTGCAGCCGGTCAAAGTGGCGAGTCGTCCGATGAACATGTTTAATTTATTTCCATTAAATGTACTCAATAATCTCAAGTATTGTGTACAAAAAATCGCTAATCCGGTACTAATCTCATGAGGTATTTTACACCTGGTCCGCCCACCGATTGAGAATAATTAT
Source organism: Pseudomonas violetae (assembly GCF_023072615.1). Taxonomy (GTDB): domain Bacteria; phylum Pseudomonadota; class Gammaproteobacteria; order Pseudomonadales; family Pseudomonadaceae; genus Aquipseudomonas; species Aquipseudomonas violetae. The sequence continues at coordinate 8,731 of NZ_JAKNRW010000024.1, forward strand.
GAAAATTGTGATTGCTCCAGATTCGTTCAAAGACAGCTTGAGTTCCGAGGGAGTGGCTGAAGCGATCGCATGCGGCCTTCTACAGGCACTCCCAAATGCCGAGCTGGTGCTTTGCCCTATGGCAGACGGCGGGGAAGGGACCGTTGACGCTATCCTCGCTGTAGTAAAGGGTGAAAGACGCGAGGCAAAAGTGCATGGGCCGTTGGGAGACGTTGTTACCGCTCGGTGGGCGTGGCTGCCCAACACCAAAACGGCGATCATCGAAATGGCCGAAGCTAGCGGCCTTCAACTAATACCCTTAGCAAGCCGTGACGCCTCCATTACCTCGTCTTTTGGTACTGGGCAACTGATTCTTGAAGCCGCGGATGCTGGTGCGAAAAAGATCATCCTGACTATCGGTGGCAGCGCGACAAATGATGGGGGGGCTGGAATGTTAAGCGCACTCGGGGCCGGTTTTTACGACATTGGAGGAAACGAACTTCCACCTGGCGGACTGGCATTGATGAGCTTGTCTCGCATCGAGCTCTCCGGTCTGGATCCGCGTCTCCGAGCAGTCCTCTTTGAGGTGGCTGCAGACGTCGACAACCCCTTGTGTGGCCCGCAGGGTGCATCGCATGTATTTGGTCGCCAGAAGGGAGCAAGTTGCGAGCAGGTGCAACTGCTGGATACTGCTTTGGCCCGCTTTGCCGACTGTAGTGCTTCTGTGCTCGACGAAGACGTACGCGACATTGCTGGTGCAGGAGCTGCCGGTGGCATGGGGTTCGCGGCCAGGGCATTTCTTGGTGCTAATTTTCGGCCCGGCGTCGAAGTCGTCGCAGAGTTAGTTGGTCTTTCGGAAAAGATTAAAGGGGCGGATCTGGTGATCACTGGTGAAGGCCGCTGTGATGCTCAAACGCTGAGGGGTAAAACCCCCATCGGAGTAGCACGCATAGCGCGTGAGCATGATGTGCCGGTTTTGCTTCTCGCCGGCACCCTAGGTGAAGGATATGAGGCACTTTACGACCACTCGATTACCGCCGCCTTTGCTTTAGTTTCCGGTCCAATGACTCTCGCGGATGCCTGCTCACAAGCGCCTCGACTGCTGCAGGAGCGCGCACGCGATATTGCACTTCTTTGGCGTACAGCCTCTAAGAGGTAGAGGCTCACTCGGGAAACGTGAGGAGATGTCTTCGACATGAGCAGCTATGGGGGGCGTGGAGCTCGTTTTTGATCAAATTCTCGCTTCGATTCGCCACGCTCCCACCCATCAAATCCTTTGATTGTTCACCGCGGCGTTTAGTCAGCGCCCGCTGTGGCATGCGAGGTGCTATATGGAAACCTACTCAGCATAGCGGGTGCAACATGGTGGTCATATCTGCTTCTGGTCGAGCGACGGGGCAGAGACTGGAACCGCAGGACCATTTTTAGGTGTGTAGGTTTTCATATGTTGAAATGGTTTGCTGGTGGACTGTTGATTTAATTACCCAGCAGAATAGGAATAGTAGAGCTGCTTTTCGTATTCATATTTATTAGAGCTCAATGGGCTTGTGCCACAACAAGTCTTGACTACACAGCCTTTTCGCTGTTGCTTCGCCCTGACATTTATCCACCGATTCAGGTCTCAAATGCTAATTTTCTCACAGGGCAAAGTCGGAACAGCCTGCGGCCACTCAGGTTTGTTATCCAGCTTGCTTGATACACGGTGTTGAAATCGTTAGTGAATTTTTGCCCTGAGGCTTTACCTGGAGACGTTATTTTCCAGTCCTACAATCGGAATTTGTCAGCGTCGATATACAAACAAATGCTGCTAACAGAGCGCATCACTCAGCGAGGCAATTTATGATCTGGTTTCTTGAAGGGCAATCCAGCCAGCGTGACGTAATTATCGGTGCGCGCGAGGCGTTGCCGGTAGAAGTGAAAATTTTTGCTTCACATCGCCAGGACCGTCCTGAGATTACCTCACTAGCTGACTTCAGTTTCATGGAACCTAAAGAGAATGAAGAGCGAATTGAGTGGGTCATCGCTACTGCTCTGGCTCACAATATCAAGGTCATAGTAGCAGGACGTGTCGGCAACGTTTTCGAGCAGGCTCGCGCACGATTTGAACAAGCGGCGCTTGTGCTTGTCACCGGTGGCAGGTCCATGTCCACGTTCGACAGGGTTGATGACAAGAGCCGATTCACCGCTGAAGCAGAGCAAGCTGGCTTGGCCTGCGTGCCTGGCATCACTGCTGTGAACGCCGAAGAGATGTTCGCAGCTTACGAGACCATATCGGCAATTGGTGAGGTATGCGTTAAACCTGCGGTAGGTATTTATGGCCAGGGATTCTGGCGTTTCAAAGCGGACGCTGATCCGTTTCGTTGCTTTGCAGACCCAGACGCACGAGAGACTAACTTCGAAATGTACATGCGCGCTTACTGCGCGGGTGACACCCCGGCACCTATGCTCATGATGCCTTACATGGTTGGCAGTGAGTGCTCCATTGATATGGTTTGCGAATCGGGGAGGGCAGTTGCTTTTGTCAGCCGTCGAAAAGAGGGCGCGTTTCAGAGTTTTGATCGCGAAGGGCCCGCTGTTGAACTTGCGCTCAAAGCTGCTGAACATTTCGGCTGTGATGGCATTGTGAATGTGCAGACCAGAGACGACGCGTTTGGGAAACCGCATTTATTGGAAATCAACCCGCGCTACTCAGGTGGTATCGGCTACACCCGTGCTACAGGCACCAATTTGCCGGGTATTTTTGCTGCCCGACGGCTGGGCCTACCTGAGCCGAAGACCATCTGGCGGCCGAACGTTCGCGTGAAAGGTATCACGGTTGCGGCTGTAGCATCATTCTGATACTGCCTGTATGTTGTTGATACGATTCTGCATTTGTTGTTTAGATGCGAGTAGTCAAGGAGAAGTCAAGGAATGATGGTGCTGGCGCTTGGCGCAAACACCGCAATATCTAGCGCACGGAGTGAATGGACTCTGGAATGCGGCAAGTCCTCGGCATTCGGGGACTATGCTGCGGTCGCGATATTGCCGGTCGACGATAAACGACGTCCCACAGGCGAGCCCGCGCTGTTCCAAACTGTCCATGGTTGGATGGAATGGAGTGGAGACAAGGACAAAGTCGGCTGTAAGTTGAATCTGGCATCGCTGCCCGAAGGTAGTGATCGCGTTCTGCTCATGGTCTACACCTACTCCGCTGTCGGCCCGGTGAGCGACCTTCGGACTTTGCGTTTGCAGGTAGATGGCCAAATCGATTACAGCTTGGATCTTGGCGAAAACGGCGAGTCGGCGATCATCATCGGCGAGTTCTACAGCCGTAATCAACAATGGAAGTTTCGTGGGCTGGCCGAAGGCTCAGCCTATGGCCTTGCCGCGTTTGGCCGCCGCATCGGGCTGGAAATCAATGATGCTCACCCTAAGGCGCGGACAAGCCCGTCCGATGTTGACCGTCCCGCTAATGGTGCAACAGGCACCTGCTTCGCAATTTCCCCCAGTCACGTTTTAACCTGCGCTCACGTAGTTGAAGGCATGCAGGAAATTTACATATCTTCCTTCGAAGGGCGTTTTCGCGCCGAGCCCGTGGTGGTTGATCGACGAAATGACATAGCGCTTCTCAGGGTGCTGGAATCCCCGGCCCTGAACCCTGTGACCTTTAGAGAAGGATTTGGCTGCGACCTGGGCGAAAGTGTAGTCGCTTTGGGCTTCCCACTCTCCGGTTTTGCGGGGGGGGGTGTGCAGGTGACTCAGGGTGGAGTTTCAGGATTGTTCGGGTTGCATAACGATGCAAGCCTGTTTCAGTTTACAGCCCCCATTCAACCTGGCTCCAGTGGTAGCCCGCTGTTCGACTGCACAGGAGGGGTTGTCGGCTTGGTAACTTCAACAGTGCAAGACGCGCAGAACATGAACTTTGCCATTAAGGCTTCGCTCCTCCTGTCATTCCTTGAGGCTTGCCGCGTCGATTCCAGAAAAACGCCTACTGGAAAAACTTTTACAACGGCTGAGCTGGCGCGTGATGTTCAGTCGTCTCTGTGGCGTGTCGAAGCCCGGAATTTCTGACCTCTAATTTGACTTGAAAACCTGCGGGTTTGACCTCACGCATACCTAGGAATGTTGTTCATGGAAAGTAACGCAGGTACACAAGCGCTCAGCGCGCAACTGATGCGCGGAATGCTCGAAGTGAAAGTAGATGGATCACTCATCGCCCCGAACTCTTTGTTCGGCTTTGCCGAGCGTCACAATCCGAAGCGTGCGTTTTTGTTCGTGTCCAAAGTACTGGGCCGTCATATCCCCGTACGCCCATCTGTTATGAATGTAAGTTTCGAAAGCCTGGCAGCGGAAATTCCAGCAAATTTGCCCGGTCCGGTGCTCGTGATCGGGATGGCGGAGACAGCCGTTGGCTTGGGCGCTGGCGTTCATAGAGCCTTCAGTGCTACTCGCCCTGACACGGTTTATTTGGTCAGTACCCGACACCCGACGGGTACCGAGCTCTTCACACGCTTTGAAGAGGAGCACAGCCACGCCAGTGCTCACTTGATACATTTGCCAGTCGATCTTGATGTTCGGGAAATGATGCTCAATGCCCGTTCGTTGGTATTGGTAGACGACGAAGCCTCTACCGGAAAAACGTTTATCAATCTGCACCGTGCGTTGGTTGATGCTGGGCTGACCCAGGTTGAGCAAGTCGTGACTTGCGTGCTGACGGATTGGTCCCGCGATGCTGTCCGCAACACCATTGGCGCATCCGCGCACCAGGTTTCTTTGTTGCAGGGTTCCTACGAATTCCATGAGGACGTAGAGGCTCCATTGCCGGTGATGCCATCGGTTGGCACCGTCGCAGCAGGCGAGTGGCCGCTTTCCCCTAAAAATGATTGGGGCCGTCTTGGTGTTCGCGAAGTTGAAGACAGCCTGGCGCCCGACCTGCAGATCAAGGAGGGAGAACGCATTCTCGTAGTTGGTACCAGTGAGTTTGTATGGCGTCCATTCCTGCTTGCTGAACGACTGGAACGTTTGGGGGGCGATGTGCATTTCAGCTCTACAAGTCGTTCCCCGATCGCCTTGGGCCACGCCATCGGTCACGCCCTTTCATTCTCGGACAACTATGGCCTCGGCATTCCTAATTACCTCTACAACGTGCGCCCGGGTCAATTCGATCGTGTGCTGATCTGTGCGGAAACACCGGCACAAGCAGTCCCCGCCGAACTTGTTGAAGCCTTGAACGCGGAGGTAATTGTCGATGGTCAATAATCGTCCATTGGTCTTGGCCGACCTCGACGACACTCTGTTCCAGACTGCACGCAAAATGAAGGAGGGTACACCACGTCATCCCGCAACCTTCGACATTGAAGGTCAGCCAAACGGATATATGAGTTCCGTCCAAAAATCCCTTTTCGAATGGTTGCTGTCTTCGACAGATGTTGTGCCCGTTACAGCTCGTAGTATCGAGGCATTCCGTCGGGTGAGGCTTCCGTTTGCCCACGGCGCTGTCTGTTCCCATGGCGGCGTGATTCTCGGTCCCGATGGAAAGCTCGATCAGGAATGGCAATCACACATGAGCGTAGTTTTAGTCGACTTCCAGCGCCGACTACCGGAGTTGAGCGCCGAGACGCTGGCTATCGGCAAAGCGCTCGGCATCTCATTGCGCGGTTGGGTGGTTGAAGAGGAAGGTCTGCGCAACTACGTGGTGACCAAGCATAACGAATCCAATGATGACGTCTTGGAAACAGTGCTGGAAGAAGTCCGGGCCCGGGGTCTATTGGATGGTATGCACATCCACACGAACAGCAACAATCTCGCCTTTTTGCCGACGGGGTTGTCCAAGAAGGCAGCTGTCCAGGAACTGCTGCGCCGCGATCGTGAGATCAATGGTGACCGGCCAGTGCTTGGCTTTGGCGACAGCATTACTGACCTCGGTTTCATGGATGAATGCCATATGTGGGCGACTCCGGCGCGCAGCCAACTGGCCAGGTTAGTTGGAGATCAAACGGAATGACTCTCCCCATGGCTGACCTGAACACTGTGGGTAGCGGTAGCTATCTTCCCAACGACGTCCACTTCCTGCTGCAGCCTGTGCGGATGGAGGTAACAGACCTCGAAGAGAAGGAGCGCCTGATTCAATCGAAGCAGAAGCACTACTCCGAGATGATCAGCCTGGAGACTGCACCAACTGACGTCCACAAGGCACTCTATGAGCGCTCGCTCCAACAAAACGGTGTCCGCATGGCCACTGATGTTCAGGCTCTCGCTTTGGCCTTGAATAAGGACTGTACCGGCCATGCGATTGTTCTGGTTTCATTCGTTCGTGCCGGACTGCCGCTGGGTGTATTGCTGCGTCGTGCACTGATCGACATGGGTCGCGACGCTCACCATTACGGCATCAGCATCGTTCGTGATCGAGGCATCGACACCGTAGCGCTTGAAGCGATCGTCAAGGCGCATGGCGCTGAGAACATCGTCTTCGTCGACGGCTGGACCGGTAAGGGTGCAATCTCTGGCGAGATTCAACGGTGCCTCAATGGAGACTCTCGGTTTCCGCTAGCTCCGCGCCTGGTTGTTCTGGCGGACCCATGCGGTCGAGCCTGGCTATGCGCCTCAGCCGAAGACTGGGTCATTCCATCCGGCATTCTTGGGGCCACCGTGTCGGGTCTGGTTTCACGTTCAATCTGGCCTGCCAATGGGGGCCTCCATGGCTGTGTCGTGTACGACCATTTGCAAATGCACGATGTGACCCGCGATTTCATCGAGCGCCTTGAAACTCATCGCAAAGCGCTGGGTACTGTCGCACCTGCTACGCCTTGGACTTACAGCGAGCAACTCGAACTCCAAGCCGCAGCCCGGCATGTGATTGAGTCGTTGGCCGCTCGTTTTGACATTACCAATCTAAATCGGGTTAAGCCGGGCATTGCTGAGGCAACACGTGCAGTGTTGCGCCGCGTTCCTGACCATGTACTGGTTCGCGATCGTAGCGATAGCGACGTGCAGCTATTAATGCACCTGACTGAAAGTGCCGGCGTTCCTGTCGAGGAGGTTGGCGACGCGTTGGGGCCTTACAGAGCAGTGACCATCATTCGGAGTGTGAGCGGATGAAGATCCTATCGCCCTGTGCGCTGGGTGCGACTCTCTACATGCCTGCAACTCGGGTAGATCTGCTGGATGTGGTTTTCCGTGGCAAGTTACCGGAGCTGCGTTCTTTGGTGGTTTGTCTCGAAGACGCTGTAGCAGCCATCGATGTAGAAACGGCACTGAGCAACCTTCATGTCCTGCTATCGGCGATCAACGACCGTGGTGGTCGCCCGGCGGACGGCCCTTTGCTGTTCGTTCGACCCCGAGACTCGGGGATGGCGGCGGTGCTGAATGATTGGCCGTTGATGAAGCACGTCGATGGGTTCGTAGTTCCGAAGTTAACGTTGCGAAATCTCGGCGCCTGGGAGCAGGCGGTGACTAATCCTGAACTGTTCCTGATGCCAACACTGGAGACCGCTGACGTATTCAATCCGGTCGCGATGGTCGAGTTGGGCCAAGCCCTCAAGGCAAACCTGAATCACCGAATAATTGCCTTGCGCATAGGCGGAAACGATCTAATGGGCGGCCTGGGGCTTCGACGTAATCCAGCAACGACTCTCTACAGCACTCCTATGGGATACGTCATTCCGATGTTGGCCGGAGTTATGGGATCGCAGGGTTTTGCTCTCACTGCGCCTGTCTTTGAGCAACTCGCCACTCCGAATTTGCTGAGTGAGGAGTTGGAGCTCGACATTGCTCATGGACTTGTTGGTAAAACGGCAATTCATCCCAGCCAAATCAGCATTATTCAGGACATGCTGCGGGTGAGTCTCGAGGATCTCAACAGCGCGAAATTGATTCTCAGCGATATCGCCCCAGCCGTATTCAAGCACAACGACGTGATGTGTGAGCCTGCAACCCATTTCAAATGGGCGGTGAAAATCCTTGAACGCGCTGAGTGGCACGGTGTACGGCAACCCGATGCAGTGCACGGCGACGCACCGATTCGTTTGGCCGAGGTGGCTCGATGAAAGAGAAAGTGCTTGGGCTTGAGACTCGAGGGGAAAAAGTGCTGTCGGTTTTTGACTTTGACGGAACTCTTACTCGGCATGACAGTTTTGTCCCATTTCTGAAGTTTGCTTTTGGACGTCGTGAGTTTAGCCGGCGTGTATTGATGCTTGCGTTACCAAGCATTAGTTTCCTCGCCCGGCGAATGACGCGTGACGAGCTCAAATCACGATTGGTCAGCACTTTCCTGACCGGTGTTGACGCTGAATGGGTGAGCAAAAAAGCTGTGGATTTCTGCGCAGTGTCTTGGTTTCAGCTTATGCGGCCCTCCGGGTTGAGTTCGGTCGTCGCCGAGCTTGAGTCGGGCTCAGAGGTGACGCTCTGTTCTGCATCTCCGGCTCTAATTCTTAAACCATTCGCTGATCGCTTGGGCATCAAATTAATCGGTACCGAGTTGGAGGTAGTCGCCGGCGTTTTAACCGGGCGAATTGCCGGCAACAACTGCAGGTGCGAAAACAAGGTACTAAGGCTTGAAGCAGTGTATGGACCTTTGACCCAATACCGATTGAGGGCATGGGGAGATACACGTGGAGACTATGAATTGCTAAGCGCAGCGCAAGAAGCTCACTGGCGATACTTTCATCCTGCGTGGCGCCGTCTGCGGCTGCGGGGAGCCATTGGCGTTAAACCAGGCGTGGGCGTCGCTGCTCATACCAACCAGCAAATAGCGGTCAAATTCGATCGCGACGCGAATACTGACGATCAACAAGGAGCGTAACAAGATGGCACTTACCCTGAGCAAACAACAAACCATCTCTCTGGAAAAAACGGCCGGTAGCGCTTTGACCAGTATCGGTCTCGGCCTGGGTTGGGACGCGGCGAAGTCCGGCTTCCTGGGCAAGTTGATGGGCAATGGAGGGGAGATCGATCTGGACGCTTCCTGCATTCTCCTGGATGGCAGCCTGAAACCCATTGACCTGGTGTGGTTCAGGCAGCTCCAGTCGCGCGATGGTTCGATCCAACATTCTGGTGACAATCGGACCGGTGATGGCGACGGTGATGACGAGACTATTCGTGTGGATCTCCAGCGCCTCCCTGCCAGCGTTCAGCACTTGGTGTTTACGGTGAACAGCTTCACTGGCCAAAACTTCGAGAAAGTGGAAAACGCTTACTGCCGTATTGTGAATGCCGCCAACAACTCGGAACTTGCCCGCTTCAACCTTTCAGAGCGTGGTCGCCACACCGGCATAGTCATGGCCAGCCTGTCGCGGCAGAACGGCGGTTGGGACTTCAAAGCAATCGGCACGACCACCAACGGTCGGACTGCGGACGACTTGGTGAGCCTCGCTGTACAGGCGCTCAGCTAATGCCGGCCCTCGTACCTGGTGGAAACGCGCCGGTTGCCAGCGGCCAGCTTCGAGTTGATGTCAATTACTCTCCAATCCCGGGGGCAGATATAGATGTTTCTGCTTTCATTCTCGGTGCCTCGGGCAAGGTTCGTGGCGATTCGGACATGTGTTTCTACGGCCAAACAAGCATCTTGGGTGGCGCTGTGCAACTCACTGAGTCGTCTTCCGGCCGCGCTGTGTTTACGTTGGATCTGAGCCGTCTGGAAGCTGTGATTGAGAAAGTGGCTTTGACCGCTACGATCGACGAAAACAAAGCCAGCTTCGAACGCGTATCGCAACTGTCGGTTGCCGTGTCTGGTGGGATTGAAGCTCAGATCCCAACTAGCGGCATGAAGGAAACCGCGCTCATCCTTGGCGAATTTTATCGTCGTCAGGGTGAGTGGAAATTCCGGTGTGTTGGACAGGGCTTTAACGGCGGGCTTGAACCATTGGCCAAGAATTTCGGTGTCGACGTGGCTGCCCCTGCCCCTGCGCCTGCTCCAGTAGTTGCGCCGCCGGCACCAACTGTACCTCCAGCTGCGAAGCCGACGATCAGCCTGACCAAAATCACCCTCGACAAGACTCGTTCGACGATCAGTCTTGAAAAGACTGCTGCAGGATTTGGTGAAATCAAGGTCAACTTGAACTGGAACAAAGGGAAGAGCGGTGGTTTCTTCAAATCCAGTAAATCCATCGACTTGGACGTAGGTTGTCTCTTTGAGATGCAGGACGGCTACAAAGGCGTTGTTCAAGCCCTGGGCAACTCGTTCGGCAGTTTGAAAAGTGAACCGTATATCCAGCTGATGGGTGACGACCGCACGGGTTCAGTTGACGGTGGTGAATGGCTGCACATCAACGGGCAGCAGTGGAATGAGGTCAAGCGCATCTTGGTCTTTGCTTTCATCTACGAAGGGGCTCCCAACTGGAAGGAAACCGACGGTGTCGTGACGATATTCATTCCTGGCCAGCCCGAGATTGAGGTTCGCCTCAACGAAGAAGGCGGCCGTGAAGGAATGTGTGCCATTGCGATGCTTGAAAATGATAAAGGCGCCGTGAAGGTCTCCCGGCGTGTCGACTTCCATCGGGGTCACTCGCAGTTGGACAAGGCTTACAGCTGGGGCATGAGTTGGCGAGCTGGCTCTAAATAAATTATTCGGCGGGGTCCTTTGGCCCCGCTCTCTGAGGAAGACCCAAATGCTTTCATGGCTTAAAAACAACGTGGCTGCTGCCCGTGACAAATTATCTACTGAGGTGACGAAGTACAAAAATACCAACTTTATGAACGCCATGACGGCGAACTGCGCGCTAATCGCCGCAGCGTCCGGAGGCGTGTCGGCTGCTGAAAAGCAGAAAATGGCAGCCTTCATCAGCCAGTCGCCTGAGTTGAAAGTCTTCGACATGGCGGACGTAATCAAATCGTTCACGGCTCACTGCGAAAAATTCGAATTTGATTTCCAGATTGGTCAAGCCGAAGCGCTGAAGATTATCAGCAAGATCAAAAATGATCCCGGTGCGGCCCGCCTGCTGGTTCGCGTTGGGTGCGCTATTGGTGCCTCGGATGGTGATTTCGACGCTGAAGAAAAGGCCGCGTGTCGCCTGGTGTGCGCCGAGCTGGATCTGAACCCAGCTGACTTCGATCTTTAAGGAGCTTTACCTTGGAAACTAGCATCGGATTTCCTCCCCTGACCATGGCGGTTTTCGTAGGGCTCGCCGTCGGCGCGCTGCTACTCGACATGGTCACGCACCGCGGCGACAAGCCGGTATCGCTAGTTAAGGCGTCCATTTGGTCGATCTTCTGGATCGCGATATCGCTGGCGTTCGCTGGCTTCCTCTACGTTCAACACGGCCCCGATGTAGCCAGCTTGTTCGTCACTGGTTATGCCCTTGAAAAAGTCTTGAGTGTGGACAATCTGTTCGTCTTCATGGCTATTTTCGCTTGGTTCAAAGTGCCAGACGGCCTCCGTCACCGCGTTCTCTACTGGGGTATTATTGGCGCGATCGTTTTCCGCGGTGTTTTCGTTGCCATCGGTACTGGGCTCCTGGCTTTCGGGCCGTGGGTTGAAGTGGTTTTTGCAGTGATCGTTGCCTGGACTGCGGTTATGATGCTGCGCGCGGGTGGTAATGACGAAGAGGAGGAGGATTACTCCAAGCATATGGCCTACCGCTTCGCGCAAAAGCTGTTCCCGGTCTGGCCAAAGCTGCACGGCAATAGGTTCTTCGTCACCCGTAAAGAGCTGCAGGTTGAACTGCAAAAACCAGAAAACAAAGGCATGACCCTAGCGGCGAAGGGCACGCTGTTCGCTACACCTCTATTCCTTTGCCTAGTTGTTGCCGAAGTATCCGATATCCTTTTTGCGTTTGACTCGGTGCCGGCGGTGATCGCGGTAAGCCGTGAACCCTTGATCGTTTACTCGGCAATGCTTTTCGCCATCCTTGGCTTGCGTACCATGTACTTTGTACTTGAAGCGTTGAAACGGTACCTGGTCCATCTGGAAAAATCGGTGATTGCTCTACTGTTCTTCATCGCGATTAAGCTGGGTCTGAATGCGACCGACCACATGTTCAACCACGGCTACACAATTGATGCAAACACCAGCCTGATGATCGTTTTGGTCGTCTTGGTAATAGGTGTCATCGCAAGCCTGATCTTCCCAGGCAAAGAAGAAGTACAACCCGAAAACAACTGAGAAGCACCCATCACAAGGAGATACAAATCATGGCCCTGACACTTTCGAAAGGCGGAAATCTGAGTTTGTCCAAAACAGACCCAAACCTGACCAAAATTCTGGTCGGCCTTGGGTGGGACCCTCGCGCTACTGACGGTGCTGAGTTTGACCTGGATGCGAGCGCTCTGCTGCTGGGTGCAAACGGCAAAGTCCGAAGCGAAGCCGATTTCGTGTTTTACAACCAGCTCAAGAGCACTGACGGTTCCGTTGAGCATACCGGCGACAATCGTACCGGCGCAGGCGACGGAGATGACGAAGTGCTCAAGGTCGACCTGAGCCGTGTGCCTGCCGACGTGGATAAAGTGGTTTTTATCGTCACCATCCATGATGCAGACGCCCGTAAGCAGAATTTTGGTCAGGTCGGTGGTTCGTTTATTCGGGTCGTCAACGAGGTGACTGGTGCTGAAGTAGTTCGTTATGACTTGGCTGAAGACGCGTCGACCCAGACCGCAATGGTTTTCGCTGAGCTGTATCGCAACGGGACTGAATGGAAATTCCGCGCCATTGGCGAAGGCTATGCCGGCGGTCTGAAAGCTCTGGCAAACAACTATGGCATGGCGTTTTAAGCCGTACCTAACTAATTGAAAAGGAAAGACAAATGGCAGTTTCACTTGCTAAGGGCGGCAACGTTTCACTTTCTAAAGAAGCCCCTGGTCTGACTGAAGTAGTTGTGGGCCTAGGTTGGGATGCTCGAGTTACTGACGGTGCCAAATTCGACCTCGACGCTTCAATCTTCATCGTGGGCGAGAACGGCAAAGTGCTGGACGATAATAGCTTCATCTTTTACAACAATAAGAAATCTGCTGACGGTTCGGTCGAGCATATGGGCGACAACCAATCTGGCGAGGGCGAAGGTGATGACGAACAAGCCACCGTCAAGCTGACTGGCCTGACGGCGGCAGTAAAAAAACTGGTGTTCGCTGTGACCATTCACGACTCGGACGCACGCAAGCAGAGCTTCGGTCAGGTTGCCAACGCTTACATTCGCGTTGTAAACAAAGCTGATGGTCAAGAGTTGGCTCGCTACGACCTCAGCGAGGACGCCTCTACCGAAACCGCAATGATCTTCGGCGAATTGTATCGCGCTGGCGAAGAGTTCAAGTTCAAGGCGATCGGCCAAGGCTTCGCTGGTGGGCTGAAGCCTCTGGCCGAAGCTCATGGCGTGAGCATCGGCTAACCCGCAAGGGTTGAAAAAGCCCCCACAAGTAGGGGGCTTTTTCTTGTCTACGGAATTTTGAAGGCTGCCGGAATTGCGCGCTCAACCGTATCCGTCCGTCCAAGTTATTTACCCAACCACGACCAGACGATCATTGAGAAGCTGACCCACGAGATCGCACAGCTCAAGCGCTTGAAGTTCGCCAAACGCAGCGAGCAGATGAATCCTGAACAGGCCAGCTTGATCGATGACCTGATTGATACCGATATCGCAACGATTGAAGCCGAGCTTCAAGTCTTGCAAATAGCACCAGCGGCGACCGAGAAAAAGCAGAAGCCCAGGCCCACTGCATTGCCGGCTGAGCTTCCACGCACTTGAAGGACGTACTCACGCGCCTGTCGACGCGGCGGGCGAGCGAAATAGACCAGTTGCTGCCGCATAACTGGCAGCCTGCCTGAGTTACACAAGGCCTGATATCCGTAAACTTAAACTACCCCAGCTGCCAAAAACACTCACTCCAGTATCTTGGCTTGTCAGCTCGCTGCGATATTGCTAGTGTCGATTCATGACTACCTATTGCCTCACCTCGACTACCACCACCACCACCACCACGACCGCTGAAAGCGGAGCGTGCGAGGTTTCGTGAGCCGATAGCAGACGAACTTCAAAGGCCCGCCAGCGATGGACAGGGCCTTTTTTATGCCCTTGTGTCGCTGGCTCAAACGCAAGGAGATGCACCCATGTACGCCCTGTTGATACTCGATATCCAAGTCGGGCTTGTTCACGGCCCTGAAAAACTATGGCGCTGCGAAGAGTTGTTGGAAACACTGAATACCCTGATGGACAAGGCACGTAGCGCAGGCGCTCCGATTTTTCTCGCTCGCCACATCGGGCCCGCTGGATCTCCAATTGAACCAGGCAGCCCGCTTACGATGGTTGCACAGGAGCTGAAGTTGCTGGGTGGAGAAGTGGTGTTCGAAAAACGGCGGCCCAACGCCTTTGAAATGACCGACCTAGCTGACAATCTGCGCTCTTGCGGCGCTACCGGTGTGGTAGTCACTGGGATGAAAACTCAATACTGCGTCGACAGCACCTGCCGTGCTGCTCGTGATCTAGGCTTCGATGCGGTGCTCATCGCCGAAGGCCATACCTGTTCAGACACGGCAGTGATGAAAGCTGAGAAAATCGTCGCTCATCACAATGCAACTCTTGATGGGCCGTTCTGCCAGCTAGTTCGGGCTGAGGAGTGGAACTTCTAGCAGAGCCCGAAAGTGCGGGAATACGCATGACTTGCCGTAAGCACTGGCACCCTACGACATTCCCGCACGTCTTAATGAGCCGTTAAGTATCCGCTATGGGTCGATTTCATTGATGAAAAATTGGCCGAGGCTCTGTGTGCCAGACTACGAACACTCAATGACAGTCGCGGCTATTGTCGTGTTGTCGGGCTGCGGTTTTTCTCACGACTTCAATACTAGCAATGCCGTTCAGGATTACCGTTTAAATTGCACAGGCAGTTTTACAAATGATTGCGAAAGCAACCTGGGAGGATACGAACATTGTCATGCTCGAGCTTGCGCGTAGCAACCTAGACCGCCAGAAGAAGATCCTGACGAAATCCGTTGGCCATGACGGATACGAGCGAATTGTCAACGCTGGAAACGAAGTGATTGATGACCTAATCGATCGTCATGAAAAGATGCGTCCGGGAATATTTGCACGATGGTTTTTGGGTGACGCCCAACCCTTTTCTGATGCGCGCAACCAGCTTTTTCTTGAGTCCGATATGATCTAGCTCAAAAAAGTCGTGTTCAAATGGGCCGCATGCCAGCATGCCGTCATCCAATGCTCGCTCCCTACGAAGGCCGCAAGTTTTTCCAAAAAAACCATGGGCCCGGATGTATCGCAACCGTCAGTTATCTTCGATCGATGACTACATCGCCGGTCGAACCTAAGCCGTTAATGATCAATGGCCGTGGTAAGCCGTGGCCTTTCAGGAAAATGGATCAAGGAGCACGCATGGGATTTCGGTTCAGCAAGCGGATAACGATTATGCCAGGGGTCCGTCTTAACATCAGTCGCTCGGGAGTCAGTACATCGATAGGCCCTCGGGGCTTGAGCATGACCATGGGACGCAACGGTACTTATCTCAATGCCGCAATACCCGGCACAGGCTTGTCCTATCGCGAGCGTCTCGACAGGCCCTCACGAACCAATGAAGCGCAAGACGGCGGTGCAGGAGGAGGGCACTCAGGACAGGTTAAAATTAAGGTGTCCGACGATGGCTGCCTGCTGATTACCGACATGGACGATAACGAGCTCCCGCCCGTAATCGTTAAACGGGTTAAATCCGAGAACGCGAGGCCAATCCAGGACTTGCTTGAAAAAGCTGCTGAAAAAATCAATCGCGATCTTGATGACTGCTTGGGGGTACACCTTCCGACGCCTCGCCCGGGGTCACAGCCTGTCATCCCCGGCCCGTTCTCCATAGATGCCCCTTGGTTACCTGCTCAGCAGGCACCAGGGCTGATGGATCGGATGCTCCTGCGGAGCGCCAAGATGGAGCGAGATGCAGAAACCGCCGAAGCACAATACCGCCAGGACCTGAACGTCTGGCAGGCGACGCGGGATGCACACGAATTTGAGCGCGCGGAGATCGAAAAATCCTTTCGGCTAGCCGCACGTGGATTCAGCGCTCATATGGAGAAGGCGCTTGATTACGTTTTGAGTGGAATTGCCTGGCCCAAGCAAACACAGGTCAGTTACGAGTTCTCACAAGACGTAACCGGCGTCGCACTTGATGTCGATCTTCCAGATGAACGTGATGTGCCTCGACGCATTGCCGAGGCACGTGGCAACGGCAAGCTGACGTTCAAGAACCGCACTGAGGCGCAAGTGCGTCGGGATTTCGTCGCCCTCTGCTATGGCTCTTTGTTTCGTGTGGTCGGCGAAGTTTTGGCGCTTCTACCTGGAATTCAAAAGGTACTGGTGTCGGGTTACATCCAAAGAGACAACCCGGCGAATGGGACGATTGAGGATCACTACGTGATTTCTGCCCTGGTTACTCGTCCTGAGTGGGACGCGCTGGACTTCAATCGTCTGGAGGCCATTGACCCAGCCTCCACCCTTAAGTCGTGCGGGGCGCTTGCGAAGCTCGATCGTTCCGCGCGCTTTGTTGAAATAACACCAATGGATATGACTGCGCTGAACTAAAGGCGAGTTCCGCGACGGGCTGTAGCCGTCGCAGGTTTCATTTGAGTGGTGCTGCTCCAGGCTAGGTGGCACTATGCTACACCCCGCATGCGCTGGCTCTAGGCGTCAGGGGTCGACGTTTGAATTTCTGACAAGGATCAGTTGGATGCTTATCGCTCTTGTAATCCTGAACGCCCTCTATTTGATCTGCAGTCTCCTGTTCAACGCCGAACTCTTGAACATGGCGGGTGCA
The DNA here is from genome assembly GCF_023072615.1 of Pseudomonas violetae. Lineage (GTDB taxonomy): Bacteria > Pseudomonadota > Gammaproteobacteria > Pseudomonadales > Pseudomonadaceae > Aquipseudomonas > Aquipseudomonas violetae. The sequence continues at coordinate 25,426 of NZ_JAKNRW010000024.1, forward strand.
GACATTCCGTTGAAGAAACTCGAAGTCCTTGAGCTATACAGCCAGGTTCTGGCGGCCACCAGCATGTGTCTGCTCGTGTGGCGGATCTGCTATCACCGTTATCAAGGAAAGGGGCGGGTTCTGTGGATTTCGCTCGCAGTTTCCACGGCACTTGTTACGCCGCTTTCGTGGTGGTTTCAGGGGGCCGCTCCAGACTGGATCGCCGAGCAATTTCCAACCTCCCTGCGCGTCAGCAGTCTGTATGCGTACGTCACCAAGAAAGGCTTGCTGTACGACACACTGACCATCCCTAACCTCCCGTACAAGGAGTTCAAAGACCAGGGAGAGGGTAAGGCGTTTATAGCAAACCTGGGGGTCCTGATGAGCGTACAGAGCTCCTATGTCGAGAAAATCGATAAGAACTTCCAAGGTTTCTCTGTAGCGGTGTTCCAGGGTTTCGCGAAACGAAATAGTGATGCCCTTTACGAGCGGCTTCAGGAAACTGTCGTGCTAAACATAGGTGACATCACAAGAGTGTATGTACAACTCGAGGGGTTACGAGCGGCTGGAATTCCGGGCAACGATTGGACGCCGATTAAGTGGCCAAAACCTGGAGAGGATTTGGGCTATACCCCAACGGCCGATGAATACGCCCGCTCAATTAATCCAGGTGTAAGAACTCGAGAAGCAATTGCGAACACTGTTGAGGTTCGCTACATGGCAAAGACCGCGCTCGGCCCTCTCTACGTCAAAGGAATGAACCTTTTGGCTACCCACGAGCAATTTCAGGCCTACTTGCCAGGGATCGCCAGCAACATGGCATTCGATGTTGCGCACACCGACATACGGGGGCCAGAGGGGCTGAATGTCTTAAAGAACATGTGGTTCATTCCATTTTCGCTTCTCAGCGGGTTGTTCTTTAGTGCAATCAGTCTCGTGGTCTTGATCATCTCAGGCATTGAAGCACTCAGACAGGTGCAAGGGCGTAATCGTCTGGCGCGAGCAGTCGCCATTGCCCTCATCGTTATAGTCCCCCTCGCCATCGGAAACAAGATTGTGGACAGCACCGGGTACTCGGATGCGTTCAGTGGTTCAGGTAAACAACCTCTGTTGCTGGCCAAGGTTTTCAGATGGGCCATGTCCGCAGAAGCAATGCTCTACAACATCACAAAGCCTCTGCTCAAAGCAGAATGAAAAAATTACAAATAGGGAGAGTCAACGTGCACAAAAGGTTTCTAGTCACAGTCTTGGCATTGGCTATTACTGCAAGCTCTGGATGCGCTCAACTGGGTCTCAATAAAAAGCAGGCCGGAACTGTGATCGGCGGCGTAGCAGGCGCGGTCGCGGGAGCATTCATTGGTAAGGGCAATGGCAAGATTGTCGCGGTGCTGCTGACGAGCACAATCGGTGCTTTCATCGGTAATAAAATTGGCTCGATGCTTGATGATCAAGATAAGCAGGCATTAGCGCTACGCACCCAAGAAGCTTTAAATTCGTCGGCCAGTAATTCTACTCAACCCGTGTCCTGGACTTCGGCTCACTCGGGCGCGAGTGCGAAAATCGAACAGGGCAAAGAGTTCACGCAGAGCAAAACGGTTGAAGTGAAGCGTGCCCCTAAAGTTACTGCCGTACCGTCGATGAAGTTGATCAATGAACAATACGTGACCAACAGCAGCTCCAATGTTCGCGCGGCACCGAATAAGGGTGCTGAGAAAGTGGGTGGCTTGCAGCCAGGCACGGAGTTTACTGCGGTTGGCTCCACTGGCGACTGGATTCTTGTAGGCCGTAAGGGTGTGACCGTCGGCTACATCAGCAAATCACTGGTTTCTCCCAAGTCTGAAGCTGCGGCTAATAATCTTAAGTCGGTAAATCTCGACGAGATGAATGTTGCGGCGGACAAAGAAACCAAGGCGTTTGACCTCGACTCGATCCCCTCGCTGCCGACTCAGCAGGTTGTTGCTGAAACATCATGCCGACCGGTGACCGTGAGCCTGAAAGCGGCGGACGGTAACACTGAGCAAGAGCAGAACACGTTCTGCAAACAGGCCAATGGTACTTGGGAACTCATCTAAGGGGTTTCTTCGAAAAAAGCCGTGCGCGCTGTCGCCCTATTGATGCAGCCCTGGACAGGACAAATGATGAACAACTTTACCAACTGGACCCTCACTGCTATTTGCGCGGCCCTTCTGACGGGGTGCGGCTCGAGCCAGGATAAAGCAGAAGAGTTGGTCGAGATGATGAACGTGGATGCCAACTACGGCCTGATCGTTCAGGCCGCAGCAGCCGGGTACGCGCCAAAGTTTCGCGATGTGAAACCTGATCAGATCAAGACAGTTGTCAAAGACAAAATCCCGCTGAAATTTCTGAAGCAGACTATGGTAGATGTGTACGCGGATACGTTCGACTCGGACGAACTCGACTTGATGATCAAGGCCAATAAAAACCCTGCGAACGCGATGAGCATCATAATGGGCTCCAAGGATGGGCAGAAGCTGGCGATGAAAGCCGTTAGGGTTCAAAACGACCTGCAGATGGATATGGCGAAAGCAATGCAGGACAAAGACGAGGACATTTTGGATGAGTTGAACGACCTGCAGGATGAGGCCCGCAGCTGATCTGCATCGAAAATCAAAAACCCGGCCTAGGCCGGGTTTTTCATATTTGGAAAAGCGCGAATTGGTCAGTGAAAAGCGTTGGTTAAGGCCAGCAACCTGATGCTGACACGCCGGTAGATCTACATATTTTGATTGGGCGTCTGCAGCAGCAGGTCAGCTGCACACACCCGGCCGGGTCGCGTCAATTGTCAATTGGAGGGCACTTTGAATCGTGGCCGCCTGCGTATTTTCACAGTGATAGACAGAGCAACCAATACCAGTGCTATTACGCTGAAAAATAGCGTGTTGAACCATGGGAATGGTTCGTCCCGCGTGTCGGTGGCTTCGATATCAGTAATGTTGGGGAATACCGATAGGATCTGAATGCGCCAGCCATAGTACCGAATAAGTGCCAGTTGCTGGGTATCCCGTGAGTAACCTTGAGCCTTCGCCTGAATGTCAGCTGAGTCAAATTTGAAGTACCAAGGAAAACTCCAGCCCGTATCTTCGTTGCGATACACCATGACCTTCTTGTTTTCCGGATGCTCAGTGTTGATGAAGTAAACGTCACGTGTTGGACCGTCCGCTGGATTCTCAGCATTGATGACACCGTCATCGTCAACGCGTTTAACTTCACCTCCGGTGATGAGGACCACGTCGTATTGGGGAAGGACGTAGTAAAGACCCAGTGCGCCGCCGGCGACTCCTAGAAAAACTACGCCTAGAATCACGCCCTTCAACCATTTCATTGATGCACTCCATTTCAAATCATTTGATATTGCACCATTTCTGTTGGCCAGAGGCATTTTTAGCTGGGGTATTACATCGAAATATGTTCAGCAAATGTGTAGGAGATGCGGGTGGGCGAGCTGATGTTTCTAAGCTCAAGGGGCAGAGACGTTTTCCCCAGATAGCCCGGCCACTGTGCAGGGCTTTTTCGATTCGGCTATAAATCCCACATAATGGGTTTATAATTCACATGTTGAACTAAGCCCTCTGCTGGTTTAAGGTCAGTCACAACCCAGTGACCCGACGCCGTCCGGCCACCGAGAATAAAGACAATAAGAGGAATTCCCCCATGACCGGTCCTTCGCTGGACAGCCGTCTGCACGCCAGCACCATGAAGAAGCTCAACCTGAAGCTGATTCCGTTTCTGATGCTGCTGTACATGGTGGCTTACATCGACAAGTCGAACATTTCGGTGGCGGCGTTGACGATGAATGCCGACCTCGGCCTCAGTCTGCGCATGTACGGCATCGGCGTCGGGTTGTTCTTCCTGACCTATATCCTGTTCGAAGTGCCCAGCAGCCTGATCCTGACCAAGGTCGGTGCGCGGCGCTGGATTGCGCGGATCATGATCACTTGGGGCATCATTGCCGCGGGCATGAGCCTGATCCAAAGCGCCAACCAGCTGTACGTGATGCGCCTGCTGCTGGGCGCGGCCGAAGCCGGTTTCACGCCCGGGATCATCTACTACCTGTCGCAGTGGTTCCCGCGCAGCGACCGGGCCAGGGCCATGTCCTGGTTCTACATCGGCGCTGCCCTGGCCTCGGTGATTGGTTTGCCGATGTCCGGCGCCTTGCTGCATCTGGACGGCCTGTTCGGCGTTAACGGCTGGCGCTGGTTGTTCCTGCTCGAAGGTATTCCGGCGATAGTGCTGGGCTACGTTGTGTTGCGCTACATGCCTGAAACGCCGGCCTCCACCCACTGGCTGGACAGCGCGCAGAAGGATTGGCTCAGCCGCACTATGCAGGCCGAGCAGGCGACGACGGTGATTTCGCACAAGGACGCCTGGCACGTGGCTTTTCGCAGTCGCCAGGTGTGGTTGCTCAGCCTGTTCTGGTTGCTGCAGGCGTTTGGCACCATTGGCGTCACGCTGTTTCTGCCGCTGATTGTGCAGTCGGTATCCAAGCAGGGCTCGTTTGTGGTCAGCCTGTTGTCGGCGATGCCGTTCTTCCTGGCGTGCGTGTTCATGTACTTGAACGGGCGTCACTCCGATCGTACGGGCGAGCGGGGCTGGCATTTGGGTGGGCCGCTGTTGGCGGCCGGGGTGCTGCTGGCCCTGGCGGTGTTTACTGGCAACCAGTGGCTGGCGTATGTGCTGCTGGTGGTGGCGGTGGGGTTGAACTGGGCGGCGACGCCGGTTTTCTGGGCGACCACCACCGAATACTTGTCCGGGCCGGCTGCTGCTGTGTCGATCGCCTTGATCAACTCCATCGCCAACATTGCCGGCCTGGGCTTGCCGCCCGTGATGGGTTGGATCAAGGACTCCACCCAGAGCTATGACTATGCCTTGCTGCTGGTGGCTGCCGCGCTGCTGGCCGGGGGGCTGCTGGGGCTCTATCTGGGAGGCGGCAAACGCAGCCGCAAGGTCACTACCATTTCTGTCCAGGGGGGCATCGATGAAATCAACCGTGCTTAAAGTTGCGCATCTGCCGGACATGCTCAGCGAGCGGCTGTATGCCGAGTATGACGTGCTGGAGGGCAGTGAGAGCGGCGAGGAACTGCAGGCGCAAACTGTGCGCGGTATTCGCGCGCTGATCGCCAATGGCGAGTCGCGGGTGCGCGCCGCTTTGATCGAGCGCCTGCCGGATCTGCAAGTGATCGTGGTGTTTGGTGTCGGTTATGACGGCATCGACGTCGAGGCGGCCCGCGCCCGTGGCATTGCCGTCACCCATACGCCGGACGTGCTGACCGACGACGTCGCTGATTTCGCCATGACCTTGCTGCTCGGCACTGCCCGGCGTATCGCCCGGGCCGACCGTTTTGTGCGGGATGGACGCTGGCAGCAGGGACCTTTTCCGTTCACTCGCAAGGTCAGTGGCAAGCGCCTCGGAATCGTTGGCCTGGGGCGGATCGGCAGGGCGATTGCACTGCGCGCCGCCGCGTTCGACATGCAGATCAGCTACCACGGCCGGCGTCCGCTGGCGGTGGATTACCCGTATTACGCTTCGGTCACCGAGCTTGCGGCGGCGGTGGATTTTCTACTGGTCGCGGTGGGCGGTGGGGACTCGACTTATCACCTGGTCGATGCCGGCGTGCTCGATGCGTTGGGCAGTCAAGGCATCCTGATCAACGTGGGGCGTGGCAGTGTGGTCGATGAGGCGGCGCTGGCTCAGGCGTTGGCCGAGGGGCGGATTCTGGGGGCGGGGCTGGACGTGTTCGAGGATGAACCGCGGCCGCAGGCGGGTTTGCTGGACCTGGACAACGTGCTGCTGGCGCCACACATGGCCAGCGCCACCTGGGACACACGCCGGGCGATGTCGGACCTGACCTTGGCCAACCTCGCCGCGCACTTTGCCGGGCAGCCGTTGCCAACGCCGGTTCCGGATTGACGCGCCGGGTCAGTCTTGCGGCAGGTTATTGAAGATTTTTTCCAGGGTGCCGTTCAGTTTGGTGATCTGCGCTTCGGTCAGGCCTTTGAAGCTGGTGCGGAAGATATCGCTGGTGCCCAACTGGATTTCTTCGATGGTATGGCGCCCGACATCGGTCAGTGAGACCTGGGTCACCCGGCCGTCGCTGGCGCTGGTGTTGGTTTCCACCAGGCCGTCGGCTTTCATCCGGTAGACGATCTTAGTGATGGTCGACAGCTTGGCGATGGCATGGATGGAGATTTCCGAAATGCTCGACTCGCCATTTTCCTTGAGGATGAACAGAATCCGCCAGCGAGGGATGTCCATGTCGATCTTTTTCAGCGCTTTCTCCATCGCCATGGAGTAGCGCCCGTGCAGGCGCGCGAGCCAATAGAAGGGGAACTCTTCCTTCTTGAAGTCTTCGCTGGCGGGGTTGTATCGGCTCAGGCGCTTTTTCGGGGTGGTCATAAAGGTGGCGTAGTCTTTCTGATGAGCTGGGTTGGGTAGCGGGCGCCATTGTCGCGCCGCCCGCCGCAAAAAACCAGCGGACGCGCCACGGTGTGCCTCAGGCCAGGCCTTCGTGCTTGAGGCTCTCACGAAAGTGCCGGCAGCCCTTGACCAGCAACAGCAGGGTCAGGGTGACGGCGAACGCGTTGAGCAGGGAGATCGACGAGCCGACCAGTGCCGGGTTTTCGAACAGCCGGTCGGTGAGCAGCGCGACCGCCGTGGTGCCGACACCCAGGCCGATCAGGTTGGAAATCAGCAGGAATAGCGCGCTGATCTGCGCCCGCATCTGGTTTGGCGGCAGGATCTGCATGGCTGCAGTTGACGCCGGCATCGGAAACGAGGCGAAGAACATGGCCGGCGCCAGCAGCGCCAGGGACATCCACAGTTCGCTGACCTGGGTAAACGCGACAGCGGGCACGGCCATCCCGATTGCACCAATCACGCCCGCGCGAATCGGCGCGTCGCTGTAGCCTTTCTTCGCCAGCCAGTCGATCAGCCAGCCGCCGCAAAACACGCCACTGGTGTTGGCCAGCAGCACTACAATCCCGAGCATGTAGCCGGTATCGCTGGGGGCGAGGCCGAATTTGCGCATGTAGAAAGCCGGGGTCCAGCTGAGCATGCAGAACAGCGTCATCGCGTAGAACGAGAAGCCCAGGTAGTGGCAGGAGAAGGTCTTGCGGTGCACCGCCAGGAACTTGAACGCCTGCTTCATGCTGGGCGCATGGACCTTACCTGCGGCATCGAGTTTGAGGCCCTTGCGCGCCGGGTCACGCACCGTGAGTGCAATCAACAGGGCCACCAATACCCCCGGCAGGCCCACCAGGAAAAACGTCACTTGCCAGGGCCGCATTTCCCCCAGCAGCGGGACGACGACACTGTCGAGGTTCTTCAGCAAATCGATGACGTAGCCTCCAATCAGAAAGGCCACGCCGCCGCCAATGAACGAGCCGATGGAGTAGATTGCCACGGCGCGACCGAGCTTTTCCCGGGGAAACATGTCGCTGAGCATTGAGTAGGTGGCCGGTGACAGGGCCGCTTCGCCTATGCCGACGCCGATGCGCGCCATGAACATCTGCAGGAAGTTTTTGCTCAGCCCGCAAAGAGCGGTTGCCAGGCTCCAGAACGCGACGCCGATGGCGATGATTTTCGGTCGGGAGAATTTGTCTGCCAGTAGCGCAATGGGCATGCCCATGAAGGCATAGAACAGCGAAAAAGCCAGGCCGTGCAGAAGGCTGAACTGAGTATCGGAGAGCTGCAGATCGTGTTTGATCGGCTCGATCATCAACGCCAGGATCTGCCGATCGATGAACGAAAAAATGTACGCCAGCATGCAAATGGCTACGATGTACCATTCATAGGCATAGCTTTTACGGGTGACCTCGGTGGGTGTTTTGCTGGTCATGCTGTTGGCCCCTTCAGGGTTGGCAATCAGTCAGTCGGCGGCAGCGTGTGTTCGCAGTTGGGTGTGTCGGTGACGCCATCGTTACCCGAGCGCGTTGCCCTGGTGCGTTTATTGGTTTTGTTGTGCTGTCCAGGTTGCCAATCCATTGGCATAAGGGTGTTGCAGGACCTTTTTAAGCCCTTGTTTGCCGGGTCTCTATGCGCCAGGCGCAGAGGCTGTTCCGGGCGCGCAGAAAGCGTTTTCGTGGCGTGAAAATTGCTTTCCATTTCCACTAAAATTCGAGGCGTCTGCAGCTGGGCGCAATCATTTCTGGAGGCACTTGTGCATGTTCGATCAACGCTTTTCGCTCCGCGAGCATTGCCTGCTGAGTTCCGGCGGGTTCGGCGAGGTCCGGGATCGGGTCAGTCATTACCTGTGGCCCCATCAGATGAAAATGCAGCAGGGCGGCGCCTTGCAATCGCAGCTGTATGGCGTGTTCTTCGGCAGTTCGGCGCTGTTCGATCTGCACTACGGCGCGCCGGTGGAAATCGACGCTGGCGATATCAGCGACTACTACCTGATTCGCGTCACTCTTGAAGGTGGCGGCATGGTCAGCATGGGCAAGCAGCAGGCTGTTTTGCGCAAGGGTGGGCTGACCATTTCTTCGCCTTCGCAACGCAGTTTCATCCGCATCGACAAGGACTGCCGCAACCTCATTTTGCGTGTCGATAGGCAAGCTCTCGAACGCCAGTTGCAGGTGTTGCTGAACCGGCGTTTGCGTCAGCCGCTGGTGTTCGATATCCAGGTGGACCCAGCGCATCAGGGTATGGCGACGGTTCGCACCACCCTGGACTACATCTGCCAACTGTATGGCGACGCCAGCCATTCGCTGCTGACCTCGGCCATGGGCGCCAGCCTGTCGGACTATCTGCTGTCGGTGCTGTTGACCCAGTTACCGCACAATTACTCGGTCGACCTGCTGCAGGACCAGCGACAGCCCGTGCCGCACCACGTCAAGAAAGCCCGCGACTACATCGAACAGCACCTCGCCGAACCGATTGCCCTGGCGAGCCTGGCGCAGTTCTGCGAAGTGTCGATCCGCACCTTGCAAAATGGCTTCACGCGCTTTCTCCAGCAAACCCCCAGCGACTATGTGCGCACCCGTCGCCTGGCGCTGGTGCACCAGGCCTTGCAACAGGCTGGGCCGGCGGACAGCGTGACGGATATCCTACTGCGTCACGGTGTCGCCAGCTTCGGTCACTTTGCCATGCAGTACCGCAAGCAATATGGTTGCCTGCCGTCCGAGACCCTGCGCCGTCAAGCCTGAAGCTTGCCGCTGTGCCCTTTAGCCCTGCACAAAACGCTGCGCCAAATCCAATTGCGAATTGGCCAACTGATACAGCTCTTCACCAATCTGAGTACTGCGGCGAGACTGATCGCGACTGGTTTGCGCCAGGCTGACGATCTGCGAAATTTGCCCGTTGATCTCCTGCGCCACTTGCCCTTGCTGCTCGATGGCTGAAGCCATCTGCAAGCTCATGCCGGAAATCTGCCCCACTTCCTCACGGATGCGCTGCAGTGAAGTTTGCACCTGCGCCACATCCGCGCGCGATTTTCGTGCAGCCGACTCGCCCCGTTGGGCGGTGGCCAGTGCCAGGGTGCTGCCGTCGCGCAACTGCTCGATGGAGCGCTGGATCTGCTCGGTGGACTCACGGGTTCGGGTGGCGAGGCTGCGGACCTCATCGGCGACCACTGCAAATCCGCGTCCGCTCTCACCGGCGCGAGCGGCTTCGATGGCCGCGTTCAGGGCCAGCAAGTTGGTCTGTTCGGCGATGCTGCGAATCACATGGGCGACGCCGCTGATTGATTCGATGGACTCGGCCAGGCGACTGACTGCCTGGCCGATCTCCTCAACCGAGTTGCACAGGCCCGTCATCGAACCCTGGCTTTGACCGGACAGGCGCACGCCATCGTGAGCAAGATGATCCACGGCTTGAGTGGCCTCTGCGGTGTGCTGCAAGTTGCGCGACAGTTCCTGGATGGTCGCGCTCATTTGATGCACCGCAGCTGCGGACTGTTCGGCTGCTTCGAGTTGTCGTTGCAGGTGGCCCGACTGGGTCTGCACCAGCATCGAAGATTCCTGCGCGCGCTGGCGCACGGTCTCGCCGTTGATGCGGATCCGCGCCATGACCGTGCGCATCCGGGTGTTCTGGCTGTTGAGGGCCATGTCGAAACGGCTGGCAATCGAAGCCGTGCCGTCCTGCAGCGGTGCCAGCAGGGTGTCGCTGCAGACCTGGTCATGGCGGGCCATGATCCGTCGCACATCCGCGCGCAATTTGCCGCTCCACTGCCACGCCGCACCGATCACGCCACCCAGCACCAGCAGGCCCGGTGCCAGAGCGATCTGCCCGCCGAGGATGGCGCCCGTGACCCCCAGCCCCAACAGCCAAGCGATGCCCTGGCTGCTGGCATGCTCCTGCAGCCCCTGGGCGAAGCTGAGGGGGCCGCGGCCTTCGTGCAAGCGTCGATACAGATGCTGCGCGCGCAAGCATTGGGCGTCTGTCATCGGGTGATAAGCGGTGCCGAGCGCATTCAACTCTCCGTCTTCGAGCAGCGGCACCACATACAGATTGCACCAGAAGGTCTCGCCCTGTTTATGGCGGCCCATCACCGGCGCTGTCCAGGGCACGCCGCTGCGCAGGGTTGCCCACATACGCTCCATCACCCGCTTGGGCATCTGCGGATGATTGATCAGCTCATGGGGCTGGTTGAGCAGCTCCTTGCGCGCGTAACCACTGAGTGCCAGATAGGCGTCGTTGCAGGCGAGCAGATGACCGCGAATGTCCAGGCGCGAGATCGGGATTTCCTGTTGCGCCGAGATTATTGTTGGCGCAGTTTGGTCCTTTGGATTAGCCACTGACCGCTCCTGCGATTACCAGCACTGGCCGCGTTCAGCGCGCATTTTGCGCACCATGGCGTCGAAGAATTTCACCGCGAAGCCGCTGTCGCGAATGAGCATGGCCGTGAGGTCGGCGCACTTGTGGCTGACCTCCTCAGGCAGCGGATTGTCCTCGCCGCCCAACGCCCCGGCCTGGCACTGGATCTCGGCGGCGCGCTGCACCGTCCACAACAGGAAGAACGCCTTGGCGATACTGCTTTCGCCGACCGCGATGCCGTGGTTGCGTAGCACCAGGATGTGCTTGTCGCCGAGGCTGTCGATCATCCGCGCTTTCTCGTCATCGAACAGAGTGATGCCCTCGAAGGTGTGGTAGCCGATTCGTCCGTAGAGCTGTGCACCGTAAAAGTCGTTATGGGCAAAGCCGGCCTTTTTCATCACGACGGCCGAAATCGGCGTGGTGTGCGTGTGGATCAGGCACTGAATGTCCGAGCGCGCACCATGCACCGCGCTGTGCAGGGCGAAACCGGCAGGGTTGCCGTCATAGGGCGAGTCTTCGAGCTTCTTGCCGTGCAGGTCGACCTTGAGCAGGTTGGCCGGCGTTACTTCGGTGTAATTGAGCCCGAACGGGTTGACCAGGTAATGGTGTGCCGGACCGGGGAGGCGGGCGGAAATATGGTTGAAAATAGTCTCGGTCCAGCCAAAGAAATCCACCAGGTGGTAGCAGTGCGCAAGTTGCACGCGCAGGGCCCATTCTTCGTCGCTGTACTCCTGGGGTTGTGCCAATGCGGTCTGGTTCATGTCGGATTCCTTTTCTGGGTGGGTCAGTGACGGGCCTGTTCACCGCGAAAGCGGGCGAGGGCAATAAGGTGTCGGGTGATGGGCATCGGGATCGCCATGCAATCCGCCAGTTCCAGCACTGCGTCGCCGATAGCGGCCAGCTCCAGGGGGCGGCCTTTGTCATAGTCCTGCAGCATCGAGGTGCGCACGGCGCCCATGCCGGCACCGAGTTCGAGAAAAGTCTGCGGATCGATGCTCACGCGTGCGCCGTGGGCGGCGGCCGTCAGCAGGGTTTCATGCAGGCAGCTGCTGACCACCTCGCGCAATTGCGGCAGGCTGTAAAGCTGCTCGAGAGTGGCCCCGGTAATGACGGAGAGCGGGTTGGAGGTGATGTTGGCGATGATCTTCGTCCACAGGTTGTCGCGGATGCGATCGGTGGCCCGCGCTTCGATCCCGACGCTTTCGACCAGCCCGCGCACCTGTTCCAGGCGCGGGCTGAGACGGTTGTCGGGTTCGCCGAAAATCATCAGGTGCGGCGTGTGGGATTCGGCGACCGCGATGGCGGGGCAGTTCGCGGTGATGAACACCACGCAGCCGATCACGTGCCGCAGGTCCAGGGCCTGGCTGAGCACCGACTGCGGATCGACTGCGTTGACCCGGCGCCCGTCGTAGCGGCCGCCTTCCCCGTGGAAATACCACCAGGGCACGCCGTTGACCACCGGTATCACCACCGTCTCGGCACCGATCATCGGTTGCAACTGCGGCAGCAGGCTGGCCAAGCCCTGGGCCTTGGTGCAGAGAAAAATCAGGTCTTGTTCGCCAAGGTTGGCAGCATTGTCGCTGGCCTCGACCTGCACATGGTGCTGACCGTCCAGATCGAACAGACGAATGCCGTCGCGGCGGATGGCGGCCAGCGTTTCACCGCGGGCCAGTACATTGACCTGATGGCCGCCGGCAGCCAGCCGCGCAGCCAGGGTGCAGCCGATAGCACCAGCACCGGCAATACCGATGCGCAGGAGGGAAGCATTCATCGTAACTCCGGATTATTCAAAAGGGTGAACCCCTGTAGGCACCAGCTTGCTGCTGGCGACTCCTACAGGATCGCTATCGTGTTCAAGTACTCACGTAGCCAGCATTTCCTGATGCTTGCTCGCCAGCCCCAGATACGCATCGATCACCCGCGGATCATCAGCCAGTTGTTTGGCCGGGCCCTGCATCGCAATCTGCCCTGTCTCCAAAACATAGGCATAGTCAGCCACCCGCAACGCAGCACGCGCATTCTGCTCCACCAGCAGAATCGACACCCCGTGTTCGCGCAGGGCGGTGATGATGCGGAAGATCTCCCGGGTGATCAGCGGCGCCAAACCCAGGCTTGGCTCATCGAGCATCAACAACTTGGGCTTGGCCATCAGTGCCCGGCCCACGGCGAGCATCTGCCGTTCACCGCCAGACAACGTCGCTGCCAGTTGCTCGCGGCGCTCCCACAGGCGCGGGAACAGTTCATACACTTCGACCAGCGTCTCGCTGTAGCGACGATCGCCCCGGCGATGACGTTGAAAGGCGCCCAAAAGCAAGTTGTCGGCCACGCTCATGCTGGTGAACAGCTCGCGTTTTTCCGGCACCAGGCCCAGGCCCCGCGAGACCATCACTTCCACTTGCGGCAAGCTTTCCAGGCTGCCGTCGAAATGCACCTGGCCCCGGGAGCCGAGCACGCCCATGATCGCCGACAGCAGGGTGGTCTTACCGGCGCCATTGGGGCCGATCACCGTTACTATCTGGCCCTTGCCCACCGTCAGGCTGGCGTTGCTCAGCGCCTCGACCTTGCCATAGGCCACGCTCAGGTCCTTGATCTCGAGCACGGCGTCATCGACCTGGTTACGCGGTGCGAGCTGCGGTTCCACTTGCATGTTCATCATTCAACTCCTCCCAGATAGGCTTCCAGCACCGCCGGATCCTTCTGTACGTCTTCGGGCAGGCCTTGGGCGATCCGCTGGCCGAATTCCATGACCACCACGCGATCCACCAGGCCCATCACGAAGTCCATGTCGTGCTCGACCAGCAGAATTGCCATGCCTTCGCTGCGCAGGCGGCTGAGCAGGATGCCCAGGGCTTCCTTTTCCTTCAGTCGCAGGCCGGCGGCTGGCTCATCGAGCAGCAGCAGGCACGGATCGGCGCACAGGGCGCGAGCGATTTCGAGGATGCGCTGTTGGCCGAGGGAAAGGCTTCCAGCCTCGGCCTGCAGGTAGTCACCCAAGCCGACGCGCTCCAGCTGACGCCGGGCTTCGCCGAGCAAATCGGCCTCCTCGCGACGATCCAGGTGCAGGGCCGCCGACAGCACGCCCTGGGTGCCACGCAAATGCGCGCCAATGGCGACGTTCTCTAGCACGCTCATGTTGCCCAGCAGCTTGACGTGCTGGAAGGTGCGGCTCATGCCCAGGCGGGCGACTTGCCGCGAACTCAAGCCGTTGATCTTCTGGCCCATGAACAGCACGTCGCCGCTGGTTGGTGTATCGACCCCGGACAGCTGGTTGAACATGGTGCTTTTGCCGGCGCCGTTGGGCCCGATCAGGGCGAGGATTTCACCGGAGCGGATTTCCAGGCTCATGTCATTGTTGGCCACCAGTCCGCCAAAGCGCTTGGTCACATGCCGGGCCTCGAGAATCAGTTCGCCATGCTTGGGCAGTTGCCGACGAGGCAGGGGAGCGGCGTCTGCATCGATTTTCTGCGCCTTTGTGCGGACCCGCCAACGGGCCGGTACCAGGCGCGTCAGCAACGGCCACAGACCGCCGGGCGCTCTTTGCATCAGCACCACGATCAGGATGCCGAACACGATGATTTCATAGTTGCCGGTGTTACCCAGCAGGTGCGGCAACCAGTCCTGCAGCCATTGCTTGAGCATCGTCAGGATACCCGCGCCAAGCAAGGCGCCCCAGACGCTGCCAACGCCGCCGATCAGGGCCATGAACAGATAGTCGATACCCATGTTCAAGCCGAAGGGTGTCGGGTTGACGAAGCGTTGGGTGTGCGCGTACAGCCAGCCGGAAATCGCCGCAAATACTGCAGAGATGACGAATATCACCATCTTCGAACGGAAGGTATTCACGCCCATCGACTCGGCCATAACCTGGCCGCCCTTGAGCGCACGAATGGCCCGGCCTTCGCGGGAATTGAGGAGGTTTTGCGTGATGACGATGGCCACCAGCAGCAGCGCCCAGATCAGGTAGAAAATGTTCTCGCCTTTATCCAGCTTCAGGCCGAACAATGAAATCGACGGCAGACCGCCGACGCCCGTGTGCCCGCCCAATGACTCCAGCGTGCCGAACAGGTAATACAGCGACAACCCCCAGGCGATCGTCCCCAGCGGCAGGTAGTGCCCGGACAATTTTAGAGTCAGCGCACCAAGAATCAGCGCCACCGAGGCGGTAAGCACCACGCCCACCAGTAGCGTGAGCCAGGGTGAGGTGCCGGCCCAGGCCAGCCAGCCAGGCAACTGTTCGGTGGTGGTCAGATAAGCCGAAGTGTACGCACCCAGGCCAACGAATGCGGCCTGGCCGAAACTGGTCATGCCGCCAACCCCCGTGAGCAACACCAGCCCCAGCACCACCAAGGCGTACATGCCGATGTAATTGAGCAGGGTGACGTAGTACGGCGGCAGCAACAGCGGCGCGACACCCACCATCAGTAACAGGGCAAGTAACAGATAACGCGGATTCATTCTTCTTCCTCCACATGACGGCTGGTGAACGAACGCCAAAGCAGGAACGGAATGATCAGTGTGAACACGATGATTTCTTTATAGGTACTGGCCCAGAACATCGAGAATGCTTCGATCAGACCCACCGCCAGGGCGCCCAGCGCGGCGACCGGATAGCTAACCAGACCGCCGATGATCGCGCCGACGAAGCCTTTGAGGCTGATGACAAAACCGGAGTCGAAATACAGCGTGGTGATCGGTGCGATCAGGATCCCCGAAAGGGTGCCGATCAGGGCGGCAAGGAGGAAGGTCGACTTGCCGGCGAGGGTCGGCGAAATGCCCATCAACCGCGCGCCCATGCGATTGACGGCCGTGGCACGCAAGGCCTTGCCGTAAAGCGTGCGCTCGAAGAACAGATAGAGTCCGACGATCAGCCCCAGGGACACAGCCAGCACCCAGAGTGTCTGGCTGTTGAATGTCACTGGGCCCAGCTCCAGCCCGGCCTCGGAGAATGGCTGGGTGCGGGCGCCTTCAGGGCCAAACAGTAACAGCGCGATGCCGACCATGCTGACGTGCACGGCGATCGACACGATCAGCAGCACCAGGGAACTGGCCGAGGCAATCGGTTGGAACACCAGGCGGTAGATCTGCGGCCCCAGCGGCACCACCAGGGCCAGGGTCAGCAATGCCTGGACCGCCATCGGCAATTCGGCCAGCGGCAAGGTGTTGATCAGCACCGCCAGCAACCCTGCATAGCCGAGCTTGAACACAATACGTGTGGGAAACCGGAACGCCTGGCTCGAGCGCGCCGCGCCCCACAGATCCAGTGCGCAGTCGATCAGCGTCAGACCGAGTAGCAGCCAGACCAGTGCAGTCGGGTGACCGCTTTGCAAAGTGGCCATGGTCAAGGCGCCATAGGTCACGAATTCACCCTGGGGGATCAACAGGATCCTCGTCACGGTGAACACCAGGAGGATCGACAGGGCCAGCAGCGCGTAGATCGCGCCGTTGGTCATGCCGTCCTGGCCCAGCAGCATGGCTATCTGGAAATTCATAATGAGAGCTCTTTTCTACAGATTGAATATCAGGCCCGCCCGCCGGCGCAGGTCGGCTCGCCGGCAGTCGGGCAGCGGGCTGTGTGCCCGGGTCAGTTGTCCTGCAACAACATCCAGTTGCCGTTCTTCACCACGATCAGTTCGCGCCCGCGCTCGTCGAAGCCGCTGTGGTCCTGCGCTGTCATGTTGTAAACGCCCTGGGTACCGGCCAGTTCGTGGCTTTGCTCAAGCGCATCACGCAGGGCTGCACGAAACTCGGCAGTTCCCGGCGCCGCTTTGCTGGCGGCAATCGGGATAGCCTGTTGCAGTAGCAGGCCGGCGTCGAACGTATTGCCGCCGAAGGTTGCCGGTTTGCTGCCGTTGAGCTTTTCATAGGCGGCGGTGTAGTCGCTGGCGATTTTCTTTGAAGGATGGCTGTCGGGGATCTCATCGAGTACCAGCATCAGGCTGGCGGCCAGGACGGTGCCCTCGACCTTCTTGCCGCCAAGCTTGAGGAAGTCCGGCAGTGCTGCGCCGTGGGTCTGGTAAACCTGGCCGCGATAGCCCTGGTCGAACAGGGTGGTCTGCGGCATCACTGCCGAACTGCCGGGCGCCGCGACCAGCACTGCATCGGGACGGGAGGCGAGGATTTTCAGGCTCTGCCCGGTCACCGAGGTGTCCTGGCGCTGAAAGCGCTCATTGGCCACGACCTTGATGTTCTGCTGCGCCGCCAGGCCCGACATGACCTTGGCCCAGTTCTCGCCGTAAGGGTCTGCGGTGCCGATGAAGCCAAGGGTCTTCACGCCTTTTTTCGCCATGTGTTCGAACAGCGCCGTGGCGATCAGGTCATCGTTTTGCGTGGTCTTGAACACCCACTTCTTCTGCTCGGTCATGGGCAGCACCACGGCGGCGGTACCCACCGGTGCCAACAATGGCACGCCCGCTTCGGCAACGAACTGGATTACGCCCATGGCGTTAGGTGAGCCACTCGGGCCGATGATCGCATCGACCTTTTCCTCGTCGATCAGCTTTTTCAGGGCCTTCACCGTGGCGGTCGGGTCGCTCGCATCATCCAGGGATATGTATTTAACCGTCTGATCGCCGGCCTGGGTCGGCAGCAACGGCACGGTGTTTTTCTGTGGCAGGCCGACCAGTGCGATCGGCCCGGTGGAGGAGGTGATGACACCAATTTTCACTTCAGCATGCGCGGTGGCGGCGCAGGCGGCACTCAACAACAACGTGGACACGGCTTTTCTGAAAAGCATGACTTTCTCCGAAGAGTTGCAACGCTGCAAAAGGCTAATGGCCAACCGCACTGATCACGACGTGAGCGAGAGCGGCCCAAGGTACGGCCCTGTTTTTTTCTAACTGCTGCCAGAGCAAGCAGCAGATTGCATGCCAGAAATTTTTCTGGTGCATCGCCCACGGGTGTTACCGGGGCCTCCAGTGCCCTTGCCGAGACACCCTTGAGGTGGGGTGTTTTGCCAGGGTGTAACAGGCTCGCTCTTCTGCTTGGCAAGTGGCCACCACGCCTTGCCGAACAAGGCTTTGATCTGGATCACGAAGCTGCGAATTAGCCAAAAAAAGCCCATCGAAAAAATCAAAAAAACTGTGTTTTCTAGTCGTTTTATACGTCATTTTTCTCCTTGAATTATTTTTTTGAACGTCGGTTTTTTGATCACGATGGGCACTCGAAATTTTTGGAAATATTTGTTCCCTGCGGGGTTGTTGTAATCATTTAAGTAACTGATTAATAACAATTAATATCAGTTTTTAGCGGTTTTTTTCGTGTTTCGTCGGTGTTACCAAATTGCACGCGACTGGTGCGAGACGGGAAAATCTGCACCGAAAATACACACTATTTTATTCGGTAAAATTCAATTGACATTTCACGTAAAAATTACGATTTTAGATTTAAGCGTTTGCGGCGCCTTCACCCCGAGGGCGTCCATCGAGTGACACATAACGAGCAGGTAAAGATCATGTCGATAGTTGTCGAGGATTTAGCCTTAGGCGGGAGCGGCCCTTTGGTCATGGTGAAAGACACCATCGACATCGCCGGCTATCCGACCCGCGCCTCCAGCCATGCACTGGTCGATGCGCCCGCCGCCAGCGAACATGCCCAAGTGGTTCAAGCAGTTCTGGATGCTGGCTGCCGTATCACCGGTAAAACCAGCCTTCATGAACTGGCCTTCGGCACCACCGGCCTTAATGCCTGGGCGGGCACTGCTGCCAACCCGCGCTACCCGGGGTACATACCCGGCGGTTCTTCCAGTGGTTCGGCGGCGGCTGTGGCGGCGGGTCTTTGCGACTTCGCCTTGGGCACCGATACCGGTGGTTCGGTGCGGATTCCCGCAGCGTGCTGTGGTGTCTTCGGTCTCAAGCCAACCTTTGGCCGGGTCAGCCGCAAAGGCGTCATGCCGGCGCGCAGTTCCCTTGATTGCGTTGGGCCGCTGGCGCGGGACATGGACAGCCTGATTGTTGGAATGCACGTCATCGACGCAACCTTCAAGGTGGCAGCTGTCCCGCAAAACCTATCCATCGGCGTGGTCGCGGTACAAGCCAACGAGCAGGTCCACGCGGTGGTGAACCAGGCCCTTGAGCGTTCGCGCTTCACGCTGACCGAACAATCACTGCCTGGCATGTTGGCGGCTTATGGCGCCGGTATGGCGGTGATCAACGCCGAAACCTGGGCCGCCTGTGGCCATCTGCTGGAAACAGGACGGGTCGGCCAGGACGTTGCCGACCGTCTGCGCGCCGCCAGCCTGACCTCTGCCGAGTCCGTTGCAGACGCCGAGCGGGTGCGACGCGCGTTTACCGCCGAGGTGGACGCCGCCCTGGCCATCACGCCGATCCTGGCAATGCCTACGATGCCCGATTTCCCCTTGCTGGTCGCCGATGCGGCCGACACTCGCGCAGCACTGGGGATGACCTCCCTGGTGCGCGCTTTCAACCTTTCCGGTCACCCGGCTCTGAGCATTCCCCTGCAAAGCGCTTCGGGACTCCCGGTAGGCCTTCAACTGATTGCCGCCCATGGCGCGGACGAACTGCTGTGTGCAGTCGGCCGCGAGCTGGTCCGGCGCCTGGAAGAGTAATCGACATGCTGACTATGGAGAAAACCATGACTGCGCCAAGCGAGCTGGATCAACAGCGCCGCGCGCCGATCACGGCGAATCAAGCGTTTCAGAAGCTGCTGGTCGAGATTCGTGAGCGTGCCCGGAGCGAAGAATTCGACCAACAGAAATTCATCTCGCAGGATGTGATCGAGCAGTTCCGCACCCTCGGTGTTTATCGCGCCCTGGTGCCCAAGCGCTTTGGCGGTGACGAACGTTCGCCGGCCGAGTTTTGCCAGATGGTCGAGGACATCTCCATCGCCGACGGGTCTGCCGGTTGGGTTGCCAGCTTCGGCATGAGCCCGGTCTATCTGTCGGCGTTGCCGCTGGAAACGATCAAAAAAATCTATGCGGACTCGCCTGACGTGGTGTTCGCCGGCGGGATTTTCCCACCACAGCCCGCGTCCTTTGTCGAAGGTGGCCTGGAGGTCAACGGACGCTGGAAATTCTCCAGCGGCTGCATGGGGGCTTCGCTGATCGGCGTGGGCATCAGTCCGAAAAACGGCGACATGCTTGGCCTGCCACGGTTGGCGGTAATGCCCAGGGAAAAGGTGCGGATCGAGGAAACCTGGAACGTGGTCGGCCTGGTCGGCACCGGCAGCCATGACGTTGTCGTCGAAGGCGTGGTGGTACCGGAAGAGTGGACCTTCGTGCGCGGCGGCCCATCAAATCTTGATGAGCCGTTCTTCCGCTATCCGTCACTGTCTTTCGCCACTCAGGTGTTATCGGTGGTCGGCCTCGGCGTGGCACGGGCAGCGCTTGACGAGTTGAGCGGCATGGCCAGCGGGCGGATCTCCGTGACCGGTGCGCCGTCGTTGTCTGACCGGCCGTTAGCCCAGGTCGAGATGGCCAAGGCGGAAGCGTCGCTGCGCGCTGCACGTTCGTGGTTCTACCAGGCTATCGACGATGCCTGGTCCAGCGTCCTGGCCGGCTATCCGGTGAGTGTCGAGCAGACCAACATGCTGCGCCTGTCATCGACCCATGCCACGCGTATCGCCGCCGAAGTCGCGCGCACCGCGCAAATGCTCTCGGGCATGAGTGGCGTGTACCGCACCAGTCCGCTGTCACGCTTCGTCAACGACACCCAAGTCATTACCCAGCACGCCTTCATGGGCGATATGACCTACCAGAACGCCGGCGCGATCTTTTTCGGCAACAAGCCGTTGCCTGGCTACCTGTAAATTTTTCCCTACTGAATGGTGAGCCCCATGACCGATAAAAAAGCCCTGCGAGTGTTGTTTTGCATTGGTATCAACCAGAATTTTTTCGACGCCCCGCGCCCCGAGGCCCTGGAAGTCTGGGCCGCGTTCGGCGCCATGTGGAACGGCATCGCCGACCTGCCGGGTGTCACTGTACTGGGCAACATGGACGACGATCAGAGCATGGTTGGCCCCTCTGCCGGCTGGCCCTGGACCACGTACCTGCTGGCCGATGTTCCCGACATCGACACTGTCCACGCCGCGTGCAACCTGTTTCGCACCACCGATGTCGGCAACGGACCTTACAAACTCTGGAAGTACTGCAAGGTCGAGGCCCGTACCGGTCGCGAACTGATCATCCAGCGCTGAGTCGAGAGAGGCTGCTATGTCATCACAAGCGCATTTACGCACGCTGGAGCAACGGCTCGACCAGCTGGAAAGCGAGAACGCGATCCGGGCCTGCATGAACCGCTACATGGTTCTTTGCGATGAGCTGGGCGTGCAATCGCCGCTCGACGAACTGGCCGACCTGTTCACCGCAGAAGCGATCTGGGAAGGCAAGGGTGCCAGGTACCAGAACAGTTTCGGCGGTTATCAGGGACGCGAGGCCATCAAGGCCATGTTCGCCACCTACATGGTCGAACCGGCGCACTTTGCGCTGAACGTGCACTTCCTGACCTCGGAACTGATCCAGGTCAGCGGTGACGAGGGCGATGCCAGCTGGGTGATGTTGCAGACCTCGACCTTTGCCTCGGGTGCCTCGCACCTCAACAGTGCCCGCCTGACGGTAAGGTTCGCCCGGGAACAAGGGCAGTGGCGCATGGCGCACTTCCAGACCGAGAACCTGTTCAGCCGCCCGGTGGACAGCTGGAACAGCGCTGCGCACCTGCCTGTACCCGGCCAGTGCGGCCAGTCCTCAAGTAATACCCAGAATTCTTAGAGTCGGCGAGCCAGCTGACGAGGAGTGATCGTGAACAACCTGATAACCGCCGTAAACCTGGACGCCAGCCCGTCCGACCTGGTCTTGCATGATCGAGTGCATACCTCGCTGTACACCGACGCCAAAATCTTCGATCAAGAACTGGACAAGATTTTCTACAGCACCTGGATCTGGGTCGCCCACGCCAGTGAGATTCCCGAATCCGGCAGCTACAAGAGCACCTACGTCGGCAAGCAGCCGGTCATCGTCGTGCGCGATCGCAAGAAGGATGTGCACGTGCTGCTCAATCGCTGCCGTCACCGCGGTGCCACGGTGTGTGAACACAAGAAGGGCAAGGCCAACAGCTTCGTGTGCCCGTACCACGGCTGGAGCTACGCCCTGGATGGCAGCCTGCGCGGCGTACCGCATCCGGAAAGCTACGGCGACTGCCTGGACAAGGCCGAGCTGCCTTTGGTCAGCCTGCGGGTCGAGCAATACAACGGCATGATCTTCGCTACCTTCAAGGATGACATCGAGCCCTTGGTCGACTTCCTCGGCCCGGCGAAAAAATGGATCGACCTGTTCATGAAACAGGGGGCCGGCTACCCGGTCAAGGTCGGTGGCGAGCATCGTTTCCGCTTCCCGGGCAATTGGAAGATCCAGCTGGAAAACACCACCGACGCCTACCACTTCCCTCTGGTGCACAAGTCGTTCCTGTCGTCCGTGGATGAACAGACCCTGGAGTTGTTTGACTTCGTCAAAGGGCCGGGCTACGTCGAAGACTTGGGCAACGGCCACAGCGTGATGGTGATGATCCCCGATTTGGTCGATCTGGAAGCCAACCTCGACCTGCCAATCCCTGAGCGTTTCCAAGAGCTGGCCACCCAGCTTCGCGCCGAAGGCCAGGACGAAGCGTCGGTTCGCCGCATCGTACGGGCGGTGGGCGGGTCCGGCTTCAATCTCAACCTGTTCCCCAACATCGCCTGTTCCATGGCGTTCTTCCGGGTGTTGCAGCCGATTGCGGTGGACGAGACCGAAATCCATCACGCGGTGATCACCATGGACGGCGGCCCGGCGGTGGCCAACCGCTATCGCCTGCGCCTGCATGAACACTTCCAGGGCCCGATGGGCTTTGGCACCCCGGACGATTCCGAAGCCTGGGAGCGCGTACAGCGTGGCGCCAGCGCCGGCACCGACCTGTGGATCATGCTCAACCGCGGTTTGCCGGGCGAAACCAAATCCGAAGACGGGCTGGTAAGCGATGTGAGCGCCGAGACCGGCATGCGCGCTGGCTACCAGCAGTGGAAAAAGATGATGTCGGCCTGAGTCGACGGAGAACACCATGATCAATCTGCAATTGCTTAATCAGGTCAGCGCTTTCATCTGGCAGGAAGCGGACATGCTCGACCACGGCGACTTCGTCGAATGGCTCGACCTGTGGACCGAGACCGCCACCTACATCATCCCCATCGATCCTTTGGAGACCGATTTCGAGAACACCCTGAACTACGCCTACGACGATCACCATATGCGTCAGTTACGCGTGACCCGGCTGACCAGCGGCGAGTCAATCTCGACCACCCCGCGGGCGCGCACAGTGCGCAGCCAGTCGCGCTTCCGGGTGCTGTCGGATGAGGACGGGATGGTCACGGTGCGCTGCGCGCAAAACCTGCGCGAATTCCGCAAGGATGTGCTCAAGCAGTACACCGCCGATGTGACTTTTCAACTGGTGCGCCACGGCGACAGTTTCAAGATCCAGCGCAAGCTGATCCAGCTGATCAACTCCACCGATACCCTCGCCGGTATCGGCTACATCCTCTGAGGACGTTGCCATGACACAGGTTGCATTGGTCACCGGCGCGGCCCAGGGGCTGGGCAAGAGCATCGCCGGACAATTGCTCGAGGCCGGTTACCGGGTGGTAGTCAGCGATCGTTCGCTGGAGTCGGCACAAGCCACCGCCACTGCACTCGACGCCTCCGGCGAGCGGGTCCTGGCGCTTAAGCTGGACGTATCGAGCAAGGCTGATTTTGAGCAAGCGTTGGCGGCTGTGATTGCGCATTGGGGTGTATTGCACGTGGCGGTGAACAACGCCGCGATCACCATGACCACCCCGGTGATGCAGATCAGCCCGGAAGAGTTCGACCATGTAGTGAGCGTTAATCTGCGCGGCACCTTTGTTGGTTGCCAAGTGTTCGGCAGTTATCTGGCGGACCAGGGTTACGGGCGGATTATCAACATGGCATCCCTCGCCGGACAGAATGGCGGCACCGCGACCGGTGCGCATTACGCCGCGTCCAAGGGGGCAATCATCACGCTGACGAAGATTTTCGCCAAGGAACTGGCGGCGTCCGGGGTCACGGTCAACGCCATCGCGCCTGGTCCCATCGAGTCGCCCGCGGTACGTGCCGCCGTGCCACCCGAGCGCCTGGAAAAACTGATTGAGGCGATCCCGGTCAGGCAGCTGGGCAACGCCGCGTTTCTCGGCAAGTTGATCGTGCAACTGGCCAGCGAAGACGCGTGCTTCACCACTGGGGCCACCTGGGATGTGAATGGCGGGATCTTCATGCGCTGAGACACCGTTGTATGTTTTGAACCAATAGCGGGGCCGCGCCGATGCGTCCCCCTGACAACAAATTCGGATGGTCCTGTATGAGCGATCAATTGTTGAAAGTCGTCGTGCGCAGGCGCGAAGAGCAGGGCGAAGGTGTGGTCGTACTGGACCTGAGTGATCCGGCCGGCCAGCCTTTGCCCGCCTTCGAGGCGGGCGCGCATGTCGATATCCACCTCAAGACCGGGCTGGTTCGCCAGTATTCGCTGTGTGGCGACCCGGCTAACGCCGGCGCCTATCGCCTGGGCGTACTCAAGGACCCGGCGTCCCGCGGTGGTTCGGTGGCCGTGCATGAGTTGTTGCACGAAGGGCGCGAGATCGAGATCAGCGTACCGCGCAATCACTTCCCGCTGGCCAGCAATGCCAAGCGCTCGATCCTGATCGGCGGTGGTATCGGGATCACGCCGATGGTCGCCATGGCCTATGCGTTGAATGCCCGTGACAGTGATTTCGACCTGCACTACTGCGGGCGTTCCCGTAGCCGCAGCGCGTTTCTCGATGAACTGGGTAACGCGGCGTTCGCGGCCCGCCTGCACACGCATTTCGACGACGAAGCGCCTGAGCAGAAGCTGGATCTGGCCGATGTGCTGGGCACCTCGCAAGCCGGCGTCCATGTGTATGTCTGCGGACCTGCAGGGTTCATGGACTGGGTCATCGCCCAGGCCCTCGAAGCGGGCTACGCCGATGATCACGTGCATCGCGAGTACTTCCAGGTGGAAGTCGATGCCTCGGGTGCGGGCTTCGAGGTGGTAGCGCAACGTAGTGGAAAGACTGTCCAGGTCGCCGAAGGCCAGAGCATTGTCGATGCCCTGACCGCCGTGGGCATCAAGATTGAAGTGTCCTGCGAACAGGGTGTTTGCGGCACCTGTTTGTGCGACGTCATCGAAGGCGAACCGGATCACCGCGACGTCTACCTTACGGATGACGAAAAGTCCGCCAATGACCAGATTCTGGTGTGCTGTTCGCGGGCCAAGTCCAAGAAGCTGGTACTGGATATCTGATAGACCGGAGGGTAAGACCATGGTCGATACAACTGGATTTCGTAACTCAATGGCAATGCTTGGTGGCGCAGTTTCGGTCATCACCACCGATGGCCCCGCAGGTCGGTTCGGGTTCACCGCTTCGGCCGTGTGCAGCGTCACCGACCAGCCGCCGACGTTACTGGTATGCATGAATCGTTCTTCGTTTTCCAACGTGCATTTCAAGAGCAACGGTGTGCTCAGCGTGAACGTGCTGACCGCGGGTCATCAGGAAGTGTCGGGGGCGTTTTCCAATCGCCACCTCGATACCGACCAGCGATTTGCCTGCGCATCCTGGAGCACCCTGGAAAGCGGTGCGCCGCTGCTCGATGAGGCACTGGTGAGTTTCGACTGCCGGATCGCCCAGGCCCACGAGGTCGGGTCGCACACCATTTTCTATTGCGAGGTTCTGGGTATTCGCAATGGCGAAAGCCAGGAGGGCCTGGTGTATTTCAATCGCGCCTATCACCGCTTGGGAGATGCTTCCAAAGCCAACTGTTGAGTGAGTTGAATTGCTATAACTTTCCCGTGTCGTTGAAAGTTTAAAAATAACTATAAGCGGTTGTCGTTGTTCCGACGAATGACTGAGTTACGACTTTTTTGCAGTAAGTGGTTATAAAAACAATACTGCGGATTGACTGCCAAAGTTGCACTTTGCTGAATTGATCTGCTTCCACTAGCCGTGCCTTTGTGCATGTAAAAAAGAAGGAAAGTTTTATGTTTCAGAAGAACTGGATAAACCGGGGTCTTTCCACCGCGGCCGTGATGGGGGTCTTCACACCGTTGCTTGCGCACGCCGATTTTGCAGATGATAGTCAGGTCAGCCTGGGCATGCGCAATTTTTACATTGACCGCGATTTCAAACAGCATGACGCGCCGAAATCACGGGTCGGCAGCTGGACCCAGGGCTTCGATTTCCGTGCTATTTCGGGTTATACCGAAGGCACGCTGCAGTTCGGCCTGGACCTTTCGGCCCAGTACGCCTATCGCCTGGATGGTGGGGGAGGTCGTGGTCCAGACACGATCATTCCCTACGACACCAGCAAGGGCGAGCAGGTCCGCGACTACGGTCGTGCGGCGTTGACCGGTAAGGTTCGTTATAACAAGACTGAACTCAAGGTCGGTGAACTTCGACCGACCTTGCCGGTGGCCTATATAGATGATTCCCGGCAGTTGATCACTACGTATCACGGCGTGCAGCTCGAATCCAAGGAAGTGGACAACCTGACGCTGACCGGCGGGCGCTTTACCGAGATCAGTTCCCGGGAGTCTTCCGACAGGGAGAAAATGTATCTGTTCAATGGTCCCAATGTTAAACGGCGCAGTGACGGTTTGAATTTCGGGGGTGCCACTTATGCATTCACCCCGAACTTGTCCGGTACTTATTTCTTCGGGCAATTGGAAGATATCTACAAACAGCACTATCTGGGGTTGACCTACAACCATGACCTGGGGGCCGGTTACGGTTTGAAGACCGACCTGCGTTATTTCAATAACAGTGAAGACGGCAAAGCGCTGTATGGCGATATCGACAACAAATCCTACGGGATCATGACCACCCTGAAAAAGGGCGCCCATGCCTTCGGTGTCGGTTATCAGCGCATGCTCGGCGAATCGACGTTCCCGACGCTGAACGGCTATGCGCCGCAACCTTATCTGGTGAACTGGTCGACCGTGGCCTTCGTCAAACCGAACGAAAGTTCCTGGCAGTTGCGTTACGACTACAACTTCGCGGGCATGGGTTTGCCGGGGCTTAAGTTCATGACCCGTTACATGCGCGGCACCGGAGTCGACCGCGGCAGCAATGCCCTCGACCAGAACGTCGAAAGCGAGCGCAATATCGTGCTCGGTTATGTGGTGCAAAGCGGCGCGCTCAAGGACGTGGGTTTTGAATGGCGTCGCATCGACGTCAAGACACGTTATGGCAATGGCAATGCGTCCGGCCCGGACTATCAGGAAAACCGCCTGATCACCACTTACACCTGGAAGTTCTGAGGGCCTGCGGGAACCGTTCGCAGCTTCCAACACTGCCCGCGCATCGGGCAGTGTTGGCCAGCGTTTTTCCTTAGCCCGGACCGCTCCTCCCGGGCATTTTTTTGCTCTGTTCAAAGGATTGTTTATGCGGCGTTTCCATACCGGCACCGACCTCAGTCGGGTGCACAGCATTGCCGAACTGGCCGACATGGCTCAACGACGCCTGCCGTATTTCGCGTGGGAATACCTCAACGGCGGGGCCGAAGCCGAGCTGACACTGCAGGATAATCTCGAGGCCTTCCGTGGTTATGGGCTGCACGCCAGAGCCATGGTGCCGTGCCATGCCCCGGATACTTCGCGTCTGGTGATGGGCCAGGTGCTGCCCCTGCCGATGCTGATCGGGCCGACCGGTTACAACGGCCTGCTGCATCGCGATGCCGACATTCACCTGGCCAGGGCGGCGACGGCCAGAGGTTTGCCGTTCACCTTGAGTACTGCGTCCAACACCTCACTTGAGAAGCTTGTTGCCGCGGCACCGGGGGTTGACCTGTGGTTCCAGCTGTACGCCATGCGCGATCCTCAGGTGCAGAAGGATTTGCTGCAGCGCGCCAGCGCTGTCGGTTGCCGGACGCTGGTGTTGACCTGTGACGCAATGGTGCTGGGCAATCGCGAATGGGATCGGCGCAGTTTTGCCAGGCCGCGACAGCTGTCGTGGCGCAACAAATTCGACGTGGTCCGGCACCCGCGCTGGCTCAAGCAGACACTGTGGCCGTCGGGCATGCCAGGCATGGGCAACCTCGAACCTTACCTACCAGCGAGTGAACGCAACGCCCTGGGGTCGATGGCGTTTATCGGCAAGCAAATGGACACTTTGCTCGACTGGGACACGCTGGCCCGTCTGCGCGAGCATTGGAGCGGCCGACTGTTGCTCAAGGGTGTATTGCATCCGGCGGATGTGGAGCGCGCCATTGCGCTGGGCCTCGATGGCGTGGTGGTTTCCAACCATGGCGGCCGTCAACTGGATGGCGCCTTGAGCAGCCTCGACGCACTGGCGGCCATCGCGCCCCAGGCCCAAGGCAAACTCAGCCTGCTGCTCGACGGCGGCATTCGCCGTGGCAGCGATATCGTCAAGGCGCTGGCCCTTGGGGTCGATGCGGTCATGCTCGGCCGCTCCACGCTCTACGGCGTGGCCGTGGCAGGCGAACCCGGTGTCACCCGGGCCCTGGATCTATTGAGCGAAGAACTGGTGCGGACCATGAACCTGATGGGCTGCACCCACCTCAACCACCTGGACCGCGACAGCCTGTTCCCGCGCCGGCGCGTCCCACGATGATCTGAACATCCACACCCATTCTGTAGGACCGAGGCCGATTGTGGCGCCCAGTGCGGCGCGGGGGATTGCTTTGCACAATCGGAATCAGGTTTGCGCGTTTCGGCCAGTGAAACCCCGGGGCCGTTGCTAGGATCGAGGCTCTTCTACAGGAGTGTACTCATGAATATCAGTGTTATCGGCGGTGGGCATGGTTGCTATGCGGCAGCCATAGAGTTGGTGGAAAAAGGCCATGCGGTACGTCTGTGGCGCCGTGACAGTGCCGCACTGGAAACCTTGCAAGGCCTCGGTCATCTACTGGTGCGCGACTTTCGTGGCGAGCGCAAAGTAAGCCTGGGCCAGCCCGGTGACGGCCTGAGCCTGACGTTCGACCTGGCACACGCCGTGGTCGATGCGCAGTTGCTGGTCATCGCTTTGCCCTCGACCACCCACCAGGACCTCGCCACTGAACTCGCGCCGCTGCTGCGCGACGGACAAGTGGTTTTCCTGCCACCGGGCACGTTCGGTAGCATGGTGTTCGCCCAAGCGATGGCCAAGGTCGGCAACCACGCTGAAGTGGCGTTCGCCGAAACCGGCACCTTGCCCTATCTGGCGCGCAAGCATGGCGCTAATCGGGTAGTGATCAGCGGCTATGCGACACGTCTGCCAACCGGGGTTTTCCCGAGTCGTCTGGGCGAGTCTGCGTTTGCCGTACTGCGCGAGGCTTACCCCAGCGTCGAGCCAATCGAGGATGCCCTGAGCGGCGCACTGATGAACGCCGGGCCGATCATTCATCCGCCGTTGATCCTGATGAACGCAGGGCCCCTCGAACATTTCGACACCTGGGATATTCACAACGAAGGCACCGTCCCTTCGATCCGACGTGTGACCAATGCCCTCGACGCCGAACGCATCGCCGTGCGTGAAGCGTTGGGCTATGGCGCACCGCATTTCCCGCTGGCCGATCACTATGCCACTGAAGGCGATGAGTGGATGTATGGTCGTGGAGCTCACGGCAAACTCACTGACAGCGGCGACTGGCGCGAAGATATCGACCTGCAAAAGCACCGCTACATGCTTGAAGACACGCGCCTGGGCCTGTCGTTTCTGGTGTCGGTGGGGCGCTGGGCCGGCGTGCCGACCCCGGTGGCCCAGGGCCTGCTGAGTGTGGCCTCGGCGGTCAGCGGCATCGACCTGTATGCCCAGGGCCGAACCCTGGAAAACCTCGGCCTTGATCAACTCAGCCGCAGCCAGATGACGCAGTACCTCTGCCAGGGGTTGCCAGCATGAGTGTCGACCTGCAAGGCATCTGCATCGTCGGTGCCGGACGCATGGGCGAAGGCATTGCCTTGGCGTTCATGTTCGCCGGGCTGCCGGTGACCCTGATCGACATCAAACCACGAGACGCGGCGGCGCAGGCACGTTACTTCAGCGAGGTCGAAGACCATTTGCGTGGCGAATTGGCGACGCTGGTGCGCCTCGGTTCACTGGACGCTGCACAAGCCGAGCAAGCGATGAGCCATGTGCGTCTGTGCAACCGCGAGGGC
Source organism: Pseudomonas violetae (assembly GCF_023072615.1). Classification (GTDB taxonomy): domain Bacteria; phylum Pseudomonadota; class Gammaproteobacteria; order Pseudomonadales; family Pseudomonadaceae; genus Aquipseudomonas; species Aquipseudomonas violetae. Next base: position 55,333 of record NZ_JAKNRW010000024.1, read on the forward strand.
AGTGGCGCCTATCTGCAAGACGCCGCAGTGGTGTTTGAGGCCGTGCCGGAATTGCTCGAACTCAAGACCCTAACCTTTGCCTGGTTGAGCCAGGCGTGCGCCGCTCAAACCGTGATCGCATCTACTACTTCAACCTTCCTGGTGACGCAACTGGCGGCGCTGGTCACCCATCCGCAGCGTTTCGTCAACGCCCACTGGTTGAACCCGGCATTCCTCATGCCGCTTGTGGAAGTCAGCCGCAGCGAAGCCACCTGCCCGCAGGTGCTGCAGCGCCTGATGGTCCTGCTCAAGCGCATCGGCAAAGTCCCGGTGCAGTGCTCCCCGGCCGCAGGTTATATCGTGCCGAGAATCCAGGCGCTGGCGATGAACGAAGCGGCACGCATGGTCGAGGAGGGCGTGGCCAGCGCCGATGACATCGACACAGCGATTCGTGTCGGTTTTGGCCTGCGTTTCTCGGTCCTGGGGATGCTCGAATTTATCGACTGGGGTGGCGGCGACATTCTGTTCTATGCCTCGCACTACCTGGCGCAAGCCATCGATCCGCGCTTCCTGCCGCCTCAGGTCATCGCCGACAACATGGCGCAAGGGCGCAACGGGCTGCGCGAGGGGCACGGGTTTTATGACTACCAGGACGTAGACCTGGAAGCCTACAAATTGCAGAGGCTGGGTGAGTTCACCCGCAAGCTAGAGTTGATGGGGTTGTCGCCGGTGTTCAATGGCGGGGTGACAACGTCCTGAGCACGGAGCTGGAGCAGGATCGCTTCAGGTTCACACTCTGATTTACCCAACCGACGCGCCACACCGGCTGCGTCGGTTAACGAACTGTCTGGTCTTAAATCGAGGTTGTCATGAAGCTGTACGAATTGATCACGTTCACCGTGCGCGTGCGCACCGTTGCCACGGCCATGGAATGTCTGGAGCAGAAACTGCGCAGCGCGAATGCGGGTGGCGAATTGATGGGTTGCTGGGCTTCGGAGATCGGCCCGCTGAATCAGATTGCAGTACTGCGCGGTTTCACCGACGAGGCATCGCGCCAGGCTGAGCGTGAACGGTATCTGTCGAGCGCCGATGCGTTTGGCATCGAGGCGTACTTACTGAACATGCGCGTGGAAAACTACAGCCTGTTTCCCTTTATCGAGCCGTTACCAGCCGGACGTCACGGGCCGTTCTACGAACTGCGCATGTACGACCTGGTGCCGTCGGGCCTGGCACCGACGATAGAGGGTTGGAAAAAAGCCGTCACACCCAGAACCGCCGAGCAGTACTCCCCGGTGTATGCGGCCTTTTACGCCACCGACGGTCAGTTGCCCCGGTACTTGCACATCTGGCCCTATGCCTCGCTCGAACAACGCCTGGATGTGCGCACCCGCGCCGTGAAAGACGGCGTCTGGCCGCCGGAAAACTCAGGGCCGCAGTTGCTCGATATGCATTCGACGATTTATCTGCCGGCGAGTTTTTCGCCGCTGCAATGAGCCGGGCAAGCCAGCGGCCACGGCAGGGACTGTGAACCACTCTCTTCAAACCCCCAGATAACGCCGGGATAACTCCGGCGTATCAGCCAGCTGCCCCGGCGTCCCACTCCACACCTGTCGCCCCTTTTCGATAATGTGGTGACAGTCGACCACCCGCGCCATTTCCTTGAGGTTCTTGTCGATCACCAGGATCGTCTCACCCTCGGCCTTCAAACTCGCCAGGCAGCTCCAGATGGTTTCGCGAATGATCGGCGCCAGGCCCTCGGTGGCCTCGTCGAGAATCAATAGTTGCGGATTGGTCAACAAGGCGCGGGCGACCACCATCATCTGCTGTTCGCCACCGGAGAGGGTCTTCGACAATTGCTCCTGCCGTTCCTGCAAACGCGGAAACAGCGCGTAGATCCGCGCCAGGTCCCACTTGCCCCGGGTCGCAGTAGCCAGCAGATTCTCCCGCACACTCAGGCTGCCAAAACCGCGCCGGCCCTCCGGCACCAGGCCCAATCCAGCCTGGGCGATGCGGTAGGGGGGGGCGCCGCGCATTTCCCGGCCGTGGATCAGGATACTGCCAGCGGTGGGTTTGAGCAGGCCCATGATCGACTTGACCGTGGTGGTCTTGCCCATGCCGTTGCGCCCGATCAGCGACACCACCTGGCCTTGTTCGATTTTCAGGTGCATATCGAACAGCACCTGGCTCAGGCCATAGCCTGCCTGCAATCCACTGACTTCAAGCATGTTCTTCTCCCAGGTAGGCGGCGCGAACTTGCGGGTCGTTGCGAACCTGCTCGACGCTGCCGGTCAAGATGGTCTGGCCATAGACTAATACGGTGATGCGGTCAGCCAGGGCGAATACGGCGTCCATGTCGTGCTCGACCAAGAGGATCGCGTATCGCCCCTTGAGCTCAAGCAACAATTGCGTCATGCGTGCCGATTCTTCAGCCCCCATTCCCGCCATGGGCTCATCGAGCAATAGCACCGAGGCTTCCTGAGCCAGGGCCAAGGCGATTTCCAGCTGTCGTCGTTCGCCGTGGGACAACTCGCTGACCAGTGCCTGGCCGCGTGCGGCCAGGCCGACACGTTGCAGGTAGTCGGCCGCCGGTTCCAGCAGGCGTTTGTCGCAACCCAGCGGCTGCCACATGCCAAACGTCTGGCCATCGCGGGCAGCGATCGCTACGGCAACGTTTTCCAGCAGGGTGAACTCCGGATAGAGCTGGCTGACCTGGAAGGCCCGCGCCAGCCCCAGGCGGGGGCGCTGGTGCGCAGGTACGGCAGTGATGTCCTGGCCATTGAGGAAGATCCTTCCCTTGTCCGGGCGGATCTCCCCGGCGATCTGTGAAATCAGCGTGGATTTACCCGCGCCGTTCGGCCCGATGATCGCGTGCAGCTCACCCTGTGCGATATCAAAACTTGCACCGTTGGTGGCCTTGACCGCGCCGAAGGATTTTTCCAGGGCCTGAATCGACAGTTGTGGCTTCATGGACGCACCTCGCTATTGGCGATGACGGGCGTAGCCGGTGATTTGCGCCAGCGGGGGAGCGGACTGAGGAGCAGTCCGTACAGGCCTTTTTTGCCAAACAGCACCACCACCAGCAGCACCGGGCCAAAGATCAGCAACCAGTGCTCGGTCCACAGGCTCAATACCTGCTCCAGACCCAGATACACTGCGGCGCCAAGGATCGGCCCCAGCAGGGTGCCAACGCCGCCAAGAATAACCATCGCCATCAGTTCGCCGGACTTGTGCCAGGCACCCATGTCCGGGCTCACGAACATCGCATAATTGGCCCACAGAATACCGGCCAGGCCACCACCCACTCCGGCGATGACGAATGCTGTAAGCCGATACCGCAGCGGGTGCAGACCGAGGCTGACGCTGCGCCGCTCACTTTGCTTAAGGCCTCGCAGCACGTAACCGAACCGCGAGTTCACCAGCCGGCGGCAGAACAGCAGCCAGGCCACCAGCAGCCCCAGGCACAGGTAATAAAATTGCACCGGGTTATCCAGATCCAGGCCCGGCAGGGTATTTCGTTCGTTGAGCAGGATGCCGTCATCGCCGCCGTACAGCGACAGTGAGCCGAGGACGAAATACAGCATCTGGCCGAAGGCGAGGGTAATCATGATGAACTGCACGCCGCTGGTGCGCAGGGACAGATAGCCCACCACCAAGGCAAACAGCGCGCAGACCAGCAGTGAAAGCGGCCAGACGATCAGCGCGCTGCTGGAACCTTCCCAGCCCCACAACGGCATGGCCTGGGAAGTGTGAAAGCCAATAACGCCGACCACGTAGCCGCCCAGGCCGAAGAATGCCGCGTGACCGAAGCTGATCATCGCGCCGTAGCCGATCAGCAGGTCCAGGCTGGCGGCAGCCATGCCGTATATCGCCAGGCGGGTAAACAGGCTGACCAGAAAGGGTTCGTGCAACAAGGAGGCGAGTAACGGCAAGAGGGCGAACGTCGCCAGGCACAGCAGATCGATAAGAACTCGACGGGACATGGTGTTCTCCTCAGGCACGGGCCGGTAGCAGGCCGCGCGGACGCACCAGCAATACGACGGCCATGACGATGTAGGCGCTGGCGGAAATCAGTCCGCCACTCAAGGTGCCGCTGACTTCGGCGGGCAACAGCTGGTCGAGCAGTTGCGGGATATACGCCCGCCCGAGACCGTCCACCATGCCGATCAGCAGGGCGCCGGCGAGCGCACCGCGCACCGAGCCGACTCCGCCGACGACGATCACCACAAAGGTGGTGATCAGGACCTTCTCGCCCATGCCGATTTCCACCGACAGCAACGGCGCCGCCATAAAGCCGGCAAGGCCGCATAACACGCAGCCAAAGACGAACACCAAGGTGTAGAGGCGTGCGATGTTCACGCCCAATGCGCCGACCATCTCATGATCATCCGCCCCGGCACGGATCAGCATGCCCAGGCGGGTGTGGTTGATCAGCAGCCACATGGCGATCGCCACCAGTGCTCCGGCCGCGATGAACAGCAGGCGGCTGACCGGGTACATCAAACCGGGCAAGACTTCGACGAAATTGCCGTACCACTCGGGAGTCGGCATGGCCGGCGGGCTGCGACCGAACAATACGGTGATCAGCTCGTTGGTGAAAAACACCACGGCCAGGGTGGCTAGCACCTGGTCGAGATGATCACGGTTGTAGAGCCTGCGCATGATGCTGGTTTCAATCAGCAGCCCGTACAGTGCCGAGCCGACAATCGCCGCCAGCCCGGCGAGCCAGAAGGAGCCGCTGGCCGATGCGGTATAGGCGGCGCAAAAGGCCCCGACCATGTAAAAGGCTCCATGGGCCAGGTTGATGACGCCCATGATCCCGAAGATCAGGGTCAGGCCCGATGCCAGCAAAAAAAGCAGGGCGCTGTATTGCAGGCCGTTCAATATTTGTTCGAGTAACAGCATGGGGAGTCCTACGAAAAGTGCCGAAATGCTGATGACTGAGGCTGGGCAATCCTGTTGAGAAGGAGCTTGCTGTGGAGCCGGAGTTCTGTGGAGAAGGGGCATGCTGTGGAGAAGGAGTTCTGTGGCGAGGGAGCTTGCTCCCGCTGGGTCGCGAAGCGGCCCTCGCTCGTTAGCTTCAAAGAAGGACTGCTGCGCAGTCCAGCGGGAGCAAGCTCCCTCGCCACAGGACATTACCTAACTACAGAAACTCACCTTGCCCCACAGGACATTACCTAACTACAGAAACTCACCTTGCCCCACAGAAAATCACCAGGCCACAGGATCGCGAATCACAAAACGCATTCAGCCGCAAAACTGTCCACCTGCGATTTGGCGATGGTCTGCACCGGCACCTGGACGAGCTTGCCGCTGGCATCGGCTTCTACCCGCAGCAGATACCAGTCGATGATCGCGTGCTGGTTTTTACCGAAGGCAAAGTCGCCGCGTATTGAGTCGAACTTGACGTTGCGCAGGGCATTACGAAACGCCGTGGGGTCCTTGACGTTGCCATCCACGCTCTTCAGTGCAGCCCCGATCAGGCGTGCCGTGTCATAAGTCTGGGCGGCATACACAGTCGGCACCCGGTTGTATTTCTCGGTGAATGCCTTGACGAAGGCCTGGTTGGCTGGGTTGTTCGACGTCGGGTTCCACAGGGTCACAATGTTCATGCCCTTGGCGACGTCGCCGGTGGCGGCGAGCATGCGCTCATCCATGGAGAATACGGGCACCACCATCGGGATGGTTTTGCCCAGGCCCGAACTGCCGTATTGCTTGGCGAAGTTGATGCCGGCACCGCCAGGGTGAAACTCGAAAATCGCATCCGGTGCCAGCGAACGTACCCGTGCCAACTCGACCGAAAAATCCAGTTGGTTGAGCTTGGTGTAGATCTCGGTGACTTCACCCTTGTAGGTGCGCTTGAAGCCTTCCAGCGCGTCGCGTCCACCTTGGTAATTGGGGGCAAGGATGACCATCTTCTTGTAGCCCAGGTCGTTTGCCGCCACCCCGGCCATTTCATGGATCGTGTCGTTCTGGTACGAGGCCACGAAGTAGTTGGGCTTGCACTGTTTGCCGGCCAGGCTCGATGGGCCGGTGTTGTTGCTGATGTAGAAGCCGTCCTTGGTCGCGGTGTTCACCACGGCCGCCAGCACATTGGAAAAGATAACCCCGGTGTACAGCGAAATGCCGTCCAGGCTCATGCGGTCGATGATCTGCTTGGCGCGCGCCGGTTGCAGCCCATCGTCCTCGACCAGCAAGCTCACGGGCACACCGCCGAGCTTGCCGTTCTCCTGATCGATAGCCAGCTGGAAACCGTCGCGGGAGTCTTCCCCCAGGTAGCCGGCGGGGGTCGAGAGGGTGGTGATAAAACCGATGCGCACCGGGTCCTGGGCCTGGGCCAGCAAACTGGCCACGCAGCTGGCTGCCAGTAATGTACCCACGAGTAGTTTTTTCATAGTGCCGCCTTTAGTGAAGTCCGCATCGCGCGAGACGTAGTTGTTAGTGGAGGGCAGTAAAAAATGTGCGGGTGCCTGGAGATTTGTTGTGACTGCGGCTTGCAGTGTCAGGTGTTGCTCTCGGTAAACTTCTCGTAGTAAAGGCGGGTCTGGTCCAGGCCCTGGCCGGCCAGCCATTGCTTGATCGACTCAACCATTGGCGGCGGGCCGCAGAGGTACATATCCAGGTCCCGGTCGCGAAACTCGGCCAGGTCGAAATGTTCGGTGATATAACCGCGCTTGCCGCTCCAGTCCGGGGTCGGATCGCTGATGACTGGGGTGAACCGAAAGCTCGGGATGCGATCGGCATAGGCCGCGATGCGCGTGGTTTCGCAGAGGTCCGCAGCGTCGCGCACGCCGTAATACAGATGCACCGGATGACCGCAACCGCCACGCTCGGCGATCTCGTCGAGCATGCCCAGGAACGCCGAGAGCCCGGTGCCGCCGGCGACAAAGACCAATGGCTTGTCGACATGGCGCAGGTAGAAGGCGCCAAGGGGGGCTTCGAGCATGATCTCGTCGCCAATCAGGCTGCGCTCGCGAATGTAGTTACTCATCAGCCCGTCAGGCAGCAACCGAATCAGGAACTGCAACTGGTTGCTGCTATTGGGCCGGTTGGCGAACGAATAGGAGCGCTTGCCGTCGGTACCCGGCACCTGCAGCCGGGCGTACTGGCCGGGCAGGAAGTCCAGTTGTTGCCCATCGGCGCCGGCATCCAGATGCAGGATCGCGGTGTTCGGCGAGACCTGCTCGACGGCCCGCACGATGCCCTTGAGCCGATCCGGCCCCGGCGCATTGCACAAGCTGGACGCGAAGTCGAAATAGAACGCTGCATCGGACTGGACCCGTGTCTGGCAGGTGAGCATCTTGCGTTGGCGCATATCTTCAGCCGACAGTGCTTCATCGTCGACGTAGTCCTGGCTGTACTGGCCCGACTCGCAGCGCCCCTGACACGTTCCGCACACGCCTTCGCGGCAGTCGAGGGGGATGTTGATGCCGTTGCGGAGCGCCGCATCGAGCAGGATTTCGTTGTTCTGAACCGGGAAGAACAGGGTTTTCCCGTCGGCAAAACTGAACGCGACCTTGTGACTCATGATCCAGACTTCCGCCAGTCAGAGGTGATAGAAATCGAGCACCGAATTGATGGTGTCGTTGAGCAGCAGCACATGCTTGCGGGTGATCTTCCAGCTGTCGCCGTCGGGTCGCAGGTGGTAGGTCGCGCGACCGAAAAACTGCTCGGCGGTTTGCAAGCGGTAGTAGAGGGTGTGCCAGTTGACCCGCACCTCCAGCGCGTCGTTGGCCAGGGGCGCAATGCGCACATTGCTGATCAGGTGCAGGGTGCGCGGCATCGGGATGGTCGATGCGGCCTTGCCCGTGCGAATGCGGAACACCCGATCTTCGAGACCTCCCCGGTTGGGGTAGTAGATCAACGACATGCTTTTTTTCGGGTCGGTGGTGTAGACGTGCTCCGAATCCCATTGCGGCAGGTGGAGCTCGCTGTCGTCACTGAACATCGACAGGTATGCGTCCCAGTCCTGGGCGTCGCAGGCTTCAGCGTTGCGATAGAAAAATTGCTCGATGTGGTATTGCAGTTGCGAGTTCATGGTTACACCTCACGCAGTTTCAACGGTTGCTCTTCGGCAGCAAGACGCGCCAGGCCTTCGAGCATGAAGCGCTGCCAGTTGCCGTGCTGATTGACGTAGAGGCCTTCATGGGTGAACTCGGTGCCGGTCAGCGCCGGTGAGATGCCGATGGTCTCGCTGTTGGGCGTCGCGCCCTCGACCCATTTGCCGGTGCCGCGTGAGATGTCGCTCCAGCGCTCCAGGCGAGCCTGGAAACCACGCTGCGCTTCGCGAAATTCCACCAGGTCATCGGGGGTGCCCATGCCGGAGACGTTGAAGAAGTCTTCGAATTGACGAATGCGGTTTTCCCGATCGGCATCCGACTCGCCGACCACACCGAGGCAGAAGCTGTTGATCTCGGTCTTGTTCCAGGCGATCGGGCGGATAATGCGCAGTTGCGAACTGATTTGGTCGAGGAAGAACATGCTCGGGTAGATGTTCAGGTTGCGCAGGCGGTGCATCATCCACTCCGCCTTGCCCTTGCCGTGCTCTTCGAGCAGGCGCGGCATGATCGTCGCGTAACCGGGACGCACCGCCGGGTTCGGCATGTCGCTGAACAGCAGGCTGTGACCGTTGTGGAAGGCAAACCAGCCGTCGTCGGTTTCCTTGTCGCCCGCGCCAAGTTTGCTGTAGTCCAGGGTGTCGGCGCCGGCCAGGCCTTTCTCGCTGTTGACCTGCTGTCGGTGTTGCACGGTGGCCACGTAGTTGTAGTGCACGGTGCTGACGTGATAACCGTCCAGACCGTTTTCATTCTGCAGTTTCCAGTTGCCGTCGTAGGTGTAGGTCGACTTGCCCGGCAGCACTTCCAGTGCACCGGTGGGCGACTGCGCGACCATCATGTCGAAGAACACCTTGGCGTCGCCGAGGAAGTCCTCAAGGCTGTCGCTGCCATTGACGTCCAGGCTGATAAACACGAACCCCTTGTAGCTTTCAATGCGGGCTTTTTTCAGGCCACGGGTGGCCTTGTCGAAACCTTCCGGGTACTCACCGGGTGCTTTGACCTTGACCAGGCGACCATCGCTTTTGTAGCACCAGGCGTGGAACGGACAGGTGAAGGTCGACTGATTGCCCTTGCCGACGCGCGTCAGGGTGGTGCCGCGGTGTTGGCAGGCGTTGATCAGCGCATTGAGCTGGCCGTCGCCGTCACGGGTAATGATCATCGGCTGGCGCCCGGCGCGCAGGGTCATGAAATCGTGCTTATTGGCGATTTCACTTTCATGGCAGGCGTAGATCCAGTTCTTCTCGAAGATCAGCTGCATTTCCAGATCAAATAAGTCCGGCTCGGTAAACATATCTCGGGCAATGCGGAAAACACCGTCGGCCGGACGGAAGTCCAGGCAACCCTCAATAAAACTTTTCCATTGTTCCAGGCTTTTTGCACTGCTCATTAATCGATACCTCGTTGCACCGGGCTAATTCGCGCATTTAATAAGTGGTGTGTGCCGTCATTAAATAAGTTGCCTGCGCCGGGGTCTATCCGCTTTGTCGGCAAACGCAGTCCATAAAATTGGCCAGCCTGTTTGCGGCGGCCCAGGGCCTGCAGGGCTTGGGTCGCAGGATTCTGTTTTGATCGGTAAATCGAAGTAAACGGATATGACTTGCGAACTAACAGGATAGAGAGTCAAGCGTGAATACGGCCTAATCATCGCCAATGCGTGTCTGGTCTCTCGCCGGGTGAGCATTTTTAATAACACGACTCATGCTGACTATTTTAATAAAGAAACAACTGTCGACGATTGGGGTGATCACATTGGTCGCGCCGCTACTTGATGTGTTCGCACATTAAAAGAGAGGGGATAAGTTATGTTTCAAGCGAGTTGGTTTACCCGCTGCGTGCAGACGGCCAGCCTGGCCGGAATGATGACGCCGATGATGGCCATGGCGGACTTCGTCGAAGACAGCCACCTGGGCCTGGGCCTGCGAAACTTTTATATCGACCGTGACTACAAGGGTGAAAACCCGAAGAACTCGCGCATTGGCAGCTGGACCCAGGGCTTCGATTTGCGCTTCATTTCGGGCTACACCGAGGGGCCGGTGCAGTTTGGCCTGGACGCCTCGATGCAGTATGCCTACCGGCTTGACGGCGGTGGCGGCAGGGGGCCTGACAGCATCATCCCGTACAGCGTCAGCAAGCAGGAGCAGGCCACTGACTATGGTCGCGGCGGCTACACGGCCAAGGTGCGCTATTCAAAAACCGAGTTGAAATTCGGTGAACACCGGCCGACGCTGCCGGTGGCCTACATGGACGATTCGCGGCAACTGGTTACCACCTACCACGGCACCCTGATCGAGTCCAAGGAGGTGGATAAACTGACACTGACCGGTGGCCGCTTCACCGAAATAAGCGGTCGGGCATCCTCCAACAGCGAGAAAATGTACCTGTTCAACGGGCCGGACGTTCAGCGCCGAAGCGACGGCTTGAACTTCGGCGGTGCCAGCTACGCATTCACTCCGGCGCTGACCGGAACGTACTTCTACGGGCAGCTGGAAGACATCTACCGCCAGCACTACCTGGGCGGAACTTATCTGGCTGATCTAGGTAGTGGTTACGGCCTGAAAACCGATGTTCGCTATTTCAACAACAAGGAAGACGGTGATGCCTTGTACGGGCGCATCGATAACCGCGCCTACGGGGCGATGACCACCCTGCGCAAAGGTGCCCATGCGTTTGGCCTGGGTTATCAGCGGATGCTTGGCGACAGCGCATTCCCAACCCTCAATGGTTATGCACCCCAGCCGTATCTGGTGAACTGGTCGGCCATTGCCTTTATAAAACCCAACGAGAAATCCTGGCAGGCGCGCTATGACTTTGATTTCGCAGGTGTGGGTGTGCCCGGTTTGAAGCTGATGACGCGTTACATGCGCGGCACCGATATTGATCGAGGGCCCTTGAGCGACAGCAGCGAATCGGAGCGCAATATCTACCTGTCCTATGTGATCCAGGACGGACCATTGAAGAATCTGGGCGTGGAGCTGCGCAATATCAACGTCAAGTTCCGCCACGCCAATGACTTCGATGAAAACCGCCTGATCACGACCTACACCTGGAAATTCTGGTAAGCGAGGGGTAACACCTGCCTGCTTGTCTGGGCAGGTAATACCCAATCACACCTGCGCGCTGTGCGTGACTTTCGTGCAGCCGCTGGCGGTGTGCGCTTTTTTGCCCCGTTGTCCCAGTGCTTACGGGGCGGGAAGGGTGTTCGGCGACGTGGCGGATGGCGATCTTGAGCGGTCCCTATCCGCTTAATCGGCGAATGTTATCCGCATATTTCGGCAGGGCTTCCCAGGCACCCTGGCGGCATGAAGATTGCTCGTTCCCGCAGAGGCGTGCCGTTAGAGCGCGCTCAAAAAAACAGCCGTGGGTGCCCCGTGATGAGTACAAGCTCTGATGTACATGTTCGTGACATTCGTATCGAGCGCTATGACCTCAATGGCGCGCGGCAGTGGATGGCCGGAATCTGCGGGCCACACCTGCTCAAGACCAGCCATCCCACCCGTATTAAGTTCCATCACAGCGGTAATGTGCTGAAGTCGATGTCGACCACCCTGGGGGTGATCGAGTACGGCACCGACGTCACGGTGGGCATCGAAGACGCCGAACACCTCAACAGCTACAGCCTCAGCCTGCCCCTGGTGGGCGAGCAGCACCTGATGAAGAACGGCTGTGAAATGACCTCCGATCGCGAACGCGCAATCATCGTTTCACCCCACGAAAACCAGGAATTGGCGATCAACGGGGATTGCCGCAAGATCCAGGTGGTCATCACCCGCGCGGCCATGCGCAAGTCCCTGGAAGACATGTTGCAGCGGCCCTTGGAAACCCCCTTGCGGTTTGAGCCGGTGATGGACGCCGTTAACGGTTCCTCCGCGTCCTGGTGGCGCATGGCGCGCTACTTTATCGGCGAGCTGGAGCGCAGTCGCGAGCTGTACGACCAGACATTTTTCACCCGCGACGTCGAGAGCTCGCTGATCAAGGGGCTGATCCTCGCCCAACCGAACAACTACTCCGAAGAATTGCGCGATGTGCTGGGCGTGAAGCTGCCGCACTACCTGATTCGCGCCAAGCAGTACATCCACGAGAACGCCCGCGAAGCGCTGCACTTGGAAGACATCGAGGCGATTTCCGGGGTGTCGAGGTTCAAGCTGTTTGAAGGATTCAGGAAGTACTTCGGCATGTCGCCCATGGCGTATCTGAAGAAGCACCGGCTGGGGGCCGTGCGCCAGGAAATCCTCGAGGATAATTCGGCGCGCAATATCTCGGTGATCGCCATGGGTTGGGGGTTTACCCACCTGGGGCGATTCTCCAGCGAGTATCGCAAGCTGTTCGATGAGACGCCGAGCACCACCTTGCAACGTAACGAAGCCCGCCGCAACCGGTCGCTGTGAGCATGGCTGGGTTATCAGGTGCCGGGCTCGATCTGTCGCAGTTGTGCCGGACCCCGGTTTTCACCAGTCGTTCGCGCCAGGAAAGTCATCGGCTGCTGGCACGTGAGCTGGTCGAACACGACTTGAGCTGGCGCACCGGGAATGTCGACACGGCTTTTTTTCGCGCGGAGGTGGGGCGTTGCCAGTTATTTGTCCTGCGTTATGGCGCCGAGGTTGAGGTGCGACCACGACCCTTTACCGACTTTGTGCTGATGCAGATGCCGCTGCGCGGGCGGGCCAGTATTGAGTGCGATGGAGTGGCGCTGGAACTGGAGGCCGGCCAGGTGGCAGTGCTTTCGGCCAATCACCAGGCGCGTCTGGTCTGGCACACCGGCTGCGAGCAATTGCTGCTCAAGGTACCGCGTTCGTTGTTGCGATTGATGCAGGAGCGGCTGGTGGACGAAGGCGGGCTGGCGCCTGATTTTGTCTTGCCCGCGGCTTATCGGCTCGACACTGGCCAGGCGCGGGGCTGGCTGCGTCTGGTCGATGACTTGCTGGAACAGTTAGGGGCAAGCGAGGCCGCTCCGGTGCATGCGCACTGGTTACGCCATCTGGAAGAAAGCCTGCCGCTGTTCCTGCTGACCCACCCACCGCAAGTCGACGCCTTGCCGCTGGCGGTGGTCGAGTCGCCTGCGCAGCGTCAGGCACTGCGGCAGTTGCACAAGATCGAAGGCTTGATGCGCAGTCACCTGGGTGAGGCGCTTTCCCTGGGCGAGTTGGCCGCCGCAGCGGGCATGAGTGTGCGCAGCCTCAACACCTTGTGCCAGCGCTGTTACGGGCAAACACCGATGGAGCGATTGCGCAATTTGCGGCTTGAGTCGGTGCGTGAACGTCTGCTCGGTGGTCGCGACCTGAGCATCACGGCTGTTGCACTGGAGCATGGTTTCGGACACTTGGGGCGCTTCGCCCGGTACTACCGGGAGCGCTTTGGTGAGTTGCCGCATCAGACTGGCTGCGGCAAATGATCAGCGGTGGCGAACACAAATTTCGTGATCTTTTCGCCGATCCCTGTAGGAGCGAGCTTGCTCGCGATGGGTTCGAAGACGCCGCGTTTATCCAGAATCAACGCGTTATCGTTGTCGTCCATCGTCGGAACGCCGCGCGGAGCAAGCTTTGCTCCCACAGGTACTCAACCCACCCATTTCCCCATTAAGGTATTAGACGGCAACTGCTCATCCAGCAATTTCCTCGCCGTCTCAACCCCCGCCACCGGCAAACCGGCAGGATCAAGCAGCCCAATCTGCACCAACACACTGGCCTGGTCCCAATAGATATGCTCATGACACAGCTTATCGCCGCGGAACTTGATCACCCCCAGCATCGGAATCTCAACGTATTTACCCGTAGGCGCCACATCAGGCAGCATCCAGTCAATCTCACTGGTGTGGGTAAAACACATCACAAACTCGTCGACAATCTGCGAAGCACCCACCGTGCGTGAAATCGGTATCAGCTTCATGTCCGGCGGATTGGCGTGCACAAAATGGTTCTCATAGAACCGGCTCAACTCGCGATAGCCCACACCACCGGTCATGGTCGGAATGTGATTGACGTAGGGCTCGGCGACCATCGTCGCCATGGTCGCCGGAACATCGCGGACCGCAAACTCGAACTCGATGTGCTTGTCCCACAGCTGCGACAAGTTGTAATTGGGGCCGATGACCTGCTTCAGTGCGGCGATGCTGCGTTGATGGGCCATCAACGCGGCGGGCTTGTTGTAATGCATGCCGCCGTTACGGGCGAAGGCGTGGTCGACGTCGGGGTAGGTGTAGATCTCGACGTTGTCGCGGTCATCCAGGCGCTGGCTGATCAGTGCGCGGGCGCTGGCGTCGCAGTAAACATCCTGTTCGGCGAAGTGCAGCACCAGGCGCCCCTTGATGTTGTCGGCTTCGTCGAGCATCTGCTCGATGCCCATCCCGTAGTAACCCACGCAGCACGCGGCAGCGGTTCGAGTCGCCGTCAGATACGCCAGCTTGCCGCCCATGCAGAAACCCACGTAGCCCAGGCCGCCGGCCTGGACCTCGGGTAAATCGCGTAACGCGTTGAAGCTGGCGTCGATGTCGTCAACGGCCTTGTCGACATCCAGGTGCTGGAACAGCTCGATCGCCCGGGCAAAATCTGCCTCGGTGTAGCCCAGCTCAACCCCCGGCTCCTGGCGCCAGAACAGGTCCGGCACCAACGCCACGTAACCTTCCTCGGCATAAAAATCGGCGACTTCACGCATGTTCGCGTTGATGCCAAAAATCTCCTGGCCGATTACCACGCCCGGGCCTTTGCCGCTGGCGGGTACTGCCAGGTACCCGGCAAAGCTGCCGCTGCCGTCGCCGGCGTTCACACTGATCATCTTGCCCATGTTGTTGCCTCGCTCATTATCAGGTTTTTTATGAATGCTGTTCAGGCTGGATCACGCAAGCGCTCAAACCACGCTCGCGGCGAAAGTCCCTGGTCAGGGCCGAGAATGGAGAAGCCGCCGTCCACCGGAATGTCCACGCCGGTGATCCATGAAGCGCCGTGGCTGCACAAAAACGCCACCACCTGGCCGATTTCCTCGCCGCGCCCCACACGTCCCAGCGGGTGAAAATGCGCGCCGACCCGGTCGGCCATCGCGATGTCGCCGCCACTCATGTTTGCCACCGAGGGCGACCAGGTCCACGCCGGGGAGACGCTAATCACCCGAATCGATGCGGGCGCCAGGCTCACCGCCAGGTTGCGAGTCAGCTGCAATAGCCCGGCCTTGGACGCCGGGTACAGCGCGCGCCCGGCCACGCCGAACTTGCCGCCGGTGCTGCCGATGTTGATGACGGTGCCGCCTTCAGCCATGTGCGGCGCGGCTTTCTGTACGAAGATCGCCGCGGATACCAGGTTAATGTTGAGGGTGTGCAGCCATTGCGCCCGATCCGACAGCAAGCCCTGGTCGTCGTAGACGCAGGCGTTATTGACGAGGATGTCGAGGCGGCCGAAAGCGGCCAGGGTTTCATCGAGGCAGTCGTCGATGTCCTCATCCAACTCGACATTGCACGCGACAAAACGACAGCGCTCACCCAGCTCGCTGGCGAGTGCCGTGCCCGCTTCCTGGTTGCGCCCGACCAGCATCACGCTGGCGCCGGCCTGTAGCAGTTGACGGGCAATGTCAGTGCCCAGGCCCTGGGTACTGCCGGTGACGATCGCCACCTGACCTTGCAGGTTGGTTGCAGGTACGGGCTTCATGGCATCGACTCCAGGGCGCTGGCGACATCCGTGACGGTGGCGATCAGGCGCATGCTGTCCAGTGCTGCCAGATGGGTGGCCGGTTGCGCGGCGGCGCAGGCGTCTGCTAGCACCGTGACCTCGAAACCACAATCGACCGCGTGCCGCACGGTGCTCTCGACCACCGAGTGGGTGGCGACGCCAGCTATGAGCAACTGCCGGGCCTCGAGTTGACGCAGCAGGGTGTCCAGCGGCGTGCCGTAAAACGCATTGATACGGGTATGGCTGACGACAAATTCGTCCTGGCCTGGAAGTGGTTGCAAGGCGTCATGAAACTGTGCACCCCAAGTGCCGTCCTGCACGGCGCCACTGGCGGCCACGGCGCGCAGGATCGGCGCGTTCTGCACCAGGTCGGCATAGTCCGGGCGATACGCCACGCGCACATGGATAATCGGCCAGCCCCGGGCACGGGCGCCTTGCTGCAGCCTGATGGCGGCCTCCAGCAACGCGTCGCGTGCCGGATCGTCGGCCGCCAGCCCGACCCGGATACGTCCGTCGGGGTGCAGCACGTCGTTCTGGTAGTGCAGGGCGATGACGGTTGGGCGGCCCATCAGACAAACACCTCCAGGTTCGCGAACACATCGTTGCAGTTGATCAGGTCAACGCGCTTGAGCTGGATCTTCCAGTCGCCGTTGTCCTGGCTCGCCAGTTTGTAGGTGTAGCGGCCCGCCAACTGGCGCTGTTCGAGGCGCCATTCGCTGACCTGGAACGTCGCGCTGACCACCAGCAGACCCTGGCTGTCGAGCCCCTCGATCATCACGTTGCCCACCAGGTGCGCGGTGCGGGTCGGCGGCTGTTGGGACCAGTTGCGCACGTTCTCCACCCGGCGGATGCGCACTTCACGCAGCATGCGGTTTTCCCAGAACAGCGAGATGTGCGCAAAAGGGTCGACCTGCCCGTGTTGCTGCGGCACCCAATACATGCCCGAATCGGTGAACAACTGGTCCCATTCCCAGAAACGGCGTTCGTCCAGCAGGCGTGCTTCGCGATACAGAAACTGCTCGATTTCGCGCAAGGTTTCGTTGGGTACTTGCGCTGGAACCAGGCTATGGGTCGAGACATCGAAAGTGCGGTCAAGCAGCATGGGTGCTCTCCTTGGCAATCAGGGTGGCGGTCATGTAATGCTTCCAGGCCGCAAATTGGTTACGCATGGGCAGTTCACTGGTGCCATTGGTCGAGACCGCGCCGTCGGGCAGCAGCCGATCGGTGCCGACATAACGATGCATGCTGATCCATTCACCGCCACGGGTCATGTTGCCCTCCTGGCAGCGGGCATAGACTTCCACGTCGTCGGGCATGACGTTGGAGGAGGGCGAGTTGATGACGTTAGCGTAGGTCAGCGCGCGGTCAAATACCGCGTCCGGCGCGCCTTTGCAGCGGAACGTCTGGATCTCCACCAGCGTGCGGTCCACGGCCATCGGCCGGATCACCCGAAATTGCATGAACACCGTGTGGGGCGAGCCGCTGCCGTAGATCACGGTGTTGTGCCGGTTCATTCCAAGAATGCCCCGGGCGCGTTCCTCACCGTAAGCAGCGCTGAGGCATTCGAAGTGGGCCTTGGACACCTCGTCGCGCTCGGCGGCAGCCGGGTCGAAGATCGCTTCCATGTAGCCGTGGCCATTGTGGTAGGCGCGCAGTTCGAGTTTTTCCCAGAAATCGTAGGGCTCGCCGTTGCCGTCCATTATCAGCAGTTCGAAGGGCATTTCCCCCAGGGTTTCGGCTTCGCTGCGGGCCGCATCCACCGAAGATTCATGGGTGACGCGAGCGTGCATGGTGTCGTGTAGATTTTCGTAGAACACTTTCCAGTTGGAACGCTGCATGACCCGGAAGATGCCGCCGGACACTTCGACTTCACCCACTGGCGAGCGATCGCACAGGTTGTCGATGGAGGTAATCACGCCGCCGAGAAAACCCTTCAGGTCCGGGCCGTGCTCGATCTGGCTGGCGAACACAAAACCGCGATAGCTGTCGACCCGCGCCAGACTGACCATGGAAAAATCCGCGTGCTGCGGGTTGAAACAGGTGCCTTCGAAGGCATTTTTCAGCGGTGCCGACAGGTGCTGCCCGTCGAGTTTGAAGGTCCAGGCGTGGTAAGGGCAGCGGAAGAACTTGCCCACGTTGCCGTCTCCCTCGGCGACCAGCTTGGCGCCTTTGTGCGGGCAGCGGTTGTACAGCACGTTGACGGTTTTGTCGGCGCCGCGTACCAGGATCACGTCCTGATCACCCACCCGCGTGGTGTGGTAGTCGCCAACATTTTTTACCTGGCTCTCATGGCCAACGTAGATCCATGCCTGGCCATAGATGCGCTGCATTTCCAGGTCAAACAGTTGGGGGTCGGTGTAGACGCTTTTGTGCACGCTGTCGTCGCGCACCAGAGCCGCGATCTGTTCGTTGGACGGAATCATGGTGTCTCCTTTCTAGCCGTGATGAAGGGATGCGCGGTACTGCGGCGCACTTACAAATCAAGAACCAGTCGAGCGCTGGATGCGCGTGATACACAGGTGCAGAAGCTGCCGGTGGCCCGTTCGCGCTCCGACAGGCAGATGTCGCGATGCTCGGCAACGCCTTCGATGACCTGGGCCACGCACACTCCACAGTCACCCCGACGACAATCGAACATCGGGTCGAGGCCGGCTTCGATCATCGCCTCCAGCACGCTTTGCCCTGCGGGAACCTGCAGCGTCACGCCGCTGCTACGCAGCTGCACTTCAAAGGCGCCAGCGCTCGGGGTGTCGAGGCTGCCTATGAACAATTCGCTGTGCAGTAGACGCTCGTCCCAACCCAGCTCGCGAGCCGTTTGCAGCACGGCGCTGATCAGCGACTTGGGGCCACAGACGTACAGGTGGCGCCCAGGGGCTTGGGATTGCAGCAGGCGGTTCAGGGGCAGGCGTCGAGCCGGGTCACCGCCGCTGATCCAGCATTGGGCGGATTCGAGGGCCTGGACTTCCTGCAGATACGCCATGCGACTGGCGTCCCGGCCGGCATAGTGCAAGGTGAACGGTTGCTGACTGGCAGCGAGTGCGCGGGCCATGCCGAGCATCGGCGTGATGCCGATGCCGCCAGCGATCAGCAAGTAATCACAGGCGTCGGCGGCCAATGGAAAATGATTGTTCGGTGGCCGTATGAGCAGTTGCTGGCCCACCTGTACTCCGTGCATCCAGCGCGAGCCGCCGCTGCTTGGGTCTTCCAGTTGTACGGCGATTTCGTAGTGCGGATTACCCGGTACGTTGACCAGTGAGTAAGCACGCCACAGGGTCT
Organism: Pseudomonas violetae; assembly: GCF_023072615.1. Taxonomy (GTDB): domain Bacteria; phylum Pseudomonadota; class Gammaproteobacteria; order Pseudomonadales; family Pseudomonadaceae; genus Aquipseudomonas; species Aquipseudomonas violetae. Next base: position 74,294 of record NZ_JAKNRW010000024.1, read on the forward strand.
GGCTGCCTGGTATCTGCACTTCGATGTGCGCGCCCGGGGTGAAGTCGGGCAGGGGCTGGTTGGCATCGGCGACCAGGATCAGGCGCCGGATTTGGGGCGTGAGCGGGTCGATCCGTTCGATACGCAAAGGCAGGCTGGACATGCACGATTCCTGAACGGGGCGAGGGTAGGTCGCCGTTGAAGTCGTACTTACTGTAGGGATGCAGGAGGGGGCGAAAAAGCCGATAACGGCAAGTTGATAGCCGCATTTTGCGAAGTTGTGGGAGCCGGCTTGTCGGTGGCGCTGCTTGACGTCTGTGAGGCCAAAGCTTGTGTGAACCTGTGAGAGCGACCCTGCTCGCGATGGTGGTCAAAGTTTATGCGCATTCCCTGGATAAACGCAGCACCATGGCCCCAGTGGACCGGCCTCCAAAGCCCCGTTCGTCCATAAACGGGCACTTGCGACGGTGTGCCCTCTCTCATGTACACGCACGGAATTCCCGCGCATTACGAACGGAGAGCCAATATGGAAATCGACGAGAATGCCCCAGGCAATATTTCCCAGCAGGGCGTGTCGGGCGGCACTGACAACGAGACAGGCCATGATCCAAGGAGGAGTGGAACCGAGGTCCCGTTTCCAGCTGATGAGGAGGCACCTGTCGACGAAGAAATGACCGATGTGGATGCCAACGACTCGGTATCCAGTGAGCACCCGATCCCTTGATGGATAGTCCACTCAAGAAGTCCGACCAAGTGTCGGGCTTCTTCATTTTCAGCTCATCCAGACCCACTTAGAATTTCATCGACCAGCAAATGCTCAAATTCTGCCTCGGCGCCTGCGATGGTGCACGCATGGCGCTGTACTTGGCGTCTGATGACAGCCGCGGCTGCACGGGGCAAAACTTCGTGGTGCACGTGTGGCTATTGATTCAGTAAAGGCGACGGTTATTCGTCACAGCGCATAACCGCTAGCCTGGTTATCCTGTGCTCCCGCAATCAGGTGCAGCGGCATGTGCTGCACCTCAAGGGTGGTGACTTCAAACCCACCCACCACCTGCACCTCTCGCTCCCCCCGGGCGATGATCTCCGCTTCCTTTGCCTTAGCCATTCTCGCGTGGTTCGCTGCGATTTCATTGAGAGTTGACACGATACGTCTCCCGGTGACTGACCAAGCGTAGTGCTGGCGTCCTTGTTCGTTAATTAAATTGCCGTCGCGTCAGAAATCCGTTGTTCTGGGGCAGCTACCGGCGTCCTTTGCAATCCTTGAGCCAGTCAGGGCCCGGAAATCAGGAGGAAATCATCGATCGGATGATCGGTACTCGCACTCGCGTGTCCAAGACAATTTGAGCCTAGTTCAAATTGTGAAACCTCCCTGCGCATTTTGTAAAATCGGCGTCATAGAAAAGTCCGTTCAATTGACTTTTATATGTCGTTATTTAGGCGTCAATAATAATTCGTTGTCTATGTAACGAAAAGCAATTGGACTTAGCACAATTCATTTGCTCACGATTCAAGAACCTCGACCATAAATAACAAAGTACCGGTGCAGAGCCCTCGGCAAGGATGACTACAACCTGAAAAAACATAAAAATTGACGACAAAAAACAGTCTAATCCTCCCTATTAAGTTGGTGAACTATCATGATCAAGATCATGGCCTGCTTTTTAATAGGAGCTGTACTCGCAGGATGCAACGGCATGGTGAAACCCGAATTTTCGGGGGCCGCCAATGATTCTTACTTTACAGTTTTTTCAGGCTTTCCTCTTCCCTATATGTATATGGCTTCGGCTGTGCAATGGAATGAGGAATACGCTGTGACTACTCGCCATACCCCGCTGATCCCCAACGTGCAATACAGCTGCAGCACCGGCTGTGACCTGGTCTTCATCCGTCACAAAGCCAATGGCCGCTATCCCGCCTGGCGTGCGCCGCGGGTAGGCGAGGCCATTACTGCCGTTGGCTCCAGCCCTTACATGGCGACCGCGACCGGCAAGGGCAAGGTGTATCAGGCGCCTTTTATCAATACCGATGAGAAGAGCGGTGACCTGTACGCCATTCACGATGCGCCGCTGGTCAAGGGCATGTCTGGTGGGCCGGTGATTGGCAACGACGGTAATATTGTCGGGATCAACATGGGCTTTTATTCCACGACGCTGCACGACGTCAGTGCCCATCCCGGGGTTAAAGGTGCCGAGCGCATCAGTGTGTTTATCCCATACGCGATAATTCAACGTGAATGGTTGTTGTTGCAGGCTAAACTTGATACGCCGCGTGGCACCCGACTCGCCGCCAAGTAAAAATTGAAGGCCCGGTCAGTTGGCCGGGCCTTTGAATGTCTGAAGATCTTTCGTTAACTCCTTCTCCAAGTGCTGGTCACCCTTGTGCCGCTCTTTATCCAGGTGAGTGGCTTCATTATCTATTTTTTCGTCAGCGTGTTTATCGGCTTTATCCATTTCCTCAAATCCGCCCCCGCTATCCCGTGCCGGAACCGAACAACTGGCGAATCAGGTTAGGTGTGCTGCCGGTCCAGCGCTTGAAGGAGCGCCGGAAATTTGCCGCATCATTGAAACTCAGGTATTCGGCCACTTCCTCGTTGCTCAAGCCTTTGATTTGATACAGGTACAGCGCTACATGCTTGCGTACCAGATCCACCTGTTGCTGAAATCCGGTGTGGTGTTTCTGCAATTTGCGTTTCAGTGTCGCCGGGCTCATGGCAAAGGCTTGCGCGGCCTGTTCAAGGCTTGGGGCCTCGCGTACGTGGGCCTGCAGGTAGCGATAGACACAGTCGACAAAACTTGAAGTGAAACCCAACTGGTCGATTTGCCCCTGGGCTTCCTGCCGGGCGACCTGGCCGACTGTTGCCGAGCGGTCGGGCCACGGCCGGGCCAGGTGTTCGCGGGGGATGCGCATCAGGTCCAGTGGGCGTTTGAACTGCGTGTCTTCGCCCAAGTGCACCCAGTATTGTTCGATGTAACGCGGCTCGGCGTGGCTGAAACTGCACTCCCATGGCAGGCGCTGGCCGCTCTGGGCGCGGCTCATGGCGACGATCGACGTCATGCTCGCTTCCAGCAGGAAGCGCCACTGCTCGCCAGCGCCGCAACTGTCCAGCCAGTAAAAATAGGCGTGCTGGTCGTCCAGCACCAGGCGCGGCGCGGCCAGCGGGCTGAGCAACGCCTGGTGCTGCACCAGGGTGTCGAGTGCCTGATGCAGGTTTTGTGCATGGCGCAGAGCGTGGCTGGCGGGGCCGTAGTGCCCGGGCAGCAAGCGCTGGCCGAACAGAAAGCTGCTGTCGTCGGCATCGAGCAGGCGGCGGCTGTTGTCGATCAGGGCGAGAAATTGCTGCGCACTGAGGCGCGTCTGTCCGGCCAGGATGTCGTCGTGGAACATCCCGGTGCCGCGCAACAGGCGATGGCTATCGATGTCCCGGGACAGCGCCAGGTCGATCAGGGTCGCCGGTTGGTAATGCCCGGGAATGAAACGGGTGTCGCTTTCGTACCAGGTGTTTTTAAGAGCCATTGCCGCGCCTCAGGCCGTTTTTGCCAGGGGCTGCTTGGCGCGGGCCAGTGCCAGGTTGAGCCGTTTGAGCAAGACGTCGGGTGCCTCGTCCATAGCCATCACCACGGCGGTGCTGGCGGACAGTTGCAAGCGCTCGCCGTGCTGCCGGGTTTTATGGGCCAGGCCATGGACTGCCTGTTGCAGTTCCAGGGCCAACAGGCGCGCCTGGCTTTCCCCGGTGTTGGGCAGCAGCACCACGAAACGGTCGCCGGCCAACCGGCACAGCAGGTCCTGGCGGCGCAGGTTGAGCAGCAGTAAATGGCTGATGGCTTGCAACACGGCATCGCCTTCGGCATGCCCAAACGCCTGATTGATCGCGGTGAAATTGTCCAGGTCCACGGCCATCAGCGACAGCGGCTGCTCATGGGCCAGACTTTGCGCCAGGCTGGCAGCCAACTGGCGCTTGAGATAATCGGCACCGCCGAGGGGCGTGAGCTTGTCGAACAGCCGGTGCTCGCGGAACAGTTTCTCGCGCTTTTCCATTTGTGCGCTGATTGCCAGCTGTTCCCGATGCCAGTGATAGATGCCGATGGTCAACAGGATCATCCCGACCGGCATCGGCCCGGATTCCAGCCAGTGATCCCAGGTGATGCTGTCGGGCAAGCGGATGAACTCGTCGAGGCTGTCGATCCACCAGGAGAAAAAAATGCAGCTCAGGCCCAGGGCCAGGTAATTGGTCACACGGCCAGCGGGGCGACTTTTGAGCACCAGCCCCAGCCATACCAGCGCCAATAGCGCCGAGCCGCCTTCGCCGATGATGTCCAGCCACACCCATTCGCTGACGCTTTTCAGTTCGCCGCAAGCCAGGTGCAGGAGTAATCCGAGGTTGGCCGCCAACAGGAGCAGGGCGAGTTTCCAACGATGGGGTTTGAGCACAGAGAACATGGCCGTGATCCTTTGGCGAATGGCAATGCGCGTCAGCACAGCAGATGTTTGTGACAGGCGGGTGACGGGTGGGAGGGGTCGAATCAGCTCAGGCCAAAGCACATTTTATCTGGCTCTTGAGTCCTTGGCTGGTGAGTAACCTGTGGGGAGGGAGCTAGCTCCCTCCCCACAGGGGTTCTCTGTTGCCACGAAGGTAGCGTCAGGCAGGTCATTTCAGCTCATTTGCCCCCGCCGACTCGCGCAAAACCGCGTTTTAAAGCACTGCCCGCCACCAGTGTCACAGAACCGTCATCCCCCAACCCTAGCTTGCCCTCCCAGTTGCCGGGCCACTTGCCTGGCGTCAACGGACTCTTGGGGGAGGACATTCATGTACAAGCGCAGCAGCACGGCCGGGTTCGTTGGTTTCACGCTCACCGCTCTGACCATGGCGATCGCCAGCGAACGGCTGAGTGCCGCCGAATCAGCGACCACCACTGAACACGTGCAGGTCGTGGGGCAGGCCGCGAGCATTGATCAGGCGCTCAAGGAACAGCGCAGCTCCGACAGCATCAAGAGCGTGGTGCACGCCGACGGTATGGCTCAGCTCCCTGACGAAAACGTGGCCGAAGCGGTGCAACGCCTGCCTGGAATCAGCGTCGAGCGTGACCAGGGCGAAGGGCGCTTTGTCAGCGTGCGTGGCTTGGGGCCGGACCTCAACAGTGTGACCATCAACGGCACGCTGGTGCCCTCGCCGGAAAGCGAACGCCGCGCCGTGGCCCTCGACGTGTTGCCCTCGGAACTGGTGCAGTCGTTGTCGGTTATCAAGACCCTGACCCCGGACATGGACGCCAACTCCCTGGGCGGTACGGTCGATGTGCAAAGTCTCTCGGCCTTCGATCACAAGGGGTTGTTCTATACAGGCAGCACTGAAGCGAGCTACGACAAGAACACCCACCAGACCAGTCCGAAATTTTCCGGTGCCGCCAGTAACCGTTTCAGCCTCGGCGACGGCATCGACAACTTCGGCGTCGCCGCAGCATTGAGCTGGCAGAAGCGCGATTTCGGTTCGGACAACGTCGAAACCGGCGGTGCCTGGAACTTCGAGCAAGGGCCCAGGCTGCAGGAGTTCGAGCAACGGCACTACGACATCAGTCGCGAACGGGCGGGCGGTGGACTCAACTTCGATTACAAGCCCGACGACCTCAGCAGCTATTATCTGCGAACGCTCTACAGCCGCTACAAGGACAGCGAAACACGCAACTCCACTGCGTTCGAATTCGCCGATCCGCTGGCCGCCGCCGAGACCGGCGATACCGAAGGCTCACGCAAACTCAAGCAGCGCGAGGAAACTCAGGAAATCCAGTCCTACGTGCTGGGCGGCGAGCGCCTGTTCGGTCTCTGGACTCTGAGCGGGCAGGCCGGCTACAGCCGCTCCAGCGAAGACAGCCCGGGGCATATTGGCAATGCTGCGTTCGATGGCACCGATGACTTTGCCGACAGCGGCTTCTACGATAACGACAAGCCGCGCCCGATCATCGGCCAGGGCTTCTACGACCCGGGCAATTTCAGCCTCGACAAGGTCGATTGGGAGAAACAGCGCACTACCGACACCGAAAAGAATCTACGTCTTGACCTGGCTCGGGACTATGACCTCAAGGGTTACGCGTCCCAGGTCAAATTCGGCGGCAAGGTCAGTCGTCGCAACAAGGACAATGACCTCGACGCCTGGGTCTATGAAGACTTCGATGACCTGGGTTTCAATGACCAGCAACTCAACCTGACGCAGTTCCAGAAAGGCACCGTCGACTACCGCCTCAGCCGGTTTGGACCGGGCATCAGCGCCAGTGCGATCAAGGACCTGATCGGTGGCCTCAATCGCGACGATTTCTACGACGAGACCGAGTCACGGGTCAACGACTTCAAGATCAGCGAGGACATCAACGCCGGCTACCTGATGAACACCATCGACATCGACGACTGGCGTTTCATAGCCGGCATGCGCTACGAAGGCACCGAGTTTCAAGCCAAGGGCACCGGTGCCACCGATGGCGAATTCCAGGCCACCGACACCAAGCGTCGTTATCACCACTGGCTGCCGGGGCTGCATGCGCGTTATCAGCTGGACAAGAACACTCAGGTTCGCGCGGCCTGGACCAAGTCGGTGGTACGTCCGACCTTCGGCCAGCTGGCGCCGGGCTTTGTCATCGACGACGACGAGGCCACTTTTGGCAATCCAGACCTCAAACCATTGGAGTCGAGCAACCTCGACCTGGGCATCGAGCACTTCATGGGCCGCGCCGGCACCGTCTCGGCTTTCGTGTTCTACAAGGACATCAAGAACTTTGTCTACAACACTGACCTTGCCGGTACCGGTGCGTGGGTCGATTTCGCCGAGGCGCACACTTTCGCCAATGGCGACAGCGCCAAACTCTATGGCCTGGAACTGGCCTACTCGCAGAAATTCGACTGGCTGCCCGCGCCGTGGAACGGCCTATTGATAGGTGCCAACACCACCTTCAGCCGCTCCGACGCCCAGATCAAAGGCTTCGACGCCGCCACCGGCACCAACAGCAAGCGCAGCATCGATCTGCCCAGCCAGTCGGACACCGTCGGCAACCTGATGCTCGGTTGGGAGGACGACAAGCTTAGCCTGCGCCTGTCCGCCAACTACAAGTCTGATTACCTCTACGAACTGGCGTCGATCAATGACAAGGCCCACGACCTGCACGTTGACGCCCAGACCTTCGTCGATTTCAGCGCGCGCTACTCGCTGACCAAGGACCTGCAAGTGAGCTTCGAGGCGCAGAACCTTACGGACGAATCGTACTTCGTCTACACCGGGCACCGCGCCTACAACGGGCAGTACGAAGAGTACGGCCCGACCTTCAAGCTCGGCCTGACCTTCACCCACTTCTAAGCCCGGGATGGCAGCCGCCGCAGCCATCCGGTTGTACGCATCACAAGGAAATTGCCTGTTCATGAGCCTTTTTTTATCACCCTCCCGTTGCCTGCTGGCCGCCCTGATCAGCCTGAGCGTCACCCAGGCCATGGCTGGCCCGGCGAACCTGACACTCACGCCCTGGGCGCCGAACCTCAAGGTCGACGCCGTGGCTTTCCTGCCGACCGGCCCTGGACGCCTGGCCGCCAGTCAGCGCGATGGCCTGCTATTGCTCAACCCCAAAGGCGCGGAACTGGCGCGTCTGCAAGGGTCATTCACTGGCCTGGACAGCCGCGCTCTTGGCGCCCGTGTGCTGGTGGCGAGCCTCGACAATGCGCGTCAGCAAGCGATGCTGGTCAGCCTCAATGCTGACCAGCGCAGTTGGGGCCCGCCGGTTTATCTGCCGCCGCGTGACTACCCGGTGAATGGCCTGTGCCTGTACCGCGACGAGGCCAGCAACCTGTTCCTGTTCCTGGTGGGCGAGGAGGGCAAGGGCGAGCAGTGGCTGGTCGGCAACGGCGCCGGTCTCGATGCCCAGCCGCAACGGG
>NZ_JAKNRW010000025.1 GCF_023072615.1 Pseudomonas violetae
GTTGTTCGGCCACGGTTTCGGCCCGGGCATGCGCTGGCGTGCGGGATAAATCGGTCAACCACGGCGGGGTCAGCCCCCAGCGCGCGCGCGCCAACTCGCGCTGGCCATCAGCGCCAACGCGCAGCATCAGCACCGAATCGGAGGGTGAAATGTTCCACTGGGCCTGCTGATCAGCGGGAAAACCAGGCAGGGCCGCGAAGGCAGGGTTCCAGCGAAACAGGGCATAACGTCCACACATGGGGCAGCACAACTCTTGATCAAACGAACGCCAGCCTAACAGACCAGCGTGCCGGGGAAACTCTCCGGCTCATCCCCGGGCAGCGGCAGCGCGGCATTGTAAGCGCTGATCAGCTCACGAGCGTATGCCGCCTGGTCGTTGTCAACCGACAGCCCGAGCAACCCGTAGATCGGCAGCTCCCCCGTACCACCGATCAGATCCCGCCCGACCAGATGGGCCTTAATGCCCTCACTGGCCAGCATGCCTTGCAGCAACTCTCCTTCCATCAGGTTTTCCGGTTCATAGATTCGCTGCATATCACGCACCTTTCACTCGTTTTCGCTATGGACTTCCAGCAACCATTCCTGACCGTCAGTCTGCAGTACAAAGGTTATCGGACGACAACACACCGGACAGTCCTCGATATAGGTCTGATCGCCACCAGACAAATCCAAGACGGCCTCGGCTTGCTCACCACAATAAGGACATTTGTAGGGCTCGGTTTCCAGCATCACGGTCTCCCAGGTGACTTGTGCGTATAATCGCCGGTCTATTTGCAGGGCTATTTTTGTCTGTCTATTTTTCAGACCGTGCCCCGTTGGTTTTCGATCAAAACCTTTACTTACCCTAGCCGTTTCCAACAAGAGAGCATGATGGGCGAATTCGATACCATCCGACCTTACAACGACAGCGAAGTCCCGGCGGTGCTGGCACGGCTGCTCAGCGACAAGGCGTTTCTAGATATCCTCACCCACTTTCGCTTCCCGCGTTTTGCCGGAGCCCTTGGCTGGGCCCTCAAACCTCTTATAGCGCATCGGCTACGGCGTGAGTTCGCCGGCGTAAATTCAGTGGCAAGCCTGCAGGATAAAGTTGAGGTCTATGTAGACCACACCATCGAACGTGCCACCGACGGCGTAACCTACAGCGGCGTCGAGCAATTCAAATCCGGCAGCGCCTACCTTTTCATCGCTAATCATCGCGACATCGTGATGGACCCGGCCTTCGTCAACTATGCCGTATACCATGCGGGCCTGCCGACTCCACGCATCGCGATTGGCGACAATCTGTTGCAGAAACCCTTTGTCAGCGACCTGATGCGCCTGAACAAGAGCTTCATCGTGCACCGCTCGATTTCCGGACGCCGGGAAAAGATGGCGGCGTACCAACTACTCTCGGCCTACATCAATCACTCGATCCGTAACGACTGCGCTTCGATCTGGATCGCACAGGCGGAAGGTCGGGCCAAGGATGGCGATGACCGGACCGAATCAGCGATCCTCAAGATGTTCCACATGAGCCGCAAGGACGAGCCGTTCGGCGAGGTCATTCGGTCATTGAACCTGACCCCGGTATCGATCAGTTACGAATACGACCCCTGCGACCAGGCCAAGGCCCGCGAACTGTTCATCCGCGCCACCACCGGCACCTACAGCAAAGTGCCGGGCGAGGACGATGTAAGCATTGCCAAGGGGATTACCGGCTACAAGGGTCGAGTACATGTGAACTTCGCGGCGCCGATCACCCAGATATTCGACGACACCAAGCAATTGGCGATCGAGATGGACAAGCAGATCCTGGGGGGGTATCGGCTGTTTCCGGTGCACTACCTGGCCTACGCCCAGTGGCAAGACGCCGATCCGCAACTGCAGGTGCCAGGCGCTGCCAAGGTGTTCACGGCAGATGAGTTGGCCAAGGCCCAGGAGGAATGGCAACGGCGCCTGGATGAATGCCCTGCGGAGCATCGGCCGTTCCTGGTGCAGCAATATGCGACGCCGGTGCGTAATCAGTATCGGGTGAAGGCCGGGCTGCCGCTTTAAGTCCGCTTACCCCGCTCCCACAGGAGCACGGTGTTCAAAACTGCGTGCTGATCCAAGACACAACCAGCGCCACCCCAAGGCACGCAAAGCCGAATCGATAGAAAAACCGGTTCATGCGCAAGGTCGCCCAATCCAGTGTCGGCTCGACGCTTGGCCGGCTCTGGCGCTGAGCCTCGATACTGGCCAGCGCGCGCTGCTCGCGGCGACGGGTGGCATGAAGCAGCCAGCTACCCGGAAAGGCAAGCAGCAGGGCCAGCAGGTTGATCAACTTGGCGGGATGGGCGGTAAACAGCGTCATCAAATGCAGCGACATCACGAACCTCTGGCGAATCTGGTATGGCAAGTCGCCAGATCGACGACTGCGGCGCGGATTCTACCGAAAGGCCGTCCACCTGCCCTACCTTTCCGACAAATAACGAAAAACTGACCAAATGCTGTTCTGTGTCACGGCGACGTCATCTGACTGGGTCAGTCTGGCGCCCCTCGAAATCGACACGGAATACGTCATGCTGCACGCCGAAAACCAGGATCGCCTTTACCTGATCGCACCGAGCGACGAACAACAGAACCTTGTGGGGAGTCTGTCCTTCAATGTCCAGGACCGCCGCTGGCTGGTGTATTGCGCATTGGGCGGGCATCAGCATGAGGACTTGCCGGAGATGGATCTGCTGACGGGGATCAGCGTGCTGGATTTCTACTCGCAAGCTGCCTAAGCGCAGATATCCCTGCAGGGGCTGCCGAAGGCCGCAATCGTTTGATTTTGCTTTTGCAGGATTCAGAGCTGCCGAAGAACAAGATCAAAAGATCGCGGCCTTCGGCAGCTCCTGCGGGGCTCGCGTTATTCGCTGAGAATCTGACCCACTGTCGGGTCCTTGAACAGGCGCGTCAAAGCATCGCTCAGCACGTCACTGACCAGCTTGGTATTGGTTTCCTGGTTGGGGGCCATGCCGAAACGCTGATCCAGGGAGGCGCCATAACGACCGCTATAGCGACGATTGGCATTCTGCACATCGGAACGGAAAGTGGCGCCGATGGTGGCTTCGGTGACGTACATGCCTTCCTTGGGCGACTGATACTTCAGATCGGCCAGGGTCACGGTCAATTGCGGCGCGTTCATGCCGCTGGCAACTGGAGTAAAGCCCAGCAAACGCACGGCTGCTTCAGCCTGGGCCTGCAACTTCGGCAGGATCTGAGCACCTTGCACGGTGATTGCGCTGGTCTCTGGGTACATGCCACCGCGAGTACCCAGGGTTGGCGAAGGACGACCATCCACTACCCGCACCACCACCTGCTGGCCATGGCCAACCGGCGCCAGCTGAGTAGTCAGCTTCGGCTCCGGGCTCAGTTGTTGCGGGCTGTGGGCGCAGCCGACGAGGGTCAAACTGGTCACAGTAATCAAACCGAACAACAAGCGTTGCAACATGCTCTTCTCTCCAGAATCAGGCACAGACAAGGTCGCAGTATAGCGGTGCGTAACAGCGGGGAACCAGCGCAACAATCAGGGAAAGGTCCCACAAGCATTTCAGACCGCTACGCCTGTCACACAGGTGTCATCGCCCATACACTTTCGCGTCACGGCCTGATGCCAACCTTCAGGCAGTCTCCAGGAGGAACCCTGCCATGCGCTTTCTCGTTTCGCTGTTCACCCCCCGCCCGTTGCATCGCTGCTTCGCCCTGCTCGACCGCCAGGGTCGCTGCCAGGCTTTCAAGCAGTGCAGCCTCCAGCCAATGGGGGACGGCTGGGTCGAAATCGACGAGATTCGCCTCAACTGGCTGCATCATCCACTGCCCCAAAGTGCCCGGGTGAACCAGCGCCAGCCACGTGCGCGGGCGCAGCGTATGTTGACCACCTGACCAGACGCCGAACAAAAGTCGTAAAACACGACCATTTCCCTGCGTTTCTTCGCTACAATCTCCCCCCGATTATAAGGACGTCTCCTGATCGGGCCCCGCAACATTGTCAATGCGCCTGTATTGACCCTCGACATCGCCCACAGAGAGCCGCCCACACAGATCGAGTGAAGCTGGCGTGCTTGCTGTTTCCTGAGCAGCCCCCCTACTTTTCTCGAATCTGCAGAGCTGTCATTACGCTCGGTCACTGAGCTATTTGCCCGTTTTGCCTGTCATGTATTACATGAAGGCAATCCATCCGGGCACAGTGCCAGGCTGAGACAGCCCTTTTTGAGGTTCACGTCTTCAAAAGAGCGTGAAAAAAACGGGTTTTCACAACTTCACAAGAGTGTGGCGAGCAAATGAATAGTTTTGCGTCTGAACATGCACCATTAGCGTCTGAAACAGCCCAACGACACAGGACCGAGTACTCCTTGAACACCGGAGCCTGAAGCCTGTCCGCTACGGATTTGGTTGCACAAACGGATGTATCGACCATAAGTCGAATTGCCTCCCGCGCGCTGAAATGAGTTCATGTAGCTCATAAGCCCGGCCGGTAGCGTCCGTCGAAGTTGCGATAAATTGCGAAGATTCGGACATGGCGATCCTGACCATGGGTACTTGGGGCATCACTGACACGCCCCGGAACGCCTGGCAGCCATGCCGACAATTTGGTGCTGCAGATTTTGGAGACGCGTTAAATGGCGCATAAAGAAGCAGTCGACGTAGTACTGGTTGGGGCCGGCATCATGAGTGCCACCCTTGCCGTACTGCTCAAAGAGCTCGACCCCGCGATCAAGCTGGAAGTCGTCGAGCTGATGGATTCCGGTGCCGCGGAGAGTTCCAACCCGTGGAACAACGCCGGTACCGGTCACGCCGGGCTGTGTGAGCTGAATTACACGCCGCAGGCCGCCGACGGCACCGTCGACATCAAGAAAGCCGTGCACATCAACACCCAGTTCGAAGTGTCGAAGCAGTTCTGGTCCTACCTGACCCGCAAAGGCACATTCGGCTCGTGCAAATCGTTCATCAGCCCGGTGCCTCACCTGAGCTTCGTGCAGGGTGACAGCGGCGTGTCTTTTCTCAAGGAGCGTTTCAGCGTCCTGAGCAAGCACCACGCGTTCTCGGACATGGAATACACCGAAGACAAGGCCACCATGGCCGAGTGGATGCCGCTGATGATGCCCGGCCGTCCAGCCGGCGAAGTGCTTGCCGCCACTCGCGTGATGAATGGTACCGACGTCAACTTCGGCGCCCTGACCAATCAATTGCTCAAGCACCTGACCAGCGCACCCGATGCCCAGGTCAAGTACTGCAAGCGCGTCACCGGTCTCAAGCGCAATAACAGCGGCTGGACCGTCAGCATCAAGGACGTCAACAGCGGCAGTACCCGTGAAGTCGACGCCAAATTCGTCTTCCTCGGCGCAGGCGGCGCAGCCCTGCCGTTGCTGCAGGCATCCGGCATCGAGGAAAGCAAAGGCTTCGGCGGTTTCCCGATCAGCGGCCAGTGGCTGCGTTGCGACAACCCGGAAGTGGTCAAGCACCACCAGGCCAAAGTCTATAGCCAAGCTGCCGTGGGTTCGCCGCCGATGTCCGTGCCGCACCTGGACACTCGCGTGGTCGACGGCAAGAAGTCGCTGCTGTTCGGACCTTACGCCGGTTTCACCACCAAGTTCCTCAAGCACGGTTCCTTCATGGACCTGCCGCTGTCGGTTCGCGCCGGCAACATCGGTCCGATGCTGGCAGTGGCGAAAAACAACATGGACCTGACCAAGTACTTGGTCAGCGAAGTGATGCAATCGATGGAACAGCGCCTGGAATCCCTGCGCCGCTTCTACCCTGAAGCGAAAGCCGAAGACTGGCGCCTGGAAGTGGCCGGCCAACGGGTGCAGATCATCAAGAAGGATCCGAAAAAAGGCGGCGTCCTACAGTTCGGTACCGAACTGGTCGCAGCCAAAGACGGTTCCCTGGCAGCACTGCTTGGTGCTTCGCCGGGTGCATCGGTGACTGTTTCGATCATGCTTGAGCTGATCGAGAAATGTTTCCCGAACAAGGCGTCCGGTGAATGGGCGGCCAAATTGGCGGAAATTTTCCCGGCTCGGGAAAAGGTCCTGGAAACCGACGCTGCGCTCTATCGCAAGATCAATGCACACAACAACGTTGCGCTGGAACTGGTTGAAGCCAGTAGCGAGACCGAAAGCTACGCTTGATTTGGTCGCATAAAAAACGCCCCGTTCTCATTGAGAGCGGGGCGTTTTTTTGTGCCGCTGAAAAGATTTAAGATCTTTAACCGCGAGCCTTTTCGATCAGCTCGATGTATTCCGCCGCACTGCGCTGATCCTTGATCACCGCAACAAAATCATTGCCCTGCTCATCCTTGCCATCCAGGTCATACCCGGCCTCGGCGAAAAACGTCAGGAAGCGCGCGAAATCATCGACCCGCAAACCGCGGTAGGCCTTGATCAGTTTGTGCAGCGACGGGGAAGTGGCGTCGACCGGCTCGAAATCGAGAAACAACTTGATCTGCTCATCGCCAATCTCGTCACCAATCACTTGCTTTTTATCTTTACGCATTGCCGACTCCAGCTCGCAGACATTTCACGGGGCGGGCAGTTTACCCCTCCCTTGGCGCCGTACTCAACGCGGACGAATGCTGCCTGTGTGCAGATCGGCCCAGACGTGGCCGTTGGCGTAGCTGAGAAACTGGCAATACACCGTGCCGTTACGCAGCAAGTCGATCAACACCCGATACTGAGCCATCGGGTAGAAGAGCGTCAGGGTCTTGCTCGAGCTGTCGTATGCCGGCTTCTTCAGGCTCTTGCTCTCGCCGTCGAAGTTGACCAGCACCTGACTGATGGTCGCGCCCTTGTTCAGGGACTTGCCCTTGAGGCGAATCATCAGTGGTGAGGTGACGGGAATAGGCTGCTGGTTCGACTGACGCTGACTGCCCACCACCACCGAGTAGTCGGTAACCTGGAGCAATTGTTGTTGCTCGGGCTCTTCGCCGCGCAGGGTCAGGTCATCGGGGGGCAGGAACTGCGCGTGCATTGGCGCAGGTGCTGCGGCAAGGGGCAGGCTTGCGGTCAGTAACAGGACGGCGCAGCTGCGGATCAAAAGGCTCATGACGGGCTCCGAAGAAGAGGCCAGCACTTTAGCATGAGCAGACATAATTCATGGTGGGAGCGAGCCTGCTCGCGATAGCGTCAGGCCAGGCGACATCGACGCGGCTGAAACACCGCTGTCGCGAGCAGGCTCGCTCCCACAGGGATTGAAGATCAATCGAACTGGGCGCGCATCCAGGCCTGATACTCGGCCACACCCGGTTCGCCTTCACGGGGTGCCCAGTCTGCCAACTCGCCCTCGCCTACCGGGCGATACGGCCCGGCCTTGCACTCGAACATCAGGCTGTCGGCTTCCAGCACCACCAGGCCATGAAACACACCCGTGGGCAGATCAACGCCAATGCTGTCGCCACCCGCCTGGAGGATGCGCTTGCTCACCACCGCTCCGGACTCATCAAAGATCAACAACCCAAGACGGCCCTTGAGCACCAGCAGGGTTTCCGCCTTGTTATCACCCAAATGCCGATGAGGCGCAATATAGGTATTGGGCTGCAAACCCACCGCCATGCGGTGGCAGGCATCTTCCATTTGATGAAAGTTGTGATGCTGACGCCCGCGCGGGTTGGCCGCCGCTTTCTCGGCCAGTTCAGCGAACAGCGTTTGATCAAGAAAGCTCGGCGTGGTCATTGCTTACATCCCTTTGACGGCAAAAATCCCGTTGGCGTTGCGCCAGTAACCCTTGTAGTCCATCCCGTAACCGAAGATGTAGCGGTCGATGCAGGGCAGGCCGACGAAATCGGCTTTAAGGTCCGGGCGAGCCTTGCGGTCGTGGTCCTTGTCGATCAGCACGGCGGTATGCACCTTGCGCGCGCCGGCGTGTTTGCAGAAGTCGATGATCGCGCCCAGGGTATGACCTTCGTCGAGGATGTCGTCGATGATCAGCACGTCACGATCGATGAACGACACTTCCGGCTTGGCTTTCCAAAACAGGTCACCACCGCTGGTTTCGTTGCGATAACGGGTGGCGTGCAGGTAGGACGCTTCCAGGGGGAATTGAAGGTGGGTGAGCAGCTTGCCGGCGAAAATCAGGCCGCCGTTCATCACGCAAAACACCACCGGATTGGTTTCAGCCAGTTGTTCGTTGATATGCGCACCGACGCGGGCGATGGCGGCCTCGACTTCAGCTTCGGTGTACAGGCAGTCAGCCTCTCGCATGATTTGACGGATATGCTCGAGATCAGCGGACATGGTGCTCTCCAGGGGGGTGACGGATTCGGGAAAAGCGGGCAAAGGTACGCATCAAGCGAGGTCAGATCAAGCGTTTGTGGACTAACGTACTCTATGTCTATAGGACAACACCCTCGGATAGATTAATCTAGGCCGCTTTTTTTTGCCCGCCGCCGGAGCTTTTCCCATGCCCATCCTCGAGATCCGCCATCCGCTGATCCGTCATAAACTTGGCCTAATGCGCCGTGCAGATATCAGCACCAAGAACTTTCGCGAGCTCGCTCAGGAAGTCGGTGCACTGCTGACTTATGAAGCCACCAAAGACCTGCCCCTGGAAGCCTACGATATTGAAGGTTGGTGCGGCACCGTGTCGGTCGAGAAAATCGCCGGCAAGAAAATCACCGTAGTGCCGATCCTGCGCGCCGGCATCGGCATGCTCGAAGGCGTGCTCAGTCTGATCCCGGGCGCCAAGGTCAGCGCCGTGGGCGTGGCCCGCAATGAAGAAACATTGCAGGCTCACACCTACCTGGAAAAACTGGTTCCGGAGATCAACGAGCGCCTGGCGATGATCATCGACCCGATGCTGGCCACCGGCAGCTCCATGGTTGCCACCATCGACCTGCTGAAGAAAGCCGGCTGCCGCGACATCCGCGCCATGGTGCTGGTTGCCGCGCCCGAAGGCATTGCCGCGGTGGAGAAGGCTCACCCGGATGTGACCATCTACACCGCGTCGATCGACGAAAGACTGAATGAACACGGTTACATCATTCCAGGCCTGGGCGATGCCGGTGACAAGATCTTCGGCACCAAGCAGAAGGACGCTTGAGCATGCAGGATGAGTTCAACGATCCGCTCTGGCGCACGGTCCTGTCCGGCGCGCAGATGCTGTTCGTGGCCTTCGGCGCCCTGGTACTAATGCCTTTGATTACCGGTCTGGACCCGAACGTGGCCCTGTTCACCGCAGGCCTGGGAACGATCCTGTTCCAGATCGTCACCGGCCGTCAGGTCCCGGTATTCCTGGCGTCGAGCTTCGCCTTCATCACTCCGATCATTCTCGCCAAGGGCCAGTTCGGCCTCGCGGCGACCATGGGCGGCGTGATGGCGGCAGGCTTCGTCTACACCTTCCTCGGCCTCGCCGTGAAGATCAAAGGCACCGGGTTCATTGACCGCCTGCTGCCCCCAGTGGTGATTGGCCCGGTGATCATCTCCATCGGCCTGGCCATGGCGCCGATTGCCGCCAACATGGCGATGGGCAAGGCCGACGACGGTACTGAGCTGATTCATTACCAGACGGCGATGCTGATCTCGATGCCCGCCCTGCTCACCACCCTGATTGTGGCGGTATTCGGCAAGGGCATTTTCCGCCTGGTACCGATCATCTCCGGGGTACTGGTGGGGTTCGCCATGGCGTTCTATTTCGGCGTGGTCGACACCGCGAAGATTGCAGCCGCCCCCTGGTTTGCCATTCCGCTCTTCACCGCACCGGAGTTCAACTGGCAGGCGATCCTGTTCATCGTGCCGGTGGCCCTGGCGCCTGCGATCGAACACATCGGTGGTGTGATTGCCGTCGGCAGCGTCACCGGGCGCGACTACCTGAAGAAGCCCGGCCTGCATCGCACCCTGCTGGGTGACGGCATTGCGACCACGGCAGCCGGGCTGCTCGGCGGCCCACCCAACACCACCTACGCCGAAGTGACGGGCGCGGTGATGCTGACCAAGAACTACAACCCGAAAATCATGACCTGGGCGGCGATCTTCGCGATCAGCCTGGCGTTCGTCGGCAAGTTCGGCGCCCTGCTGCAAAGCATCCCGGTGCCGGTTATGGGCGGGATTCTCTGCCTGCTGTTCGGCTCGATCGCGGCAGTGGGGATGAACACGTTGATTCGCCACAAGATCGATCTCGGCGAAGCGCGCAACCTGGTGATTGTATCGGTGACACTGGTGTTCGGGATTGGCGGGGTGCTGGTTGGCACTGGCACTGGACCGGACGATTTCGGCCTGAAGGGCATTGCGCTGTGCGCGGTGGTGGCCATTGCCCTGAACCTGCTGCTGCCAGGGAATGACAGCTGGAAGCACAAGAAAGCGGATGAGCCGCTGATTTAACCAGGCTCAAGGTTTTCGCAGGCTGACAGGAAGCCTTCGTCGGAATGCCGCCCAGACCAAGCCCGCTCCTACATTGGACTTTCAGTGTGCACAATGTTTTGTTCAGCACTTATCCAAAATGGGAGCGGGCTTGCTCGCGAAGCTTTTAGAGCGCCAAAGGCGCTCTCTCGCACAAGGTGCTCAACGCCTTCGCCCACTGCGGGTCATCATTCAGACAAGGCACCAGCACCAACTCCTCTCCCCCCGCTTCGCGGAACAGCTCCAACCCACGGTCGCCAATCTCTTCCAGGGTCTCGATGCAATCGGCAACAAACGCCGGACACATCACCAGCACTTTCTTCACCCCCATTCCGGCCAGCTCATCAAGGCGGGCTTCGGTGTAGGGTTCGATCCACTTCGCCCGCCCCAGGCGTGACTGGAATGACACCGACCATTTGCCATTCGCCAGCCCCATCCGTTTGGCAAACTCCGATGCGGTGCGCAGGCATTGGGCGCGATAGCAGGTGGCCAACACTTCTGGCGAAGCGTTCCTGCAGCACTCTTCATTCTTGAAACAATGCTGCCCCGTGGGGTCCAGCTTGGTCAGGTGCCGCTCGGGCAAGCCGTGAAAACTCAGCAACAGGTGATCGTAATCCTGCTCCAGGTACGGCTTCGCACTGGCAACCAGCGCGTCGAGGTACTCCGGCTGATCGTAAAACGGCTGCAGCACCGAGAACTGCACATCAAGCTTGCGCTCGCGCACGACCCGCCGCGCCTCTTCAATCACCGTAGTCACGGTGCTGTCGGCAAATTGCGGATAAAGCGGTGCGAGGGTAATTCGCTTATGGCCCTGGGCGACCAGTTCCAATAGCTTGGACTCGATCGACGGCTCGCCGTAACGCATGGCCAGCTCAACGGGCCCCTGGGTCCACTGCGAGATCATTGCCTGCTGCAGGCGACGGCTGAGCACCACCAGCGGCGAGCCCTCCTCCCACCAGATCGAGGCGTAGGCGTGAGCTGACTGTTCCGGGCGCTTGATCAGGATCAGCGACACCAGCAGGCGTCGCACCGGCCATGGCAAGTCGATCACATACGGGTCCATGAGAAATTGATTGAGGTAACTGCGCACATCCGCCACCGAAGTGGAGGCCGGGGAGCCCAGGTTGACCAGAAGCAATGCGTGATCGGTCATGCAATGTCCTATTTCAAAGGCGGCTGGACAAGTCGTCCAAAGCCGCACGCAAATCGGTGAACTGGAAGGTAAAACCCGCTTCCAGCAAGCGGACCGGCATGGCCTTCTGGCCACCCAGCAACAGCAGCGACATTTCCCCCAGACACACTTTCAACACCAGGGTCGGCATTGGCATGAACGCTGGACGATGCAAAACGGCACCCAGGGTTTTGGCGAATTCACTATTGCGCACCGGTTTCGGCGCACAGGCATTATAAGGACCGCTGGCAGTGTTCTGGTGCAGAAGAAAATCAATCAAGGCGATCTGATCCTTGATATGGATCCACGGCATCCATTGCCGACCATTGCCCAGAGGCCCGCCCATCGCGAGTTTGAAGGGCAGCAACAGGCGCGACAAAAAGCCGCCGTCGGCCGACAACACCAGCCCGGTGCGGATCAGGATGACACGGATGCCCAAGGCCTCCGCGCGCAGGGCGGTCTCTTCCCAGGCAATGCACAGCTGACTGGCAAAATCGTCAATCACTGGCGCCGACTCCTCGGTCAGCTCACGCTCGCCGCCGTCGCCGTACCAGCCGACCGCAGAACCGGAGATCAACACCGCTGGTTTCCGTTCGCGGGTGTCCAGCCAGGCCAGCAAGGTTTCGGTCAGCGCGATGCGGCTGCTCCACAACAGCGCCTTGCGTTTGGATGTCCAGGGTCGATCGGCAATCGGAGCGCCTGCAAGATTGACGATGGCATCGACAGGCGTCTGCCCCAGGTCTTCCAGCCGGGCAATTCCACGGACCTCGGTGCCGCAGATTTTCGCAACCTTTTCAGGTTGGCGGCTCCAGACGGTCAGCGTGTGTCCCTGGCTCAGCCAGTGTCGGCAAAGTTGGCGCCCTATCAAACCAGTACCGCCGGTCAGCAATATGTGCATGACTTCTTCCTCGCGTGGCCTTTTATCCTGCTCACTAGTCTATTTTTATAAGCAGGGATCTTTGGTGTCGGGCAGTGTCTGTTTAAACAATAGGCCAACCTGTCAGAACTAGAACGCTAAAAGTTATACCAAAAAACAATATTGTACAGGTTTAAACCACGGCGTAGTCTGTACAGAAAGGTAAACGAGGCCCCTATGACTGTACCTATCGCAATCATCGGCACCGGCATCGCCGGGCTCTCCGCCGCCCAAGCCCTCACGGAGCTCGGGCATGTTGTCCAACTTTTCGATAAAAGCCGCGGCAGTGGCGGTCGCATGTCGAGCAAGCGCAGCGATGCGGGGGCCCTGGACATGGGCGCGCAGTATTTCACTGCACGTGACCGTCGCTTCGTCAACGAAGTGCAGCGCTGGCAGGCCCAGGGCTGGGTCGCCGAATGGACGCCGCAGCTGTATACCTTCCAAGGTGGCCAGCTCAACCTGTCACCGGATGAACAGACCCGCTGGGTTGGCACGCCACGCATGAGCGCCATCACCCGCGGCCTGCTAGGCGACCTGCAGGCGCAATTCGGTTGCCGGATTACCGAGGTGTATCGCGGTGAGCAGCACTGGCACCTGCAAGATGCCGAAGGCTTTACCCATGGGCCATTCAGCCACGTGGTCATTGCCACACCCGCCCCACAGGCGACCGCCTTGCTCGCTTCAGCGCCGAAGCTCGCCGGTGCCGCCGCCGGGGTGAAAATGGACCCGACCTGGGCCATCGCATTGGCGTTCGACCAGCCGCTGGATACACCCATGGAAGGTTGCTTCGTACAAGACAGCCCGCTCGACTGGCTGGCCCGCAACCGCAGCAAACCGGGACGTGACACCACCCTGGACACTTGGGTGCTGCACGCGACCAGCGCCTGGAGCCGGCAACACATTGACCTGCCCAAGGAAGCTGTGATCGAACAATTGCACGGCGCCTTCGCGGAACTGTTGCACAGCGCCATGCCCGCTCCGACCTTCAGCCTGGCCCATCGCTGGCTCTACGCCCGGCCCGCCAGCAGCCATGAATGGGGCACCCTGGCTGACGCCGATCTGGGACTCTATGCTTGCGGCGACTGGTGCCTGTCAGGCCGCGTTGAAGGTGCCTGGCTCAGCGGCCAGGAAGCTGCCCGCCGTTTGCACGAGCACCTGCAATGAATAGTATCAACCCAGGTAAACTGCTGCTGTCAAAATGGACAGCAGCCCACCCGCAACACCGCGAAAAACATTTTATGGTGACCGAGCTGTTCCGTGACGAGGAAGGCGTGGTTTTGGAAATTGAATTGCAGGCAGTGTTGACCAAGCGCAGCCAGCGCCTGAGCTGGCAAACCCTGAAAAACAGCGACACCTGGATACTGGGCTGGAATTAACCCCTGTAGGAGCGAGCTTGCTCGCGAAGAAATCCCAGACGCCGCGTTCATCCAGGTTTCCCGCGTCATCGTTAACCACCATCGCGAGTAAGCTTGCCCCTGCAGAGTCATCGCGGCCAAACGCCGCCCGTGGCAACCCCCACCGACGGGGCATGCATAAGCCCTTCATAAAACCTGTACAAATCATTTGACTTGTACAGCTTCGAATCTATGATGAAGTCATGTTGTACAGATCTTCGGATTTGTACAGGTCTGGATTCGAGGTGCTCTGATGTCCAACTCCGCCGTGAAACCGAAAATTGCCATAAGCGCCTGCCTCATGGGCGCCGAAGTTCGCTTCAACGGCGGACACAAGGAATCGCGCCTGTGCAGTCGCACACTCACCGATTACTTTGATTTCGTGCCGGTTTGCCCTGAAGTGGCGATAGGCCTGGGCATTCCTCGCCAACCGATTCGCCTGGTTGGCGATGCTGAACATCCTCAAGCAGTCGGCACGGTCAACCCAGACCTTAACGTCACTGAACCTCTGGCTGCCTATGGCGAGAAAATGGCCACCGAACTGGGCGATATCTGCGGCTACATCTTTATGCAGAAATCACCCTCATGCGGCCTGGACCGGGTCAAGGTTTACCACGCCAACGGTGCACCGGTAGACGGTGGCGGTCGTGGCATCTACGCCCAGGCCTTCTGCGCGCGTCATCCGGATTTACCCGTGGAAGAAGACGGCAGACTCAATGACCCGGTACTGCGGGAAAACTTCCTGACTCGGGTATTCGCCTATAGCGCCTGGCAACAATTATTGCGAGAAGGCCTCAGCCGTCGCGGCCTCACCGAATTCCACTCCCGCTACAAATACCAACTGATGGCCCACAACCCGGTGCAATACAAAACCTTGGGCAACCTGTTGGGCACTATGGGTCAGACAGAGCCGGAAACAATCGGCCCGCGCTATTTCAGCGAGCTGATGGCAGCCTTGAAAAAGTGCGCCACGCGGCGCACCCATACCAATGTCCTGCAGCACATCAGCGGTTACCTCAAACAGGCGATCAGCGCCGAAGACAAAGAGGAAATGCAGCGCGTCATTGGCCAATATCGCCACGGCATCGTGCCACTGGTCGTGCCGATGACCCTGCTCAAGCACCACTTCCGCCAACACCCGGATCCTTACATCGCGCAGCAGGTTTACCTGCAACCGCACCCGGAAAACCTCAGCCTGCGAAATGCGATTTAAATGACTAACCAACTCGACACCAGCGCCGGCGAAGACCTCGGCGACGATTTCAAGAAAGCCCTGGACGAAGGCTGGCTGCCGATCCGTGAAGTGGCCCGGCAAACAGGAGTCAACGCCGTGACACTGCGCGCCTGGGAGCGGCGCTATGGTCTGATCGTGCCGCAACGTACACCCAAGGGGCACCGGCTGTTCTCGGCTGAACATGTGCAACGCATCCTGACCATTCTCACCTGGCTCAATCGCGGAGTAGCCGTCAGCCAGGTCAAGCAACTGCTCGACACCCCGCAGGTGATCATCGAACCGATCGAAAACGATTGGCATGTGCTGCGCCAGACCTTGCTGCTGGCAGTCACCGGCTTGAGCGAACGAGCCCTCGACGACACCGTCAATCAGGCGATGGCGCTGTATCCGCCGCGGACCTTGTGCGAACAACTGCTGCTGCCGCTGCTCAAGGAACTGGAGCAACGCTGGCAGGG
The DNA here is from genome assembly GCF_023072615.1 of Pseudomonas violetae. Lineage (GTDB taxonomy): Bacteria > Pseudomonadota > Gammaproteobacteria > Pseudomonadales > Pseudomonadaceae > Aquipseudomonas > Aquipseudomonas violetae. The sequence continues at coordinate 15,505 of NZ_JAKNRW010000025.1, forward strand.
CCAGTTTGGCGCGCAGATGGAGCGAGGATTCTTTTATTCCTGGTTGCGCAGCAAGTTTGGCGCGCGCATCTACCACAACAACCGGCAGTTACGCGGCGCGCCGCTACTGCTGGTCAATCAATCGGACCTGCCACTGGAACCCCACCTGTGGCTGACGGCCTGGCTGGTCAGCAGCGCCGACTGCCCCGTCGAGGTGTTCGACTGGCCGCTACCGACCGGGGAGCTGGCCCTGGCGGTTGAACACCTGCAAGCCCGCGGCGTGCTGCTGTACTCCAGCAAAGCGATGAATCTTGCGCAGCTGCCGAAACTTTTTAACGGTGTCGGTTGCCCAAAATTGATTGCCGGACCAACTGTCTGCATCCACCACGTCGAGTTGTCCGCAAAAACCTCCGGTATTCCAGAGCTGTTCCTGGCCGAAGATCCCCTGTCGGCACATCATGAACTGGTTCTGCGGGGAGTTATCTGATGAGCTCAGCGGACACCAGCATGCAATTGATCTGGCTGCGCAGTGACCTGCGCCTGCACGACAACACCGCACTCTCGGCCGCCGCTGCCCGTGGCCCGTGTGTGGCCGTCTACCTGTTGAGTCCGCAACAATGGCTGGAGCACGACGATGCCGCCTGCAAGGTGGATTTCTGGCTGCGCAATCTTACTGACCTGAGTCGCTCGCTGGGCGAACTGAACATCCCTCTGCTGATCCGCACCGCTGCCCGCTGGGATCAAGCGCCGCAAGTGCTAGTCGAGTTGTGCCAGCAATTGCAGATCGACGCGGTACACGTCAACGAGGAGTACGGCGTCAACGAAACCCATCGGGACGCTCAAGTGGCCGAGGCGCTCAGCGCTAAAGATGTCGGTTTTTACAGCTACCTCGACCAGCTGTTGTTCAAGCCAGGCAGCGTGCTGACCAGGACCGGTACTTATTTTCAGGTCTTCAGCCAGTTCCGCAAGGTGTGCTATGAACGCCTGCACCACTCGCTGCCGGCGCGGGTCCCGACACCCGCCCCACAGCCCCTGCTGAACATCAAAAGCGACAAGGTCCCAGCCCACGTCGAAGGCTTTGAAACGCCCGGCGAACACTTGCGTTCGTTTTGGGCCGCAGGTGAAGCCGAAGCGCGGCGCCGCCTGGACACCTTTGTCGACGCCCAAATCGACTACTACAAAAGCGAGCGAGACTTTCCTGCCAAACCGGGTACCAGCCAGCTTTCGGCCTACCTGGCAGCCGGGGTGATATCCCCTCGCCAATGCCTGCATGCGGCCTTGCAAAGTAATCAAGGCGAATTCGAAAGCGGGAAGGTCGGGGCGGTCACCTGGATCAATGAGCTGCTGTGGCGCGAATTCTACAAACACATTCTGGTCGGCTATCCGCGTGTCTCTCGCCACCGCGCGTTCCGCCCGGAAACCGAGGCCCTGGCCTGGCGCGATGCGCCTGAAGAGCTATTGGCCTGGCAGCAGGCGCGCACGGGTTTGCCGATCATCGATGCCGCCATGCGCCAACTGCTTGAAACCGGCTGGATGCACAACCGTCTGCGCATGGTGGTGGCCATGTTCCTGACCAAAAACCTGCTGATCGACTGGCGCGAAGGTGAGCGCTTTTTCATGCGTCATCTGATCGACGGCGACCTGGCAGCGAATAATGGTGGCTGGCAGTGGAGTTCTTCCACCGGTACCGACTCCGCACCCTACTTCCGCATCTTCAATCCGCTGAGCCAGTCGGAAAAATTCGACAGCGAAGGCGTGTTCATCAAGCAGTGGGTACCGGAGCTGCATGGATTGAATAAAAAGGAAGTTCACAACCCAGCCAATCTTGGCGGGCTGTTTGGTGTCGCCGACTATCCATCGCCGATCGTCAATTTGAGCACCTCGCGCCAACGGGCGCTGGCCGCATTCAAGAACCTGCCGTCAAGGCAGGATGCAGGAAGCCGCCATGAATGATTTCGCACGGCGCTTTGCCGAACAGTTTGCGATGTGCCCGGTGATCGCCGGGCTGCAAAGGAGAATTGGATGAGCCTTACACCTCCACGCCGTTACTGGTTGACCGGCGCCAGCAGCGGGATTGGTGCCGCATTGGCCGAAGAGATCCTCAAGACCGGCGCGCACCTGGCGGTTAGCTCGCGCTCGACAGCGCCGTTGAAAGTGCTGTCGCAACGTTATCCCGGACAAGTCCTGATGGTCGCGGGCGACCTGACCAACAGCCAGACGGTCCGCGAAATAGGCGAGCAGATCGCCCAGCAATGGGGGTCACTGGATACCGTGATCCTCAATGCCGGCACCTGCGAATACGTCGATGCCCAGCACTTCGATGCCTCGATCATCGAACACGTGGTGCGCACCAACCTGCTCGCCAGCGCCTACTGCGTCGAAGCCGCCCTGCCCCTGTTACGCGCCGGCATTGCGCCGCACCTGGTAGGAGTGGCTAGTTCGGTCACCTACCTGCCGTTGCCACGGGCCGAGGCCTACGGCGCGTCGAAGGCGGGCTTGCGCTACATGTTCGAATCCCTGCGCATCGACCTGGCCTGCGAAGGCATCGAAGTGACGGTGGTCAGTCCGGGCTTTGTCGATACCCCACTGACGGCAAAAAACGATTTTCCAATGCCCCTCAGCTGGCCTGTGGATAAAGCCGCCCGGCATATTTTCGCCAAACTCAACAATCGGCCACTGGAAATAGCCTTCCCGGCGCTGTTCATGGCGGCCCTCTGGCCACTGTCGAAGATGCCCAACAGCGTCAAGCTGGCGATAGGCAAGCGCATGGTGCGCAGCAATCCACCGATGCAGGACATCCCGTGAAAATCGCCATCATCGGCAGCGGCATTTCGGGGCTGACCAGCGCCTATATGCTTAACCGCAGCCACGAGATTACCCTGTTCGAAGCCAGCGACTGGATCGGCGGGCATACCCACACGGTCGATGTCACCGTGGACGGCCGCAATTACGCCGTGGACACCGGTTTCATCGTGTTCAACGACTGGACCTACCCGAATTTCATTCGCCTGCTCGGTCTCCTCGGTGTGCGCTTCAAACCAACGGCCATGAGCTTTTCAGTGACCGATCCGGACAGTGGCCTGGAATACAACGGCAACAATTTGAACAGCCTGTTCGCCCAGCGCCGCAACCTGCTGTCACCGGGATTTTGGGGCATGTTGCGCGACATCCTGCGCTTCAATAAAGAGGCGCTGCGCGACCTGGAAGAACAACGCATCAGTGCCGATACCACCTTGGATCAGTACCTCAAGGCAGGGGGCTACGGTGAACGTTTCATCTTGCATTACATAGTGCCCATGGGCTCAGCGATCTGGTCGATGTCCATGGCCGACATGCTGGGCTTCCCACTCCAGGCATTCGTGCGTTTTTTCAAGAACCACGGCCTGCTGTCCGTAAGTCATCGCCCTCAGTGGCAAGTCATTGAGGGCGGCTCCAGTGCCTATGTTGCACCCCTGATCGCGCCAATGGCCGAGCGGATTCGCGTCAACTGCCCGGTCACGCGGGTAGAGCGCGACGAGGACGGCGTTGTTATCCACAGTGCTGCCGGCATCGAGCGCTTCGATAAAGTGGTGTTCGCCTGCCACAGCGATCAGGCGCTGAAACTGCTCGCCGAGCCGAGCGCCGCCGAGCAATCGATCCTCGGCGCCTTGCCCTACGCCGATAATGAAGTGGTGTTACATACCGACACTCGCTTGCTGCCAGAATGCGAGCTCGCCCAGGCGGCCTGGAATTATCGGCTTGGGGGACCCGGCCGTACTTCAGCGGCCGTCACCTATGACATGAACCTGCTGCAAGGAATCGAAAGCACCACGCGGTTCTGCGTCAGCCTGAACCAGAGCGCCGGCATCAACCCTTTCAAAGTGCTGGCCAAATACACCTACGCCCATCCCCAGTTCAGCCTGTCCGCCGTCGCCGCCCAGGCTCGCTGGGAGGAGCTCAATGGCGTGCACCATACCTGGTACTGCGGGGCCTATTGGGGCAACGGGTTCCATGAAGATGGCGTGGTCAGCGCACTGCGCGTGGCTGGCGCGTTGGGTGAAATCCTGTGAACAGCGCCCTCTACAGCGGCTGGATTGCACACCGACGATTCAGTCCGCGGCAGCACCAATTTCGCTACAGGATCGGCTTGCTCTACCTGGATCTGGACGAACAGGACGAGGTACTCGCGCTGTCGCCATTGGCAGGTCGCAGCCGCCTGGCGCCGTTCTCGTTTCGTGAAGGTGATTACCTCAAGGCCTTCACGGGCAACGGCATGCGTTTGATCGACGCGGTTCGCCAACAGGTTGGCCAGGCCATCGGCCATGAACCACAAGGCTCGATCTGCCTGCTGACGCAAGTGCGCAGCTGGGGCCTGGCATTCAATCCAGTGAGTTTTTTCTACTGCCATGAAGCCGATGGCCAGCTGGCGGCGATTTTGTGCGAAATCACCAATACCCCCTGGCGTGAACGCTATCACTACGTTCTACCTGCCAGAACGCCGGAAAACCTCGGGGATTTCCATCAGCATTTCGCGGTGGCCAAGGCATTTCATGTGTCGCCTTTTTTACCCCGGGATCTTGAGTACCGGATGAGCTTCAGTCCTGCCGCGGCGAAGCTCGGCGTACATATGGCGGACTGGCAAGGCGAGCTGAAGTTGTTCGACGCCACGCTCAATCTGGAGCGCGAAGTCCTGGATCGCGCCAGCCTGCATCGCTACTTGCGCCGCTTCCCTTGGATGACCGGGAAAACCTGCCTGGCGATTTACTGGCAAGCCGTACGTCTGCTGTTCAAGGGTGCTCCCGTTTTTGCTCATCAACCTGCCGATGGCAGCGTTCAAACCGCCACTGTTGCCCCCAAGGACTGCCGCCATGAAATCCCCTAGCGTTTCGGCCAAGGCCTCGTTGTTCAATACCAATGGCATCACGGGCCTATTATTGCGTCGCGGGGTATTGCGGCAACTGGCGCACCTCAAACACGGACAGCTCGTGGTCGTCGAAGACGGCGAGCGCCAGGTGTTCGGCACTCCGGGCAGTCATTTGCTCGGTGAAATCCACATTCTCGACGCTGCGGCATGGGGCCTGGTGGCGAGCAATGGCTCGATCGGTGCCGGGGAAGCGTTCATCCATGGTTATTGGAGTTCGCCGGACCTGACCGCCGTGGTGCGGGTATTCGTGAGCAACCTCGAGGTGCTGGACGCACTGGAGGGTGGCCTGGCAAAACTGGGGCGGCCGCTGGTGCGTGGCCTGCACTGGATCAACCGCAATACACGCAAGGGCTCACAGAAGAACATCGCCGCTCACTACGACCTGGGCAATGATCTGTTCGAGCAGTTTCTTGACCCGACCATGATGTACTCGGCGGCACAGTTCCTCACGCCCGAGGACACCCTTGAGCAGGCACAGTTGAACAAGCTGGAGCGGATCTGCCAGAAGCTCGCGCTCAAGCCGACCGATCACCTGCTGGAAATTGGCACGGGCTGGGGCAGCATGGCGTTGTATGCGGCACAGCAATATGGCTGCAAGGTCACCACCACCACGCTGTCCAAAGAGCAGTTCGCGTTTACCGCGCAACGGATCGAGGCGCTCGGGCTGCAAGATCAGGTCACGCTACTGCTGTCCGACTACCGCGACCTCACCGGCCAGTACGACAAGCTGGTGTCGATAGAAATGATCGAAGCCGTCGGTCACCGTTTTCTACCGACTTACTTCAAGCAATGCGCGCAGTTGCTCAAGAGCAACGGACTGATGCTATTGCAGGCCATCACCATCCGCGAGCAGCGCTACGAGCAAGCCAAGGGTAATGTCGACTTCATCCAGCGTTACATTTTTCCCGGCGGCGCCCTGCCCTGCGTGCAGAAAATGCTCGAGATCGTCAGCCGCGACACCGACATGAACCTCCTGCACATGGAGGACTTCGGCCTCCACTACGCGAAGACCTTGCGCCTGTGGCATGAGAATTTTCGCCGAGCGCACAATCGCCTGAGTGAGCTGGGTTACGACGATCACTTCCTGCGTCTGTGGGAGTTTTATCTGTGTTACTGCGAAGGTGGCTTCCTGGAACGTACCATCGGTACCGCGCAAATGTTGTTGGCCAAACCGGCGGCAATCACTGCGCCGCTACTGGGTCGATTTGATGCTTGAGCGTCTTGCCAATGCCGTGTTGTTCCAGTTGGGCTGGTTCGCTTGCGTAGTGGGTGGCGACAGTTTGTGGTTACTGGTGCCCTTGGCAGCTCTGGTGATTCATCTGCTGTGGATAAGTAGCTGGAGCGATGAAGGTCGCTTGATTCTCAGTGTGGTCCTGGTGGGAACTACAGTGGACAGTACTTTGCGCTGGCTGGGGGTGTTCGCCTTCACCGATGTCGCGCCCTTGATTCCGCTGTGGCTAATGTTGCTATGGGCACTGCTGGCCACGACCTTGCGCCACTGCCTGGCCTGGAGCGCCAAGCCTTGGTGGCTCGCCAGCGTCCTGGGCGGCCTCGGCGGGCCGCTGTCGTATTACGCCGGCAGCCAGTTGGCGGGCGTGCAGTTTCCGTATGGACCCTGGCTAACGCTGGCGGGCATCGGCCTGCTCTGGGCTCTGCTGTTTCCGCTGCTGCATTTCATGGCAAGACGACTGGCGTCGAACACTCCACGCTAAACGTCTGTCAGGCCTTTCACACTCGCGGGGCCCACTGCCTTACACTGCGCACCATGAAAACCATTCCCCTCACCCCCATTGCCGAGCCTGCGGTCACCTGCTCGACCTGTGCGGCCTGCTGCTGCCAGCTCGAAGTCATGCTGATTACCGACACAGGTGTGCCCGAGCGTTTTATCGATACCGATGATTGGGGTGGGGAAGTCATGCTGCGTCTGGATGACGGCTGGTGTGCTGCGCTGGATCGCAACAGCATGATGTGCACAATCTACGAGAAGCGTCCGTTGATCTGCCGGGAATTCGAGATGGGGGCACCGGAGTGCATCGAGGAACGCCGGGGCATTACCACGGCGTATCGTTGAGTCTTGGGAAGTTGGCTGCCAGCGATACAGGTCAGGTGGGTAGGTGCAGTCTGACGTACATCGCTAGCAGGCTAGCTACTACAAAGGCATCGTGTAGTGCAGGGCGTAGCTTTCCACACCGTCGTTGCTGCTGCTCAGGCCGGCGTTGGAATAGTGCGATGCACGAATCCCGACCTCATGGCCGCCCGCGAAACGCAGACCGAAACCGAGGCGGTCTTCGAACTGGAAGGATTGGCCAATGTCGTTGTCTTCGAGCTGGGTATCAGAGAAGAACGCCACGCCTACCCCGGCTTCGATGTACGGTTTGACGTTCTGGCCGGCAAACTCATAGACGAACACGGGTGCGAACGACAGGCTGTTGTTACTGGACGTCTTGTCACCGTCCCAGTAGGTGTAGGCGCCGCTCCAGAAACCGGTGAGTCGACCGACGTCGGTCTGCCACCAGCTCTTGTCCCAATCAAACTGCATGCCCAGCCGGTAGGTCATGGTTGAATCGCTGGTCGCTCCGACCCCGAACTCCACGCCTGCCGCCTGCGCGGTAAAACTGTGCCCCATTAGTGTGGCCGCAAGCGCAGCCAAGCAGAATAGTCGCTTCACTAGAAACATCCTTTTCCGAACGAATTCGTATGGTTTTTTGGTGTAAGCCATCAATCACAGCTATAGAAGTCTGCGCTTAATCAGAAGTTCAGACTATTTCGGGACATTTCACATTTTTTTTACAAGTCGAAACTACGCACAACGCCGGCGGAATTCCAGAGTAATGGCAAGATATTACTGAAATGCTTTGGATCGGCGCTGCTCCAGAACTGCGCAGCCCGCGCCGGACCTGGGGCGAGCAACTCACGTTCGGCCAATAAACGCTGAAGCTGGCGTGCAACTGCAGCGCCCGTATCGATCAGGCTGATGTGCCCTGGGATCATCTGCTTGAGCAGCGGCTTGAGGAAGGGATAGTGAGTGCAGCCGAGAATGATCGTGTCGCAACCCGCGTCAAGCAAGGGTTGTACGTAGCCCTGCAGCAGCTTGCACAGCGCAGGGCTGTGTAAGTCGCCGCCTTCAATCAACTCCACCAGGCCCGGGCATGGCTGGGTAATCACTCGCACATCGGCGGCAAAGCGGTCGAGCAACGCGGCGAACTTGGCGCTTTGTAACGTACCGGTAGTGGCGAGTACACCGACCACACCACTGCGGGTCGCGGCAGCTGCAGGCTTTACCGCAGGCTCCATGCCGACGATAGGCCACTGTGGATAGTCGCGGCGCAGTTCGGCCACGCCTGCCACCGTTGCCGTGTTGCACGCCAGCACCAGCGCCTTGGCGCCCTGTCGCTGAAAAAAGCTGGCCATGACGCTGCAGCGTTGGCGGATGAACTCCGGCGTTTTCTCGCCATAGGGAACATTGCCGCAATCGGCGACGTACAGCAGAGTCTCGTCGGGCAACAAACGCTGGATCTCGGCCAGCACCGACAGCCCACCGACACCGGAGTCAAATACGCCAATCGGCGCCTCACGCACGGGCAGGACCACAGACCGCACAGCCCGGATCGCGCTTGACCCGCAGTTCCCGAAAGCGTGTGCCCAAGGCATCGATTAACAACAGGCGCCCCACCAGCGGCTCGCCAAACCCAGCCAGCAGCTTGAGCGCTTCGAGCGCTTGCAGGCTGCCGACCAGGCCCACCAACGGGCCAATGACCCCGGCTTCGCTGCAAGTCAGTTCAGCCTCACTGCCGTTGCCATACAAACAGTGGTAACAGGGGCTTTCCGGACGCCGTGGGTCGAACACCGACAATTGTCCTTCGAGGCGAATGGCGGCGCCACTGACCAGGGGTTTGCCGGCGAGCACGCAGGCGGCGTTGACGGCTTCACGGGTGGAGAAATTGTCCGAGCAGTCGAGCACCAGATCCACCGCAGCAACTGCGGCAGCCAGGGAATCCTCGTCCAGAGCGGTGCGCAGGGCGATGAGCTGAATTTCGGGATTGATCGCACTCAGTCGGCGGATCGCCGAGTCGACCTTGCTTACGCCGACGCTGTCGGTATCGTGAATGACCTGACGCTGCAGGTTGGTCAGGTCGACGCTGTCGAAGTCCGCCAAGTGCAGCTCGCCAACGCCGGCAGCCGCCAGGTAAAGGGCTACCGGTGAGCCAAGACCGCCAAGGCCGACGATCAGCACCCGGCTGGCTTTTAGCCGCAACTGGCCATCGATGTCGACGTGCTGCAGCAGAATCTGCCGACTGTAACGCAACAATTCCTGATCATTCAGCACGGCAGGCATCCAAGGCTGATACGTTCGTGGCCGCCCAGATCAGTACGGCTGTGGACTTCCTCAAAACCACGGGTCAACAGCAAATCACGCACGGCGATGGCTTGATCGTAACCGTGTTCAAGCATCAGCCAGCCGCCAGCGTCAAGATGGTTCGGGGCCTGGTCGACGATCAGGCGCAGGTCGTCGAGACCATCGATACCGGCGACCAACGCACTGGCAGGCTCAAAGCGCACATCGCCCTCGGCCAGGTGCGGATCAGCGCTCGCGATATAAGGCGGGTTGCTGATGATCAGCTCAAAGCGCTGACCTTCCAGGGCGCTGAACCAATGGCTGCTCAGTACTGTGGCATTGTTCAGATGCAGCCGCTGGCGATTGCGCTCGGCAAGCGCGACCGCTTCCTGCACGCGATCCACGGCGGTGACTTGCCACCCCGGACGCTCGCTGGCCAGGGCCAGGGCAATAGCGCCGCTGCCGGTGCCGAGGTCGAGCACCCTGGCAGGCGTGACAGGCAACAGCTCCAGCGCGGCCTCTACCAGCAGCTCGGTGTCCGGGCGCGGGATCAAGGTGTGCGGTGCGACTTCCAGGTCGAGTTTCCAGAAGCCCTGCTGGCCGAGAATATAGGCCACCGGCTCGCCGCCGCGACGACGCTGCAGGTACCCGGCAAACTTCAGCGCCGCCTCGCTCGGCACGATGCGCTCCGGCCAGGTGTGCAAAAAGCTCCGGGACTTGCCCAGTGCCGCAGCCAACAACAACTCGGCATCCAGGCGCGCGCTGGGCGAGTCCGGTAGATCAGCGGCGCGTAGCAGACTGGCAATGATCGTCATTTACTCACCTATCGCTGCCAATTGGTCAGCCTGATATTCGGCCAGCAACGGCTCGATCACCGCATCGACGCCCCCGGTGAGGATGTCATCGAGGGAATACAGCGTCAGGTTGACCCGGTGGTCGGTAACCCGGCCCTGGGCAAAATTGTATGTGCGAATCCGTTCTGAGCGATCGCCCGACCCTACCAGCAGCTTGCGTTCGCTAGCGATGGCATTGGCAGCGGCACTGGTCTGCTGATCGTTCAGCTTGGCGGACAGCCAGGACATGGCGCGCGCGCGGTTCTTGTGCTGGGAACGTTCTTCCTGGCACTCGACCACGATACCGGACGGCAAGTGAGTAATACGAATTGCCGAGTCAGTCTTGTTGACGTGCTGGCCACCGGCGCCGGAGGAGCGATAGGTATCGACCCGCAGGTCCGCCGGGTTAATCTCGATCGCTTCCTGCTCGTCGGGCTCGGGCAATACCGCAACCGTGCAGGCCGAAGTGTGGATACGGCCCTGGGATTCAGTGGCAGGAACACGCTGTACCCGGTGCACGCCCGATTCGAACTTGAGCTTGCCGTAGACGTTGTCGCCCTCGACCCGGGCGATCACTTCTTTATAGCCGCCGTGTTCGCCAATGTTCTCCGAGAGGATCTCCACCCGCCAGCCACGTCGCTCGGCGTAGCGCGAATACATGCGAAACAGGTCGCCGGAAAAAATCGCCGCCTCGTCACCGCCGGTGCCGGCACGAATTTCGAGAAACACGTTGCGGCCGTCGTTTGGATCCTTGGGCAGCAGCATACGCTGCAGGCTGGCTTCGATTTCGAGCAATTGCTCCTTGGCCTCGCGAACTTCTTCCACGGCCATTTCGCGCATGTCCGGGTCGCTGTCCTTGAGCAGCGCCTGGGCGCCTTCGAGATCACTCTGAACCTTGAGCAACTGTTTATAGGTTTGCACGATGGGTTCGACTTCCGCGTATTCCTTGGAATAAGTGCGGAATTTGGTCTGATCGGAAATGACTTCGCCGTCGCCAAGCAAGGCGGTCAGTTCCTCGAAACGGTCCTGGAGGATGTCCAGCTTATTGAGCAGTGAAGCTTTCATTGCGGTTTTTTATCCGAAAAGCTATCCGATGAGCCCTCACCGAGGGCAAAGAGTTCCTGGGCCATGGCCAGCGCATCGAGGCGACCTTCGGCAGAGAGCTTTTTCAACTGCACGCTCGGGGCGTGCAGGAGTTTGTTGGTCAGGCCGCGCGCCAGCTGTATCAACACATCTTCGGCGCTGATGCCATTGGCCAGCATGCGCTGGGCCTTCTGCAACTCTTCGTCGCGCAGACGTTCGCTTTGCTGGCGATAGGCCTTGAGCACGTCAACTGCTGCCAGTTCACGCAGGCGCACCATGAAGTCTTCGGCGCCGATCAAAACCATCTCTTCCGCCGCTTGCGCCGCACCTTGACGGCTCTTGAGGTTTTCCGCGACCACTTCGTGGAGGTCGTCGACGCTGTAGAGGTAGACGTCGTCGAGCTCGCCAACTTCCGGCTCGATATCCCGGGGAACAGCGATGTCCACCATGAAGATCGGCTTGTGTTTGCGCAACTTCAGGGCACTTTCCACCGCGCCCTTGCCGAGGATCGGCAACTGGCTGGCGGTGGAACTGATGACGATATCACTGCGCACCAGTTCGGCCGGGATGTCCGACAGCAGCACCGCATGGGCGCCAAACTGCTCGGCCAGGATGCTGGCGCGCTCCAGCGTGCGGTTGGCGACCACAATGCGTTTAACCCCCAGTTCATGCAGATGACGGGCGACCAGGGTGATGGTCTCGCCGGCGCCAATCAGCAAGGCCTGGCTGCGTTGCAAGTCGCTGAAGATCTGTTTTGCCAGGCTGACCGCAGCAAACGCCACCGACACCGGGTTTTCGCCAATGGCGGTATCGGTGCGGACCTGCTTGGCGGCATTGAACGTGGCCTGGAACAGTCGCCCGAGCAACGGCCCGATGGTCCCGGCTTCCCTGGCCACGGCGTAGGCCGATTTCATCTGGCCGAGAATCTGCGGCTCACCCAACACCAGTGAATCGAGCCCGGAGGCGACTCGCATCATGTGACGAACTGCCGCATCATCTTCGTGCACATAACTGCTGGCGCGCAGCTCTTCGAGGCTCAAATGGTGATAATCGGCCAGCCAGCGCAACACCATGTCAGCCGAAAGGTGATCCTGTTCTATATAGAGTTCACTGCGATTGCAGGTGGAGAGGATCGCAGCTTCGCGGCTGTCGGTCAGTCGGCAGAGCTGCTGCAAGGCCTCCACCAGTTGCTCAGGGGTAAAGGCCACGCGCTCGCGGACGTCTACTGAAGCAGTCTTGTGGTTAATACCGAGTGCAAGGAAGGCCATTCAAGGTCGCTGATAGTGACGTGAAGCCGGCAATTGTCCTACTTCGACAGATTCAGAACAACTACTCGATATCTATTGGTCTGGTAGGTCATGACCAGGCTTGCGAGCGGTTCTCGTTTACACGCCGTCCTTGTAGGAGCGAGCTCGCTCGCGATGGTCGTAAAAGATGACGCGGGTTGCCTGGATGGACACGGCGTCCTCGGGTTTTTCGCGAGCGAGATCGCTCCTACAAGGGAAGGTAGAAATGGAAAGTGGCCCGCCGGTTATGTTTGACCGAAGGCTTGTGTCATGATGATCCGACCGCAGGTTAGTCGTCCTCTTCCTATATGAATAGATCCTCCGCGTTGCTCCTTGCTTTTGTCTTTCTCAGCGGCTGCCAGGCCATGGCACCCGTCTCGCCGGGCGCTTCGTCGCCGGCCGAAGACAGCATTCCGGCCCCTGAAAAGCCCAAGGTCTACAGCTCGTTCAGCGAAGAAACCATCTTCAGCCTGTTGAGTGCGGAGCTGGCTGGCCAGCGCAATCGCTTCGACATTGCCCTGGACAACTACGTAACCCAGGCCATCAACACCCAGGACCCAGGCATCTCCGAGCGGGCATTCCGGATCGCCGAGTACCTGGGCGCCGACCAGGCCGCCCTGGACACCGCACTCATCTGGGCAAAAAACGCCCCGGACGATCTCGAGGCGCAACGGGCCGCTGCCGTACAGCTGGCTCGTGCCGGGCGTTATGACGAGTCCATGGTCTATATGGAGAAAGTCCTGCAGGGCAAAGGCGACACCCACTTCGACTTCCTCGCCCTGTCGGCTGCCGACACTGACCAGGACACGCGCAACGGTTTGATGCAAAGTTTCGACCGCTTACTGCAACGCCATCCCGACAACGGCCAGCTGATTTTCGGCAAGGCGCTATTGTTGCAACAGGACGGCGATGCCAAGGGCGCCTTGACCCTGCTTGAAGATCATCCGCCGGAAGATGGCGAAATAGCCCCAATCCTGCTGCAGGCGCGCCTGTTGCACTCCCTTGATCGCGGGGAAGAAGCCCTGCCGCTGCTGCGCAAAAGCATCAGGCAGTATCCGGACGACAAACGCTTGCGCCTGACCTACGCACGGATGCTGGTGGAACAGGACCGCATGGACGACGCCAAGGTCGAGTTCTCCAGCCTGGTCCAGCAATACCCGGAAGATGATGAACTGCGATATTCCCTGGCACTGGTTTGCCTGGAAGCCAAGGCCTGGGAAGAGGCCAAGGGTTACCTTGAAGACCTGATCGCCCGGGACAGTCACGTCGACTCGGCGCACCTGAACCTGGGGCGTATCGCTGAAGAGCGCAACGATCCACAGGGCGCCTTGGCAGAATATGCCCAAGTGGGGCCGGGCAATGATTACCTGCCGGCGCAATTGCGCCAGGCCGACATCCTGATGAACAACGGCAAGACCGCCGAGGCCCAGAGTCGCCTGGCGGCTCAGCGCGACGAGCAACCCGATTACGCAATCCAGTTGTACCTGATAGAAGCCGAAACCCTGTCCGCCAACAAGCAACCGGACAAGGCCTGGGCCCTGCTGGACAAAGCGTTGCAGCAATATCCGGACGATCTGAACCTGCTATATACCCGCGCCATGCAGGCGGAAAAACGCAATGACCTGGCGCAGATGGAAAAAGACCTGCGCCTGATCATCAAGCGCGACCCGGACAATGCGATGGCGTTGAACGCCCTCGGCTACACCCTGTCTGACCGTACAACGCGCTATGCCGAGGCCAAGGCCCTTATCGAACAGGCGCACCAGATCAATCCGGAAGACCCGGCGGTTCTCGACAGCCTCGGCTGGGTCAACTTCCGCCTGGGTAATCTCGATGAAGCCGAACGCTACTTGCGCAAAGCCCTCGAGCGTTTTCCCGATCAGGAAGTCGCCGCGCACCTGGGCGAAGTCCTGTGGGCCAACGGCAAACAGCGTGAAGCGAAACAAATCTGGGGCAAGTTCCTCAAGGACCAACCCGACAGCCCAATACTGCGCAGCACCATCAAGCGCCTGACCGGATCAGAGACTCTTTAAGACTATGTTTTTGCGCCATTTCATTGTTTTCAGTTTCATCGCCCTGCTCGCCGGTTGCGCGGGCTTCGGCGCTCGCGAATCAGTCGAAGGCCACGGTAATCCCGCCCAATGGCGTGAACACAAACAGCAGCTCACGGGCCTGGATGGCTGGCAAATCAACGGCAAGATCGGTATCCGCGCACCAAAGGATTCCGGCAGCGGCACCCTGTTCTGGCTACAACGTCAGGATTACTACGACATCCGCCTGTCCGGCCCCCTGGGTCGCGGCGCTGCACGCCTGACAGGCCGACCCGGCAAGGTGTCGCTGGAAGTTGCCAACCAGGGTCGTTATGACGCGCCGAACCCGGAAACGCTTCTCGAAGAACAGCTGGGCTGGAAACTGCCGGTGTCCAACCTGGCCTGGTGGGTGCGCGGACTCCCCGCCCCGGACAGCAAAAGCCGCCTGACCCTCGACGCCGATAGCCGTCTGGCCAATCTCGAACAGGATGGCTGGCAGGTTGAATATTTAAGCTATGCCGAGCAGAACGGTTTCTGGTTGCCCGAGCGCATCAAACTGCACGGTACCGACCTTGACGTCACGCTGGTGATCAAGGAATGGCAACCACGCAAATTGGGGCAGTGAACATGACTGCTCCGCGCCTGACCTTGCCCTCGCCGGCCAAGCTCAATCTGATGCTGCACATCCTCGGCCGCCGCGAAGACGGTTATCACGAGTTGCAGACGATTTTTCAGTTTCTTGATTACGGTGATGAAATCACTTTCGCCGTTCGCGATGACGGTGTGATCCGTTTGCACACCGAGTTCGATGGAGTCCCACACGACAGCAATCTGATCGTTCGCGCCGCAAGACAACTGCAGGAGCAATCCGGCTGCCCGCTTGGGATCGACATCTGGATCGATAAAGTCCTGCCCATGGGCGGTGGCATCGGTGGCGGCAGCTCCAATGCCGCGACCACCCTGCTCGGCCTGAACCATCTTTGGCAACTGGGATGGACCGAAGATCGCCTGGCCACACTTGGCCTGACACTGGGTGCCGACGTCCCGGTTTTCGTGCGCGGCCATGCGGCTTTTGCCGAAGGAGTCGGAGAGAAACTCACCCCTGTAGACCCCGAAGAACCGTGGTATTTGGTACTCGTGCCGCAAGTATCTGTAAGTACAGCAGAAATTTTTTCTGATCCGCTGTTGACACGTAACACTCCTCCCATTAAAGTGCGCCCCGTTCCCAAGGGAAACAGTCGAAACGACTGCTTACCGGTGGTAGCAAGGCGTTATCCAGAGGTATGTAACGCTTTGAATTTGTTAGGTAAATTTACCGAAGCAAAACTCACCGGAACTGGAAGTTGTGTGTTTGGGGGCTTCCCAAGCAAAGCTGAAGCTGATAAAGTCTCGGCCCTTCTTACAGAGACCCTTACAGGGTTTGTAGCAAAAGGAAGCAACATTTCGATGTTGCATCGCAAGCTGCATAGTCTGTTTTAAAGGAATCGAGTACTGGGTACTCGTTGCAACAGATACAGGGGCGTCGCCAAGCGGTAAGGCAGCAGGTTTTGATCCTGCCATGCGTTGGTTCGAATCCAGCCGCCCCTGCCATTTTCTATACTCATCCAGGTTACCCTCAGCCTCTAGGTACTGCGCGTGTCCAAGATGATGGTCTTTACGGGGAACGCTAACCCCGATCTGGCTCGGCGTGTCGTACGTCAGCTGCATATCCCTCTCGGTGACATCTCTGTCGGTAAGTTTTCCGACGGTGAAATTACAGCCGAGATCAATGAAAACGTCCGCGGTAAAGATGTCTTCATTATTCAGCCGACTTGCGCTCCGACCAACGATAACCTGATGGAACTGGTAGTGATGGCTGATGCCTTCCGCCGCTCCTCGGCTACTCGTATCACTGCTGTAATTCCTTACTTTGGTTATGCCCGTCAGGATCGCCGTCCGCGTTCCGCACGTGTGGCTATCAGCGCGAAAGTCGTCGCTGACATGCTTACCGTAGTCGGCATCGATCGTGTTCTCACGGTTGATCTGCATGCTGACCAAATCCAGGGTTTCTTCGATATTCCGGTAGATAACATCTACGGCTCCCCGGTTCTGGTGGATGACATTGAAGATCAGCGCTTCGAAAACCTGATGATCGTTTCCCCGGATATTGGTGGCGTCGTGCGTGCACGTGCTGTTGCCAAATCCTTGGGCGTGGATCTCGGGATCATCGACAAACGCCGTGAGAAAGCCAATCACTCTGAAGTGATGCATATCATCGGTGATGTCGAAGGGCGTACCTGTATTCTGGTCGATGACATGGTCGATACCGCCGGCACCCTGTGCCACGCGGCCAAGGCCTTGAAAGAGCATGGCGCTGCCAAAGTTTTCGCCTACTGCACACACCCTGTGCTGTCCGGTCGGGCGATCGAAAACATCGAAAATTCAATGCTGGACGAACTGGTGGTGACTAACACCATCCCGTTGTCCGCTGCTGCTCAAGCCTGCTCGCGTATCCGTCAACTGGATATCGCGCCGGTAGTTGCCGAGGCGGTCCGCCGCATCAGCAATGAAGAATCGATCAGCGCGATGTTCCGTTAAGGGTCCTGCCCTTCTCGACTATCTCGTTGACGAAAAGCGCCCCGCCCTGGCATTCCTGTCGGGGCGGGGCTTTTTTGCCCATATCGCCTTTAGCGCTGGTCGCAAACGCTGGGGCGAATGTGGTTATTTTGGAGATACAACATGAACGAATTTACTCTGAATGCTGAAGTGCGTTCCGACCTGGGGAAAGGTGCGAGCCGCCGCCTGCGTCGTCTCGCAAGCCTGGTTCCAGCTGTAGTTTACGGTGGCGAAAAAGCCCCTGAATCCATCAGCATGCTGGCTAAAGAAGTTGCCAAACTGCTCGAAAACGAAGCGGCTTACAGCCACATCATCGAGCTGAACGTTGGCGGCACCAAGCAAAACGTAATCATCAAAGCCCTGCAGCGCCACCCGGCCAAAGGCCACGTGCTGCACGCCGACTTCGTACGCGTTGTAGCGGGTCAGAAACTGACCGCTATCGTGCCTGTACACTTTGTTGGTGAAGAAGCTCCGATCAAGAAAGGCGGCGAAGTTTCGCACGTTGTTTCGGAAATCGAAGTGACCTGCCTGCCGAAGGACCTGCCTGAATTCATCGAAATCGACCTGTCCCAGGCTGAAATCGGCGACATCATTCACATGTCCGACCTCAAAGCCCCTAAAGGCGTTGAGTTTGTTGCTCTGGCACACGGTGACGACAAGGCTGTTGCCAACGTTCACGCTCCACGTGTTGCTCCAGAAGCTACTGAAGAAGGCGCAGCAGAGTAATTTCACTCTGTTCGCCGGAGTGACCGGTAACATCGCGGACTAGTACGTAGCGAGAAAGCGGGCGAGAACGCGGAGTTTACATAATGGTAAATGAGCACTTGTCGTCCACTTTCGCCGCACTCGGCGATGTTAACCACCACTCCAAGGAAGGGCCCCTATCGTGACTGCCATAAAACTGATCGTTGGCCTGGGAAATCCAGGCGCTGAATACGAACAGACCCGGCATAACGCAGGGGCCCTTTTTGTTGAGCGCATCGCGAACGCACAAGGCGTGAACCTTGTGGCGGACCGCAAATATTTCGGCCTGACCGGACGCTATTCGCATCTGGGTCAGGATGTTCGTCTGCTGATCCCCACCACCTACATGAACCGCAGCGGCCAGGCCGTGGCGGCACTCGCAGGATTCTTCCGCATCAAGCCCGAAGAAATCCTGGTGGCGCATGACGAACTCGACCTGCCTCCGGGCGTCGCCAAGCTCAAGCAGGGCGGTGGCCATGGTGGTCACAACGGGTTGCGCGACATTATTGCGCAACTGGGCAATCAGAATACCTTTCACCGCTTGCGGCTTGGCATTGGCCACCCGGGCGTTGCCAGTATGGTTTCAAACTTCGTCCTGGGTCGTGCGCCACGCGCCGAACAGGAAAAACTCGATGCCAGCATCGACTTTGCCCTCGGCGTGCTGCCGGATATCCTCGCCGGTGAATGGAACCGCGCGATGAAAAACCTGCACAGCCAGAAGGCCTGACTTTTACCCGAGGGGAAACACCATGGGATTCAATTGCGGCATCGTCGGCCTGCCTAACGTCGGCAAGTCCACCCTGTTCAACGCCCTGACCAAATCCGGGATCGCGGCCGAGAACTTCCCCTTCTGCACCATCGAACCGAACACCGGTATCGTGCCGATGCCGGATGCGCGCCTGGAAGCCCTCGCGGCCATCGTCAATCCAAAGCGTATCCTGCCGACCACCATGGAATTCGTCGACATCGCTGGCCTGGTTGCCGGCGCGTCGAAAGGTGAAGGCCTGGGCAACAAGTTCCTCGCTAACATCCGCGAGACCGATGCAATCGCCCACGTGGTCCGCTGCTTCGAAGACGAGAACGTGATTCACGTCTCCAACAGCGTCGACCCGAAACGCGACATCGAGATCATCGACCTGGAACTGATCTTCGCCGACCTCGACAGCTGCGAGAAGCAACTGCAGAAAGTCGCGCGCAACGCCAAGGGTGGCGACAAGGATGCCGTGGTCCAGAAGGCATTGCTTGAGCAACTGATCGCACACTTCACCCTGGGCAAGCCTGCGCGCACCCTGATGAAGACCATGGGTGCCGACGATAAAGCAGTGATCCGTGGCTTCCACCTGCTGACCACCAAGCCGGTCATGTACATCGCCAACGTCGCTGAAGACGGTTTCGAGAACAACCCGCTGCTGGACATCGTCAAGGCCATCGCCGAAGAAGAAGGCGCCATGGTGGTTCCGGTCTGCAACAAGATCGAAGCTGAAATCGCCGAGCTCGAAGACGGTGAAGAGAAAGACATGTTCCTCGAGGCCCTGGGCCTGGAAGAACCTGGCCTGAACCGCGTTATCCGCGCTGGCTACGAAATGCTGCACCTGCAGACCTACTTCACTGCCGGTGTCGAAGAAGTCCGAGCCTGGACCGTACGCGTCGGTGCTACCGCACCACAAGCCGCTGGCGTGATCCACACCGACTTCGAAAAAGGCTTCATCCGCGCCGAAGTAATCGCCTATGACGACTTCATCCAGTACAAGGGTGAAGCCGGTGCCAAGGAAGCTGGTAAATGGCGCCTGGAAGGCAAGGACTACATTGTTAAAGACGGCGACGTGATGCACTTCCGTTTTAACGTGTAAGCGTCACGCCCTTGAAAAGCCGCGTTTAATACGCGGCTTTTTTATGCATGCCAGATTATTAATCTTCAGGCCTTTTTGGTTCTCGGCAGGAAGATCGCCAACACCCCCAGCAATGGCAGGAACGAACACAGGAAATACACGTACTCAATCCCGCGGGCATCCGCCAGATACCCCAGCAACGCCGCGCCAATCCCGCCAAAACCGAACATCAAGCCAAAGAATATTCCGGCGATCATCCCGACATTGCCCGGCACCAGCTCCTGGGCGTACACCACGATGGCCGAGAATGCTGAAGCCAGGATAAACCCGATCACCACGCTCAAGACGCTGGTCCAGAACAGATCAACGTGAGGCAAGAGCAACGTGAACGGCGCAACGCCAAGGATCGAAAACCAGATGACGGCCTTGCGTCCAATCTTGTCGCCGATCGGGCCGCCAAAGAAGGTCCCGGCCGCCACCGCACCGAGGAACAGAAACAGGTACAGCTGCGAACTGGCCACCGAGAGGTCGAACTTCTCGATCAGGTAGAAGGTGTAGTAACTGGTGAGGCTGGACATGTAGAAGTACTTGGAGAACACCAGCAACCCGAGCACAACCAGTGCGCTGATCACCCTCCCCTTCGATAAACCATGGGTCGGCGCCTGACCTTGCTTGAGCTTGAACAGGTTCAGGTGATTGGCGTACCAGCGGCTGATCCGGTACAGCACAAACAGCGCGAACACCGCGAACAGCCCGAACCATGCGACATGACCCTGGCCGAATGGAATGATGATGGCGGCGGCCAGCAATGGACCCAATGCCGAGCCCGCATTCCCGCCGACCTGGAAAGTGGACTGCGCCAAGCCGAACCGACCGCCCGATGCCAGTCGTGCTACCCGGGAAGCCTCCGGGTGAAAGGTCGAAGAGCCGATACCGATCAGCGCGGCCGCCAGCAGGATCATGGGAAAACTGCCGACCACTGACATCATCAGGATGCCGATCAAAGTGCACACCGTCCCGGCGGGCAGCAGCCACGGCTTGGGATGACGATCGGTGTGGTAGCCGACCCATGGCTGCAATAGCGAAGCAGTCAGCTGAAAGGTCAGGGTAATCAGGCCGACCTGGGTAAAGGTCAGGCCGTAATTGGCCTTGAGCATCGGATAGATCGACGGCAAGACTGACTGGATCAGGTCGTTGATCAGATGCGCCAGTGCCACGGCGCCGATGATACGCATGACCAAGGGGCTGCTTTGTGAAGTCGCTGATGCCGGCGCGGCGCCGGTCTGGGCATTGCTGATAGCCATGAGATTTTCCGGACAACGGGTGGGTGCAAACGGGCAAGTGCATCAATGTGCCATTTTTCGGTGCGCCAGCGCCATCCCCTTAGCCTGCTAACGACATTTGCTTACGCACTATTTCAAAGTAATAGCGCATCGCCATGGTCTGAATCTTGCGTGACCACTCCCCTTGAACGCGGCCCCTTACAAAGGGGACCGAGAATGGGAAGTTTCGCTACGCAGTCGGCCTACAGAGCTGGCGAGGGTGAACTTTCGAGGCCTTTAAAAGGGGCACCAGTCGCGACCGCAAAGGTCTCGACGCACGCCGACGGTGCGTGGTGCCCAGGGGAGTCACGGGGTATGCAGGCTTTTTTATCACCGGGAATCCGATTGCTGGGACGCTTTGGCTTCGCACGCAAGTTTCAATTGTTGTTTTTGCTGTTCATTGTGCCGCTGGCGGGCAGCCTGTGGATGATTGGACAGGATTACCGCAGCAAATTGAACCTGATCTCCGAAGAGCGAGCCGGGGTTCGGCAACTGCTGTCGCTGGACGCACTCGACAATCTGCTCGGAGCCCAACGTGATCGAGCCGCTCGTTGGCGTGCCACTGAAACCAATCGTCAACCCACTCCCGCTACACTTGCCGCAATCGCCACGTTTGACCAGGCTCAACCAGCCATCGCCAAGGCGGCTCTGGACTTGGGTGATACGCTTACCGCCGAAGGTGCCAGAGACGAGACACTGGCTCGCTACCAGGCCCTGCAGGCGACACTAGATGGCCTGGATTCAAAAAGCCTCGGCAGCGTCGGCTGGTGGCCCGATGGTTATGATCGCTTCACCAATGCCCTGAGCGCCCTGCAAGCCCTGCGCGAGCAGATTGCCATGGACAACCGCCTGACCCTTGCGCCCTGGCTGGAAACCTATCTGCTGACGCAGATCTCCACCCAGCATGCGCCGGACCTGATCGAACGGGTCGGGCGCCTGGCCAGCATCGGCCAGGCCTCGGTAGTGTCAGGGCAATTCACCCTGCAAAGCCGCTTGCAACTGCGGGACTTGCGCAGTCGCATCGGCGACGCCCGGGAGCAACTTGCGAAAACGGCAGGCTTGCTGGAATCGCGCCTCCCCAGCGACTTGAAAGCCTGGTCAGAACGCTACCACGACAGCCTCAAGCACTTGGACGCCGAGCTGAAAGCTCTCGATGAGGGTGTGTTCGGCGGTAGCATCAACCTCAAGCCCGAAGACTTCGAACGTGGCCTGGATGCCTTGCTGGTCGACCTCGCCTCCCTGCGCCAACAATCGCTGGGATCGCTGGATGAACGCTTGGAGAACTATCATGGCTCGGCGATGCGCCAGGTTATCGGCGTGGCGACAATTTTCGGCTGCCTGCTGCTGGCGGCGCTGTATCTGTTCACCTGCCTGCAAGCGTCCATCCGTCGCAGCGCCAGCGGCATTACGGTGCTCGCCGAAGCGCTGCGCGACGGCAATCTCAGCCTGCAAGTGCCCGTACAGGGTCGCGACGAGCTGGCGGCCATCAGCACCGCGCTCAACGTCGCGGTGGTGCAGCTGCGTAACAGCTTGCTGGGCGTGGATCATGAGACCCTGCAGCTGAGCAACGCCGTGCGCGCGCTCAACCAGCACTCCAGCGGCGCATTGGGTGAAGTCGAGGCGCAACAACTGCAGATCAGCCAGATCGCCGCTGCGGCGACCCAACTGGCCGCCACTTCCCAAGGCGTGGCCCAGAGCTGCGAGCAGGCCTCGGGCAGCGCTCAACACACACGGCGCATTGCTGCCGACAGCAGTCGGGACAGCCAGCGCACCACGGCGAGTATCCAGCAGCTCAACCAGCGCCTTAACGAGACGGCTGCGGCACTCGGCCGGGTCAGCGCACAAGGACAGCAGATTCAGTTGGTAGTGGACACCATTCGCGCAGTGGCCGAGCAGACTAACCTCCTGGCCCTTAACGCCGCGATCGAAGCCGCACGCGCTGGCGATCAGGGCCGTGGCTTTGCCGTGGTCGCCGACGAAGTGCGCAGCCTGTCGAAACGCACGCAGTCCTCGACCGCGCAGATCGCCCATACCGTCGATAGCCTGCGGCAAACGGTGGATGAAGCAGTGAGCCTGATGGAGGCGGCCTGCAGCCAGGCGCAGACCGATGCGCAGTCGGTCACTGGGTTGGGCGAGCGACTTGGGGAAATTGCCAGCGCGGTGCAAAGCGTCACCGACACCCTGGCGCACATTGCGACGGCGGTAGAGGAGCAGGCCAGTACTGCCGATGAGGTCAGCGGCAATATCCAGCAGGTTGATCAGGCGGCAGTCCGGCTGCTCGAAGGCGCCAGGGCCGTGAACCTCGCGGCGGACACCTTGAGCCAGGGCAGCAAGGCATTGAGCGCCAATACCGGGAGATTTCAGCTCGGCTGACACCCTCCCCCGCTGCGTTTTATTGCCCAGGATGGATAAGCGGTTGAAAGCGTAGAGAAATATTTTGAATTTACGCTTGACGCATCCCCGTTACCGGTGAATAATGCGCGCCACTTGGCTACATAGCTCAGTTGGTTAGAGCATAGCATTCATAATGCTGGGGTCCGGGGTTCAAGTCCCTGTGTAGCCACCAAGTACCGATCCATAGATGTCTACAGCAGTCTATGAATCACCTCAAGAAGCCCGCCTAGTGCGGGTTTTCTTGTTTCTGGCTGTTCACCTCTATCTACCCCTATCCTTTCCCACCGTGTATGCCCACGTGTATGCTTCATAAATAATTGAACTGAAGGCATACAAGGATGAAACGCACCGATATCAAGCGGCGCCCTCTCGCTGACACTACACTTTCCAGCCTGGAGCCTGAGGCCGGGGCATACCGCGAACTAGACAGCCCAGGGCTGTATTTCAGGGTCAAGCCGAACGGCCAAAAGTCTTGGGAGTTACGTTACAAGAAGCCAGACGGCAAATGGTCGTGGCTTGGTCTTGGCGGCTACCCGGAAGTGGGCGGTGCTTTCGCTCGGCAGAAAGCGGCTGATCTACGCGCAGACGCATCGGAAGGTAAGAACCCGATCACATCCAAGAAAGCTCGCCAAGCCGCCAAGATCGATGCAGCCAACGACACCTTTGAAGCATTAGCAAGGGAGTGGCACATGTCTCGCCTGAGCGGCTGGGATGCTGGTACGGCCAAAAGGATACTTGGCGCACTCGAACGCCATGTATTTCCCTCGCTCGGTAAACGCCCCTACACCTCTATCATGTCGATGGAGTGGATGGAGCTATTGAGAGGGCTAGAGCGTCAGGGGATTCTGGAACAGATGAGCCGTGTGAGGGCCTACTGCAAAGATATCTATGACCTGGCTCGCGTGACGGGCAGAGCCGTCAACAACCCTTTGGAGGGTGTGCATAAATTTCTGTCCTCGGGAAAGGCAGAGAACTACGCCCACGTCTCCCCCGATGAGCTTCCAGGGTTACTCCGAGCGATACGCTCCTACCCCCACGCCAAAGATGTTCAGCTTGGCCTAAGGCTGTTGACCCTGATGGCTGTACGCCCCAGTGAACTCCGAGAGGCACAATGGGTAGAGTTCGATTTTGACAAGAAGCTGTGGACCGTACCAGTCGAGCGCAAGGGTCGTAAGAAAGGTCGTGAGCACCTGGTACCACTATGCACTCAAGCAATCGAAGCACTATTGGAACTTCGGCAATTCACCGGCACTTACCCACTCCTATTTCCCGGTAGAAGCGATCGCACTAAACCTCGCAGCGATACCGTATTCCTAATGGCTCTCAGACGCCTTGGTTATGAGGGGCGCCAGACAGGCCATGGCTTCCGCCACATCGCCAGCACGATCCTCAACGAGCGCGGATATCCAGCTGACCATATCGAGGCCCAACTCAGCCACAAGGCGCAAGGTGTTCGAGGGATTTACAACAAGGCTCAGTACCTTGAGCAACGCACACAGATGATGCAGTGGTATGCCGATCATCTTGATTCCCTAGAGGCCGGAAATGTAGTGCAAGGTCAATTTGGGAAAGCAGTGTGAGAGCACTTACCCTGCCCCCCTCTGAATCCGGTGTAACGCGTGTTACTCGTGTAACGCCACTCGCCAAGTGCCCGGATTCATTGGCTTTCACGCCCGTTACACAGTTGAGCGACATAGCGTACATCCGATGTAACGCTGCCCCTACGTGTAACGCAAAAGTCAGCGCTCAGGTGCTGGGGGCAGGCGTTTTTCGCCCGAGCCTACCAAGCGACCTTCGCTGGCTCCACCCTTCAAGCGCAGGGCGTGGGACTTTCGGTTACACAGCGCCTGAGACACTTGGCAATGACTGATCGCTAAACCGTATTGCATTCGGCGCTAAGCAGCGGCCTGCTCAAATCTCTCTCAGCGCAACCGCTCTATGATCTCTGCCGTGGACAGGTCGCTGACGCCTGCAACCTGATAGCCCAGTGCTAGCTGCGCAATTACTAAACCGCCGCGTTCACCCTGCGTTGCCCCCATATTGACCACACATTGACCGATCTAGGGAAAAAGTAGTTTTCTTCATCTAGATAAATGTATAGATAGATACCCCTGTATCCATAACCAGGGGTTATCCATGATTGATCATAACTGCAAATCCGCAAATCCCACCGAAATCCGCTTTTACGAAACAAGCGATCTGAACGCCAAGCGGACCAGTCATTTTGCCGCAGATCCTTCAGCAATTCTGATCCGAATGCCGGAAGTAATGGCCATAGTTGGGCTAGCGCGCCCAACGATTTACAAACTAATGCAGCAAGCGGATAGCGGCTTCCCACTTCCAGTAAAACTTAGCGCTAGTAACGCCCGTAGCGCTCCCGTCGCATGGGTACTTGCTGAAGTTTTAGATTGGACGCGTGCGCGCATTGCGGATCGCGACAGGGTGGCGGCATGAAAAATCGAGCCGCTAACAACGCCATCTTGCAGCCCTTTTCTGTTCTCAGAACAGTCGGATTCTCATCACGCGGCATGCAGCGTTTTGAACGTTACCGCACAGAGCAAAAACGCCTGAACCGGGACGTGATGGTGATGCGATGGAGAGATGGCATCTGGTGCGCATTGTCAGTTCCCTGCCAAGCCCCTCAAGCAATCATCGTCGACGAAGGCCAACAAATCGATGCCTACGAGGATGCACGCGCCTGCCTAGATGGCGACCTCTTGCCCTTTGTTTCCCTGCGCTGGGAAGTCAATGCCTGAAACGAAAACGCCTCCGGGGGCGATCCGGAGGCGTTGAGGTAAATCTACATGCCCGAACAATTTATGCCACACCCGAAAAATCCGCAAGACACCCCCATGGTTGCACTTTCGAAAAACGGACGTTACTCTCTGGCCGTCGCTGCAAAATCAGCGACCGGGTTTGACGGCCCGAGTACATACAGGCGCACAGGCGCCCCCATACCGATTGCAGGCGCTTTTTTTGTGCCCGCATTCTCGTTTCATGGTGGCTGTGCGTGGGAGACCTTCGGGTCTGCCGGGGTCCTGTATGCCCGGTCCGTCAACCTGCGCACAGCTGCCACCCTAATTCGTTTGACGGCGAACCGTGGCAGCTCCTCACATACAGGAGTTCCGCCAGATGAAGCACGCCCTCAATCCGTCCAAATTTCGCGCCGCTGCACACCGTGCAATGGCTCTCGCCGCTCTACACGCCAACTCCAGCCTCGCTACTCGTCTTGCCCGTTACAACGCCCATATGGTCAAAGCTCGCGCTCTCGAAGCCGCAGGCGGTGCCCAATGAATTCCTCCCTCAGCTTCGCCTTGCCCGAAGACCTGCTCTGCGTCAGCAATGACATCGAGAAGGGTGTCCCGGTTGATGCAATCACCTGTGCTATCAACCGCGCAGAGTCCGTGCTGATGTTGCTTGAGGACCATTTCGAAAGCGAAAGCGACAGACCACGCCTAGCCAATCACGTCCTGGCCGCTGTTATTTGGGATGTCCGGGGCACCCTGGGACTGATCAAAACCCTAACCCTGCACGGTGACACCACGTCTGTTCCGATGGATCAGAATGGCGGTGCCGTATGAGCGCTCCCACCACACTAGGCCGAGCGTCATTTTTCAATAAAACCTCCGGCCAGGGCGTGTTTCGGGTGAATGCGGGCATTCCTATTGAGGACGCGCTCGAAACGGTTTCGCTCCTTCAGCACTACGCCAATCAACTTTCCCTCGATGCCGCCATGAGCGATAAGGGCGAACGCTACAGCTGGTGCGCGCTCTACCTCGGCGAAATGGCAAAAGCCCTGATCGATGACGTGAACGATGCCATGTTTATGCCGGGGGCCGATACATGACCCAGCGCACGAACAAACCCACAAAACGCCCCAGCTTTGCCGACGTGAAAAGCGCCGCACTTAAGGACATTGACCGCGTGCTGTCTCACTGGCTCCCCAACGGCAAACGGGTCGATGGCGGCAAGGAATACACCGCCCCTAATCCGACCCGCACGGACAAACGTGCCGGGTCGCTCAAGGTCAACCTGAGCAAAGGCACCTGGGCTGACTTTGCTACAGGTGACAAGGGCGGCGACCTGATCGACCTGGTGCGCTACCTCGACGGCGGCACAGACGTCGAAGCCTGCAACAAGCTGGCGGACCTGCTGCACGTATCGGCAGGCGCCGCACGGTCCAAGCCAACACCGAGCAAAAGCAAAGCACCGGAATGGATCGCCATCCAACCAATCCCGGTCGAGGCCATGAACAAGTGCCCGACCAAGCACCGACAACACGGCGCGCCCTCTAAGGTATGGATTTATCGCGATGCGCAAGGCCAGCCCCTCATGGCGCTGTATCGGTTCGACCTGGGGCCGGACGAAGGCGGCAAGCCAAGGAAAGTCTTTGCACCGTTGACCTGGTGCCAACGCGCCGACGGCCAAATCACTCAATGGCGTTGGCAAGGTCTGGCCGATCCGCGCCCTCTTCTGCACCTGGACGAACTGTCGCAACGGCTCGATGCACCGGTCGTACTGTGCGAGGGCGAGAAAGCCGCCGACGCAGCCGCCGAACTGATGCCGGGCTACGTGGCGACCTGCTGGCCGAACGGTTCCAACTCCTGGCACAAGGCCGACCTGACACCGCTCAAAGGACGGTCGGTATTGTTGTGGCCGGACAACGACTCCAGTGGCCAGAGCTGCATGGAGGCCGTCGCGGAAAAGCTGCGTGAAATCGGCGCCGCCTCAGTGCAAGCCATCGCCCTGGATGTCTTCAAACGCAAGCCCACGCTAAGAAATGGCAAACCGACCTTTGCCAAGGGTGGTCAATGGGACGATGGCGATGATGCAGCCGACGCACTCGCCAAGGGCTGGACATGGGCCCACCTCGCCGAGCTGGAGCGCACCGGCGAGCTGCTCGGCTCGGCACCTGCCCCCGCTCCGGCCGGAGAAATAGAAACAAAGGCGCAGCCCAAAACCAAGCGCCCCGCCAAATCAAAAAATGACCTACTGCCCGGTGGTTTTCGCCTGACGCCGGAGGGCGTGTTTTATTCCGGCGACGACGGCGAAGCGCGGCCTGTATGTTCGCCTCTGGAGATCCTCGCACGTACCCGTGACGACAAGGGGCATAACTGGGGCTTGCTGGTCGAGTTCGACGACCCGGACGGCCAGAAGAAACGCTGGAACATTCCCGCCCGCACCATGACCGGCGACTTCGGCAAGGACGTACTCGGCCCGCTGGTGGACATGGGTCTACGTCTGGCGGGCAGCCGCTCAGGACGCAACGCACGCAACGACCTGCAAAGCTACTTGCAGGGCTTTGACAGCGCGCAAAGGGCTCGTCTGGTTACCCGGCTGGGCTGGCACGGAAACGCCTTCCTATTGCCCGAGCGGCAGATCGGGTCGCATGACGAACATCTGCACTTCTATGAAGCCGGTGCACAACTTCCACCTATCAGCGAGTCCGGCACGCTGGAACAGTGGCAAGAGCAAATCGGCGCATTGTGCGTTGGCAACCATCGTTTGGCGTTCGTTGTCAGCGTGGCGTTTGCTGGACCGCTGCTGAACATGCTCGGTCACGAGTCGGGCGGGTTTCACCTCTACGGCGACAGCTCCGGTGGCAAGACCACCCACCTGCAAGTAGCCGCCTCGATCTATGGCGGGCCGCGTGTAGTGCGTTCCTGGCGCTCGACAGACAATGCCCTGGAATCCATCGCTGCCGCGCATTCAGACGGGCTTCTGGTGCTGGATGAAATCGGCATGTGCGACCCGCGCATCATCGGTGAAACGGTGTACATGCTGGGTAATGGCACCGGCAAGGCTCGCGCCAATGATCGAGGACAAGCGGGCCGACAGGTACAGGAGTGGCGCTTGCTGTTTCTTTCGACGGGCGAGAAGACGCTGGCGCAGCACATGGCCGAGGCGAACAAGGAGCTGAAAGCCGGTATGGAAGTGCGCATGCTCGCCGTACCAGCGGACGCCAGTAAAGGCCTCGGCATGTTCGATGTGTTGAGTGGTTTCGATGACGCAGCGGCCCTCTCAGACGCGCTCAAGGCTCGGGTAGCCAAATACTACGGCACACCACTCACCGCGTTCCTGGCGGCTCTTTGCGAGCCCGGCAAGATGCACGGATGGTCAACCATCCTCCGTCGGACTCTAGAAGGTTTCGTCGCCAAGGCCCTTCCCGCCTCGGCTAGCGGACAAGCACATCGAGCCGCTGCACGCTTTGGCCTGGCCGCAGCAGCTGGAGAGCTAGCTACCGCTCTCGGCATTACCGGCTGGCCCGACGGCACCGCGACCACTGCAGCACGCGTGTGCCTGAGCGCATGGCTGAATGAGCGTGGCGGCGCCGGAAACCTTGAAGGCGATGCGATTTTGGCCCGTCTCCGGCAGATCATCGAGCGCTTTGGCGAAAGCCGCTTCACCCGCTGGGAGACCGCCGCTGCGAAGATCGATGAGCACGGGCCACGCACCATCGACCGCCTGGGCTTTCGCAAAACGCTAGAGCACGGCATGGGCGACACCATGCACACCACCCACACCTACTACGTGCTGCCCGAGGCATGGCGATCCGAGATATTTCGGGGCATGAACATCAATGCCGTGAACAAGGAGCTGCTGCACCGGGGTGTGCTGGAACCTGGTAGCGACGGCAAGGCATCGAGTTTGGTCCGGTTGCCCGGTCTAGGCCCGCAACGCTGCTACATCGTGAAGACGATACCGGGAACGGATGAGAGCGAGGCTCGGGCTGCCTGACGGCATCCCTCTAATCGAGGTAGCGCCGGCTGATTCCCGGCCTCGCCAGCCGCTCAACCCAACCCAATCGAATTACACAGAGACGAAACAATGAACGACATCCAAAAACTGAAAGACCGCCGTGAACGACTGACCTCCGAAGTGGAACGCCTGCGAGCCGAACTCTTGCACTATGAGACCGCTCTAGCCGCCCCCGAGTCTATCCAGCGAGGCCGGGAGCGGGACGTGCAGGATCAGTACGCCGACCGGAAAAGAAAATGTGATTCACTGGACTTTGAAATCAATCAGTTAAATCAAAAAATTGTTCGACGCGAAAACATCGCCAATCATGAAGCCCTGATGGCGGGCTACCGCGACGCCATGGCAACGTGGAAAGCCGACGAGCACGAGCTCAACGAAAAGCGCCAGAGTGTCAGCACCCGCCTGAATGAAATCCGTCAGCAAGCCACAGACGAAATGGCGAAGGCACGTCAGGCTGAGACCGAAGCGGCCACAGCCTACGCTCAGGCTGTTGCATGGGGCGACACCGAAGGCGAGAAGACGGCTAATGCTGACGCCCAAAAAGCCGCGAAAAACCTCGCGACGGTAGCCGAGCACAACCGTCGTCAGCAGTTGATCATCAGCGCTCTGGAACAAGAGCTGGCCACCATCGATCAGCACATCGCTGAAGCGCAGCAAGAACACCAAAAAATCGAGAACAAGGCGCTGCACCTCGCCAACGCGGTGCTTGAAGAGAAGTGGAATGAGGCGGCTCAAGCGTTGCTTGATGTGGGCGGACAACTTTGCGCGGCGCGTCGGATGATCGACCGGGATCCTGTTGCGCTGCTCAAGCTCAACGTTCCAGAGCAAGGCGAAAATTTTAGCAGTTGGGACTGGAGTGACCTGTCGGAGCGCTCAGTGCGGTACAAGGTGCAAGACGTGCTGGCTTTGTAACGCACTGCCCCACCCGAAACAGCCCACGTGTGTGGGCTGTTTAAACAATGCCCAAGGATCAGCACTATGAACACTGCCATGCAGAACCGCCCCAGTCGTACCGAAACGCTGAAGGCAAGGAAAACCCATCTGAGCGCCCTGCTCAAGCTCATGGGCTCTCGCTGGGGGAAAAGCACGGCGATACAGAACCTCACCGCAAACGCGATCAAAGCAGAGCTGAGTCTCATCGATCAGCAATTGAAGCGCCGGAGTTAACGCACGTGGAAGCCTATCCGGCTTCCGCTGCCTGCTCTATAGGTAGTTGGCTGAGCCGACAGGTTTAACTATTCAGTCCCACCCTCACATTGATTTAAAGGGCAGCTTTCGGCCATTAGCGGTCCTTCAATAAACGTTAGAATCGAATTAACACCACGCACTCACGCACGCACGGTTCTCAATTTGATAACATTGAAACAATTACTCTGCCGGCAAGGACGTAGCTAAATTACCAAAGCACACTTGGGCACGTCCGGCGTGCTTAGCTTGGTAAAGTCGCCTATCTGCTTCCTGCACCAAAGCCTGCGGCGCAATAGAGTGATTGGCAGTTACAGCAGCAACGCCTAATGACACTGTAACGAACTGTCCAATTTCAGAGCCCAGGTGCTCAAGCTGGAGCGCTTGCACGTTAGCGCTCATTCTCTCGGCAACCATTACCGCACCGTTCAGCTGGGTATTGGGCAACAGGCAGGCAAACTCCTCGCCGCCATAGCGCGCTAGTAAATCGTATGGTCGGTTGATAGCCTGCTCCAAGGCACCTGCAACAGCCTGCAAGCATGAATCACCATTCAAATGTCCGTAATGATCGTTATAGCGCTTGAAATAATCGATATCGATCATAATCACAGAGAGTTGCGCTTGCTCACGTACACTTTGCAGCCAGCTTCTTGCCAACTCCTCATCAAATTTGCGGCGATTAGCCACCCCCGTCAGCCCATCAAGCATTGCAAGCGACCGTAGGATGTCATTCTGGCGTTTAAGGGTCAGGTGGGTATTGACTCGTGCCCTGACAATAGCCGGGTTGATCGGTTTGACAATGAAATCAACTGCGCCAAGATCCAGGCCGCGCACTTCATCCTCTTCAGACCCTCTACCGGTGACAAAAATGATGGGGATGTTCTGGGTTTGCGGGTCTGCTTTAAGGCGACGACAAACTTCATGACCGTCAAGCCCGTCCATGCAAACATCAAGTAGCACCAGATCTGGCGACACTGTTCGACATAGTTGCAGCGCTTGCTCGCCGTCCATGGCCATGAAAATTTCACAGTCCACACGAAATAGTTCATATAGCACCAGGATATTCACACGCTGATCATCAACCAGAAGCAGTTTAGGCTTTGTCTGTGAGACGGTTAGCCAATGTTGCATAATAAATCCTCAGACCGACTTCAGCAGTTCCTGCCCGGTTAGCAAAGACCCAGAAAAATCCAAGGATTTCACCTGATCAACAAATAGGTCGAACTTTGCATGGAGCTCTTGGGGTGTCAGTGCCTGAAGCGCTTCACTTCGCTCCATCGCCTGCATATTACCAGCTTGCAGCAACTGTAAAATATCCTGCAACGCTTCACGCCATTGCGCTTTAGATAGAGCATCGGAGCTCGTACTGGTCGGTAGTGCATTATGGGAGGGTAGCTCAAACGCGGCTCTCAACAACTCATCACTTTCAATAAATATGCTATGCAGCGCTTCAAGCCAAGAGCCGTCCGCCAGCAACTGAGCTGCGCTTGCTTCATCTTCGTGAAGCAAGCGCTGTTCGAGTTCACCTGCCAACAGTGAAAGCGCGCGTGCCCCCATTGTGCCGCTGCTGCCTTTGATGGCATGCAGTACAGCAGCGGCACCAGCCACATTGCCCTGTTTAACTTGTTCCTGCAGCCGAGCAAGCTGTTTCGCCTGCTCGGCGCCAAAACTGCCGAGCACATTACGAATCAACGGATGGTTACCACCAAAACGCTGAAGAATTAACGCGGTGGGCTCTACTGCCGAAACCTGCGAATTTGCAGGTTCGAGGGCAACGATCTCAACACCGGTGCGGCCAGTGTGGCGCAGAATTGCGGCAACCATTTTTTCCAGATCAATGGGTTTTCCCAGGTGGTCATCCATGCCTGCGGCCATGCATGCCTGTTCATCCGAACGCGATACATTGGCGGTCATGGCAATGATCTTAACGCCCCCTCGATGGGCATCCATGCGAATTCGGCGGGTCGCTTCCAGGCCGTCAATATCGGGCATCTGGATATCCATCAGCACCACATCAAAGACCTCTGTAGTGCTTGTGGCTCGATCCACACCCTCAAGACCACATTCGGCGAGAGCAACGTGCGCACCTTCGCCCTGTAATAACTCATAGGCCACCTGACGATTGAGCATGTTATCTTCCACTACCAGCAACCGCAGACCGGCCAATCGCTGGGGCTGAGCGGCGCGCAGGCTCGCGACCGAAGGTTTGGAGGGGGCGTCACCAACAAGTACGCTCTGGATAGTATCGGCCAACTGCTGAAGAGTCATCGGCTTACTCAGGAAGCCTGCAAATGGCACATCGTCCTCTTGCTGAACATCCGCCAACACCTCGCGCCCATAGGCCGTAACCATTATGATCATTGGCCCATGCTGCCCCCGGCAGTGCTTACGGATCAGATGTGCGGCACTGAGCCCGTCCATGCCAGGCATGCGCCAGTCCATCAAAATCACGTCATAACCCTGGCCTGCAACCTGCATCTGTTGCGCACGCGCCACCGCCTGCGGGCCATCCGAAACTAAGTCAGCCTTCCAGCCTAACCCCTCTGCCATGCGCACCATCAGAAACCCGGCCACTTCGTTATCATCCGCCACCAGCAGGCGCAACTGGTGATCCGCGCCGGGGCATAACGCACGTAGTGGCTCGGGTTCATAAATTCCCAGGTCGATGTCAAACCAGAAACGGCTACCGACACCAACCTCACTGCTGACCTGCAAATCGCTGCCCATCAGTTTGATCAAACGCTTGGAAATCACTAATCCAAGCCCCGTGCCGCCGAAACGCCGGGTCGTGGAGGCCTCGGCCTGGGTGAACCCCTCAAAGATAAGCTGCATCTGCTCAAGGCTGATACCGATGCCGGTATCAATGACTTCAATTCGAACCTGCACCTCATCGGAGCGTCGCAACAGTTGAGCAACCCTGACAATCACCTGCCCTTGCTGGGTAAATTTGAGTGCATTACCGGCGAGGTTAATCAGCACCTGCTGCAAACGCTGACCGTCTCCATACAGAGCATTGGGCAGCTGCGGATCGATGTCGAACATAACTTCTACATCCTTGCCACCCTGATTACCTGACAGCACCACGGCCAGATCACGCATAAGCTGCTCTAGCCTAAAAGCATGTGCATCCAGTAGCAGTTTGCCGGCCTCAATCTTGGAGTAATCGAGAATATCGTTAAGCAACCCAAGCAAAGATTTGGCAGCACTTTCAGCTTTGCTGATGTAATCCAGTTGACGGGTGTTCAATTCGGTGTTCTGGATGAGATGCAGCATCCCCAGCACTGCATTCATGGGGGTGCGGATTTCGTGGCTCATATTGGCCAGGAAGGACGACTTAGCGGCACTCGCGGCATCTGCCTTCTCCTTGGCCTCCAGCAAGCGTGACTCCAATTCACGTTGCGCGGTGATATCGCGGTTGATGCCAGTCACCCGTGCCGCTGCACCCTGGCTATCACGCTCAACCTGAGCGCCGGCCTGCACGATGCGCTGGCTACCGTCGGGACGCACGACTCGGAAGATAGGGGCATACACGGCCTCTCCTGCCACGGCCTGATTCAGTAGGTTCGCAGCCCCCTCGACATCGTCAGGATGCACGCGGGAACGCCAGTGCTCATAATTCAGCCCTGTAGCACGCAGGCTTTTAGGCTGACCGTATATCTCATACATACGGTCGTTCCAACTCAGTGAGTTATCCGCCAAATCCCATGACCATATCCCCAACTCAGCCACCTCCGCGGCCATCAACAGCTGGTCACGTCCTGAGGCAACGGCCATTTCAGAGAACTTCTGCTCCGTCAGGTTTATGGCAATACCCAGGTAACCGATGCATTTACCTTGATCATCGCGCATGGCCGTTACCGCCAGGGATACCGGCAGCTGCGAGCCATCTTTGCGCACATACGTCCACTCGCGGGTTTCCGCTCCTTCCAACTCGGCCTTGTGTACAAATACCCGAAAGCCCTCAATCGGCTGGCCGGGCGGCGACGACAACTCTGCGGAACGGGCAGCCATCTCATCCGCCAGATGGAAGCTGGCTGGGGTGCTTCTGTCGACCAATTCCGCTGCGCTGTAACCCAGCATGCGCTCTGCACCGGTATTGAAAATACGAATTGTGCCATCAAGCCCAGTGGCAATAATCGCCACTTCGGAGGCCGACCGCAGAACATTAGCCAGCAGCGTGTTGAGTTCATGTAGTTCGGTGGTACGTTCAGCCACCTGTGCTTCCAGGGTGGTATTGAGTTCGATAATCCTCGACTCATCCGCGACTTGTCGTGAAATGTCGCGTACCGTTTTTGAAGCTCCTATAACCTTACCGCTAGAGTCATGAATTGGTGACACCGTAATGGCAACGGGGATCAGCTGTTGATTTTTATGCTTGCGCAGGGTTGTGAAGCTGGAAACGGGTTTGCCCTCGCGAATAGAAGCTAGTAGCGCAATTTCCTCCATCTGCAAATCTGCAGGCACTAAAAAATCAACAATACGCTGACCGACAGTTTCCTCAGCACTAAAGCCAAACACTGCTTCAGCGCCTTTATTCCAGCTTGTTACCGTACCATTAAGGTCCTTGCCGATGATGCCATCAGCCGAGCTTTCAACAATGGCCGCCAGTTTTAGCTGCTCAGCGATAATTTGTGATTGTCGTGCACGACTCTGGCTTATCACACCAACCAAACTGGCCAATAACACAGACAATAGCGAGCCAGCGCCGAGCACCAGCCACGGCGTGACGAACAAAAGCTTACTGATAAAGAGAGGATGCACCGTGAAATGCAACTGCCAACGCCGGCCATACACATCGCGCTCGACGGTGTGAGAAAACACGGTTTCCTGAGTACCTTCATCGAGAGATTTGTAAAAAACCACACGTTGGTCAGGGTCCGTCACATCTGCCAGCTCAAGGCTTACAGCATCTTCCGGTGGGCGTATGCCATTGAGAACATCATCGGTAATCAGTGGTGCGTAGCTCCAACCTAACGCTTGCGTTTCTCGCGCTTCGACCGTATCTGGCGTGACTACATCCCGGTAGATGGGCAAGAAAATGAGAAAGGACTGCAGCGGCTGGCCAACGTTCTGTACCAGTGTAATAGGGCCTGAAAGGCGCACCTCGCCGCTGCGCATGGCAGCCAATGCAGCTTGCCGTCGGTTGGTTTCAGAAGCGATATCCAGACCGATAGCCGGCTTGTTGACTTCAAGGTTACTGATGTACTGAATGACAAAGCGTTCGTTCTCATGGGGTGCTAGTTCGCGGATCGCAAAATCAGGCCAGCCGTCTGAACGAGCCATGACAAGAAACTGCGCCTCATCCTGCCGTGCAACACGACGAATAAAGCCAAAACCTCGGGCCCCAGGAAATTCCACAGTTACACTGCGCGAACGGCTGTAGCGGTCAAAAGCTTCACGGCTAATGGATTTTTCACCCATTGTTTGAATTGCCCCCCGCGCACCGCGCAACCCATACTGGTAAAGCTTTATCCGGTTGACTACAGCATCAGCTGTGGCTTCTGTAGCTTCTAACGCGGCCTGCTTGGCGTGCTGATGGTTGAAGTAGCTGACACCGAAGTAGGCAGTGATGCTGATAACCATACCGACTATGAAGCTGATGATCGTCCAGCGACTGGTGGGCACGTGCGGGCGTATTTTATTTGTCAGCATGGCATCCCTTCTCAAAAAACCGACAGGCGTGATGTAACCACAGAGCAAAGCCTTCTTTGGCTGTCACCAAAATTAATCATCCACTATCACGTTCACGGCGGTTAACTCTAGATAGGCGAAGAATCATACGGCAGTCACTATTTTATTTTCATAGCCCCGGAATCAAGCAAAGCACATAATTGGCTAAAAGGGACAGGGCGAGCATAAAAATAGCCTTGCATGATCTCGCAGCCATTGCGTTGCAACACATCTGCTTGTTCTTGAGTTTCAACGCCCTCCGCCACTAGTTCAAGGTCAAGGGCCTGGGCCAGTTTAATAATGGCTTCAATAATGGCCGCATCGCTTTTATCGAGCAGCATATCACGCACAAAGCTCTGGTCTATCTTCAACACATCCACCGGAAACCGTTTGAGATACGCCAAGCTGGAGTAGCCTGTACCAAAATCATCAATCGCAATCCGTATGCCCTGCTTATGCAGGACAGCGAGTACGTGTTGCGTATTTTGCACATTCTTTGCCAGCACCCCTTCGGTGATTTCCAGCTCTAAAAACTTTGGTTGCAGCTTCGACTCGCGCAAGGTCTCTTGCACCATCGATAAGAATGACTCCTCGACAAACTGCACCGCTGAAATATTCACACTCACCACCACAGGCATACCCTGTTCAATCAGCATTTGAGCATCCAAACAAGCTCGGCGAAGAACGTATTTACCAATCGGAATAATCAGCCCGGTTTGCTCGGCCAGTGGAATAAATTCGGCAGGTGAAACCAGATCGCCATCTCTATTACGCCAGCGGATAAGGGCCTCCATGCCTACCATTAGCGCCCCGGTGGCTCTCACCTTGGGTTGGTAGAACACCTCAAAGACACCATCTTCCAGTGCACTGCGCATGTTTTGTTCAAGCATGTGCCGCCCGCGGGCCCCGCTTTCAATATCTGTGGAGAAAAAACGAAAGCGATTACGGCCATCGAGTTTCGCTTGATACATGGCTGCATCCGCATGGCGGTAAAGCGACTCCACATCTTCGCTGTCGTCTGGAAATACGCTGATGCCAAGGCTCGCGCTAAGTTCATAGCGATTGCCTTGGAGAACAAAAGGCATCGCAATACAGGCAAGCAGCCGCTCGGCAAAGTCGCCCAAACCGTCAAAGGCGCCCACTTCCGGTGACAGGATAATGAACTCATCACCGCCCTGGCGGCTAACCGTATCCAATGCGCGTACAGCTTGCTCCAAGCGCACAGCAACCTCTTGGAGAAGGGCATCGCCAATAGAGTGACCGCCAAAATCATTAATGCTTTTGAAGTTATCCAGATCCAGTAGCAGCATCGCCACCCGCACGTCGCTGCGGCGAGCTTTCTGCAAGGCCTGATCAGTGCGGTCCTTAAGTAAGGTGCGATTTGGCAGCCCCGTCAGCGCATCATGGTTGGCGAGTTTTTTTGCCTCCCGGCGCAAAGCCAGATGGGCCTTGATGTGCGCTCTGGCGACTGGAAGGTTTAGCGGTTTACGAATGAAAACAATACCGCCATATTCAAGCGCAAGCAGTTCATTGTCCGTTTGAACGTGCGAAGTCACGAAGATAACTGCCGCATCACACAATTCGGGGTCAGCTTTCAGTGCTTTGCACACTGAAAAACCGTTCATGCCGTTCATTTCGATATCAAGCAGCACAAGATCCGGCTTGTACTGACGAGCAAGTGCCAGTGCTGTGAAACCATCGCTGGCCATGTGCACATCACCTAAGCCACTCACCGCCGCACTAAGGACCTGAGCATCCGTGGCTTGATCTTCCACGATCAAGATGACCGAGTCGACGTCTATCCCTTTACAAATTCGCATACGTACACCCAAGACGACTCTATTACGCCCCAAGCCAATTGGGCCTAGCTCAACCTTAGCATCGGATGAGGCCTACGTTCGCTCGCCAAAGCCTCATGACATACCGGCCAGCCGCATAAGTCGATCAATGACGGCAGGCGGTTCGCTATTGTTTAGGGCTGCAGCTAAACGCATCAAAACCTGATCACGACGCACTTGGGTCGGCGGAAGTGCATAAACAGCACCTATTAATTCTCGCAAGCTTCTTGGTACGCCCCAGCAGGCTTTCATTTTGATTGCTAGTGGAGCTGCAAAATCGTTGACGGCCTGAATCAATGATGGTTCATCCAACTTGTTGCCCTCGCTCTCCCACTTATGCACTTGATAGATAACGCAAAGCTCACCCATGCGATGCAGCAAGGCGGCCGTCTGCAGCTGGCCTGATTCGACACCACACTGCTTGGCTAATGCGACCACACGCTCGGCCAAACGGACAGCAGTGTCGACATGTTCTTGCATCAAAACCGTTAGAATAAAATTGTCTTCTATGCGGCGCTGCTTTAGAGCAAAACCCAACGCTAGGTTGACGCTGGTGCGCGCTCCTAATCGCCGAAGCGCATCATTCAAACTAGTGCACTGAGTTGCTATGCCGATATAGGCTGGACTGTTTGATACAGTAATGAGATGGGCACACAAGGCAGGATCACCCTGCCAATCGCCGACTAACTCGCGCAGATCAAGAGCTTCGCCGCTATAGCCGAGCTGAAGTTTTTCCTTGACCTTCGCTAACATAGGTAAGTCGAGATCAGAATCTGCAAGCCCATTAAGATATGAGCTGAACGCTTCTCGGCAAACAGCCGAAGTGGGGACGTAGTCCAGGGCAGGTAGTAACCCCTCAATACACTTCACAACATGTGGCACATCAAATGGCTTGGTAATAAAAGCACTTATGCCGAGTGGCCTAATTTCCATCACGCTTTGCCTATCTGCGCGCCCAGTAATCATCACAAGCGGAGTCGTATTGTCGTGCTCACGAATTTTCTGCAACATGCGTATGCCTGAATCATCAGGCAAGTTCCAATCAGCCAGCACCAGTGAATAGCTCACTTCTTGCCAAGCAGCCAAAGCGCTCCGAACATCGCTAAAACAATTGACTTGAACGCCTGGACGCATGGTCATGACAATCTGCTTCAACAATTCGGCCATCCATGGATCATCGTCAACAACCATTACATTCATTTGTTGCCTCCCAAGACACTTGAACCTATTAAAGCTTGATTCGGAGCAGAGGGCTCGTTTTTTCGTTGCGAATTCAACCACATTCAATGTATAGATATTAAGGTTTTTGATCATCTGCGGTTTGACAGATCAAACGCCCACCCGCCGTGAAACCACCTCAAGGCTACAGCCAAACACGCCAGTCCTCAAAGATATGAATGTAGATCCTGTCCGTCGTCTAGGCAGTGGGGCAAATAGGATTTTACATAAGGTCAATGACCGCTCCTGGCCGGTAGCGGCCAGTCACACCAGCGGCCTAATGCTGATAGCTTACTGACGCCTAGCAAAGTGCTCATACCTGACTGCCAATCGCGGCTGATGGACGGCGAGAGTTCAACGAGAGCTTCTTTCCTGTTTTAGGGGTCTACTTCAGACCTTGGAAGCGTTACACCAGTTGGCTTAGTAACACTCCTAAAAACCCCATGCTCAAACACAGTGTTACGCCGATAATATCCAATAAATACAGTCAGTTATCGACAATCGTTACACCAGTAACGTTCGTAACACTGCTTTTCAGAAGGATGCGTATTCCCCCGCTCCCCGGAACCATCAATGCCACCAGCGACGTCAGGGGCAGTTCCAAATTTTGCCGGGGCCCCTGAGGTTTTTTTAAGACACGGGGTCGGAAACCCGCGTGATCGTGTTAGCGAAAAAGTGCACAGCTTAGTGAACAGGTGAACCTGGTGAACTGGTGATTCACCTGAGCATTTGCCCTATCGCTTGGTAGCTCCGCCGGGGACCCTGGGCATCTCGAATGGATACGGGGCAAAGAACCCGCAGCATCTTGTTAGCGACTGAGTTTTCTACGTCGGTTGACAGGTTGACACTATCCCCAAGGTTGACCGGGTTCAACCGTTCGCTATCAGCAACACAATGGCTCACCGTTACTGTTGCGGTAACGATGCCCTTTTTTCATCAGGATCCTTTCAATTTCAACGTTGAAATTTCAGTAAGGTGCAATCTCTGTCGCTACCAAGATCCCGCGGGTTTCCGACCCCGTGTGCAGCGAAATCTCCCAGGGTCCCCGGCGCAATTTTGCCCACCTGGTAAACAGGGCTACTGATATGCAATGCCACTGGCTCGATGTAGATTGGCTACATGGTCAACACGGGAGGGAGAACAGCATGGAAGACCCATCTCTGCTTGCGTCTGTGCTCAAACGAATGAATGAAAATCAGCTTGCCCTGGGAGCAGCTATCGAGGAGCTCTCAAACTGGGTTGAGCAACGAGGATCTACAGAGGTCGCGCAGAACATCAGGGGGGCACTGGAAACGCTGGATAGAAACTCAGGATTTCTCACCCTGGCCCTCGCCTCCCTGGCGGCAGAAGGACGGGCCAAGGAATAACAATCTTGGCATCGGCCCTGCTTGATCGAGGTACGCCATGTCTGGTGGCGTTTTGACAGGCGGAGGGTACATGGGAAAACAGTAGCCAGAAAAAGGCAGCGTGTATGCCTACATGTATGCCTAACCGAACGTAACAACAATAAACCCTTTAGATACAGCAATTTGAGAATCCAGTTCAAATGACTGTGTAGCCACCAAGTACTAAAAACGGCTTACCGCGAGGTAGGCCGTTTTTTTATGCATCGAGAAAAGTACGCAAGCTTCTCTCCCAACACAAATCCTGCAGGGGCCCGGCTTGCGGCCGCCATCTCCAGCCAGCCGGCTCCCACAGTGGCAGGTGTGGCTTGCTGGCGAGTGGGCCGAACAGGCCCTCAAAACCCCAGCAGGATCACAACCGCATCGACGCCAACGCAGACACCCCCCGCTCCCATATCTGCCAGGTGCGCAGCCAGATCATCGCCTGCCAGTCGCTGTCCGCAGGATAGAACTGCTCCAGCAGATTCAACTTGATTCCACGCCCTACCGCATCACTCGGATTGCCGTGCAGATGAAGCCAATGGTCGTCGCGTAAATGATGATGTACCTCGGGCCCCGGATAGGTCCCACACTCGATCACGAAGGGCATCAATCGCACCTGCGGCAGTGCGTCGAGCAGCGCCTGCGAGGTGTAACCAGTGGCCGTCGCGGCGACGCCGGTTTCGCTCAGTGTGTCGGCGCCGGTCAGCAACGTGTAGAGCCAAGGACCGTAGATCGCCTGCGCATCCAGCAACGCTGGATAAGCGGACTCGGTGATGGTCAGCAACATTGGATGGCCGTACTCCCCCGCGCCAGTGTGCAAGTCGAAGCACATGGCGACATCAGCATGGGCGACATGCTCCTGGAGGATCTGCTGCAGCGTACGATTCGACCAGCTCGGTGCCCGTCCGCCGAAAAACAGGCCGTCAGGATGACTGTGTTGGCCGCCCTCGACAATCGACATCACCGCCGGCCAGCCGTGTTCGTGGATCTGCTGGTCAAGCAGCGCATCGGCGCGATCACGCTCGGGGCCTGCCAGCTCAGTGCAGGCATAGATTTCATGCAGCGCGGCATAGGCCTGGTTATCCGGCAGCGAATGTTCGAAGTCCAGGTGATTGCGGTTAAGGTCGATGTTGTCTTCGTTGACCCGGCGCAGCCACGCCGTGCCCCAGGGATTGATCAGATGGACAAACACCACCGCGACATCGGCGGGCAACACGCGCTTGCCCAGCTCCTGCATCCACTTGATCTGGCAGCCCGAGCCATAGAAGCCTTCGACCCCATGAGTGCCACTTAGCGCGATCAGCAAGCGCTTGGCGCCCGGATCACCGAGCACCGCCACATCGGTACTCAGCCGCTCACCGAACGGGCCTTTGAGTGGGTGCGGATATTCGGTCACAGTCGCGCCGGCGGCACTCGCGGCTGCCAGAAACTGTTCACGCTGAGCGCCATAGCTTGGCTGTGTGGGGAAGTCGGTGTGCATGTCTGCCTCTTGTTGATCTTCTGACTTGTCTGCTGCCCTTGACCCTACAGAAAACCCGTCGATGGATGAAGGACAAAAACCGCCTATGGTTTGCGTCACGGGCTATCGGCCGATAAAGTCCCCAGACTTTTCCCACGGACGGAGTGCCCCGCGTGTTCACAGCCTTTCACTGCAATCGCTATCGGTTGTCAGCCCTTTCGCTGATTGCCGGCGCGCTAACTCTTGCCGCGTGCAACGCTCCGCCCGTTTCGACATTACCCCTCGCACCGGAAACAGCCTCGGGCTATCGCACCGACCTGCAGGCCCGGCACGCCTCAAAGCATATGGCCGCAGCGGCCAATCCGCTCGCCGCCGAAGCTGGGCGAGCAATGTTGCGCCAGGGCGGTTCGGCGATTGACGCCGCAATTGCAATGCAAGCGGTGCTGACGCTGGTCGAGCCGCAATCCTCGGGTATCGGCGGCGGCGCCTTGATCGTACTCTGGGACGGCAAAACCGTGCGCACCTACGAC
This sequence comes from Pseudomonas violetae, assembly GCF_023072615.1. Classification (GTDB taxonomy): domain Bacteria; phylum Pseudomonadota; class Gammaproteobacteria; order Pseudomonadales; family Pseudomonadaceae; genus Aquipseudomonas; species Aquipseudomonas violetae. The sequence goes on from NZ_JAKNRW010000025.1 coordinate 58,883, forward strand.
GGTCGTGAAACCGCGCCGGCCGGTGCCACCGAGAAGCTATTCCTGCAGGCCGATGGCAATCCGATGCCATTCACTCAGGCGCAGATTGGCGGTCGTTCCGTGGGCACACCAGGCGTATTGCGAGCACTGGAACTGGCTCATCAGAAACACGGGCGCCTGCCTTGGGCGCAGCTGTTCGAGCCGGCGATCAGACTCGCGGAGCAAGGTTTTCCCATCTCGCCACGCCTGCATCAGTTGATCGCGTCGGATTCGTCCATGCCGCGCTCGCCGGACATGATGGCGTATTTCCGCAACGCCGACGGCAGCCCGAAAGCCGCCGGCACGCCCCTGAAAAACCCGGCGCTGGCCGCCACGTTCAAACGCATCGCCAAGGAAGGTGCCGATGCGCTGTACAAAGGCCCCATCGCCCAGGAAATCGTGGCCAAGGTTCAGGGTCATGCCAATCCCGGCAGCCTGTCGCTGAACGATCTGATCGGCTATTCCGCCAAGGAACGCGCCCCGCTGTGCACCGATTACAAGCGCTGGCAGGTCTGCGGCATGCCGCCGCCGTCATCGGGCGGAATCGCCGTGGCGCAGATCCTCGGCACCTTGCAGGCCCTCGAGACTCGTGACCCGCGTTATGCCCTGGCGCCACTGAAGCCGGTCAAAAGCACCCGATCCGCCGGCATCGAACCGGCCCCTGAAGCTGTGCACCTGATCTCCGAAGCCGAGCGGCTCGCGTATGCCGACCGTGCCCAGTACGTCGCCGACAGCGACTTCGTGCCCGTCCCGGTCAAAGGCCTGGTGGACCCGACTTATCTGGCCAGCCGCGCCGCGCTGATCGGCGAGCGCAGCATGGGCACGGCCACACATGGCACACCTCCCGGAATCCAGGTGGCCTATGCACCTGACCGTTCGCCTCTGCGCATCTCCACCTCGCAAGTGGTGGCCGTTGATGACCAGGGTGGCGCGGTGTCGATGACCACCACCGTGGAATCGGCCTTTGGCTCTCACCTGATGGTGCAAGGCTTCCTGCTGAACAATCAGATGACCGACTTCTCGTTCATCCCTGAAGAGAACGGCCAGAAAGTCGCCAACCGCGTCGAGCCGGGCAAACGCCCACGCTCGTCCATGGCACCCACGCTGATCTTTGATCGCAAAAGCGGCGAGTTCCTGGCCACCCTCGGCTCCCCGGGCGGCTCCCAGATCATCGAATACGTTGCCAAGTCGACCATCGGCCTGCTCGACTGGAACCTCGATCCACAGACGGCCATCAGCCTGCCCAATTTCGGCAGCCGCAACGGCCCCACGGAACTGGAACGGGGACAGTTCAGCAGCGGGCTGATCCAGGCACTCAAGGACAAAGGGCACAGCGTGAACGAGATCGACATGACCAGCGGCACCCAGGCGATTGTTCGGGTCAAGGACGCGCAGGGCAAAGCCTCCTTGGCGGGTGGTGCTGATCCGCGCCGCGAGGGGGAAGCGTTGGGGGATTGAGCGGTTGGCAGGAATGGGAAAGGGCTTACCGGGTGGTAGGCCCTTTTTTATGGGAAGTGCATCCCGGTGGCCGCGCGAATGTTGGGGCTATGCACCCGATTCAAACCGGCAGAATCTTGCCATCCACCGGGTCACCGATCTTCAGGAAATGCCCGCCCGCCACGTGATGCAACGTGCGTAGCTGGTCGTGCCCTTCGAAGTGCCAGCGGCCATCGCTGAATACCCGCTCGTCGGCCTGGGCAGCGATGACTTCGGCGAGGAACAGGTCGTACTGTTGGTGATTGCCAGGCTCCGGCAGCAATCGGCATTCCAGCCAGGCGACGCAGCCTTCGAGCATCGGCGCTGCCACCTGCTCGCCGCTGAATGTCTGCAGGCCATAGGCCTGGAACTTGTTCTGGCCCTGCGCCTGGGAGATTTCCAGGCCAGATGTCGAACCCACGGTCTGGACGATGTCGGCCTGGGCGGCGCAAGGCACGTTCAGCACGAAGGTCCCCGAGGCTTCCAGCAGTTCCCGGGTCCAGGTGGATTTATCCAGCACCACGGCAATTTTCGGCGGCTCGAAATCCAGTGGCATGGCCCAGGCCGCGGCCATGATGTTGCGCTGGCCATCATGGGCGGCGCTGACCAGTACGGTCGGCCCGTGATTGAGCAGGCGATAGGCCTTGTTCAAGGGGACGGGCCGGCGATGGGAAGCGTGCATGCTGTCTGCTCCTGGGGAAAATGCCGATTGTAGCGGGATACGGGTTGATCAAGTCGCCAGTTGATTGGCGAACTGTCCTACGGCGTCGACCACTTTCTGCGCGCCGTCCTGGATCTCGACAATCACCGTGCCCGCCTCCGCTGCCAACGCCAGCCCCTGCTCAGCCTGGAGTTTGCCTTCGGTTATCAGGGTGACCGCGTGACGCGCCATGTCCTGGTTCTGTCGTACCACGCCGACAATCTCATCAGTAGCCTGACTCGTCCGCGATGCCAGCTGCCGCACTTCGTCCGCCACCACGGCAAAGCCACGGCCCTGTTCGCCCGCCCGCGCGGCTTCGATGGCTGCGTTGAGCGCCAGCAGGTTGGTCTGCTCGGCAATGCCGCTGATGGTCTTGACGATGCTGCCGATCACCTGCGACTGATCGTTCAGCGCCTCGATGCCCTCACCGGCGGTTTGCATGTGTTTGGCCAGCTCGCGCATCACGCCGACGGCCTGGGTGACCACAGCATTACCGCGCTGCGCACTGTCGTCGGTCTGCCGGGAAGTGCTATAGGCGATGTTGGCCGCCTCGGCGACCGCTTGCTCCTGGTTGACCTGGTCGGTAATCACAGTGGCGAACTTCACCACTTTATACAGGTGATTGTTGGCATCGAGCACGGGGTTATAGGACGCTTCCAGCCAGACCGTACGACCGTGGCTGTCGATGCGCTTGAATCGCTCCGCCACAAACTCACCGGCGTTCAGCCGGCGCCAGAAAGCCTGGTAAGCGGCGCTTGAGGATTCGTCCGGCGTGCAGAACATCCGGTGATGTTTGCCCTTGATCTGCGCAAGGCTGTAGCCCATGCCGCTGAGAAAGCGCTCGTTGGCCGCCAGTACGTTGCCATTGAGGTCAAACTCGATCACCGCCGTCGAACGCACCAGGGCGCCGATCAGGTTCTCATGTTCCCGGGAGGCTTCGATGGTGCGGGTCAGGTCACTGGAAAAAATCGAGAAGTGCCTGACGCGGCCATCCCCCGAACGTATTGGCTGCATGATCGAGCGCAGCCACGCTTCCTCGCCATCACCGCGCAACAGGCGCACGGCGCCGGCAAAATGTTCGCCACGCTGCAGCGCGGCCTTGAAGCGGTGGTGGAACTCGTCGGATTTGACATGCACCGGCACGATATCTTCGATGTGCCGACCGATCAGGTCGTGCCCCTTGTAGAACATCTCATCGATGAAGTTCTGATTGACCGATTGAATCCGCCCCTCGGGATCCAGGGTCAGGACCAGCATCTCGCTTTCCAGGCTTTCCTTCACTTGCTGAAGGCTGGAAAGTTCTTCACGAAGAGCCGACAGCTCCTGCTTCAAGCGTTTATTAAACATGGAATGCACCGATGAACAGGGTAGAAAGCGAAATGCAGCCTAACCATCGGCTTTGGAACTCTTTTCTGAAGAGCGGTCCAGTGTTGCCCTGCAAAAATAGTTAAGGCGCGCGCGATGCCAACCTCAATTACGCGGCGCCAGTCGCCGGGCAGCTGCCGATGCTCGGCATCCGCGCACCGAAATATGCCGCGCTGGCGACCCCTACTACACCTATCACTGCGCTGAAGATCACGCAGATCCACGGGCTCCAGGGCATCAACCCGATCAGCAATAACGGAGTGATACTGGCCCATGCGGCGTACGCAATGTTGTAGGTGAAGGAAATCCCCGAAACACGAATCCGCGCAGGGAACAGCCCGACCATCACCGATGGCACCGCGCCGACCACCCCGCAACACAGACCGGCGATGGCGTACGCCAGGCCAATCCAGCTACCGCCATTGATCAGGCAGCTATAGAGCACAGCAATGCCCAACGGCAGCAGCAGGCTGTAGAGCATGACGGTGCGCCAGGCTCCAATGCGATCCACCAGTACTCCGGCGAGTACGCAACCCATATTCAGGAAGACGATGCCCAGGGCACTGAGCGCGAAGGTGTGGCTGGCGGTCATGCCAAACGTTTTCTGCATCATGGTCGGGGTGATGACGACGAACACCACTACCGCCGAGGTCAGCACACAGGTCAGGATCATCGCCGGCAAAATGGCCCGGCGATGTTCACGCAGGACCGTGCGCAATGGCAGCTCGACCGCCGCTTCCCGCTTGGCCTGCATCGCGATAAACACCGGGGTTTCGCTGAGCCAGCGGCGCAACCAGACGCCAATCACGCCGAACACTCCGCCCAGCAGGAAGGGATAACGCCAAGCGTAATCAAGGATTTCTGCCGGGGTGAACATCTGCGCCAGGAACGTCGCCACCAGCGCGCCGATCAGGTAGCCGAAAGTCAGTCCTGCCTGCAGGAATCCGAGCGCATAACCGCGATGGCCGGCCGGCGCGTGCTCGGCGACAAACACCCAGGCGCTGGGCACCTCTCCACCGACCGCCGCGCCCTGCAGGATGCGCAGGGCCAGCAACAGCAGCGGCGCGAAATAGCCGATCTGGGCGTAGGTCGGCATGATCCCGATCAGCAGGCACGGCAGCGCCATCATCAGGATGCTCAGGCTGAAAACCTTCTTGCGTCCCAGCCGGTCGGCGAAATGCGCCATCAGGATGCCGCCCAAGGGCCGCGCCAGGTATCCGGTGACGAAGATCCCGAAACTTTGCAGCAGGCGTAGCCACTCCGGCATTTCCGGCGGGAAGAACAGCTGGCTGAGGGTCAGGGCAAAAAATACGAAAATAATGAAATCGTAGATTTCCAGCGCCCCGCCCAGCGCTGCAAGGCCGAGGGTCTTATAGTCCGAACGAGTGAACGGCGCCGGGCGCACATCGGTTTGGGCAGTCATGAAAAAGCACTCTGGCACGGGCAAAAATTCAAGGCGCCCATGGTCTACGCAAATTCCTCTGCGGACAACCCGTTAGAGCCAAAGTCCCAAAGCGGTAAAAGGCGGTCACAAAAAAACAGTGTTTGATTTACTGTTGGCAGCTGTCCAGACGGGCCACATGCAACGGCAGGTGTATCCAGACTTATTCGTTGGATTGTTCCTACCCCGCGGTTCGCCATCCCCTGACATCAATACAGGGCACCGCTGACATCGTCGCGGCGATGGCCACAGTAAACTTCGACAATTCCGCAATTGCAGGCTGAAAAGGATCTGAGCATGTTCAAACGCGCAGGAGTTACCCTCGTGGCCCTCACCCTGAGTGCCGCCGCCCATGCCGATGTCGATCTGAGACTGGGCAGTACCGAACGCGTCACCCGTCTGTTCGCCTACCCCAATAATTGCAACGTCATCTGCTTTCGCAATTGGACGCTGGAGCAAACCGTCGAGCACTACCTGAGCCAAAGCGTGCAACGCGATGGTTACGACACGGCAAAGGTGCGGGTCAAAACCGATAACGATCAGCTTTACGCGCAAATCATTGGTGTGCCTGCCGGTTATCAAGAACCACTGGAAGCCCTGCTCGGCGCCGGAGACCTGGCCTGGTCCGGGGCGAACAAACTGAACGCCGACGGCAAGTGGGCGTACAACTGGTCGCTGTTCCTGCCATTGGGCATGGCGCTGAACAATCGCAAAAGTATCGAGCTGTTGCACTTTCCGCCGGATTATTCGCTGACCCAGGCCCAGGATTACCTGCGCTCGGCCACCACCGATCGCTGGGCCACGCTGCTGACCGCCAACGGCATCCCTGCTGCGCAGACACCCGGTTACCAAACCATCATCGACATCGCCCCGATTGCCGCACCCGCGACTGCCGGCAAGGACTTGGAGGGTGTTTACAACTACTTCACCGCCTACCAAACCACCATGGTCAAGGAACTCAGCCGCAATGCCAGCGGCGCGGTATTACCCATGGTCGCGTTTGGTGCGCCGGTGCGAAGCTGGATCAAGGCGCAATACGGACCCACCGTCAATGTGCTGGGGCTGGCTACGATCAGTCCGTCTGCTGGGGTAAAAGTGCCGGTTTTGGGCTCCAATCATCCGAGCTACATCTGGTATGCCGCGAATCCCACAGCCTACTCTGGCAAGGATGCCCAGGCCCAGGCTGACGCGGCAGGACTGAAAGTCATGGGCCAGGATTTGAGCGCTGCATGCTGGCAGGCAGGCATGGGCAGCGCGCCCGGCAGAGACCCGGCGGCGCAACTGAAAAACTGTACCCAGACCTGGCAGGTCGCCCGCGCAGAGAAAACCTGCGAACTGTTCTATACGTCGATCCGCAACCTGCCCCTGGCACAGGCCGTCGCCAAATGTGCATCGGCGCCGATCAGGTCCCAGCTCCAACAGCTGAAAACCTCGGCGCCCACGGCGGCGCTGGGCCAGGGGCTGTAGACGCGAGAAGCGCTACAGAGGACGCAGACGGTACTGCGGCGGCAACTGCTCAAAGCCGCTGATGGTTGCGTTCAGGCTTTTCCAGCGGCCATCCTTGATGCCGTAGATGCAACCGTGAATCGACAGTTTCTGTCCGCGATGCCAGGCATTTTGCACAATGCTGGTGTGGCCGACGTTGGCCACTTGCTGGATCACGTTCAGCTCGCAGAGGCGGTCGACTTGTTCTTCTTCAGTCGGCAACTGCGCCAGCTCTTCGCGTTTTTCGTAATACAGGTCCCGAATCGAACGCAGCCATCCATCGATCAGGCCTAGCTGGCGGTCTTGCATCGACGCCCGTACGCCCCCACAGCCATAGTGGCCGGTAACCAGGATGTGCTTGACCTTGAGCACGTCCACTGCGTACTGAATCACCGACAGGCAGTTCAGGTCGGTATGCAGCACTACGTTCGCCACGTTGCGATGGACGAACAGGTCGCCAGGCAGCATGCCAACGATTTCGTTCGCTGGCACGCGCGCATCGGAGCAACCGATCCACAGATATTCTGGAGTCTGTTGGCGAGCCAGCTTGGAGAAGAAGTCCGGATCTTCCTGTTTGATCGCTTCGGCCCAGCGTTCGTTGTTATCAATCAGATCTTGTAATTCGTGCATGCTGTAAAGCCTCAAGAATGGTGCGCTTCTTTGACAGACAACCACCCGTCGGGGTCACGCGCTTGATGCAAGTAAGGTGGGTGGAATTCTCGCCAGCCCTGTGGGTCCACCCTAGTAAGGCCCACAGTATGAGGAAATACCATGACTGATTCACGACGTCCTTTCGACGCGGCGCAACCCGAGCCCATCGATGACAACGAAGACCGCATGGGTTCGATGCATGAACTGGATTTTCACGAAGGAAAACCCAGCACCCGGATTGGCGACGAACTGCCGGACAACGAGCGCGAGCAGCTGATGCCGCCTGAACGGGTGCGGGAGGCCGGTATGACCGGTGCGTCCGCCAAAGACCATGAACCCACGGATGATGACATGAGTCCGGAAACCCTCATCCTCGAAGATGGCGCAAGGGATGCCCAAGAAGCAGGCGAAGAGGGGCAGGCGGACTGGGACCTGAGCATTGTCGATGAAGATGAGATCGGCGGTGGCGATGGCCTGGATGAAGCGGAACTGGCGCAGCGGGATCCGCTGGACGGGAATCGTTGATATCCCTGATTGGCTGAATTCTCCCGTGTAGGAGCTGCCGCAGGCTGCGATCTTTGATCTTGTTGTTTATAAAATCAAAAGATCGCAGCCTGCGGCGGCTCCTACCCGTGATCTGTGTTCATGGCATCAGTCTACCAATGTGCAGGCCATGACCACCGCATCTTCCCTGCCGCCAACCGCCGGATAATAATCCCGGCGCCGCCCAATCTCGTTGAAGCCATAACGCTCATACAAGCGAAATGCCGAGCGATTACTGTCCCGCACTTCCAGGAAGCACTCCCGTGCCTCGGCCTTATAGGCAATCGACATCAGGTACTCCAGCAACGTCAGGCCCAGCCCACGCCCCTGGTTTTCCGGCTTGACCGTGATGTTCAACAGGTGCGCCTCATCAAGAATGATCTGGACCACACCATGACCGACCTGTTGCTGGCCTTCGAACATCAGCCAGATCTGGTACTTGCCGAGCCCATCAAGAAAAATTCCGCGGGTCCACGGATGGCTGTAAGCCGCATATTCGATCTTCAGTACAGCGTCCAGGTCCCCCTCGGTCATGGGGCGAAATGATACAGCGTCACTCATTTGATTCTTTCCAGCGCGCCATCAGCCGACGCATGGCTTGCCAGACATCAGCCTTACGCTGTGGCTCTTCCATTAATAATTCCAGGCCCGGCAGGGCCCAGACCGAGCCCAGGCCTTCAACCTGGAGTTCACGGTTGAACGATTCGGCGTTTTCCTCACCAGCAAAACGCACCGCCGGCAGACCGATCAGCCATACGCAGACGCACGGTGCCTCCTCCAGCCGGGCGGACAGGAATCCCTGCACGAAGTCACGAGCAGCTTCCGGCCCCTGATCCATGGTGCCCCGGGCCAGTAGCGGCCAGCGCACGGGGTCGCCAACTATCTGCGGGCTGTCCGGCAGGCCGGCAGCGCGCAGCATGTCCTTGAGCAGCAGGTAGGCAGGATCGCGGGTTTGAAATGTTTCACCTGTGGGTAACTCGACCAGTAGCAGGCAGCGACCGGCGCGCAGCAACTGCAGGGCAAATCGCGGTGGCGGCACAACCGGCGGTTTGACCACTATGGGAGCCGCCACTTCTTCGACTTTGACATCCGTACGTGTGCTGGCCAGCGAAGGCCGAGGCACTTCGATCTTTACCCGCTCGGTGGGCTTAACCCGGGGCTCGGCGGGCGCTTCAGCCACAGCGACCATGGCTATTGGAGCGACGACCAGGGGTTCTGGCGTCTCCAGCAGATCGGGCCGCGATGGCGCAGCAAAGGGCAATTCGGTGCGCGGCAGCCAGTTGACCACCTGCATGGCGGTCAAATAAGCGCGGCGACGGGACTCGATAAGCAAAGGTCGGCCACTTGTGGATAACTAAAGTGCGCCGATTCTACCGCCCTTCTCGCAAGATCGCCCGCGCTTGATCGACAGAAAGCCGACTGTCCGTCTCGAGAGTTAATCGCAATGAGCGTGATGCAGTACAATCGCTGCTTTTATTCGCCAACCAGCCGGCCATTCCGATGATCGAACCCAAGCGCGTCTTGCGCGCCCTCGCTGAACACTGGGCACTTCTGGAGCCACTGTGCGAGCACTTCGACCAAGGCACCTTGAGCCTCAACGAACTGCGCACGCAACTGGGCGCCCAGCAACTGGACAGCACGCCGCAGGACATCACCGGCCTGCTGGACGTATGGATTCGCCTCGACATCCTGGTACCCGTAGCAAAAAGCCCGAACCGTTTCGAGCTCAACGCGCAGATCCATGACTTCCTGGCTTACCTGCGTCGTGAACACCGTCTGGGCCTGTGCCTGGAGATAGAGGCCTACTTGCGTCACCTTGAACGCCTGGCCGGTTATATCCAGGATGCGTTCGACGTTCGCGATGGTCACGACCTGGCGCGCCAGTTGCGCCTGCTGGACATGCGCGTACGGGACGTTTTGAAGAAACTTGCCAACGACGAACAGGCTCTTGTGGCCGTCGCCGAGCGCGCCAAGACCAGCGACCGGCAGATTCCGCTGCGCCAGCGTTACGCTGAAGTGCTCGCGACCTGGGACGAATATGTCGAACCGATGATCCAGTTAGTAAACGCTGACGGTGCTTTTGAGCAAGGTGTGCGTAAGGTCGAGAATGTCCTACTTAAAATGCTCACCGAACAGCAACGGCTTGGCCATCTGGTCGACGACGACATGCTGCTGCGCACCCACGCGCGCATCCTCGAAATGCAGACCAGCGCCCAGTTAACTCTGCGTCATGCCCGCGAGTTGTTGCTGCCGTTGCGTGAAGAGGCCCGCCGGCACAACGCCGTGACCCGTGGCGCGGCGCTTGCCTTGTCGGCCATTCGTCGCAAAGGCCTGGATTCGGTGCCGCAGGCCGCGATGCCCATGTTCACCCGGCCACAAAGCACCTTCCTTGGCAGCGCCAGTCAGGTCGAAGCCTACGTGTATGCACTTGCCCGTTTCGAACCGAAGCCGGCGCGTTTCCCCAAGGCTCACAAAACCCAGCAAGGCGAAGCCCCGCGTGCACCACGCACCGTTCGCGAAATGCTCGAACGCTGCGAAGACGCCCTGCCGATGCCGGACCTGATGTCCTGGTTGCTGGAACAGGAGCCGGACGGCGCCACCGACGAATTGCTGTACTGGTTCTCGCGCCTGTCCCGGGAAAAACGTTTCCAACGCGAACGTCTCGAACGCCGCGATTACCACACTCATGAGCACCAGGTCAGCCTGCGCTCCTTCGCCCTGCTCTCGGCCCGCGACTGCGCCGCCGAGGATTCCGCGAGCACACCAAATGCATCTTGATCTTTCCGAACTGTCCCAGTTGGCACCAATCTTCCGCGAGCTGTTCAAGGGCTACCACGTCAGCCGCCGTGATCCGGAGCTTTACGCGCAACTATCCAACTTCCAGGATCAGTACCGCACGCTGTTCAAGGCATTGGGGTTCGAGCTGGTCTGCGATACCCGCGGCTTCTATTATTTCGTTCCGGATCAGGCTGGCGCTGCGGTGAACAAGACAGCCCAGCGTCTGGCGCTGTTCACCTTCATTCTGGTCGAACACCTGGCAGATCAGGGCCGAGACCCGATCGCCGTGCTCGATGGTGGCAGTCTTGGTCGCGATGAATTGCCGTCGCTGTTGGAAAAGTACCGCGACCTGTTTATCCAGGCCGAAGTACAAACCGTCGAAGAGCTCGAAGAAAAAATCATGCGCCGCATGACCCAACTCGGTTTCGCCAGCGAAGAAAACGGCGTCTACCGTTTTCTGCCGCCGATGCACCGCTTCCTCGATGTCTGCCTGTCGGTGCAGCAGGACCGCGACCTGGCGGCCAGCCTGCACAGCGTGTTGCCGCTGCCGGCTCCAGTGCTGATCGATGACGACAGCGATGAAAAGCTGCTGCAAACCGATGACCCACTGTATCTGACCGACTTCGAAGAAGAAAGCGAAGAAGAGGCTATGGCCCGCGCCATCGCCGAAGAACAGGAGACCGACGCATGAGCAAGGAACGCTACGGCATACGCCGCTTCGCCCTTTTGAACACGGCCGGCTACAGCCTCGGCCTGTTCCCTCTGGAAGAGCCCCTGTCGGTTTACGGCGCAAATAACCTCGGCAAATCCGCCTCGATCAACGCCCTGCAGTTCCCGATCCTGGCGCGCATGTCGGACATGAGTTTCGGCAAGTACAGCCTGGAACAGTCCCGGCGCTTCTACTTCGCCTCGGACACCAGCTACATCCTCGTTGAAGTGTCCCTGCCCCATGGCCCGCACGTGATCGGCGTAGTGGGCCGCGGACCGGGTGGTGGTTTCGGCCACCAGTTCTTTGCTTATGCTGGCAAATTGGACCTGGCCCACTACCAGAAGAACGATACCTGCCTGCGTCAGAAAGAGTTGTTCACCAACCTTGAACGCGAAGGCCTGAAAGCCTACGAACTGAAACCGGACGAACTGCGCCGTTTGCTGGTGGGTGGTCACACATCGATTCCTCTGGACCTGACCCTGATTCCACTGCGTTCCACCAGCGAACAAAGCCTGAAGACTTTCCGCGCGTTGTTCATCAACCTGCTGCACATGCGCGAAATCACCGCAGCCAAGCTCAAGCAGCTGTTCCTCGACGCCTTCGAGCACAGCCTGCGCTCCGGCAGCGTGGACTACATCGCGGCGTGTGAAGAAGCGTTCCGCGATGTGCGCCGCATGGAGCAGGATTACAACTCGCTGGTCACCGCCGGCCCGCTGGTCGAAGCCCTTGCGGCCGGCGTAACCCAGCGCAATATCCTGCGCGGCAAACTGCACCGCATCTCGCCGCTGCTCGACTCATTGCTGGGCACCTGGTCGGACTATGCCAGTGCCCGCAAGGAAGAGCTGACCATTCAGGCCGAGCATTACGGCAACGAACAGGATGCACTGCAAAACGATCAGCGCGGCGGTACTCAGGAGCTGATGCGCCTGGAACGGGAAATTTCCGGCATCCAGCGCTGGCTGGGTGAATTGTCGGTACTGAAAAATCGCTTTGCCCTGGTAGATGACGTCAAGGTCCTCGAACAGCAATTGCTGGCGGCCAAAGATGCGCACGACGAGCTGGCCGGTGCGCTGGCCCAGTCACGCCAATTCAGCGCCGAAGATCTCGAAGAGCGTCTGCGCGACCTGGAGAAACGCCTGAAGTCGGTCAAGCAACAGCTCGATCATGCCGACAACAACAGCTACGCCCGTCTGCGCGAAGAATTCTCGCAACAGGACGTCGAACGCCTGATGCGCCTGTTCAACAGCGCGCTGTTCAGCCTGCCACTGGGTGAACACGGTATTGCGCTAGACGAAGACGGCCAGTGGGTCAAATCCATGGAGCTGATTCTGGATAGCTTCAAGGGTGAGCGTTTCGAAGTGCCTGGCGTGTCCATCGACCTGTCGCACATCGAGCCGCCGGCCCTGCAAGCCCTGGCGGACCGCGCGGCATTGCGCGACCAGAAAGAGCGCCTGGAAAAAGAACTCAAGCAGCTTAAAACCCAGGCGGCCGTGGCCGCCGACCGCGCTGCGAGCAAGACCCAGACCGAAGCGCTGTACCAGCAAGTGCTGGATGCGCAAAAGGCGCTGGAAGACTTCCGTCGCGCGCAAACCCTGAGTGCCGAAGAAGGTGACAAGCTGGAACAACTGGCCCAGATGGAAGCCGCCCAGGATGAGTTGAAACGCTCCAGCGATGCGTTCACCGAGCGAGTCCAGCAACTGTCGGCCAAGCTGCAATTGGTCGGGCGGCAGATCGGCGACATGGAAGCCAAGCAGCGCACCCTCGACGACGCCTTACGCCGGCGTCAGCTGTTGCCTGCGGACCTGCCCTTCGGGACGCCGTTCATGGACCCGATTGACGATTCCATGGACAACCTTTTGCCACTGCTCAATGACTACCAGGACAGCTGGCAGGGACTGTTGCGCAGCGATGGGCAGATCGATGCGCTGTACGCCCAGGTACGCCTCAAGGGTGTCGCCAAGTTCGACAGCGAAGACGACATGGAGCGGCGCCTGCAGTTGCTGATCAATGCTTACGCACACCGCACCGACGAAGCGCTGACCCTGGGCAAGGCCCGTCGTGCGGCGGTCACTGACATCGCGCGGACCCTGCGCAACATTCGCAGCGACTACGACAGCCTTGAGCATCAACTGGCCCTGTTCAACCGCGAGATCAACAAGCGCCAGGTTTCCAATCTGCAGAGCTTCCGCATCGTACTCGCGCCGAACAAGGAAGCGCTCAAGCACATCGACCAGATCATCCACAGCGCCGGCCAATACGAGGAAGGCGAGACCCTTTCTGTATTCGATCTGAGCCAGAGCGCCGATCAGGACAACAAGAACGAGGAGGCCAAGGAGTATCTGGCGCGCCTGGTTGCCGCCAATCACAACCAGCTTGGCCTCAAAGATCTTTTTGAGCTGGCGTTCGAGATCACCAAGGTCAACGGCCAGCCTGTCATCCACACTGACATCGATGGCGCTGCGTCCAACGGCACCACCATGACGATCAAGGCGCTGACTAACATGTACCTGTTGCTGCACTTGATGGACCGCGACCAGGCCGGACGGGTGCGCTTGCCCTACTACCTCGATGAAGCGGCGGACATCGACGAGAAGAACCAGGCTGCACTGCTGGAAACCAGCCTGCAACTGGGCTTCGTGCCGATTCTGGCGAGTGTTAAACCACAGGTTTGCGCCAGTGTAGCTATCGACCTGGAAGGCGGCAGCGGGCCGAACGGGATCTACATTGATGAGGCGGACTGGAAGTACATTCGCCGTCACGATGAAGTGAAGCCTGCGGTCAATGTGACAGCAGATGAACCGGAGCTGGATGCGGTCTGATCCTGCTTGATCCAACAAAAAGGCCGCAATCCAATGGACTGCGGCCTTTTTTATGGCGTTTTGGGTGAACCTGCGGGCCTGCTATTTGCCGATCGCGATCTTCGGTGCCCAAGTCAGCCATTCGTCTTCGAATTTATCGAACAACGGGAAGGTCTGCTCCGCACGCGCAGGATTACCCATGCGCTCGCCATCCGGGGTCGCGAAGGCGATGCCACCCTGGATCAGGGTTTCCAGGGACTCGGTGCGCATTGTCGCCCCCTTGAACAGTCCATAATCGAATCCGAAGCCGCTGGAGTTCCAGAACCGCGTACCGCTGCGCACCAACGGCGCATACTTAGGTTCAATCAGGATGTGGATCAGCACACGATCGGCTGTCTGGCCCAATTCATACCCCGTCACCTTGCCCACCGCTACTTCACGGTAGGTGACCGGCACGCCGATTTTCAACGAGCCTCGACGAGCCGCGCTCAACACCAGGCTCAAGCCGGGTTCGACCTTGGCTATTTCCGGCGGACTGGACAAAGCCACGAAACTCTTTTGTGGGCCCAGGCTCTTCAGCGCGGGTTGTACTTCAATGTATTGGCCGGTCACGAGGGTTTCCAGGTTCGCGGTCTTGATCAGCCCTAACTCCGGCTTGACCACCCAGAACTGACTGCCGACCCGGGCAATGCGCTCCGGTACTTCGGTAATTCGTGCAGTAAGCACCACGGACTGCAGGTCATCGGTGAGATCAACATCCTCGATCTTGCCGACATCCAGCCCCTTGAACCGCACAGCAGTGCCGCTGCGCAAACCGTCGGCACGGTCCACCTTGATGGTGACCAGGGTGCCTTTCTGGTTGGCCTCGTCGTGGCTGGGGAACAGGCGGAATCGTGGGATCCGCTTCTGCAGTGGCGCCTTGGCTTCCGGGGTCTCGAAAGCAATACCGCCGGCCATCAGGCTTTGCAATGACTCGCTCTTGACCTGGATGCCGCCGGTCAGCCCACCCGTGAGGGTGACTCCGCTGGCATTCCAGAATCGGCTGGAGGCATTGACCAGACCTTCATATTCCTTCTCGATGTGAACGCCGATCACCAGCTGTTTGCGGGTCTTGGAGAACTGATAGCTCTGGACCGAACCGACCTTCACCTGCTTGTAGAGAATCGGGCTGCCCACTTCCAGCGAGCCGAGGTTTTCGGTGAACAGAACCAGGTGCAGTCCGGGTGAGCGCAGATCCAGGGGCGGTGCCTTGGGTCGTGCGACGAATTCACGCTGCGGCGCCGCACCTTTGTCGCCAGGGCGTATAGCGATGTAGTTACCCTTCACCAACGCTTCCAGACCGGTGATGCCAGCGAGGGAAATCGAGGGTTTGACTACCCAGAACTGAGTGCCATCGACCAGATAGTCTTCGGCAAGCGGGTCCAGGGTTAACTCGGCAGTGGCCGCCGTCAGGTCAGGATCGACCTTGAGCGCCTTCAGGTTGCCGACCTGGATTCCCTTGTACATGACCGGCGTACGACCGGCCTGCAAGCCTTCGAAATCGCTGAGCTTGACCTTGATGCGGATACCGGCTGCCGCAGCGTCGAAATCTTCATAGAGCCGAAACGGCAGGCTCGGGTCGGTTGCCGGGCTGTCTTTGCGGTTCTCCGGGGTCGCAAAGGCAATACCGCCTGCAACGATGCTGGCCAAGGATTCGCTGCGCACTTTCACACCGGAGAGGTTAGCGTCGATGCTGATGCCGCTGGCGTTCCAGAAACGCGTGTGTTTACGCACCAGATTGGCGTAGGTGGGTTCAATGAAGACTTTGAGCTCGACGGTGCTTTGATCCTCAGATAGCAGGTAGCTTTTCACCTGGCCGACCTTGATTTGTTTGTAGAACACCGGGCTGCCACGGTTGAGCGAACCCAGGCGGTCCGCCTTGATGGTCAGGTGCAGGCCTGGCTTGGCGTCGGATAACGGTGGTTCTTCAGCAAGCGCCTTGAACTTGCGGGAGGGCTCACCTTCGCCAGGGCTGATCGCGACATAGTTACCCGATACCAGGGTCTCCAGGCCGGTAATGCCAGCCAGCGTGACGCTTGGCTTGACCAGCCAGAAGCGGGTGCTGGTGCGCAGGTATTGCTCGACATCCTTGTTCATCTCGACGGTGGCGATCACGCCTTTGGATGCGCCTTCGTCGTCAAGTTTAAGGGTCTTGACCTTGCCCACCGACATGCCCTTGTAGACAACTTCGGTCTTGTTGGCCTGAATGCCTTCGCCACTTTCGAACCGCACCTGAACCTCAATGCCGGTCTCGTTATAGGCTCGCCAGCCGAGCCAGCCCCCGATGATCAGGGCGATCAGGGGTAATACCCAGATAGCCGACCAGTTCGAGGCCGGTCGGGTTTTAGCTGTTGGCAAATCAGTCATGGTCGTCGTCCGACTCCGTGTTATCCCAAATCAGTCGGGGATCGAAAGTAACTGCGGCAAGCATCGTCAGAATCACCACGCTGGCGAACGCGATGGCGCCAAGATTGGCTTCGACGCTGGCAAGCCGTCCGAAATTAACGACCGCCACGAGGATGGCGATCACAAAGATATCGAGCATCGACCAGCGACCGATGAATTCGATAAAGCGGTACATCAGAATGCGCTGGCGAGCAGACAGCGGCTGGTGGCGTTGTACCGAGAACAACAGCAATGCAATGCCTACCAGTTTGAAGGTCGGCACAACAATGCTGGCAATGAACACCACTGCGGCAATAGGGATCATGCCGTGCTGAACCAACTGAATCACTCCGGACATGATGGTGCTCGGATCGCCCTGCCCCAGGGAGGTCACCGTCATGATGGGTAATATATTGGCCGGGATGTACAAAATTGCCGCAGTGATCAGTAATGCCCAGGTTCGCACCAGACTGTTCGGGCGGCGGTCATGTACCAATGCACCACATCGAGCACAGACCTGTTCGTCGGTGTCAGCGTCCTGCCTGTTCAATTCATGGCATTCAGTGCAAATCAGAATGCCTGCATCAATCGCCCGCATGGGCATCCTCTCCTGATAGAGCCTGCCAGATCTGATGCGGCGACATCACCACCTCCAGCCAGACCTGAACCAACAACAAACTGATGAAACATGCCAGACCTAGGCCGATGGTAATCGCTGCCATATCTGCCAGCTTTACAATCGCAACCAGGACACCCATGAGATAGACCTCGAGCATGCCCCAGTCGCGTAAATGGTGATAAATGCGATATAGCAACAAGCCGTAACTGCGGCCGACATCAAATCGGATGCTCAGCAACACCGCCAACTGGCAAAGCAACTTGAGCAGTGGGATGGCCATGCTGCATAGGAACACGACGACCGAGACGCCTTGCATGCCGGTGTCGAACAACCCTACAACGCCACTCCAGACGGTGTCTTGCGACGATTGCCCAAGTAGATTGAGCTCCATGATAGGTAAAAAGTTCGCAGGGATGAACAATAGAAGAGCAGCGATCACCAGGGCCAGACTACGTTGTACGACATTGTGCCGGTGCGCATAAAGCTCGTAGCCACAACGAGGACACAGTGCTTTTTCACCATGGGCGAGTTGCGGCTTGCGCATCAACAGGTCGCACTCATGACAGGCTACCAAGTCTTCCAGCGGTAATTCTGACAGCCCGGGGGCGTCAACCGAATCTGGCATAAAGGCTCTGGCCTCCGAAATAGTTGGACCTATTCTAGTGTCCTGAACTGAAAATAACTGTGCCTATTTGTGGTCCAAATAATTACTTTTGTTCCAGACAAAAACAAAACCCCTACCTGCATACGCAGATAGGGGTTTTGGAATTTAATCTTGACGATGACCTACTCTCACATGGGGAAACCCCACACTACCATCGGCGATGCATCGTTTCACTGCTGAGTTCGGGATGGGATCAGGTGGTTCCAATGCTCTATGGTCGTCAAGAAATTCGGGTACTGAGTCGTGGCCAGTTGGCCTCGCTTCAGCAAATTGGGTATGTGATAGCTTTCGGTGTTTTGTGAGATATCAAACTTTCGGTTCGTTTCGTCTTCACACACCGCAATCTGGTGCTCTTTCGTGTAGTCAAATTGCTTGGGTGTTATATGGTCAAGCCTCACGGGCAATTAGTATTGGTTAGCTCAACGCCTCACAGCGCTTACACACCCAACCTATCAACGTCGTAGTCTTCGACGGCCCTTCAGGGGACTCAA
>NZ_JAKNRW010000026.1 GCF_023072615.1 Pseudomonas violetae
CAAGCCTGCGCCAGCACCGACTCAGGTCGCGACTGCTAAACCTGCCCCGGCACCTGCAGCCAAAGCCGCTCCTGCGCCGGCCAAGACTGCCGCCGTGGCGACCGCCAAGCCAGCCGAAAAACCGGCTGCTGCCAAAGGCGCTGGGGGTACTTGGTACGCCGGGCAACCAACCAGCAACTATGTGGTGCAGATCCTCGGCACCAGCTCCGAAGCGTCTGCGCAAAACTTCGTGAAAGAGCAGGGCGGCGAGTACCGTTATTTCAAGAAAGTACTTAACGGCAAGCCGCTTTACGTCATCACCTACGGTAACTTCGCCAACCGCGATGCAGCCGTTAGCGCCATCAAGGCCTTGCCAGCGAAGGTTCAGGCTGGTAAACCTTGGCCTCGCACTGTCGCCAGCGTCCAACAGGAACTGGCAACAACTCGCTGAAGATTCGGCGGCCTTACCCAGGCCGCCTCTCCCGGCACCTCAAAATTTCCGCACGTGCGCGCCTTCTCTATAGATCGCGTGCCTTGTGGTGTCTGCGTCACAGTAGTCTTTGAGTCGTTGCGGTCAAAAATCAAAAAAGTTTTGACTAGCACAGCAGATAGCTTTAAACCTTTCACAAATGCGACATAGATTTGCGACATTTCGTCGTCAAATTTGTGAGCCTCTGTGTCGGTGTGTACAATGACCTCCCTTTTGCTCCCGCAAAGCTGGCGTACGTTCGGCGCGGATTGCAAGTGGTTGAATTGAAAAGAAATTTGCCTCGATAAGAGGCAGCCTGGTGAGAAAGTGTCTATGAAAGCAGGTCTGTACCAACCAGATGAATTCAAGGATAACTGCGGTTTCGGCCTGATAGCCCATATGCAGGGCGAGCCCAGTCATACCCTTTTGCAAACGGCCATCGAGGCCCTGACCTGCATGACCCACCGCGGTGGGATCAACGCCGACGGCAAGACCGGTGACGGTTGCGGTCTGCTGATTCAAAAGCCGGACGTGTTCCTGAGAGCCATCGCCCAGGAAACTTTCGGCGTCGAACTGCCCAAGCAATACGCGGTAGGCATGGTCTTCTTCAACCAGGACCCGGTTAAAGCCCAAGCTGCTCGCGAGAACATGAACCGCGAGATCCTGGCTGCCGGTCTGCAACTCGTCGGCTGGCGCAAAGTGCCGATAGACACCAGCGTCCTCGGCCGCCTGGCTCTGGAGCGCTTGCCGCAGATCGAACAAGTGTTCATCGGCGGTGAAGGCCTGAGCGATCAGGACATGGCGATCAAGCTGTTCAGTTCCCGTCGACGTTCGTCTGTGGACAACGCCGCCGACACCGATCACTACATCTGCAGCTTTTCCCACAAGACCATCATTTACAAAGGCCTGATGATGCCGGCGGATCTCACCGCCTTCTATCCAGACCTGAGCGATCAGCGCCTGCAAACCGCGATTTGCGTGTTCCACCAGCGCTTCTCCACCAACACCTTGCCGAAATGGCCGCTGGCGCAACCGTTCCGCTTCCTGGCGCACAACGGCGAGATCAACACCATCACCGGCAACCGCAACTGGGCCGTGGCTCGTCGCACCAAGTTCGCCAACGACCTGATGCCCGATCTGGAAGAGCTCGGCCCATTGGTCAACCGCGTCGGTTCCGACTCCTCCAGCATGGACAACATGCTCGAACTGATGGTGACCGGTGGCATCGACCTGTTCCGGGGCGTGCGGATGATCATTCCGCCTGCGTGGCAGAACGTCGAAACCATGGACCCGGATCTGCGTGCGTTCTACGAGTACAACTCGATGCACATGGAACCATGGGACGGCCCGGCGGGCGTGGTAATGACCGACGGTCGCTACGCGGTGTGCCTGCTCGACCGTAACGGTCTGCGTCCGGCGCGTTGGGTGACCACCAAGAACGGCTTCATTACCCTGGCTTCGGAAATCGGAGTCTGGAACTACCAGCCCGAAGACGTGATCGCCAAGGGTCGTGTTGGCCCTGGCCAGATCTTTGCCGTGGACACCGAAACCGGGCAGATCCTGGACACCGACGCCATCGACAACCGCTTGAAGTCGCGTCATCCATACAAGCAATGGCTACGCAAGAATGCCCTGCGCATTCAGGCAACCATGGAAGACAACGATCACGGTTCGGCGTTCTACGACGTCGATCAGCTCAAGCAATACATGAAGATGTACCAGGTCACGTTCGAAGAGCGCGACCAGGTGCTGCGTCCGCTTGGCGAGCAAGGCTACGAAGCCGTGGGCTCGATGGGCGACGACACGCCCATGGCCGTGCTGTCCCAGCGCGTGCGCACGCCGTACGACTATTTCCGCCAGCAGTTCGCGCAGGTCACCAACCCGCCGATCGATCCGCTGCGTGAAGCCATCGTCATGTCGCTTGAGATCTGCCTCGGTGCCGAGCGCAACATCTTCCAGGAGTCGCCGGAACACGCCTCGCGTGTGATCCTCAGCTCGCCGGTCATTTCCCCGGCCAAGTGGCGCTCGCTGATGAACCTCGATCGTCCTGGCTTCGAACGCCAGATCATCGACCTCAACTACGACGAAAGCGTCGGCCTCGAAGCGGCGATCCGCAACGTTGCCGATCAGGCTGAAGAAGCCGTGCGCGCCGGTCGTACCCAGGTTGTGCTGAGTGATCGTCATATTGCCCCTGGCAAGTTGCCGATCCATGCCTCGCTTGCCACCGGCGCGGTACACCACCGCCTGACCGAAAAAGGCCTGCGTTGTGACTCCAACATCCTTGTGGAAACCGCGACCGCTCGCGATCCACATCACTTTGCGGTGTTGATCGGTTTTGGCGCCTCGGCGGTCTACCCGTTCCTGGCCTACGAAGTGCTGGGCGACCTGATCCGTACCGGTGAAGTGCTGGGCGACCTTTATGAGGTGTTCAAGAACTACCGCAAGGGCATCACCAAAGGTCTGCTGAAAATCCTGTCGAAGATGGGTATCTCGACCATCACGTCGTACCGCGGTGCGCAACTGTTCGAAGCCATCGGCCTGTCTGAAGAAGTTTGCGAGCTGAGTTTCCGGGGAGTGCCAAGCCGCATCAAAGGTGCGCGTTTCGTCGACATCGAAGCCGAGCAGAAGGCGCTGGCTGCCGAAGCCTGGAGCCCGCGCAAGCCGATCCAGCAAGGTGGTCTGCTGAAGTTCGTCCACGGTGGCGAATATCACGCGTATAACCCGGACGTGGTCAACACCCTGCAAGCCGCTGTGCAGCAGGGCGACTACAGCAAGTTCAAGGAATACACGGCGCTGGTGGACAACCGTCCGGTGTCGATGATCCGCGACATGTTCAAGGTCAAGACCCTGGACACGCCGCTGGACATCAGTGAAATCGAACCGCTGGAATCGGTGCTCAAGCGCTTCGACTCCGCTGGTATCTCCCTTGGCGCTCTGTCGCCGGAAGCCCACGAAGCCCTGGCTGAAGCAATGAACCGCCTCGGTGCGCGTTCCAACTCCGGCGAAGGCGGCGAAGACCCGGCGCGTTACGGCACCATCAAGAGCTCGAAAATCAAACAGGTTGCGACTGGCCGTTTTGGTGTTACCCCGGAATACCTGGTCAACGCTGAAGTGCTGCAGATTAAAGTCGCTCAGGGCGCCAAGCCCGGCGAAGGTGGTCAGCTGCCAGGCGGCAAGGTCAACGGTCTGATCGCCAAGCTGCGTTACGCAGTGCCGGGTGTCACCCTGATTTCGCCGCCGCCGCACCACGATATCTACTCGATCGAAGACTTGTCGCAGCTGATTTTCGACCTGAAACAAGTCAACCCTAAGGCGCTGGTCTCGGTGAAGCTGGTCGCAGAAGCGGGCGTCGGCACTATCGCCGCCGGCGTGGCTAAGGCCTATGCGGACTTGATCACCATCTCCGGCTACGACGGCGGCACAGGTGCATCGCCGTTGACCTCGATCAAATACGCGGGCGCTCCGTGGGAACTCGGCCTGGCCGAAACCCACCAGACCCTGCGTGGCAACGACCTGCGCGGCAAAGTCCGGGTGCAAACCGACGGCGGCCTGAAAACCGGCCTCGACGTGATCAAGGCCGCCATCCTCGGCGCTGAAAGCTTCGGCTTCGGCACCGCGCCAATGATTGCCCTTGGCTGCAAGTACCTGCGCATCTGTCACCTGAACAACTGCGCCACCGGCGTCGCGACCCAGAACGAGAAGCTGCGCAAGGATCACTACATCGGCACCGTCGACATGGTGGTGAATTTCTTCACCTACGTCGCCGAAGAAACCCGAGAGTGGCTGGCCAAGCTCGGCGTGCGCTCCCTCGAAGAGCTGATCGGTCGTACCGATCTGCTGGACATCCTCGAAGGCCAGACCGCCAAGCAGCAACACCTGGACCTGACCCCGTTGCTGGGCAGCGATCACATCCCGGCAGACAAGCCTCAGTTCTGCCAGGTAGAGCGCAACCCGCCGTTCGACAAAGGCCTGCTGGCCGAGAAAATGGTCGATATGGCCACTTCGGCCATCAACGACAAGAGCGGCGCCGAGTTCGCCCTGGATATCTGCAACTGCGACCGTTCGATCGGCGCACGGATCTCCGGTGAAATCGCGCGCAAGCACGGCAACCAGGGCATGGCGAATGCGCCGATCACCTTCCGCTTCAACGGGACGGCCGGCCAGAGCTTCGGCGTGTGGAACGCCGGTGGCCTGAACATGTACCTGGAAGGCGACGCCAACGACTACGTCGGCAAAGGCATGACCGGCGGCAAGCTGGTCATCGTTCCGCCCAAGGGCAGCATCTACAAGACTCAGGACAGTGCCATCATCGGCAACACCTGCCTGTACGGTGCTACCGGTGGCAAGCTGTTCGCCGCCGGTACTGCCGGCGAGCGTTTCGCCGTGCGTAACTCCGGTGCTCATACCGTAGTCGAAGGCACGGGCGATCACTGCTGCGAGTACATGACCGGCGGTTTCGTCTGCGTCTTGGGCAAGACCGGCTACAACTTCGGTTCAGGCATGACCGGCGGTTTCGCCTACGTGCTCGACCAGGACAACAGCTTCGTTGACCGGGTCAACCACGAACTGGTGGAAATCCAGCGGATCAGCGGTGAGGCGATGGAAGCCTATCGCAGCCACCTGCAACGCGTGCTGAACGAATACGTCGCGGAAACCGACAGCGAATGGGGTCGTAACCTCGCTGAAAACCTCGATGACTATCTGCGTCGTTTCTGGCTGGTCAAGCCCAAGGCTGCCAACCTGAAATCGTTGCTTTCCAGCACCCGTGCCAACCCGCAGTGATATGCGCCTGAAGAGTTTGATGAGGTTTTAACAATGGCTGAACGTCTGAATAACGACTTCCAGTTCATCGATGTCGGGCGCAAGGATCCGAAGAAGAAACTGTTGCGTCAACGCAAGAAAGAGTTCGTAGAGATCTACGAACCCTTCAAACCCCAGCATTCGGCCGATCAGGCCCACCGCTGCCTGGGTTGTGGTAACCCGTATTGCGAATGGAAGTGCCCGGTGCATAACTTCATTCCGAACTGGCTGAAGCTGGTGGCCGAGGGCAACATCCTTCAGGCCGCCGAGTTGTCACACCAGACCAACACCCTGCCGGAAGTGTGTGGCCGGGTGTGCCCGCAGGATCGTCTGTGCGAGGGTGCGTGCACCCTTAACGACGGCTTCGGCGCGGTGACCATCGGTTCGGTCGAGAAATACATCACCGACACCGCGTTCGCCATGGGCTGGCGTCCGGACATGTCCAAGGTCATACCGACCGGCAAACGTGTTGCAGTGATCGGCGCAGGCCCGGCCGGTTTGGGCTGTGCCGACGTACTGGTACGCGGCGGCGTGACTCCGGTGGTGTTCGACAAGAACCCGGAAATCGGCGGTCTGCTGACCTTCGGCATCCCCGAGTTCAAGCTGGAAAAGACCGTGCTGAGCAATCGTCGCGAAGTCTTCACCGGCATGGGCATCGAGTTCCGTCTGAACACCGAAGTGGGCAAGGACGTGACCGTCGAGCAACTGCTCGAAGAGTACGATGCCGTGTTCATGGGCATGGGCACCTACACCTACATGAAGGGCGGCTTTGCCGGTGAGGATTTGCCGGGCGTGCACGACGCGCTGGACTTCCTGATCGCCAACGTCAACCGCAACCTGGGCTTTGAAAAGTCGCCGGAAGATTTCGTCGACATGAAAGGCAAGAAGGTGGTGGTACTGGGTGGCGGCGACACGGCGATGGACTGCAACCGTACGTCGATTCGCCAGGGCGCCAAGTCGGTGACCTGTGCCTATCGTCGCGATGAAGCAAATATGCCGGGTTCGCGCAAAGAGGTGAAGAACGCCAAGGAAGAAGGCGTGAAGTTCCTCTACAACCGCCAGCCAATCGCCATCGTTGGCGAAGACCGCGTCGAAGGCGTGAAAGTGGTCGAGACCCGTCTCGGCGAACCGGACGCCCGTGGCCGTCGCAGTCCTGAGCCAATACCGGGTTCCGAAGAGATCATTCCGGCGGATGCCGTGGTTATCGCTTTCGGTTTCCGCCCGAGCCCGGCTGCGTGGTTCGAACAGCACAGCATCCAGACCGACAGCCAGGGCCGCGTTGTAGCACCCGAGCAAGGTCAGTACAAGCACCAGACCAGCAACCCGAAAATCTTCGCCGGTGGCGATATGGTTCGAGGGTCTGACCTGGTGGTGACGGCGATCTTCGAAGGCCGTAATGCTGCCGAAGGGATCCTGGATTACCTGGGCGTCTAACCCCCCCCCGCTCCAGACCTGACATGCAATAACCCTGTGGGAGTTGGCCTGCCAGCGATAGCATCACCTCGGACTGACTGACACACCGAGGTGTCCGCATCGCTGGCAGGCCAGCTCCCACATTGGTTTTGTGGTGTTGCGAAAGCCGTGTTCCGCCGCGACAAATTGACCCGATAGACAAAAGGCTGACCTGCAACCGTGCCTTTTGCGTCGCGCTCTGAGAAAATGGCCGCACTTTTTTTCCGGATGCCGACATGACTGCCCTGAAGAACGACCGCTTCCTTCGCGCCCTGCTCAAGCAACCCGTAGACGTCACGCCTGTCTGGATGATGCGTCAGGCCGGTCGCTACCTGCCGGAGTACCGCGCCAGCCGTGCCAAGGCCGGTGATTTCATGAGCTTGTGCATGAACCCGGAGTTCGCTTGCGAAGTCACCATGCAGCCGCTCGATCGCTATCCGCAACTGGACGCGGCGATCCTGTTCTCCGACATCCTGACCATTCCTGACGCCATGGGCCAGGGCCTGTACTTCGAAACTGGCGAAGGCCCGCGCTTCAAGAAAGTGGTCAGCACCCTGGCCGACATCGAAGCCCTGCCGATTCCCGATCCGCACAAGGACCTCGGCTATGTCATGGACGCGGTCAGCACCATCCGCCGCGAACTGAACGGCCGCGTGCCGCTGATCGGCTTCTCCGGCAGTCCATGGACACTGGCCACCTACATGGTCGAAGGCGGCTCGTCGAAAGACTTCCGCAAGACCAAGGCCATGCTCTACGACAACCCGCAAGCCATGCACCTGCTGCTGGACAAACTCGCGCAGTCGGTCACCAGCTACCTCAACGGCCAGATCATGGCTGGCGCGCAAGCGGTGCAGATCTTCGACACCTGGGGCGGCAACCTGTCGGCGGCGGCGTACCAGGAATTCTCCCTGGCTTACATGCGTAAAATCGTCAGCGGCCTTATTCGCGAACACGAAGGCCGCAAGGTGCCAGTCATCCTGTTCACCAAGAACGGTGGCTTGTGGCTGGAAAGCATTGCCGACGCTGGCGCCGATGCCCTCGGCCTGGACTGGACCTGCGACATCGGCAACGCCCGTGATCGCGTCGGCAACAAGGTCGCCCTGCAAGGCAACATGGACCCGACCGTGCTGTACGCCAAGCCTGAAGCTATCCGCACCGAAGTCGGGCGTATTCTCGCCAGCTACGGCAAAGGCAGCGGCCATGTGTTCAACCTCGGCCACGGCATTACCCCGGAAGTCGATCCGGAACATGCCGGCGCGTTCATGCGTGCGGTGCATGAACTGTCGGCGCAGTACCACGAATAAGCTGTCTTTCTGAAGTATCTAAAGCCTGTCCGGACTTGCGCCGGACAGGCTTTTTTTATGCCCAGGTGTAGGTTTATTTTCATACATGTGTCTGATCAGTCCATGCAGCGACTTTTCCCGATTCCGTTGCAGATTTGTCCTACATAGAAATTGTCAGTCTCCCCGTAATGTTCCAGCCCCTTGCTCCGTGCGGCAGCGCCGAGCGATATCGCGAACCTTGGCGCCGTGAAACGCACCTTAACTACGATAAGCAGTCTGGAATACACCATGAAAATCACTTTCAACAAAAGAAGCGCGCTAATGGCCTGCACTTCTTCAATGATCCTGTTATCGACAATGCTGGCGACACAAACCGTTTCCGCTCACGGCTACCTCGAAGTGCCGCCATCGCGGGCACTGCTGTGCCAGAAAGGCGTAAACACCAACTGCGGCGGCGCGCAATACGAGCCGCAAAGCGTCGGCGAAACGTTCAAGGGGTTCCCGGCTGGCGTCGGCGGTGCTCCACTGCAAGGGCCGGTTGACGGCAAGATCGCCAGTGGCGGCCATTCGTTGTTTTCCGCACTGGACGCCCAGGCTGCCAACCGTTGGACCTTGAATGAAATCAAGGACCGCAACGTTGATTTCCAGTGGCACTACAAAGCGCCTCATCCCGTCACAAAGCACGAGTATTTCATCACGCGTAACGGCTGGAACCCCAACGAGCCGCTGAAACGCGCGACTTTCGAAAGTACACCGTTCTGCGCCGTCGACGGGGGCAATCAAATGCCCGCTCCTGGCGTGAAGCACAACTGCACCATCCCCGATGACAAGAACGGCCATCATGTGATCCTGGCGATCTGGACAGTCGGTGACACCGACGCCGCGTTCTACAACCCGACTGATGTGAATATTCTTGCAGAAGCTTCCCTGCCAGGTGGCTGGTCTGCCGTGGGTGGCATTGCACCGTCGACCGCCTTGCTGGAGGGCGACAAGGTCAAGGCTCGCGCATTCTCGGCTGCGGGCGAAAAGCCTGAATACAGCGTCGAAATCAGCATCGACGATGCAGAACAAGGGCAGCCGAACAACTGGTCGTTCAAACTGGCAGAAAAAATTAACGCGACTCACACCCTGGTGCGCGCCGGTGTTCGTGATGAACAAGGCAACATCGAGCCGGTGAAAGGCAACAACAGCCTGTACGCGCAGAAGGACAGCGGCGTCACCCGCTACGAAGTTCAGTTGGACATGAAGGAAGACGCGGCGGCACGCCTGTCGATCGCATCATTGCAGCCGGAATACCTCCTGGACAAAGGCCTGGCGAAGCTCGAGTTCAACATTCTGTCCAACCGCACGATGAATCTCGAGGCGACCCTGTTCGATCAGAACAACAAGCAGGTAGGCACCACTTCGGTACAAGCGCAAAGCGGTCCTGCATGGCTCTCGATGGACGTTCGCAGCAACCCTGGCGCTCATACCATGACCTTGGTCGGTACCACGCTGGATGGTCGCACGACTCGCCAGGATACCCAGGTGACCACGCTTACGGGTGAAGGCGCAGGCGCCGATCACGACTTCGTCTTCCCTGAAGGTCTGGACCAATACACCGCTGGCACCAAGGTGCTGCAGCCAAAAACCGGTGAAGTCTTCCAGTGCAAACCTTTCCCCGAATCCGGTTACTGCAAGCAGTACAGCCCTTCTGCCAACGGCTTTGAGCCGGGTGTCGGTGCTCACTGGCACATGGCCTGGGACAAGCTATAAGCCCTTCGTGTAGCACTTCAGGCGGTCCTTGAGCGATCGCCTGAAGGTTTATTTTCATTACGGGATCGAGTTGAAAATGACGTTTTTGGGTCATCCCAGGCAGCGCGTCTGGCTGCTGGTCATACCGATGGCTTACGCCGTATTTCTGGTTTGGCAGGAATGGCACTTTCGCGAAAGCGTCGTCGTGCCAGCACCTGCGGCAGTCTCGAAAGCGACGGTACCGTCCCGTGAACTACTCGATGCCACGGCCGTGGCCACCGTGCTGGGCTTCACCAGCGATGCAACACGAAAGGCTAGTACAGAATCCTTGACCCTGCAGGCCAGTTTCGTGATCTCCAGCGGCCTGTCCCGGGCGTTACTGGCGGACTCTCAGGGGGCTCGCATCTATCAGGTGGGCGACCGCTTGCCCGGTGGCAGCGTACTGCGCCGGGTCGAGCCAGGTCAGGTGGTGTTGTGGAACAAGGGGCGAGAAGAACTCCTGACATTGCAGCCCTCGGCTGCGCGTTTTCTGCGTCCGTTCGAGTTGCAGGAGGCGCCACACACAGTGCGGGTTCCCGCACGTTTTCTACGCCCGATTTCCGGGCCGTCAGAGTGATGAAACCGATGAACAGCTTCACTGGTGCGCATACCCTGCGGGCCATGTTTTTTCTAACCATTTTTGTCGCAGCGAGCCTTCCCGGCGTACTTCGGGCCGAGGGCGAAAAATGGCAACTGGCGATGAACAATGCCGAACTGCGCGACATCGTCGAAGAAATATCGACCATCCTCGGCACCACGGTCGTGCTGGACCCGCGGGTTACCGGGCGCATCACCGTGATGTCCCGACAGGCCCTTGATCGGGAGGGCGTGCGGCGGTTGTTCTATTCGGTGCTTGATGCCCACAACTTTACGGTGATCGACGAGGGCGATCGCATCCTCATTACCCCGGTGACCGAGGCTAAAACCCGCGCCGGCCAGACAACGGCAACAACCGCCACGGGATCGCAGTTTGTCACCCGGGTTCTGGAACTGAACACCAGTGCCGCCGCAGACATTGCCGGGCTGGTGCGGCCACTGGTTTCGACCAACGGTTATGTTGGTCCATCGGTGTCGGCCAACGCCGTGGTGATCACCGATACGGCCGCGAATGTGCAGCGTATCACCCAGGTCGTCCGCCAATTGGACGGTGGGCAGAACAATCAGCATGCCATGTTACTGCTGCGCCACGCGCAGGCAGCCGATGTGGCGCAGGTGATCGAAGCGACCCTGGGCAAGCGCAACACCGATACGACGATTCAGGTGTTGGCGGACCCACGGACCAACCGCCTGATTTTCATTGGCCCCCCGGTCGTGCGCAAACGTCTGCTCGAACTGGCCAGCAGCCTCGATGCGCCGTCCACCGCAACACTCGACAACGCTCGGGTTATCCGTCTGCGCTACAGCGACGCCAAACAGTTGGCCGAGGTGCTGGAAAGCCTGGGCCAGGGCAAGAAACAGGTCATTGCCGCAGGCAGTGCGCGGGAAACTGCGGCCAGTCCCACGTTCATGATCAAGGCGGACGAAAGTCAGAATGCACTGGTGCTGATTGCCGAGCCCGCGCAGATCCGCACCATTGAAAACATCGTACGCCAACTGGACCAACCCCGCGCCCAGGTACTGATTCATGCAGCGATTGTCGAGATATCCGGGGATATTGCCGAGGCGGTGGGAGTCCAGTGGGGCATTCGCACCGGCGACGCCAAGGGTTTCCTCAACTTTCCCGGAACGGACATCCCGATTGTCGGCGGGCTGACGTTTGACGAGAAAAAGTCAGCACCGGAAGGCGCCATTCTGCAACTGGGCAGTGACCGCTTCGGTGCGTTGATTTCAGCCCTGGCCAGCAGCACCCGCAGCAATCTGCTGTCCACGCCCAGCCTGCTGACCCTGGACAATCAGGAGGCAGAGATTATTGTGGGCCAGAACGTACCCTTCAAGACCGGCTCCTACGCCACTAACAGCAATGGCGCGGACAATCCGTTCACTACGGTCGAGCGCAAGGATGTGGGCATCAGCCTGAAGATCAAGCCCTACATCAACGAGGGATCGACGTTGCGGCTTGAGGTGGAGCAGGAGGTATCGGATATCGCGCCGACGGTGTCCGGCGTGGACTCCTCGGACCTGATCACCAACAAGCGGGCGCTCAAGAGCACCATCCTGGCCGACGATGGCGAGATTATCGTAATCGGCGGGCTGATCAGGGACAGCGTGCGTACCCAGCAAAGCGGTGTGCCCCTGCTGCGGGATATTCCTTATCTCGGCGCGCTGTTTCGCTGGAAACGGGACACCCAGACCAAAAGCAACCTGATGGTATTTTTGCGCCCGACCATCGTGCGCACCAAGGAGGACCTGTCCGAGGTCAGTGACCAGCGTTATAACGCGCTGCGCGACCTGAGCAAACCGGGTGCGCGAGGGAACAACTCGCTGCTGCTACCCGCGGATGCACGCCAGCTGTTCGAGCCGACGGGTGATGCACCAGTGGTCGACTTGCGTCAGCCGGCGCCGGTGAAGCCGTGAGCGAGCGGACATTACCCTTCGGTTTCGCCCGGCGTTTTGGTTTGCTGATCGAAGGTGAGGGCGTTGTGCTGCGACTGGACACGCCGCTCACCGCTCTGGCTGAAGCGCGCCGGGCCTGCGGCCGTGAACTGCCGCAGCACATCCTCGGCGCCGATGAGTTTGCCTTGCGCTTGGCATCGACTTACCGCGAGGGCCAGAGCGCGGCGGAGCAGGTCGCCCTGGGGCTGGATGATGAACTGGATCTGCTGAGCCTGGTCGATCAGGTGCCGCAAACCGCTGATCTGCTGGAGCAGCAGGGCGACGCGCCGATCATCCGCCTGATCAACGCGTTGCTCAGCGAGGCGGTGCGCGAGCATGCCTCGGATGTCCACCTGGAAACCTTCGAACAGTACCTGTCGGTGCGCATGCGAATCGATGGGCAACTGCGCGAGATGCTGCGGCCGCGACGTGAACTGGCCACCTTGCTGGTGTCACGGATCAAGGTCATGGCGCGGTTGGATATCGCCGAAAAACGGATCCCCCAGGATGGCCGCATGGCCCTGCGCCTGGCGGGTCATGAAGTTGATGTGCGGGTGTCCACACTGCCTTCGGCACACGGCGAACGAGTGGTCTTGCGCCTGCTTGATAAACAGGCCAGCCGGCTGGAGTTGCAGCGGCTGGGTATGCCGGTCGATACCCTTACGGCCCTCCATCAATTGCTGGGCAAGCCCCACGGCATTCTGCTGGTTACAGGGCCCACCGGGTCGGGCAAGACGACCAGCCTGTATGCAGCCTTGAGCAGCCTGAACGACCAGACCCGGAACATTCTCACGGTCGAGGATCCCATCGAATATCACCTGCCGGGGGTGGGACAGATGCCGGTCAATCCGAAGGTGGACATGACCTTCGCCCGAGGTCTGCGGGCCATCCTGCGCCAGGACCCGGACGTCGTGATGGTGGGCGAGATTCGCGATCGCGAGACAGCCGAGATTGCCGTACAGGCGTCGCTGACTGGTCACCTGGTGCTCTCGACTCTGCACACCAATAGTGCGGTCGGCGCGGTGACCCGGCTGGTGGACATGGGCGTCGATTCCTACCTGCTTGCATCCTCACTGGTGGGCATTCTTGCCCAACGCCTGCTACGAACCCTGTGCCCCCATTGCAAGGTGCCGTACTGCGCTGACGCGTCGGCCTGTGAGCGCCTGGGGGTGGATGTTGCAATGTCGCCGCAGCTATTCAAAGCCATGGGTTGCGAGCACTGCCAGAACGGCTATCGCGGGCGTATCGGCATTTACGAACTGCTCACTGTGACACCTTCCATTTCGGCGCTGATCCACCAGAGCGCCAGCGAGCAGGCTTTGCTCAACGAGACGCGCAAGGTCTCGCGCAGCTTGTTCCAGGATGGCCGTCAGCGAGTGCTCGATGGCCTGACCAGTCTGGACGAGTTGCTTCGTGTGACTCAGGAGGACTAGCGGATGACCACCTTCGATTACCGCGCCCACGATGCCCATGGTCGAGTCTGCAAAGGGCGGCTGGAAGCCGACGGCCCCCTGCATGCTCGCCAGCTACTGCGCGAACGCGGGTTATGGCCGCTCAAACTCAACGCCCGTGAGGGCGCCGGCCCCCGGCTTCGTAACGACCGCCTGGGTGCAGCGGAACTGGCTTTGCTGACGCTGCAACTGTCCACGCTGGTCCAGGCTGGCCTACCCCTGGAAGAAGCGTTGGATGCGGTGGCGAAGCAGAGCAGCCGGCGCAAAGTGGCCGGGTTGTTGTCGGCGGTCAGGAGCCGCGTGATGGAGGGGCATGCGCTGGCCATGGCGCTGAGTATGTTTCCCCGGGCATTTCCCGAGTTGTTCCGGGCAACGGTTGCGGCAGGCGAGCGTTCCGGGCACCTGGGAGAGGTCCTCGAACAGCTGGCGGCTTACACCCAGGCGCGTCAGGCTTCACGGCAAAAAATTCAGATGGCACTCGTTTACCCCTTGATCCTGATGTTGGCCAGTGTGGCGATCGTAGGGTTTCTTCTCGGGTTCGTGGTGCCGGACGTCGTAAAAATCTTCGTCGACAGCGGCCAGCCGCTGCCGTGGCTGACCCAGGCACTGATCGGCGTGAGCAACGGTTTGCGCGAGCATTTTCCGTGGTTGATTTTCGGGCTGGCGATGCTGGCAGGCCTGTGGCGCTGGAGCCTGCGCAAGGCAACCTGGCGCTTGCACTGGCATCGACTGGCCTTGAACGTGCCAGTCATGGGCGACGTGCTGCGGGCGGTGGAAGCCGCGCGGTTTGCCAGCACCCTGGCGATCCTTGGCAGAAGTGCCGTGCCCCTGGTGGATGCGCTGGAGATTGCGGCGGCAGTCATCGGCAACCTGAAGATTCGATCGCGGATGGTCGACGTGGCGCGCTCGGTACGGGAAGGCGCAACCCTGACCCGTGGCCTTGAACTGAGTGGCGACATCCCGCCGATGATGCTGCACATGATCGCCAGCGGCGAACGCGCTGGCGAACTCGACCGCATGTTGGCCAAAGCCGCCGAGCAGCAGGAAAACAGCCTGGCGGCGCGCATCGCCCTGGTTGTCAGCCTGTTCGAGCCGGCGATGCTGGTGGTGATGGGTGGCGTCGTGCTGCTGATCGTCATGGCCATCCTGCTTCCAATTCTCAGCCTCAACCAATTGGTGAATTGATCCATGCAAGCACTACAAACAAAGAGCTTCCGCGCCCAGCGTGGTTTTACCCTGATCGAAATCATGGTGGTGGTGGTGATCATCGGCGTGCTGGGCGCCATCGTGGTTCCGCAGTTCATGAGTCGTCCTGATCAGGCCAAGGTCACCGCGGCAAAAATCGACATCCAGGCGATTTCCACTGCACTGGAAATGTACCGCCTCGATAATCATCACTACCCCTCTACCCAGCAGAATCTGGAGGCCTTGATCAAACGGCCACCGGGATCGCCGGTGGCCCGCAACTGGAATCCCCAGGGTTATTTGAAGAGCATGCCGGTTGACCCCTGGGGCACGCCTTATCAGTACCTCAATCCGGGCGTGCGTGCGGTCGACGGCGGTTACGATCTGTTTTCCCTGGGCGCCGATGGTGTCGCGGGTGGTGACGGTCATGCCGCCGACATCGGCAATTGGAGTCCCTGACTCATGCACCACCGCAGCGACGGCTTCACGTTAATTGAGCTGATGATCGTCATCGTGCTGATCGGCATCCTGCTAGGCATGGTGAGCCTTGCCATGGGCCAGAATCCGGCTCGGCAGGCGCGGCAAGAGGCAAGCAATATCGTCAGCTTGATTCACCATCTGCGTGAACGAGCGGTGCTTGATGGCCTGGACTACGGCGTACGGCTGAGTGCCGACGGCTATCGGGGCATGCGCCTGGCAGGTCAGGGATGGGAATCGATAACGCTCTTCTATCCCTGGCCGGATAACCTGCGGATGCATCTGGAACTGGACGGTGGGATTTCAAGCCTGGGCGCCGACGACGGGCCGCCCCAGTTGCTGATGCTCAGCAGTGACGAAACCAGCGTTTTTACCCTGACATTCATGACTGCCGACACCACCTGGTTGAGCCTTTCCAGCGACGGCATCGGCGAGGTGCTGATCGATGGTTAGTCGTCTTGTCAGGTCGCCGCAGCGGGGCTTTACCCTGCTGGAAATCATGGTCGCCCTAGGGATTTTTGCCACGCTGGCAGCTGCCGTCCTGTCTGCGGGTCAATACGTGGTGAAGCAAACGAGCCGGATCGAGGAGCGGGTTTTCTCGACCTGGGTAGCCGATAACCGGTTGAACGAATTGCACCTGCAACCAGCGGTAACCCTAGGTCAACGGCAGCAGACAGTCAGCATGGGGCGCCGCCAATGGGTGCTGCGTGAACACGTCAGTCCTGCGAATGAACCGCGCCTGCTGAGGCTGGATGTTGAAGTCAGCCTGGACGCTCGCGGACCGACCCTGCATCGCGCCAGTGGCTGGGTATCTCGTCATGCAGACTAAGCAAAAGGGTTTCACTCTGCTGGAACTGGTCATCGCCATGGCGATCTTTGCGATGCTTGGGCTGGCGAGTTGGAAGCTGTTCGATGGGGTACTCCGGATGCAGCAGGGGACAGCGGCGCATGAGCGCGAGCTGCGCAGTTTGCAGCGCGCCATGGCGGTCATCGAACGGGATGTGATGCACGTCACCGAACAACCTGTTTCGCTCAAGAAAAACGTTTTGCAACTGCAACGCAGCAATTGGCGCAACCCGCTGGACCAGCCGCGCAGCGGGCGCCAGGTGCTCACCTATCGTCTGGACAATGGCGTGCTTTGGCGTGACAGCCAGGCGGACGGTGCGCAATCCGTGCAGCGGCAGAGGTTGCTCGGCGATGTCCGGCAGCTGCGCTGGCGCGTGTTCGACAGCCATTCCGGATGGAGCCGCGAATGGGCTTCGGCGCCCGGCAAAAAAGCAGCGATGGCCCTTGAAGTGCAGGTTTCGGTTGGACGGTTCGAGGCCATCCGCCGGGTGTTGCTGTTGCCGGGCGCTCAGCGGTGAGCCCGCGTCCAGGTGGCTTTGCGTTGATCAGCGTGTTACTGGTCATGAGCCTCGCGTTGTTGATCACCGCTGGCTTGCTGCGCAGCCATCACCGGTTGCTGCAGAGCAGCGGTCAACAGGTGCAGCAGATCGACCTGCGCCAGCTCGCATTCGGCGCAGAGACCCGGGCTTTGATGGTGTTGCAGGTTCAATCCTCCAATAAAACAGTCGATCGGACACAGGAATGGGCCCGGCTGACTTTTGACTTCGATAGCGAGGACGCACAGGTCCGTGTCGATATCGATGACCTGGGTGGCCGGTTCAACCTCAATTCATTACTGGTTGCGGGCCAGATCGACCAGGTCACGCTCAACCGCTGGGAGCGCTTGCAGGCGTCGCTCGATCTTGCGCCTTTGCAACTGCGCCAGGTGGGCGCATTGCGCGAATTGAGCCAGCTGCGCTTGCTGCCAGGCGTGGACGATCAGCGCTTGCGCGAGCTTGAGCCCTGGGTGGCACTGCTGCCCATCGAAGCGGCGCTGAACATCAATACCGCTCCGGCATTGGTGTTGAGCATATTGGGTGATGTCAACGCCGCGACCGCCGACTCGCTGGTCCGTCAGGCATCGAGTTCTGCCTGGGGCAGTGTCCAGGCGTTTACTCAAGACCCGCTGATTTCGGGGTTGGGCCTGAGCAGTCATGGGCTGGGGATCACCAGCCGCTGGTTCCGGATCACGGTAGAAGTAACTCAGGGTGGGCGCGTCCTGCGCTTGGTGACGGACGTTGAGCGTGATGCCAAGACGCAGCAATGGAAAGTTCTGCAACGATGTTTTCTTTCAGCGATTGCCAACGAGGTCCAGCAATGAAGAGCTGGCTGTATCTGACTGCCGAAGGCGTGGTAGCTCCATCTGCCGACTGGCCGTGTCGCGTCTGGTCTGCGCTTCATCAGGGCACGCCCATGCCGCTGCATCAAGCCGCGGAGGCCCTCGCGGGCCAGTCGGTTGATCTGCTGGTGCCAATGGAATTGTGCAGTTGGGTGCGCAGCGAGCCGTGGCCCTCCCGGCGTCAACCCGGTGCTCAGGCTGTGGCGTTTGCCGTGGAAGAGCAACTGAGCGAACCGCTGGAGCAGCTGCACGTGAGCGTAGGTGCGCGCGACAGTGACGGGCGCTATCCGGTCATGGTCATCGGTCGGGAACGAATGGCTGGGGTCCTGTCGTTGCTGGCCGAATCGGCTGTCGAATTGCGTAGTGCAAGTGTGGATGCCGATATGCTGCCCGACACTCAGCCCCTGGGTGTCCGGTGCTTTGGTCGATGGCTGCTGGGTGGGGCGCTGCCGGCCCGGATGGTATTGTCGAACGAGGGGTTGAAAACGCTGCGACCGATCTTGCCTGCGGACATCCATTGGCTGGATGACCATCAGGGTGACGCCTTCTTCGATCAATGCCTGAACGTTCGTCCGGCGCATGCCATCAATCTGCTGCAGGGGCGTTTTGCGCCTAGCCAAAAACCTCTGCCTTGGCGAATCGGCGCGTTGGCGTTGTTCACGTCGTTGCTGTTGACCTGGGGCGGCACTGAAGCCCGGATTTGGTTTGTCGAGGGCCAGAGCCGTCAGCTCGTGCAGGAGAGTGAGCAGCAGTTCAAGGCCCTTTATCCCGACCAGCCCCACACCATGGACATGGCAGCGCAACTCAAAGTGCTGCAACACCCGCCTGCGCAATCGCAGAGCACGCGCACTAGCGAGTTGCTCAAGCTTGTCGAACACGTCATCGGCGCCAGCTCCGTCGAGGTACAGCGCGTTGAGTTGCGTGCCGGGGAGGGCTGGAAAATCCAGCTCACGGCCAACAGTTTCGCCGAACTTGAGCAATTACGTGAGAGAGGTCGACAGCAAGGCATGCCAGTCAGGCTGGACAGCGCGAACAAAGCAGATGACCGGGTGCACGCCACTCTTACCTTCGAGGACGGAGCATGAAGCAGGCCTGGCAGCGCATCAGCGCGCGTGAACAACGGCTGTTGCTGGCAATGGCGATGGTGTTGCTGGTCTTTGCAGGCTACAGCCTGATCTGGCAACCGAGCCGCCTGCGCCTCGAAAGCACCGAGCGCTACTATCAGCAACAGCTTGGACTGCGCACGCAACTGCAGCACGCCCAGCCTCGCAGTATCGTTGCCGGCGCTACCGACCAGCCGCTGTCGCTGCGGGTGAGCGATGGTGCTACCGCCGCGGGGCTCGACATCCATCAAATGGACAGTGACAACGAACTGCTGCGCCTGACAATTAGCGGCAACCCTGAAGGCCTGCTGCAATGGCTGGACAGCGTCGAGCGAGGCGGTGTTGCGCTGCAGTCACTGAGCCTGGAAAAACGCGATAACGTCCTGGAAGCTCGGGTCGTACTCAGATAGTCGCGCCGTTACCCGGCAACAGTGGCAACTTCGCCAGTTTCAACGCCACCAGCAGCGCGATCACCAGCAGTGTGCCGATAAACAGCCCGATCCCGTTCCAGCCACCCAGGTGCCAGAAAACGCCGCCGACAGTACCCGCGATGCTCGATCCGGCGTAGTAGCTGAACAAATACAGCGACGATGCCTGCCCTTTGGCTTTGGTCGCGCGGCGGCCGATCCAGCTGCTCGCCACCGAATGCGCGCCGAAGAAGCCGAAGGTGAAAATCAGCATGCCGATGATCACCAATGGCAGTGGCGTGAACATCGTCAGGGCGAGGCCGCCGAGCATCATGACGATGGTCGACCAGAGCACTTTGCGCCGACCTAGCTTGTCCGCCAGGGCGCCGATTTTCGCCGAGCTGTAGATGCCCGACAGGTACACCACCGAGAGCAGACCGACGTAGGCCTGATCCATGTTGTAGGGCGCTGCCAGCAGGCGATAACCGATGTAGTTGAACAGGGTGACAAAGGCACCCATCAGCACAAAGGCTTCAAGAAACAGCAGCGGTAGCCCGGCGTCACGAAAATGCATGGTGAACCCGTCGATCAAACTGCGCGGATGCAGTGAGCGTGGGCGGAAATTGCGCGACGGCGGAAGAATCCTCCAGAACAGCGCCGCCGCAATCAATGCCAGGCCGCCGATCACTAGCATCGCCGTGTGCCAGCTGACGAAGTCAATCAATACGCCCGTGATCAGACGTCCGCTCATCCCGCCAATCGCATTGCCGCCGATGTACAGGCCCATGGCGAGCCCGATGTGCTGAGGGTGGATCTCTTCGCTCAAATAGGTCATGGCCACCGCTGCCAGACCGCTCAATGACAAGCCAATCAGCGCGCGCATTAGCAACACGCCATGCCAGCTTGGCATCATCGAGCTGGCGATAGTGCACAACGCCGCTGCAAACAACGCTGCGACCATTACCGGCTTGCGTCCGACCCGATCGGAGATGGGGCCGGTGATCAGCAGGCCGATGGCAAGCATCCCGGTGGCCACCGATAGGATCAGGCTGCTCTGGGCTGCATTGATCGAGTACTCATGGGATAGCAGCGGCATCATCGGCTGCACGCAGTACAGCAGGGCGAACGTCGCAAAGCCGCCGCAGAACAGCGCCAGAACCGTGCGCATGAACATCGGCGTGCCTTTCTCGATGTAGATCTCCTTGAACTCGGCGACGACATCGTCCACTTCGCAAGGCGGGACTTCATGGGCGAGTGGCGCAGCAACAGTTTTCACTTCGGACCTCGGGAGCGGGCAGCCGGTCAGGCAATGAAAAAAGCATATAGCTGCCTAATGATTCAATCCAATATATTGTTCGACCTGTTTAAGAGCTTTTGCGACCTAATGGGGTTTTCATGGAATTGCGCCACTTACGTTACTTCATTGCCGTCGCCGAAGAACTGCATTTCGGCCGCGCCGCACAGGTGCTGGGCATAGCGCAACCGCCTTTGAGCCAGCAGATACAGGCACTGGAGCAAGAGGTGGGGGCGCGACTGTTTGAGCGTACCAATCGTCGGGTCGAGCTGAGCGAGGCCGGTCGGTTGTTTCTGCAGGAGGCACGACTGGTGCTGGCGCAGGTCGACAAAGCCGCCGATGTTGCTCGTCGGGCGCAATTGGGCGAGCTGGGGGAACTGAAAATCGGCTTCACCTCCTCGGCACCGTTCAACTCGACCATCCCCCAGGCAATTTTCGCATTCCGCCAGCGCTTTCCGGCAGTGCACTTGAACCTGCGGGAAATGAGCAGCACCCAGGTGGCCGACGCGCTGGCGGATGAGTCGATTGAAGTCGGCATCATGCGCCCGCTGGGACTGCCGGACTCCCTGAGCGTAGTCGAGTTAATGAGCGAGCCGCTGGTAGCCGTGCTCAGCTCCAAACATCCGCTGGTGAACGGCAGCGAGCAGGGACTGTTCCTGTCGGCGTTGGCCCTTGAACCGTTCGTGTTTTTCCCGCGCAGCTATGGCAGCGGGCTATACGCACAACTGCTGAGCCTGGCCCGCGACTCCGGTTTCAGCCCGCACTTCGCGCAGGAGGCCGGAGAGGCAATGACCATCATCGGCCTGGTGGCTGCGGGGTTGGGCGTCTCGGTACTGCCGGCGTCGTATCAGCGAATGCGGATTGACGGGGTGGTGTACCGGCCCTTGCTGGATCCGGCGGCGGTGTCGGCGGTTTGGCTGGTGCAGCGCAAGGATCAGAAATCGCCGATGGCACGGGCGTTTGTGGCGTTGTTGACGAGGAAGGTTGAGCCCCTGAAGGAGTGACCCAGCCTGCATCGCCGCCACCTGTGGGAGCCTGGCTTGCCAGCGATGGTGGCTTAACATTCACCATCACTCTGGAAACCTCTGACATCCCAAGGCTACGCATTCAGGAGCCTTGCCCTACAACAACGCCGGAATCCGCTGACTTGTGAGTCTTGGGGGCGGTCGGTAATTTGGTTCGGTCACTGATCTTCAGTGACCGGGATTAGTCGCCGGGGTGTTTGACAGGCGCTTGGCTTCCATCCGGTCAGGTTTTCCCCATCCTTAGACTTGATGGCGGTTGTGCTGACTTTGTTGGTTACCCCGGTTGGCTAACCTGTATCAAAAGCAAAAAGCAAAGATCGCAGCCTTCGGCAGCTCCGACGGGGTGAACACCAATCCCCAAGGAGCTGCCGAAGGCTGCGATCTTTTGATTTTAATCAGCTATCAACCGCTCAAGACCACCGCCGAAAAATCAGCGAAGTATTCACCCCGCCAAACGCAAAATTATTGTTCATCACATACTGATTACTCATCTGCCGGAACTCGCCGCGCAGGTAATCGAGCTTGCCGCAGTGCGGGTCGATGTCATCCAGATTGAAGGTATGGGCATACAGGTCGCTGTTCATCATTTCGATGCTGAACCAGGACTCCAGCGCGCCACAGGCACCGAGGGTATGGCCGAGGAAACTCTTCTGCGAACTGATAGGCATGTGTTCGCCAAACAGCGCGCTGGTCGCCAGGGTTTCGGCAATGTCGCCTTGTTCAGTGGCGGTGCCGTGGCCGTTCACATAGCCGATGTCGCTCGGTTGCAACCCGGCATCTTCAAGCGCCAGCTCCATGGCCCGGCGCATGGTGACCTGCTCCGGACGGGTGGTGTGCTGACCGTCCGCGTTGCTGCCAAAGCCGACCAGTTCGGCGTGAATGCGCGCGCCACGCGCCAGCGCGTGCTCCAGCTCTTCAAGTACCAGCATGCCGCCACCCTCGCCGATCACCAGGCCGTCACGGCCCTTGTCGTAAGGGCGCGGGGTCGTCTGCGGGGCGTCGTTTTTCAGGCTGGTGGCGTAGAGCGCGTCAAAGACCATGGCTTCGGTGGGGCACAGTTCTTCGGCACCGCCGGCGAGCATCAGCGGCAGGCGACCGAACTTGATTGATTCGTAGGCGTAGCCGATGCCCTGGCTGCCGCTGGTACAGGCGCTGGACGTGGGGATCAGGCGTCCAGTGAGGCCGAAGAAGATGCTTATGTTCGCCGCCGTGGTGTGCGGCATCATGCGCACGTAGGAGTTGGCGTTCAGCCCCTCGGCCACCGAATTGAGCAGCATATTGCCGAAGGCTTTGATTTCGTCGGTGCTGCCAGTGGACGAACCACAAGCCACGCCCATGCGTCCGTCCTTGATCGACTCATCGCCCAGCAACCCGGCATCGGCCAGTGCCCGCTCTGAAGCACCAACTGCAAGGCGCGACACGCGCCCCATGCTGCGCAGTTGTTTGCGGGTCCAGTGGCTTGGTACCTTGAAGTCATCAATGGGCCCGGCCAGGCGAGTGTTCAGTTCGGTGAACCGATCCCACTCGTCCATCCGGCGGATACCGCTGCGGTTGGCCGCGAAGTTGCCGGCGATGGTTTCCCAGTCGCGGCCCAAAGAAGTGATGCCGGCCATGCCGGTGACGACGACACGCTTCATCAGCACAGGCCTCCGTTGACTGCCAGAACCTGGCGGGTGATATACGACGCTTCCGCCGACATCAGGAAATTCACCGCGCCGGCCACCTCTTCGGGGGTGCCCATGCGCTG
Source organism: Pseudomonas violetae (assembly GCF_023072615.1). Classification (GTDB taxonomy): domain Bacteria; phylum Pseudomonadota; class Gammaproteobacteria; order Pseudomonadales; family Pseudomonadaceae; genus Aquipseudomonas; species Aquipseudomonas violetae. Next base: position 23,202 of record NZ_JAKNRW010000026.1, read on the forward strand.
TGCGGGAATCATTTTCATCAGTTCTTCCACCGGCACGTTTTCATCGAGCATCGCCGTGTCGATCAGCCCGGGTGCGACACAGTTGACGGTGATCTTGCGTTTGCCCAGTTCGATCGCCAAGGCTTTCGCCGCGCCGATCAGACCCGCCTTGGAAGCGCTGTAGTTGACCTGGCCACGGTTGCCGATCAATCCCGATACCGAGGTGATGCAGACAATGCGCCCGGCCGCGCGACGACGGATCATCGGCATCATCACCGGGTGCAGGACGTTGTAGAAACCGTCCAGATTGGTCCGCATCACCACATCCCAATCATCCTCGCTCAGCGCCGGAAAAGCACCGTCGCGGGTCAGTCCGGCGTTAAGCACCACCCCGTAATAGGCACCATGGGTCTCAACGTCGGCTTCAAGGATGGCTTTGCAACTGGCGCGGTCTGCCACATCAAATTGCAGGATGCGTGCTTTTTGGCCAAAGGCTTCAACCTCTGCCTTGACCGCGCCAGCCTCGGCCAGGCCACTGCGGCAATGCAGCACGATGTCATGCCCGGCCTGGGCCAGACGCAAGGCAATGGCGCGGCCGATACCACGGCTGGAGCCGGTGACCAGTACGGATTCAGTCATGACTGGACTCCTTTGATTCATCAAGATATTGCGCGGCCTGAGGTGGGCGGAACACGTTCAGACGAGCGGTGGCGTGGATGCCGGGGGCATCGATATGACATTCGAACACGCCCATGCCGTTCTCATCTTCCAGCGAGCGCAGCCCGTGGATGGTCAGCTCGGTGCCGAGCGGAAAATGTTCGACATTGCATTCGAATTTGCGTGTACCGAGCAGGAAACCCAGCGCGATCGCATCGCCGCGCTGACGGGCGTGACAGCCGGCATAGGCGGCGACGCTCTGGGCCATCAACTCAATGCCAACCCAAGCTGGCAAGCTGCCGTCGGGGCGGTTGAACAGACCGTGAGGCCTGACAGTCAGGCGGGTGAGTATCTGCTCCTCATCGTACGACAGGATCTGTTCGATCAGGATCATGTCGCCAGCGTGAGGCAGCAGTTCGGCGAGCGGCCAGTCGATCATGGTGCGTCTCCGATTATCAGGCTGACGTTGTTGCCACCAAAGGCAAAGGAATTGCTCATCAGGTAGCGGGGTGCAATGGACGACAGGCGATCAGCCGTGGTCACCCATTTCAGTCGGGGCAGGTCGGGGTCGGGTTGGCTATCCCAGACATGCGGCGGCAAAGCCTGCTGTAGATTGTCAGTGCAGAGGCTCAGCCAGCAGAACGCAGCTTCCAGGGCGCCGGCGGCGCCGAGGGTGTGGCCGGTCAGTGGTTTGGTCGACGAGCAAGGCACACCGCCAGGGAACAGTGTTGTCACCGCCAGGCTTTCCATAGAATCATTATGTTGTGTGGCCGTGCCGTGCAGGTTCAGATAGGCAATCTGCCCCGGTTGCAAGCTCGCACGATCCAGAGCCTTGCGCATGGCCTGCAGGGCGCCCCGGCCAGCCGGTTCCGGAGCGGAAATATGGTGAGCATCGGAACTCGCGCCGCTGCCCAGCAGTGCAATCGGCGCGCGGCTGCCGGCCTGTCGGGTCATCAGAAACAGCACGGCCGCTTCGCCGATGTTGATGCCGTTGCGATTGATTGAAAACGGGTTGCAACGCTGTCCGGAAACCGCCTCCAGTGCAGAGAAGCCGTTGAGGGTCAGCTTGCACAGGCTGTCGACTCCGCCGCACAGTACCGCATCGCACAACCCCATGTTCAGCAGGCGCTGGGCGCTCATCAGGGCCCGGGCACTTGAGGTGCACGCTGTGGAGATCACATAGGCCGGACCGCTCGTTTGCAGCCAGTCGGCGAGGAAATTTGCCGGCGCGCCGAGTTCCTGTTGCTGGTAGTTGTAGTCAGCGGGAAACACGTCCTCGCGGATGTAATGGGCCAGGCCGCGGCTGGCTTCGTCTATGCCAGAGGTGCTGGTGCCCAGTACCACGCCGATGCGATCGCGACCGTAGGTCTGAATCGCCTGGTCAATGTCCTCGCGAATCTGCAGGGCGGCTTCCAGCAGCAACTGATTGTTGCGGCTGCCTTGCTCCGCCAGTTCGACGGGGATCTGTGCGAGTTCACCCTGCACAGCCGCTACCGGCACTGTACGTCCCACAATCCAGCCGGCTTCGTCGCGCATCCCGCAGGTGTCGCCGGCAAACAGCCTGCGGCTGACCTCCTCCTTGCCACGGCCCAGGGCACAGATCACTCCGAGGGCATTCAAATAGGCCGTCATGGCGTGTCCCCTCCCAAGGGTGTGACCTGGTATTTCAGACCTTTGCTCAGGGTCAGATCGAAATTTTGCGATTGCGCATAGCGCACATCCCAACGCTCGGGCAACGACCGTTGCGCACCGTGTTGCCAGGCGGTCGGGTAGTTGCCTCGTAACTGAGCTTCCGGTGTCAGCGCAAACAGCAACGCGGCGAACAATTCCCGTGCTTCCGCATTGGGTGGCAGCAGGCCGTCGGCGTGCCAGTTGCCGTCGACCAGTTTCTGTCGGGCCTGGGGAATGCCCAGCAAGTCCATCATCGACCAGCGAATACCCAGCCCCTCGCGCTGGATCACCAGCACCCAGTCAAGGCGCTGGTCGGCTTGCAGGCGCTGGATGTGCAATTGCAGGGGCAGCCGCAGGTCAGGCGTTTGCTCGGGCAGCGGCGCCCGGCTGGCACAGGCGCTCAGCAGCAGAATCGAGCCAAGTAGCAAAAATGAGGAAGTGAGCCTGCTTGCGATGGCGGCAATGTATTCAACAATCGTGTTGCCTGAGCCACCGCTAACGCGAGCAGGCTCTCTCCCACAGGCTGGGCATTTCGAGGCATTGAAAATATCCATCAAACGACACCTTCAAGCGGTTTGCGCGCAACCACATTGACCAGGGTTTCTTCCCGCTCACCGACGGCTTTTGGCCGTTGCAGCCCCAAGCGTTCCAGCAGGCCGAAATCCTTGGCGCGACTCCACCACAGGTACGGATAGGAAACGTTCTGCGGGCCGAACTCGAAACCCTGTTGGCGAATCATCTGCAGATACCCGGCGGCACTTTTTTGCACATGCATCGGATGGCGAAACAACCAGCGAATCACCCAAGTATCAATGTAAGCCTCGGTGGATTCGGCGAACAGCAGATAACCCCCCGGTTTCAATACCCGATAGAACTCGGCCAGGGCTAGTTCCTGCTCCACCAAGTGGTGGAACGTCTGATGACAGAACAACAGATCGACACTGGCGTCCGGCAACTGGATGCTCGCGCAGTCGCTGCCGATCAGCTCCACGTCGATGCACTGGCGCGCGGCCTCATCACGGCTGAGTTCAAGACTGTGTGGGTCGGCGTCCAGGCCTGTCAGACGCAGTGGTTCAAAGGTCTGGCGCAACAGCTGGAACGACTTGCCCTGACCACACCCGGCATCGAGCAGCACTGGTTTGGTCGGCGGGGATTCGCTGAACAGGCCGCGCAGGTCCTTGATCGCCACCCGCAACACATGGTGCTGCCAGGTGTGGCTGCGCAGGAACCAGAAACCGAAGCGGGTTTCCTCAACGTAATTTTCGCTCAAATAGCTCATGTGGCATCCCTTGCGCACAGTTCCGACAGCATCCGCAGCCGGCGTTTGGGTTCGGCGACGAATGGATTGCGCTCGTCCCAGGCATAACCGGCGAGGATCGCGCTGATCATGCGGCGAATGTCCGGTGAGCTGCCCGGATGGTAGATCACATCCTGGAAGGTTCCGGCGTACCAGCCTTCCACGTAGCAGCGAAACGTATCGACACCTCGCTTGAGCGGGGTGGAAAATTCAGTTTCCCAGTCGACATCTTCACCTTGCAGTTGGCGGTGCAGGACCGCAGCGGCCATGCTCGCCGAGCGCATGGCGATGGTCACGCCCGAGGAGAATACCGGGTCAAGGAATTCCGCGGCGTTACCCAGCAGGGCAAAGCCGGGGCCGTGCAGGGTTTTGACGTTGGCTGAATAACCGCCAATGGTGCGCGCAGGTGTATCCCAGACCGCGTGTTCGAGCACTGTAGACAGGCTTGGGGTCTCAGCGATAAAGCCGCGCAGGCAGTCGTCGAGATTATCTGCGCGACCTTGGAAATGTTCCGCCGCCGCGACCACGCCCACCGAGCATCGACCATTACTGAACGGGATGGTCCAGAACCAGATATCGCGCTGGGCAGGATGGGTGGTGACGAGGATTTTGCTGCGGTCGAAGGCCGGGTTGTCGATGTGGTCCTCGACATGGGTGAACACGGCCTGGCGCACCGGAAAGCTCGACGGTGCTTCAAGGTCCAGTAGGCGCGGGAGGACCCGGCCGTAGCCACTGGCATCGAGCATGAATTCGGCCTCGATGCGGTACTCGCTACCATCTTCGCGCTGCACGCCGAGTTGCGGTTTGGCGTGGTCGACGGCCACGCTGACGATGGTTTCGCCGTAGCGGATATCTACTCCTTGCAGCGCGGCCTGGTCGGCCAGTAGCTTGTCGAAATCGGCACGCAGCACCTGGAAGGTGGTCGGTTTGCCATTGCTGAAGGTGTCGCCAAAATCGAACGTGCTGTACTGCTCGCCCCAAGCGAAGGCCGCACCGGTTTTCAGCTGAAAACCGGCAGCGTTTACCGCCTCGAGCATGCCCGCTTCCTCGACGAAGTCCAGGCAGTGGGACAGCAGGCTTTCGCCTATGGAAAACCTGGGGAAATGCTGACGTTCGATGATCAGCACATCATGCCCTTTACGCTTGAGCAGGGCGGCGGCGATGGCACCCGAAGGCCCTGCGCCGATGACTACCACCTGGCGACGTTCCGTTTCAACTGTTGGCATGGGGGTTCCTTGCCGGGGCGGCGATATTCATGGGGATTCGGTGCATACCGACCAGTGCCGGCAGCCATGTCGCGATCAGTCCCATCAACATCAGCGCAAAATACAACGCCGGGCTGATGAGGTGTTGTTGCAGCAGCAGGTTGAGAAAGACGATCTCGCTCAAGCCGCGAATATTCAGCAGGACACTTTCCCACCAGCGACTGGCGCCTTCAAACGAAGCACCGGCCCAGCCCAGTCCCAGCCAATTACCCAGCAGTTTGCTGGCGATCGGTAACATCAGCAGCGCTGCCAGCTGGACCCAGCCGAGGCTGTCCATGGCGCTATGGACGTCAATCTGTACGATGCCGAACGTGAGGATCAGCGGGGTCGCGATACTCGTCTGCAACCGACTCATCCAGACCGAAGGCAGCGGCAGGACCAATGGTACTTTCAAGGCCGCCATGCACAGCAGGTAGCCGATGCCGAGAATCAACGCATTGAGCTTGAGGTGTTCGGCAACCACCAGTAGTGCGAAGAAACAGCCGCTGTGCAGTGCTGGCTGGCGCATGCCGAGCAGGCTCAGGAGCAACGGCAGGCAGGCGCCGGCCAATGGCAGCAGCAGGCTGCTCAAATGCAGGCTGCCCTGGGCGATGGCGAACAGTGTCCAGCACGTCACGGCGATGAGGATGGCGGTCTGCACCAGGCGCGGGGTGGCCTCTCTCGGGTAATTGATGTTCCGCAGGTACCGGTACAGCACCGCAATCGCAGTAATGGCGATCTTCATGCGACCGACTCTGCGGCCGGAATCGCCAGGCGCTGGCGTCCTGCCCAAGGTGCGAGGATGAAACTGAACGCCAGACCCAGGCTCACCGAAAGGCCGAAGCTACTCACCGCCGGAGTGCTCGATACCGCCAGCAAGCCGAACGACAGCCAGGTAGTGAGCGCCGCGAGCAAGGTACCCAGCAGGCTCACTGCGGCACCACCGACCTGCTCGCGCATGAGGATCGCGTAGTCGACGCTGATGGCGGTGACCAACAGCAGGCCGAACAGGCTGAACAGTGTCAGCGGCTGCCCAAGCCAGCCAAGGCTGGCCAGGCTGCACAATGCGGCCAGAAGCGGCAGAGTGACGATGCGCAGGGCGCCGCCGAGACCGAACGGCAGGATCAGCACCAGTACGATTAATACACAGGAAGCCAGTTTTAACTCAGCGGCACTGATCTGGGTGGCGGCGAAGACAGTGTTCAATTCGCCGAGGCGATCGACCAATTCGACACCGGGCAGGTCCAGTGCCTGGACTTGCAGCAGCGATGGGTTGTTCAAGCCTTGCAGACTGACCATGGCCGCCACGCCGCCGTCATCGGTCGAGCCGAGCCACAGCGTGCGGTAGGGCTCTGCCAAAGGGCCGAGCAGGGCCGAGTCGACGTCCTGGATTGGCAATGCGCGCAAGGTTTCAAGTTCGGCTTGCAGTGCTGCGACCGGTACTCCGAGGTCGAGCAACGGCTGCCAGAATTGCTCCAGCTTGCTCAATGCGTCGCGCACCTGGCGCTGCTCCTCGGGCGGGCTGACCAGTTGGTTGAGGGACAGATAACCCTGGAGTTTGTCCAGGTTGACCAACTGATCCAGACGCTCGCTCAGCGCGGTCTGGCGTTCGAGCAATTGCTGTTGATCAGCCGCCCGCACCAGGAAGAATTGGCTGGTGGGCTGATACCCGGTGATGCGGGCGATGGTCTGGGCTTCGTCCGTCAGTTGCTGGGGCGCGCCGACCCATTGGCGAATATCGTTTTTGCTGTCGAGTTGCAGCAGGCCGGCGGTACAGAAGGCGACCAGCAGCGCCAACAATACTGGGGTACTGGCCCGTTTTAGCAGTGCTTCACGGCACAGCAGCAAGTTTTCGCAAACACTCAGCGGCCATTGCGCGGGGCGCAATTGCACACCCTTGAGCAGCGCTGGTAGCAGACAGACAGCACACAAGTAGGCGCCGATCAGACCCGCTGCGGAAAACACCGCGATCTGGGTGAGCGCTGGAAATGGCGTCCAGGCCAGGGCGAGGTAGCCGATACAGCTGGTAATCAGGCTGAGCGTCAGGCCGGGCAAGGTGAGGCGCAGGGCTGGCCAACTGCCCCAGGGTTTCAGGCTCCAGCTCTTGGACAGGTAATGCAGCGGGTAGTCGACCGCAACGCCGATCAGGCTCGAACCGAGCACCAGCGTCATCACATGCATATGGCCGAAAAGGGCGACGCAGGCCACCGCACCAAAGAGCATGCCCGCCAGCACCGGGACAAAGGCGAGCAACACCCGCCAGCACCGGAAGGCCAGGAGCAGCAGCAAGAGAATCCCGATCGTGGCGCCGCCGCCTACCCAGGTCATCTCGCGGGTGGCTTGTTGCTGGCCGTTAGCCGCGTATAGCAGCCCGCTGGCCGCCAGCAGTTGCACATGGGCTTCGGCGGCTTCGGCTCGGCTGCTTTTTAGCAGGTCGGCGACCTGCAGGGGCAGCGTCATGTCAAACGCGTTTCCGCTGGTGCGCACACGCAGCAACACCCAGCTCTTGCCGTCGGCATCGGCGATCAGCGCGCCGCTGCCGATGTCCAGTTGTACGGCACCTTGCTGCGGCTGGCTGTTCTGGATGCGTCCGGTCAAGCCCAGCCAGTCTTCCTGGCTGGGAACCAGGCTGAAGCTGGTGAAGGGGTCGAACAGCGCTTGCACGCGCTGTTGGATGAAGGTGTCGGGGTGCTCGATCAACTGCTGGCGATCCTCGGTCGAGAGCATTGCCAAGCGACCTTGCAGCAGCTGCGTGCGCAGTGCCGGCAAGTCGCCTTGCAGGCTCCACTGGACCTTTTCGAACAGCCCGCTTGCCTGCCATCGCTCGCCGAGTTTCTGCGCCATGGCCACCGCCTGCTGGCGATCGATGTGGCCGACCAGCACCAGCATTTCGCGATTCAACGGCTCCTGCATGCGCTGCTCTGCGCGCAACTTCAGTGCGTCCGGCGCGGTGCCGGGCACCAGTTCCATCAGGTTGGCCGACAGCGGCGGGCCGTCGCGCCATTGCCAACCGGCAAGCGCCAGCACCAGCACCAGCAGGCTAAGGAAAATCTGCGGCAGCCTGCGCTCACTCGGCAAAGTCATTTTGCTCCACTGCGCTCAACGGTTGTGCGCTCGTACTGTCCTGCATGCGCAAAAGGGTGCTGTCGCCCTGGGTTTCGAGCAATTCGATGTTTTGCACCAACTCGGCGCCAGTGATGTTGATCTGGTTGAATACCTGCTTGAGCAGCAGCGAGCGCGGGATCAGGGTCAACTTCCAGTCCAGTGCATCGCCACTGAGCGACAGTTCGAAATCCCGTTGCAGCCCGCTGCTGTCGCCTTGCAGCACCGCGAGGAACAGACGGTTCTGCTCAGCACCGGCACTCTTGCCCGGCAGCATTTGCCAGCCGTTGCCGTCGCGCCGGGCGATGCCCTTGGCGGTAATCCGGTAATCCTGTTGCAGCGGGGTTTTCAGCAGCCAGAGCAGGCCACTGTTTTTTGCCAGGACGAATGTGCCCTTGCTGGTCAGCGGTTGGGGCAGGGCGCGCAGGTGTTTTTCCTGGATGAAACTACCGTGGATCACATCAGGTTTAGCCAGTTGATCGCTGAGCTGTTGCAGATCAAAAGCCTGGGCCAGCGAAGAACCCAGCAGCATGACGCCTGCCGACAAAAACTTGCAGCAGGTTATCCGCAAGTTCATTCGAGCACCTTTTGCACTGCATCGGTGAAAATCTTCGGTGAAGCGAGCTGCATCTCGCGGCTAGTCATGTCGACGGCGACCTGTACGGACACGGCGCGGGTCAGGCGCTCGCCAGTTTCCAGGTCGGTGATCAGGTAGTTGATCTTCAACCGGTTCTCCCATTCCACCAGATTCGCCCGGACGTTGAGCTTCTGGCCGAACACCGCGCCACGCACATACCGCAGCTGCAGGTCGATCACCGGCCAGGCGTAGCCCGACTCGACCATGGCGTTATAGTTGTGGCCGATCCGGTCCAGCAACGCACAGCGTGCGACTTCCAGGTATTTGATGTAATGGCCGTGCCAGACGACGTTCATGGTGTCGATATCGAAGAACGGCACGAGGATTTGCGTATCAATGTGCAGCACGCCCTTGCTACGCATGCAGCCTCCAGTGTTGTTCGGCGATACGCTTCAGGCATAGGCGCAACTCGCTCTCCAGGGCCCGGTCTTCAATGACTGGCGGAAAATCTTCGGCCAGCTGCGCGTGCATGGCGGCAAGTGCCGGCGGCAATGGGCGTGCGTCCTCGGCTTTACTGCGCAACCAGACGCCCTGGTTGGCGGCCAGCAGTGTCGCGGCGGCCACTTGTTCCGTCAGCTCCAGCACGCGAATGGCATCCCTTGCAGCAATGGTGCCCATGCTCACCTTGTCCTGATTGTGGCACTCGGTGGAGCGGGAAAAAACGCTGGCTGGCATGGTGTTCTTCAGGGCTTCTGCTGTCCACGCGCTTGTGCCGATCTGCACCGCCTTGAAGCCGTGATTGAGCATCGCCCGATCAGCCGTGGCGCCGGACAGATTGCTCGGCAAGCCATGGTTGTAGCGCTCGTCGACCAACAGTGCGAGCTGTCGATCGAGCAGGTCGGCGACGTTGGCAACCAGGGTCTTCAGGCTATCCATGGCGAATGCGATATGACCACCGTAAAAATGTCCGCCGTGCAGTACACGCTCGGCGTCAGCGTCGATGATCGGATTGTCGTTGGCACTGTTGAGCTCTATTTCGATGAACGAGCGCAACCAGTTCAGGCTGTCGGCCAATACGCCTAGGACGTGGGGTGCGCAGCGCAGGGAATAGCGGTCTTGCAAACGATGCAGCGGCGCGGTCGGAGCGTCGATCGCCAGGTCCTTGCGCAGCCATGCGGCGACTTGCATTTGCCCCGGGTGAGGTTTGGCGGCGAACAGGCGCTCGTCGAAGTGTTCCGGATTTCCTTGCAGCGCCACCACGTTCATTGCGGTGATGCGGGTGGCCAGTTGCAGCAGGTAATCGGCTCGCGCATAGGCCAGGCAGGCCAGGCCGGTCATGACGGCGGTACCGTTCATCAATGCCAGGGCTTCCTTGGGCCTGAGTACCAGGGGTTCCCAGCCCAGTTCACGATGGACGTCGGCGGCTGGCCGGCGTTCGCCACGAAACATGACTTCGCGCTCGCCGGACAATGTTGCGGCGACATACGACAGCGGGGTCAGGTCGCCGCTGGCGCCCACCGAACCTTCCTCCGGTATCAGCGGCAGAATGTCGTGTTCGAGAAAGGCCTGGAGGCGTTCCAGCAGTTCCACGCGAACCCCTGACACACCCTGGCACAGCGACTGCAGGCGCGCAGCGAGCACGGCTCGGGTCGCCTGGACGTCGAGTAACTTGCCCAGGCCACAACCGTGAAATGTATACAGATGACGAGGCAGCGCCTCAACGTGATGCAGCGGCACCGCGACTACACAGGAGTCGCCATAGCCGGTAGTCACGCCATAAATCACCCCTTCCTTATCCAGCAGCGAATCCAGGAACTGCGCGCCCTTGGCGATGCGCTGGCGAAACAGGGCGTCGTCTTGCAACTGTGCAGGCACCTGGCGATTGGCCAGGGCCAGTACCTCTTCAATACTCAGGGGGAGTTTGCCGAAGGTAACCGGCTCAAGCGTTGGCGTCGTCATCGGGCTTCCAGAAAGGGTAAAAGTTGAACCATTGTTGTGGTGCTTCGAGGCAATAGTGACCCAAGCGTTCGGCGTAGCGGGTGGCCCACTGATGAATGACCTGTTCTCGCTCGCTGCGCTTCCAGACCACGGCCTCGGTGAACGGTTCGAGTGTCAGCCGATAATCGCCCGTTGGCTTCTTCAGGCACAACAACAGGTTGACCGGGCACTTGAGCAGGCCAGCCAGCAGCCATGGTCCCTGCGGAAATGCGGCCTGATGGCCGAGAAAATCTACCGTAACGCTGCGCCCGCCGTGCAGTGGTACTCGATCACCGGCAATTGCCAGCCACTCGCCACGTTCCAGGCGCTCGTGCAGTTGCAGCATGATCACCGGGTCCAGCTCGCTGACCTGGATCAGGCGCAGGTTGGTCGCGCCGGCTTCCCCCAGCAATCGGTTGAACTGCTCGGCGTGCTTGGTGTGCACCAGCACGTTCATGGTGACCTTTTCGCCAATCTCCGCCAATGCGCGGCAGACCTCGAGATTGCCCAGGTGCGCACCCACCAGCATCTGTCCGCGGGAGCCGCGCAATTTATCGCGCAGCAGGGCGGGGTCGATGATTTCGATCTGCTCGATGCTCAGCTTGCCGTTCCAGACGTCGAGCTTGTCGAGCATCGAATCGGCAAACGCCATGAACTGGCCGAACACCCGCCAATGGGTAGGTCGCAAAGCGCTGCGACCGCTCCAGTCGGCAAGCCGCTGCTGGTATTGCCAGGCGCTGTGGCGAGCGCTTCGGCCGAAGAGGAAAAAGTACAGGACGATGCCATACAAAAGTGGGCTCAACAGGCGCCGGCCCAGCACCCGTGCACCGAATGCGGTGAGCTTCATCAGCCAGAAACTGCCGCGCTCTTCACGGTCGGCCCAATGGGCCTTGTTGGAGTTGCTGCTCATGTTCGCCATCGCTGCCAGAGAATCGCCGGTGCCCGCAGCAACATGCCGAAAAATAGCCGCGTGTGCATGCTCGAAATCAGTACGTTGTCGTGGACCAGGCGAAAGTGTGAAACGCCATCCAGCGGATAATGAACCCGGGTGGGCAGCCAGAGCATCGGTTGATTGCGCCAGGCCAGTCGCACGAGGATGTCCGAGTCGAAATCCATGCGTTTGCCGATTTTCGTCGAGTCGATCAAGGCCAATGTGGACGGCAACGGATATACGCGAAAGCCGCACATCGAGTCGCGAATCTGCAACGACAGGGTGTTGATCCAGACCATCACGTGGGTCAGGTAGCGAGCGTACAGGCGGCCCTTGGGCACGCTGGCGTCGTATTGCGGGTATCCGCAGATCACCGCTTCGGGATGCGCTCGAGACTGCTTGATGAAGGTAGCGATGTCTTGCAGATCGTGCTGGCCGTCGGCGTCCACCTGCAACGCGTGAGTGAACCCCAGGCGCGACGCTTCACGCAGGCCGGTCATGACCGCACCACCCTTGCCCTGGTTGGCGGTCAGGCGAATCAGGAAAACCTCTTCGTGCAGCGCCAGGTGATCGAGCACCTTTGCACAGGACGGGGCGCTGGCATCGTCGACCAGAATGCAGGGTAGACCTCTGCCGAGCACCGCCTCGACCACAGCGGTGATCGCGGTTTCGTGGTTGTAGACCGGGATGACGGCACAGGGGTTATGCATCGCTCGCCGCCTCCAGCACAATCCGCCCACTGGAACAGGTCGCGGTTTCATTGCGATAGGCGAAATACAGCTTGCCGCGCACCGGATCAAAACGCAGGTGCAGCTGGACCTGATCACCCGGGCGCACCAGTTGCTGAAATTTCAGGACTTCCATGCCGGCGAATTTTGCCGGCAGATTCATCAACTGCTGACCCAGGGCGAGAGCCCAGTCTACCTGCACCACGCCGGGTAACACCGGTGCCTTGGGGAAATGGCCGCTGAAGAACGCGAGGTCCGGTGGCACCGCCAATTGCAGGCTCCACTCGCCATCGGCTTCGATCTGTTGCAGTACTTCTGGCAGCTTCGGCCGAGCAGCCAGCAATAACGCCTCGACATCCGCTTGAAGCAGCTTCCCTTGGCTGTTGAACGGCAGTTGTCGCAGAAAACGCCAGCGTCGCGGCAAAGCCAGGGTTTCGCAGTGCTGGCCCAGGTGCTGGCGCAGCTCGTCCGTTAGGGCGCGCCGGCCCTGATTGCGTAACGCGTGCAAGCCTGATTCGCTCAAGACCAACAGCGCGCCCAACGACGCGCGGTTTTCCTGAACCACTCCGAGGCGAGCTTCAGCCACCCAGTCATGGGTAGTCAACGCCTGTTCGAGCATCGGTAGCGAGATACGTTTTTCTTCCAGTTTGATGATTCGGTCCAGCCGCCCTCGTAGCTCGAAACGGCCATCGGCGGCAATCTGCGCAGCATCTGCGGTATGTTCAACATGCCCTGGGGGCATGTAGGGGGAGCTGATAAGCAACGCACCGTCACCGTCCAGAGTCAGTTCGACGTCGGCAAACGGCTGCCAGAGCTCATCGGCCTGCCGCCAGGCAATTCCGCCAGTTTCCGAGCTGCCGAGGATCTCCGTCGGCCACTGCTGCAGGCGCTGGTGCAGGCTTCGCGCCGCTTCAACCGGCAACGCACCACCAGAAGAAAACACCCGACGCACCGTGCTCAGGGCCGGCCAGTCAAGGTTCTCGCCCATGCGCTTTAACAGTGCCGGGCTGGCGACCCAGGCGAACGTCGGATATTCGCGGCTGGCGCGCTGCAGGTCTTCCGGGAACGCCAGCTGCTTGCGCACGAACTGCCGACCGGCGCATAGAGGCCATAGCACTCGGAAGAGCAACCCATAGATGTGTTGGGTAGCGACGCTGCCGATGATGCAGGCTTGGCTGAGGTCGGCGCCCCAAAGTGTCTCCAGGGCCTGTACTTCATTGGCCAGTTGGCGCAAGGTTTTGTCGATGCGCTTGGGTTCGCCGCTGGAGCCGGACGTGCACAGGCTTAGTTGGCAGTGGTCCAGGTCGAGCGCGGCGGTGCTCAGGGGCTCACCCCGGTAATCGTTCAGATGTGCGTCGTCGGCCAGGTCGGTCAGCCACAGGTCGACTTCCGTGGACCAGCGTTGGCGGGTCCCGGGTTGCAAGTCGGCCGGCAGCAGCACGCTGACGCCGGCACGCCAGGCTCCGAGCAGGGCAATTGCCAGGTCGGCGGCGTCTTCCAGGTGCACGGCAATGCGTCGAACGCCCTGGCTTTCAAGGCCGCCAGCCAGACGCAGTGCGCATTCGCACAGCTGTGCATGGTTGAGCAACGGCTCGGCCGTCACGACGCGCTCCGGCTGAGCCTTGAACAGCATTTGCTCAAGCTTTATCCAGTTCATGGGTGGCCTCGTACCCGTTGTCGTATCAGCCATTCAATGGCAAACATCAGGCCCATCAATCCATAGGAAATCAGGCCGGTGTACAACATCCACCAACTTAGCGGGGCCCAGAGTGTCAGGGCTGTCGCAAGCAAGCCGTTACAGAGAAAAAACACACTCCAGGCAATCGTCACCTGGCGGGTATAAACAATGGCCTTGGGCGGCAATTGCGGTTCACGCAAGCGCGCCAGGCGCTCGACCATCGGCGGACCGTATTTGAGGCTCAAACCAAATAAGCCGAGCATGAACGCGCTGATCAGCACCGGATACCAGCGCAACAGCAGCGGGCTATCGAACAAGGCAAGCAGCAGGCAAAAGATGATGGCCGTCACGGCCATCCACAAGCTGCCCGGTTTGCGTGGGCCGAGCAGCGCCCGCGCCAGCCAGAGGCTTCCCAGCAGCAGGCCGAACTGCCAAGGGGCAAAGTGTTCCATGCCGAAATACACCGCGAAGGGGTACAGCAGGCCCGCCAGCAGCAGGCCGAGGCCGATCAGTCGCCTCATGCGACCGGTTGAACCAGGCGGTAGACCGCTTCGACCACGTCACTGACGGTGCGCACCGATTTGAACTCCTCGGCGGCGATCTTCTTGCCGGTCTGACGTTTGATGTGGTCGATCAGGTCCACTGCGTCGATGCTGTCGATCTCCAGGTCCTGGTAGAGGTTGGATTCGAGGTTCACGCGTTCAGGGTCCAGTTCGAAGAGTTCGACCAAGGCATCGCGCAAGGTGTTAAAAATATCGTCACGAGTTTGCATGGTCCGGTCTCAAGCTACCTGTTTTGCAGTAACGAACGCCGCAAGGCTCGCCACATTGCTGAAATGATTGCGCGTGTCTTTGGCGTCAGCGTCGATCTTGATGCCGTATTTTTTCTGGATGGCCAGGCCAAGCTCCAGGGCATCGACCGAATCCAGGCCCAGGCCTTCGCCGAACAGGGTCTGGTCGTCGCCGATGTCTTGCGTACTGATGTCTTCGAGGCCCAGGGCATCGATGATCAGTTGTTTGATTTCACGGTGTAGTTCGCTCATCTTCGGCGAGCTCCTTAATGTAATGGGAATGCAGATAATCGTTGAGCTTGCGCGAGGCTTGCGGTGCAGGGCCGCAGGCGGCAAAGGCCTGTGGGTCTATATCGGCTCCGACATGGAAACTGAAGTGCACACGGCGTTTGGGGATGCGATACCAAGGCTCGGCTTTGGTCAGCGTGGTGGGATTGACCTTGATGGTTACCGGGGTGAGGATTTTCGCACCGCGAAGGGCAATTGAAGCGGCGCCCCGATGAAAGGCCGGCGATTTGCCTGGCTGGGTGCGGGTGCCTTCGGGAAAGATGATCAGCGTCTGGCCACTTTTCAGTGCATCGGCGGCGGTGTCGAGCATGTCCAGGCTGCCGTCGTTGCTGATGTATTCGGTGCTGCGTAACGGGCCGCGAGTGAAGGGGTTTTCCCACAGGCTCTGCTTGACCACGCAGTTGGCGTGCCGAACCAGACCAATCAGGAAGACCACATCGATCAGCGACGGGTGGTTGGCGATGATCAGTTGCCCCGGTCTGCCAAGTTTTTCGGCGCCTTGGATATCGTAGGTCAACACACCGGCCCGGGCCATGAACCGCACGAAGAACCAGAAGCAGCGACTCACAGTGCGCCGCGCGCGCAGTCTGTGGGTCTGTGGATCACCCGGCAGGCAAGCGAGCAGGGGGAAGATCACCAGGCGCAGGCACAGCCCGCCCAACCCAAATAGAGTGAAGCTCGCGGCAGTCGCCAGCAGTCGCCAGTAATAGGCGTCGCGGCTCTTTTCGTTCAAAGGTTGCGTTGCCAGGTCCATACACGATTTTTCCAGGCATGTTGGCAAGTAGTTTTCTGGCCGAGCAGAATGCGCAAGAGATTCAGGGCATGGGGCCAGTGAGCTTTTGACAATGTATCCGGGGCGCTGTTCAGGGACAGCCGCCAATCGTTGCCGGGTGTGATCAGCAGGCCCAGCGCATAAGGAAATGGCACGTCGTCGATCCATTGCGAGTAGGCAAGCGGCGGCTGCTCTTCTGTGATCACCAGCAACACGGCCGGCGCCCCTTCAGCGATCAACGCCGCAGCCTCCAGCATGCCGTGTTCAAGCCCGTCCCCGGCCGCAGCCAGCGCGGTCATTTCACTGGTTTCACCGCGCATGATCGACCACAGCCCAATGATCGCGTTGTGCACGGACAGGCTGAATTGGGTCGGTGATAGCGGTTGGTCGGCGGCCAAGTCGCTGAGAATGTCGAAAGTGCGCGGTGTTTCGCCGTGTCGGGAAACAAAGACCAGCGGCAGGTCTTGTCGACCATCGGCCAGCGGCCAGCCGACACTGAAGGCCATACGCGCCAGACGACTGAGCCGGCGACGCTGCATGGCGGGCAGAAATGAGACGTCTGGGGCTGCATCGCTGGCCTGCAGGACCACTGGTTGACGACTCCAGGCCTGCCAATCGTCCACGCTTTCGAGCCCTGGAGCCCACGCGCGCCATTGGGCGATGTTGAAATCGATCACAGACATTCATCCCGCCCTGAGGGCTTTTTTGACGCGGTGAGTCACGAAACCAGCGACAAACATGGCGCGGCGTCAAGCGCCAGGTGGCGCGCATTATCCCGGTGCAGCCAGTGCGTAGCAAATGCAGGTTACATTTTGCTCAATGGAAATGGGCCAGCTGGTTCGTGGGTAAATATCGTTTTGCCATTATCCACATCCGGATGAGCGTGTATGTCGGCTCTATCCGGCCATCTTGACTGGGATTGCCGCTTTTTTATTAAGAGATTTCGTCTGACCCTGTAGTCCTCTTTCCAACAAGGTAGCGAAGCGACGCTCGGGACCACTACACTCGATCATTCTTTGATACACGGAGGTTTTGACATGCGGCGAGTGGTGTTTAATCAAAAAGGTGGCGTAGGCAAATCCAGCATTGCCTGCAATCTGGCGGCGGTCAGCGCCAGCGAGGGCTATCGCACCCTATTGGTGGATCTCGATGCCCAGGCCAACTCCACTCAGTACCTGACCGGACTCACTGGCAATGACATCCCGATGGGCATAGCCGATTTCTTCAAGCAAACGTTGTCTTCCGGACCGTTCTCCAAGAAAAACCAGGTCGATATCTACGAAACCCCCTTTGATAATCTCCACGTCATCACCGCCACCGCCGAATTGGCTGACTTGCAGCCCAAGCTGGAGGCGAAACACAAGATCAACAAGCTGCGCAAACTGCTGGACGAGCTGTCTGAGGATTACGACAGGATCTATCTGGATACGCCTCCAGCTCTGAATTTCTACGCAGTATCGGCGCTGATTGCCGCCGATCGAGTGCTAATACCCTTCGATTGCGATAGTTTTTCGCGTCAGGCGCTGTATGGTCTGTTGGCGGAGATCGAAGAGCTGAAAGAGGACCACAACGAAGGTCTGGAAGTAGAAGGCATTGTGGTTAACCAGTTCCAGGCCCGGGCAAGTCTGCCCCAGCAAATCCTTGATGAGTTGATTGCTGAAGGATTGCCGGTGCTACCGGTTTACCTCGGCACATCGGTGCGCATGCGAGAGTCGCACCAGGCCAATACACCGCTGATTCACCTGGATCCGCGGCACAAGTTGACCCAGCAGTTTGTGGAGCTGCATAACCTGCTCGAAAACGCCTGAAGGTCAAAAAATCGCAGCCTCCGGCAGCTCGTACAGGGACCGAGGTGGTCCAAAATTTCTGTAGGCGCCGCCCAAGACTGCGATCCTTAAAGCGGTTGTCAGATTCCTTGGCTACGCAACCAACTCATCAACTGCGGCAACGCAAGCGCCCCGCTCTGTCGCGCCACTTCCCGACCGTTCTTGAACAAAATCAGGCTGGGGATCGAGCGAATCCCCAGTTGTGCCGACAATTGCTGGTTGGCCTCGCTGTCCAGCTTGGCCAGCCGGCATTTACCCGCCAACTGCGCGGCAGCCTGTTCGAACACCGGCGCAAATGACTTGCACGGCCCACACCATTCGGCCCAAACGTCCACCAGCAACGGCAGATCGCCCTTGATCTGGCTGGCGTAATCACCCTGTTTCAGCTCAAACGGTGCATTCAGCAGCACCTGAGCCTTGCAGCGGCCGCACTTCGGCTGGTCGGCCAGGCGCTCGGCGGGGATGCGATTGAGCCCGTTGCAATGGGGGCAGGGAATGAGGAGTGGGTCGGTCATGAGGCGTTCCTGGAAAGAAGGTTTGTCGGTAGCGACTTTTATCGGACAACCATCACGAAGAACAACTGATCTCCAGATGCTTGCCCCACTCTGGCGGCCGTTCGGCGTAGGCCTCCATCCCTGGCTGCTGCTCGAATGGATTGCTCAGCACCGCATGCAGTCGGCGGACTTCTGAATAGTCACCGCTCTCAGCAGCATCGATGGCTTTCTGTGCCAGGTAGTTGCGTAAGATATACAACGGGTTGACCGCATGCATGCGTTGGCGGCGCTGCTGTTGATCCGTCTCGCCATCGCGGGCAACCCGGGCGATGTAGAGCTCGGCCCAGGCATCGAAGCTCTTGATATCGACGAATTCATCACGCAGTCGGGCAACCGACATTTCCACGGAATCTTCACCCAGGCGGCGGAAGAACAGGGTGTAGTCGACTCCACTGTTCTGCATCAGTTGCAGCAAGTGTTCGAGCAGTTTCTGGTCATCGTCCTCGGCGGTGGTCAAGCCGAGGCGACGGCGCATCAGGTCCAGGTAATGGGCCTGGTACAGCGGCAAATACAGGCCCAGGGTTTCGCGCAAGGCTTCCACGCTGATG
Source organism: Pseudomonas violetae (assembly GCF_023072615.1). Lineage (GTDB taxonomy): Bacteria > Pseudomonadota > Gammaproteobacteria > Pseudomonadales > Pseudomonadaceae > Aquipseudomonas > Aquipseudomonas violetae. The sequence goes on from NZ_JAKNRW010000026.1 coordinate 41,821, forward strand.
AACGGGGTCAGTGCTTGGGCGAGCGCGCTGAGATTCCATTGGCCAATCGGTACCTGGTTGCTGAACGAGTAGCGGCCCTGATCATCGGAGTGGTTACAGATAAAATTGGCGTCGAAGTCATCAAGGAACGCAAACGGCCCGAAGTCGAAGGTGATGCCCAGGATCGACATGTTATCGGTGTTCATCACCCCATGGCAGAAGCCGTAGGCCTGCCACTTGGCGATCAGCTCGGCGTTGCGTTCGACGATCTCGTGAAACATCGCCAGGTAGGGTTCCGGCTGTTCCAGGCATTCGGGAAAGTGCATGGCCAGCAGGTGCTGGCCCAGTTCGTCCTGCTGTTCGGGACGCTTGGTGTAGTAGAAATATTCGAAATGCCCGAAGCGGATGTGGCTGGGCGCCAGACGCAGGACCATGGCCGCCCGCTCCTGCTTCTCGCGCCAGACCGGGGTGTCGGAGGCGATCACGCACAGTGCGCGGGTAGTGGGAATGTTCAGCGCGTGCAGCGCTTCTGAGGCAAGAAATTCGCGGATCGAGGAGCGTAGTACCGCGCGACCATCACCCATGCGCGAAAACGGTGTCTGGCCAGCGCCTTTGAGGTGCAGGTCCCAATGTTCGCCGGCCTGGTTATAGACCTCGCCCAGCAATAGGCCGCGACCGTCGCCCAGTTGGGGGTTATAGGAGCCGAACTGATGGCCTGAATAGATCATCGCCCTGGGCACTGCGTCGGCCCAGAGCTTGTGGCCACTAAACAGCTCGGCGAACTCCGGGGTTTGGGCCTCGGCCGGGTCGAGGTCGAGCAGCGCCATGGCTGCAGGACTGACCACCACCAGGCGTGGATTGTCGATCGGCTCAGGCAGCACATGGGCCGAAAATGCATCACCCAGGCGGGCGAAGCGGTTATCGAAGGTCAGTTCGTCGAGGGCTTTCACCGGCCATCTCCAGCAGAATGTCCAAGCATTCTGCTAGGGATAGGCGGGTTAGTCGAGCTTGGCGGCAGGCGGTTCCTGCGGTGGTTTGCCATCGACGGGCGGCACATTGGTTTTGATTTCCGGTTCAATCGGCACCATTTTGTATTCCTGACCGTTGAGGTTCTTGAGGTAGACCTCCATCTGCCGGAACGAAATGTTGATGTGCTGCTTCTTGAACTCGCGATTGATGAAACGGTTGACCTCGTCGAGTACCGGGTTGCGGTCGCCGAGGTCACGTACATGCATGCGCAACTCGTGGTCTAGGGTGCTCTCGCCGAAGCTGAGGAAGAACACATGGGGTTCCGGATCCTTCAGGACCCGCGGGTTTTCCCGGGCAGCCTTGAGCAATAGCTCTTTTACCAGGTCCAGGTCCGAACCGTAATCGACACCCAGCTTGAGCGTCACCCGGGTGATGGTGTCTGTCAGGGACCAGTTGATCAGTTGGCCGGTAATGAACGTCTTGTTCGGGACGATGATGTCCTTGCGGTCGAAGTCGGTGATAGTCGTAGCGCGGATGCGGATTTTGCTCACCGTGCCCGACAGGTTGCCGATGGTAATGGTGTCGCCAATCCGCACAGGACGCTCGAACAGGATCATGATGCCGGAGATGAAGTTCGCGAAGATCTCCTGCATGCCAAAACCAAGGCCGACCGAGAGCGCTGCCACCAACCATTGCAACTTGTCCCAGCTCACGCCAAGGGTCGACAGGGTCGAGACAAAACCGACGCCGGCAATTACGTAGGACAACAGCGTGGTCGTGGCGTATGCACTGCCCTGCGCCAGGTTCAGCTTAGACAGGACCAGCACTTCCAGCAGCCCGGGCAGGTTGCGGGCGAGGGCGAAAGTGATGCCGATGATGATCAGTGCGCCGAGCATGTCACCGATGCTGATCGGCACCATGCTCATGTTGGCGCCCGTACCGCTGGTGTATTCGTAGAGGGTGATGTTGTCCAGGTAAGAGAACACGGTGATCAGGTCCGACCAGACCCAGTACAGGGCCGCCATGAAACCACCCAGCAACGCCAGGCGGATCAGGCGCAACGACTGTTCGTTGACCTTCTCGATGTCCAGTGTCGGCTCTTCGATCACCGCTTCGCCATCGCCGGCTTCTTTGGCGGCCTGGCGCTTGGCCAAGGCGCGCTGATAGGCCAGGCGTCGGGCGGCAACGCTGAGGCCGCGCACGAATGTGGCTTCAATTACCAGCCAGAACATCAGCAGGTACAGCGTATTGATCAGACGGTCACTGAGTTTCAGCGCCGTATAGTAATAGCCGAAGCACACCGCGACGAACAACGCGATGGGCAGCGCGGTAAACAGGATGCCCACGGCCTTGCGGAACAGCGAGGCGTTCTGGTGAGTCGGGCTGCTGATCAGCAGACGGCTGAGCAGCCAGGCCATCAACGCATAACAGGTCAGCACCACCGGCATGCCGAGTACATCATCGGCCAGCGCCGCCGGTTGCAGCTCGGCGACTGCCACCACGGCAACCAGGGCCATCACCACCAATCCGAGTCGACGAACCCAGCCCTGCAGGAATTCGACCTGGGGCTTCTCCCAGCGGAAATGCAGTTCCGCCACGCCACCCTGCGCCAATATGCGGTACGCGGTGTAGAACACCAGCCAGGCTTGCGCCATCTGCAGCAGTGCCGCGCCCATGTTGGTGTTCTGCCCGCGGGCGTCGATCTGCAGGGCCAGGCCGCACAGGGCCAGGCCCAGGGACACCGGCATCGCCAGCAGAATGTTGATCAGAATTGCCTGCGGTGTATGCCACTGGCTGTCACGCTTGAAGTGGCCGATGTCCTGGTGGACCTTGTTCAGCCGAGCGTATAGGTTCTTGCGGCGCCAGAGCAGCGCACCGATCAGCAACGCCAGGGGCAGGAACAGCAGCGGACGCTGGGTCAAGCCGTCGGACAGCTCGCTCAGGCTCGAGGCCCAAGGCAGCGTGGTGACCTGGCGCTGCAGACGCTCCGGCACGCTGTGCATCCATTCGAAATCCAGCGGTTTGTTGCTGGGAATCCAGAACATCTGCTCGTCGAGGGTCGCGCGCAAGTTTTGCGCAGTGCTCAGCAGTTGTTTCTGGTTGATTTGCAGAGTGATGGATTCGTTGAGTACGGCGCTCAGTTCGCGGTTCAGCCGCTCCAGCAGGTCTGCCCGGGTATTGGCCAGCTCCAGCAGGCTCTTGCGCAGTTGCGGGGTAACTTGTTCCGGCGGTTGGGCGGACAGCAGGTTGTCGACGTAGGTGGCCGGGTTGCTCAGCAGCTCCCGTTGCTGGCTTACGTCGAACTGGTACAGGCGAATGTCGGCGATCTGGTCCGCAAGGTCGCGATCCAGCTTGAGGCGCGGCAGGGCCTGCTTCTGTTTGTAGAGAATCTTCGACAGTAGCAGGCTGCCTTTGAGCACGTTGATTTGCTCGTCCAGGGCCGAGTCGCTCTGGGTGACGCTGTCTAATTGCTGTTTGGTCTGCAGGTTCTGCTGGGTGACGATGTTAAGGCGGTCAGTGGTTTTGAGCAGGTAGTCGGACAGTTTCAGGTTGATCGAGCTTTCCGTGGCCAGCAAGCTGCTACCCCCGGCCTTTTGCGCCTCAATGGACTGCTGCGTCACAGTCTCTTGGGATTGTGCCAGGCGCTTCTGGTTGATCAGGTTCTGCAACTCCTGGATTTCCTGATCCAGGCGATCCGATTTCTCCGTCAGCAAGTCATGTTGGCTGTTGCCCAGGTCCTGCAACTGGCTGTTGCCCGCCAGTTCCTGGCGACGCAAGGGAATCAATGCGTTCAGTGCGGCGAGTTCGGCGTTGAGCTGGTCGCGCTGTTCGCTGCTCAGGGTCTTGCCCGCGTCCTTGCCGGCTTTGAGAATATTGTTGATCTGCTGGATGCGTGTCTGGCTGGCGGAAATCTCTGCCTGGGCGCGCTCGGGTCGGGTCTGGGCAGTGATGACCAGGCTGTTGGCATCCGCCAGGGCCTTTTGCAGATCGCTTTGCTGGGTAGAGCGCTCGGTGAGCATCTGCTCCAACTGCTGGATCGAGAGGCTGGCGAAGCGCTGCTCCACCGGCAGCACCTTGGTGCCCTTGAGGCGCACCAGTTCGCGCTGGTTCTCTATGTTCTGCTTGGGCGCGGTAGCCAGTTGCTGCTTGAGCGCTGCCAGTTTCTGCTCGTAATCGCGCTGATTGTCGAGCTGGGTCAGGGTGTTTTGCAGGATGCTCTGCAGGGCTTTCTGATCGGCTTCCGGCAGTTTGCGGTCGGCAATCTTGTCCAGGCTCGCCTGCACGGCTTCGCTGGTAGGTGGCTCGGCGGCTTGCAACGTACCGACAGATAGGCTCAAGCCCAGCAGGGCCATGAAGAAAAAGGTGCGCAGGGTTGACATAGAGACCGATCGAATGCTGGCGAAGTGTGGAGTTTAGAGGAAGAGTCCCGGACCCGGGCGACTTCCTTCGGGGAATCTGACGCCGACTTTGCCAATCTTGTTCCCGTCCATGACCGCGACGGTCCAGATGGTACTGTTCCACTCGACTTGGTCTCCCACTACCGGCGCCCCACCCACTTTTTGCGCGATGAAGCGGCCCAGGGACATGTCCGGGTCGATGCCTTCAACCTTCAACCCATATAGGGCAGCAACCGCAGCCAGCTGGGCATCTCCTTCGAGAACGAAGTCGCCGAAAAAGCGCAAATCCAGCCCCCGTTGCGGGGCCTGGCTGAAGAGTTTTCCCAGGGCTGGAAGGTTGTGTTCGTGGCCGATAACACAGAGTAAATCGTCGACTTCGAGTGCCGTACTACCCGACGGATGGAGCAGTTGCTGGCCACGAAACAGGGCCGCAATGCGGGTGCCTTCCGGCATTTTCAACTCGCGAAGGGGCGAGCCGATGCACCACTTTTCGGCGCCGAGGCGGTAAACGAACAGCTCCCACTCACTGGTTACATGCACTTCCAGCGCGGCCCGGGAGATCGGCAAGGGCTCAGGCGGAACCGTTACCTTGAGCAGTTTTGCCACCCAGGGCAGGCTCGTGCCCTGCACCAGCAGCGACACCAGCACGATAAAGAATGCGAGGTTGAAGTAGAGCTGGGCATTGTGCAGGCCGGCCATCAGCGGGAACACCGCAAGAATGATCGGAACCGCCCCCCGCAGTCCCACCCAGGAGATAAAGGCTTTTTCGCGGCCATGGAAGGCTTTGAACGGCAGTAGGCCGACCACCACCGACAGCGGCCGTGCGAACAGGATCATCCACAACGCCAGGCCCAAGGCGGGCAGGGCGATCGGCAGCAAGTCGTGGGGTGTTACCAGCAGGCCGAGCACCAGGAACATCCCGATCTGCGCGAGCCAGGCCATGCCGTCGAGCATGTGCAGGATGCCATGACGGCTACGCACGGGGCGGTTGCCGATCACCAGGCCACACAGGTACACCGCGAGGAAACCGCTGCCGTGCAACGCATTGGTTAGCGCGAACACTGCAAGACCGCCGGCGATCACCAGGATCGGGTACAGACCGTTAGCCAGGTTGATCCGGTTGACCAGTTGCAACATGACCCAGCCGCCGCCCAGGCCGATTAGGCCACCGATTCCGAACTCACGCACCAGATGTCCCAGCAGGCTCCAGTGCAAACCGGTCTCGCCACTGGCTAGCATGTCGATCAAAGTTACGGTGAGGAACACCGCCATCGGGTCGTTGCTGCCGGATTCGATCTCGAGGCTGGCGCTGACCCGCTCGTTCAGCCCTTTGCCGCCCAGCAGCGAGAACACCGCAGCGGCATCGGTGGAGCCGACGATGGCGCCGATCAGCAAGCCCTGGATCATGTTCAGGTTGAACAGCCAGGCTGCCGCCATGCCGGTCAGCCCAGTGGTGATCAATACCCCGACCGTTGCCAGGGACAGTGCTGGCCATAAGGCCACGCGGAAGCTGGACACCCTGGTTCGCAGGCCGCCGTCGAGCAGGATGACTGCCAGTGCCAGGTTGCCGACCAGATAGGCCGTCGGGTAGTTATCGAAAATGATGCCGGCGCCGTCAACCCCGGCAGCCATGCCCACGGCCAGGATGATCACCAGGATAGGAATGCCCAGGCGCGACGAAAGTGAACTCACCAGAATGCTCGCACCTACCAGCAACGCGCCGATCAAGAACAGGCTGTTGATGGTCGTCGCATTCAAAGGCAGTACTCCAGAAAGCTGAAAGGCGGGCGCAAACTGACCATGCAGTCTGCGTGCCAGCGATTCTAACCTGTTGAAATGTGATGCTGTCAAAAAGCTTTGACTACAACGACCGCTCTCTCAGGTTGAGCTCCATTTCTTTGGCGAGGGAGCTCGCTCCCGTTCGGCTGCGAAGCAGTCGAAAAACAGCCTGCACATTAAATGTTACCCACGGTGGCGCCTGCTTGGGCCGCTACGCAGCCCAGCGGGAGCAAGCGCCCTCGCCACAGAGGCAGTGCGAGTCGTTACAGGCTGAACCGTCCAACCATCCCATTCAGGTCCACTGCCAGCCGCGACAACTCATTACTGGCCGCACTCGTCTGGCTTGCCCCGGTTGCCGACTGCACCGACAGATCCCGGATGTTCACCAGGTTGCGATCTACTTCCCGTGCCACTTGGGCCTGTTCTTCCGCCGCGCTGGCGATCACCAGGTTGCGCTCGTTGATCTCGACGATGGCATTGTTGATCGTGTCCAGCGACAGACCGGCGCCGCGGGCAATGTTCAGGGTCGATTCGGCGCGCTCGGTGCTGTTGCGCATCGAATCCACCGCATGCTCGGTGCCGCTCTGGATGCTGCCGATCATGCGTTCAATTTCGCTGGTCGATTGCTGCGTACGGTGGGCCAGTGCGCGAACTTCGTCCGCCACCACGGCAAAGCCGCGACCGGCTTCGCCGGCACGGGCCGCTTCGATCGCGGCGTTCAGCGCCAGAAGGTTGGTCTGGTCAGCCAGCCCGCGAATCACATCCAGGACCTTGCCGATATCCCGGGACTCGTTGGCCAGGTCGCCGATCAGGGTCGCGGTGCTCTGGACATCCGCGCTCATGCGTTCAATGGCGCTGACGGTTTCCTGGACCAGATCGCGGCCGTCGCCGGCAGATGTGGTGGCGTTTTTCGACGCTTCGGAGGTGCTGACCGCGTTGCGCGCGACTTCTTCCACGGCGCTGGTCATTTCGTTCACCGCAGTGGCGGCCTGTTCGATTTCGTTGTTCTGCTGGGTCAGGCCGCGGGCACTTTCATCGGTGACACTGTTGAGCTCTTCAGCTGCGGAGGCCAGTTGAGTCGCCGAGCCGGAAATCCGCTGCAACGTGTCGCGCAGTTTTTCCTGCATTTTCGACATGGCTAGCAACAGACGACCTGCTTCATCTTCGCCATCGACGGTTATCAGGCGAGTCAGGTTGCCCTCGGCGATGGCTTCGGCGGCGTCCAGGGCATTGGCTATCGGCTTGGTAATGCTGTTGGTCAACAACCAGGCGAACAGCAGGGTCAGGCCTGAGGCCAGGACCAGCAGCGCGACAACCAGGTTGAACGCTGAGGAGTACTGGTCGGCAGCCTCCTGGCCGGTTGCGGCGATCTGCTGGGTATTGATCTCCAGCAACCTGGCGAGTGCGGTGTTGACAGCCTCGGAATTGGCCAGCAGCTCGGTGTTGAGCATCATGTGCAGGTCTTCGACCTGATTGTTGCGCGAGAGGCTCTTCATCCGCTCTTCAAGCTGACGGTATTGCCCCAGCAGTTGCAGGTACTGGTCATAGGCCGCCCGCTCGACTGGCCCGTCAATCAACGGTTCGTAGGCTTTCTGCGCATCGCGGATCTGCTGATTGCGTGTCTCGATCAGCTCATAGGTTTTCTGCTGCACGTCGGGTTCGCGGTTGGTCAGTAAGCGGTAGGACAGGACACGCAGGCGTAGGGTCAATTGCGTAAATTCGTCGAGGCTTTTCACACTGGGCACGCTGGCGGAGGCAATGTCTTCACCCGCCGCGCGGATCTTGCTCATCTGGTTCAAGGCAAATACCCCCAGAACCAGCATTAAACCGCCAATCAGGGCGAAACCGAGGAACGCCCGCAGAGCGATATTCATATTACGAAGGTACATAGTGTTTACCGGGAAAAGCGCATCCATGCGGCGCTGAGACTGTCGTATGAAGGGCTTATCGGTCATACGACTAAAGTCTTGAGTGGCTGCACGTATTTGTCGCATTCACACCGCGCCCCTGTATGAGCGAGCTCGCGATGGTCGTAAACGATGACGCGGGCAGCCTGACACCCCGCTTCGGCCTCACGCTTCTCGTGGGAACTCCGCGCGGAGCAGGCTCACTCCCGCAAGGCGAACTGTGCTGTCAGGGGACCTATCGGGCATGTCCAGGTAGCGTCGCCATGCTTTATTTTTTTCAACCCGGTCAGGCCCAGTGCTGCTCTCCATTCCTTGATTGTGCGGTTGATGCGTGCTGCCGAATCATTGGCATCATCAACCACGTGGGATTTACGGTGTAGGGCCGTTGTTGCCACTTGCGGATGGAGGTGTAGTAAGTCAATCAACGCACACCAGTTGCACTGTGTGGTTCGGGTCTCCCAGGATCTTGTCAGTCCAGACTTCAAGTGTTCGCACTTGTTCTGGAGAAAGGTCGTAGCCATCAAACTCATCCTCCGGTGTTTGCCAATCCATTAGTTTTACTAGGTCTTCGTGATGGGTGTTGGGTACTTCCACACTCAGGAGAAGTTCCTCCGTCTGTCTGTTGAAGACTTCGATGACATGCTTCATTTTTCTACTTTCCTCGACGGGTTGGCAGGCTTGGTTTGTTCCCCTGATTGCGGGTCGTACTCTCCAAGATGTTTTCCTTGCTTGGTGTACATCTCAACGGTTCCATGTTGGGAGTCCCACTCATAAATTCTCCCTGAAGGGTCCTTCCATCGCCGACGTTTTTTACTACCCCCACGCACTGAGGTTTTCAACGGGGCAGGTTTTACATCTGGAAAAGCTGGGAGAGTCGTTGGAGCAGGGTGGTATTTGTAATCTCCAGGTGCGTTCAGAACGATGTAGATCGATTCCAGACCTGCGTCCGCAGGAAACGAAATGATCGCATCCTGATACTCGGGCGGATGTTCCGGGTTCACCAGTGCTTTATTGACCTGCTCGGTGGGCGGGTACACCCATACAGACGGTAGTTGCGGGGCGCCTGCGAGGTCGGGAATGCCGAGTACATCATCAGGGTTTTCTGCAGGCGTCCAAATAAGGCCGATACCGTTACCGATGTCAGCAACAAATTTATCACCTTCCTGAGTGGCCTTGATAACAGGTACAAATTCCCAATCTTTTTTCCCCCCCCGTGTAAAAGCCGTATGCGCTCACGGAGCCATCCGGCAATGTCTTAACGTTGATGCGGACACGAGTTCGCCCTGCATCGAGCAACGCATATTGGTCGTTTTTGTAGAAAGCGCTGTCGGGAGAAATACTGGTGTTGGGCATCAGCAGCGCTACCGTTCCGACCGCAGCGCTAGTCAACACAACCGCTGAGCCTGTTAGTAGACTCAGTGCAAGAGAACCACCGAGACGTTGGGCAATGACGACACCCGTTGCCGAGCCTCCCACCAGTTTCAGGGGTATTCCTTCGGCGGTGATCGTTGCCCCGGTGCCAAGCACTGCCCACAACCCATAGTCGGCCAGTTTCTCGACGGGGACAAACCCGGTCGAGTTGTTGTGATTAATTACGCCGTCTGGAAGGTTGCAGCTTTTGGCGAACACGCAACCTCTGGTATTGGGCTTCGCCTCTGGCTGCGAGGTGCGTTCGTTCCGTCGGACTTCATCGCGAGCCAGTGCTTCTTTATATCGAAGAATGTCGGCCTCCTGACGCCGAATGTTGTCTGGGCTCGGTTTGCGTGGGCTACAGCGGGGACAGCCGCACATATAGAAGCTTCCATACTTTCGATGAAAAGCTCCACTCTAGCTGGGAGTTCAAGTGCTGGCTGTAGGGCTATTCCTAAATGCCATACTCCGTTTTCCCTCCACCGCCGGCCAAGGTGGACAAACCTGTTCCTACAGGTCCCGGGAACTCAGTTTCTTGCATCAAAATGCGTCTGTCCCGGAGGCTACACGGCCTTGCGCCGTTGCCTACAACTGAGCCAGAATCCGCCGGCTTGTGTGCCTTGGGGGGCGTCGATAACTTGGTTCGCGTCACTGATCCTCAGTGATCGGGTTTAGTAGCCCGTGGTTTTCCGGGGCGTATAGCGCATCAGACAGTCAGGTATTTCATCCCTGCACTTTTTGGTGGCTGTGCGCAGGGCGCTCTAGGGCGCGCCGGCTTCCTGGATTCCCGGTCTACTAACCTGCGTACAGCTACCACCTCTTGTTTAGTAGCTCGAAAGTGGTCGCACTGATATTGGTATCCAGGAAATGCTTAAATCGACTAAAAATCCGCCGGATAACGACCCGGCCGCTCAATCCGAATCAACCGATTCAGAAAAACTCGGCCAGCACCCACGCAAACCCAGCGCTATTTTCCTCATCGCCCCCGAGATCGACAACCAGCCCTTGCTGGAATACGCCTGTGAATCGCTGGCATCAGCAAATGTCATGGCGAGTGATTTCGTAAGATTTCTGCAAGGATCGCAGTGCAATACACTGCTGGGGATTCAGCAGTCGATCATGCTGGGAGAACTTGCGGTGAACCGCGTGCTGGACAATCTCGATCCGCCCGGCTAACCGACGGATATTGTAGGAGCGGGCTTGCTCGAGAAGACGGATTGGCATTCAACAAATATGCTGTCTGTTAAATCGCTATCGCGAGCAAGCTCCTCCCTCAGGGATCGCATTTTCACATCAGCGTCATGCGTACATGCTTAAGTTTTCCTTTTCGGGGAGAACACTATGAGCGAATTCGACCTCGGCCGCCGTCGTTGCATATAGACCGTCGATGCCGAGCTGTTGTTGCCAGGCCTGGCGCCGGCCGTCATTGCCTCGGTCAAGGACCGGCCGCAACTCACCGATGTGGCGGGGTCAACCCGGACATCGGCAGCATGCGCATCTACGATGCCATGCGGTTGCGCCTGTCAGACTTCTTTAGCCACAGCGGCGACACCATCAACGCCGAAGGTCTCATACCTGCACAGCTCACAACATAGAGCGACCGCGTATGGTGCAGCACTCGGATTGGCGATTTGCCGGAATCGGAGTTTTTGCCAGAGCAGCAGTTCGCAGTCGGTTTGGTGGTCGCGCAGATGGCGGGCGAATTGGCGTTGGTCGGGAGTGGGGTGGGTAGGCTCGCTCCTGCAAGGTATTTGACGAGCTTGGCGACGAAGTGCGGGAACCAGATCCACCTATCACAGTCTCTAAAGCTCGCGAGAAAGGTCGCTCGCCAGGAAAAACAAGGCCTTGCGCCTGAATACCCCTGGCTTCCATGGTGACTTTTCTTTATCGTACGCGCCCTTTGAAAATGCCCGGAAAATCAAAATGTTGGAAGCATCCCTTAGCCAATTGGAACAGTTGGTCAGTGACCTGGTACAACAGAACCAAGCCCTGCTCGCCACTAACCAGACCCTGAGCGCAGAATTGGCTCAGGCCAAGGATGAAAACGAAAACCTGCAACTGAACCTGATGGAGCAGGAAGAGAAACACGGCGCCACTGCAGCGCGCATCCAGGCCTTGGTTGAGCGCGTCAGCGCCGGCCCAGTCAGCGCATGAGTGAGGGCGCCGCAGGGGTGAAAGTCGTCTCCATCCTGGGGGAGGACTATTCGATCAGGGCGCCGGCTGGGGAGGAGCAGACCCTGCTGGACGCCGCGCTGATGTTGAAGGCTGCACTGGCTGACACCAAGAAGAAGTACCCGACGCTGATCGGTGATCGGCTACTGGTGCTGGCGGCTATGAACCTATGCTCTCAGCAGATCGAAATGCGCAAACAACACCAACTCGAACTCGACCGTTATCAAGAGCAAGTCAGCGCCACGGTTGAAGTGATCGCCAAGACCATCAATCAAGCCTGATTGCCTTTGCGCACAACCAAAGAATAAATTGTCGACTTGTTTGTATACAATCGGCACGGCTGTTGCAGTGTTTCAGCCTCTTATTCTTTGGGGGTGCTCCATGCAGTTCTGGCGTCGCAGTATTCAATGGCAGCTGATCCTGAGCATGGGCACCGCCCTGCTGCTCAGCGTGCTGATCGTAGTTGGCATTTATACCCTTGTGGTCAATCGTCTCGCCCAGAGCTATCTGGTTGAGCAGGCGCTGCCGTCCAGCATCGAAGCGATGCGCAACGATATCGAGCGCATCCTTGTTCAACCGCTCACCGCCGCCAAGGATATCGCCAGCAACACCATGGTGCGCGACTGGCTGGCTGGGGGCGAAAACAGTGCCCAGGCCACTGGCTTTGTCAGCTATCTGGAAGGTATTCGCGCCGAGCACAAAGCCTTCACCGCGTTGATGGTGGGCACTGAGTCCAGCCACTATTACACCGAGAAGGGCCTGGACCGCACGCTTAGCCGTGCCAATCCCAAGGATGCCTGGTTCTACTCATTTCTCGACAGCGATCAGCCGCGCACGCTCAATATCGACAATGACACCGCGACCGGAGAACTGGCGCTCTTCATCGACCTCAAGGTCGAGCAGGCTGGTAAGGTTGTGGGCGTTGCCGGGCTTGGCCTGAGCATGAAAGAGTTGTCGGAACTGATCCACAACTTCAGTTTCGGTGAGCGCGGCAAGGTCTATCTCGTGCGGTCTGACGGTTTGATCCAGGTTCATCCCGAGGCTCGGTTCAGCGGCAAACGCACACTTGCCGAGCAAATTGGTGATGCAGCAGCCCGGGCTGTCATGGGTCAAACAACTGCCGCCAGCAGTTACTTCATGCGCGAAGATGAAGATTTTCTGGCGCTGAGCTTGCCCTTGAGGGACTTGGGATGGACGTTGGTGGCCGAAGTGCCGCAGTCGCAGATCTACGCCGAAGCTCGTCGCGCCATGTGGATCAGTGGTGGCATTGGCCTCGCCGTCGCGCTGGTGTGCCTGCTGTTGGTGGTGTTGCTGGCCCGCGGGCTGGTGCGGCCGATTCGCCAGGTAACAGCGGCGCTGGTAGCCATCGGTAGCGGTGGTGGAGATTTGACTCACCGCCTGGATTCCAGTCGAGCCGACGAGCTCGGAGATCTGGCGCGAGGTTTCAATCGATTTCTCGACAGCCAGCGCGACATGATCGGCGAGGTGCTGACTACCAGTGAGCGCCTGCGCACAGCCGTGGGGCAGGTCGCCATGGTGGTGGACAATACTGCCGAGCGTTCCGGGCGCCAGCAGGAAATGACGGACATGGTCGCCACTGCGGTGCATGAGATGGGCCTGACCGTTCAGGAAATTGCGCAGAACGCCGGTAACGCCGCCGTCGCTTCGCAAAGCGCGCGGGACGAGGCGATGCAGGCACGGGAAGTGGTGGGCGGATCCATTCGCCACATCGAGAGCATGTCCAATGAAATTGGCCTCGCCGCTGCGGCTGTGGGTGAGCTGGCGCATGAGGTAGGTTCTATTGACCAGGTGTTGGCGGTGATTCGGGGGATTTCCGAGCAGACCAATCTACTGGCGCTCAACGCTGCGATCGAAGCGGCTCGTGCCGGCGATATGGGGCGAGGGTTTGCGGTGGTGGCCGATGAGGTGCGCACGTTGGCGCGACGCACGCAGACGTCCACCGATGAAATCCAGCAGATGATCGGTAGCCTCAAGCAGGGTGCGCAAAATGCCGTGTCTTCGATGCAGTCCGGACAAGCGGCCACTGGCACGGGCGTTGAGTCCAGTCAGCGGACGGGCGCCTCGTTGACCGCGATTACCGGCCAGGTGGAGCGGATCAGCGACATGAACCATCAGGTGGCGACGGCGACCGAAGAGCAGTCGGCGGTGACTGAGGAGATCAACCGCAACGTACAGGGGATTTCCGACCTGGCGCGGGCGACGGCGGGGGAGGTCAGGGCTTGCCGTGAGGATTGCCAGACGTTGCAGCGGTTGGCGGATGATCTGGCGCGGCAGATGGGTGGGTTCAAGCTGAGTTGAATAAGGCGGTGACTGGGTTGGCGCCATCGCGGGCAAGCCCGCTCCCACAGGGATCTGTGTTGTTCACGGATAATGTGTTCAACACACAGATCCTGTGGGAGCGGGCTTGCCCGCGATTGGATTTCAGCAGCACTACTTAGGCTTTGCTTAAAACCACTCATCCTGCATCCCAAGACAAACATCATCCCGGGCCTCAAGAATCGCCAGCTCATGGTGGCAACCCGGCACTTCCCAAGTGAGGAAATACCGCGCCGCCTGCAGCTTGCCTTTATAGAAGCCGACATCCGCCGCATTGCCCTTGGCCAACCCTTCCTCGGCGCGAATCGCCTGCTCCAGCCAGCGCCAGCCGATCACCGTGTGCCCGAACACTTTCAGGTACAGGGCCGAATTCGCCAGGCTGCTGTTGATCTTGCCTTGACCCAGGTCGGTCAGTAGGCCAATGGTCACCGTTTGCAGACGCGCTACCAGTTTCTCCAGCGGTTCGCGCAAAGGGGTTAATGATTCGTATGCATGAGCGCGCTCGGCAGTATTGGCGATCAGGCGGATCAATTGCTTGAGCCCTGCACCACTGTTCTGCGCCAGCTTGCGCCCCAGCAAATCCAGCGACTGAATACCGTGGGTGCCTTCGTGGATCGGGTTCAGACGGTTGTCGCGGTAATACTGCTCCACCGGATACTCGCGTGTGTAGCCGTGACCGCCGAGGATCTGGATCGCCAGTTCATTGGCCTTGAGGCAGAACTCCGACGGCCAGGATTTAACGATAGGTGTCAGCAGGTCCAGCAATTCATGAGCCTGCTTGCGCTCGCTTTCAACCTCAAGGGTGGTGGTGTCATCGAATAACCGCGCCGCATACAACCCGAGGTCGAACGAGCCTTCGACGTATGCCTTCTGTGTCAGCAACATGCGCTTGACGTCGGCGTGCTGAATGATCGCCACTGGTGCGGTATTCGGATCCTTGCTGTCGGGTACGCGGCCCTGGGGTCGTTCGCGCGCATATTCCAGGGAGTACAGATAGCCGGCGTAGCCGAGCATGACGGCGCCCATGCCGACGCCGATCCGCGCCTCGTTCATCATCTGGAACATGTAGCTCAAGCCCTGATGCGGTTTGCCTACCAGATAGCCCACACAGTCGCCGTTATCGCCGAAGTTAAGTGCCGTGGACGTGGTGCCGCGCCATCCCATCTTGTGGAACAAACCGGCCAGTAATACGTCATTGCGCTTGCCCAGACTGCCGTCATCGTTGACCAGGAATTTGGGCACGATGAACAGCGAAATACCCTTCACCCCGGTCGGTGCGTCCGGCATTTTGGCCAGCACCATGTGCACGATATTTTCTGACAACGGGTGATCGCCGCCCGAAATGAAGATCTTGTTGCCCTTGAGTCGATAAGTGCCGTCTGACGCAGGCTCCGCGCGGGTGCGAATATCCGACAGGGAGGAGCCAGCATGGGGTTCGGTCAGCGCCATGGTGCCAAAGAAGCGGCCGTCGATCATCGGCTGCAGGAACCGCTGCTTTTGCTCATCGGTGCCGAAGCTTTCGATCAGGTTGGCTGCACCCATGGTCAGGAATGGGTATGAGGTCGACGCTGCGTTGGCCGCCTGGAAGTGCGCGAAGCAGGCCTGGGACAGCAGCGTAGGCAATTGCATGCCACCCGCCTCGAAACTGCGCGCGGCATTGAGGAAACCGGCTTCGAGAAAGGCGTCCACTGCCGGTTTCACTTCCGGAATCAGAATCGCTTGGCCATCCTCGTAACGTGGCTCGTTCTCGTCGCCCTTGCGGTTGTGCGGCGCGAAGAATTTTTCGGCAATGCTACGGGCGGTGCCCAGGGCGGCATCGAAGGTTTCGCGATTGTGCTCGGCGAAACGCTCGCGCTGGGTCAGGCCTTCGGCATCAAGGACTTCGTACAGCTCGAAAGCCAGATTGCGGGAACTGAGCAACGTCTCGGACATGGCGGCTTACCTTTTTTGGAATGGGCCGAGTCTAGGCGTGGGGAGGGCGGGGTGAACAGGAAGATTGATGAGCGTGATGTCGAGGCCGTGCAGCAACTTTGCCAATGCCACAAACCACTGTGGGAGCGGGCTTGCCCGCGATGGCGGCGGTCCAGTCAACACGAAGGGTGACTGACACATCGCTATCGCGGGCAAGCCCGCTCCCACAGGGTTTTGCACTGAGCCGGGCAGCCATTGCAGCTGCCCGGCTGATCGGTTAACCGATCGTCATCAAACTCGCATTACCACCTGCCGCAGCAGTGTTAACGCTCAATGCCCGCTCGATCACCAGGCGCTCCAGCGCAATGTTGGTTTCGCCCTGGGACAACCCATGAACTCCAACAATTGCGCCCGCACGCTTGGCCACCTGCTGGCAGACCGCGCGCAGCTGGTCGGAATGGCCGTGATGCAGAACCGCATCAAACACCACTTCGTCCTTGCCCCAGTCGGCAACAAGCTTGATGCGCGCCTGAACGTCCTTCGGCAGACGTGCGAACACGGCCTTGGTCAATTCGGCTTCGGGCCATACCGCCGAACCACCGACTGCCAGCACGGCAGCCAGTTGGGTCAGCAGGTCGCCTTCGACTTCCGCCAGGCACAATACGTGTTCGCGCGGTAGGATGGCATAGCTGTTGCGCTCGCCGGTCGGGCCTGCCAGAACACGGGTGATTCCGCTTTGCGATTGCGCCGCGAACTGCACACACAAGGTCGCCAGGTCGGCGAACTTGTTGCTGTCGGCCCAGGTTTTCAAGGCTGTCAGCGGTTTGCTCATGGCGTCACGCAGACGAACGTCCGGTGCTGCGATAGCGTCGCCGCGAGCGAAGGATTGTTCGATCGCGTCAGTAGGACGGGTCGACAGCAGGCGGTACAGGTACAGCGGGCCACCCGCTTTCGGGCCGGTGCCCGACAGACCTTCGCCACCGAAGGGTTGAACACCCACCACCGCGCCGACAATGTTGCGGTTGACGTAGACGTTACCGGCGTTGACGTTGTCGATGACCTTGGCGATGGTCTCGTCGATGCGCGTGTGCACACCCAGGGTCAGGCCGTAGCCGGACGCATTGATCTGTCCGATCAACTGGTCTATGTCCTTGCGCTTGTAGCGCACTACGTGCAGCACCGGGCCGAAGATCTCCCGTTGCAACTCGTCGAAGCTTTCCAGCTCGATCAGCGTCGGCGTCACGAAGGTGCCGCGTTTGACTTCTTCGCTGTTGGCGATCGCCACCTGATAGACGTTGCGACCTTTGTCGCGCATGCCCTGGATGTGCTTCTCGATGCCAGCCTTGGCTTCGGCGTCGATGACCGGGCCGATGTCCACGGACAGGCGCTCCGGGTTGCCGAGACGGCATTCCGCCATGGCGCCCTTGAGCATTTCGATCACTCGGTCTGCAGAATCTTCCTGCAAGCACAGGACGCGCAGTGCCGAGCAACGTTGGCCGGCGCTATCGAACGCCGAGGACACCACGTCGATCACCACTTGTTCGGTCAGTGCTGAGGAGTCGACGATCATCGCGTTCTGGCCGCCGGTTTCGGCGATCAATGGAATCGGACGGCCCTGGGCATCCAGGCGACCTGCCACGTTGCGTTGCAGCAAGCGCGCAACTTCCGTGGAGCCGGTAAACATCACGCCTTTGACCCGATCGTCGCCGACCAGACGGGCACCAACGGTTTCGCCGCGGCCAGGCAGCAGTTGCAGGACGCCTTCGGGGATACCGGCCTCAAGCATCAGGCGCACGGCCTGGGCGGCCACCAGCGGAGTTTGCTCTGCAGGTTTGGCCAATACCGGGTTGCCGGCCGCCAGTGCTGCAGCGACCTGGCCGCTGAAGATCGCCAGCGGGAAGTTCCACGGGCTGATACAGACCACAGGACCCAGTGGGCGGTGCGCGTCGTTGGTGAAATCGTTGCGCGCCTGCACCGCGTAGTAACGCAGGAAGTCCACAGCTTCACGCACTTCGGCGATGGCGTTGGCGAAGGTCTTGCCAGCTTCGCGAGCCAGCAGGCCCATCAGCGGCTGGATTTCGCCTTCCATCAAGTCGGCGGCACGTTCCAGAATCGCCGCACGTTCGGCGGGCGGGGTGGCCTGCCAGATCGGCGCGGCGTTCAGGGCGCACTGGATCGCGTTGTCGACGTCTTCGACGGTCGCTTCCTGCACATGACCGACCACGTCACGCAGATCGGACGGGTTCAAAACCGGCGCTGGTGTTTCAGTGCTGGAGGCGCAACCAAGCATTGGCGCAGCTTTCCAGTTGTTGTGAGCGGTGGCCAGCAGGGCACAGGACAGCGAAGCCAGACGATGCTCGTTGGCCATGTCGATGCCGCTGGAGTTGGCGCGCTCGGCACCATACAGATCGCGCGGCAGCGGAATACGCGGGTGTGGCAGGCCGAAGCCGCCTTCCAGCGTAGCCATCTGCTCGATGCTGGCTACCGGATCGGCCACCAGCTCCTGAATCGAGATGGACTGGTCGGCGATGCGGTTGACGAACGAGGTGTTCGCGCCGTTTTCCAGCAGGCGACGTACCAGGTACGCCAACAGAGTTTCGTGGGTGCCGACCGGTGCATACACGCGGCACGGACGGTTCAGCTTGCCTTCGGAAACCTTGCCTACAACCTGTTCATACAGGGGTTCACCCATGCCGTGCAGGCACTGGAACTCATACTGGCCCGGGTAATAGTTCTGACCGGCAATGTGGTAAATGGCCGACAAGGTGTGGGCGTTGTGCGTGGCGAACTGCGGGTAGATGACTTCCGGTACCGACAGCAGCTTGCGTGCGCAAGCGATGTAGGAAACGTCGGTGTACACCTTGCGGGTGTAGACCGGGTAGCCTTCCAGGCCTTCAACCTGTGCGCGCTTGATTTCGCTGTCCCAGTACGCGCCTTTCACCAGACGGATCATCAGGCGATGACGGCTGCGGCGAGCCAGGTCGATCACGTAGTCGATCACGTACGGGCAACGTTTCTGGTAAGCCTGGATCACGAAGCCGATGCCATTCCAGCCAGTCAGCTGCGGCTCGAAGCACAAGCGCTCCAGCAGGTCCAGCGACAGCTCGAGGCGGTCGGCTTCTTCGGCATCGATGTTCAGGCCGATGTCGTATTGCTTGGCCAGCAAAGTCAGCGACAGCAGGCGCGGGTACAACTCTTCCATCACGCGCTCGTACTGCGCACGGCTATAGCGCGGGTGCAATGCCGACAGCTTGATGGAGATGCCCGGGCCTTCATAGATCCCACGACCGTGGGACGCTTTGCCGATCGAGTGGATGGCTTGTTCGTACGACGCCAGGTATTTCTGCGCGTCGTGCTCGGTGAGGGCGGCTTCACCGAGCATGTCGTAGGAATAGCGGAAGCCCTTGGCTTCGAACTTGCTCGCGTTGGCCAGGGCTTCAGCGATGGTTTCGCCGGTGACGAATTGCTCGCCCATCAGGCGCATAGCCATGTCGACGCCCTTGCGGATCATCGGCTCGCCGCTCTTGCCGATGATGCGGCTCAGGGATGAAGTCAGGCCCGCTTCATTATGGGTGGAGACCAGTTTGCCGGTCAGCAGCAAGCCCCAGGTGGCAGCGTTGACGAACAGTGAAGGACTGTTGCCAAGGTGCGGGTGCCAGTTGCCAGTGCTGATCTTGTCGCGGATCAGCGCGTCACGGGTGCCCTTGTCCGGGATGCGCAGCAACGCTTCGGCCAGGCACATCAGTGCCACGCCTTCCTGGGACGATAGGGAAAACTCCTGCAACAGGCCCTGAACAATGCCGGCACGGCCGCCAGCGCTCTTCTGGTTACGCAGTTTTTCAGCGATCGAGGCGGCGAGTTTATTAGTGGCTTCGGCCATGCTCGCTGGCAGGCGAGCCTGCTCGATCAGCATCGGTACGACTTCCGGCTCAGGGCGGCGGTAGGCGGCGGTGATCGAGGCGCGCAGTACGGACTGCGGCAGGATGCTTTCAGCAAACTCCAGGAAGCACTGATGGGCATGATCCAGAGGCGCATCGACGGAATCGTCGGAATCCTTGGTCAAACCGTTCAGCTCGGTCAGGGTTGCACCACCCTCGAGCTTCTCCAGGTAATTGAAGATGGCCTGCTTGATCAGCCAGTGCGGCGTGCGATCAATCGAGGTCGCGGCAGCCTTGAGGCGTTCGCGGGTCGGGTCGTCAAGTTTGACCCCAAGAGTGGTGGTAGCCATATTTTTATCCTCATGTTTGCCACAACTGCGTGGCATCAGCTGGCGGCAAGATTAGCCCTGCGCTGATCGAGGTGCAACCGGGTGCAACCCTTTTTTTGTCGGAATTACAGGCAGTTCGTCAGGAAATAAATTCCGGTACCCATGTACCGCTCCTGCTTGGTGCTTTTACTTATAGTAATGACCGGAAACTGCCCTAAAAGGGAGCAAGAAACGACATTTATCAAATAATTCCGACTAGGTGCAACTTATTCGCCAAAAACTGGTTGCACCTTATTTGCTTTGTTGAATAGCATTCGCGGCGAAGGTGCAACCGGCTCAAATGTCAGGTGTGCCGGCTGATGGCTTTCCTGGGGAAACATCAGTCATAAATGCGCGGGATCCACAATCGCCTGTCAAACGTCGTCGTTTGCGAGCGGTTAGCCAAAACCGCCGCTACATAAAAACAAAGCCAGGGCGTAACTTAATGAGCGTTAGCAATCCAACCCTGATCACTTTCGTGATCTACATCGCAGTAATGGTGCTGATTGGCTTAATGGCCTATCGCTCCACCAATAACCTTTCCGACTACATTTTGGGCGGTCGTAGCCTGGGCAGCGTGGTCACCGCATTGTCCGCCGGCGCCTCAGACATGAGCGGCTGGTTGCTGATGGGCCTGCCGGGCGCTATCTACATGTCCGGTCTGTCCGAAAGCTGGATTGCCATCGGCCTGATCGTGGGTGCCTACCTGAACTGGCTGTTCGTCGCCGGACGTCTGCGTGTGCAAACCGAGCACAACGGCGATGCGCTGACGCTGCCGGATTACTTCTCCAGCCGGTTTGAAGACAAAAGTGGTCTGCTGCGGATCATCTCGGCGGTAGTGATCCTGGTGTTCTTCACCATCTATTGCGCATCCGGCATCGTGGCGGGCGCCCGTCTGTTCGAAAGCACCTTTGGCCTGTCCTACGAGACTGCGTTGTGGGCCGGTGCTGCGGCGACGATCGCCTACACCTTCGTGGGTGGTTTCCTGGCAGTGAGCTGGACCGACACCGTGCAAGCCACGCTGATGATCTTTGCGCTGTTGCTGACCCCGATCATTCTGCTGTTGGCTTCTGGCGGCGTCGATACCACGTTCCTGGCCATCGAAGCGCAAGATCCAACCAATTTCGACATGCTGAAAAACACTACGTTCATCGGCGTGATTTCGCTGATGGGCTGGGGCCTGGGCTACTTCGGCCAGCCGCACATCCTCGCGCGTTTCATGGCGGCGGATTCGGTGAAGTCGATCGCCAAGGCGCGTCGCATTTCCATGACCTGGATGATCCTGTGCCTGGGCGGCACCGTGGCTGTCGGTTTCTTCGGCATCGCGTACTTCGCGGCGCACCCTGAAGTGGCCGGTCCCGTGACCGAAAACCCCGAGCGCGTGTTCATCGAGCTGGCGAAAATCCTGTTCAATCCATGGGTCGCCGGTGTACTGCTGTCGGCCATCCTGGCTGCTGTCATGAGCACCTTGAGCTGCCAACTGCTGGTGTGCTCGAGCGCCCTGACCGAAGACTTCTACAAGACCTTCCTGCGTAAATCCGCTTCCCAGGTCGAGCTGGTCTGGGTTGGTCGCGTCATGGTGCTGCTGGTTGCCCTGATCGCCATCGGGATGGCCGCCAACCCGGAAAACCGCGTACTGGGCCTGGTGAGCTATGCCTGGGCTGGTTTTGGTGCTGCATTTGGTCCGGTTGTGCTGATCTCCGTGATCTGGAAAGACATGACCCGCAACGGCGCACTGGCCGGTATCCTGGTCGGCGCGATCACCGTGATCGTGTGGAAACACTTCGAACTGCTGGGTCTGTACGAAATCATCCCGGGCTTCATCTTCGCCAGCCTGGCGATCTACATCGTCAGCAAGCTTGGCGCACCGACTGCAGGCATGCTGCAGCGCTTCGCCGCAGCCGAGGCAGATTTCCGCCTGAACAAGTAATCGCGATGAGCTGATGCTCTGAGCTTTTGCCGAAAACGAAACGGCCCACCTCCTCTGGAGGTGGGCCGTTTTTTTATGTCTGAAGCTCGGTCTCGCCCGCTCAGCCGCGAAGCCCTGACGTTGCGCTCGGTACAGGGTAAACTTGCCGGCCTGCGCAGGAGCAATCATGAATTATCGTCACGCCTTCCATGCCGGCAATCACGCCGACGTGTTCAAACACCTGACCTTGACCCGCCTCATCGCCCTGATGTCGCGCAAGGAGCAGCCGTTTGCCTATCTTGATACCCACGCCGGTATCGGCCTGTATGACCTGCAGGGTGATCAGGCCAGCCGAACCGGTGAGTACCTCGAAGGCATTGCGCGTCTGTGGGATCAGCCGGACTTGCCGGCATTGACCGCTGATTACATGAAGGTGCTGCACGACATGAACCCGGATGGCCAGTTGCGCTATTACCCGGGATCCCCGGAGTTGGCGCGGCGTCTGACGCGACCACAGGATAGGGTGATGCTCAACGAGAAGCATCCCGAGGATGGCCTGTTGCTCAAGGACAACATGGCCGGTGACCGGCGGGTCAAGGTGCACCTTGGCGAGGGCTGGCATGTGCCACGAGCCATGTTGCCGGTGCAGGAGAAACGTGCGGTGATGTTGATCGACCCGCCGTTCGAGCAGCTCGATGAGATGCAGCGCTGTGCGGCGTCGCTGAAAGAGGCTGTCGGTCGTATGCGCCAGACGGTGGCGGCGATCTGGTATCCGGTGAAGGACCAGCGCATGTTGCGGCGCTTCTATCAGGACCTGGCAGGAACCGGCGCGCCGAAGTTGTTGCGGGTGGAGTTGCTGGTGCATCCACTGGATACACCGAACAGCTTGAACGGCTCGGGGTTGGCTATTGCCAATCCGCCGTGGGGGCTGGAGGAGGAGTTGCGCGAATTGCTGCCGTGGTTGTCGCAGAAGCTTGGGCAGACCCAGGGTGGGTGGCAGATGGATTGGTTGATCGCCGAATAATAGCGGCGATCACGACCGTTGTAGGAGCGAGCTTGCTCGCGAGAAACCAGTGAACAACGCGGGGGGTCACGTTTCCCGCGTTATCGTTGACGACCATCGCCAGCAAGCCGGCTCCTACAATGGTGGCATCAGATCGGGCAAGTCACGCCAGTGCCGCCGATCCCGCAATACCCTTCAGGATTTTTCGCCAGGTACTGCTGGTGATACGCCTCGGCGAAGTAGACCGTCGGCGCTTCGTCGATTTCGGTGGTAATGGTGCCTTTGCCAGCTTTGGTCAACTCGGCCTGGAACACTTGCGCGCTGGCCTTGGCCGCTTCCAGTTGGGTCGGGTTGGTGGCATAGATCACCGAGCGATACTGCGTACCGATGTCGTTGCCCTGGCGCATGCCCTGGGTCGGGTTATGCAGTTCCCAGAACATTTTCAGCAGTGCTTCGTAGCTGACCTTTGCCGGCTCGTAAACCACCAGCACGACTTCGCTGTGGCCAGTCAGGCCGGAGCAGACTTCTTCGTATGTCGGGTTTGGCGTGAAGCCGCCAGCATAGCCCACTACCGTACTGACGACGCCTTCGCGCTGCCAGAATTTGCGTTCCGCACCCCAGAAGCAGCCCAAGCCGAAGATCGCGAAATCCACATCGGTGACGAACGGGCCCAGCAGCGGAGCGTCGTGGACGAAATGTTTTTCTGGCAGGGACATTGGGGTTTCGCGGCCAGGCAGAGCTTGTTCTTTAGTCGGGAGCACGTTTTTGTTTACCAGGATTTCCGAGCGCAGAACCATGATCAGTCCTCTCAGTCAGGTTGGATGTAAATAGACAGACCGCCAGTGTGCCCGAGTGTTACATCCCTGTCAGGCAATTGGTCCGCGTGGGTAGCGTTTGAGCTTGTCGATCAGCTCGCTGCCCGGAATCGGTCGATCAAACAGGTAGCCTTGGCCGACGTCGCAGCGGTGGCGGCGCAGGAAAGCCAGCTGTTCGGCGGTCTCGATGCCTTCGGCCACCACCTTGAGCTTCAGGTTGTGGGCCATCGCGATCACTGCGGAGGTGATTTCCATGTCGTCCTGGTTGTCCGGGATCTCGTGGATGAAGCTGCGATCAATCTTGATGATGTCGATCGGGAATTTTTTCAGGTAGCTCAGCGAAGAGTAGCCGGTGCCGAAGTCGTCCATGGCCAGTGTCAGGCCAAGGTGCTTGAGCTGGTCGAGTTGCAAGTGAGTGTCTTCGGTCGCTTCCAGCAGCAGGCCTTCCGTTAATTCGAGCTCCAGCAGGTTGGCCGGCAGCGCTTCTTCCTTGAGGATATTGGCGATGGACGCCACCAGGTCCGGGTCGGAGAACTGTTTGGGCGACAGGTTAATCGCCACCTGCAGGTTACCCAGGCCAGCTGCCGTCAGATCTTTGCTCATGCGGCAGGCCTGGCGCGCGATCCATTTGCCGATCGGGATGATCAGCCCGGTTTCCTCGGCGACGCTGATGAATTGGTCCGGGCGGATCATGCCCTTGTCAGGATGGTTCCAGCGCAGCAGCGCTTCCATTCCCAGCAGACGCCCGCTGCGCAGGCACAGCTTGGGCTGGTAGAACACATCCAGTTCGTTCTGGGTCAGGGCGCGACGCAGGTTGTTCTCGACGAATAGTTTGTAGCTGGCCTCGGCATTCAACGCCTCGGTGAACACCTGAACCTGATGCTTGCCGTTGGCCTTGGCCTTGTGCAGCGCCAGGCCGGCGTTGCGCATCAGCGTTTGCGGATCCCGCCCATGCAGCGGCGCGCAGGCCAGGCCGACGGAGCCGGTGACGCTGATCAACTGGTTGTCGACAAACATCGGCTTGTCTAACGTCGCCAGCAGCTGGTTGGCTACTAGCTGGCCGGTGCAGAGGTCGGTGTTGTCCAGCAGCACGGCGAACTCGTTGCTGGCAAAGCGCGCCAGGCTGCCACTGGGGCTCAAGCTGTTGCGCAGGCGGCGAGCGAGGCTGATCAACAGCTTGTCGCCAGTCTGGTGGCCAAGGCTGTCGTTGATCCGCTTGAAGTTGTCGATGTCCACCAGCAGCAGGCTGATGGGGGTATCGGTGTCGCGGGCGAAGCGTTCATCGAGGTTGCGGATGAAGGCTGGTCGATTGCCCAGATTGGTCAGGTTGTCGGTGTAGGCGAGGCGTTCGATACGCTGCTGGGCGAGTTTGGTTTGGGTGATGTCTTCATAAATGCCGATGTAATGCGTGAGCTCGCGGTTGTCGCCGTACACCTTGGAAATCGATAACTGGCCCCAGTAGGGCTCGAGGTTTTTGCGCCGGCTTTTGAACTCGCCCTGCCAGCTGTTGCTTTTGGCCAGCGCTGAAGTCGCGTCGAACAGCAGTTCACTGAGGTTTTCCAGCGCTGGCAGTTGCGACAGTTGCTGGCCGTGAACTTCCTCGGTGCTGTACTGGGTGATCGCTGTGAAGCTTGGGTTGACGTACTCCACGACGCCGTCGCAATTGACCAGCAAAAAGGCGTTCGCGCTCTGCTCTACGGCGCGCTGGAACAGGTGCAGGGCACTGGTGGCTGTGCGTCGGTTGTGATTGCTGATCACTTGGGCGAATTGGTCTGCCAGCTCGCCGGCGAAGGCTATTTCGTCCGACTGCCAGGCGCGGGCGGTGGCACTCTGCTCCAGGCACAGGACCCCAACCACCTGCCCGTCTACCCGAACGCTGGCATCGAGCATGGCGATGACATCCCGTGGCCGCAGGCATTCGACCAGCTCCCGGGTGCGCGGGTCACGCATGACGTTGTGGGCATCGATGGCGCGGCCGGTGTGCAGCGCTTGCAGATAGTCAGGGAAACCGCTGATATCGATCGGGTCTGGCAGATGATGATGCTGGCTTGCGCGGTGATAGGCGGAGATCGGTACCAGCATCGACCCTTCGAGATTCCACAAGCTGGCGCAATCGACCTCGTAGATGTCACAGGCGCTGCGGGTGATCAGTTCGGCGGCTTCCTGCAGGGAATTGATGCTGGTGTAGCGCTGACGGGTCAGCAGCAGGATCAAGTCTTGCTGCGCACGCACCCGCTCCAGGTGCATCAGCTGTTCCTGCTGGGTGCGCTGGTTGAGTTCAAGGGCGATTTGCAGGCGCGAGTTCTGGGTTTCCAGGTCCAGTGCCGCCAGCAGCGGGTTGCCATCGAACAGTTCGTCTACCACCAGTAGGTAGCCGCGCAACAGTTGTCGGTTGTGCTGTTTGAACGCTTCACCCAGTTCCAGCAGCTTCAAAGCGCCGGCGGGCGTGTGCAGTGTGTAGCGGATCAGGTAACTGGAGGCTTCTGTGAGCTGCTGTTGAATCGCGTCATGCAGTTGATGACGCGCTTGCGGCTCCATCAGGCTGGCGTAGGGCGAGCTGACCAGGGAACAGAGCTCTACCGCCGCCAGGGCAAATTGTCGTTCGCAATTGGGGTCTAGAAACAACATCGCCCAGCTGGCTTCATTCAGCCGCTCGAAACGCAGCATGCCGAGCCGAGAGGGCACAGGCAATTGCGTCACTACCTCGGCCACCATACGGCTGGCGGCATCGGGTTGGCTTTTCATGAAGGGAGACTCGCTTCGAAAGTGCTGGTCGCGCCGGGCTTGCGCCTTCTTTTCTGTTGCGTGTCGCAAGGTTGCATCATTGCGACACCGACTGACAAGAGAGATAGAGGCCAAGTGCTATAAGAATATGTCGGCACCGATTGGAAATTCTGCAGTCGTGGGCCGAAAGTATTGTTCCGGCCCGAAAGGATCACCGAGCCGAGGGCTGTGACCCTGGAATTTTCAACGCAATGGAATATCAATTCTCTGTAACAGGTTGCCTGCTCTACCGTGATAGCTGACGCGCAGGTTTGCACGGTCAATCACCAAATGTGCGAAGTTATCTTGGCTGATCACCTCGCCGACCAGATCGTGCCGATATTCGCCCGCTTCAGTCCTGGCCAATGGCTGATCGAGAATGAAGCTGCGAGTCCTGGCGTAGGGCAGCATTCTGCTGTTGCTCAGCGGCGATGACACCAGGGTGTGAATCTCGAATTCCGGGTCTTCGCTGTGGGTCAGTCGGCTGACCAGTGAGCCATGTACATCGCCGGACACAATAACGACATTCTTGATGCGGTGCTTGCGGATGGTCTCCAGCAGCCGCAGGCGTTGCTGCGGAAAACCTTTCCAGCCATCGTCGCCGTTTATGATCAGGTCGGGGTACATCATTACACTGGTGACCACTAACTTTACCCGGGCTGTACTGTTGATTAACCAGTCACTCAGGGCCAGTTCTTGCTTTTCATCAAGCATGCGTCGGTCATTAGGGGCTAAATTACGCTGTGTCCGGCAATCAATGACAAACCATTCAATATCGCCTTCGGAAAACTGATACCAATACCGGTCAGAAGCCGGATTGACCTGGCCATTATCAAGAAGATCATGAGTCGGGCTGTGACTGGCCTGATAAAGCTCGTAAGCGAACATTGCGTTGTTATATAGCTGGTCATCATGGCGACTTCGATTTGTCGGCCAATTGTTTTCGATTTCGTGATCGTCCAGGATCATGTAGGTAGGTGTGCTGGACATTACTTGGCTGATATTGGGCTGGGAAAAAGCACTGCGATACTTGGTGAGTATTTCCGCCAGCTCGCAGTCCGGGGCAACCGCATTCAAATCATCCACGTAGACTTGGTCGCCAGTCATCAAAATGGAACTGATCGGCGGATCACTTTGCTCTGCAAGTTGAGCGATAGAAGCAAAGATGCGGTCGCTCAGGTGCGGCAGGATTGGCACCCCGGCGGTTAACCGCAAGTATCGGCAGGAGCCGAAGATGTAGGCGCGGGGGCGGGTGACTTGAGTCGAGTGGGTGCGGAAACGATATATATCCCCGGGCCATTGCAGCGGTAATTCGGTCAGTGTGTCAGGGGCGTTTACCGAGCTCGAAACGGTGAACCAGCCCGCTTGATATTCATATTCGGTGTCGGCGGCCAGTTCATTGAGCGCCATGACCTGGGACATGTCTCTAGTGTGTTCGAGTTGGCAAAAAACACTGTTCATCCATGTGACATCTCCACGCTGCCTGTATCGAATGCCCGCAAATACCTGACTATGCTTCTGAAATTTTCCGCGCACAAAAATACGTGCGTGATCGGTTGTCGTGTGGCCAATAATCGGGCCTACCGTTGGTTTGAACATACTTGAGCCCATTCAGTATTGCGCTAATCAATCAAGTATTGATGTCGGTGCGCGTAGTTAAAGCCGCATCATCAAGACTATTGATTGGGCCCTAAAAAATACTGGGTAGAAATCGACTCAATTTGTGGGCGATATCAGCTACAACTGTAGGACGTCCTGGTTAAAAACTTCGGGCAAAAAAAGCCCCGCCAAATTGGCGGGGTTGAGGTACGAGCGTGGCGCTCGGAAAACGCAGAACGCAACTGGCCCTCCAGCGAGGGAGGGCCGGCCGGTGTTACAACAGAATGGTGCGGATGTCCGCGAGCAGATCACTCAGGCGCTTGGTGAAGCGTGCAGCAGCGGCGCCGTTGATCACACGGTGATCGTAGGACAGCGACAGTGGCAGCATCAGTTTCGGCTGGAAGGCTTTGCCGTCCCAGACTGGCTGGATGGTTGCCTTGGAGACTCCAAGGATCGCCACTTCCGGCGCGTTGACGATCGGCGTGAAGCCGGTGCCGCCAATGTGGCCGAGGCTGGAAATGGTGAAGCAGGCGCCCTGCATGTCGTCAGCGGTGAGCTTTTTGTCGCGGGCTTTGGCGGCCAGCGCAGCGGCTTCGGCTGCCAGTTGCAACAGGCTTTTCTGGTCGACGTTCTTGATGACCGGTACCAGCAGGCCTTCAGGGGTGTCGACTGCGAAGCCAATATTCACGTACTTCTTGCGAATGATCGCCTTGCCACTTGGAGCCAGCGAACTGTTGAAGTCCGGCAGTTCCTTGAGCAGGTGCGCGCAGGATTTGAGCAGCAGCGGCAGGATGGTCAGCTTGACGCCGGCCTTCTCTGCAACGGCTTTCTGGGCGATACGGAACGCTTCCAGGTCGGTGATATCAGCCGAATCGAACTGAGTCACGTGCGGAATGTTCAACCAGCTGCGGTGCAGGCTCGACGCGCCGATCTGCATCAGGCGAGTCATCGGCACTTCTTCGGTTTCACCGAAGCGGCTGAAGTCTACGACCGGAATCGGCGGGATGCCCGCGCCACCGGTTGCGCCGCCAGCAGCGGCCGGTGCTTCCTTGGCCTTCTGCATCATGGCCTTGACGTAAACCTGCACGTCTTCTTTGAGGATGCGACCGTGTGGGCCGCTGGCGCCAACAGCGCTCAGCTCGACACCGAATTCACGGGCCAGTTGGCGAACGGCCGGGCCTGCGTGAACCTTGGCGCCCGGCTTGGCCGGTGCTGCAGCCGGTGCCGCAG
>NZ_JAKNRW010000027.1 GCF_023072615.1 Pseudomonas violetae
CGGCTGCCAGCCTTGCGGCACGCGGTTGGCGCGTGAGCCTGCTGGAGCGCCATGCTGCGCTGGCGCAGGAAGCGTCGGGCAATCCCCAGGGCGTGTTGTACCTCAAGCTTTCGGCCCATGGCACGGCATTGTCACAGCTGATTGTCAGTGGATTTGGCCACACCCGACGGTTGCTCGAACATTTGCAACGTGGAGTCGAGTGGGACGATTGCGGTGTTCTGCAACTGGCGTTCAATGCCAAGGAAGCCGAGCGGCAGGCCCAATTGGCAGCAGCGTTTCCCGACGATCTGCTGCATGTACTTGATCGCGAACACGCCGAGACCCGCGCGGGCATAGCGCTGCCCTCAGGCGGCCTGTTTTATCCTGAAGGCGGCTGGGTGCATCCGCCAGCACTGTGCGCCTGGCAAGCCGCTCATCCGAATATCAAAGTCTTCACCCATCACGAGGTGGTGCAACTGCGTCGTGACCAAGAGCAATGGCAGGCGTGGACGGGCGACAGATTACTGGTGGAGGCGCCAGTGGTGGTGTTGGCCGGCGCTGCCGACATCAAGCGTTTTGATTTCAGCAGCGACTTACCGCTCAAGCGTATCCGGGGACAGATCACCCGCCTGCCCCAAACCGCTGAAAGCCAAAGCCTGAGCACCGTGGTGTGCGCCGAAGGGTACGTGGCACCGGCACGCCTGGGTGAACATACCTTGGGCGCCAGTTTCGATTTCAACAACGACGACTTGACACCCACGGCGGCCGAGCATGCCGGCAACTTGCGGATGCTCGAGGAAATATCCACCGATCTGGTCGCCCGCCTGTGCGCAGACACCTTGCAAACAGAGGCACTTGAAGGCCGCGCAGCGTTTCGATGTACCAGCCCTGACTACTTGCCGATAGTCGGCCCCCTGGCCGCCACCCAGGCTTTCACCGACGCCTACAGCGTGCTGAGCAAGGATGCCCGGCAAACGCCGGACATTCCTTGCCCATGGCTGGACGGTGTGTACGTCAACAGCGGTCACGGTTCCCGTGGATTGATCACCGCGCCATTGTCAGGCGAGCTGCTGGCAGCCTGGCTCACCAACGAGCCGCTGCCTTTGCCAAGGGCCGTGGCCGAGGCGTGCCATCCAAACCGATTTGCCCTGCGGCGTTTGATACGACGAAAGGCTTGAAATATTCAATCCAGGGCGAAGCAGGTTTTTGCTTCGTCCGCCTCTATAGCCGCCTGGGTCAAACGCTTCAACAAGCCGGTTTCAGCCTTATCAAGTTCATCTGCGATGCCGTCGACCTGGGTACCGTACTGCGCACCGAATGTCGTCTCATTTGCGCTAATGGCCTCCATCCGTGTGTGGAAAGGCGCGGTCAGGTCGGTGAACTCCTGGCTGTGATGCTCTCGCAGAAAGTCGCTCCAAAACGTGCGACCGCTAACGAATGTCGACAGTTCGGGGGAGAGTTCCGCCGTGATGACTCTGTTATAGGCAGTATCCAGGTCTGCTGGTTCTACGCCACCCAACGAGGCATAGCGCATGTGCAGCGGTTGGCCGACAAGTTCGAGCCTGTCAGCCAGGCCGGTGCGATAGGCCAGTTCCACTTCCACCGGGTCGAGTGCGGGATTGACGAGGGAATATTCACGCGCAATTGCAGTGAGTTTATCCAGGCGGAATAGCCGCCTCCCAAGACTCAACAAACGAGCAGCCCGATCATGGGCATTGGCGGACTGGCGAACCACCGCGTGGATATCCACCGCCACCTCAAGGTTACTGAAGATAGTGGCCGCAGAATCAGCGCAATTTGCCTTGACCGCCATCGCCAGCAACTGGTCACACAACGCCCTGTCGCTGCGGGTCGCCTCGATGACATCCCAGACCCTGCGCGTCATGTCCTCATGCACGAAGCGACTATCGGCCGTGTCCCCGACTTCTGCCAGCAACTCAAAGAATTCTGTCGACTTGGGTTCGTTCTTCAATGCCAGCCACACCCGGTTACGCTCGGCATAGCTCTGTTCAACGCGTTTTGGCATCCACAAGTCACGAGCCCTCAATTCACTGAGTAACACAGTTGAATCGTCCAGCAGACCCATTCCGATGCCCGAACTGTCACGGTAGATTCTCAGTTTCTCGAGACTGGCAGGCGATACCTGGTTGCCCTTAAGGTTAATAGCTTTGGCGAATCGTTGAGGCATTTGGAACAGCCAGTCGGGTAACGCTTGAATTTGATTAGCCCGCAGGTCTGCAAAGTCCAGATATGGCAAGCGGGAAAGCCCGACTGGCAGTTCTGTGGCGTGGGTATTATTCAGGTTCAGGGTCTGCAAATTAATCATTTTGCTGACGTCAATCGTGGCCCCCAAACGATTGCCCTCAAGTCCCAATGTGCGCAAATTGCCCATGTCGGCCAGCTTGCGCAGTGTGTGCTCGGTCAGGTTTATCTGATTTCCATCAAGCCGCAAGTATTGCAGGTTGGGCATATGCGATAACACTTCAGGCAATCGAGTGAGCTGATTGCGTTGCAACTCCAGGCTGAAAAGCCCTTTGAACGGCCGGAGAAAATACGCCAGCTCATCTCCGGCCTTCATGTCGTTGATGGAAAGGCTGCGCACGTGAGCGACATCTGCCTCTGTCAGGGTCGGTAGCGGGCCAACCGGGTTACGCTCCAGTGTGAGGGACGTGACTGACTGATTACGTGGCCAAAGTGGATGCGAGACCCGACGCCAGCAGTTTTCGATGGCATAGGCCACCTGACGACGGCTCAAACGCAAATCGTTGAGTTGCCCCGCTAGCGCCTTCATTTGCGTCTCATCGTCACGCCAGGTGTGCAGCACGTTGCGCAGTTGGCGCAGTTGTTGTCCCAGCTCCTTAATTTTATTTACCCGTTGCAGGTGGGTACTGCCGGCCTGGTCGAGAAACGACGAAACCTGAACTTCAGTGAACAGCGGGTAGAGCTTCTTGACTTTACGAATCAGGCTTCTTGGATAAGGATTCGCGGCAGGAGTATCCGCCTGGACACAGGCAGAAAGATGTTTGGGCATTTCGCTGCGCTCACCTCGCAACACGCGGCCGCTACGCTGCGGATCGCCGGAAGCGGCACGCACCAGGCGTGATCGCAGGGTCGCCACATCCAATGTATCGTTGCCCACGAACCCCATACGGGTGCGTTGGCCGGCCGGCAGTACATCCCATATCGCCTCAAGCAGGGTGGCGCTCGTCTGCGTAGACGACACGTCCCCGTTTACGTGCGCGACTTGATAACCCGTGGTGGTCTTGACGATCACCCCACGCGACAGCGCATTGGCGTCACCCACGGAATCCAGCACGGCGCCAGTCACTGCTCCCTTGCGTACTTCAAGTCGATAGCCGTCATCCCAGCCCTGAACACGGTCCATCAGGCCCAGGGCCAGTCGGTCGGTGTCGGCAGTGGCCAGTTGGGCGCGATACAATCCCATGAGGGCGCGATCCTGCCTGATCCCGGCTTTTGCTTGGCTGAGCGCTCGGTCAAGATCCGATCCAGGGATCTTGCGATCTCGTAGAAAGATGCGATCGTTGGCTGAGGCGTTTTCCAGCAACTCCTGACATATGCGGGTCGGAAGGTTGGCGGCGTGTTCGCTCAGCGTCGCAACGTCACCGGAGGCCGTGCCGTCATATTTTTTATAAAGCCACTCATGCAGCGGCCGGCGATTGCCATTGAGGCTCGTCGCGATCTTTTTTGCTAACAACTGCGCTTTCGACTCAGTTGTCGTGCGGCCGATAACGTCCTCGACTTCATGGGGATAGAGACCTTCGATAACGGTATCGAGGAGCCCCCCTGCGGCCAGTTGGGATTGAGATACGTGCACGCTGTTCACGTCATCATCCTGCGGTGCGGTTTCAGGGAAGCGGGAAACGACCTGATCGTTAGCGCCCCGTAATTCAATGAAGCGCTCCGCCGGCCAGCCAGGCAATCCCGGCAGCGTGTGCAGTTGCTCCTGGGTAAAGGCCGTGTTCGCGATCTCTCCCTGCTCCATAGCCACTATCAGCCGGCTGATGCGCTGGTCGATGTTAAAATGTTCGATACAGTCGTTGAGACGCTGCGGCAACGTGAGGTTGCTTTCATGTAAATAGTGCAAGTCGTCAGGCGTAATAGCGCTGATTTCGGCAATGGCTTGCAGGTCACGTCCCAACACTGGCAGGCGCTGACCCGTGCGTCCCAGCGCATAGGCACCGTCGCGCCACTCGTGCGCGTGCTCATAAACATGCCGCCAACCACCTTCCACGTTTTGCTCGACGGCAGGCTGGAAAGCGTCCTTCTGAAGGGGATGATTGATTGTCCACGGCGATCCATCAGCGTGACGGGTAACTCGATAGCGCCCCCCGTCCATGACGACTGAAGTTTGCCCGCCATGGTGGTACAGCCCTTGAGAATCAGGCTGTACGTCTGCAGGCAGGATCGAGGTCTGCCTGTAGGATTGGAGGTCGGGCTTCCACAATCTGGCTTTGCCATCGGCGCGAGTGACGGCCTCGAAACCGTCGAAAAACGCCGCCTGCTCCTTTACTCCTCTTTTGAACGCTGTCGAGATGATTTTGCCCCCTGCCGCAAATGCCGCCATTTGCGCGAGGTTTTCGACAAGATTCAACAAATGGGACAACGCCAAGGTGCGCTCGCCATGTGTCCAGTCCAGAACACCTTCGTAAACCTCGCAGACGATATCGCCCACGGCCGTCAGCAGCATCAGATTACCGATCACGGGTACGAAAAAAGCCGCCGCGTTCAACAGCACAAGACCACCATCGAGCAGCATTTGAATGGTTTTTTCCCGCTGCTGCTCGTCGACGTCTGCTGTCGGAACCGCAAGAATTTGCGCATCGATCTGGGTTTTGCTGACGAAGCCACTGTAGAAAAAATCCGCAAGACAGGTATCTGCGGGAGTCGCAGTGAGGCTGCCCAACGTCCTGCCTTTATCAAACTTTTTGAGAAAATCGGTTTTATCGTGACCGTGCAGGTACTGCCCGACGAAAAATTTCCGGTAACTTGTACTCTGCAGTTTTAGCGTGAGATAGACCTTGAACTCATCCAGCGAGGCGTATTCATACAGCGGTCGTCGTGGTTCGTTCGGCATATAAACCACACACTTGGCCTTCGTGTCGGTATCGATGGAAACCTTGGTAAACACCAATACGCCGCAGATGCAGGCGTCATGGAGGGTCAAACCCTGCCAAAGCACCGGCCCACCCTCAAACCGTGCGTTCCTGGTTTGAGCGGCAGGAGCATCCTGTTCGATCACGCTCAACAGCATCGTGTAAACGGCGGGGCTGATCTCTTTTTTCAGGTAGGCCATGTGGAGGGCGACTTGCATATCCAGCACCTTCAATCGCCGGATATCGGCGGCTGAGGCGCGATCATTGACAGGCGCGCCTTGGGCGGGCCTGGCCGGCAGCGCCAGGGCGCTGGTGATGTGCTGCTGATAGCGAGTACCCAGGTCGAGCTCACGACAGAGCGCCGCGAATTTTTCAGCAGTGACTTCAGTACCTGATGGAGTCTTGGCATCGATCAGTATCACCGCGTCCTTTAACGGGCCGCCGGGCGTCGCTTGCGCTTGCGTAAAGTTTTCCATTGCAGCGTGAAGCAGACTGCGTGATGTGGTGGTCACTGTATTCGGCGCGCCAAAGGCCGGGAGCGTTCCCGTTGAGGTATAGATCGTTGTGGTAATGGACAGCGTGTCGCGCTCGACATCGACATCGATTGCCCACTTGCCCTTGAGGAATGTGGTTAGCTGCTCTTTGCAAAACCTGTCCAGCGGCATTAGCTGTTCGAGGGCGGTCTTGACCCGATCTTGCGCATCGAAAGACTGCTGGAACGTAGCTTTCAACGCCTGCACCATGTTCAGGTCCGCAGTCGCCAACCATTGCGGTATGGCCGCTTGCAATACTTGAGCCTTGTCCAGGTCGGCTGTGTGGTCCACTAACGCCTCCAGGCGCTGGGCGGATGTCCTTGGCTCCACCGCAAAGGCGGCGTCATGAGTTTTAGTGGGCATGTGCAATATCCTTATTGCGTTAACAGTCCCCCAGTTTATTAAGCGCGTTCGGCATTTAATAACTCGAAAAACGGATCGAAAGGCAGCGCATCCCAGCAGCTACTTCTATGTATCGCATCATTAATTAACGCCATCGCAACGCGTACTTGTGGTTCGCCACGTTCGTTCAGTCCTGCCTGCTTATTACTTATTGATCTAAAACTCCCTGGACCTCAGTGGGTCAGTTGCTGAGTGCCCGGTGTTTTGGCTGGGTACCGATCGACCCTCCCCAACGGAAAAACCGGTAAGGATTTTATGTGCGGATTAGCTGGCGAGTTACGCTTTGACAATCAACCTGCGGACCTTGCAGCCGTTGAACGAATCACCCATCACCTGGCACCTCGCGGACCTGACGCGTGGGGCTTCCACAGCCAAGGGCCGATCGCCCTGGGCCACCGCCGCCTGAAAATCATGGACTTGTCGGACGGCTCGGCGCAGCCGATGATCGATAACCAGCTGGGCCTGTCCCTGGCGTTCAACGGCGCGATCTATAACTTTCCCGAACTGCGTACCGAGCTTGAAAGTCTCGGTTACGCTTTCTACTCCGGCGGTGACACCGAAGTGCTGCTCAAGGGCTATCACGCCTGGGGTGAAGCACTGCTGCCCAAGCTCAACGGCATGTTTGCGTTTGCCATCTGGGAACGTGACGCCAAGCGCCTGTTCATCGCCCGTGACCGTCTCGGCGTGAAGCCGCTTTACCTGTCGCGTACCGGCCAGCGCCTGCGCTTCGCCTCGGCCTTGCCGGCACTGCTCAAGGGCGGTGACATCAACCCGATCCTCGATCCGGTGGCGCTGAATTACTACCTGAATTTCCACGCAGTGGTGCCCGCCCCACGCACCTTGCTGGCAGGCATCGAGAAACTGCCGCCGGCTACCTGGATGCGCGTCGAGGCCGATGGCAGCACCGAGCAGAAAACCTGGTGGAGCCTGCCCTATGGCCCCCGGGCCGATGAAATGAACCTGACACTGGAAGACTGGCGCGATCGCGTGCTGGATAGCACCCGCGAAGCGGTAGCCATTCGCCAACGTGCAGCGGTCGATGTCGGCGTATTGCTCTCCGGCGGAGTCGATTCGAGCATGCTCGTGGGCCTGTTGCGCGAAGTCGGGGTGGAAAACCTGTCGACCTTTTCCATCGGCTTCCAGGATGCCGGCGGCGAACGCGGAGACGAATTCCAGTACTCGGACTTGATCGCCAAGCACTACGGCACCCAGCACCATCAGTTACGCATCGACGAAAAAGAGATCATCGAGCAATTGCCGGCGGCGTTTCGCGCCATGAGCGAGCCAATGGTCAGCCATGACTGCATTGCGTTCTACCTGCTATCCCGTGAAGTGGCCAAACACTGCAAGGTGGTACAAAGCGGCCAGGGCGCGGACGAGCTGTTCGCCGGTTATCACTGGTATCCACAAGTCGACGGCGCCGCCGACCCCTACGCTGCGTACCGCGATGCGTTTTTCGACCGCAGCTACGAAGACTACGCCGCCACCGTGCAACCGAAATGGCTGACGGCGAATGATGCCGCAGGCGACTTCGTGAAGGAACATTTCGCCCAGCCTGGCGCCGACGCGGCGGTGGACAAGGCCTTGCGCCTGGACAGCACGGTGATGCTGGTAGACGACCCCGTCAAGCGCGTTGATAACATGACCATGGCCTGGGGCCTGGAAGCCCGTACCCCATTCCTGGACTATCGCCTGGTGGAATTGTCGGCGCGGGTACCCGGCAAATTCAAGCTGCCGGAGGGTGGCAAGCAGGTGCTCAAGGAAGCGGCGCGACTGGTCATTCCAAGTGAAGTGATCGACCGCAAGAAGGGTTACTTTCCGGTCCCCGGCCTCAAGCATCTGCAGGGAGATACGTTGAATTGGGTGCGCGAATTGCTGCTGGATCCGAGCCAGGATCGCGGCCTGTTCAACCCGGCCATGCTCGACCGCTTGCTGACTGATCCACATGGCCAGCTGACGCCATTGCGCGGCTCCAAGCTGTGGCAGCTGGCTGCACTGAACCTGTGGCTCAGCGAACAAGGAATCTGATTGATGAAACCCCACGCCACGGCTTACAGCCAACGCTTGTTGCGCGGTCAGACGCCTTCTTACGAACGCTTGCAGGCCCGCTTGGCTGAAGATGGCAGTGAACCGAGCACGGCACCGATTGCGCTGCATTGCGGTTGGGGTCGATTGCTGATCGGCCACACCTTCGCCGATTCTGCCAGTCTTGCCCAGGAACTGCTCAATGAAAAGCCCGGCGAGCGGGATATCGCGCTATACGTAGCCGCGCCCCAACAAGTGTTGGGGCTGGAACCGGCGCAACTGTTCCTCGATCCGTCGGACACGTTGCGCCTGTGGTTCACTGACTATCGCCCGGCCACCCGAGTGTTTCGCGGCTTCCGGATTCGCCGGGCGCAAAGCGAAGCGGACTGGCAGGCGATGAACACGCTATACCAGGCCCGCGGCATGCTGCCCATCGATGCGAGTTTGCTGACCCCACGTCACCTCGGCGGTCCGGTGTACTGGCTGGCCGAGGATGAGGACAGCGGCGCGCTCATCGGCAGTGTGATGGGCCTCAATCATCACAAGGCCTATAACGATCCGGAAAACGGCAGCAGCTTATGGTGCCTGGCCGTCGACCCGCAGTGTTCACGACCCGGTGTGGGAGAAGTGCTGGTCCGTCACTTGATCGAACACTTCATGAGCCGCGGGCTGAGTTACCTGGATCTGTCAGTGCTACATGATAATCGCCAGGCCAAAAACCTCTACGCCAAGTTAGGCTTTCGCAACCTCTCGACCTTCGCCATCAAACGCAAGAACGGCATCAATCAGCCGCTGTTCCTGGGGCCTGGGCCGGAGGCCAACTTCAACCCTTACGCGCGGATCATTGTCGAGGAGGCGCATCGTCGGGGCATTGATGTACAGGTCGATGACGCCGACGCCGGGATGTTCACCCTCAGCCATGGCGGGCGTCGGGTGCGGTGCCGCGAGTCCCTGAGCGACCTGACCAGCGCCATCAGCATGAGTCTGTGCCAAGACAAGAGCATGACCCACAAGGTGCTGAAGGCTGCGGGACTGAAACTGCCGTCCCAGCAACTGGCCGGTAATGCCGACGACAACCTGGCATTTCTCGACGAGCACGAGCGCGTGGTGGTCAAGCCGCTGGACGGCGAACAGGGCCGCGGGGTGGCGGTGGACTTGCAGAAGATCGAAGAGGTTCAGCAAGCCATCGAATCAGCCCGCCAGTTTGACACCCGAGTGCTCCTGGAGAGTTTCCATGAAGGCCTGGACCTGCGGATTCTGGTGATCGGTTTTGAGGTGGTCGCTGCGGCCATCCGGCGACCGGCTGAAGTGGTTGGTGACGGTCAGCACAGTGTCGGCGCTCTGATCGAGGCGCAAAGTCGCCGCCGCCAAGCGGCTACTGGCGGCGAGAGTAAAATCCCCCTCGACCAGGAAACCGAGCGCAC
Source organism: Pseudomonas violetae (assembly GCF_023072615.1). Classification (GTDB taxonomy): domain Bacteria; phylum Pseudomonadota; class Gammaproteobacteria; order Pseudomonadales; family Pseudomonadaceae; genus Aquipseudomonas; species Aquipseudomonas violetae. The sequence continues at coordinate 9,478 of NZ_JAKNRW010000027.1, forward strand.
TCTTGCGGCTGCCGGTTACGACTACAGCAGCATTTTACCTGCCGGCGAGCATCTGTTCGTGCGGCGTACGGCGAATTTGCATACCGGCGGCACCCTCCAGGATGTCACAGCCATCCTGCATCCGACCCTGGTGGACGCCGCCGTGCGGGCGGCCCGGGCGCTGGACATTCCTATGGTCGGGCTTGACCTGCTCGTGCCGGCGGCGGATCAGCCGGAGTACGTGTTTATCGAAGCCAATGAACGCGCCGGGCTAGCCAATCATGAACCGCAACCGACGGCGGAACGCTTCGTCGATTTGCTATTTCCGCACAGTCAGCCGGCGCTGTCTTGAACGTGTAACGCCCCGCCAGCCGCCATCGCTGGCAAGCCCGCCCCACACCGCGTTTTATTGTGGGAGCGAGCCTGCTCGCGATGGCGGGCAACTGGCCAAAGAATTTCCTCATCGAAACCATCGATGCGCTCAACTCATCAGGAGTTTCCATGACCCGTAAAATCCCGGAACCCGATCTGAACTACCTGCAAAAAGTCCTGCTGGAGATGCTCGCCATTCCAAGCCCCACAGGGTTCACAGACACCATTGTGCGCTATGTGGCCGAGCGCCTTGAGGAGCTGGGCATTCCGTTTGAAATGACCCGACGCGGCACCATCCGTGCGACCCTAAAAGGCAAGAAAAACAGCCCCGACCGCGCAGTCTCGGCACATCTTGACACCATTGGTGCGGCGGTCCGCGCGGTAAAGGACAACGGCCGACTGACCCTGGCGCCGGTTGGCTGCTGGTCCAGTCGTTTTGCGGAGGGCAGTCGGGTTAGCCTGTTCACCGATAATGGCGTGATTCGCGGCAGCGTATTGCCATTGATGGCTTCCGGGCACGCCTTCAACACTGCCGTGGACGAGATGCCGATCAGCTGGGATAACATCGAACTGCGCCTCGATGCCTATTGCGCTACTCGTGCTGACTGTGACTCGCTGGGGATCAGCGTCGGCGATTTCGTGGCGTTCGACCCCTTGCCTGAATTCACCGAAAGCGGCCATATCAGCGCCCGCCACCTGGATGACAAGGCAGGGGTGGCTGCGCTGCTGGCGGCCATGAAGGCGATCATCGACAGTGGCGAAGAGTTGATGATCGATTGCCATCCGCTGTTTACCATTACCGAGGAAACCGGCAGCGGCGCCGCAGCGGCATTGCCTTGGGATGTCAGTGAGTTCGTCGGCATCGATATCGCACCCGTCGCCCCGGGTCAGCATTCCAGCGAACATGCCGTGAGCGTGGCGATGCAGGATTCCGGCGGTCCGTATGACTATCACCTGTCTCGTCACTTGCTGCGCCTGGCCAGCGACAACGAATTACCAGTGCGCCGCGACCTGTTCCGTTATTACTTCAGCGACGCGCATTCGGCGGTCACCGCCGGACATGACATTCGTACCGCCCTGCTCGCCTTCGGCTGCGATGCAACTCACGGCTACGAGCGTACCCATATCGACAGCCTTGCCGCACTGAGTCGTTTGCTTGGCGCCTACATCCTCAGCCCGCCGGTGTTTGCCAGCGATGCACAGCCGGCGAAGGGTTCGCTGGACCGGTTCAGTCACCAGATCGAGCATGATACGCAGATGGAAAGTGATACCCGGGTGCCGTCGGTGGATAGCCTGGTGGGGCAGCGTAACGATAACTAGGCGGATCTTTGCGACGCCTGCTCGATCGCGTCACGAGCAGGCTGCGCTTCGTCCAGGGTAGCCGCCATCGTCCAATCGCCGTAGCATCGCGCCATTGTTCAACCGAGGTGCCTATGCTGATTCCCCACGACCAACTTGAAGTCGACACCCTCACCCGCCTGATCGAAGATTTCGTGACCCGCGACGGCACGGACAATGGCGACGACACCCCGCTGGAGACCCGGGTGTTGCGCGTGCGCCAAGCCCTGACCAAGGGCCAGGCGCTGATCGTTTTCGACCCCGAGAGCGAACAATGCCAACTGATGCTCAAGCACGATGTGCCTAAGCATCTGTTCGACTGAAACGTCTTTTAACTGCGTTTACCGGGTTTCTTTTCCTGCTGGATGCGCTCGTAGACCTCGCTGCGATGGACGGTAACGCTGCGTGGTGCTTCGACTCCGATGCGCACGCTGTCGCCGCTGACGGCCAGGATTCGCACGGAAATGGTGTCGCCAATTGAAATCAACTGGGGGGCTACACGGCTGAGAACTAGCATGGGGATAGGTCCTACTGGGTGACAGGACCTTGAAGATGCCCGGCAGGTTACGGTCCTTCAATGCGCTGTAGGCAAATCAGTTTTGCCCTACAAGCTTGAAGGAAACCCTCAGTAGGATTTATCTGACAAAACCGCAGAGCGTGGGACTTTTCCTTCAGGAAGCCGACAAGCGCGGGCCGAAAAGAATCACTGTGGCGCCAATGACGCACAGGGCCACACCAATCCAGTCCGAGCTCAGCGGACGAATTCGCTCCACCACCGCCAACCAACCAATTGACGCCACGATGTAGATGCCGCCGTAGGCGGCGTAAGCGCGACCGGCATAGGTCGCCTCCACACGGGTCAGCAACAGTGCGAAAACAGTCAGGCTGAGCAGTGCTGGCACGACCCACAGGGCGCTCTTGCCCTGGCGCAACCACATCCAGAACGCAAAGCATCCGGCGATTTCGAACAGGGCGGCGAGAAAAAACCACAGGTAATTGAGCATGCAAGGGTCTCGCTAGAATGGCCGATGGCGGCCACCCTAGCGACGGCGTGACATGCGGGCAAGCTTAGCCTGCGGTTTGTTTGGCCTTGGTGCGCATCTTATCTGCCATAACTGTCATTTCGTTGTACAGCAGTTGCGGGTTCTTCTGCTTGATCGCCCAAGCCATGCGGCCCTGTTCGTGCGGCAGAATCAGGAACTCACCGGCGCCGACTTGCTGATAGATGTAATCGGCAATGTCGGCAGCGGTAATCGGCGAGCTTTCAAGCAGCTTGCCGACCTGCGCTTTCATCGCGGGTGTCGGGCCACGGAAAGAATCCAGCAGGTTGGTCTGGAAGAACGATGGGCACACTACATGCACCCCGACTCCCTGCTGCGCCAGTTCGATCAGCAAGCTCTCGGACAACGCTACCACGCCGGCCTTGGCCACGTTGTAGTTGCTCATGGCAGGGCCTTGCATCAGCGCGGCCATGGAGGCGATGTTGATGATCTTGCCCTTGCTCTTCTCCAGCAGCGGCAGGAATGCCTTGCAGCCCTTGACCACGCCCATCAGGTTGATCGCAATCTGCCAATCCCAGTCCTCCAGGGACAGCTCGCTGAAGAACCCGCCCGAGGCCACGCCGGCGTTGTTGACGATGATGTCGATACCGCCCAGCTTCTCTTCGCAGGCCTGGGCAAACGCCGTCAGCTGACTGTAGTCGCGCACGTCACAGCGCTGGGTAAAACCGTCGCCACCCGCCTCGCGCACCAGTTTGAGGGTTTCCTGGAGGCCGGGATCGCTGACATCGGACAAGGCCAGTTGCCAGCCGTCGCGCGCCCAGCGGAGTGCGATTTCGCGACCCAGGCCCGAGCCTGCGCCAGTGATCATCATGCGATTTTGCATAGCAAACAGCCTTGTTGTTCCAGGGAAGATTGGCCGAGTGTAGCGAAGGATACCCCCATACCCACGCTCCATCAGATTGCTGAATAGGCTGCTCAAACCCCGGACGTGGGCGGATTAACTCACCCAATAAAAACGAAATAAGGCTTTGTTCGAAAAACATTAAAAAATTTCGGAATTTTCTCGGCATCACCGTAGTCGGACTATTTAAGCAGCTCGGATTTATTGCATTCCTGCTGATAGTTAAAGCTAGGTCAATCCGGAACACTTTCAACAAGGAAATAACCATGGGCACAATTCTAATCGTTATTTTGATCCTTCTTCTGGTAGGTGGCTTGCCGGTCTTCCCACACTCCAGAAGTTGGGGTTATGGCCCGTCGGGTATCATCGGCGTCGTGCTGGTGGTGCTGTTGATTCTGCTCTTGCTTGGCAAGATATAAAGCGTTAACACAGGCAAAAAAAGAGGCCCTGAAAAGGGCCTCTTTTTTATTGCCTTGAACATTTAGTCCGGCTTGCCGTCAACCACACCGGCGGTGTTATCCAGCAGGCTCTTGGTCGCCGTTTGCAAGAAGGCTTCAAGTTTCTGCTTGAGCTCGGCTGTACGCGGTGCGTCAGGAATGATCTCGGCCTTCGGTGTAGCGCCCAACTGGTACTGGTACACCTTAGGCGCCATTTCTTTTTCCTTGGGCAACACGAGGATCTCGTCAGCCGTAATGATCGCGGTGGTCTGCTCGCTGCCGGATGGCTTGATCACACCAAAACCGGTGTCACCTTCCGGCAGGTTCAGCAGGTCGCGGCCCCAGCACTGATGGCGCACCTCGCCACCGATGCGGCCCATGATGGTCGGCACGATATCAATCTGGGTACCAACGGTGTGGTCACGCACGCCGAATTTCTCCTGGATGCCCGGTGCGATCATCAGCATCGGCACGTTGAACCGGCCCAGGTCCATTTCGGTGATCTGACGTTCGTTGCCAAATCCGTGGTCACCGACGATGACGAAAAGGGTTTCCTTGAAGTAAGGCTCCTTGCGGGCCTTCTCGAAGAACTGACCCAGAGCCCAGTCGGAGTAGCGCATGGCCGTCAGATGCTCGTTGAGACTGCCGCGATCCGTCACGCGCTCGACCGGCAATGGCGACGGCAAGGCGTATGGGGTGTGGTTCGACAGGGTTTGCAGCAGCGCATAAAACGGCTTGCCGTTTTCCCGCGCCTTCAACTCGACCAGGCCGCGGTAGAACATATCCTGGTCGGACACGCCCCAGGTCGGATCGGAGAACACTGGGTTCACGAAGTCATTGCGACCAATAAACTTGGTCATGCCTTGGCTGCTGAAGAAGCCCGATTGGTTATCCCAGGCGAAGTCGCCGTTGTAGACGTACACATCGTCGTAATTACGAACACTGAGCAGTTGCGGCAAACCGGACAGTTTGTGGCTGCCTTCCGGGGTCTGCATGAGGTATTCGAAACCTGGCAAGTTCGGGAAGCAAGCCATGGTGGCGAACATGCCCTGGTGAGTGTGGGTGCCGTTGGAGAAGAAGCGATCAAACAACAGGCCTTCTTTCGACAATTGGTCGAGGTATGGCGTGATGTTGCCCGAAGCGCCCAATGCCCCCACCGAGTGACCGGCCATGCTTTCCATCAGGATCACGACGACGTTCTTGATCGGCAGGGTCTTGTCGGCCGGTGGCGTGTAATCACGGCGCACGACCGCTGTGTCCGGATCCACCAGTTTGTCATCGGCCGTCATTAGCATGTCGCGCACAATTTTCTGGGCTTCAGGCTGTGGCAAGGTGGCCTTCCAGATATTGTCGCGATCTTCGGACATGCGGCTCTTGGCGGCAGCAATCAGCGACAGCGTGCCGTTGAGGCCCATCTGGTTGGCGAAATTGGAATCGGTGGTGTAGACGTCACCCCAACGCAACGGCGGGCCTTGGCGCAATGTGCCGCGAGCCGCGACTACGCAGATAAGCAGGCAGACTACGAACACGGCAGTGCGCGCATACCAGGGAGCCACTTGGCGAGTACTGATGCTACCGCCGCTGAACGGGCCGCGTGGACGAGTGGCACGGTCGGCGCCCTTGAACGCCAGCGCGAGGATCACAGTGCCGCCGACCCATGCCAGCAGGTAACGAACCACGGGAAAACCGTACCAGAGCATGCTCATCACGGTTTTCGGGTCTTCCTTCACATATTGGAAAACCAGGCCGTTCAGTCGCTGGTGGAATTCGCGGTAGAAGTCCATTTCCATCAGACCGAGGAACAGCGCGATGCTCGACGCCACGGTCAGCCACAGACGAAAGAACCCGCGGGCCGCCATCGCGCGGACGCTGAACAGTGCCAATACCAGCGGAATGCTGAGGTAGACCACCAGGCGCAGGTCGAAACGCAGACCATTGACGAACGCTTCGACGAAGGTCGAGGCCGGTGTATCAAGGATCATCTCGCTGTTGTAGACCAGCAGCGCAACGCGCAGCAGGCTGAACATGACCATCATGACCAGAGCGCACAGTAAAGTGTAGGCCAGGTGCGATTTGACGGTTGGTTGCAGCAGGCGACTTGAAGCTCGCTGCTGTTTCAGGGCGTCCGGGTTTGCCATGTCGTTTTAGGACCCATTGGAAGTTGAAGTTGCAAAAATACAGCGGCGCTTTGCCCTCTGTTGGTCAATTCCTGACCCCGGGACTTGCGCGGTGCGCAAATGTTGCCCGATCAACCGCAGCATTGCCATTGATTACTGTTTGGGCTGGGCGCGGGCGGGATTGTCTTGGACGTGTTGTGAAAATTTTGTGCAGCGAATATTCGGATACAAAATTTAAGCTTGGGAGACGGGTGGAAGGTTCACCCAATCATCTGCAGGAGCCGGCTTGCTGACGCCTGCAGGGATCTGATTTTGGCATGACACTGGCGTTCGCCAATAACGCCGATGAAGCGGGCGAACTACCCGTTGCAGCGCGGCGATTACTTCTGCGCGCGATCCTTCAAAGCCTTCAACGTATTAAACGGCGCATCAACCACGAACTTGTTGGCCACCATCGAAGGCACGCTGCCGCCCGGCTCGGTGTGCACCTGGTAGGTCACTTCGACCTGGTCACCCTTGGGCACGAACTTCCAGAAACCCTCGACCTTGGCCACCCGCACAAAACCCTTTTCCTCGGGAATGTACTTGGGCACGCCTTCGAGCTTGCGGGTCAGGCTGCCATCGGCGCCTTCGACGGTAGTGATGTGCAGCACCGAATCCCGTGGGGTCACCGGCCATGGCGTATTGAATTGGGTGTAGGTCCAACTCTGGTCACCTTCATGCTTGAGCAATTTCTGCAGTTTGCATTCGTGAATCCAGGCACAGGCCCCCGACACATCCTCTTGCAAGGCGCGCAGTTTGGCCATGGTGGTTTTCATCAGGGTTACGCCCTGGTAAGCCTTGTAATCGGAACCGGCCACTTCACTCAAAGACACCTTGATACCGTCCTCGTTCCTGGCGACTTTCCATTCTTCGGCCTGGACCGAAGTCGCCAGCAAAACGGTGAAACCACACAGCACAGCCAAACGATGCAGCGAACCCATAATGTTATTCCTTATTGTTGAAGTTCCGACCGTTGAACACATCACGCCGCCGTCATTTGCTCCCACCATCCAATCAACTTGATGGCGTCTTCGCTGCTGTTGCCGCAAACATCGGGGTCGGCTGCAAATGCCGAGCAAACAGCCGGGCGCTCCGGTTTACCGAAAATGTTGCACAGATTTTCGACAGATAATTGCAGGCAACGTTCTCCGGCAGGTTTGCCCTGGGGCATACCGGGGATCGGTGAACTGATGGAAGGGGCAATGCAACAGGCGCCACAACCCTCACGGCATTTCATGACGACAAGCTCCTCGCGATGGGCGATGTGTTAAAGCACAAGGCACAGAATAACCGCTAAAACAGTTGTTTTAAATTAAACCGACTGAGGTTTTTCAAACAAATGGGCGTGACTGACCAGTCTCCGACAAAGCGTCCTGGCTCTGGGTCACAACAGAGAACAAATCACTGCTTGAATTCGAACTCCAGCGCGGCACCTTCAACGTCTCGCCGCTCTTCATTGCGCAACTGCAACTGCATTTCGTTACTAAGCAGGCGGCCGTTGAGCTGGAAAGGACTGCTGCCAGTCTTGTCGCCAAACATTTGCGGCAATATCGCATCGTGCTGGGGCAGCGGGACAGTGCCCACGGGATCAAGCTCGTCAACCATGTCCTTGGGCAGGCTCAGGTCGAGTCTGGCAGGAGGTAGCGCGATTTTCACTATTTCGCTGGCGGATTTGGACTTGGAAGCAATCGGTGCGCGCTTTTGAACCGGCTTGCTGTTCTCTTTAGCCGGCGCAGTCTTTTTGACAGGAGCGATCTTTGTTGCTGGGGCAGACTTGCTCGCGGGAGTGTTCGCCGCAGGGGGGTCCTGAGACGCAGCCGCCATGATGCCTTGTGCCTGAAAAGCCATCAGCAGGCAGAGCGACCACAACACGGCGGGGAAAATCGATTTCATGGACCCAGCAACACTAACGATAGAGGGCCATATGCTCGCCTGTTAGCCGGCGCAAGACAAGTATGGGCAGGAATAACCTGTCCAGTACGTCAAAAACCGGCCGCTGTTTCTTGGCACAGCTGGGTGGCGAGCATGCCCAGTGTCATCAAGGCACGCTCCGCTTCGCGGTTCCAAGGAACGCCACAGTTCAGCCGGATGCAGTGGTTAAATTGCTCGGTGTTACTGAAAATCAGCCCCGGGGCAATACTGATCCCCTGCTGCAACGCCCGCACGTGCAGCTCCTGGGTGTTTACTCTTCCCGGCAAGCTGACCCACAGAATGAAACCACCGGTGGGCCGGGTCATCTGCGTGCCTTCGGGAAAGTACTGCTGGACGGCCAGCTGAAAAGCACTGAGGTTCTTGCGATATTCCTGGCGGATGTAGCGCAAATGCCGATCGTAGCCACCGTTTTCCAGATAAGCAGCAATGCCCATCTGGGTGACGCTGCACGCTGAATGGGTGCTAAAGGTCTGCAGACGCTGGATTTCCTGCTGGTATTTGCCAGCAATCATCCAACCGATGCGGACTCCGGGCGACAGGGTCTTGGAAAAGCTTGAGCAATAGATCACCCGATCCAGCCGGTCATAGGCCTTGAGCGCCTTGGTGCGACCCTGCTCAAACATGAGTTCGCCATAGATATCGTCTTCAACGATCTGGATATCGAAGTCCGACGCCAGGCGAAGCAATTGCTTCTGGCGTTCCTCCGGCATGGTTCCGCCCAAGGGATTGCTCAGGCGTGTGGTTAAAACCAGCGCCTTGATCGACCATTGGTTGGCGGCCAGCTGCAGGGCTTCCAGGCTCATGCCGGAGGCGGGGTCACTCGGAATTTCGATGACCTTCAGACCCAGCAGATCAGCCAGTTGCAGCAACCCGTAGTAGGTAGGCGACTCAGCGGCAATCAGGTCGCCCGGCCGGGTCAGCACGCGCAAGGACATCTGCAGGGCGTCGACGCAACCATGGGTGATCACCACTTCCGAGGGATCGACCACCACCCCGGCATCACGCATGCGAATCGCCACCTGGCGCCGCAACGGTTCAAAGCCTGGGCTAAACATGTAGCTGAAGGCCCGCGGGCTATGGAACCGCGTAACCTTGGCCAACTGCTGATGCAGCGCCCGCACCGGCAGATAATCGACGCTCGGTACCGCCGCGCCCAGGGGAAATACCCCTTCGCGACGGGACTCGACTAATACCTGTTGAATGATGCTGCTGCGCGTGACCAAGCCAGGGCGTTCGACCCTGGCGATGTCCGGGGTTGGCGCAGTCAGGGCCGGGGTTTGGTGCACGTAATAGCCGGACTGCGGCCGGGCACGAATCAGCCCCTGATCCTCGAGATTGGCGTAGGCCTGCAACACGGTTGCGTGACTGACGTTGAGCTGCGAACTCATCTTGCGCACCGAAGGCACGCGCTCCCCCGGTTGATAGACACCACGACGGATGTCTTCGGCCAGTTGTTGAGCAATACGTTGGTACAGCAGGAGATTGGTCATGAAGCAGCACTCGATTTCACGGGCATTTTATTCTTATGTGACACAGTACCGGAACAGTTTAGAAGTGTACGGGGACAGTTGCCACAATAGTCGACCGTACAGTGCAGTGTCAGCAAAAACTGTACTGTTTGTGGGCGAGTTGGCACGCGTAAAAAAACCCGGCACTGCCGGGTCGTCGTAGCTGTCGAGTGAAACGAGGCTGCGATCTTTCCAGGCCCCCTTGAATCACAAGCCAAAGATCAAAAAATTCGCAGTTATCGGGCGGCGCCGAGTTGGCCTTTTTCGTCAGAGAACACAATTTCCACCCGGCGGTTCTGCGCCCGCCCCCGTTCCGACGCGTTTACGTCAACAGGATACTCATCGCCGTAACCTTCGACCTTGATGCGCTTGTCATCGATGCCAAGGTCCATCAGCACATTGGCCACGGATTGCGCTCGATCAAGGGACAATTTGAGGTTTTCCTGCTTGCCACCGGTACTGTCCGTGTAACCCTCGATCCGTACCACGCGTTTGGGATTGAGCTGCAGGAATTGCACGATCTTCAACACCACGCGATTGGCTGAGCTTTTCAGTTCGGCTTCGCCGGTGTCAAACAACATGTCACCCAAGGTCATGACCAGGCCGCGGTCGGTCTGGGTAGTGGCCAGCGCGACAATCTGTTCTTCGAGCCACTTACCCTGCTGTTGCACGCTGAGCAGCTTGGATTCGCGCAGGGCCAGTTGCAGGCGCTGGCGTTCCAGTTCGAGCTTGGCCGTACGCTCTTCGTTGAGCACCTGATTGGTGTGCTCCCGAGCGATTTCACTGTAGCGCTGGCTCAGGTAAGCGTAATGGAGCACGTCCGAGCCACTGCCCCAGTAGCTGGACAGACGGTCGGCGCGGGCCAGGGACTCGCCGGCCCGGATCACATCCTTGGGCGCAATGCGCAGCACGTTGGAGTCTTCCTTGACCTTCTGAAAGTCGACACTGGCCTCTTGCAGTGCCGTCTCACTGTGCTGGCCGGCACAGCCATAAAGGCTCGCGCAACCTACCAGGATCAATCCACCAACGGTTTTGGACGCAATATTCATTGGGCATCTCCCAGTTGCTTACGCAGGCGGGTGATGCGGGTGTTCAGCACATTCAACTGCTCTTCACTCTTGAGGGTCAGCACCCGTGCTTCGGCCAGGCGTGCATCCAGCTCGGCCTGTTCGGCGCGCATGCGCGCATTCTTGAAGGACTGATCGTTCATGCTGCCTTTGGCGCGGTTGAACTTGTCTTCGGCCAGTTTCATTTCCGGTACGTCGGCGGCGGTAGCACCCACGGCCTTCGCCTGCTCGAGTGCCTGCTCGGTCAGGCGCATCTGTTCATTCGGCGCCGGATCGGCTGCACAACCCGCCAGAGCCAGAACGGCCAGGGCAGCGAAAAGAGGTCGAATACTCACTAAAAATCCCTACTGTTTTGGGGTACTGACGGGTTGTTGCTGCTGCAGTTTCCAGCGCTCGATATTGCGCTGCAACGCGGCTTCCGTCAGGCCGGACGCGGGCAATTCTGTCATCTTTTTAGCCAGCTGTCCGCGCAACCACGGATCGTTGCAGGCGGAGTTGTGAGAAACAGCCAGATACAGCCCGGGTTTGTCGACCGGTTCAGCACGGGCGACAAGGTCATTGGCCATGCTCAGCGACTGCGCAGCAGCCGTGCCCGAATACCGCCCGGCCAGCACAAATTCCACTTCACCCAACAGCAGTTTCTGCAATGCCTGAGTCAGGCTGGGCGTGCGGAGCAGGGTCAATTGCTGCTCGGCGTAGGTGCCAAACTGCGGCGTCAATTGAGCCTTTTCCGATATCGCTCCGGGGTGTTCATGCAGGTCTTGAGCTTCGTTGTAGACCAGCGGCGAATCCTTGCGAGTCCAGACGAGGTAGTCGTTTTCCAGCAACGGCGGATGAATGTAATCCAGCGACTCGAGCTCGCCGAACGTCAGCGGCGCATCGGCCAGCAGGTCCATGCGTCCGCTACGCACTTCTTCCAGCGCCTGGGGCCGCTTGCCTGCATAGAGCAGTTCGACCTTGACGCCCAACTGGCCCGCCACTTGCTGCAACAGATCGGCACTGGCGCCGATCAGGTGCTTGGGGTCCTGGGGGTCTTGCCAGAGATAGGGGGGGGCGTCCGGGCTGCCGGTGACTACCAGGCGCTCGCACTTGCCTGCGGCCATGGACAGAGCAGGTAGCACCGTCAAACCCAGCAGTAATGGCCAAGCGAACACCCGCCCCATAACTCTTTCCCCTAAAACGTACGCTGCAAAAAAAACCCGACCATAAGGCCGGGCTCTTTATAAGTGAAGTCGCCGGATTAGACCAGCTTCTCCAGCTCAGGGATGGCTTCGAACAAGTCCGCCACCAGGCCGTAATCGGCCACCTGGAAGATCGGCGCTTCTTCGTCCTTGTTGATCGCAACGATCACTTTGGAGTCTTTCATGCCGGCCAGGTGCTGGATCGCGCCGGAGATACCGACGGCGATGTACAGCTGTGGAGCAACGATCTTGCCGGTCTGACCGACCTGCATATCGTTGGGTACAAAACCTGCGTCGACCGCGGCGCGGGAAGCACCGACAGCAGCGCCCAGCTTGTCTGCCAGGGCGTACAGGTGTTTGAAGTTGTCGCCGTTCTGCATGCCACGACCGCCAGAAACGACGATTTTGGCAGCGGTCAGTTCCGGACGATCGGACTTGGCCAGCTCTTCGCCAACGAAGCTGGAAGTGCCAGCGTCGTGAGCAGCAGCAACGGTTTCAACCGATGCCGAGCCGCCTTCTGCAGCCACTGGGTCGAAACCGGTGGCACGCACGGTGATTACTTTTACCGACGCGTTCGACTGAACGGTGGCAATGGCGTTACCGGCGTAGATCGGGCGCTTGAAGGTATCAGCGCTTTCGACCGAGATGATCTCGGAGATCTGGTCAACGTCCAGTGCAGCGGCAACCCGCGGCAGAATATTTTTGCCGTTGGAGGTGGCGGCAGCCAGGATGTGGCTGTAACCAGCGCCCAACTCGGCAACCAGCGGCGCTACGTTTTCCGGCAATAGGTGAGCGTAAGCGGCGTTGTCGGCCACCAGCACTTTAGCCACGCCAACAATTTTCGCAGCCGCTTCAGCCACGGCGCCAACGCCCTGGCCTGCAACCAGAACGTGGATGTCGCCGCCGATTTTGGCAGCAGCAGCCACAGTATTCAGGGTGGCCGGGGCCACTACCTTGTTGTCGTGTTCAGCGATTACCAAGATAGTCATAATTAGATTACCTTCGCTTCGTTTTTCAGTTTCTCGACCAGTTCAGCTACCGACTTGACCTTGATACCCGCGCTGCGTGCAGCCGGCGCTTCGACTTTCACGGTCTTGTTGGTGGAGGCGGTGGAAACGCCCAAAGCATCAGGAGTCAGCACTTCGAGAGGCTTCTTCTTGGCTTTCATGATGTTTGGCAGGGACGCATAGCGCGGCTCGTTCAAACGCAGGTCGGTGGTGACGATGGCCGGCAGTTTCAGGGAAACCGTCTGCGCGCCGCCGTCGATTTCGCGAGTCACGGCAACGCTGTCGCCACTGACTTCGACTTTCGAAGCAAAAGTGCCCTGACCGTAGCCGCTCAGTGCAGCCAGCATCTGGCCAGTCTGGTTGTTGTCGCTGTCGATGGCTTGTTTGCCAAGGATCACCAGCTGCGGCTGTTCCTTGTCGACAACAGCCTTGAGCAGCTTGGCAACGGCCAGGGAAGTCAGATCTTCAGCGGATTCGACGAGGATGGCGCGGTCGGCACCCAGAGCCAGCGCAGTGCGCAGTTGCTCCTGAGCGGTGGACGGGCCAACGGAGACGACGACGATTTCAGTCGCAACGCCCTTTTCTTTCAGGCGTACGGCTTCTTCCACTGCGATTTCGCAGAATGGGTTCATCGACATCTTGACATTGGCGAGGTCGACGCCGGAATTGTCCGCCTTGACGCGAACCTTGACGTTGTAATCAACAACGCGTTTGACAGCTACAAGAACCTTCATGGATTCCTCGTTACTCTCCGGTGAAAAGAAAGTCGCCTAGGCGAACCTGGCGGTTGATGCTCATCGGGCGCAAGGGCACCTCTAAAAACGCCGGCATACGTGTCAAGTGACCATCGCTCATAATGTTGATGACCGTTCGTCAGGGGTGACCGGCGAGTCATTCATTATCGCGGCGTGTAAACTGCGCGCCAAACCCGCACTGCGCATCACCTTCTACCGCTATAGCCCTGTCTTTAGAGGTGCTCTTGAAACCAACAGTCAGCCTACGGCGAGCGCAAAACCGACCGTATCTTGACCGGAACACCTATTCCGGTCAATACGGCAAAATGGCCGTTCATAAGCCGCGTGACTTTGATTTGTATGGGTTTGAGCCAATTCAAACAAACGTTTGTATTGGACGCTGGGAGTGGTGTAGATATAATGCGCCACCCAGAGAGAAAGGTGGTCAATCGTTTGTCCGGTTCGGCGCATTGCGCAGAAATTCATGGACGCGACACCAAACCTCCAATTAGAAAAAAAACTGTTGAGCCTTGAGTAGGAGATAACCTGTGGAACGCGAATACATGGAATTCGACGTCGTCATCGTCGGCGCCGGCCCCGCTGGTCTTTCCGCCGCCTGCCGGTTGAAGCAGAAAGCTGCCGAAGCCGGTAAGGAAATCAGCGTCTGCGTGGTCGAAAAAGGCTCCGAGGTCGGTGCACACATTCTCTCTGGCGCGATTTTCGAACCCCGCGCCCTTAACGAATTGTTCCCGGACTGGAAAGAACTGGGCGCGCCGCTGAACACGCCGGTCACGCGCGATGACATTTTCGTCCTGAAAAACGCCGACAACGCGCAAAAAATCCCTGACTTCTTTGTGCCCAAGACCATGCACAACGAGGGCAACTACATCATCTCACTGGGTAATCTGTGCCGCTGGTTGGCCCAGCAGGCCGAGAACCTGGGCGTGGAAATCTACCCGGGCTTCGCCGCACAGGAAGCACTGTTTGACGAAAACGGCGTGGTTCGCGGGATCATCACTGGCGATCTGGGGGTTGACCGCGAAGGTCATCCAAAAGAAGGCCTGTACACCCCAGGCATGGAACTGCGCGGCAAATACACGCTCTTCGCCGAAGGTTGCCGTGGCCACATCGGCAAGCAACTGATCAAGCGCTTCAACCTCGACAGCGAGGCCGACGCCCAGCACTACGGCATCGGTTTGAAAGAAATCTGGGAAATCGATCCGACCAAGCATCAGCCAGGCCTGGTGGTCCACACTGCCGGTTGGCCGTTGGACATCATGGGCACTGAAAACACCGGTGGCTCGTTCCTGTATCACCTGGAAAACAACCAGGTGGTGGTCGGTCTGATCGTCGACCTCTCCTACAGCAACACCTACCTGTCGCCTTTCGACGAGTTTCAGCGCCTCAAGCACCACCCGGTACTCAAGCAGTATCTGGAAGGCGGCAAGCGCATCAGCTACGGAGCTCGCGCCATCTGCAAAGGCGGCCTGAATTCGCTGCCCAAAATGGTCTTCAAGGGCGGCGCGCTAATCGGTTGCGACCTGGGCACCCTGAACTTCGCAAAAATCAAAGGCAGCCACACCGCGATGAAGTCGGGCATGCTCGCCGCTGAATCCGTGGCCGAGGCGCTGTTTGCCGAAAAAGACGGCTCCGAAGAGCTGACCACCTACGTCGAGGCCTTCAAGAAAAGCTGGCTGCACGAAGAACTGTTCGCCAGCCGCAACTTCGGTCCGGCGATTCACAAGTTCGGCGCCATCGTTGGTGGTGGTTTCAACTGGCTGGACCAGAACATCTTCGGCGGCAAGCTGCCGTTCACCTTGCACGACACCAAGCCGGATTACGCGTGCCTCAAGCTCGCGGCTGACTGCAAGAAGATTGATTATCCGAAACCGGATGGCAAGATCAGCTTCGACAAGCTCAGCTCGGTGTTTATCTCGGGTACCAACCACGAAGAAGAGCAGCCTTGCCATCTGAAGCTGACCGACCCAAGTATCCCGATCAGCAAGAACCTGCCACTGTACGACGAACCTGCCCAGCGTTACTGCCCGGCCGGCGTGTATGAAGTGGTGACCAAGGAAGACGGCGAGAAGCGCTTCCAGATCAACGCCCAGAACTGTGTTCACTGCAAGACCTGCGACATCAAGGACCCTGCACAGAACATCACCTGGGTGGCACCGGAAGGTTCCGGTGGCCCGACTTACCCGAACATGTAACTTGAATGGCTGAACATCAAGGCTCCCAACATGGGGGCCTTTTTGTTGCCTGTATCAGGCGGCGCGTTCTTCGCCGGGGTTACGCTCGAAGTAGCGTTTGTATTCGCGGCTGAACTGAGAAGTACTCTGGTAACCCACGCGATGCGCCACCTGCGCCACCCCCAACCCTTCAGCTACCAGCAAGGCCTGGGCCTTGAGCAAGCGCAAGCGCTTGAGATACTGCACCGGCGACAATAGCGTGCTGCGCTTGAAATGCTCGTGGAAAGTCGACGCACTCATGTTCGCGCAACTGGCCAGGGTCTCGACGTTTAGCGGCTCGGTGTAATGCGCATGCAGATGACTGAGCGATGCGGCGATCCGCGCGAACTGCCCTTGTTGCTCTACCAGCGCCCGCAGCACATCAGCCTGCGGACCACGCAATGCTACGAACAACAACTCGCGCAACCGCGCCTGGCCCATGATCTGGCATTCCAGCGGATCGTGCAGGCAGCGCAACAGACGCTCCACACAATCGCGCATTGCATCGTCGAGCACTGCAGAGGTCATGGATTCGGGTGTCTGTGCCGGAATATGCCGTCCCGGCGCCAAACCCATGGCCAGCACCAGCTCACCGAGTAGCACGCGATCAATGGCGATGGACACCCCAAGCATCGGCCCGTCCGGCGCCGAAAACGTTTCGCACTCAAACGGCACCGGCAATGCCTGAATCAGATAATGCCCGGCGCCGTACTCCAGCGTACGCGGCCCCAGATACGCAAGTTTGCTGCCTTGGGCGATGATCACCAGACTTGGCTCGTAGATCTGCGGGCCGCGCGCAACGTCACAACTGGCCCGTAACACCTGGACGCCAGCCAACGCCGTAGGGGCGAAGCCATCGCGAGTGGTCAGAGGCTCAATCAGCGAAACCAGCGTGGCATTGGCATCGAGATGACGGGTTAACAACATGGGGGAATCTTCACCAAAAAAGTCGCGAAAAAAGGTATGCAAGCATCATCGCAGGTCTGGTCACCCATTTGATCAAACGAAC
This sequence comes from Pseudomonas violetae, assembly GCF_023072615.1. Classification (GTDB taxonomy): domain Bacteria; phylum Pseudomonadota; class Gammaproteobacteria; order Pseudomonadales; family Pseudomonadaceae; genus Aquipseudomonas; species Aquipseudomonas violetae. The sequence goes on from NZ_JAKNRW010000027.1 coordinate 26,334, forward strand.
GCTGATGCCGGAGGAATAGGCATGATACCCGGAGGAATCGCCATGGCCGGTGACAGGCTCGGCGACCAAAATGCGTCGCCTCACTTGTCACTGCTTTTGCGAGGTTCCTCATGTACACCGCTATCGGATATGCCGCCCAGTCGGCCACCACTCCCCTCGCCCCTATGAAGTTCGAACGCCGCAGCCCGCGCGTTGATGACGTGGCAATCGACATTCTCTACTGCGGCGTCTGCCATTCCGACATCCACCAGGCCCGCAACGAATGGGGAATTGCGGTTTACCCGCTGATGCCAGGCCACGAGATCGTAGGAAAAGTGACCGCCATTGGTGCCAACGTCACCCGGCATAAAGTCGGAGATTTGGTCGGCGTCGGCTGTATGGTCGATTCCTGCCGCAGCTGCGAAGCCTGCCAGGCAAATCTGGAACAGTATTGCCTCGAAGGTCCGACCATGACCTACGCCACCCCGGACCGGATCGATGGCAGCAACACCATGGGCGGCTATTGCGACAGCATCGTGGTCAGCGAGCACTTCGTGGTACGCATTCCACAAAAGCTCGACCTTGCCAGCGCCGCGCCGATCCTCTGCGCCGGCATCACCACCTATTCGCCGCTCAAGCACTATGGGGTCAAGGCCGGCGACCAAGTCGGGATTCTGGGCATGGGCGGCCTCGGCCACATGGGTATCAAGTTCGCCAAGGCCATGGGCGCCGAGGTGACGTTGTTCACCCGCTCGGCGAGCAAGGCCGAAGAAGGTCGTCGCCAAGGTGCCGACCACGTGATCGTGTCCACGGATGCCGAACAGATGAAGGCTGCCGCAGGGCATTTCGACTTTCTGCTGGACACCATTCCGGTGCAGCACGACCTCAATCCCTACCTCGACACCCTGCGTTTCGACGGCGTGCACATTCTGGTGGGCCTGATCGAACCGGTGGACCCTCCAGTCCACGCCGGCAAGCTGGTCATGAGTCGTCGGGTGCTTGCCGGCTCGCTGATTGGCGGCATTGCCGAGACCCAGGAAGTGCTGGATTTCTGCGCCGAACACGACATTACCTGCGACATCGAAATGCTCGACATCCGCCAGATCAACGAGGCTTACGCCCGTATGATCGCAGGTGATGTGAAGTACCGCTTCGTGATCGACATGGCCACCCTGAAGGTCTGATCAGACCTTGGCGCCCAGCTCTGCCGACAGCCGGGCTGTGACCCCTTTGATCAGGGGAATCAACTCGGCCATTTTTTCCAGCGGCATGTAGGGCACGGTACTGGCAATGCTGATGCCGGCAACGATGCGCTTGCTGGCATCACGAATGGGCGCCGCGACACAGCGGATCGATGGCTCGTTGTCTTCCAAATCAAAGGCATAACCGCCTGTTACGTATTCAATCATGCGCTGCTGAAACTGCTCCCAGGATTGCTCCGGGTGCTGCGGCCAGAACAGGTTTTTCCCACCCACCGGCAAGCTGACTTCGTACAGCCGCAGCCATTCTTCCTGGGTGTCATCGAGCATCAGCGCTTTGCCGATACCGGTGCGCGCCAACGGCATGCGGTGGCCCACCCGCGAACGCATTTCCGGACCATTGCGCCCGGGATTCTTGTGCAGATACAGCACCTCGTCGCCTTCGCGAATCGCCAGGTGAATGGTGTCGCCGGTCAACGCTGACAACTCGTCCAGATATGGCCCGGCGAGGGTCACCAGTGGTAACTCTTCACGCGCCTGGAAACCCAGCTCGATCAGCTTGGGCCCCAATAGATAACCGACTTGCGGCACCACCCGCAGATAACGTTCGTCCACCAGGCAACTGGCCAGGCGATGAGTGGTGCTGCGCGTCGTCCCGATCATCCGGGCAATTTCCTTGAGATCGCGCGCACCACTGGCCACCGCCTGGACCACGCCCAGGCCACGAAGCAATGTTTGGGTGCCGGTAGGTGCGGCGTCCTTGGCGATTTTTGCGGAGTCTTCCTGCATATCCAGCCTTTACCGTTGAGCGAGTGAACGGGCGGCATTATGGTCGCCCGATGGCGCTCACTACAACTTGATACGCTCGACCTTGCCCACCAGCAGCACGTAGGAAAGTGCGCCGATCAGCGCCAGCACCGAGATATAGGTGATCGCCGGAGCAAAGGAATCTCCGGTAGCCAGGAAACCAATGACGATCGGCGTGGTAATCGCCGACAGATTGCCGATGAAATTGAACACGCCACCGGTCAAGCCGAGCAACCGCGCCGGGGCCAGGGTCGAGACCAGGGACCAGGTGATCGACGCCAGCCCGTTACCGAAAAATGCCAGCGCGAGGAAGGCGATGACCAGCGGCGTCGACTCGACGAAGTTGGCGCCAATGATCGAGGTGGAAATCAGCAGGCCGCCAATGATCGGCAACTTGCGCGCAAACCCGACTGTGTAGCCGCGCCGGATCAGCAAGTCCGAGAAGAACCCTGAACACAACACGCCGACGAACGCGGCAAGAAACGGCAGCGACGCCAACAGGCCTGACTTGATGAAGTCCATGCCGCGATATTTCACCAGGTAGGTCGGGAACCACGTCAGGAAAAACCACAGGGTAGAGTTGAGGCAGAACTGACCGAGGTAGATGCCCCACAATTTGCGTTTGGTCAGAACGATGCCCAGGTCAGTCCAGCTGAATTTCGCCTTGACCTTGGCCTGCTCGGCCTGGATATCCACCAGCCCGCCACCTTCGCGGATCAGCTCGATCTCAGCGGCGTTGGCACCCTTGAAGTCCCGTGGTTCGCGATACACCGCGTACCAGATCACCGCCCACAGAATGCCGACCACCCCCGTGCTGACGAACACCATGTGCCAGCCATACTGGTGCTGCAACCACGCCAGTACCGGTGTCAGGAAGGCCAGGCCAACGAACTGTCCGGAGGTGTAGAAGCCGATGGCCGTGGCACGCTCGCGCTCAGGAAACCAGGTGGTGACCACGCGGCTGTTAATCGGATAGGCCGGCGCCTCCAGCGCACCCACGGCCATGCGCAATACGAACAGCGCGATAAAGCTGGCGGCGAAGCCGAGCATCACCGTGGCGATCGACCACAACAACAGGGCAACGCTGTAGAGAATGCGCGGCGGCACGCGATCCACCAGCCAGCCGCCGGGAATCTGCATGGCAGCGTAGGTCCAGCCGAACGCGGAGAAGATCAGCCCGACATGAATGGGGTCGATCCCCAATTCACTGGTCAGCGCCGGGGCGGCGATCGACAGGTTACTGCGGTCCAGGTAGTTGATCACCACGGTGATGAACAGCAGCACCATGATGAAAAAACGCTTGCGGCTGGGTGCCACCAACGACGCCTGCCCGGTGAGGGTTTGCGGTTGCATGGGGGATGCCTCTTTTTATGTTTATTGAGGTCGATGTGAAATCGGGGTTTGCCGCAAATCTCCCTGTCCATGGAGATCAAACTTTGAGAGCCAGCCTGCTGGCGATAGCGATGAGTCAGTCACCAAAAATACCGGGGGTGCCGACCAAATCGCCAGCAGGCTGGCTCCCACAGGAATTTGCGGTGGATCAGAGAGCACTCACCACTCGGCAAAACTGCCATCGGCGTGGCGCCAGATCGGGTTGCGCCAGCGATGGCCGACGGCTGCGCGCTCGATCACGTACTCCTCGTTGATCTCGATCCCCAGGCCCGGGCCGTTGGGGATTTTCACGAAGCCTTTGTCATAGTCGAACACCCGCGGATCCTTGACGTAATCCAGCAGGTCGTTGCTCTCGTTGTAGTGGATGCCCAGGCTCTGCTCCTGGATGAACGCGTTGTAGCAAACCGCATCCAGCTGCAGGCAGGCGGCCAGTGCGATCGGGCCCAGCGGGCAATGCAGCGCCAGGGCGACATCGTAGGCTTCAGCCATGTTGGCGATCTTGCGGGTCTCGGTGATACCGCCGGCATGGGACGCATCCGGCTGGATGATGTCGACATAACCTTCGCTGAGCACGCGTTTGAAATCCCAGCGCGAAAACAGCCGCTCGCCGAGGGCAATCGGGGTGCTGGTCAGCGGCGCCAGCTCTTTGAGCGCTTCGTAGTTTTCGCTGAGCACCGGTTCTTCGATGAACATCAACTTGTACGGATCCAGCTCCTTCATCAACACCTTGGCCATGGGCTTGTGCACCCGGCCATGGAAGTCCACGCCGATGCCGACGTTAGGCCCCACCGCGTCACGCACGGCAGCAACGTTGGCCAATGCCAGGTCGACTTTCTCGAAGGAGTCGAGGAACTGCAATTCTTCGGTGCCGTTCATTTTTACCGCAGTGAAACCACGTCCCACCGCTTCTTTCGCCGCACGGGCGGTGTCCGCCGGGCGGTCACCACCGATCCAGGAATACACTCGAATCTTGTCCCGAACCTGACCACCCAGCAGATCGCTGACAGAAACGCCCAACGCCTTGCCCTTGATGTCCCACAGCGCCTGGTCGATACCCGCCAGTGCGCTCATGTGGATGGCACCGCCACGGTAGAAGCCGCCGCGATAGAGCACAGTCCAGATGTCCTCGATGTTGCGTGGGTCTTTGCCGATCAGGTAGTCGGACAATTCTTCGACGGCTGCGGCGACGGTGTGGGCGCGGCCTTCGACCACGGGTTCGCCCCAACCGGTCACGCCCTCGTCGGTTTCGACCTTGAGGAAGCACCAGCGTGGCGGCACGATGAAGGTGGTGAGTTTGGTGATTTTCATCTGTATCTCTCTCTTATTGGATGCAGCGCTAGCAGCGCCAAGAAGTCTTAGCGAAGGGCTTTCCAGGCAGCCACGTAGGCCTTGGCGTTGTTCGCCACCTGCTCTGGCGTCATGCCCGGCTTGAACAGCCCGGAACCCAGGCCGAAACCTTTGACGCCGGCGTCGATAAACACCTGCATGTTGTCGGGCGTGATCCCGCCAACCGGGGCCAGAACAGTCCCTGGCGGCAGCACCGCGAGCCAGGCTTTCACCACGGCGGGGCCCATTTGCTCGGCGGGGAACATCTTGAGTACGTCTGCGCCTTCGGCCAGCGCGGCGAATGCTTCGGTGGGAGTGGCAACACCGGGCGACAGGAACAGGCCGGCCGCTTTGGCGGCACGCAGCACCTTGGGATCGCTGTGGGGCATGACAATCACCTGGCCGCCCGCGGCTTTCACCTGCTCGACCTGCTCCGGCGTGAGTACTGTGCCTGCGCCGATCAGGCAATCGGCCGGCAAGATGCTGCGCAGGATGCGAATGCTGTCGTACGGCTCGGGGGAATTGAGCGGCACTTCGATGACGCGAAATCCGGCGGCATACAGGACTTCGCCAATGGCGGCCGCTTCTTGCGGACGCAGTCCACGCAGGATCGCGATCAGACCGTTTTGCGCCAGGGCTTGCTTGAGCATGTCAGACCTCCAGTGGGGGGTTAACGGGAAAGGGTTGGCGGGATGAGGCCGGCGGCAAGCGCCAGTTGCCACAACCCGCGCTCGGTGGCCTGCTCGGCCAGGGACACACGGGCAAATCCACAGGCGTCCAGGGCCCTGCAGTAGCGACTGCAGAGTTGGGAATTGCCAATGAGGATGATTGAGGGCAGATGCACGCTGTTGCGTCGATGACGCTGGGCATGTGCCAATGCGCAAACTTCGTGGCCGATCAACAGCCCGGACAGGTAGTCCGGCTGGGCGCTGGCACTCAGTTCGCCGGTCAGGCCGAGGCTGCGGGCACTGAACAGCGTGGACAGCGGGCCGATCTCGCCATCGGACGACAGCGCCACTTGTACACCACGGTCGAACGCATCGCCGTCAAAGGATCCGCCGAGTTGCTGGGTACGGCCGAGAATGCTGTGCTCGCTGAGCACCGCGAAAATTTCACCGGTCATGAAGGTATCGAAATGCACGATGCAGCCTTCGGCCACTTCCACCCATTTCGAATGACTGCCAGGCAAGCCGATCAGCAGATCACCGCCACTGTTGCCTGCAAGATGGTGCAGAACGCCGAGCACCTGGGTTTCTTCGCCGCGCATCACATTGGGCAGGCGCGAGCGCTGGATGACACCGGGCACGATGTGCACGTCGACTCCGCGAATGCTGCGCACAGCCTGCAGGGAGTTCCCGAGATCGGCGACGTTGGCCGGGGTCTCCCGGTAGGCCGCTTCGCACCAGCCCTGGGCGCTGCCGACCATGCCACAGGCAATGACCGGCAAGCCTGGCTGTGCATCGAGCCAGTCGCCGCAGGCTTCATCGAAGGCCAGTTCAAAGCCGTCAGCGCACGACTGGCCGGCGATCACTCGGGGTGTGCGGGGCAGCTGCATGATGCCTGTAGACAGCGACCGCTGTTCCAGCACCTGGCCGCCTTCGGCGAGTTTGTAAGCACGTAATGAGGTTGTCCCCCAATCGAGCGCGATCAATTGCGCCAGCATCGCTTCACCTGTTCTGTTTGTTGGGCAGTGAGTGAGCTGGACTATAAACCTGGGAGAGGATAAATCTCAATATATAAATATCAATCCCATATATTGAAAAAAAATAAAAAAATCGCAGCCTTCGGCAGCTCTTACAGGGATTGCGAAACTGTAGGAGCTGCCAAAGGCTGCGATCTTTGAAGGGGTAGTCAATTACCTGCGGCGAAATCCCGCAACACCGCCCCATCCATCCGATAGCGCACCCACTCTTCCTGCGGCTGCGCACCCAGGGATTGATAGAACTCGATCGCCGGCTTGTTCCAGTCCAGCACGCTCCACTCGAAGCGCCCGCAATCATTGGCGCAGGCAATCTTCGCCAGGTGCCGCAGCAGGGTCTTGCCCGCCCCGCCGCCGCGCTGTTCGGGGGTGATGTACAGGTCTTCGAGGTACAGGCAATTGCTGCCCAGCCAGGTGGAGTAGCTGAAGAAGAACACCGCGAAGCCGATCGGCAGGCCATCGCGCAGGCAGATCAGGCCGTGGGCGGTGGCGCCTTCGCTGAACAGGCTGCGCTCGATGTCGGCAACGCTGGCGATGACTTCGTGCCGGGCCCGTTCGTAGTCGGCCAGCTCAGTGATGAACGCGAGGATTTGCGGCGCATCGCTGGGGGTCGCCGGGCGGATGTCGATCGTCATGGACGGGCCTTCGTCAAAATTGAAAAAAACATACTAAGACGCCACGCGACGCTCGTCACATGGGAAATCGGTTTTTCCGCATCGCTGCCGTTGCGCAATCACTCCGGCCAGCACTAACCCTGAAATCGCGAACCTCGCACCTAACGCCGGCGTCACCCGTGTTAGATAGACAGCCTGTGCATTTTTATCAGGACAAGGACCCGCCTCATGCCCACCGCAATACCCGCCGTTTCGAACCGCCTGTTCGGTTTGTTCTGCTTCGCCAGCTATCTGCTGTCGTTGTCCTACGGTTCGACCTTCCTGCTGTCGCTGTTGATCAGTTCGCGAGGGGGCAATGAGCACGATGCCGGCAGCGTGATCTCCGCAGCGATGCTCAGCACCTTTGCGGCAGTGATCGTATCCGGGCACTTGTCGGATGCGCTCGGTGCCGCCCGCTCGATCGCCCTGTTCGGCATTTTGCTGGCTGCTGCGAGTCTGGGATTTGCCATGGCACCAGGGTTTGGCGACCTGCTGCTGTTGTTCGGTTTGCTGCTGGGCTTGGGCTGGGGCGTTTTCTACACCTTGGGGCCGATCATTGTGGCAAGCCTGGTGACACCCGCGCAACGAGCACGCTATTTCGCCTTGCTGTCGGGCAGCATGCTCACAGGGATTGGCAGCGGTCCCCTGCTGGGGCGCCTGGCCAGTGCGCTGGGGTATCCCGTGACGGCGGCGTTTTGCCTGTCCGCACTGGCCAGCCTGATCGGCGTGGTGTTGTTCTGGCGGCTCGATGTGCACCTGCGGCAAGTGCCTTCTGCGTCAATTGCAGGCGCGCGCATATCCTGGCGGGCGACGGCTCGGGTGCTGTCATCCAAAGCGGTGTTCCCGATCATCATGGTCGGCCTTGGCGGCAGCATATTTGGCGGTTTGTCGAGCTTTCAAACCAGCTACGCTGCCGCTCGCTCAGTCGACTATTCGCTGTTTTTCCTGGGTTTCATGAGTGCTGCGATCGCCGGGCGAATGTTGATTGCCGGGTGGGTGGTCAAGCGCGACCCGCTTCGCGCGTCCTGCCTGCTGTCCGGGCTGACCCTGGGCTCGATCCTGATGTTCGGCTACGGGGTGAACGACAGCGTCAGTTACCTGATGGCTGCAGTGATGCTGGGCATCGGCTACGGCCTGACATATTCGGTGATCAATGGCCTGGCGGCCAACGAAGCACCCGCTGGCACTCTCTCGCAGGCGCTGCTGTTATTTAGCCTGGCGTACTTCATCGGCGTGTTTGGCTTTCCGTTCGTGGCCGGCAAGATCATCGTCGAATATGGAATGACGACACTTTTGCACACAGTTCTGCTGATCAGTCTGCTGAACTGGCTGATCACCGCAGGCCGCCTGCTCTGGCGGCGAATCTTTGCCACTAGGGCGACGCAAAGCGCCTGAACCGTTCGTCGACCTTCAGGCACCAATTCAAATCAGGGGCGGACCAATATTCGGTAAGGACTTTAAATAAATGGAGACGACAAAATGATCCTGTCCAGATTGACTGCCCTGTCCCTCGCCACCTTGCTGTCCGCTAGCGCTTTCGCGGCGACCGTCGCCACCGGCACCGGTCCGACCAATCCTGTCGAAGCGCCCAAAGCCCCCGCCATCCAGAGCGCTCCAGGCATTAACACCAATGGTACGGGTGTCGACAGCAGTTTACCGCCGTCCACCGGTACCGACCCACGGACCCAAGGCAGCGATATGGGCCGTCAGGGCGGGATGAACGCGCCGGACAGCCAGACCCCGGACAACGCAGAAACCGGCACCGGCTCGAAAACCACCACGGGTGGCTCGGGCTCCGAAGGTGGTGCCAACCGATAGTTCGCCCACGCGAGCGCCCTTGTACTGCCATAAAGAGGTAAGCATGAACGTCGATGAAAAACTTGAGAAAGAAGTCCTGACCCGCCTGTTGCACGCCCACCCAAGTGGTTTGGGCAAGGAGGTCCTGGATAATTATCGCGGGGAGAAAGTCGTGGCCAGCACCCTCGCCACCTTGCAGGATCGCGGTCTGATCCAGCATGGGCATGTGACATGTAATGAGGCCGGTGAGCACACGCTGAATTTGCCAATCAAGCTGAGTGCTGCCGGGGTTGAGGCAGCGCGCAAGCTGGACGTGTAGAGGCGATTGCGCGAGGCTGGCGTTGCTGGCCTTGCGTTGTTACTGACGGCCTATCGCGAGCAGGCTCAGTCCACATTGGCCCCGTGTCGAGCACATCCCTGCTCGCGATGACGTCAGCTCAGGCGCCGAAAATCTTGCTGATCAACTCATCGACTTCAATCGAACCAGGCGAAGTCGCCGGCCCCCAGCGAGTCACCGCCAAAGCCGCCGCTGCATTGGCTCGCCGAGCAGCCTCGAGCACCGGTAATCCGTGAGCCAGACCGGCGATAAACACGCCAGTATGGGCATCTCCGGCGCCATTGCTGTCCACCGCCTCTACCCTGAAACCGGGCACATGCTGACACGAGCCAGCCTGACTGACCCAGCAACCTTGCGGCCCATCGCGCACCACCAGCAGTACTTTTTCCCGCAAGTGACCAGCCAATAAAACCAACGCCTGGGTAATCTCCACCGCGCCGGTAAAACGCAGCGCCTCAACGCCGTTGCTTGTCCACAGGTCTATGCGCGGCAACAGCGCCTTGATCAACGGCGCGTCCGGCGATTCCACCAGGGGGCCTGGATCGAACACCACTTTGATCTCGCCTGGCAGTGCCAGCACCCAATCTACCAAGGCTTGGGCCTTGCCGACGTGCAGCAGGCTGTAGCCACTGACGTAGACATAATCACCTGCCTCGACCTTCACGCCGCCCAGGTCTTCAGCTGTCAGTTCGCCTTCGGCTCCGATATGGGAAATGAAGGTGCGTTCCGCCGATGCCTCGGTAACGGCCACGCACAAACCGGTATCCTGCCCGGCGCGGTGGGCAATGCCGATGTGAATGCCCTCAGCCGCCATCGCCTCCCGGGCCAGGTCGCCGAAACGCCCAGTGCCGTGCCGCCCCAGGTACAACACGGGCAAGCCATTGCGTTGGGCGGCGGCCATGACATTGAATCCCCCCCCGACCTCGAAACTGGCTGACTGCGCCAAGACATCGCCACCTGATTGAGGCAGTTTTTCCACGGCCATGATCAGGTCGATGATGACCTGGCCGGTGTGCAGCAATCTAGGCATGAGCGTTCTCGATGAGTCCCGGGCGACGATCACTGGCACCGCCCAGTAGCCAATAACCCCCACCCGCCACCAGAAAGGTGACGATCCAGCCGAGACCGTTATGCCCCAGCCAGGAATCGGACAGGAAACCACGGAACCACAGAGTTTGCTCGGTGGCACCAATGGTGGTGAAGCTGTAACCCAAAACGATTGCCAGTGCCCAGGCACCGAAAGCGCGCCACTCAATGCCGCCGCGATACCAGTAGGCACTGCTCGGGCTGATGTCCAGCAAGTCCGTCGGGCTGTAGTAGTGACGGTGAATCAGATCCACCACGAAAATCCCTACCCAGGCCGTGATCGGCACTGCCAGCAGCGAAATAAAGGTGATAAAGGGACCGTAGAAGCTGTCGGCAATCAACATGAAGTAGATCGAACCGGCGAAGATCGCGACGATGTCGACGACCACCGCATAGACCCGCTTGACCTTGAGGCCGAGGGTCAATGTAGTCAGGCCCGCGGAGTACACCGACAGGTTGTTCGACAGCAGCAGTCCGCCGAATGCGGTGATCAAGTAAGGCACCGCCATCCAGGTGGGCAGCATGTCGCGAATCGCGACGATCGGGTCGGTGGCCGAGGCCAGGTCATCGTTGCCCACCGACAGCAGCCCGCCGAGGGTAATCAGCAACACCAGCGGAATACCCGCCCCAAACGCCGCCGAGGCAACCAGGCGCACAGCCTTGACGCTGCGATGCTGGTAGCGCGACATGTCGGCGCCAGCATTCGCCCAGCCGATCCCGGTACCCGCCGCCATGGTGCCGACCCCGATGATCATTGCACTCAGCGGCGCCGGCGTCGCGTTGAACACGGTGCTCCAGTCGATGGTGGCGCATAGGAAACCACCCACCAGAATGTTCAGCGCGCCGAATACGTAGGTCGCCCACTTCTGGATGACCAGCAACGTAGCGTGACCGAGGCCAGAGACCGATAAGGTCAGCAGCACGAAAATCGCGATGAAGATCAGCGTCAGCACCGGGGCGCTCTTGGCTTCCACCGGCGAGCCGAAAAGGATCGAGCACAGCGACAGCAATACGAACGCTGCGGTGGTGGTATTGACCGTCTCCCAACCCAGGCGTGACATCAACGAGACCAGCGTCGGGCCAATGTTACCGCGTACGCCGAAGATCGCTCGGGACAAAGTCAGGCTCGGCGCTCGCCCCCGGCGACCGGCGATGGAGATGATACCTACCACCGCGAAGGAACCGGCAGCCCCGAGGATCGCCACGATGATCGCCTGCCAGATCGCCAAGCCGCGAAATGCCACCAGCGTGGCCCCCAGTGGCAGGCCAAGGATGGAAATGTTGGCGGCGAACCAAACCCAGAACAGCTGCAGAGGATGACCATTGCACTCCACTTCCGGCACCGGTTCGATGCCACGGGTCTCCAGTTGTCCGGCACTTTGTCCGGTGTGTGATGAACTCATGCAAATGCTCCTGTTGCCATTTTTGGGGTTGTAGGCAAATGAACGTACGACGCGCCTCCTCGTAGGAGTGGCCAAAGGCTGCGATCCTTTGATTCTGGTATTTGATCTTTGGCGACATTGAATCCATTGCAAATCAAGATCAAAAGTCGCAGCCTTCGGCAGCTCATACAGGGCTCTGGTGTCCCCCGCGGCGCCTTCAGCGCAAAGCCAAAAGCCCCTGAACCAACGATTCCAGCGCCAGCCCGTTAACGGCTTTGACCTTGTCGATCATCACCACGGGCCAAACCTCCAGTCCCAGGCAAGCCCCCAGCATCGCGCCCAGAATCGCCGCGATGGTATCGGTATCGCCACCCAGGCTCGCGGCCATGCACAGCGCCTCGAAAGCATTCATTTCGCCAATAGCCACCTGCTGCGCCAGGGCAAACGACACCACCACCGATTCCTGGGAAGCCACCGAGGTGCCGATCACGTCGTACAACAGGTCGGCGAGCAACGCTTTGTCACTGTCGACACTGATAGTCCGCGCCCAGCCGATGCGTGAAGCCATACGGCCGCCGGCGACCCAATGGCCATGGCTCTCGGCTTGCTGGGCAATGTATTGACCCAGGTTGAGCGCCTCGCCCAGGTCCATTCCGTTGATGCCGGCGGAGACCACCGCCGCAACCGCTGCCGCGCTGGAAATGCCCAGGGTGGTGTTGTGGGTGACCTGGCAGGCCTGCACCACGGACCGAATGAAACGCTCGGGGTTGGCGATGTCGGCCGCAATTCCCACCGGCGTGATGCGCATAGCCGCACCGTTGGTGGTGCCATAGCGCCCGGCTTCTGCAGGTGAATGACCGGCAAGGATCATTTCGATCGCACGCTTGGTCGAGGGTCCCAGCAGATCCTGCGAGCCCTTGGCTTGCATCTCAGCTTCCCATTTGATCAGGCGCTGGGCGAGCATAGAGGGGTCGATCCAGCCCTGCCCCTCGATCAGCAACTGACCGACCAGAATCGCCTGTTCGGTGTCATCGGTGATCGAACCGGCGGGCATATTAGCCGCGATCGGCTGATCGGGACCGGCGTCTTGCAAATCGTTGATCTGGCCAAAACGCGCCTTGATTTCAGCACGGCTGAGTGATTGCGTCGGCATGCCCAACGCATCGCCCAGGGCCAGTCCGTAGAACGCACCTAAGGCATGGTTAAGCAGGGTCATTGTGGGGTTCCAAATGGCAGATGCAGTCGAAAATGCACGGGATCAAGCAGGCTTTCGACCTGTTCCATGAAGCGGTTTTGCCGGTCGTAGGTGGTGCGCAAGGCCTTGAGGAAGACCGTGCCGACCGGGCGTCCGAGTAATTGTGCATCCTCAGCATTCAGCGGCTCGGCACCGATCCATTGATCGCCGCGCTCTCCGATATAACCGTAGGCAGCCAGGGTGATGGTCAGGGAGTTGTCGATCAGGCCAACCCGCGGCAGGCTTTCCAGGCCTCCGTTGGCTGGCATCAAGGAGCGCTCAAGGGAAACCAGGGTGCCATCGTTGGCGCGACGGCGGCGGTCCAGTGTGATGAATTTTTCAGTGCCAAAGCGCGACAGCAGATCAGGCCGATCCACTGCCTCCAGGCGCAGCACTTCGGTATTGACCAGCGCCCCGCTGTCGGCCAGGGCCTGGGCCCAACCGCTGCGCTGGTCGAGCACTACCCCATCGAACGTGACAATGGAACCGACTCCCGTTTGCGTGGCGATGTAGTGGCGCCGTTTCAATTCAGCCAGGGCTTCACGTAACGTGCCCCGACTCACCTTGAACTCCTGAGCCAGCTGATGCTCGCCAGGCAACAGGAAACCGTCCTCCATAAGGCCGCTTTCGATGCGCCGGATAAGCTCGTCGACCACCCGTTTTTTCTTGTCGAATCGTACCTGTCTAATCATGTACAAATAGATACCCGAAACAACTTCGGGCGATCAAGGAATATTTCAGGGAGGTGACGAAAGGAGCGACCAGGTTTCCTGTGGGAGCGGGCTTGCTCGCGAAGGCGTTGTGTCATTCAGTGGCAACTCCACTGACAGACCGCATTCGCGAGCAAGCCCGCTCTCACAGTATCGGCGTTTCAGCGTTGTTTGAGGCGGTCAATCACCACCGCCAGCAACAAAATCGAACCGCGAATCACATACTGATAAAACGTATCGATATTCTTCAGGTTCATCGCATTCTCGATAATCGCCAAAATCAAAACTCCGGCAATCACATGCCGGATCATGCCGACCCCGCCACTAAGCGACACCCCGCCCAACACGCATGCCGAAATCACCGTCAGCTCGAAGCCCTGCCCTATCATCGGTTGGCCGGATGTCATCCGCGAAGCCAGAATCACCCCGGCCAGCGCGCCAATCACGCCATGCACGGCAAAGATGATGATCTTGGTCCGATCGACATTCACCCCCGCCAGCAACGCCGCTTCCTGGTTGCCACCGATGGCCATGGTGTTGCGCCCGTAGGTGGTGTAATTGAGCAACCAGCCAAAGAACAGAAAGCACACGATGGTGATCAGGATCGGCACCGGCACGCCGAACAACTGCCCATTGCCAAACACGAAGAACGACTCCTGGGACACGCCGACCGCTTTGCCATTGGCGAAAATATAGGCCAGGCCCCGAACGATCTGCATAGTCGCCAAGGTGGTGATCAACGCATTGACCCGCAGCTTGGCGATCACGATCCCGTTGATCAACCCGACGATCAGGCCCATTACCAGCGCCACACTGACGCCCAGGAACACGCTGTCAGTATCGCGCATGACCACAGCAGCCACTACGCCGGCACAGGCGATCACCGAGCCCACCGACAAATCGAAATGCCCCGACGCCAGGCAGTACAACATGGTGCAGGCGGCAATCCCCGTGGTCGAAATCGCCAGGCCAAGGCCACGCATGTTCAGGGGCGATAGGAAATTGTCGATCAGCAGGGTGCAGAGCACGAAGATGCCGACAGCCGCCAGCAACATCACCCAGTCATCCAGAAAGCGCCGCAGGTCCAGAGGTTTACGCTGGGTCGGCAAAGCATCGTTTTGGCTCGTCATCATAGTCACCTCTCAGTTCGCCACGCCGTCAGCGCGTTGGCGCGGCAAAGCCAGTTGCAGCAGGTTGGATTCATTGGCCTGGTCGCGGTCCAGTTCCCCGCGCAGTGCGCCTTCGCACAACACCAGAATGCGATCGGAGATGCCCATCACTTCCATCAGGTCGCTGGACACCACGATCACCGCAATACCGCTGGTGGCCAGGTTATGGATGATCTGGTAGATCTCGGCTTTGGCGCCGATGTCGATGCCGCGGGTGGGCTCATCGAGCAGCAGCACTTTCATCGGCATGGACAGCCAGCGACCGAGAATCGCCTTCTGCTGATTGCCACCGGACAGGTACATGATTTTTTGCGCCGCATCCGGCGTCTTCACTTTCAGCGCCTTGATCTGTTTGTCGGCGTTGCCCTTTTCCCAAACGCCGCGCAGCAGGCAACCAAAGGTCGAATGCGCGCCGCGAGCGCTGATGTTGATATTTTCCGCCACGCTGGAGAGCGGCATGATGCCCTCTTTCTTGCGATCCTCTGGACACAACAGAATCCCCGCTGAAATGGCATCGCGTGGCGACCTCAGTTTCAGCTCATGACCACGCAAGAGCAGACGCCCTGCGGTATTGCGTTCAAGCCCGCTGAGCAGGCGCAGCAGCTCTGTGCGACCGGCACCCACCAGGCCGAACAACCCCAGGACCTCGCCTTTATGCACCTCGAAACTCACTGGTTCGCGCAACCCGGGACCCTGTAAGCAGTCAACCTTGAGCGCTACGGCGCCACGCTGCCGGGGGCGATAGTCGTAGATGTCCTGGATGTCTCGGCCGACCATGCAGGTCACCAACTGATCGTGGCTCAAGTGGCTCATGTCCTCGAAGGTACGCACGTAGCGCCCGTCCTTGAACACCGTGACCGCATTGCAGAGACGGAACACCTCTTCCATGCGATGCGAGACATACAGCACCACTTTGCCTTCGTCGCGCAGACGCCCGATGATCGCCATCAAGCGGTCGATCTCCCGCGCCGACAGGCTGCTGGTGGGCTCGTCAAAGGCGATCACATGCGCGCCGCGGGACAACGCCTTGGCAATCTCCACCAGCTGCCGTTGACCAAGGGACAGGCGCCCGACTTTTTCCTGGGGGTCGATTTCATCGGCCAGGCCCTTGAGGCAGGCCAGCGCTTGTTGCCGCAACAGAGCACGATTGATCAGGCCGAAACTGCCGGGTAGATGACCCAGGAACAGGTTTTCCGCCACGGTCATTTCCGGCACCAGGTGCAGCTCCTGATGAATCACCGCGACCCCGCCGCCGATACTGTCAGCCGTAGACTTGAAGACTCTGGTCTGGTCACCGATTTGCAGGTCACCACTGCTTGGGGTGTAGGCGCCACCGAGGATCTTCAGCAACGTGGATTTGCCGGCGCCGTTCTCGCCCATCAAGGCGTGGACCTGCCCTGGATGCGCGGTGAAGCTGATCCCATCCAGAGCCTTCACGCCTGGGAAGGTCTTGCCGATCCCGTTGAAACGCAGGCTACCGCCGGGGGTGAGTTGTTGTACGTGTGTTTGCGCGTGCATAAACACCTCATCAAACAGATCAGGCAGCCCCATACCGGAGCCGCCAGTGGAGTCAGCCGGTCGTCAGTTCCAGAGGCCGATCTTTTCCAGTTCCTGCTTGAAGTTCTCGCGGGTGATCAGCGTTACATCGTCCATCGCCGTGTATTTTGGCGGCTCTTTGCCGGTGGTGATCCACTCATACATCATGCTGGCAGTGTTGTAGCCTTCGATGTGCGGGCTGGGCAGCATCGAGCCGAAGAAGCCGCTGTTGGGTTTTTTCAGCTCTCCAATGGCGTCGGTGCCATTGATGCCGATGCCGATCACATTGGCTGCCGCAAAACCGGCACTTTCGGTGGCGCGTACACCGCCCAGCACCGTGTTGTCGTTCATGCCGCCGATGATCAGGTTCTTCGCCTCGCCCGGCAGCTTCACCAACGCCGAGTTGGTGGCGTCCATGCTGCCCGGCACATCAAGGGTTTTGAGCGCCGAGAACACGATGTGATCCTTGGGCAAGCCGGCATCTTGCAGCGCCTTGACCGAGCCATCGGTGCGCTTTTTACCCGTGTCGAGTTCGTTGTAGGTGTTGATGACGGCGTAGGTGTCTTTCCAGTCCCAGCCGCGTTTTTTCGCTTCGGTGGCCATGGCGCCCCCTTGTTTCTGGCCGACTTCGAACGCCGCCATGCCCAGGTAAGGAACGTCTTCCATGAACTTGCCGCTGGCATCGACGAAGCGGTCATCGACAGCGATGACCTTCAGGCCGTTGAGCTTGGCCTTGGCTATGATGGCCGGGCCCAGGGCCACGTCCGGCGGGCAGATCACGAAGCCCTTGGCACCGTTGGCGGCCAGGCTGTCGATGGCCGACAGGGTTTTCTCGCCGTCCGGCACGGCAATCTTGATGACGGTGAAACCTTTCTCCTTGCCGGCTTTTTCAGCGAAGGCCCATTCGGTCTGGAACCAGGGCTCTTCCGCTTGCTTGACCAGGAATCCGATTTTGACCTCTTCGGCCGCAAGCAAGGTGCTGCTGAGACTGACCGCAGCGACCGCCAGGGCAGCACTGCATAGGGAGCGAATCCTTTGACGACGATTCATAAGCTGACTCCTTGTTATTGTTTTTGAGCGTTACTGTGAAAGCCGGTAAAGCGATAAAATAGTCATATCATATTATGATTGACTTTTAGACAGACCCAAGCGCCTGGGATGTGCATGAGTTAGTCGTGGTACATGACCGAGCGACCACCATCGATGGTGATGCACGACGCATTGATGAACGGAGCTTCGTCACTGGCCAGGAATACGGCAGTCATCGCCACTTCCATCGGCTGGCCGATGCGTCGCGGTGGATGCAGGTCGAACGCGCGCTGACGCTCGGCGTGCGGGTCGGCGAAGCCGTTCCAGTAATCGACGTTCAACTGGGTTTCAATGTAGCCGGGGGCGATCGCATTGACGCGGATGCCCTTCGGCGCGTATTCGATGCCCAGGGCGCGGGTCAGCCCGAGCAGGCCATGTTTGGCCACCGGATATGGGAAGCAGCCCGGGATAATGTGGGTGGAATGGGTCGAGGCGATATTGATGATGATGCCAATACCTTGTTCGATCATCTGCGGCAGTACCGCCTTGCAGCCGTACCAGGCACCGTCCAGGTCGATGGCAAAGCAGCGACGCCAATCTTCCTCGGTCATTTCCAGTGGATCGCGGAACACGTTGACCCCGGCACAGTTGACTAGTACATCGATCCGGCCATGCAACTCGATCGCCAGTCGCGCCATCTGGTGCAGGTCGTCCTGCCGCGACACGTCTACTTTGACAGCCTGGACATCAAAACCCTTGCCCCGCCAGTGCGCCGCAACCTGTTCAACCTTCTCGGCCTGGATATCGCTGATCACCAGCCTGGCCTGCTGCGAAGCGAAGGTAGCGACGATCGCCTCGCCGATCCCTTGGGCGGCCCCGGTCAGGAGTACCACCTTATCCTTCAGACGCTCACCTTGCGGCGGCTCTGGAACAGGCGGCAAGGAAAGAGGCTCAGCCATGGGTCAGGACTCCTTTTCGCAGGCACGACAAAAACCGGGCACCTGTCGATGTCCGGTCGTAATACGGATGGGAAAATCGCTGCATCACTTCACCTGTCTTGTTTTTTTGTTGTGAGTGCGTGTAACCGATGCGGCCGACTATAAACCCGACCGCACAACTATCTCAATATATAATTTTACATCCCATATTAAGGGATCTACCCAGCAAAACGCTGACAGACTTTCCCTTCAACATCGACTTCCATTGCCAGCAATGCACCGTCCAGCGGGTGATTACGCGGGCTCGCAGCGCTGGTGATGTAGAGGGTTTGCAGGTCCCGGCCGCCAAACACGCAACTGGTGGGACGGCTAACCGGTAGCTCGATCACTCGATCGACCTGCCCTTGGGGCGTCAGCCTGAGCAGGCAGCTGCCGTCCCATCGGGCGTTCCAGACATGTCCCTGGGCATCCATTGCTGAGCCATCCGGGCCACCACGCGAATGGGGGCCGAACCAGACACGCGCGGGATCAAGGTTGCCGTCAGTGCGGATGAAATGCTGGTACAGGGTGCCGTCGAGGCTGTCGCCGAAGTGCACAGTGGTCTGGTCATCACTCCACAGCAGGGTGTTGGGAATGCCCAGCCCGCGCAGCAACGGCGTGACGCGACCATCATGATCGATACGGAATAGGCCACCGGAGCGACGCGTCAGCGGTAAGTCCTCGCCCTTGAGGCCGATGTTGTTCTGCATGGTGCTGAGCCACAGCCGCCCCTGGGCATCGCAGCGTGCCTCGTTCGTGCGGTTACCCGGTTGCGGATCAACCACGCAGAACAGACTCAGTCGCGGTTCAAGGCCAGGGGAGTCAAGGTCGAGGCGATAGACTCCGCTGCTCAAAGTCACCAGCGCGTCGCCGCTGTCACAGGGAATGAAGGCCGACACGTGCTCCGGCATCTCCCAGATCTGCACATTAGCGCCGATCAGGCGCAGTGCCTGCTTGCCCGCGATATCGACCCAGTACAGCGCCTGGGTCGCGACGTCCCAGAACGGAGCCTCGCCCAGCCGGGCACGGTGTTCGGTTACTGCATTGCACGCCATGAAACCTCCTGCCCTATTCTTTTTTTTGTAGGTCGCAGCGCGGCCGTCAACTGGCCTTTTTATCGGCCATGACTTGCGGGTAGTAACGCTTGATGGCCAGGTCCGCGTTATCGATCAGGGTCATGCAGGCCCAGACCCCGCGCGCAGTATCGCGGGCGGCGATGGCCTCGGCCATGTCCCTGTGGATGGGCAGGGTTCGTCGCAATTCGTCCGGATCGGCAGCAGATACCTCGAAGGACACGGCCAGCAGCGCACCGAGGGCCGGGACCATCTGTTCGATGAATTGATTATGGCTGGCGGAGAGTATGCATTCGTGAAACATCTGGTCGGCGCGGTTGTAGTCGACGCCGCTGTCCACCGCCCGTTCGAGCGCATTGAAGGCCTGGCGTATCGCCTGGACCTGCTCGGCGGTGGCTCTTTCACAAGCCCAACGCACCGCCATCGGCTCAATGGTGCGGCGCAGGTCCAGGAGGTCGTCGACGAAATTTTCCGGTAGGCCACTGTGCGAGAGCCAGCCCACCACCTGCGGATCAAAGAGGTTCCAGCGGCGCACTGGCAAAACCCGGGTGCCAACTTTCGGGCCGACTTCGAGCATTCCTTTAGCAACCAGGGTCTTGATGGCTTCGCGGATAACCGTGCGACTGACACCCAACTGCTCGCCCAGGTCGGCTTCGACCTTGATGGTCGCGCCGGGCTTTACCTGGCCAGTGGCGATCCAGCAACCCAGCCAGTCGACGGTCGATGCGTGAAAGCTACTGGACATGGAGACCTCGATGCTGGGGCGACGTTAAGACGCTCGCGATGGGTGTCCACGCTAATCATCATACGATTGGGTGTCAATTTGTATTTAACAGTCTGCCCACAAAAATCGGTCAGGGCTCAAGACCGATCGGGAAGAACTCACCACCACTCCACACGCCAAGCCAGCGCAGCCCGCCGATTTCACGGGTGACGGCCAGCTCCACCAACTGGTAGAACACATTGCGATGGATGAGCGCTTCGAGATTGCTCCGCACATGCACGTAAGGCGCCGGCTCCTGGGTGACCGGATCGATCACCACGCGGATCGGGTGCTCGACGCCCGCTTCGGCAGTCTCCTCAACATTGGTGGTAAACCGCAGCAACTGCGCCTCACCCTCTCCTTCCACGTCCACGGCGATGGCCACAAACGGCGCGTCATCGACCTTGATACCGACCTTCTCGACCGGCGTGATCAGAAAGTAATCATCACCGTCGCGGCGGATGATGGTGGAGAACAGCTTGACCATCGGCTTGCGTCCGATCGGCGTGCCCAGGTAATACCAGGTGCCGTCCCGGGCTATGCGCATATCAATGTCGCCACAGAAGTCGGGATTCCACAGGTGGACCGGCGGCAGGCCTTTGGTCTTGGGAATCTGCCCCAACAGGTCGTTGGCTTTTTGCGGTCCGCTCATGGTGTACTCCTTGGAAATTATTGATCACTGATGCCCAGCAGGCTGCGCGCGTACTGCTCAAGCGGCGGACCCATCAGGTCCTCGGGCCTGGAGTCGTGGAACGTCAGCAAACCGCCGCGACTCTTGATGCGTGCAGTATCGATCAAATACTGGGTGCTGGTCTCGATCAACATGATCTGAATCACGCCAGTATCGATACCCAGCCGGTCCAAGGCTTCCTGATCCAGCCACTCATCGGAGTTGCCGATGCGGTCATCGGCCTTGGCAAAGCGCGTGTACAGCAGATAGTGAGCGCCCACTGCGCGGGCCTCGCCCATGGCTTCGTCGAGACCCTCGGGGGCGCGAGCGCGGCGCACCATGGGGAAGTATTCGATAAATCCATCGAAGGCGACTTCGGCAATGACGTTGGGCCGCGGGTAAGCAGTGCCGCCAGGTGGCGCAAAAGCACCTTGGGCGATGTAGACGAAGGAGTCCGCCTGGATCCGCAGGTTATTGACCCGACGACTGTCGCTGTGGTCGAGCAGGCCGGCATCACTCATGTGATAACGGGTGCCTTCGGCCATATCACTGACGTTCATGCAGCCACCAAGCGCCAAAATGGCCAGCAGCAAAACCGGGTTACGCATCCTGTCCTCCAGAGGCCGGTGACGGAAAACCGGCGAATGGGCGTTGGATGCAGCTTCCGCGCCAGCTCAAGCTCAAGCTTATCGGTGCCTGATGCTCGCGAAGGCGGATTTTCAGCCGCCGATGATCTTCATGATGGTCGCGCCACCGGAGAACGCCACTTCCTGCTTGTCTCCCAGCGCCTTTACCAGAAGCCGCTGCAAGGCTGGCAACGCCTGGTGGCGAGGTTTGTCCAGCAGGTCGCCGACATAGTGGCGGTTGCTCGACGACAGGCAACCATGCAGCCAGCCCGTAGACGACAGCCGCAACCGCGAGCAGGTGCGGCAGAATGGCACGCTTTCGTTGGCAATCACCCCGAAGTGGCCCATGCCTGGGATCTCGTAGCGCACCGCCGTGGCATCGACGGGGGCATCGGCCTGCAGGTACTCGTAGCGCTCGCCAATCAGGTCGAGCAACTGCTGGAGGCTGACGAATTGCTGCAGGAAGGCATTGGAGTCACTGGCAAGGTGCCCCATGCGCATCAGCTCGATAAAGCGCAGTTCATAGCCACGCTCCAGGCAATAATCGAGCAGCGGCATCACCTGGTCGAGGTTCTGCCCGCGCAACGGCACCATGTTGACCTTGATCTTCATGCCCGCCGCGCTGGCCTGGTCCATGCCATTGAGCACGGTCGCCAGGTCGCCGCCACGCGCGATGCTACGGAATGCGCCGGCATCCAGGGTATCGAGGGACACATTGATCCGGCGGATGCCGGCGTCCACGAGCAATGGCAGCTTCTTCGCCAGCAACTGGCCATTGGTGGTCAGGCTGATGTCTTCCAGGCCCATCTTGCCAACGGCGGCCATGAAGGCTTCGAGTTTCGGACTGACCAGCGGCTCGCCACCCGTGATGCGCAAACGCTCGATGCCAGCCGCTTCGATCAGATAGGCCACGCCGCGCGCCATAGCATCGGCTGACAGTTCATCCTGCGCAGCCACCAGCCGCTTGCCATCAGGCACGCAGTAAGTACACGCGTAATTGCAGGCTGAGGTCAGGCTGATCCGCAAATTGCGAAAACGCCTGCCTTGACGGTCAACGATCATGGAGCACTCCGGCGAAAGGAAATGGAACAGCTAAAACTTGACTCACAAATCAAGTTTTAGCAAGCCCCATGCCTGAGTATATTCCTGCGGTCCTCGCCATGGTGCGAATATCATGGCGCAATCAGGCTGCTGAATGGCTCAGCTGCTTGGAGTGTCGGTGTCGCGCTTGCGCTTGTTGCCCATGCGCACGCCGATGTCCATCAGGAACTGGAAGAAGCCTTCCTGATCTTCCAGCACATTGCTCCAGAACGGCGAGTGATACAGCGCCACGGCACCGTGCACCAGCGCCCAGGATGCGCAGTAGTGGAAGTAAGGCGGGACATCTTCGAGCTTGCCTTCGCTGATCCGGCCCTTGATCAACAGGGTCAGGCGCTCGAAGTTCGAGGCGCGGATCTTGTGCAGTTCCTCGACCATCTCCGGCACCTGATTGCCCTTGACCACCTTTTCTTCCAGGCGATCGAACAACCGGTAGCGTTGCGGATCGCGCATGCGGAATTCGAAGTAGGCGCGGGACAGCGCTTCCTTGTCCTTGTCGACATCGGCGGAGTGCAACAGCTCGTTCAGGTCACGCTCGTAGTCGAGCATCAGGCGCAAGTAGATCTCGGCCTTGGACTTGAAGTGCTTGTAGATCGTGCCTTTGCCGATACCGACGGCATCAGCAATCATCTCGACGGTGACACTGTCTTCACCTTGTTCGAGGAACAGCTTGAGCGCGGTATCGAGAATTTCCTGCTCGCGGCGACGAAACTCACGGACCTTACGAGGTTCTTTATGCATAAGAAAAAGGTCTGTAGGGGTCAAAATTCGAAGCCGCGTATTATGCCTAACTTGCGCCAAAATGCACGGATCATCCGACCATATCTGTGTTTCTTGAGGTTTTCCTGCACCTGGCCGATTGATGAGAACACTTCCGAAGCGCGGGTATTCCAAAATTGTTTAAAAACCCGACCGGCTAAACTGGACTCAGCGCAATACTGATCAATACTTCAACTGTCGACGGGACATCTCCCCCAAGTGTCTCGACGATAAAGGTACCAACGGACCGCGTATCTTTGTTTTACTCCTAATGGTCTTAACCCGGATTCACCCCCCAGAACCCGGGTTTTTTTTGCCTGCGATTTAACCTTTCACGTGCGCTAACGGAAACAGCCGCTTGAAATTCTCAGTGGTTTGCGCGGCAAATTGCTCGTAGGACTCACCGCGCAACATTGCCAGAAATTCCGCTACCTCACGCACGTACTGCGGCAGGTTTGGCTTGCCTCGATGGGGGATGGGTGCCAGATACGGCGAATCGGTTTCCACCAGCAATCGATCGGCCGGGACCTTGCTGGCGACATCGCGCAGGGCGTCAGCATTGCGGAAAGTGACAATCCCGGACAAGGAAATGTAATAACCCATGTCCAGTGCCGCTTTCGCCATCTCCCAGTCTTCAGTGAAGCAATGCAGCACCCCTGCCTGAGGCAGCGCGGCTTCGCGCAGCAGGCTCAGCGTGTCGGCGCGGGCTCCGCGGGTATGAATGATCACCGGTTTGCCGGTCTGCTGTGCCGCCTGCAGATGCAGGCGAAACGATTCCTGCTGCAACTCGGCCGCTTCCGGCTCGTAGTGGTAGTCCAGGCCTGTCTCACCGATGGCCACCACGCGCGGATGGTTGAGCTCCTGCAACAGCCAGTCCAGGGCTGGGGCCGCACCCGGCTGTACATCCAGCGGATGCACGCCAACCGAGCAGTCGACATCGGCGTAACGGTCGGCCAGGGCCTTGACGCCGGCGGCATTGTCGACGCTGACGCCAATACACAGAAAGTGACCGACGCCCCGTTGCCGGGCCGCATCCAGCGCTGCATCCAGCGAGCCGTTGTGCGCGGCGAGGTCGAGTCTATCAAGGTGACAATGGGAATCTACGAGCATGAAGAGGGCTGCAACTTACATCGTATGAGTGGGACGGTCGGACTTCAGGGCTCCGGCCAGATGGGTTTCGATTCGACTGCGCGCGGTGTTGTCACCGTCATTGAACTGTACACCGACACCGGCGGCGCGGTTGCCCTGAGCGCCTTTGGGCGTGATCCAGGTGACCTTGCCGGCGACAGGAATCTTCTCGGCTTCGTCCATCAGGTTGAGCAGCATGAATACTTCGTCGCCCAACCGGTAACTCTTGTTGGTCGGAATAAACAGGCCACCGTTCTTGATGAAAGGCATGTACGCCGCGTAAAGCACCGACTTGTCCTTGATGGTCAGGGACAGGATGCCGTTTCGCGGTCCGGAGTTGACGGGTTCACTCATGCTGACCTCCACTGCTGATGTTCAGAGTCTAGTCACTTCTGGCCGGGCAAAGACGCCCATTGCACCAACAATGCCTCGAGCAGTAATACCCGGTTGAGGTTCGCTTTGCTCATAACTTTCTGGCGCTGGGCGAGAATCCAGTCCTGGATATCGAGAACCTTGTCCTGAGCGGACTTCTGCGCCAGGTATTGAATCACTTTACGCATGTCCGCCAGCCCCAGCCCTTCTTCATCCTGGGTCAACTGATAACGCAGGATCAGGCTCGACCAGTCGCAGAACCAGTCGAACAGCAACAACAACGGAATCGCATTCCAACCTTCGGCCAACTGCGTTGGCGACTGCTGTTGCTTGAGCAGTTTCTTGACCCCGTCGACCACCAGCGCCCGCTGCTCGCGCACCCCTTGGGCCTGCAGCTTGACCGCTGCCAGCGGCGAACCGGCGGCCAGGGTCAACAGCTCTACGCGCTCCTCTTCGGAGCAGTCGGGCAAAGTGCGCGCCAGCCAGGCCAGGCTCATTGCCTGGCCTGGCAGTGGGCAGGCCTGCTGCACGCAACGGCTCTTGATAGTCGGCAGCAGGCGGCTGGTCTGGTGACTGACCAGGAGCAGGACGGTATCGCCAGAAGGCTCTTCAAGACTTTTTAGCAAGGCATTGGCGGCGTTGATATTCATCGCCTCAACGGGTTCTATCAGCACTACTTTGCGCCCGCCCATCTGCGCGGTCTGCACTACGAAACTCACCAGTTCGCGAACCTGGTCGACCTTGATCGCCTTGTCCGCCTCTTCCGGTTCGAGGATGTAGTTGTCGGGGTGGCTGCCGGCCTTGAGCAGCAGGCAGGATTTGCATTCGCCGCAGGCATCCTGGGCGGTCGGACGCTGGCACAGCAGGCTGGCCATCAAGCGCTCGGCCAATGCACGCTTGCCGATTCCGGCCGGGCCGTGCAACAGATAGGCGTGGGCATGCTGCTTGCGACCGGCCAGTTGCTGCCAGAGCGATTCCTGCCAGGGATAGGCTTCAGCCACGGGCCAGCTCCAGCAGACGCGGGAGCAAGGCGTCCAGGGACTGCTGGACCTGCCCCAGCGGTTGCGCGGCATCCACCAGCACATAACGCGCAGGATCGGCTTCAGCGCGCTTGAGGAAGGCGCTGCGCACAGCATCGAAGAAGGCCCGGCCTTCCAGCTCAAAGCGGTCGAGGCGCCCACGGGCACTGGCGCGCGCCAGACCGACTTCCACCGGCAGATCAAAAATCAATGTCAGGCCAGGGCGCAGGGTCCCCTGGACGAAGGATTCCAAGGTGGCGATACGTTCCAGCGACAGGCCACGGCCACCACCTTGATAGGCATAGGTCGAATCGGTGAAACGATCGCACAGCACCACCGCCCCCCGGGCCAATGCCGGGCGGATGACTTCGGCCAGGTGCTGGGCGCGAGCGGCGAAAACCAAGAGCAACTCGGTGTCCGGGTTCATGACTTCTTCAACCGGTGCCAGCAGCACTTCACGAATTCGCTCGGCCAGCGCCGTGCCGCCCGGCTCCCGGGTCAACACGACCTCGATACCGGCGGCGCGCAGGCGTTCGGCCAGGTATTCGCGATTGGTGCTCTTGCCGGCGCCCTCAGGGCCTTCCAGGGTAATAAACAAGCCAGTCACAGGCAGTCCTTAGTCAGGGTCATTGCGGGCTTTGCGGCGTGGTGGCGTCCGGTTCGGCTGCAGGCGCCGATGGCGGCTCCTGCGGTGCTACCTGGGGCAAAGCCTCGGGATCGGGGTTGGGCGACGCGGCAGGAATTGGCGCCTCGTCGGCCGGGGTGGCGACATCAGGTGTTTCAGGCGCTGATATCCCAGGTGCAGTCGCTGGTGCCGGGCTGGATCGGTAATCGGCGCGACGTTTGAGCTGGTACTCGCGCACTGCATTGTTGTGCGCATCCAGGTCATCGGAAAAGACATGACTGCCATCGCCACGGGCAACAAAATACAGACTGCTGCCCGCCACCGGATTTAAGGCCGCGTGAATCGCTTCGCGCCCGACCATGGCGATGGGAGTCGGCGGCAGGCCTGAAATCATGTAGGTGTTATACGGTGTCGCTTCCCTGAGGTGCGCGCGAGTCAATTTACCGCGATAGCGATCGCCCAGGCCGTAAATCACGGTCGGGTCTGTCTGCAAGAGCATGCCCATCGCAATGCGTCGCACGAACACCCCGGCGATCTGCCCGCGCTCCTGCGGCACACCGGTTTCTTTCTCCACCAGGGAGGCCATGATCAGTGCCTGATACGGATCTGCGTAGGGTAGATCCGGGGCCCGCTGGTTCCATTCCCTGGCAAGCACTTCGTCGAGGCGCTCGTAGGCGGTTTGGAGCAATTCGATGTCGGTCATGCCGCGAACAAAACGGTAGGTATCGGGAAAAAAACGCCCCTCCGGAAAAATCCCCGGGTGGCCAAGTTTTTCCATCACCTGGGTGTCGCTCAAACCATCAAGTGTCTGGTCGAGTTTTTCGTCTTTGGCCAGGGCCGCGCGGACCTGATGGAAATTCCAGCCCTCGACCAGAGTCACGCTGTACTGCACCACGTCCCCGCGCGTCCACGATTGGATCAAACCTGCGACGGTCATGCCGGGCTGCATTCGGTATTCGCCGCTGTGCAGGGGTTGTCCGGCGAGGTTAAAGCGCCAGTACACGCGAAGCCAGAACGCGTCCTTGATGACGCCATCGGCTTCGAGTCGGTAGAAAGTGCGGGTTGGCGTCGTGCCCCTGGGTACTTCGAGCATCTCCTCCTGGGTGATGTTCAGCGACTGATCCAGCGCCGAATGAATTTTCCAGGCGCAAGCGCCGAACAACAGCCCCGCCAGAACCAATCCGGTTTCCAGCAGCAGCAAGAATTTACGTCTCACGAATCAAGCATCCAATAGCGCATGGGCAATGGTTTGGAGTTTACGGGTGAGCGGGCCAACCGGCCAGCTCAGTGCGGCATAGGCACGCACCGGCCAGATGCCATAAACACTGTTACAGACAAAGACTTCATCGGCCCATTGCAGCTGTTCCAGGGTGATATCGATGATTTGTACAGGGATCGCCGAAGACTCGGCTTGAAACAATAATTCAGCGCGCATCACCCCGGCGACTCCGCAGCGCTCAAGGTCGGCAGTGATCAGCACACCATCACGCACCAGGAACAAATTACTGAACACGCCCTCGATCACGCGACCCGCCTGGTCGAGCATCAGGCCTTCGGCGTGCTCAGCGTCTTGCCACTCGGAACGGGCAATGACCTGTTCCAGGCGATTGAGGTGCTTGAGACCGGCAAGCAAGGGCTGCAGGGACAGCCGGGTTGCGCAAGGGAACAGGCGCACGCCATGCTCCGCGTGTGACACCGGGTAAGTCGCAGGAGGATTGCCCAGCATGATCCGTCGCGCCACAACGACAGGGTCCGGCGCGTAGCCGCGAGCACTTTCGCCACGGGTGACGATCAGCTTGAGTACGCCTTCACCGAGCGCCTGGGCATAGGCCAGTAGCTCGGTGCGCACCACCGCGCCATCAAGATTGATTGCCAGGCGCTGGCAACCCTTGAGCAACCGCGCCAGATGTCGGTCAAGCAATATCGGGGTGCCCTTGCGCACGGCGATGGTCTCGAACAGACCATCACCGTAGGCCAGGCCGCGATCCTTCAGCGACAGAGCGTGCGCCAGCTGACCGTCGACCCAGCTGTCCATCAGCCAGCGAACCGGCGGAACACCAGCGAGCCGTTGGTCCCACCAAATCCGAAGGAGTTGGACAGAACCACATCGATATCCATATTGCGCGCAGTGTGCGGCACGAAGTCGAGGTCACAGCCTTCGTCGGGTTCGTCAAGGTTGATGGTCGGCGGCGCCACTTGGCTGTTGATCGCCAGCACACTGAAGATC
The DNA here is from genome assembly GCF_023072615.1 of Pseudomonas violetae. Lineage (GTDB taxonomy): Bacteria > Pseudomonadota > Gammaproteobacteria > Pseudomonadales > Pseudomonadaceae > Aquipseudomonas > Aquipseudomonas violetae. Next base: position 55,006 of record NZ_JAKNRW010000027.1, read on the forward strand.
GCTTCAACCGCGCCTGCCGCACCCAGGAGGTGACCGGTCATGGACTTGGTCGAACTGACGGCCAGCTTGTAGGCATGATCACCGAACACCGACTTGATCGCACAGGCCTCGGCAAGGTCACCGGCCGAAGTCGAGGTGCCGTGGGCATTGATGTACTGGACCTGGTCGCCATTGATCCTGGCATCGCGCAGGGCATTGGTGATGCACCGGGCAGCACCCGCACCATCGGCAGGAGGCGAAGTCATATGGAACGCATCGCCACTGGTGCCGAAACCGATCAACTCGGCATAGATGGTCGCACCGCGAGCCTTGGCATGCTCCAGTTCTTCGAGAACCAGCGCGCCAGCACCGTCGGACAGTACAAAGCCGTCACGCCCCTTGTCCCAAGGACGGCTGGCACGGGTTGGCTCGTCGTTGCGAGTCGACAGCGCCCGGGAGGCACCGAAGCCGCCCATGCCCAGGCCACACGCGGCCATCTCGGCACCACCGGCGATCATCACGTCGGCTTCGTCGTACATGATGTTGCGTGCCGCCATGCCGATGCAGTGTGTACCCGTGGTACAGGCCGTGGCGATGGCGTAGTTGGGCCCCTGTGCTCCGAGGTGGATGGACAGGAATCCGGAAATCATATTGATGATCGAGCCGGGCACGAAAAACGGCGAAATCCGTCGAGGGCCGGAATCATGCAGGGTACGGCTGGTGTCTTCAATGTTGGTCAGGCCGCCAATGCCCGAGCCCATGGCGACGCCGATGCGTTCGCGGTTGGCATCGGTCACTTCCAGGCCTGCATTCTTTACTGCCTGAAACCCTGCGGCCAGACCGTATTGAATGAACAGGTCGAGCTTGCGCGCTTCCTTGACCGACAGGTATTCCTCGACATTGAAGCCCTTTACCGAGCCGCCAAAACGGGTGGAATAGGCAGAAAGGTCGGTGTGTTCGATCAGACCAATGCCACTGCGGCCAGCCAGAATGCCCTGCCAACTGCTTGGCACATCCGTGCCCAGTGGCGACAACATACCCATACCGGTGACTACGACGCGTCTACGCGACACAGCACTCTCCTTTTTCAAATGACGACTTTGCATCAGGTCTAAAGAAAAAACCGCACGCCATGAGGCAGTGCGGTTTTTCCATGACAGCAAGCAACGACTACAAACTATTACGCCTGGTGGCTGGTAACGTAGTCGATTGCAGCTTGTACAGTAGTGATCTTTTCAGCTTCTTCGTCAGGGATTTCGGTCTCGAATTCCTCTTCCAGAGCCATCACCAGCTCAACGGTGTCAAGGGAGTCAGCACCCAGGTCTTCAACGAAGGAAGCGCTGTTAGTCACTTCTTCTTCCTTAACGCCCAGTTGCTCGGCAACGATTTTCTTGACGCGCTCTTCGATGGTGCTCATACCTTGTTTTCACTCCTAATGGACAAATTCAGGCAGCTGGCCAGTGGGTAAGTGTATAGAAAGACTTTTCAGTTTTTCAACTGAAAGCTTCACTCCTCTAACCCTGCAGCCCGATGCCTATAAATAGATTGCAGCTTTATAACGGATTTTAGACAGCTCGTATGACATTTTTTTGAAGCAGTCCGTCACATTTAACTCATGTACATCCCGCCGTTCACCGGGATTGTAGCCCCAGTAACGTATGCCGCACCGTCGGACGCAAGAAAAGCGACCACAGACGCGATCTCTTGAGCTTGCCCCAGACGGCCCAGCGGAATCTGTGTCACCAAGGATTCACGCTGCGCCTCCGGCAGTTCACGGGTCATATCGGTGTCGATGAACCCAGGGGCCACCGAGTTTACCGTAATCGAACGCGAACCGACTTCACGCGCCAGTGCACGGCTGAAACCTTCCAGACCGGCCTTGGCGGCGGCGTAGTTTACTTGGCCTGCGTTGCCCATGGCACCCACAACAGAGCCAATACTGATAATTCGTCCCCAACGCGCCTTGGTCATGCCACGCAAAACGCCCTTGGACAGGCGGAACAGACTGTTCAGGTTGGTATCGACAACGTCATGCCATTCGTCATCTTTCATCCGCATCATCAGATTATCGCGGGTGATGCCGGCATTGTTGACCAGGATCGCCGGCGCACCGAACTGCTCGGAGATGCTCGCCAACACGGCTGCGACCGACTCGTCACTGGTAACATTGAGTTCCAGGCCAGTGCCTTGGATACCGTTTTCTTTCAGGGTCGCAGCAATGCGCTCGGCGCCGGATGCGGAAGTCGCAGTACCCACGACGATGGCGCCCTGACGACCCAGTTCCAAGGCGATAGCCTGGCCGATTCCGCGGCTCGCACCGGTGACCAGTGCAACTTTACCTTGCAGACTCATGCAAGTTTCTCCTGATTCAGGCCAACGCTGCACGGGCGGCAGCGAAAGCGTCTGGGGTATTGAGGTTGGATGTTGCTACGCCGTCGGCACAACGTTTGTTCAGGCCGGCCAGCACTTTGCCAGGGCCGCATTCGACCAACTGGGTCGCGCCCTTGGCGGCCAGCGCCTGCACCGATTCAACCCAGCGCACAGGCTTGTACAGCTGTTCGAGCAGATCGCGCTTGAGGGTTTCCAGATCGGCCGGCACTGCTGCGCTGACGTTCTGCACCACAGGAATCTGCGGCGTCTGCCAGTCGATCGCGGCGATCGATTCGGCGAAACGCTCGGCAGCCGGGCGCATCAGCTCGCAATGGGACGGCACACTGACCGGTAACGGCATGGCGCGCTTGGCACCACGGGCCTTGCAGCCTTCGATGGCACGCTCCACCGCCGCCTTGGCACCGGCGATGACCACCTGGCCTGGGGAGTTGAAGTTGACTGCACTGACCACTTCACCTTGCGCCGCTTCGGCGCAGGCTGCCAGCACATCGGCATCGTCCAAGCCGAGGATTGCGGCCATGCCGCCCTGACCGGCCGGCACAGCTTCCTGCATCAGCTGGCCACGGCGCTCGACGAGCTTGACCGCGCCAGCCAGGCTCAGGCTACCGGCAGCAACCAGCGCACTGTACTCGCCCAGGCTGTGACCGGCCACGTAGGCCGGACGTGCGCCGCCTTCTGCCAGCCACAGGCGCCACAAGGCGATTGAGGCGGTCAGGATGGCCGGCTGGGTCTTGTCGGTTTGATTGAGTTGCTCTTCCGGCCCTTGTTGGGTCAGTGCCCACAGGTCGTAACCCAGGGCGTCGGAAGCTTCTTTGAACGTTTCAAGGACAATCGGATGTTGCGCGCCCAACTCGGCCAGCATGCCGAGGGACTGCGAACCCTGTCCTGGAAAGACGAATGCGAGGGAAGCAGACATGTAACAAGCCCCTAATGATCTTGTCGTCGGAGAATTGACGTCCCACCAGGGGGACGCAAGAAACTGACAGTTGGATGGCCAATTGAACTGAGCGGTCACATTTAAGCATTGTCCGACGAAAACGCCTAAAGCAACAAATTCTCCAGACGACCGTGTATGCGCTCCGGCAGATTTTCCTGGATCTCGATCAAGGCGCGCGATATCGCACTCTGAAATCCTTCCACACCGGCGGAGCCGTGGCTCTTCACTACAATGCCCTGCAAGCCGAGAAAGCTTGCGCCATTGTGTCGTGCAGGTGCCAGATCGGCCTGCAGCCGCCTCATCAACGGCAACGCCAGGGCACCAACCATCCGAGAAACGACGCTCTTCTTGAACAACGCTTCGATACGCCCGGCAATCATGGTGGCCAGGCCTTCGCTGGACTTGAGCAGGATGTTGCCGACAAAACCGTCGCAGACCACGACATCGGCTTCGCCGCGATACAACCCATCGCCCTCGACAAAACCGATGTAGTTGATGCCACGGGCCGCCTGCAACAAGGTTGCAGCCCGCTTGACCTGCTGATTGCCCTTGATGTGCTCGGTGCCGATATTCAACAACGCGACTCGCGGCCGGACGATACCCAGCGTCTCGGCCGCCACCGACCCCATCACCGCAAACTGCAACAGGTGTTCGGCGCTGCAATCGACGTTAGCCCCGAGGTCGAGCAACTGGCAATAGCCCGTCTGCGTCGGAATTGCCGCCACCATCGCCGGTCGATCAATGCCCGGCAAAGTCTTGAGCACGAACCGCGACAACGCCATCAAAGCCCCGGTATTGCCAGCACTGACACAGGCCTGGACCTTGCCATCGCGCAACAACTCCAGCGCGACACGCATCGACGAATCCGGCTTGCCACGCAATGCCTGGGCAGGCTTCTCGTCCATGGTAATAACTTCATGGGCGGGTACGATAGACAGGCGCGCGCGATCCGCAGCCGATTGGCCTGCGAGCAATTCTTCAAGGAGAGAGGGTTGACCGACGAGGGTCAGGTGCAGCGAGGGCGTAGCATTCAGACAAGCGAGGCTGGCCTGAACAATGCTGCGGGGACCGAAGTCCCCGCCCATTGCGTCAATCGCGATGACTTGAGCAGACAAGTGATTACTCGTCAGCGCCCTTGTCGATCACTTTACGGCCACGGTATACGCCTTCTGGCGATACGTGGTGACGCAGGTGAATTTCACCAGTGGTTTTTTCTACAGACAGAGTGCTTGCCGTCAGGGCGTCGTGCGAACGACGCATGTCACGGGCAGAGCGGGATTTTTTGTTCTGCTGAACAGCCATAATTGATTAACTCCTAAACGTTTGGGTCACGCTTTAACTGCGCCAATACACTGAACGGGTTGGACCGCGTTACCTCGTCCTCGCTCGGTTCGGGCTCATCGAGACCCGCCGGCTGCTGGCATTCTTCCGGATGATGAGCAGGCACAATGGGCAAGGCGAGCAAAAGCTCCTCCTCGATCAGTGACTGCAGATCCAATGGATCTTCGCCCAGTTCCAGCACGTCATAACCTTTCGGCAACGACTGGGTATTCGCACCCTCCTTCACCACAGCATAACTGCATTCGCTATGGATCGGCAGGGTGACCAGCTCAAGACAACGCTGGCAAACCATTTTGACTTCGGTGTCGATAAAACTGTGGATTACCACAGACTTACGTTCATCTCGTTCAAAAACGAATTTAGCCTGCACCGTACCGACAGTGTCGGAAAGCGGGTCGCAGAGTCTCTCCAAATCGGCCAGCAGCAGTTCACCTTGAAGGGTGGTGCCACGATCAGCCAATTTGCGCGGGTCAACGTGAGGTGGAATCGGGTCATTCAACATAGGCGCAGCATTATAGGGATGCACCCAGCCATGTCAAAGGAAATTCAGCCCTGTGCGTCACTTGGAAGCCTCGCTAGAATTCGCGACTGACTTCTGGAGTTGCGCATGCTGCCTTTATTACTCGCTTCAAGCTCGGTTTACCGCCGGGAACTGCTCGCCCGCCTGCAGCTGCCGTTCGTCTGCAGCTCGCCGGATATTGATGAAACTCATCGCCCGCATGAGTCCGCCATTGAACTGGTCAAGCGCCTGGCACGGGAAAAAGCCCAGGCACTGGCCGAGACTCACCCGGATCATCTGATAATTGGTTCCGACCAGGTCGCGGTACTCGGTGACCGCATCATTGGCAAACCGCACACGTTCGAGAAGGCGCGGGATCAGTTGCTCGCTTCCAGCGGCGCCAGCGTGACTTTCCTCACGGGCCTGGCCCTGCTCAACAGCCAGACCGGTCATTGCCAGGTGGACTGCGTACCGTTCACGGTGCACATGCGCACCCTTGACCTGGCGCGCATCGAACGCTACCTGCATGCAGAGCAGCCCTACGACTGCGCTGGCAGCTTCAAGGCCGAAGGATTAGGGGTGAGCCTGTTTCAGCGCACAGAAGGCCCTGACGCCACCAGCCTGATCGGCCTGCCGCTGATTCGGCTGATCGATATGCTGCTGGCAGAGGGTGTACGGGTGCCGTAAAGAACAAATGTAAACTAGCGCAACGACGGGCCGTGGAAACCCATCCACATCGCCAGTTGCTCAGCCACGCTGGCGCCCAGCTTCTTCGAGAAGCGATCGAAGGTCGACTCCTGAACGGTGAAATCCACCAGTTCTTTCTCGCCGATGACATCGCGGGCCACCGAACTGGCACTGCCCAACCCATCGATCAAACCCAGTGGCAGCGCCTGCTCACCCGACCAGACCAGCCCGGAGAACAGCTCCGGGTGCTCCTTGTCTTTCAGGCGATCGCCACGCCCCTTCTTCACGCTGCTGATGAATTGCTGATGAGTGGTATCGAGCACGCCCTGCCAGAACTGAGTCTCCTCAGGCTTCTGCGGCTGGAACGGATCAAGGAATGACTTGTGCTCGCCAGACGTGTAGGTACGGCGCTCCACCCCAAGCTTCTCCATGGTGCCGACAAAGCCATAACCGGCCGCAGTCACCCCAATGGAGCCCACCAGGCTGGCCTTGTCCGCATAGATCTGATCGGCGGCGCTGGCGATGTAGTAAGCACCGGAAGCCCCCAGATCGGAGATGACCGCGTATACCTTGATATCAGGATGTAATGCGCGCAGGCGAACAATCTCGTCGTACACATAACCTGACTGCACCGGACTGCCGCCCGGACTGTTGATCCGCAGGACCACGCCCTTGACCTTGTCGTCCTCGAAGGCAGCTCGCAGGCTGCCGACGATATTGTCGGCGCTAGCCTGCTCTTTGTCGGCAATCACGCCAGTGACCTCGATCAGTGCGGTGTAGTTGGCGCTGCGGGTCGCGGCTTTTTCCATATCCATCAGCGGCGTGAACAGCATCAACGCGCCAAACAGATACACGAAGGTCAGCAGCTTGAAGAAAATTCCCCAGCGACGGGACCGGCGCTGCTCCTGCACGCTGGCCAGCAAGGTCTTTTCCAGCAACTTCCAGCTTTTCTCGTCACCGCTCTGCGCATCCACCTTGGCGGGCGCTTTCCATTCGTCGGTCATGCCGTCTACCCCAAAAAACCTGTTAAGCCCGCTGATTCAGCCAGGCATGCAATTCTGAAAAACGATCAATGGCCAGTCGTGGCTCGAAGAGCTTCAGCGCCTCGATCGATTGCGCGCCGTAGCTGACGGCTACCGAAGCCATGCCGGCGTTGCGAGCCATCTGCAGGTCGAAAGAGGAATCCCCGACCATCAGCGCCTGCTCCGGGCGAACTTCGCAGTGGGCGAGGATCTGTTCCAGCATCAGAGGATGGGGCTTGCTGGCAGTTTCATCAGCCGCACGGGTGATGTCGAAATACCTCTCCCAACCATGAGCCTTTAATACCCGGTCGAGCCCGCGACGGGCCTTGCCGGTCGCAACGGCTAGATGATAGCCCTCGGCGCGAAACGCCTCCATCGACTCGAGCACACCCTCGAACAACGGCGAAGGCACAGCCTCGGCGGCAATATAGTGATCGGCGTAATACTCCCGAAACTCGACCAACTGGGCATCGCCGATGTCCGGATACAGGGTGCGAATCGCTTCCGGCAAGCCGAGACCGATGATGCCCTTGACGGCGAAATCATCGCGCAACTCAAACCCCGAGCGCTCGGAGGCCACATGCATGGCCTCGACGATCCGACCAATGGAATCCGCGAGGGTCCCGTCCCAGTCAAATATCAGCAGTTTGCAATCAGAGGGGTGCACTCAGGCGCTCCACGGTCTTGGCCCACATTTCATCCACTGGTGCCTGCAACTTGAGCTCGCCACCATCCGGCAGCGGCACGGTCAGCAGATAGGCGTGCAGGAACAGACGCTTGCCACCCAGGTCGCGGATTTCCTTACTGAAACCCTCGTCCCCGTATTTCGGGTCGCCAGCAATGCAGTGCCCGGCATGCAAGGTGTGCACGCGGATCTGGTGGGTACGGCCGGTAATCGGCCGGGCTTCGACCATGGTCGCAAAGTCACCGAAGCGCCGCAGTACCTTGAACACCGTCACGGACTCCTTGCCCTCCTCCTCGTCGACCTCGACCATACGCTCGCCGGAACGCAGGTTGCTCTTGCCCAGCGAGGCACGGACTTGCTTGATCGAGGCCGCCCAGTTGCCACGAACCAGCGCCATGTAGCGCTTGTCCACGCCATCACCGCGCAAGGCCGTGTGCAAGTGACGCAACATGCTGCGCTTCTTGGCGATCATCAGCAGGCCAGAAGTGTCTCGGTCGAGCCGGTGAACCAGTTCGAGCTCCTTGCAATCGGGGCGCAACTGACGAAAGGCTTCGATCACTCCATAGGTCAGGCCGCTGCCACCGTGAACCGCAATGCCGCAAGGCTTGTTGATCACGATCAGGGCCTTGTCTTCGAAGATAATCGAGGCTTCGAGGCGCTGCAGCAGGCCTTGTGCCAGCGGCACCGGCTCGTCGCGCTCAGGCACGCGCACCGGCGGCACGCGCACGATATCGCCCGCCTGCAGCTTGTATTCGGGCTTGATCCGACCTTTGTTCACCCGCACTTCGCCTTTACGCAAAATGCGGTAAATCAGGGTCTTGGGCACGCCTTTGAGCCGAGCGAGAAGGAAGTTGTCAATTCGTTGGCCGGCATATTCCGGCGAGACCTCAAGCAGTTGTACGCTTGGGGTCGAGGGGGCAGTAGTCGTCATGCCGCAGATGATATCAATTTTTTATGGAATTGAAGCACTTAATCATTACTGCTATAGTCGCGAACGCCGCCAAAAGCGGCCTGGACAGCGGACCAACGGTCTAAAACCGGCCCTGACCAATGCAATTCACCAGGACGCGAGGCCGTCCTACGGGGCTTTCGCTACGTAACGGTGGAGTTTGCAGGTGTAACGAGCGCAGGTGACATGAGGCCTGAATCAAGCCGCAGAGCAGAGTTCTCACTCGCCTTGCGAGCCAATATTCATGGCCAGTTCACAAAGTGCAGTCAGCTGCGAATGACCTCGAGCGAAGGTTTCGGAAACAACGCCTAAATTAGCCATGATGCGTGACCTCCCCTTTTGGAGCTCACGGTAAATGCCAACCCGTTGCGGATTCTGCGCGCGGCAGCACCCGAATTATCAGGGATACGTGTAGGGTGGAGATGCACAACCGCTGGACTGTGTAGCAATAGGCTTTTCCAAGACGCTTCATCTCGTCCACAGCCACTGGTTGATTCCTCCTCCTGACTGAGTGCTTAAGTAGCCACAGCAAGCAGGACGCGTACGTCGCGACGAAGGCCCACATTGGCCGGACATCGCTGGACACGGGAATGGCCAACCACTCCCGACGCACCTGACACCGACCATGAGAAGTCGTGTGTGCCGAACGCCGTTTCCGGCAGCCCGGAAACCGACGGTACTACATGAAAAGAATGCTGATTAACGCAACTCAACCCGAAGAGTTGCGTGTTGCACTGGTAGATGGCCAGCGCCTCTACGACCTGGACATCGAATCCGGTGCACGCGAGCAGAAGAAGGCCAACATCTATAAAGGCCGGATTACTCGCATCGAACCAAGCCTTGAGGCTGCCTTTGTCGATTTCGGCTCTGAGCGCCACGGCTTCCTGCCCCTCAAAGAAATATCCCGCGAATACTTCAAGAAAGCCCCTGAAGGCCGCGTCAACATCAAGGACGTCCTGAGCGAAGGCCAGGAAGTCATCGTTCAGGTTGAAAAAGAAGAACGTGGCAACAAGGGCGCCGCCCTGACCACCTTTATCAGCCTGGCCGGTCGTTACCTGGTGCTGATGCCGAACAACCCGCGTGCCGGCGGCATCTCCCGTCGCATCGAAGGCGAAGAGCGCAATGAACTGCGTGAAGCCCTGAACGGCCTGGTTGCCCCAGCCGACATGGGCCTGATCGTGCGCACTGCCGGCCTGGGCCGCAGCAGCGAAGAAATGCAGTGGGACCTCGATTACCTGCTACAACTCTGGACCGCCATCAAAGAAGCCTCGCTGGATCGTTCCGCGCCATTCCTGATCTACCAGGAAAGCAACGTGATCATCCGGGCGATCCGCGATTACCTGCGCCAGGACATCGGCGAAGTGCTGATCGACAGCGTTGAAGCCCAGGACGAAGCCCTGACCTTCATCCGCCAGGTGATGCCGCAGTACGCCAGCAAGATCAAGCTCTACGAAGACAGCGTTCCGCTGTTCAACCGTTTCCAGATCGAAAGCCAGATCGAGACCGCCTTCCAGCGCGTGGTCGAACTGCCTTCCGGCGGCTCCATTGTGATCGACCCGACCGAAGCCCTGGTGTCCATCGACATCAACTCGGCGCGTGCGACCAAAGGCAGCGACATCGAAGAAACCGCGCTGCAGACCAACCTGGAAGCGGCTGAAGAAATCGCCCGCCAACTGCGCCTGCGTGATATCGGCGGCCTGATCGTGATCGACTTTATCGACATGACCCCAGCCAAGAACCAGCGCGCCGTGGAAGAGAAAGTCCGCGAATGCCTGGAAGCTGACCGTGCCCGCGTGCAAGTCGGCCGCATCTCGCGCTTCGGCCTGTTGGAAATGTCTCGTCAGCGCCTGCGTCCTTCCCTGGGCGAAAGCAGCGGCATCGTCTGCCCGCGTTGCAACGGCACCGGTATCATCCGTGACGTTGAATCGCTGTCCCTGGCGATCCTGCGCCTGATCGAAGAAGAAGCCCTGAAAGACCGCACTGCCGAAGTTCGCGCTCAAGTGCCGATTCCGGTTGCAGCCTTCCTGCTCAACGAAAAACGCAACTCGATCACCAAGATCGAACTGCGCACCCGTGCCCGCATCGTCATCCTGCCGAACGATCACCTCGAAACGCCGCACTTCGAAGTTCAGCGTCTGCGTGATGACAGCCCGGAAGCCCACATCAACCAGTCCAGCTACGAAATCGCTGCTGCCGCTGCCGAAGTGGAAGAAGTCCAGCCAGCGGCTGCGACCCGCACCCTGGTACGCCAGGAAGCCGCGGTCAAGACGGCCCCGGCCCGTGCTAACGCTCCGGTGCCTGCCGAAGTCGTCGCTGCCGCGCCTGTGACTGCACCGGCTGCCGTGCCAGAGCCAAGCCTGTTCAAGGGCCTGGTCAAGTCGCTGGTGAGCCTGTTTGCAACCAAGGAAGAGCCAGCCGCTCCGGTTGTGGTTGAAAAACCTGCAACCACCGAACGTCCGGCGCGTAACGAAGAACGTCGCAACGGTCGTCAGCAAAGTCGCAACCGTAACGGTCGCCGCGATGAAGAGCGCAAACCTCGTGAAGAACGTGCACCGCGTGAAGAACGCGCTCCACGGGAAGCTCGTGAAGAAACGCCGGCAATAGTGGCCCGCGAAGAACGCGCTCCACGTGAAGAGCGTGCACCGCGCCCACCGCGTGAAGAACGTGCACCGCGCGCTCCACGTGAAGACCGCAAGCCACGTGGCGAGCGTGAAGAGCGTGTGCGCGAATTGCGCGAACCTCTGGACGCTGTTGCTCCAGCTGCTAACACTACCGCTACCACTGAAGAACGTCCGGCTCGCCAGCCGCGCGAAGAACGTGCTCCACGCCCACCGCGTGAAGAACGTCAGCCACGGACCGAGCAAGCAGTGGCTCCGGTAGCCGAAGAAGAGTTGCTGTCCAACGAAGAGCAACTGCAGGAAGACGGACAGGAAGGCGCCGAAGGCGATCGTCCACGTCGTCGCTCACGTGGCCAGCGTCGTCGCAGCAACCGTCGCGAGCGTCAACGTGATGCCAACGGCAATGTGATCGAAGGCTCGGAAGAGTCTGACTCCGCTGAAGGCGAAGTGGCTGCCACTGCCGACGCACCAAGCGCTGCCGACCTGGCCGCCGGCCTGGCTGTTACTGCAGCCGTTGCCAGCTCCGTGATCAGCGCTCCAGCTGAAGCACAGGCCAACGAGCAAGCCGAACGCGCTACTGCCGCTACCCCGGAGACTGCTCCAGTCGAAGCGCCCGTGGTTGAAGCGACCTCGCCTGTCGAAGCCACCGCCTCGCCGGAAATCGAAGTGGCACCGGTTCGTGAAGCACAGCCTGAAGCCGAAGCGGCACCGCAACCTGCGGCAGTCGTCGAAGCGCCAGCGGTGATTCCAGAGCCAGACGCCGAGACAGTCACCGAAACCGTGACCGAATCGATTCGTGAAGTTCGCGAAGAGCAAACCGCTTTCAACTGGGTTGCCGAGCCAGCTGTTGCAGAAACACCAGCCCCGGTAGCTGAAACTCCGGCTTCCGAGCCAGAGCCAGAGCCGGTCGTTGCGGCTCCAGAGCCTGCCCCAGTGGTGCAGGCGCCGGTTGAAGCACCGGTTGTAGCCGAAGAGGCTGCACCGGTGATCGAAGCCGCGCCAGCCAGCGCCCTGACTGAAAATGGCCGCGCGCCAAACGACCCGCGTGAAGTGCGTCGTCGCAAGCGTGAAGCCGAGCGTCTGCAGAAGGAAGCCGAACTGGCTGCCGCTGCTGCTCCAGCCGTGGTCGAGGCTGCACCGGTGGTTGCTGAAGTCGCTGCTGAAGCAGCCGCTGAGCCTGTGGAGTCAGCGATCCACGAAGCACCACGCTCCGTTCAGAAAGCGGTAGAGCAACACGAACAAGCCCAGGAAGAAGAGCACGAGCCTAAACCCCTCGTCTGATTCCAACGGCTGACAAAAAGCCCCGCCTGGTGATCCAGAGCGGGGCTTTTTATTGACCTGAAAATCAAATGTTTTACACAAACACCAGTGCCCCAGGCACATCCACATCCCGCAACACGCCAGGATCATCCACCACCACTTCAATCACCCTGGCCAAAGCGAACAACGGCCTGGCCCCGCGATCCCCCGATAGCGCCATCAACGCTGGCCCGAACGAGCCCGCGAAACCTACCGGATGCCCATACTCGCCGTCATGCACCAGCACATTGATGGCGTCATCCGCCATACCCGCCAACACCCGCTCAATGCTCGAAGGCAGGATGAACGGCATATCTCCCAGCACAATCACCCATCCGCCAAGCTGTGGACATGCCGCTACTCCCGCGGCAATGCTGTCACCCATGCCTGTGGACTCGATCAAAACCACCTCGAACCCGTAAGCCTGGGCCATGCGAATCACTTGGGGACGATCCGCAGTGGTCACCAGCAGGCGCTTGTCCAGCGTAGCCGGCAGGCTCACCAAAACGTGCTCGATGACCGACCGAACTGCACCGTCGCGTCCAGTGCAGTCCGCCAGCAACTTGTCCTTGTCGGCACCCGCCACCTGGCGAAACCGCTCGCCCTGCCCCGCCGCCAGCACGATGACGCCGATGGGTTCTCTCATAGGGCCTCCTGCAAGGGCTTCTTCTGTTTGAGTTCGACGCCGTTCTTGATCGAGACGATTTCTGCCATAAGCGACAAGGCGATTTCTGCTGGCGAATGACTACCAATGTGCAAACCGATCGGGCCGTGCAGCCGTTCGATGGCCGCTGCTGACAAGCCTAGCTGGGCCAGGTTATCGCGGCGCTTCAGACTGTTGACCCGGGAACCCAGCGCGCCGACATAGAATGCATCGGAGTCCAGCGCCGTCAGCAGCGCCATGTCATCCAGGCGCGGGTCGTGGGTGAGCGCCACAATGGCCGTGCGCTCGTCAGTCTGGATATTCAGTACCGCTTCGTCCGGCATGCCCGGGACAAATCGCCCATGCTGTTCTTCCCAGCCATAGACGAATTCTGTGCGCGGATCGCAGATCAGCACCTCGAAATCCAGCAGCCGCGCCATCTCGGCGACATAACGCGACAGTTGGCCAGCGCCGATCAGCAGCAGACGCCAGCGCGGACCATAAATGGCCCGCAGCGTCTTGCCGTCAAAGGTCAACACCTGCGTCGTGTCTGCGGGTTCAAGCAGCACTTCACCGGTGTCGACAGACAGCGAGCGCGCCACAATTTCGTGCGCCTCGCAACGTGCCAGCAACTGTGCCACCCAGGCCGGATCGCCGACGTGCTCCTGGGTCAGGCGCAAGGTGCCGCCGCAGGGCAAGCCAAAGCGTGCCGCTTCCTCGCGAGTAACGCCGTAGGTGATTAACTGCACCAGCGGCCCATCAGGCGGGATGCGCCCATCGTGCAGGCGGGCAATCAGATCATCCTCGACACAGCCGCCTGACACGGACCCGATCACCACGCCGTCTTCACGCAACGCCAGCATGGCGCCAGGCGCCCGGGGCGCGGTGCCCCAGGTCTGGACCACGCTGTACAGCACCACCCGCTGGCCCGCATTGCGCCATTCCAGCACGCTGCGCAGGACATTCAGATCGACGCTGTCCATCAGGCTTGCGCCTTATGCCAACCCTGCAACTGGTAACGCACTGGCAGGTTGCGAATACGGTGGCCCGTGGCGGCAAAAATCGCATTGCACAGCGCCGGCGCAATCGGCGGAACGCCCGGCTCGCCGACGCCTCCAAGCGGCACGTCTCCCGGCGGAGTGACCAGGTGCACCGCAACCACCTTCGGCGCCAGGGACATGCGCGCCACTTCGTACATGTGAAAGTTATCCTGCTGGACCTTGCCGTCCTTGAAGCTGATTTCGCCGAGCACCGCATTACCCAGACCCATCACACAGGCACCTTCAAATTGCGAGCGAATCCGCTCCGGGTTGATCTGCGGGCCGCAGTCCACCGCGATATCCGCCTTGTGCACGATCAGCGTGCCGTCATCCTTGACCTCGACCTCGATCACCGCCGCGACATAGGTAACAAAACTGTAGTGCACCGCCAGGCCAAGACCACGCCCCTTGGGCAATTCACGACCCCAGCCGGCGGCCTTCGCCGCAGTTTCCAGGACCTTGCGCATACGGCCGGTATCAATCGGATAGCGCTCTGGCGACTCACCGTAGTTCCACTCTTCACTCAAGGTGCGCGGATCGATCTGGCGGTCCGGGCCCAGCAGTTTGATCTGGTACTCCAGCGGGTCGCGGCCGGCCTTGTGCGCCAATTCATCGACAAAGCTCTGGATCGCAAAGCCGTGGGGAATGTTCGACACCGAACGGTACCAACCCACCCGGGTGTAGGCCTTCGCCTCGGGGTTTTCCAGGCGCACATTGGGGATCGCATAGGCCATGTTGGTGAAGCCCATGCCCAGCTCAAAAGCCGCTTCGTGGTTCATGCCCGGGGCAAACAGCGCCGTGATACTCGGCGCGACGGTACGGTGCAGCCAGCCGGACGGCAGGCCGTCCTTGTTCAGGCTGGCCTTGAGGTACTCGGCCGAAACGGTATGAAAGTAGGAACAGTGGATGTCGTCTTCACGCGTCCATTGCACCCGCACGGCCTTGCCAGGAAACTCCTTGGCGAGGATCGCGGCTTCGATGACAAAATCCGGCTTGGACTTACGCCCGAAGCCGCCGCCGAGCAGGGTCACGTTGAACGTGACGTTATCGAACGGGATGCCGAGGCGCTCGCTGATCCGCTCCCGTGTCACCTGGGGTGCCTGGCTCGGGGCCCAGGCTTCGCAGACGCCGTCCTTGAAGCGCGCAATGGCCACCATTGGCTCCATCGGCGATTGCGCCAGGTGCGGCAGATAATAAGAGGCTTCCAGCGTACTGTCGGCGCCGTCTATGGCCGCGTCGATGTTGCCGGTATTGCGCACAACCTTGCCGGGTTTGAGCGATGCAGCTTCCAACTCCTTGCGGTAGGCAATGGAGTCATAGCTGGCATTGGGGCCATCGTCCCACTCGATCTTCAACACTTCGCGGCCCTTGATCGCCGCCCAGGTGTTGCTTGCGATCACTGCCACGCCACCCAGGGGCTGGAATTCCGACGGCAGTGGCCGCCCTTCGATGTTGATCACCTTGAGCACGCCAGGCACTTTCAGTGCCGCACTCGAATCAACGGATTTGACCTTGCCGCCATAGACCGCCGGGCGCGCGATGGTCGCGTAGAGCATCCCCTCGATGTGCACGTCAGCGCCGAAGACCGCACGGCCATTGACGATGTCGGCACCGTCAATCGCCTTGATGCCTTCCTTGCCGATGTAACGAAATTCCGACGGCTGCTTGAGTCGCAGGCCGTCGCGGGCCGGCACTGCCAGGGCAGCGGCGGCAGCCGCCA
>NZ_JAKNRW010000028.1 GCF_023072615.1 Pseudomonas violetae
GCGCCCAGCGCACCACCGATGGCGGCTTCGCCACGGCTGCGTTTGTCTGCACCGACGGCGCTACCACCCGCGCCGCCCAGGGCCGCGCCGATGGTTGAACCTGTATTGCCGCCTAACGATTGACCGACGACTGAGCCCAAAACCCCGCCCAATGCGCCGCCCACGCCTGCTTCGGTGGTGCCTCCGGCAGAAGCTAAGCCACTGACCAGGCCAAGGGACAACAAGAGAATCGAGGAGAACTTCATAGAGGAACCTCAAGGTGATGACGGCGCGATCCTGAGGCTGGGTGACACAGGTTACAATCGAAATCCGACGAGTGACACGGCTTGTACACAATTGCGTAAGTTATTGTTTTTTTTGGGGAACTTAATGCTTTTTCACTGGTCTTTATCTACTTAAGACAGGCCGTTTCCACACAGAAACGGCCTTTTTTGTGGATGTTTGGGGGTTGGGGAAACAACCCTTACCTGGCCATGATCAGCCCGGTTGCGCTCGCCGCTTCCAGCCGAATCGCCACGAACTTTGACGTCGGCGTATGGCTGCCATCTCCCGTGCTCTCCAGCGGCACCAGAGGATTCACTTCCGGATAATAAGCGGCCGCCTGTCCCGCCGGGATATCAAACGCCAGCAGTGTAAAGCCCTTCACCCGACGCTCACGCCCATCGTCCCAGATTGAAATGATGTCCGCCTTTTGCCCTGGCTTGAAGCCCAGGCGAATGATGTCCGCTTCGTTGACAAACAGCACATCACGCTGCCCCTTGACCCCGCGATACCGGTCATCGAGCCCGTAGATGGTGGTGTTGTACTGATCGTGGGAACGCATCGACTGCATGATCAGATCCGGCAACACGCCCGTGGCGCGGGTCCGTTCGTGAACCAGGTCCTTGGGCAGGATATTTGGGCGGAAGTTGGCCCGGCCCGACGCAGTCTTCCACTTGCGTGCACCGGCGCTGTTGCCCAGGTAAAAACCGCCTGGACTCTTCACTTTCTCGTTGAAGTCCTTGAAGCCTGGAATGGTATCGGCAATCAGGTTGCGAATGCGGTCGTAGTCGGCCACCAGCCAGTTCCAGTCCACTGGCTGGCTGCCCAGGGTCGCGGCGGCGATACCGGCGATGATCGACGGTTCCGAGCGCATCTGGTTCGACAGCGGTTGCAACTGGCCATTGGAGGCATGGACCATGCTGAACGAGTCTTCAACGGTCACCGCCTGCGGGCCTTCGGTCTGAATATCGATATCGGTGCGGCCCAGGCACGGCAGGATCAGCGCGTCCTTGCCGTGGGCCAGATGGCTGCGGTTGAGCTTGGTGCTGATCTGCACGGTCAGGTCGCAGCTGCTCAGGGCCTTGAAGGTACGTGGGCTGTCCGGCGTGGCCTGGGCGAAGTTGCCACCCAGGCCGATAAACACTTTGGCGCGACCTTCGGCCATCGCGTGGATCGCCTCGACCACGTTGTGGCCGTTCTCGCGCGGCACCTTGAACTGGAAACGACGCTCCAGGGCATCGAGGAACGTCACCGGTGGGCGTTCGTTGATGCCCATGGTCCGGTCGCCCTGCACGTTGCTGTGGCCGCGCACCGGGCACAGGCCTGCACCTGGCCGGCCGATGTTGCCGCGCAACAGCATCAGGTTGGCGATTTCCTGGATAGTTGGCACGGAATGACGGTGCTGGGTGATCCCCATTGCCCAGCACATGATGACGTTCTTGCCCGAGGCGTACATGCGCGCCGCTTGCTCTATTTCCACCAGGGCAAGGCCTGATTGCTCGACGATCTGCTCCCATGGGGTGTCATCGATTGCGCCCAGGTACTCCAGCACGTTGACGCTGTGCTCATTGAGGAAGTCGTGATCGAATACTGCTGGCCCGCCACTCTTCTGCGCGTCGCGCTCCCATTGCAGCAGGAATTTGGCCATGCCGCGCAGTAAGGCCATGTCGCCGCCGAGCGCCGGACGGAAGTACGCGGTATTGGTTGGCTTGTCGCCATTAGTGAGCATTTCGATCGGGTGCTGCGGGTGCTGGAAGCGTTCCAGTCCACGCTCTTTGAGCGGGTTGACGCATACCACCTGGGCGCCGCGCTTGACCGCTTCCCGCAGCGGCTCGAGCATCCGCGGGTGGTTCGTGCCGGGGTTCTGGCCCCAGACGAATATCGCATCGGCGTGTTCGAAATCGTCGAAAGTCACCGTGCCTTTCCCCACGCCGACACTTTGCGCCAGCGCCACGCCGCTGGCCTCGTGGCACATGTTCGAGCAGTCGGGGAAATTGTTGGTGCCATAGGCGCGCACAAACAATTGATACAGGTATGCCGCTTCGTTGCTGGCACGCCCCGAAGTGTAGAACTCGGCCTGATCCGGGCTGGACAAGCCCTGCAGATGTTTGCCAATCAGGGCGAAGGCGGCTTCCCAACTGATCGGCTTGTAGCGATCGGTTTCGGCGTCGTAGCTCATTGGTTCGGTCAGGCGGCCCTGATATTCCAGCCAGTAGTCGCTCTGCTCCAGCAGCGAGGTGACGCTGTATTTGGCGAAAAAAGCAGCGTCCACCCGGCGTTTGGTCGCTTCCCAATTCACGGCCTTGGCGCCGTTCTCGCAGAACTTCACCATGCCGCTTTCCGGCGAATCGCCCCAGGCGCAACCCGGGCAGTCGAAGCCGCCGTTCTGGTTGGTCTTGAGCATCATGCGCAGGTTCTTCAGCGCGTTGTCGCTGGTTAGCCACGCCTGGGCCACACTGATCAGCGCGCCCCAGCCGCCAGCCGGGCCTTTATAAGGCTTGTAGCGGGGGACGGGTTTCTGGTCGGCTTGATGATGTTGGCTCACGCTAGGTTCTCCATCGCAGGGCTGTAGACCCGCGGCGCACTTTTCTGCGGCAGGTGGATGAGATTGAGGTTGTGTCGGCGGGCCCACTGCACAGCAAGGCCAGTAGGCGAGGACAGGCTGACAAGGGTCTGGATGCCTGCGCGCAACACTTTCTGGATCAGTTCGAGGCTGCAACGGCTGGTGACGATTGCCAGCCCTGCGCTGATCGGGATGTCTTGGCGGATCAGTGCGCCAATCAGCTTGTCGAGGGCGTTATGCCGGCCGATGTCTTCGCGACCCAGCAACAACTCGCCCCGGTCATTCATGAACACGGCTGCATGGACAGCACCGCAATGTTGGCCAAGCGGCTGGAAAGCGCCGATGCGCTGGCGCAGGCCGTCGAGCCATGCGACCGGAGGCAATGGAGCGCCTGGCAATACTTTTAGGTCTGGCAATGCCTGCTCCACCGCCTCGACTCCGCACAGCCCGCAACCGCTGGTTCCAGCCAGTTGTCGGCGTTGCTGCTTGAGGTTCCAGAAGGCACGGTTGGCGAGGGTGACTTGCGCGTACTGCGCCGAACCCGAGCCGCTGAGTTGCAGGTCGTAGATGTCGCTGGGGTCCGTGATGATGCCGCTGCCGAGGCTGAAGCCGACGATGAAGTCTTCCAGGTCGGTAGGCGTCACCAGCATCACGGCTTGGCTGATGCCGTTGTAGGCGATCGCCAGAGCAACTTCCTCGGCCAGCTCGGTACTTGCCGATCCGGACAGATCAAGGTTGCTGTAGCTGTAGGTCTGACTCGCAGGCGCGGGCGTTTCGAGGGCAGGTGCCGCGCAGGCTGGGCGCTTGGCGTTCATGGCATCACCACGGTTTGATCAGCTTTAAGCCTAGGCGCGTCAAACGGTCGCGTCTAATCGCTAATACTGATGTGCCGATAGATGGCGTCGATCAAGCGTCTGTGGATGATTTTTGATAAATCGCAAAACACGCCTCGGCCAATGCCGATCGAGGTGCACTACGCCGCATGATCAACCCCAGGCGCGCAAGAGTCTGGGCGTTTTCAATGGGTTGCAGGCGCAGATGGTCGGTGAGGTTTTCCAGTCCGCCGTCCAGCGGCATCACGGCGCAGCACAAGCCACCGTGCACAGCTTGTAACAGTTGATGCACGGCGTCGGTCTGCAGCAGAGGCTGGGGACTCAGGCCACGACTGTGAAAATTGTGGTCGATGGATTGGCGAAAGTGCATGCCGCTGGTAAGCATGCCCAGCGGCAGTTCGATCAACGACTCCCAACTCAGCGGTGCCTCGCTGAAACTGTAAAAGCGCTGATCGTAGAGCAGGCCCATGCGGGTTTCGCTGAAGGCCAGGGAGTCAAAGCGTTCACCGTCGAGGCGTTCGAGGTAAGACACGCCGAGGTCCAGGCGATTGTTCGCCAGTTGTTCGAGAATTTGCTCGGAGCTGAGTGCCGACAATTCGAAGCGCAGATTCGGGTGTTCAGCATGCAGGCGCTGCATCAGCGGCAATGGATCAAAACTGGATAACGGCACCACTCCCAGGCGCAGGGTGCCGACCAGATTACCGCGGCAGGCGGCCGCCTCGGCTTGCAGCCCGTCGTACGCCGCCAGCACCGTGCGCGCCCACGCCAGCACTCGCTCGCCCGGAGCGGTAAAGCCCTCAAACCGTTGGCCGCGGTTGACCAGTGGTAATTCGAGCTCTTCTTCAAGGCTGCGCAGACGCATCGACAAGGTCGGTTGGGTGATGTGGCAGCGCGCGGCGGCCTGGCCGAAATGTCGCGTTTCGTCGAGTGCGATGAGGAATTTCAGCTGCTTGATGTCCATCTTCGCTCCAGAGCGCAGGAAGGGGCCGATTCTAGCCCCTGGCGGGAAGCGGCGTCATTGGTCGGGTTGGAACCACGGTGTGCAACCTTGGTCTAGGCTTTTGCGTCTGGACCCCTTAATTACCATGGAGAGCACACGATGAGCCTTTTCAGTTTTCTAAAAGAAGCCGGTGAAAAAATCCTCGACGCCCTGACGCCGGACAAGGCCGAAGCCAACAGCGAGGCGCTGAGCAAGCACGTCAAGGATGCGCTGACGGGGATCGATACGTCGAAGATCCAGGTGAAGGTTGAGGGCGACAAGGTAATCGCCAGTGGTGAAGCCGCCACCCAGGAAGAGAAAGAAAAAATCCTGTTGTCCCTGGGCAACGTGGCGGGCGTCAGTGGTGTTGAAGACCAGATCACCGTGACTGGGCCGGTAATGGTGGCCGCGAAGTTTGTCGTGGTCGAGAAGGGCGATACGTTGAGTGCGATTTCCCTGCGGGTGTATGGCAATGCCAACCTGTACAACAAGATTTTCGAGGCCAACAAGCCGATGCTTAAGGATGTGAATAAGATTTACCCGGGGCAGTCGTTGCGTATTCCTGAGAAAGATTGAGATTGCCATCGCGAGCAGGCTCACTCCCACAGGGGGGGAGTCTGTAGGAGTGAACCTGCTCGCGATGCAGCCGACTCGGTCTAGAGCCCTGCAACCAGTTCCCGATAGTTCTCAACCGCCGCAAATTCCTCCGTGTCCTTGGGGCCCTTACGGCTATCCGGCTCGCGCACCGCCAGCAGATGCGCCACTCCAAACTCCCGCGCACTGCGCAGAATCGGCAAGGTGTCGTCGATGAACAGGCTGCGCGCCGGGTCGAAGCCGATATCCGCCTGCAAGGCATCCCAGAACTGCGGATTTTCCTTGGGAAAGCCGTAATCGTGGGAGCTGATGAGCCGCTCAAAGTACGGTGCCAGTTCAATCCGCTCAAGCTTCAGTGACAGCGAATCGCGGTGGGCATTGGTGATCATCACCACCCGTTTGCCAGCGCTCTTGATCGCCGCCAGGAAAGTGTCTGCATCCGGACGCAGGGCGATGAGGTGCGCCGTCTCCAGTTTCAACTCGCGAACTGACAGCTTCAGCTCGGTGCTCCAGAAATCCAGGCAATACCACTGCAACTGTCCCGCATTGCGTTCGAACAGCGGCTGCAATTCCATCTCGGCCATGGCCAGGCTGATTCCGTGCAGCTGCGCATAGCGTCGCGGCAAATGCTCCAGCCAGAAATGGTTGTCGAAGTGCAGGTCCAGCAAGGTGCCGTCCATGTCCAGCAAAACGGTATCGATGTCATGCCAGGGCAGCAGGGGCATAAAAACTTCTCCAGCGGTAAAAAGGATATCCGAGGTCAACATTCAGGATAGGCCGGGTATAGTAACTCGCTATCACCTAGGAGCCGCTCATGCGCCAGAAACCCACTATCCTCGCCCGCGAGATCGTCGCCACCAGTCGCCTGTTCTGCGTCGAAGAGCTGAAGTTGCGCTTCTCCAATGGCGTCGAGCGCACTTACGAGCGGCTGGTCGGCAAGGGCGCCGGCTATGGCGCGGTGATGATTGTGGCGATGCTGGATGCGGATCATGCAGTGCTGGTCGAGGAGTACTGCGGCGGCACTGATGAGTACGAGATGTCTTTGCCCAAGGGTTTGATCGAGCCCGGCGAAGACGTGCTGGCGGCGGCTGAGCGCGAGCTCAAGGAGGAGGCCGGGTATGGCGCGCGGCAGCTGGAGCACCTGACCGAATTGTCGTTGTCGCCCGGTTACATGAGCCAGAAGATCCAGGTGGTGCTGGCAACGGATTTGTACGAAGACTCTCTGGAAGGCGACGAGCCCGAGCCGATGGGCGTGAGCAAGGTCAACCTGCGTGAGCTATCGGCGCTGGCGCAAAACCCGCAATTCACCGAAGGCCGGGCCTTGGCCGCGCTGTATCTGGCCCGAGATCTGCTGACACAACGCGGGGTGTACCTGCCATGAATTTCCCGCATCCGCTGATGGCGCCAGTGATCGAGCTGGCCTTGCAGGCAGGCGACGCCATTTTGCCGTTCTGGCGCACCGGTACTGCCGTGACTGCCAAGGCCGACGATTCGCCAGTCACTGCGGCGGATCTGGCGGCTCACCATTTGATTCTGGACGGGCTGACGGCGCTGGATCCAAGCATTCCGGTGCTCTCGGAAGAAGACGCCAACATCCCCCAGAACGTGCGCGCCGGCTGGCAGCGCTGGTGGCTGGTCGATCCGCTGGACGGGACCAAGGAATTCATCTCGGGCAGCGAGGAGTTCACGGTCAACATCGCATTGATCGAACAGGGCCGCGTGGTGTTTGGTGTGGTGTCGATGCCGACCAATGGGCGCTTTTATGTCGGTGGCGCGGGTATGGGGGCATGGCGTGGTGCTAAAGATGCCGAGCCTTTGCCCATTCAGGTTCGCCAAGTGCCGCCGGCAGGTGAAGCATTCACCGTAGTCGCCAGCCGCCGGCATTCGAGCCCGGAGCAGGAGGCTTTGCTTGCAGGCTTGAGCGCCAGCCTGGGTGAACTGGAGTTGGCCAACATCGGCAGTTCATTGAAATTTTGCCTGCTTGCCGAAGGCGCGGCGGATTGTTATCCGCGCCTGGCGCCGACTTCGCAGTGGGATACGGCGGCGGCCCAAGGTGTGCTGGAAGGGGCTGGGGGCGAAGTGCTGGAGTTGAGCGGGGAAACGTTCAGTTATCCGGCGCGGGAATCATTGTTGAACGGGTTTTTTCTGGCGCTGCCGGCCCAAGCGGCCTGGCGACAGCAGTTGTTGGAGTTGGCTCGGGGTTAAGGATTTTGATCTACCGGTGCAAAACGTACTGCCCGCTAAACGTCACCGCATCCTCAGCACCCTCAGCATTCACAATCCGCGAATGCAGGGTCAACCTCGCTCGCCCGTACCGCCGGTACATCGCCAGGAATTTCTTCCACGCCGCCGCCCCCGGTGCCTGGCAAATCGCAATCGCGTCCATGCTTACCGGCAGCGGATAACTGATTTGCCCCTCCTGAATCACGATGTGCCCGTCTTCAATCCCTTCCTCGCGCAAACGCAAATGTAACCAGCCCCAGCCCGCCAGCACCGCGCCGCAATACAGGCTGCCCCCAAACATCGTGCTCTTGTGGTTGACGTTGGCCTCCAGCGGCAGGTGCAGACGTAACTGCTGGTCGTGCCAGTCGAGCACCTTGAGGCCCATGTCCCGCGTCAGGGGAATGTCGTGATGGAGGATGCTTTCCAGGTAACGACTGTCGCGGCTCATGAACACTCTCTTGTTTGTTGGAGATGAATGGACAGTAGCTCAGTCGAGATCTTCGGTGGCGCTCTGGGCGCCGCTATCGGAAAAGTTGAGCCCGTGCTTGCGCAGTTTGTCGTGTAGCGTTTTACGCGGGATGCCGAGCGCTTCCGCCAAGCTGCGAACCGAACTGTGGGAGCGCACGAGTTCAGCGGCGATCAGGCTTTTTTCGAAGTTTTCCACCTGTTCGCTCAAACCGCCACTGACCACCTCCACGGTGGCCCCGGTCGTGCCATCCGGTGTGTTGTTGTCCAAGGCCAGCTCCAGGCCCAGAGCGAAGCGCTCGGCCGCGTTCTGCAGTTCGCGCACGTTGCCTGGCCAGCTGTGTCGCAGCAGCAGGGCGCGCTGACCCGGCTGTAGTTCATGGGGCGGCAGACCGTGGCGGGCGCTGGCCTCGTCGGCGAAATGCTGGAACAGCATCAGGGCATCTTCGCCGCGCTCGCGCAGCGGCGGGATGCGCAGGGGCGCGACGTTAAGGCGGTAGTACAAGTCAGCCCGAAAACGGCCCTGGTCGGCGGCTTGGCGCAGGTCTTCCTTGGTTGCAGCGATGACGCGGATGTCCAGCGGGATCTGCTGGTTGCCGCCAAGCCGCTCAACCACCCGTTCTTGCAGCAGGCGCAGTAGCTTGACCTGCACATCCAGGCTCATACTCTCGATTTCATCGAGAAACAGCGTACCGCCGTTGGCGAATTCGAACTTACCGATGCGTCGCTTCTGCGCCCCCGTGAACGCGCCGGGCTCGTGCCCGAAGAGCTCGCTCTCCACCACCGATTCAGCCAGGGCGCCGGCATTGATCGCCACGAATGGCCCGTTACGCCGGCTCGACAGATCGTGCAATGCGCGGGCGACCACTTCCTTGCCCGCGCCGGTTTCGCCGAGGATAAGTACATCCGCCCGGGTGGCCGCCAAGGCGCCGATCTGCTCACGCAGGCGCAACATGGGGGCCGACTGTCCAACCAGGCGGGCGCTCAGCTCGTTGCGATCGCTCAGGGCCAGGCGCAGGCTGCGGTTATCCAGCACCAACCGGCGCAAGGCCAGCGCCCGACGTACGCTGTCGAGCAACGCATCGCTGGCAAAAGGCTTTTCCAGGAAGTCGTAGGCCCCGGCGCGCATCGCTTGTACGGCTAGCGGCACGTCGCCGTGACCGGTGATCAACAGCACCGGCAGCTCCGGGTCCTGTGCATGCAGTTCGGTCAGCAATTCGAGGCCGTCCATGCCCGGCATGCGAATATCACTGACCACCACGCCCGACCAGTCGCGCTCCAGTTGGGCCGCCAGGCCCTTGGCTTCGGCCAGTGGCAGGATCTTCAGGCCGGCAAGGTCGAGCGTCTGGCTCAGCGCCTGGCGCAAGTGGGGGTCGTCGTCGATCAGCACGACCTGGATACGGTTGTCGATGGTCATGCACTTCGGTCCTCGGACGGTTGCAGGCTCACGCCCGGTGCGCCTGCGCGTAATTTCAAGGTGATCAGGGCGCCACCTTCCCTGTGGTTGGAGAACAACAGTTCACCACCGAAGGCGCGCATCAGTGTTTCGCAGATCGCCAGCCCCAACCCCAGACCCTGGGTGCGGGTCTTGGTGGTGTAAAAGGGTTCGCTGCCTCGGCCCAGGGCTTCCATGCAAAACCCCGGGCCGTTGTCGCGAATGTACAGGTTGACGCCGTCGGCAGTGGATTGGGCACTCAACCATAGTTTACGCGGCTGGCCTTTTTCCGTAAGCGCGTCCAGGGCGTTCGCCAGCAGATTGCCCAGCACCTGGCGCAAGCGGGTTTCTCCCGCTTCGACCCACAAGGTGGCGGCCGGCAAATCGCGGATCAGTTCGACCTCCATGCTGCGCCGGCGCTTGGCGAGCAGGGCCAGCGCGTCGTCCAGCGCCGGTTGCAGGGCAACACTTTCCGGCGCATGGCGATCGCGGCGGGCGAACGCGCGCAGATGGGCGATGATCGACGCCATGCGCGCGGTCAGTTCGCTAATCAACTTGAGATTGCCGCGGGCGTCGTCGGTGCGCTGGTGATCGAGCAGCACTTCGGCGTTTTCCGCATAGCTGCGGATCGCCGCCAGTGGTTGATTCAACTCGTGACTGATGCTGGCGGACATCGTCCCCAGTGCCGACAGCTTGCCGGCCTGCACCAGGTCATCCTGGGCGCGCACCAACTCCTGCTGGGCCTGTTCGCGTTCCAGCACTTCCTCCTTGAGGCGTCGGTTGAGGCCTTCGAGGTCGCTGGTGCGCTCGGCAACCCGGCCTTCGAGTTCGTGGCGGGCCTTGGCCTCGAAAGCGATTCGGTCCAGGTAATGGCGCCGGCGCTGCATCATCAGGCCAAGCAGCAGCATCAACACCAGCAAGGTGGCGCCGCCAATGGCAACGACCGTGCGCACCGGACGGTCGATCAGGGTGCGTGGCGCGAGGATGTTGACCGTCCAGCCCGTCTCTTCGATCTGGTGGGACTGTGTCAGCCACGCACCGGGGTTGAGCTTCAGCGGCTGGGGATCGCGAGTGGGGTAGGGTTGAATCGCCGTGATTGCTTTGTGCTGCGCCTCACTCAACGTGCGGGTAGAACGAAAGCGCCATTCCGGTCGTGAGGTAAGGATAACCACGCCGTTTTGATCGGTGGCCAGCAGCTGTTCCGGGGTGTTGCCCCACAGGCTTTCCGTATGGTCGAGGTCAACTTTGATCACCAGCACGCCGATGATCTTTTCGCCTTGACGGACGGCGGCGGCGAAGAAATAGCCACGCTTGGCGGATGTCGTACCGAGGCCGAAGAAACGCCCGAGACGTCCGGCCATGGCTTCGCTGAAATACGGACGGAAGGAAAAATTACGCCCGACAAAGCTGTCGTGTTTGTCCCAGTTGGACGCCGCCAGGGTTTTACCGGTGGTGTCCATCAGGTACATGACTTCGGCACCGGTCTGGGCGCAAATATTTTTCAGCAGGCGGTTGGCGTTGCCCTGGCTGACGTCGTCGTCGGGCGCGCCCAGAACGGTGCGCAGGGCTGGAAGGTCGCCGAGAATCTGCGGCAGGACCTCATAGCGGTGCAGGGTGCCCAGCAGGTTGGCCACGTATAGATCGAGCGTCTGGCGGTTCTGTCCGGCCAGTTCGCTGCGGTAATAGCGTTCGGCCAGATGCTCCAGCGGCCACAGTAACGGCGCCAGGCATAGCGCGAGCAGTGCGAGGCTGCGCCAGCGGGGTCTGCGGGGGAGAGTCGGGGTCATGAGGTCGAGCGCCTGTAGCGTTGATGGTCGGCATTCTTGCGCAAAGTGCCGAGTGGCGCGAGGGGTGTGTCATTGCAAGGGGGTTGCGTATCGCGCCGAGCAATGGCGATATAAGTGCCTGATCAAATTCTCAGGGGTCGTTGTATGCCGCTCGCCACGTTGATTCATCGCGCCAGTTTGCCCAGCCCACAAGTGTCGGCCGAGCTGGCGCTAGGGCTGCTCGAAGAGCATTACGGGTTGAGTGGAAACCTGCAGGCCCTTGGCAGTCAGCAGGACCTCAACTACCGAGTCGACAGCGATCAGGGGCGCTTTGTCCTTAAAATCTGCCGCGGCGACTATGCCGTGCAAGAGTTGCAAGCCCAGCATGCTGGCCTCCAGCACCTGGCCGAAAAGGCCGGGGTGCCGGTGCCCCAAGTCATTTGCGCCAGGACCGGCGCCGACCTGCTCACTCTGCAAGTGGCCGATCAGACCGTACATGTGCGTCTGTTGGGTTACATCGAAGGCCAGCCGCTGACAGGCCTCGATCATCTGCCTGGTGCAGTCGTTGCCGGGTTCGGACGCCTCTGCGGCGAAATGGACCTGGCGCTGGCCGGCTTCGATCATCCCGGCCTGACCCGCACGCTGCAATGGGATGCCCGTCACGCGAACGCGCTGATCGCGCACTTGCTGCCGGTGATCGAAGATGACACGCAGCGCCGGCAAATCGCCGATGCGGCCGAACGAGCCGAGCGGCATCTGCAACCGCTGGTGGACAAGCTGCCGGTGCAGGCCATCCACATGGACATCACCGACGACAACGTGGTCTGGCAACGCGATTGCGAACGCCTGTGGCAATTGCAGGGCGTGATCGACTTCGGCGACCTGATCCGAACCTGGCGCATCACCGATCTGTCGGTGACCTGCGCGGCCTTGCTGCACCATGCCGGTGGCGATCCGTTTTACATCCTGCCGGCGGTGCAGGCGTACCACGCGGTCAATCCACTGGCGCACGAAGAACTCCTGGCGCTGTGGCCGTTGATACTGGCCCGCGCCGCCGTGCTGGTGCTCAGTGGCGAGCAGCAGGTGAGCATCGATCCAGGCAATGCCTACAGCCGTGACAACCTGACCCACGAGTGGGAAATCTTTCGCGTGGCCACTTCGCTGCCATTGGAATTGATGGAGGCGGCGATCCTGGCTTCGGTCGGCCAGCACCTGCCGGGCATTGGCAGTGAAGGGTTTGCCCCGCTGCTGCCGGGCCTGGTTGGACGTGAATTTGCCCTGATTGACCTGGGCGTCTTGAGCCCGCATTTCGAAGCCGGCAACTGGGAGCAGCAGGGCATTGATCAGCGCCTGCTGGACGAGGCGGCTGCCGTGCATGAGCTGGCGGCCAGTCGCTACGGGCAATATCGCCTGTCGCGCACCCAGCCGGATTCGTCCAGCGAGCCGGACACTTGCCCGCTGCATGTCGAATTGCGAGTGCCCATCGGCACGGCAGTCGAGTCGCCATTTGCTGGCATGGTCCATGAGCCCGAGGCGGGTGTTCTGCAGCTCGACGGTCCGCAGTTGAGCCTGCGGTTGTGGGGCGTCAAGCCGTCGCTGCACACAGGCGCAGCACTGGTCAAAGGCCAGGTGCTGGGTTCGGTGTGCGGGCCGTTGCGGGTGCAACTGTGCCGCGGTGCCTCGTTAAACGCGCCGTTGTTTTGCACACCTTCCCGCGCTGCCGCCTGGCAGGCGCTTTGCCCTTCGCCGGCGAGCCTGCTGGGGCTGGCCTGTGATGCGGAGCAGGAGCTCGACTCGCAGACGCTGCTGGCACGCCGCGAGGCCAGCTTCGCGCGTACGCAAAAACACTATTACGTCGACCCGCCACGCATCGAGCGGGGCTGGCGCAATCATTTGATCGACATGCAGGGCCGCTCCTATCTCGACATGCTCAACAACGTCGCGGTCCTGGGGCACGGACATCCGCGCATGGCGGCGGTCGCCAGTCGCCAATGGTCGCTGCTCAATACCAACTCACGTTTCAACTACGCGGCGGTCGCCGAGTTTTCCGAGCGACTGCTGAAGCTGGCGCCTGATTCCATGGACCGAGTGTTCTTGGTCAACAGCGGCAGCGAAGCCAATGACCTGGCCATTCGTCTCGCCTGGGCTTACAGCGGCGGGCGCGACATGCTCAGCGTACTGGAGGGCTATCACGGCTGGACGGTGGGCGCGGACGCCGTCTCGACCTCGATCGCCGACAACCCCCAAGCCTTGAGCAGCCGCCCCGACTGGGTGCACCCGGTAACTGCGCCGAACATCTATCGCGGCGAATTTCGTGGCCCCGACAGCGCTCCCGACTACGTGCGCAGCGTCGAGCACAACCTGGCGAAGATCGCCGGACAGCATCGCCAGCTCGCCGGGTTCATTTGCGAGCCGGTGTATGGCAACGCGGGCGGTATCTCGTTGCCGCCGGGCTATCTGAAGCAGGTTTACGCCCTGGTGCGCGGCCAGGGTGGCGTATGCATCGCCGATGAAGTGCAGGTCGGTTACGGTCGCATGGGTCACTTCTTTTGGGGTTTTGAAGAGCAGGGCGTGGTGCCGGACATCATCACCATGGCCAAGGGCATGGGCAACGGCCAGCCATTGGGTGCGGTGATCACCCGCCGGGAAATCGCCGAAGCGCTAGAGGCCGAGGGCTATTTCTTCTCGTCGGCGGGTGGCAGTCCGGTGAGCTGCCAGATCGGCATGGCGGTGCTGGACGTGATGGAAGAGGAGAAACTCTGGGAGAACGCTCAGGTCGTGGGCGGGTACTTTAAGGAGCGACTTGAGGCCTTGATCGATATTCATCCACTGGTGGGGGCGGTGCACGGTTCCGGGTTCTATCTGGGGGTGGAGCTGATTCGTAACCGCGAGACCCTGGCGCCGGCGACGCAGGAGACTGCGGCGCTGTGTGATCGGCTGCGCGAGCTGGGCATTTTCATGCAGCCGACGGGGGATTATCTGAACGTGCTGAAGATTAAACCGCCGATGGTGACGTCGCGCAGGAGTGTGGATTTCTTCGTGGATATGCTGTCGAAGGTGCTTGCAGAGGGCCTTTGACCCTGATGCCCATTGCGGTGTAGGCGCTGTCGAGTGCAACGAGGCTGCGATCTTTTGATTCTGTTTTTTAAGATCAAAGATCGCAACCTCGTTGCACTCGGCAGCTCCTAAGCGTGCGGGGCAGGCTAAAAAATCGATTATTATCGGTGTTTTTAGCGTGAGCATTCGGTTATTTTAAAATATTCGCTTCTAAAGCCGATTTTTATCGGCTATAAAGTCGCCATTGCCTCGGCATGGTGAAATTCCGCCTGGGCTTCCGCTTTCTGTCATGGGTCGGCGTCACACCCGACCCCAACTGCTTGCCCAGGAGATGATTCATGAGTCGTATCGTTACCGTCGCCGCTACCCAGATGGCTTGTTCCTGGGACCTTGAGGCCAACCTCGAGACTGCTGAAAGGCTGGTCCGCGAGGCTGCAGCCAAGGGCGCGCAAGTCATCCTGATTCAGGAACTGTTTGAAGCGCCGTACTTCTGCCAGAAGCCGAACGCGGATTACCTGCAACTGGCCACGACGGTTGAAGACAACGTCGCCATCAAGCACTTCCAGAAAATCGCCAGGGAACTGCAAGTGGTTCTGCCGATCAGCTTCTACGAACTGGCGGGCCGCGCGCGTTTCAACAGCATCGCGATCATTGATGCAGACGGCAGCAATCTCGGGATTTATCGGAAAAGCCACATCCCGGACGGCCCTGGCTACCATGAAAAGTATTACTTCAATCCGGGTGATACCGGCTTCAAGGTGTGGAATACCCGCTATGCGAAAATCGGCGTGGGCATCTGCTGGGACCAGTGGTTCCCCGAGTGCGCCCGCAGCATGGCGTTGCAAGGAGCGGAAATCCTCTTCTACCCAACTGCCATCGGCAGCGAGCCGCACGACAAGAGCATCTCGTCCCGCGACCACTGGCAACGCGTGCAACAAGGCCATGCCGGCGCCAACCTGATGCCGCTGATCGCCAGTAACCGTATCGGCAATGAAGAGCAGGACGGGTACGACATCACCTTCTACGGCTCGTCGTTCATCGCCAACCAGTTCGGCGAGAAGGTCCAGGAGCTCAACGAAACCGAAGAAGGTGTATTGATCCAGAGCTTCGATCTCGACCTGCTGGAACATACCCGCAGCGCGTGGGGCTCCTTCCGTGACCGCCGCCCGAACCTGTATGGTGCTATCAAAACCCTAGACGGTGCCCTGGAGTCCTGATCGTCATGACCACTTTAAACAGCACGCCCCGCGCCGATGGCTTCTACATGCCGGCCGAGTGGGCGCCACAAACCCAAACCTGGATGATCTGGCCAGAGCGCCCGGACAACTGGCGTCTGGGTGGCAAACCGGCGCAAGCCGCCCACGTTGCAGTGGCCAAGGCCATCGCCCGTTTCGAACCGGTGACAGTGGCAGTATCTGCCGGCCAATATGAAAATGCCCGTGCGCGCCTGGACGTGCCAAATATCCGGGTCGTCGAGATGTCCAGCGACGACGCCTGGGTGCGCGACACAGGTCCTACTTTCGTGATCAACAACAGTGGCGAAGTCCGCGGCGTGAACTGGGACTTCAACGCCTGGGGCGGCTTCGACGGTGGTCTCTATTCACCGTGGAACCGCGATTCGCAAATCGGCGGCAAGATCCTCGAGATCGAACGCAGCCCGCGCTATCGCACCGAAGGCTTCGTGCTGGAAGGCGGTTCGATTCACGTCGACGGCGAAGGCACGCTCATCACCACCGAAGAGTGCCTGCTCAACCGCAATCGCAATCCGCACCTGGACCGCGCAGAAATTGAAGCGGTGCTGAGTGCCAACCTGGCTGTGGATAAAATCATCTGGCTGCCGGATGGTTTGTTCAACGACGAAACCGACGGCCATGTGGATAACTTTTGCTGCTACATCCGTCCGGGTGAAGTGCTGTTGGCCTGGACCGACGATCCGCAGGACCCGAACTACCCGCGTTGCCAGGCTGCAATGAAAGTGCTGGAAAGCGCTACTGATGCCAAAGGGCGCCCCTTCACGGTGCACAAGATGCCGATTCCGGGCCCGCTGTATGCGACCGAGGAAGAATGTGCGGGCGTGGATCCGGTCGACGGCACCCAGGAACGAAATCCTACTGTTCGATTGGCCGGTTCCTACGTGAACTTTCTGATCGTCAACGGCGGCATTATCGCCCCAAGCTTCGACGATCCATTGGATGGTCCGGCACGGGAAATTTTGCAGAGTCTGTTCCCACAGCATGAAGTGGTGATGGTGCCGGGGCGTGAACTGTTACTGGGCGGCGGCAACATTCACTGCCTTACCCAACAGCAGCCAGCGTCGCACAATGAGTGAGTGGTGTTGTAACAGATTGAGTTGAATGGAAAATTTTCATCTCAATGATTTTCCTGCTTGCTGATACGAGAAGCCCGCAGTCCATCAGGACTGCGGGCTTTTTTGTGTCCGCTCATCGACAACGTCAACACATTGGCACATCTCTTGTATCGATCTATGGGTTAAACAGGGAGGGGAGAACTGCGATGTTCTGTCACAAACCTTGGATAAGTTAGCCCCTCACAAAGCGGGAGAAAGTGCGGAGATGAACGCCGAAGTAAACGTAGTGAGCGAGCAGGCGTCGCATCCCCTGGCAGTCAACAACGAATCGCTCCAGCTCTTGGCGCACTGGTTGAAATCCAATGGAACGCGTCAGATTAGGGAACCTGATCCGCGCCGGATGATGATCGAGCGCTACCCCGCTGATTTATTCAGCGAAGCGGAACTGGAAGCGTTGTGGGATGTGATGGAAGGATAAGAAGCAAACAACGGATTGATAAAAGCGCTGCCGGGATGGCGGCGCTTTTTTTTGCTTTCGAGCCGGGAGCGCGACCCCTGTAGGCGCTGCCGGAGGCGCGGGCCGCGATCGGACGATCCCTTGATCTTGCTCTCTTAAAAACTATAGGTCCCAGTGACAACCAGGCTACGCGGCGCCCCCGGCTGAATTTGGAACTGACTGGTCGCCGACTCGTAATATGCCTTATCCGCAATATTGTTCAATGCCGCGCGCAGGTCCCAATCCTTCTGCCGGAACCCAGCCAACGCATCCCAACGACCATAACCCGGCATCACCACCGTGTTGAGGTTATCGGCATACCGATCACCGACCAGTGTCAGACCGGTTTCCGCGTACCACCCCATCTCCGGTTTCCAGGTCACGAACAGGCTGCCGTTACGCTTGGCCACGTCACTGATGCGCTTGCCCTCGAAGCCGTTGTTGTCCTTTTCGACAGTCGCATCCTGAAGGCCGATGCCACCGCGCATATACCAGTTACCGGTGATACGGCCGGTTCCGGTCAGTTCGATCCCTCGGGACCGTTGCTTGCCGGTGAGCAAGGTGATGGTCGGATCCAGCGGGTCGCGGGTGCGGCGGTTGTAGAGTTCCAGTTCGTAGATCGCCAGGGTGGTGCTCAGTCGGTCGTCGAGCCAGTCGGACTTCACGCCGATTTCTTTCTGCTTGGTGAGCTCCGGGCTCAGGTCATTGCCGTTACCGGTGGCGCCCGGCGTGATGCCGATGAGTCCTCCGCCCACAGGCGAGAAGGCCTTGGACCAGGACGCATAGAAGGAATGATCCTGCAGCGGCGTCCACACCAGGCCTACACGGGGGCTGTTGCTGTGGCTGTCACGGTCTTCGGAAATGTCCCGCAGCTGGTTGGTTGATTCGATGTCGAAGGTGTCGTAGCGCAGGCCGGCCAGAATCTGCCATTGATCGTTCAAGCGCAGCTGATCCTGCACGTACACCGCGCGGCTTTCGACTTCGGTGTGGTTGTTGCTCGACACCTGCATGCGCCCGGTATGGCGCAGCTCGCGGTTGGGGTTAAACAGGTCGAGTGTCGGTACCGGTGAGCTGCCTGGCCCCGATGTGGCGGCGTTGTACAGCGTCGGATCACGACGCTGGCTGCCAATTTCGATACCCGTGAGCAACCGGTGTTCCAGGCCGAAGGTGTCGAACCCACCTTCCATCTCGACGTTGTTGAAAACGTTACGAGTGGTCAGGTCCTGTTGCCAGTGCTGGCGCGTGACCTGGTGGGTGACCGGGTTGTAGCCGGTCTGGTAGGTGTTATCAAAATCACTGTTGAGCTTGAATACGCCCAGGGTGTGGCGAAGCTGCCAGTTATCGCTGAGTTCGTAACTGAGTTTGGAGCGCAGGGATTGAGACTTGTCGTCGATGAAATCGTGATCGCTGCCGTAGGTGGTATCGCGTCCTACATCTGCCGGGCGGCCATTTACCCCAGGCACTCCGCGATCCGGGGTTCGGTTGTAACGGCTATATTCGTACTGCACCAGCCAGTTGAGGTCCGGGGTCAGCTGCCAGCTCATCGACGGTGCGAACAGTTGGCGATTGCCGCTGACGCCATCGCGGAAGCTGTTTTCGTCCATGTTGCCCATGTTCAGGCGCAGGCTGATGTTGTCGGTTGGATCGGTGCTCAGGTCGGCGTACAGGCTGCGTAGATCTTCGCTGCCGCCTTGCGCTTCAATGCTGGAGCGGCGGCCGAATTCCGGCTGCTTGCTGACCCGGTTGACGATCCCGCCCTGGCTACCCCGGCCATACAGCACCGCTGCCGGGCCTTTGAGTACCTCAATGCGTTCGATGTTGTGCAGGTCACGCACGTACTGACTGTCGTCGCGAATGCCGTCGAGGTAAAAGTCGTTGCTGGCGTCGAAGCCGCGAATGCGCAGGCTATCAAAACGGGTGTCGGCGCCGCTGCTGACGTTGGGGATGCCACTGAGTGCCGTGCCCAGGTCGTTGGTGCCGTAGTCCGTCACGTTCGCGGTTTTCACCGAGTCGATGGCCTGGGGAACGTACCGTACCGGTGTCGCCGTGCGGGTCGCCGTGCTGGTTTCTTTCACTCGCGGGTCATCGGCCTCAGCTTCGGCGCTGATGGAAGTCGCCGGTAATGTGGTAGGTGCGGCGTAGGAAAAACCGGCAGAAAGCAAAGCTGAGAGACCCAAGCTGAAGGGCACAAGGCGAAGAGGGGCAGGCATTTATAGGAGGCGTCCGTGGGATTTTTGGGATGTTGCTAAAACGGCGCGAATGATAATGCGTGCTATTTACTTTCGATGTTTATTCCTGAAAAGCTCCTTGGTTCGATTGTTACTAATTATGTCAAAAACCTTACATTGATGATTCTTTAGACTTTTTTCGCCTATTCACAGACGATTCTTGAAATTGACACATAGTTAAGGCCGCGGCTAGGATTCGCCCAACGCCTGTGGCCAACCGCCATGACTGACAAAATAATAAAAGGCCCGCCTCGATTTCTCGTGGGCGGGCCTTTTTGTTTTGCGTTGAAAAAAGAGCGCAATAGCGCCGTTTCGGCTGTTTGGCACAGCGCGTATCAACCGGTAATAAGGAAAAGAACAAAATGTTGAATAAGCGAATCAGCCTGATCGCTCTGGGGATGTTGAGCGCTACACAGGCTATGGCTAACGACCAGGCCGAGTCCAAGGGTTTTGTTGAAGACAGCAGCCTCAAAGTACTGCTGCGCAACGCCTACATCAATCGTGATTACAAAGACGGCAACCCGGACAAGGCCGAGTGGGGCCAAGCGGCCATCGGCACTTTCTCGTCCGGCTTCACCCAAGGCACAGTGGGTGTCGGTGTTGACGCCTTCGGTCTGTACGCACTGCGTCTGGACGGCGGCAAAGGCCGCAGCGGCGCTGGCGGTATCGACTTCTTTAAACGGGGCGACAGCGGCAATGCGGCGAACGACCTGTCCAAGGCTGGCGCTGCGGTCAAATTCCGTCTGTCCAGCACCACGCTGACCTACGGCGACCAGATGCCGGCCCTGCCGGTGCTCAACTACGACAGCTCGCGTCTGCTGCCGGAAAGCTACACCGGCACCCTGATCACCTCCAAAGAGATCAAGGGCCTGGAACTGAACGCCGGTCGTTTCACCGCCGAATCGCGCAAGAGCGCTGAAGGCCGTGACAGCGGTGGCCTGAAGTCGATCAACGTATTGGGCGGCAGCTACCAGTTCACCGAGCAATTCAAGGCTGCGGTTTACGCGTCCGACGTTGAAGACGTGTTGAAGAAACAGTACCTCAACGCCAACTACGTGTTCCCGATCGACAAGGATCAGTCCCTGGCCCTGGACTTCAACGGCTACCGCACCAAGCTGGAAGACTCCTACGTCCGCGACAGCGGCGCCACTGGCGACGACAACAAGATCTGGAGCCTGGCCGCCACCTTCGCCACCGGCCCGCACTCGTTCACCATCGCCCACCAGCGCAGCACCGGCGACAGCAACCTGGGCTACGCCTACGGCGGCTATCAGCGCGGCCAAGGTCGTGTTGGCGACGGCGGCAACACCATCTACCTGGCGAACTCCTACTGGTCCGACTTCAACGCCGAAGACGAACGCAGCTGGCAGCTGGGCTACGGCCTCGACTTCGGCACCTTCGGCGTGCCTGGCCTGAGCTACAACTTCGCCTACGTGCGCGGCGACAACATCACCACTTCCACCAGCGAAGGCGGTACCGAGCGCGAAATCTTCAACCAGTTCAAATACGTCGTCCAAAGCGGCCCGGCCAAAGACCTCAGCGTGAAACTGCGCAGCTCGATCCTGCGGGTTTCGCAGAAGTCGAGCGAGTACAACGTCAGCGGCAACGAAGTGCGTGTGTTCGTGGATTACCCGATCAACATCTTCTGATGCGGATTTGAGTTTACGAGCATGAGAAAACCCCGACTGGTTCGGGGTTTTTTCATTTCAGGACGGTGGGTTTTCGTCTGCAGGATGTCATGTCGCTGAAATCGCCTTTCGAGAACACGTGTCGCGAACATGTCGGCGGCGGCGACACGTTCCAATAACGTGTCGCTAAAAGTGGCAAATTGCGACACGTGATGGGCTCATTTCTTCATGTGCGACGTGGAGCGGATCGGAAAGCAAGCATGCGTCACCCATCGCATTGATTACCCCACGTAACTAATGATGTTCCCGCCCCCATCTTTATCCCCCCCACCCGACTCCCTACATTGAGCTCCAACACCTACCCATCATTCCGACGGGCAGGTCACTGGAGATTCCTCATGCCTTTCGTCAGCGTTCGCATTACCCGCGATGGCGTTACCCCAGAGCAGAAAGCTCAGGTGATTGCCGAAATCACTGAAACCCTGGAACGCGTCCTCAACAAACGCCCGGACCTGACCCACATCGTGATCGAGGAAGTCGACACCGATAACTGGGGCTACGCCGGCATGACCACCACCCAGTACCGAAAGCAATTGGCTGAAGAGGAGGGCAAGTCATAAACGCGTCGATTTCGTCTCCGACGTGGCGGGCCCCTGGTGCTGAAGCCTGATCACTTATTAATTTAAACCATCATTTATTAGTAGAGGTTCATCATGAGCAATTCGAAAAAAGTCATCGTCATCACAGGCGCATCCCAAGGCCTCGGCGCCGGCATGGTCAAAGCGTTCCGTGATCTGGACTACCAGGTGGTCGCCACTTCGCGCTCGATCAAACCCTCCACCGATCCGGACATCCTCACCGTGGCCGGCGACATCGGCGAACCGGAAGTCGCGCAACACGTCATCCGTGAAACCATTGCCCGTTTCGGTCGCATCGACACCCTGGTCAACAACGCTGGCATCTTCGTCGCCAAGCCGTTCACCGCCTACACCGCGCAAGACTATGCGGCAGTGCTGTCGGTGAACCTGAATGGCTTCTTCTACATCACCCAGCTCGCCATCACCGAGATGGAAAAGCAAGGCAAAGGGCACGTGGTCAACATCACCACCAGCCTGGTCGATCACGCCATCGATGGCGTGCCGTCGGTACTCGCATCGTTGACCAAAGGCGGCCTGAACGCGGCGACCAAATCCCTGGCCATCGAGTACGCCAAGCGCGGGATTCGGGTGAATGCGGTATCGCCTGGCATCATCAAGACGCCGATGCATGGTGAGGAGACGCATGCGGCGCTAGGTAGCCTGCACCCGATGGGTCATATGGGTGAGATCGATGATATTTCGCAGGCTGTGGTGTATCTGGACAGTGCCAATTTTGTCACTGGAGAGATTTTGCATGTTGATGGTGGGCAGAGCGCGGGGCACTGAGGTTTGGTGCTTCGTCCTTGGAAAAAACCAAGCCCTCTTATGAGGGCTTGGTTTTGCAGGGGCGAAACTAAAGACGAGGTTTACCTGCAGAGCCTCATCTCACGCAACGGAACGCTTAGGCGATCGGGTCGAGTTGATCCAGAGCCCGGTTCATCGAGAGCTCTGCCAGCATGAGAATCTGATGAACGCCCAGCAGGGCATTGCGACTTGGCCCGGTTTCTCGGTCGGCAATATCCATGGTGATACGCTGGCGGAGGCCAGGGATTCGCTCACGGAGCCCAGGAGGGTTTGGATATCGACTGTGGGGTTGATGGTGTACATCGTGGAAGGGGTGCGGGGGGTGGACTGGATTTCTGCGTTCGGAGGATCGGGAGTTACCTTATCCATTTCAAAGTTCCAAATTGGGTGCCAATCCTTTCCACCGCTAAGAGGAAAGGGTGGCAGCTGCACGCAGGTTAGCGGACCGGGGAACTTCGCAAAGCCGGTGCGCCCGAAGGCGCCCTGCGTACAGCCACCATCAAACCGCAGGTATGGAGAACACCTGTGGGATGGTTGCACGTGCAAACGAAATACCGCGAGCCGCTAAGCCCGACCACTGATGAGCATTGGCAGGTCAACGATAGAGCCCGGTCTACGGCCGCACAAGCCGGCGGATTCTGGGGTAGCCGTAGGCAATGTCGCAAGGGTTTGTAGCTTTCAGGAAGTGACTTGTCATGCAATCAAACAAGCTTTGCTAAGCAGGCCGTACGTCTGATGATCGTGCCTTTCCAGCGTGCATTCCTAACGCCCAAGTCTGGCGCATTACCGCACTTTCGGGCTCTGCTAGAAGCTCCACGC
This sequence comes from Pseudomonas violetae, assembly GCF_023072615.1. Classification (GTDB taxonomy): domain Bacteria; phylum Pseudomonadota; class Gammaproteobacteria; order Pseudomonadales; family Pseudomonadaceae; genus Aquipseudomonas; species Aquipseudomonas violetae. Next base: position 23,098 of record NZ_JAKNRW010000028.1, read on the forward strand.
CTCAGCTCGAACTTGCCGGCAGAACGGGCCATCAAGCGTTGGATTGTGATGAGCGCCGATGTTCTCAGCTTCTATCACTGGCGTATCCGAACAAGCATGGCTTTCGGCGATGAGTACCGCATCGAAGCCAAGATCACGAGCAGCACGGAGTTTTCATCCCAGTGACTACCACACCGGTAGCGCCGCAAGAGCGCAAGTTGTCAGCCAGGTCGGTCATTCAAAGGCGCTGGGCCGCCGTTTTTCGAACACCACTTCTCCACCCGGCAGCTTCAGTGGCGTTTGAACCAGCGACACAAGGGCATGAACAAGGCCCTGTCCATCGCTGGCTGACCTTTGAAGTTCGTTTGCTATTGGCTCACGAAACCTCGTAATTCTCTGGTTTTGACGTATCTAGCGCGTTTTCACACAGCCAGGCCCCATTGCCGCCGCTCGGCACTGGCAGAATTCGATTAAAAGCAGATATCTAAGCCTCGGCTACCTCTACCCTGTTGCGTCCAGCTAACTTGCCTTCGTAGAGCGCGTAATCGGCCCGTGCAATAGCGTCGCTGAGCACCTCATCAGCACGATATTGAGTGACGCCGATGGAAAGAGTCACGCTTACTTTTTTGCCATTGCTGTCAATCTCCAATGCCTGGACCGCCTTGCGTATACGTTCTGCGCTATCAGTTGCATTGCTAAAATCCGTATCCGGCAATATGGAAAGAAATTCTTCGCCGCCCCAGCGGCCGATAAAGTCTTGCTCTCGCATTGAACGTTTGAGTAATTGACTCACCGCCTCGAGTACACGATCACCGGTATCGTGACCGTATCGATCATTGACCTGCTTGAAGTGATCTATATCCATCAACATCAAGGTGAGATTGCTGGGGCGCCTATGATGCCGTGCCAAAATTTTCTCGGTCAGCGCAATCATGTGCCGACGGTTGAATAGCCCGGTTAATGAGTCCGTCGTTGCCATACGCGCCAGGCTCTTGTGAGCGCGGGTTACCGTGACCACATAGAACAACGCAAGATAGCTGAACATGCAGAAAACTATTGTCAGGTTGAAAACATGCACACCCAACAGGGCATTGGAGGAGATGGGTTGCAGAGGACTTACGAACCACATCAATACATCCAGGCCTACGTAGTAAGCCCAAAGGCAGCCGGCGTATATCCAGGCGCTACGGGCACGCATACTGACGAACAGGGCGGGAATAAACATTAACAAGAAATAGTGAAAACCACTTCCCCAGCCGACTAGAACTGTGCCCAGCCCGGCGTGCACGAGCACTTCAATACGTATCAGTAGAACTGCCAGCCGATTTCGTCGCTGCTTGAACGCGTGATAGGCATAGACATACATGGCCACACTGACCACGTTTATCCACGCCAAAATGGGAGAGCCCAGAATGAGAAAAATGAAAAAAAACGCAACGTCTACGCTGCCCGCCAATTGGCAGCAACGCATGGAAAGTTGCCAAAATTCTGGCCGAGCGTCGCGGTTGGGCAGGCTTTCTGAGAGTGTCCCTTGCATCGAACCTGTTACCTCAATATCCGGGTATACGTCGGTTTTTTAGGTTGGCTATCTCAAACCAGCAAATGAGGCGTAAAAAAGGTTTCGCAGGGCGTTTAGGATGAAGGTACGAGTCTAAGCATCAGTTGTCTAGTGGCTACTGGCCGCTTTTTAGCGGGAAAGGGGGCCGGAAAGGTCGGGAAAGGGACGTCGTGTGCGTTGCGCACGGCGCGCTGTTCAACCCGATGATGGTTCCTGGGTGCTCGGCCCCCCTCCGCCAGTCGGGCCTGCACTTCCTCCAATACAGCTTCACGCTTACAGCGTCGAACGCGTCATTCAGTGCGCAGTGTGTATTGCTATCTCAAAATGCAGCCCTGGCATTTCAAACTCGGTTAACGGTCTATTTCAGGTGTTTTTCAGACTTCAATGGATCCATTGATGTCTGAGTTCAGGCGTAATGCTTGACTGATTTGAGAGTATTCAGATTTAATGGATCCATAAAAACAAGCCTGCCCTGGAGATCTTCATGTATCCGAGAAACACTTGGTATGTCGCCTGCACCCCTGACGAGATCGCTTCCAAGCCTCTGGGGCGGCAAATATGCGGTGAGAAAATCGTTTTCTATCGAGGCCTTGAAGGGCGCGTTGCCGCTGTCGAGGATTTTTGCCCACATCGCGGCGCTCCCCTTTCGCTTGGTTATGTCGACAATGGCAACCTGGTCTGTGGATACCATGGCCTGGTCATGGGCTGTGACGGTAAGACCGTCGCAATGCCGGGTCAGCGCGTACGGGGTTTTCCGTGCAACAAGACTTACGCGGTCGAAGAGCGTTACGGTTTCATCTGGGTCTGGCCTGGGGAGCAGGACAAGGCTGATCCTGCACTGATCCACCCTCTGGAATGGGCTGTCAGTGATGAGTGGGCCTACGGCGGTGGGCTGTTCCATATCAACTGCGACTATCGACTGATGATCGATAACCTGATGGATCTCACCCACGAAACCTACGTGCACGCCTCGAGCATCGGCCAGAAAGAGATCGATGAAGCGGCGCCAGTCACCACCGTCCATGGTAACGAGGTGGTCACCGAGCGGCACATGGAAAACATCATGGCGCCGCCGTTCTGGCGTATGGCCCTGCGTGGCAACAACCTGGCCGACGACGTGCCGGTAGACCGTTGGCAGATCTGCCGCTTCAGTCCGCCCAGCCACGTCTTGATCGAGGTGGGCGTGGCCCACGCCGGCAAGGGCGGTTACAACGCCGAGCCGCAACACAAGGCCGCGAGCATCGTGGTCGACTTCATTACCCCGGAGACCGAAACGTCGATCTGGTACTTCTGGGGCATGGCACGCAATTTCAATCCCGGCGACGAAGCCCTGACCGCCACCATCCGCGAGGGCCAGGGCAAGATTTTCAGCGAAGACCTCGACATGCTCGAACAGCAGCAGAAAAACCTGCTGGCCAACCCTGAACGCAACTTGCTCAAGCTCAATATCGATGCCGGGGGTGTGCAGTCCAGGCGCGTGCTGGAACGTCTCATCGCCCTTGAACGAGCAACGGCGGTCGAGCTGATTGCGGCGGCCAAATAGCCAAGGGCAGCGCCCTTTAGCGCTACGCCAGTCCACTCCCAATGATCCTGTTCGCGGCCACTGCGGTGGCCGGTCTTGAAGGTGCGCCATGATTGAAGTCGTCGTGTCATCCCGCAACAACGAAGCGTTGGATATCTGCAGCTACGAGTTGACCTGTGCGCAAGGCGGGGCATTGCCCGGCTTCAGTGCCGGGGCCCATATTGACGTGCACCTGCCCGGCGGACTGATCCGCCAGTACTCGCTGTGCAATCACCCGCAAGAGCGCCATCGCTATGTGATTGGCGTACTCAGGGACGCCGCCTCGCGCGGTGGTTCCCAGAGCCTGCATGAGCAGATCAACAGTGGCGATCGGCTGTTGATCAGTGAGCCGCGCAATCTGTTCCCTCTGGTGGCTGAGGGACGGCGCAGCCTGTTGTTTGCCGGCGGCATCGGCATCACCCCGATTCTCTGCATGGCCGAGCAACTGGCCCACAGCGGCGCCGATTTCGAGCTGCATTACTGTGCTCGCTCCAGTGAACGAGCGGCTTTTGTCGAGAGACTCAAAGGGGCATCCTTTGCCGATCGTGTGCACCTGCATTTCGATGAACAAGCCGACTCTCGCCTGGACGCCGCCAGGGTTTTGACCAATCCGCGGCCTGACGTGCACCTGTATGTCTGCGGCCCCTCAGGCTTCATGCAGCATGTACTCGACAGCGCCAAGGCTCAGGGCTGGGGCGATGGGCAGTTGCACCGTGAGTACTTCGCCGCGGCGCCGGTGGATACCGCCGCCGACGGGGCGTTCCAGATCAAGCTAGGCAGCAGCGGGCAGGTGTTCGACATTCCCGCCGACAAGACGGTGGTCCAGGTGCTGGAAAGCCACGGTGTCGAGATTGCAATTTCCTGTGAGCAGGGTGTCTGCGGAACCTGCCTGACCCGTGTACTGGAGGGGGTACCGGATCACCGTGACCTGTTCCTCACCGAAGACGAGCAAGCGGCCAATGATCAGTTCACGCCCTGCTGTTCGAGGGCTAAATCCGCGCTATTGGTGCTGGATCTCTGAACGCGCCGGTCATTCGCCGCGCGCGATTACTTTTACCCGCTCGCCATTGCTGATTGCACCGAACACTTCGGCGTAGCGCAGCGTGGCGTTGGCGTGTTCACGCATAATGGCTTCAGCGCGTGCGCCCTGGCGGCTGACCAGCGCGTCGTAGACCGAGTGGTGTTGCATGTGCGCGAAGTTGAAGCGCCGGTATTCACGCGCCATGTCTTCACGATCGATCGCCAGCGCTGACACGGAGGCGAAAGGGCGATGGTCGTTGCGCGACAGGGCTTCGGCAATGGCCGGGTTGGCGCTGCTTGCGACGATCACTTGATGAAAACGCATGTTCAGGTCATGGAATACCTCAAGGTCTTCTTCTGTCACAAAGCCTTTGTCGAACAGTGCATCACCCTGCACCAGGCATTCGAGCAGCGCCGCCTGCGCTTGCTCACTCAACCCGCGCTCGGCGCTCTGCCGCGCCGCCAGACCCTCCAGCACCCCGCGTACTTCCACGGCGCCGGCGATATCGTCGGCGCTCACTGAGCGTACCTGATAGCCCCGTCCGCCATGGCGCACCAGCAAGCCTTCCTGCTCCAGGGTCAGGAAGGCCATGCGCACCGGCATGCGCGAGACGCCGAAGCGTTCCGCCGTCGGAATCTCCATCAGCCGTTCGCCGGCCGCCAGTTCGCCCGAGGCGATCATTTTGCGCAGTGCGACCAGCACCATTTGACCCGGTTTGCTCATGCAGGCGACTTCCAGAGGGGGGGCGCCATAGTAACGCAAGGAGAGGGGCAGATGCAGGGGCGACAAGCGCCCCCGGCGGGAGGATCAGAGTGACAGTGGGTAGCTGACGATCACACGGGTCTGATCGAGGTCACTGTTGAAACTGCGGCGGTTGGTGGCATTGTTGACCCGCATGCTGAGGTTCTTCAGCGGGCCACTTTGCAGGGTGTAGCTGAGCTCGGTGTCGCGCTCCCATTCCTTGCCATTGCTGCCAGCCTTGGTGGTGGCGTTGGCGCCATGGCCGTAACGGGTCATCAGCAGCAGGCCGGGAATGCCGACGGCGACGAAGTTATAGTCATAACGAGCCTGCCAGGAACGTTCATCGGCGTTGCTGAAGTTGCCGTTGAACATGTCATTGCCCAGGGTGCGCCCACTGCTGCCATACACGGACATCCAGCCGGTATCGCCGCTGACTTTTTGTAGCCCCAGATACAGGGTATGGCCATCCACGTTGGCCGAGAACAGCCCGTAGGCGGTATGGCTTTGCACGTTGCCGATACGAGCGCTGCCGTCATCCTTGTCGATGAAATAGCCCAGGTTCGCGCCGAGGGTCCAGTCACCGAACTTCTGTTTATGCAGCAGGTTCAGATAGCTTTGCTGGTAGATGTCTTCGAGTTGCGAGTGCCAGGCGCCAATCAGCGTCTGTTGTTCGTTGAAGCGGTATTCGGCGCCCCCATAGTTGAAACTGTCCGACTTGACGGTGGGAGCCGCCCAGGCCGAGAGGTCTTGCATGTCCGAGGAATTACGCAGGCTCACGGCGGTGTATTGACCTGCCTGCAGGCTCAGGCCTGAGAGCTCTCGGGACACCAGCATGGTGCCCTGGAAGGTCTGTGGCAGCAGGCGCCCGTCATCGTAGCGCAGTAGCGGAACATCCGGCATGAGCTCGCCGAGCATCAGTTCGGTGTCGGAAACACGCATTTTTGCCGCCACCCCCGCACGCCCATAGTTGTCGGCGGAGTGACCATCGTCGTGCACCGGCAGCAGCTCCGATCCGGAGCGTTGAGGGCCGCTGTCGAGCTTGACGCCAAGCATTGCTATACCGTCAAGGCCAAAGCCGACAACACCTGGGGTATAACCGGAACTGAACTTGAGGATCGCGCCCTGGGCCCATTCCTCGATCTTGCTCTTGCTGGCGCCGGGATCTTTGAAATCACGATTGAAATAGTAATTTCGCAGCATCAGGCTGGTCTTGGAGTCCTCGAAAAAACCACTGCTTTCAGCTTGCGCCGAAGGAATCAGGGCAAGCGCTATTGCACCGCCGAGCAGAGCCCGGGGAGGGAGGGAGAGGTAAGTCATTATTGTTGTTTTCCTGGAGGATGTAGTCAGTAGCGGGGACGGCCCCCACTACCTCTTTGCCAAGGTGTCAGGCCTGGCTGAGTTGGGTGCCAGGCTGTGGTTGGGCGGCAGGCCGCAGTGCCAAAAGCACAGCGGCAGCGATGATGAAAACCACCGCAAACACCCCATACAGGTGCAGGGGTTGCCAGCCGCTGTCCAGCAACAGACCGGCGACGGTCGGCGACAGGATCGCGCCAATGCGTCCGATACCGATGCCCCAACCAACCCCCGTCGCGCGTACCGAAGCGTCATAGACAATCGGCGACAACGCGTACAGGCCCGCCACGCAGCCGTTGGCAAACAGGCCGATCAACAGACCCAGGCCGAGCGCCATTGATACCGATGAAGCCGAGCCGACGAACAACACCAGCAAGCCTGCGGTCACCAACATGAACAGCGACAGCACGCGAGTCAGCCGCCAGCGCGAAGCCATAGCGCCAATCATTGCCGCGCCAAAAATACCGCCAACACTCAGCAACACCCCGCCGCTGATGCCTTGTTGTGCCGATAGCCCTGCCGCTACCAGCAGCTTTGGCGTCCAGCTCATCACGAAGTAGAAGCCGAACATCACCAGGAAGAACAGCAACCAGATCAGCAGGGTGGTGCGCCGCGAGGCCGGTGAGAGCAACTGCGCCAGGCGTCCGCGGCCTGAGGTCGGCGCTGTCATGGCGAGGGGCAGGACGTGCAGTTCCGGCTGGCCGAGGCGGGTGGCCAGACGATTGATCCGGGCCAAGGCGTTGACGGGACGGCGGGCGATTAGAAAATCCAGCGACTCAGGCAAGTACAGCAGCACCAGGGGAATCACCGCCAGGGTCACGGCGCCACCGAAGATGAACACCGAGCGCCAGCCAAAGTGCGTCAGCAGCCACACCGACAACAAGCCCCCAAGCGTCGCGCCCAAGGCATAACCGGTGGACTGCAGGCTCACCGCCAATCCTCGCCAGCGTTTGTTGGCGTACTCACTGGCAATCACGTTACTGCTGGCCAGGATCCCGCCAATACCCAGGCCGGTCAGCCCGCGCATGAGCGCCAGTTGCACGGGCGTCTGGGTCAGCGCGGACAACAGCATGCCGACCCCCGAGAGCAGCAAGCAAAACAGAATCAGAGGGCGACGACCAAAGCGATCCGCCCATGGGGCAATGAACAGAGAGCCTGCCGCCATGCCAAACAGCCCAGCGCTCAACAACAGGCCGATCTGTGCACCGTTCAAGTCCCATTCGGCAGACACCGAGGAGGCCGTGAAGGCCATTACCAGCACGTCGAAGCCATCAATCATATTCAGGACAATACAGATGCCCACGGCCAGCCACTGGAATGGCGCCATTGGACGCTCGTCCACCACTCTCTTCAGATCGACGGTCATGGTCGCCCCTCGAAACGAGGCTGCGTACAGGTGAAGCTGGAATAGCACACGAAGGTGGCTACAAGCCAAGGCTTGAGCCAGATTGAGAAGTCACTCATCACGAGACCCTTGTTATTTTTATGAGCGGGCAGGTGTGGTACCTGACACCGTGTGGCGCCAGTCAATCAATTTATGGATCCATTGAAAAGTGATTGCTATAAAAATACTATCTGGATTTTTTAATTAATCGGATAAAATCGTTTAAAAACAATTGTTTGCATTGTTTATGAAAGTGTTCGATTATCGGTCGAATGAAGAATTTTGTTTGTGGGGGATCCATTAAGAGTGGGTGAGGGGCTGATTGGGTAGACCCCGGGGACATACTTTGCGTTTTAAGCCGCAGCACCGCAGACATCGTTTACACCGTTCGCTTTTGGCTGTTTCTGCCCCTCGCCAAGGGCAGTCAGCAGCCATAGGCGGACGATCAGGCATAGACCGGGGATGTCTACGAGCGCGGGGTCGTCCAAGCAGTCACTCAATGCGTTTACAAAAGTAGGGTCGATTCAGCTGGATGCGTTTTTTTGATTTCAACCCCCCCAGGGAAGGGTAATCGATTACTTATTGAACATTTTGTAAAAACCCGTAACATTGCCCGCCATGATACTCGAACAGCTCAAAGCCCTGGGCAATGACACTCGCATGCAAATGATGGAGTGGCTCAAAGACCCACTCAGTAATTTCCCACCTCAGGATCATGGCGATCCTGCCATAGGGGTGTGCGTAACCCATTTGCAGCACAAGGCAGGGCTTTCACCTTCTACCGCGTCTGCACACTTAGCTATCTTGCAACGTGCAGGCTTCGTGCTAACCACCCGCATCGGAAAATGGACTTACTATCGACGCAACGAGGAGGCGATTGATGACTTTGCGGCTAGGTTGACCATCGAGTTGTAATTTTTAACCTTTCATTTCGTTATTTCGCGTAATTAGAAAACACAAGGAAGCCCCTATGAGCATCAAAACAATCTTCGTCCAACCCGGTGGCGGCTATGAAAAGGTTGTGGTTGGCAGCAGCGAAGCCCGAGCCGCAGCGCATGGCGAAATCACCGTGCGCCTGCACGCCAACTCGCTTAACTACCACGACTTCGCGGTGGTCAGCGGTATGTGGGGCCCTAGCGAAAAACGCATCCCCATGGCCGATGGTGCAGGTGAAGTCATTGCTGTCGGCCCAGATGTCACTGAATTCAAGGTAGGTGACTCGGTCGTCAGCACCTTCTTCCCAGAGTGGATCAGCGGCGCGCCACTGGTTGAAGGCTTTGTTAGCGTGCCAGGTGATGGCATTGACGGCTACGCTCGTGAGCAAGTGACGGCCAAAGCCACATCGTTCACCCTCGCGCCGACTGGATACAGCCATGCTGAAGCGTCGACGCTTACCACCGCCGGCCTGACTGCATGGCGCGCCCTGATGGCCGATGATTCACTCAAGCCGGGCGACACCGTGCTCGTCCAAGGCACTGGTGGCGTTTCAATTTTCGCCCTGCAGTTCGCTAAAATGGCCGGTGCTACCGTCATTGCTACCTCTTCAAGCGACGAAAAACTTGAACGTCTGAAAGCGCTAGGCGCTGATCATGTGATCAATTACCGCAAAGACCTTAACTGGGGCGAAACTGCACGCGCTCTAACGGGTGGCCGTGGTGTTGACCACATCATCGAAGTCGGCGGCCCTGCGACGCTTGAGCAATCGATGATTGCAATTCGGGTTGCTGGTCACATCTCCGTCATCGGGATATTGAGTGGCGTAAGCGGTGCAATGAATTTTGTACCGGCTCTGATCAAGCAAGTGCGCCTGCAGGGTGTATTGGTGGGCAGCCGCAGCCAGCAGCAAGACATGGTCCGAGCCATCAATGTTAACGGTATGCGCCCGATTATTGATCGTCATTTCCCTATGAGCGAGATTGTCGAAGCGTTCAAGTATCAGGAAACCAACCAGCATTTCGGCAAAATTTGCCTGGATATCTAAGCGCGCATGAATGGGCATTATCCGTATGCCTATCTCAAAGATGTGCGGGCGCCGCTGCCGAAGGAGCGCGCGAGATAGACTGGGCCATTGCTGCCTGTCGCACCGGCAGCTTTTGGTCGTTTTCAGCCGGTCGCCACAGGCAAAAAGCGACCCAAAGCTGACGTTGGTAACAGGCAGAAATCGGCCTATCGCCGCCCTTCGCCATAGGCAACAGTCAGACGCAGAAAACAAGGAGCACCGCCTGGTCGCGCAGAACGAAAATACGGTCTTGCTGGACCTCCGCTAATGGCCAAGGCAGCATGCGCGCTCCACTACCGGGGTTGGCTCATGCGACGACTACCTTCACTGGCAGCACTGCGAACCTTTGAATGCGCCGCCCGCCATGCGCACTTCGGCCGGGCTGCCACCGAATTGTGCGTGACTGACAGCGCTGTCAGCCATCAAATCCGCCAACTCGAAGAACAGTTGGGCGTTTCGCTGTTCATCCGCGAAGGCCGGAAAATTCGCCCGACAATGGCTGCCGGCAGACTGATGCAAAGCTTGCAGCAGGCTTTTGAACTCATCGGTGACGCCTGCGATGAGATACGCGATCCGTCATCGCTGGCTGTCTTGCGCCTGGCCGTTACCGCCGAGTTGGCGCAAAAATGGTTGATGAGCCGCCTCACGGATTTCTACGCGCGCTATCCGCACATCACGTTGCACCTCTACGAACAGCCGATTGATGCGACTGCGCCAGGGGAAGACATCGACCTGGCGATCACCTACGGCACCGGTCCGGTGGACAGCAGCGCGTATTTCGTCAGGCCACTGCCGGCGTTGCAGTTCTTCCCGGTGTGCAGCCCCGGCCTGTTCAACCAGGGCACGCTGAAGACGCCCAGGGATCTGGCGCGCCATTGTTTGCTGCACGACGACCAGGATGGCAAAACCTGGACCGCCTGGTTGACCAGCCATGCCGGTGACCAGCGGCCAGAGCGCCAGCTCTATTTCGCACATGCCGGCCTGGCTCTGGAAGCGGCAGCACAGGGGCAGGGCGTGGCCATGGGCGATAACCTGACGGCGCAGGAAGATTTGCTGAGCGGTCGACTGGTCCGGCCGTTCACCTCCAGCATGACCGCCCTCGGGCAATATGCGCTCGTATGCGAACGGGTGCGGCTGGAGCGTCCGGCGGTAGCGCAGATGCTGGAATGGTTCAACGATCAACTGATCGATTGATGAGTTGAATTCAACTGTTCCGAAGTAATCATCGTTGGCGGGAAGGGTATCGGCGACCATAGCCTGTGGTCATTCCAATCCCGGCTGATGAGGTTTGACCATGGCACGTTTGCTCGACTCCACCCCCAAGCAAGACGGTTTCCGCTTGCCCGGCGAATTCGAAACCAAGTCCGGCTGCTGGCTCGGCTGGCCGGAGCGTACCGACGTCTGGCGCAACGGCGCGAAGCCTGCGCAGAAAGTCTGGGTGCAAATTGTCACCGCCATCTCACACAGCGAACCGGTCACCGTCTGCGCCTCCGCCGCGCAATTCGCCACAGCACGTCGCCAATTGCCGCCGCAAGTGCGAGTGGTGGAGATGACCTGCAACGATACATGGTTCCGAGACAGCGGCCCGTGCTTTGTGGTCAATGACAACAGCGGCGAAGTGCGCGGCGTCGATTTCGAATTCAACGCTTACGGCGGTCTCGACGGTGGTTTGTACTATCCATGGGACAAGGATGATCAGATCGCCAGCAAAATTCTCGAAATTGAACGTTTCGACCGTTATCGCGCACCGCTGATTGCCGAACTGGGTGGCATCCAGACTGACGGCCAAGGCAGTGTCCTCACCACCGAGCAATGCTTGCTCAACCGTAATCGCAATCAGCATCTGGGCAAGGAGGAAGTCACTCGCCGCCTGACCGATTACCTGGGCGCCGAGCAAGTCATCTGGCTGCCACGGGGCTGTAAATTCGACGAAACCGACGGGCATGTCGATGACCTCGCTTGCTTCGTCCGTCCGGGCGAAGTGGTGCTGCAATGGACCGACAACCGCGATGACCCTCAGTGGGAAATCTATCAAGAGGCCTACGACATTCTGCGTGGCACTCGCGATAGCCGTGGCCGTGAACTGATCGTGCACAAACTGCCACAACCGGACGTGCTGGAATGGACCGCTGAAGAAGCTGAAGGCCTGGATCAGCAAGAGAGCACGCATACACGTCAGGCTGGAACGCAAATCTGCGCGTCTTACATCAACTACTATGCCGGCAACACTTCGATTGTGGTGCCGTTGTTTGGTGATCGTAATGATCAAGTCGCGATGGCTACGCTCGCCGAACTGTTCCCGCAGCACAAAATCGTCGGCATCGAAAACTCCCGGGAAATCCTCCTCGGCGGTGGCAACGTCGCCTGCATCACCATGCCGCAATACGCTGGCAAAGGGGTATGAATATGGGCCTGCACAAACTGACTCAAGCGCTTTTTCTGGTGCTGGCACCCCTGTGCGTGCAGGCAGCCGAAACGGCCAAACCGGTGGTCAACCTTTACATCTGGGGCGAGTATCTGGCGCCGGACACACTGACTAACTTCGAGAAAAAGACGGGCATTCGTGTGGTGGCCGATCATTTTGATTCACTGGAAACCGCCGAGACCAAACTGCTGACCGGTCGCAGCGGTTATGACCTGGTACTGACGGCCGGGCAACACCTTTCCCGAGCGATCCAAAGCGGCGCGATCCAGACGCTGGACCACAAGCAACTGCCACATTTCCAAGGCGTCGGTGATGAATTTCGCCAGCACATGGCGGTGTTCGATCCAGGTAATCGTTACGCCGGCATTTATGCCTGGGGCACGACGGGCGTCGGCTACCAGGACGAGGCAGTTAAAAAGCGCCTGCCCGAAGCGCCACGGGACAGTTGGGCGATGCTGTTCGACCCGGCCGTGGTGTCGAAATTTGCCGATTGCGGCGTCAGCTTGCTGAATGACCCGAACGAGGTGTTTGCAGCGGTCATGAAGTACATGGGCCTGGACATCAACCGCCAGAACCTTGATGACCTGAAACTGGCCGAACAGCAATTGGCGAAAATTCGTCCGTACATTCGCTATTTCGACAATGACCTGAACATCAGCGACCTCGCCAACGGCAACACCTGCGTGGCGATGTCGTGGAACGGGAATGTGGCGATCGCAGAGGCACAGGCCCAGGCCGCGAAAAAACCATTTACGCTGAATTACCGGATACCCAAGGAAGGCACATTGATTTGGTTTGACGCCATGGTCATTCCCAAGGATGCACCGCACCCCGAGGCGGGGCTGGCGTTGATGGACTACCTGATGACGCCTGAAGTGATCGCGCCGATCACGGACACCATTCACTACGCCAATGCAATAACTGCGGCGGATGGCCTGATCGATCCAGCGATTCGCAATGACCCGGGAACGTATCCGACGCAAGCGGTGAAGGCTACCTTGTATAGCAAGAATGATAATGGGAAGGAGTTTAACCGCGCGTTGACTCGGGCATTTAGTCGGTTGAAGTCAGGGTTGTGATGGGCTTTTAAAAGTGTGTCGAAGGGGGCAGCTCACGAGCAAGATTGGCTCAATAATTTGCACATTTCTATTGAGGTAACGGTTCAGGTCAGTAAGCAATAAGCCCGAATGGCGTTAGGTATGCATGTGAGCATTCACTATCGGGCGAAATCAGAACCGTGCTGACTGTCTGCTATTGGCCGATTTTGTTGAAAAAGTCGGCCATGGTTTGCTTAGCAGAAAAGTTTGCGACCGAGAGCTCGTGCAGTGTCCATATGACCAGTCGGATCCTGCGTTTCCGATTCGAGCAGGAGTTCGGACGTCACGACGCATACGCCGCAATAATCGAAGATTCCATGGTCAATCTGCGTCTTCATGGCGTCGGCATAACCGTGCCGCTCATAGGTTCCCCCGTCGGCGCCGCCGACACCGACAAGATGAACCCGCAGGTGACGAAGCTTCTTCACCAGCTTGGCATCCGAACTGAAATCGAACGCCCAGCCATTGGCGAACACGCGATCGATCCATCCCTTGAGAAGCGCTGGCATCGACCACCAGTAGACGGGATAGACGAGCACAAGGGCATCGGCGCGATCGATCCGCGCCTGCTCGGCGGCAACATCGGCGGGGGGCGGTGCCTCCCGGTGATGGACAGCGAGATCAGCCGCAGTGAACCTCGGATCGAACGCTTGCGCCGAGAGGTCCGCGATTTCGAAGGAGTTGCGGGGATCGGCCAGGGATAAGCCTTCGGAGACTTGCGCAGCGAGGCTATGGGTGAGGGACTGGGGATCGTGATGAGCGACAACGATGAGTGCGTGCATGTCGAAAACGCCTGCTACTGATTGAGGGCGAAAGGGCAAACCTTATATACTATTAGTAAGTTACACCCAGTAAGTTACTTTTGGTATATAGCCATGTCAAGCATCGAGACAAGAGAGCAGGATTCCAGTCCGCAGCCGCGTCGGCGCATGTCAAGGGAAGACAGGCAACGCCAGTTGCTGGACGTCGCCTGGCGGCTAGTCCGGGAGGAAGGCACGGAAGCCTTGACGCTTGGACGGCTCGCCGAGCAAGCGGGGGTGACAAAACCCGTGGTTTACGACCATTTCAGCACTCGGCCCGGGTTGCTGGCGGCGCTCTATCAGGAGTTCGATGCTCGCCAGACCGCACTCATGGACGCCGCGCTTCAGACGAGCGAACCCACCTTGCTGGACACGGCGACGGTCATCGCATCGTCTTACGTCGACTGCGTGCTTCTCCAGGGCAACGAGATACCTGGCGTGATCGCGGCGTTGGCCAGTTCACCGGAGCTCGAAAAGATCAAGCGCGAATACGAAGCGATCTTCATGAACAAGTGCCGGATGGCCCTCTCCCCATTCACCAGAGAGGGTGCAATCTCGTCCGCGAGTCTTCGGGCGATGCTTGGTGCCGCCGAGGCCTTGTCCCATGCTGCCGCAACCGGAGAAATCACACCCGGGCAGGCGCAGGACGAACTCTTCGAAACGATCATCGCAATGGTCGACAGAAGCGCGCGCGGTGGCACGCAAAGTGCCGACGAGGGCGGTGAACTGAGCGCCTAGCGAGTCGGCTGCGCATTTCGCAGTGCCAGGAACGTGGTAATCGAGCTCTCCAATCCGCGTAATAACGTAATAACGGGACAGATTTATTGTCCATGGCCAGCGGACGGTGACATTGAATCGTCCCTAGTTTCGTAGACACATCTGACCGGCCTGTTTTGGCCGTTTTCCGCCCGTCGCGACAAGCCGCTTTTGGCGCTGGAGATCGGAAAGAGGGACAGTACGCTCACTACCCACTACGAGCATGTACAACGCCTGAAACAGCGAAACGACCCTTTCGCGAAACGCCGTTGCCCGCGTTGTGGGAGCGCTTTCGAAATTCGTATTCGACATTACTGACTATTCATAGTCTTGGAATTTCAACAAATATGTTCTAACTTCATTTGTGCGGATTACTCGATATTTCTGAACATGCTGCAGTGGGAAAGTTAAATCATAACTTTCCCACCTTATTAGCACTGCGCATGAAATCAACAAACGCACGCAGCTTGCCTGGCATGTGTTTACGATGCGGGTAGTAAAGATGAAACGCATCGTCCATGCCGCTGTGCTGCTTCAATATCTGACTAAGCGTACCGTTTTCTAACGCTTGCTTTGCGAAGTCCTCGAAAACGAAACCAATGCCTTGGCCTTGTATTGCCGCATCAAGGACGGATCTCATTTCGTCAAAAATAAAACGCCCTTGAACATCGATTTGAACCATTTGCCCGCCATCTTCGAACTTCCATTCAAAGAATCTTCCCCCAACTGAATACCGCTGGCGAATGCAGTTGTGCTTCAGCAGTTGCTCCAGCGTCTGTGGCTCAACCCGCGTGCTGAAGTAATCCGGCGCAGCCACCACAATTCTTTTTTGTGCCGCTCCCAACTGTACCGCGACCATGTCGTTTTGCACTCTTTTCCCCATGCGTATGCCGATATCGAAACCGGCATTGACGATATCGCCAAGTTGGTTATCCAGTGATACCTCGACATTAATCAGCGGGAATTTTTCCATGAAGGCGTTTAGATGCGGTTCGATCAAGATGCAGTAGGCAACGTACGAAGAGTTGAGGCGCACTGTGCCAGATGGTTGATCAGTCGCGAGCAAGACTTGTGACAAGGAGTCTCTGATCAAAGCAAGCGCAGGTGCTAATGCTGCGTTCAATGACGCGCCGGCCTCGGTCAGGCTGACACTGCGTGTTGTTCGATTGAATAGCCGCACATTGAGTTGGGCTTCCACACTTTTGATCGTGCGTGATACCGCAGTTGGCGTGACACCGATTTCTGCGGCGGCGCGAGCGAAGTTCAAATGTCTGGCGGCAGCCTCGAAGGTTAAAAGACCGGGGAAATGCACCGGCGGTAAAGGAAGTGAACCCTCTATGCCCTCAGCGCGCGTCGGGCTCGGCATTATGACGTTTTTGCTCATACTGTATGCACGCCTATGACTATTTACGTCATTATCATTGACCTCCATAGTTGATATAGCAAGGAGTTTCATCCGGCAGAACAGTTATCACTAGGAATCACAATGACACTCAACAGCCCATCAACGGATCTTTTCACTCCAATGACTTTAGGCGCCTTATCTCTGGCTAACCGTATTGTCATGGCCCCGTTAACGCGCAGCCGCATGGGGCCAGAAGGCGTACCCAACGAAATGCACGCTCGCTACTACGCACAACGCGCCAGCGCCGGTCTGATCATTAGTGAAGCGACCAATATTTCCGCGCAAGCGCGGGGGTATGCATTGACGCCAGGTATCTGGACTGAAGAGCACGTAGCAGGCTGGAAACTGGTAACCGATGCGGTGCATGCCGCGGGTGGACTTATTGTTTGCCAACTGTGGCATGTGGGGCGCTTCTCGCATGTGGACCTGCAGCCCGACGGCACGGCACCGGTAGCGCCCTCGGCGATTAAAGCCGAAGGCCAGACCTTCACTGAAAATGGAATGATGGACGTCTCCATGCCGCGAGCGCTGGAAACATCCGAGATCCCAGGCATTATCGAGCAGTACCGACACGCCGCCGCATGCGCAAAACGCGCCGGCTTTGATGGTGTTGAAGTGCACTCTGCCAATAGCTATTTACTCGATCAATTCCTGCGCGACTCTACCAATCAGCGAACCGACCAATATGGTGGTTCGATTGAGAATCGCACACGACTCACGCTGGAAGTAACCGCCGCAGTTGTCGAGATCTGGGGGCATGACCGCGTTGGCATTCGCCTCTCTCCCGTGACGCCAGATGCCGGCAACACGCCCTTGGACAGCCAGGTAATGAAAACCTATGGCTATCTGATTGAGCAACTGAATCGCTTCCAACTCGCCTATATGCATTTTGTCGAGGGCGCTACCGCTACATCACGCACTGTTCCCGAGAACGTAGATCTCGATGCGTTACGTGCACGGTTCAAAGGCCCATACATCGGCAACAACAATTACGACATCGAACTGGCCGTTACCCGCCGTGCTGAAGGCAAGGTCGATGCAGTGGCTTTTGGTCGCCCGTTTATTGCCAATCCGGATTTGGTGCGTCGATTAAAAGAAGATGCAGAACTCGCTGTTGCGCCACGCGAAACCTATTACGGTAACGGCGCAAAGGGTTACACCGATTGGCCTACGCTCGCTGGATAAGCCAACTGGACAACACTTCAAAAGTGGGACCTTGGGCCCCAGCGGTGGACGCCGCTGCAGAGGGTCGCAGGGGTTGATCTCAATGCCAGCCAAAAGTGGCCGGTTTTTTAACATGACTCGAATTAACAACCAGGAATACAAACATGAACAAACCTACTTATGTGCCGGAATATCAAGCCATCGTCGAGGTACTGAACAAATACAACGAAGGCTGCAAGCAGGCCAAAAGCAGCATCATGAAGCCAGCTTTCAGTGAGCAAGCAACGATGTTTAGCGTCGATGGCGACGGTAAACTGACCGGCGGCCCGATTCAGTCATTGTTCGATGGCATTGACAGCGCGTTCCGCCCGTCTCCTGAAGCTCAAGGTGTAATCGTCAAAATCGACATCGTAGGCACCGCTGCCAGCGCGCGTATCGACACCAATGACGTATCGGGCTTTTGCTTTACAGATTTCTTCAACCTGCTGAAAGTCGATGGCAAGTGGACGGTCGTCAGCAAGATCTTCCACACCCATGTCGCGCCTTGAATATCTGCCTTCCTTGAGCACGCGGCAGATGAGGCTTTCAACCCTATCTGTCGTGTTTTTCGTTGCAGCCCAGCGGCGCTGCAACTGTGCGTCCGGCACACCGCCTGAAATCCGCTGACTTCGATCGCCTGACCCCAGGCGCAACAAAGTAATAAAACAGGCCGCTATTTAATGACGCACACACTCAGGCGACAAAAGGGAGGCATCATGAAATCTCTCACCTCCGCTTTCGCCCTTTCCGTCGTGGCCCTGTCGCTTGGTAGCGCCTCTGCAGCCGAACGGCCCGGCGTCGAACACAACGTAGCAAAATTCTTGCAGTCCCTTGAGGGCGGCCAGACGCTCGACAGCCTGTCGCCGACCGAAGCCCGCGCCGCACTGGCGGGTGCCCAAGCCGCCTCCAACGTAGCCTTGCCGGCAGTTGAGGTCAGCGAGAAGACGATTCATGTCAATGACAGCGACCTGAAACTGACCATCGTGCGCCCGGCCGGCAGCCAACAGAAGACCCTGCCCGCGTTCATGTACTTCCACGGCGGCGGCTGGGTGCTGGGCGAATGGTGTGGTTCTGGGACAACTACACAACCGACGCCGAGGCACGCAAGCAGATTTACGCATCGCCGCTGCAGGCGACGCCCGAGCAGTTGAAAGGCTTGCCGCCGACGTTGATCCAGACTGCTGAATTCGATGTCCTGCGCGATGAAGCCGAAGCTTACGGCCGCAAGCTCGACGCTGCGGGTGTGCAGGTGAAGTCGGTGCGCTACAACGGCATGATTCACGATTTTGGGCTATCGAACGCGTTCAACCGTCTGCCGGCAGTGCAAAGCGCGATCGCGCAAGCATCGCAAGAACTCAAAACGCACCTAAGCCAGGATGTACAGCGTCGGCGCCGATGGCCAACTGGCAGGCGGCCCGATTCAAAGCCTCTTCGATGGGATCGACAAGGATTTCCGACCCTCTCCTAACGCACAGGCCGCTATCACCAGCATCAATATCGTCGGTACGGCGGCGAGTGCTCGCATCGACGCCAACGACATGTCAGGTATTTCCTTCACAGACTTCTTTCACCTGCTGAAGGTCGATGGCAAGTGGACTGTGGTTAGCAAGATTTACTACACACATCCAAATCATTAAATTCTTAATCAGCGCGGGCAATTCACAAGCACATCTAAAAGAACAAATCATAACCAAGAAATTACGACACATATCGATGCACTTGCAATTACACCGAGCAATACTGAGCCACATAACCAGCAGACGTACGATCTGTTCATTGGCGAGATCGTTGGCGCATGGCCAGATACCCGTGTATTCAAGAATGGGCATTGGAAATTCGAAAAAGCGGATCCCGCTTTAAGAAGTCTGCATTACATCGCCGGTGGGCATTTCTATGGCATTGGCGACGCACTATTAGTCCCCAATCCGACAAAATTATTCTGAAATTAGCTTTGTAAATACGTGTGGTTAATGTACGTTTTCGGCCCAAAGTGGACATTCAAAAGCGAAATCAATTCCTTAGTGAATACGATTCAACCGAGTCCTTTACAAAAGGTACCTTCAAGAGTGTGGTCGCAGAAGAATGAACGTCGCAGTGGCCCCCATTCCTCTGTTAAGCAAGTCCGCCTGAATGAACTGGCCTCAGATAAAGATAGTGCCGCGTAAGTACAGCGCGCCGTGGCCGCTGATAATGACTCGGTCGCTGTCCAGGACTTCACAGTGCAGCTGACCCTTGCGCGCCCCACCTTGCTCTGCACTCAGGCTGCGCTTGCCTAAGCGCTTGGCCCAATAGGGCGCCAGGGAGGTGTGGGCCGAGCCGGTGACCGGGTCTTCATTCACGCCCACCCGAGGGCCGAACCAGCGAGAAACAAAGTCGAAGTGACGACTCGGCGCGGTAACCGCGACACCGCGCACGTGGAACGCGGCCAGCGCAGCAAAGTCGGGATTGAGGCCGGCGATGATGGCTTCATCCTCGACCACTACCACGTAATCATCTGTGCGATAAAGCGCATCGATCCGTTCCAGGCCCAAGGCTTGCAAAAGGCCTGGCGGGACAGCTACGAGTTCAGGCTGCTTGGCCGGGAAGTCCATGGCCAGGCGTCCGCCGTCACGGCGTACCCGCAATTCACCGCTGCGAGTGGAGAAGCGCAGTATGTCGCGGTTTTCACCAAGCTGTTCGAACAGCACCCAGGCCGCTGCCAGGGTGGCATGGCCACACAGGTCGACTTCCACCGTGGGAGTAAACCAGCGCAACTCGAACACCTCACCGTTACGCACAACATAGGCAGTCTCGGATAGGTTGTTCTCTGCGGCGATCTGTTGCAGCGTCGCATCAGGCAGCCAGGCCTCCAGCGGACAAACCGCCGCCGGGTTGCCGCCGAAAGCCTCAGAGG
The DNA here is from genome assembly GCF_023072615.1 of Pseudomonas violetae. Lineage (GTDB taxonomy): Bacteria > Pseudomonadota > Gammaproteobacteria > Pseudomonadales > Pseudomonadaceae > Aquipseudomonas > Aquipseudomonas violetae. Next base: position 43,273 of record NZ_JAKNRW010000028.1, read on the forward strand.
AAAAAGCATCCACCTGGAAAATATCGAGTTGCATTTTGATCATTCCTGCCCGCTAGCGTTTTCTGTAGCCCGGATCTGCTCCAGGTAGTTGTAGATGGTGTATCGGGTTACGCCGAGCGCGGCAGCGGCTTTTTCAATCCCGCCTTTGACAATGAATATCCCGCGATCCTGCATTTGCCGCACAGCCTCAACCTTTTGAGGTTTTTTCATCCCTACCACACCGCCGGGACAAGCGACCTGAATGATTTCCGCCATCAGCTGCTCCATATCTCTTGGCTCATCGACGCGCGATTCAGGCGCGCCTTCCAGGCCCAGAAGTCCAGCGAGAACAGCGTGGGCGGCGGCAACACCGCTCAAGTCGGCATTGATACACAGACTGGCGAAAGGCTGCCCGCTGCTGTCGCGATATACCACGGTGGAACTGCGGAGTGGGCGGCCGTCAGGCGCGAGTGTCGAATAGTTCTCCACCATTACGGGATCAGAGCTTGAGTGATCTTCCATGGCGCGCCTGACGGCGATGAACCCTAAGTCCTGGCGTGGGCCGCCCAATACTGACCCGCCCACCTTTCGTCCAGTGACATGACCATTGGCGATGGCAAGGATGGATCGCTCCGGATTGGTCAGGTCATGTAACACGATCTCCGTATGAAGGCCAACCGCATTACTGAGCATTTTGAGGGTGCTGTGAAGCACATTAAGAATCAGCTTCCGCTCGGTTGGTGATACTTCAGAAACCTTCATTGGTGCCTTCAAGTGATTTATAGAAGGCTGCGAAAAATATCAACAATAAGTTTAATTATCAATTTTTTGTTGAGTTAATCGGATTTCCGAATCGTCCCAGCCGCTTTCCTGACGGGCAGCTTTTGGCCGGAAGCACCCTGTCATGGATGGCTGCTTTGGGTAGTTTTCAGCCGGTCGCCACAGGCAAAAAACGACCCAAAGTGGAATCCAATAATTCTGACTTAACCGCCAACTGCGATGATCTGCGCCTCGACATTCACAGACGTGGCTATGCATACATACGCCAACAGGCCATGGCTAAGCGAGCCCATGCCCATGCCGATAGATTGCTCACAACGTAGTCAGACTGACCTAACTTTTTGTAATGGAGATACACCATGACCTCGACCCAAACTCTGCAAGGAAAAGTGGCTTTCGTCCAAGGCGGCTCTCGCGGTATCGGCGCGGCCATCGTCAAACGCCTGGCGCGTGAAGGCGCGGCGGTGGCTTTCACCTATGTATCGTCTGCCGAGCGGGCCAATGTTTTGGCCAGTGAAGTGATTGCAGCTAGTGGTAAGGCCCTTGCCCTCAAGGCCGACAGTGCCGATGCCGCAGCCGTGCAGCAGGCCATTCGCGCGGCGGTTGAGCACTTCGGCGGCCTGGATATTTTAGTCAACAACGCCGGCGTGCTGGCCTGGGGTAGCACCGAGGAGCTCACCCTGGAGCAGCTTGACCATACTCTAGCGGTCAACGTGCGCAGTGTATTCGTCGCCAGCCAGGAAGCTGCCAAGCACATGGTCGACGGCGGGCGCATCATCAATATCGGCAGCACCAACGCCGAGCGCATCCCGGTTGCCGGCGGCGCAGTGTACTCCATGAGCAAATCGGCGCTGGTCGGCTTGGTCAAAGGCATGGCCCGCGACCTAGGCCCGCGCTGTATCACCGTGAACAACGTGCAACCCGGTCCGGTAGACACCGAAATGAACCCGGCCGATGGCGAGGGCGCAGAGTACCTGAAAGGTCTGATGGCACTGGATCGCTACGGCAAGGCAGAGGAAATTGCCGGCTTTGTCGCCTATCTGGCAGGTCCGGAAGCAGGCTACATCACCGGGGCCAGCTTGACGATTGACGGTGGTTTCTCCGCCTAGTTCTTTGCGCCCCGGGCCAGCTATTCGCTCGTCCCGGGTCGCCTCTATTTTTCGTAAGCACCTGAATGGCTACAATCGACCCAGCGTGTGTAAAAACGCTCATAGCCTCATCGTCTTGGATCATCAACGTTCGTTTGCCGAGCAACAGCACGGTCAAGGTTGCGGACCGCATCGGTCGCGACCTGAAACACGTTAATGCTGTTTTTACCGCCTCTGGGATGGGCCAAAATCAGCCTTTTTTATGCCGACAGCGCCTTCATCAAACCGGCTTTTCTTCCCCTACATCCTCGTGTTTGATCCCGTTGTAGATCATGTGCATGCCCAACATTAACAGCAGCGTGAAGGCAATTCAGTCATCCCAGCTCTCAACTTATGGGGTGGCAACCTGAGATCTGATAGACGCCGTGATCTTCGGGTGTGGTTTGCCTGCCTGGGTGCTGGTCCGCGCTTGGTTCAAGTGGGCCGAGAAGCGCCTAGACAAGGATCTGGGCGAGATCGCTTAAAACCTGGCCCAGATCCGGAAGGCCGTGTGCGGTACCGATCAATAGTCCGCGCCACGTTTTCAACTGCGCCAATTCATGGCGCGACATATTTGGAAGAGGCTATCGTCCATCGATCGAGTACTTGCCCGGGCCTGTAATGCCGAGGAGCAGCAAGCCGCCCATGATGCTGAGATTTTTGAAGTATTGGGTCATGTTGGCTGCTCGCGCCTGATCAGCCATGGTCCAGAAGTGGTGCCCAATCAGTGCGGTGCCGAGTACGAACAAAGCGAAGATAAATGCGAGCGGGCGAGTATAGAAGCCCACGAGGATTGCGATTGCGACGAAGAACTCCATTATGACGGCAATCCCTGCGGCGACCATGGGCACGGGCGCGCCGAGTGACTCCATGTAGGCGACAGTTCCTGTGAAACCAGTCATTTTGCCCCATCCGGAGATGACGAAGAGGATCATCAGAAGGATGCGGGCAAGCAGGATGATCTCGTTTTTCTGATTCTCGAACAGGGTGTATCTCATGGCGACCTTCCTTTTGTGGTGGACGGTTTTACATTAGCACCCGCCTGGAAGTTCGCCCGTCCGCGACAAAACGTCTGCTCTGTCACGGCTGTTAAGGATTTACCATCATCAACAAACAATTCAGAGCCACGTACGGAGCATGTCCTTGTGCGATCGCTCTGAAAACAAGAAAAAAAGCGCAGTTACGCTACGAAATGCTAGTTAACGTAATCGCCAAAATCAAATGGCGAGGAGGCGGCTGGCTTTGCTTGAATCGTTGGGGTTGGCGGCTGGGGGAATGGCGTCGCAGCCGCCAGATTGGCATGCTACACGAATGATTGACCGGCAAAGCCACGGGGCAAGCGTTGTCGCCCTTTCATGGCGGTGAGTCGCTCGGTCCACGCCGCCCGCCAGTCCTTAGCCGTGTGGGTGATTTTGGCTTTGCGAGACATGCGTCTTGCCAAATTGCGTTGGTTTTTGCGTGCGTCCTTGAACGCGTCGGTGTTGCGGCAGCTTCTGCATTTCACGCGGGCCAGTTCAGTGGTCGAGGTGAGTTGGTTGCCATTGTGACCGCAGGCCAGATGCCCGCCTACTTTGAAGTGAGTAACCATCAGACGTCTCCTTAGTGACGTGTATCCGTTTGACCTCTGGCTACTCAAGACGTTCGTCGAGCGGACAGCGGGCAAAATAAGCCCGAGTCTCAACCGTTTTAGCTGTACGCGGGTTTCCCCCAACAAACCCGAACAACCGCTCGTCATGAGGTCATAGCCAATAGACTTGCTCCCCGAGCGGCCCGAGCCAAGACTCGCAGACATAACCTTCAGGGAGTCCGGGGGATTCAGGTCGCAATTACCCATGCATCAAGGGAACAGGCCTGATTACTCTGAACGTTGACCGGCAGGCGCTGCGTGATGGAAAAATTCTACCGACGGATGCGGCATCCTGCCAAACATGGGTGGGTTCGGGTAAAGCGCTGCCGGGAACACGTATAGAAACTGTTGATTCGCTAACCCGAAAAGCCCGCACACCATTCGAAATTGGAGAGATCTGGATAGCGGGTTCCCACATTGCACGGGGTGACTGGAACCAGGAACCTCTCACCGCAGGCACCTTCGCAAATCATTTATCAGTGGACATTCAACCGCCTTATTTACGTACTGGAGACCTTGGATTTGTTCACCAAGGAGAGTTATATGTAACGGCAGAATAAAAGATATGGTCATTATCTGCGGTAAGAATTATTACCCGCATGATATCGAGCACAATGTTTCGACAGCTCACCGTAGCCTAGAGAATTCGGCGTGCGCGGTGTTTTAACTCTTAGATGCGGAAGGCAAACTGATTATCGTTCAAGAAGTGCGAAGAGAGTGGAGAAAGAAAATCGAGAGGGACGAAATTATCTCGATCATTCGACAGGCAGTGGTTTTAAATAATCAGATTACTCCCCACGACATTGTTTGAATAATGCCTGGGAAACTACTGAAAACCATTAGTGGCAGGGTCATGCGCAATGCAATACGCACTCAATACATCGTTAAAAAACTCGAGCGATGGCTTGGTTAGTGTCGTTCACAAATGCAGACTATAAGGATGAATACCATGGAAGATTTCGCTGCCAGCAATCCCGACTTTGACAAGCACGTCCAAGGAGCGGTACTCAGTATGCCAGCGGCAAAATTACTGGGATTTCGTTACAACTACCTGAAGCCAGGTCATTGTGAAATCGAACAGCCAGCGCGCAAAGAACTCACCCAGCATAACGGCTACTTTCAAGGTGGTATCATCGGAGCGTTGGCTGATTTTGCAGGAGGTTCGGCTGCCGGAACCTTGCTGCCACCTTGCTGCCACCTGGCTGGATAAATATGACTACAGATTTCACTGTCAAACTAATTGCCCCGGCAGATGGTGAAAAGCTACTAGCTAGGGGACGTGTCATCAATGCATCGAACAACACTACGGTTGCCGCTGCCGATTTGTTTGCTGTGAAACAAGGCAAGGAAACCCTTTGCGCCACCGCTCTGGTGACTATGCGAAATATTCCCCTCAAAGCCTGAAGGTAATGATCTGACTGCTCATTAGATAGCAGCAGATACACCTGAAAAACCTGATGCCGACAGTGCTCCCATGGGCATTTTCGGTGATCTTCCGTAAGGCGCTGGCAGCACCTTCGAGAACCAGTAAATCTCATTCCAACCATCGTTTTCATTTTGAAGCCTGACCATCAAATCAGATTTCTTTCGATCTATTTAAAGCCAGTACCGAGCCTTCAAGTTTTTGCATGCCTTGATAGTGAGTCGACCCTCAATCCGTAGATACAACCGAATGTCTGCTTCTGGCCCAGAGTGTGTAAAAACGCGCTGATGCACTATCGGCGCGTAGCGCCGACGGCTGTTAGCGCTGAGCGATCGAGGGTTCTTGCCGATCGGCTTTCGAGCGCAGTCAGGTACCGATTGATACTCGATTCAATTTCTTCCATCCGCCGCTTCAGCTTGGTGCTGGTGAAATTGCGGTCGCGGTTGTTGACGGCCTGAATTTACTGCCGTCGATGGCGACCAGATTTTCTCCGAATAATCCCAGCTGCTGGCACAGCCCCACGAATTGGCGGCAGACGCCTCGGATGGCCTTGCTGTTGTCTTTTCGGAAGTTAGCGAAGGTCTTGAAATCGGGCATCAAACGTCCGGTCAGCCACATCATCTCGACGTTGCGTCGGGCTTCTCGTTCAAGACGCCGACTCGATGGAATGCGGTTCAGGTAGCCGTAGATGTAGATCTTTAGCAGGATCGCGGGGTGGTAAGCCGGCCGACCCGTATCAGCCGGTATGGCGCCTTCGAAACCCAGTTTGACCAGGTCGAGTTCGTCGACAAAGACGTCAACCACGCGCACCGGATTGGTATCCGTTATGTAATCGTCGAGGCTCTCCGGAAGGAAGGTTCCTTGGCCTCGATGTTCACCTTGGATAAAGCGTTTCATGAGCGATCCTTGCGATGAAATCCTCAGAATTCATAGCAAGGGTTTGCGAAAGCGTTTTTACACACTCTGGGCCAAAAGCGGTCACTCAAACCTATGTGCATCTAGATTGCAGCGGTCGCTAACAGAAGCTACAGATCGCACAGGATCTGTTCGGGTCCGCCCCGAAGAGATCGACTAGCGTCAGCGTTAAAGGCTACGCCAGCAACCGGGCATACCGATCTAGGTCAATATTGCCTCCGCTCACGATCACACCGACGCGTTTACCCTCCAGTACCTTGCCCATTTCACGTACAGCGGCCAACCCCAGGCATCCGGTAGGCTCCACGACCATCTTCATGCGCTCGGCAAAAAATCGCATACCCTCGACCAGCTGTACGTCTGTGACAGTCAGGATGTCATCAACGTCGCGGCGAATGATTGGGAATGTATAGTGCCCCAGATGCTGGGTCTGGGCGCCGTCGGCCAAGGTGTCCGGTGTGTCGATATGTACAATTTCTCCCCTGCGAAACGACTGTTGACCGTCATTCCCCGCCTGCGGCTCTACACCGTAAAGTTTGCAGTCAGGCGACAGTGCACGGGTTGCCAAGGCACCGCCCGCCAACAGTCCGCCGCCACCGAGGCAAACGAATAGTGCGTCCAGCGGGCCGGTCTCTTGCAATAACTCCATGGTCGCCGTCCCTTGTCCAGCGATGACATCCGGGTGGTCATAGGATGGAATCAAGGTGTAACCATGCTCCTCAGCCAGTTTTCGACCAATGGCTTCGCGGTCCTCGCTGTAACGATCATAGAGCACCACACTGGCTCCGTATTCGCGTGTCGCTGCCATTTTCGAGGCCGGAGCGTCATGGGGCATCACGATGGTCGCGGGAATACCCAGGATACGTGCAGACAATGCGATGCCTTGGGCGTGGTTACCGGAAGAAAATGCCACAACCCCGGCCTTGCGTTGGCGATCGTCGAAGCGAGCCACTGCGTTGAACGCACCGCGGAACTTGAAAGCGCCCATGCGTTGATAGTTCTCGCACTTGAAGAACACCTCGGCCCCCAGCTGTCCGTTCAGCGTACGTGAGGTCAGCACCGGGGTGCGATGAGCGTGACCCTGGATGCGTTCGGCGGCGTCAAGGACGTCTTGATAGGTAGGGAGCGTCAGTTGCGTCGTGGTCATGGGGTCCTCGCTTTTTGATAATGAAAAATTTCAGAAGTGTGCGCAATAAATACGCTCAGGCAGTCGCCGCAAGTGCCATAGCTTCCACCTCGACGGCTGAGCCAAAATGCAATTGAGCCACTCCTGCAACAGCTCGGGCGGGCCGGTGATCACCCAACCATTGTTCGTAAAGGCGATTGAAAGCTGGCCATTGATAAATATCGGTGACATAGACACGCACTTGCACCAGGCTGTATTTGTCGACGCCTGCCTGGGCAAGGCAATGCTCAAGATTGGTCAGGACCTGCCGAGTTTGTTCCTCGAAACTCTGGTCTGCCAATGCCTGCCCCTCGGAATTGATAGGCAACTGACCGGAAATCATCACAAATCCGCCGACGATACAGACATGAGAATAGTGCCCCGCAGGAGGACTGATGGAGCTACTGTTGGCGCACTGGATAGCGGGATTAAGCATGGCGATACCTTTATTCAGGGCGAGGAGAACTATCCCCTCACGCGGGGGAAAAATTTGCCGGAGTAATGCCGGTACGAGACCGGCCAGTGTTATTTCACGTAGCTATAGGCAGCCGCGCGGGACACGCCCAAATGTTGGGCGATGACCTCCATCGACTTGCGAACTTCCAGATAACCGCTGCCCTTCAGTTCGCGAAGCAGCAAACGTTTGTCTTCGGTCTTCAGTGCGCGTGGTGTCGTGGCCTGACGCGCAGCGAACTCGTCGATACGCTGGCGAATGGCGTCAGCATTGCTGGTATCCAGGTTTTCCGTAACACCATTCTTGACCACGTTGGTGAATTGCCCCATCGCGCTTTGCAGGCTCTGGAACAGACTCAAGTCCAGGTTCATGCACAGTGCCGCGACATACCGGCCGTTCGAATCCTTGATCCCTATCGAGGTGCTCTTGGCCTGTCGACCATCAGGAAAGCGGTTGGCGTAATTGGCGATCACTTCCGGATACTGTGTATCAGCAATGCGAGCCAGGCCGAGTTCGGTTGCCGGATCGCCTACCTGACGCCCCGAAAGGTTGTTGTGAATCGCATGAATGGCGTGATTGGGGTCTTGCAGGTCATGCACCACCACTTCGCAAAAAGGCGCGAATGTTTCACCCAGCCCCCGCGCAATCAGCCCCAATTGGTTGAGGATGTTAGTGGCTTCGTCGTTTTTTGCGCTCATGGTGCAAGCTCATGCCAGAGGTGAATTGATAGGTTGAGAGAACTATTCAGGCGACCGGGTTGGACGTTGGGATGGGCTCCAGCACCGACTTACAAATTTGACCTGATTCTGTCAGCGCGGCGTGCGCCGGGTCATCGCCGCCGCGTTGCCCCATCCATCGGGCAATAGCCATGGTCGCGACCCCGTTACCCAGAACGTTGGTGAGTGTACGCATAGTGTCCATCAAGCGGTCGACACCCAGAATCAAGGCAAGGCCAGCCAATGGGATGTCTGGAAACATCGTCAGGGAAGCCGCCAGTGTTATGAAGGCCCCTCCGCTCACGCCAGCAACCCCCTTGGAGGTCAGCAGAAACACCAACAATAACGACAACTGCTCGGACCAACCAAGATCAAGTCCAGCTGCCTGAGCAATGAACAGCACAGCCACTGTGAGATAAATGGATGACCCGTCCAGGTTGAATGAATATCCGGCAGGCACTACAAATCCGGTAACGCTCTTGCTGCAACCCGCTTCCTGGAGTTTGGTCATTAAACCCGGTAGAGCCGCTTCCGATGAGGTCGTTGTAAAGGCGATAATCAACTCCTTGCGGATAAGCTTGATGAACCACCACAGACTGAATCCGGTGAGCCGCGCAATACTGGCGAACACCAGCACAATCATCAACGCACACCCCAGATACACCAGACCGATCATCTTGATCAGTGGCAGTAGTGCCGCAAGTCCGAATTTTCCTATCGTAAATGCCACAGCAGCGAAGACGCCGATAGGTGCCAAACGCAGAATAACACCGACCACCTTGAAGCTGACTTCAGTCCACAAACGAAGATTTTGTGCCAAGGGCTCGGCACGTTCACCCAGTGCAAATAATGCGTAACCAAACAGCAGCGCGACCAACAGGATCTGCAACATCGCTCCACCAGCCAGAGCATCAAGCACGGTTTTGGGAATGACATTGAGCAAAAAGTCGACCGTAGACAACGCTTGGCCGGCTTGAGCAAACGATGCCACGGTTGCAACACCATCCGCAGGAATCGACAGACCTGCGCCTGGTTTGAAGAGGTTGCCCAGCAACAATCCCAACACCAGCGCTACGGTACTGATGACCTCAAAATATATCAGCGTAACGGCGCTCAGCCGCCCAAGACCTGTGCCTTTCCTGATCTGAGAAAACCCACTGGCCACGGTAAGAAATACGATCAGGCCTGCAACCATTTTAATCAGTTTGACAAAAGCTCCAGCCAGCGGATTGAGCTGTGCGGCGAAATGCGGCCATAGAAGTCCAACGAGGGTGCCAAGCAGCAACCCAATGAATAACTGAAAGGTCAGCGAGTAAATCAGTGGCGAACCTGTGTTTGCAGCGGATGAGGATGTTGACATTACGGCACTCCAATCAGGGTGGCAGAAGTCAGAAATGCGTCGATACGGCGCTGTTTATTGTTATGAGCAGCCTCTCTTGGGGCCGCGATGACAAAGTATCCACAAATAATCAATATGTCCAGATTCTGGACGTTATGTCTTGAAAAAAAATGGCTTGCGGGGCGGGGGACGGCTACGCGGGCGTCACGGGCTGACTGCTGGTATCGCGCAGAGTTCGGCCCTGGTGGTTCGGGCGATAACCCTATGAGACCTCGATTTCCATTGTCAGCTTCGGGATAGCAGTCCACGACGAATGACTGCAATGGGTCGACAGTCGCCCCTCGATACCGGCGAATCTCGGCCAGAAACGGTCATCAAAAAACCACAAAAGCCTCCTCAGCGAATAACCGAGCTATTGAGGAGCCAAGCTGAAGTGTCCAGGAAATCAGAGCCATCTTTGTCCGACGCCCAAGCCTGGATACGCATAATCGGAAGCGAAATCGACCGCGCATCTTTGTCGTTCGCGTCGAGGCTGGACGCACCAAATCATCGGAAGGCCGCATGCGCCCTTAGCCGGCTTCCTCTTGGTCGACACGCATGTTTTATCAACCAACTAGACCATTGCAGGCATACAAAAGACGCGCTTGGCGGGCGCTTCCCGTCTAACCGCGAAAGCTCCGTTGGCTGAGGTTGGAATACGGTTTACAGGGAATTATAGAGTGATTATAGGACGCAGTGCGGATGGCCATTTCTTGGTCGATTACTGCCTGTTGCGATGGACAAAAAACGACTCGAAGCTGACGGTGGCGAGAGTCAGCAATCGACCGACTCTGTTGAAAAAGTCGGCCATGGTTTCCACGGCAGAAAAATACGCGTTTGAGATTGAATTCTTTACTTTGAGCAGAGGATTCCGGGCTCAGATTTCGCGTAGCTGCGCGCAAAAAAGGCATTTTCAGGAGTCAGTGCGCGGGCAGTCTGGAGAACCGACTTTTTCAACACAATCGGCCGATTGCAGTCGCTCAGGCGCCATCATTACTGCGAGTTTCATCTTGATGAGCTCTTCGTTTTTGTCGATTCCTTCTAGTGTACCGCGCACGTTGGCGGCGATCTTAGCCGAGCCACGTTGTTCGACCCAGTTCGAAAGCTCCATGATGGCGCCTTCGAGGGCAAGTCGATTTTCGGATTTGAAAAGCAGTGAGGAAGCTAGATCTGAGTTTGGCAAGGCGTGTCCTCCGCGAAGAGGAAAGGGTAACAGGATGTTGTTCGGTGAGTCAGAAGTGGGTATCGGCTTTACTGCGCGAGATGGCCATCCTTTCATTGTGACTACGCGCAGGATTCTGGCCGATGGTGTAGCTAGGTATTGATAAAGAAGGGTGCCTCAGGATTCAACCAATTGAGCAGCTGTGACCAAAGCTGTGACCAAACTGGGCATGAAACCCTGCAAACAAAAAAGGCCCACCTTCCGGTGAGCCTAAGTTGTTGATCTATATGGTGCCGGCACCAGGAGTCGAACCCGGGACCTACTGATTACAAGGCAGCTGCACACAACAATGAAATCAATGACTTAGGTCACTTTCTTGTTACGTGCAAACGCCCGAAAGCCTAGTGTTTTCAGGGGGTTGAGTGAGCTTGTTACGCGAGGGGTTTAAAGGGGGTTGGCGTTGAGGAGGCGTCTACCAAAGGAAGGCTGAGGTCATAAATATCAAGCATGGATTCGTCACGGTGGCCGCTGGCCTGCTGCTTGTCGGCACGGTTCCCGGGCGTGTCGGTGATCCCGCGCCGCTTGAGGTCGTGGAGTCCATAGCGTTGCTCCTCGAGGAGCACGCCAGCTTCGATAGCCTTTGTCATGAAGCGCTGCCATGCGGTATCCAGCCCCGACTTGCTCAGGGCCGTACCATGGCTGCTCACGATCAGCGGGCGCCGCTCGGGATGTAGCGGTGTGGGAAAGCTGCGGACCGTCCAGATCTTGGTTCGGTAGGCCTTGGCATCGTCCCAGGCGGCACGCAGGCGCGGGGTCCAGCGCACGATGTTGTCGCGGCTGCCCTTGCGCCGGTTAGTCTGCACCCCTTCCTTGAGCTCATTGGCGTCAGTCAGGGTCACTACCTCGATCCCCCGGAGCCGGCACAGATAGGCCAGCTCCATCACGATGCTCAGGTAAACGGGACAGCTGTTGGGTTCATTACGATGCAGACGCCCAAATGCCTTGGCCCGGTCGATTAAGGTTTCCATCATTTCTACCGCAGGCAATCTGCGCTGCTTCCGCTCGGCCGGTGATTCAATGCCCAAGGCAGGATTGGTGTCTAGGTAGTCACGGTTCCTGCCCCACTGCAGTACACGGCGTAGGTAACGCAGCACGTGAGCAGCTTTCGAAGGCGTGCCCTCGCCGGCGATCTTGTCGACCAAACGTTGTACCAGGGCGGGGGAGAACCGACGGACCGCCAGGTCACCCAAGGGCTTACCCATCTTGGTGTCCTGGTTGACCAGGACGTCGTGGCAGTAGCTGTAATCGTCTTGGGTTCGTGAGGACAGTCCCTTGAACTTGAGGCTTTCGTGGAACTGCTGGCACAGGTAGCGCAGGGTGTCGCGATCCGTGTTGCTCACCTCGTCCATGATGCGGTGCAGCTCGGCCATCGTTGCATCGGCAGGGGCGACGTTGCGCCGACGTTGCTTGCCATTTTCATCACGATGAGAGGTGTACCAAATCCCGGAGCCCCGTTGGTCAAAGTAAATAGCCGCGGGGAGCGCGGCTTGATCGATGTGGGCTGGGATGTGCGGATTGTGCTTCCGCTTACGGGCTTTCTTCATAGAATGTCGGCGTCGTAACGTTCCTGCCGGCCTCGCCCTACGCCGCCGGCCCGGTTGATTAAGTCAATTGTAGTCCATGGCCCCGTGCGGCCACGGAACATGCGAATGCCCTGCTCGAGCAGGGTCCGTTCCACGTCTGATCGGCGCTGGTAACCCGTGATGCGCTGGAGGTCCTCAAAACTGAGAACATCACTGCTTGAATTCCCCATGTGTTTCTCACGAAAAAGCCCCACCAGCATTGTGGTTCAACGCAGGTGGGGTAGTTATTAGAAGTTGTGAGCAAATTTTCTAGCGTTGTTACGTGCTACTACTCAGGAACTCCGCGATTGGGGGGAAGTGTCGAATCTCGGTTCAGAGCCTTAGCGTTGTAGCTAACTTCGAACCATCCTCCGCAAGTGCACTGATATTGCTCTCCGCGCACATCGTCAAATTCATCACCGTCGATCCCCAATACTCGTTGGCAGTGTGGGCAGCGGCAGCAGATGGACATGTCGTTGTCACGCACCAGGTGGTGCACTTCATAGATCCACTGATCAGCCATTAGCGTTCACCCTCGGGTTCGTTCCATGTGCAGTTCAAAATCACGGGATCCCGGTTCTCGCTAAACATGCTCAAAACGAACGGTGTTGCTTCGCGCAGCAGGTCCATGCGGTTGTAATCAGTGGTCGGCTCGGCGCCTGTTTCAAGTAGGGCGTCTTCAATGTTTGCCATCACTACCGACAGCAGGTCAGTCAGCGTATTGGTGTCGTAAGTGTTGTGCGTGCGCACTAGGCGTTTATTAGCGGACATAGCGTTTCTCCCGAGCTGCTCGAGCAGCTGCAACCTCTGCCAGGCGGATATCCCATTCAGCATTCTTGCGGGCCTGGCGCGTCCGGCTGCATTTCTGGTGCTTTTGCGTCGATCGGGCGAGGCCGCAAATGTCGCAATGGCTCGGTAGGTCCAGCGGGTTGATAGCCAATGGCGGACGGATGCGCTCTGATGGTTTAGACATGGGCCAGCTCCTCGAGCTCGACATCGTCAAAGCCTACGGTTTCCACGTCGGCTTCAATCACTTTGATCCCGCACCACCCATACCCGTCCTCTTTGATCGTGCCGCCCCAACCCTCCTCGTTATGTAAGTCCTCCGTCCAGATGGGCCCAGCGTCATCAAAGGGACCCCGTGGCTTACCAGAGAAGCTCGCTCCACCTTCGGCCAGCATCATGTTGATCATCACTTGCCCAAACATCCGAACAACTGCTTTCACAACGTCACCGTTTTCCTCGGCTACTCGATCTTTTGCATTGGTCCAGAACCCGTTGATCATGGTGGCGCGCTCAGCGGTGAGCCGATTGAGGTCTACCCCAAGAGTCACCTCGTAGTCTTTCCAGGTGTTCTTGACCTTGAAGCGCTTGATGTTGGTTTGTTCAGACATGATTGCGGCCCTGCAGCTGCTGGATGGAGTTGGTGGGGTTGGCGAGTACCTGGGCGACGACAAGCGCTTCGTCGTCGGTCAGGTCGCCCTGTGCCTGGGCCATGGTGGCCAGCGACTCAAGGCGGATTCGGGCATCGGTGGTTTTGCGCACCTGGTAGTCGAAAAGCGCGGTACCGACGATTCGGATCGTCACCAGGTGGCGGACGGTCTGCGCGCTTTGTTCAGGCGATGTGATAGCCTTCACTTCGCTGCTGACTTGGGTGTTTCCTCGCATGGGATTGCTCCTTTCAGTGGTTGGTGTCGGGGAGGTGCAACTCCTCGACATCCCTTTCTCGACCGGCGTCTGCCGGCGCTCGTTTCGCTCTAAGCCTTTCGCACCAGGTGAATCACCAGGTCGTCAAACTCAACGCTTTCTTCCATCTCGGAACGCCACTCCAGCACTGCTTGGATCTGGTCCCGATCACAATCCATAACCAAAATCTCGCGCTGGCCACCTTCGGCCCTGACCCACAAAATGGTGACCAGACCACGTGCGCCATACGCGCCGGCGCTTACCGCAGGGCGACCGGTCTCCTTCCCGATCCGCCGATAAAGATCGTTAACTACGTCGGTGTTTTTAGGGTTCGCGATAACTTGAATCTGCATGGCAGTTACTCCCGAAAGATGAAGCAGCGCATGGTGGAAGGGATGTGGGCAGTCGGCGCCATGTCCTGCTGCCTAGCGCGGATGCTGCTTTCCACCCGCTTCTGGGTATCCAGGCACTGATGAGCCCGACAGTCTTTGAGCAGGCGGCGCAGCACGGCCAGGTCGGGAATCCGCTGGCGGTGTTCCAAGGCAACCTCGGCGAACTGGTTTAGGTTGATGGCAATCACGCCTGCCTTCTTGCTGTGGTTGACCATCGGTGCAGAAGGCAGCGATTCCAGGTAATCAAACACCTGCCAGAACTCGTTCACTTCTTTCGGATCGGTGCTGATCGCCGCCTGGCGTTCGTTGGCCGCTTTCAGAATGTATTTGCGGCAGGACTGGACCATGTGGTCTGGAATGGCGATAACGAGCTGCAGGCAGTCCAGCAGGGCCAGCATCATGCTGTGGTTCTTGATGACCCGATCGGATGCCAGGTTACGGCTGGCCCATAGTTCGGCGCGGTACTTGGGATACAGTTCGGCAAAGCGCTTCAACACCTGCGGTTCGGCGCGCATTGCCTTCACGATGAAGTGGCTGACGTCATCCAGCTCGGTCTGGACGATCGCATCAGCAGCTTTGCGGCTCGCATCGGTGATAACAGGCTTGAGAAACGGCAACCGGACAATACGGCTGATGATCGCTTCGTGGCCGGTAACGATGGCGTTCTGAGCGATCACGATGGAGGCGCGAAACGGCGGCTCGTAGGTGTCGTTGCTGTTGGATTTGACGCCCCGGGTGCGCAGCGTGCCGCCGCCATAGAAGTCCTTGAACTGGTCCCACTCGAAGGCCTTGGAGTTATCTTCGTTGGTGTTCCGGTCAGCCTCGAGCAGCACTAGGGGCATATTGGCCACCTGGCCCATCGCCCGGCTCAGGCCCGAGAACGAACTCTTGGCCGGGTCGAAGCCCTCATAGTTCCGCCCGAACAGCTTCCAGATGAACTTGATCAGCGTGGTTTTGCCCGAATCGGGCTCGCCCGACATTTCCAGGAACGGGAAGCTCTCATGCTCTGCCCTGATCTGCTCGGCGAACAGCGAGCCAAACCAGTAGGTGAGGGCCAGAATGCCGTTCTCGCCGAAGACGGTCCAAAGGTTCGGCAGCCAGTCTTCGCGATAGCCCTTTTTATCCAAGGCCATCTTGAGTTTTACCGACTTCATAAGGCATTTGACCCGCTGCTTGCCGAACTCGAAATAGTCCTCGTCGTTGGCTTTGTAGACAGATCCGCCGCATATGGCGATGTCATTGAAGATGTACGCCTTGTGATCACGGCTGTAGCCCAGAAAGTCGATGGTCTCCACGGTCTTTAAGCGTTCGGTTTGCCGAATGACGATCTGGTCCAAGTGCTTCTGAGTGCCGAGCCAGGTTGCGCCGGAATACATCAGACGGGTCTTGAATTCGCTGCTCGAGGAGATCTGTTTCGGAGTGAAGGTGTAGTTCTCGCCCTGGTCGTCATGGATACCCGCCACCAGGAAGTAAAACCACGCCTCGTTGGTGACGTCGCTCACCTGCTTGTACAACGCCTCGAAGCGGCAGTTGGCCAGAAGTTTCAGGCTGCAGACGTTCTGCAGCACCTTGCGGCGGGCTGCCTTGTCGTTGAGTTGTTGGTCGTCGTGATCATCGCTGGTGGCCAGCGCCTTCTGTTCCTCTTCGAGCTTCGACAGGTCGAACTTGGCCCAGTAAGTCTGGTTGCCAAAATCAAAGGCGAACTCCGGGAAACCTTCCTCCCAGGTGTACATCAGCAGCGCCTTCTCTTTCGGTGACGGAGCCAGCAGCAAATCGCCTTCATGGCGCGCAGCATCCAAATCACGCTTGCGCCTGTCGTTGCGGGCCTTACCTTCTTCTTCGAACTGCCACCGCTGGTGCAGATCGTTCCAGTCGACTTTCTTATCCCGCTGCGGAATGAGCGCTGCCTTACACGTGAAACCCATTTCGCGTGCCTGTTTCACCCAGCGCAGCAGGTAGCCGCGTGCGGTTGGTTCGTTGTCCAGACCCCACACCAGAGTGGGCAGATTGCCCGGACGCTGCTCGAGCAGCTGCTTCAAAGCTTCGATCGGGAAGTTCACGCTCGACATGGCTGACACCGCATCGACGGCGTTTTGCACCAGGGCAACGGCGTCGAAGATGCCCTCGACAATCCACAGCTCTTTGACAGTGGCCAAGTCCACATTCGGCGGGGACCACCATTCACCCTGGGCGCTGTATTTGGGCTTGAAACGGGCCTTCATCTTGCCGAAGCGAGCAGGGCGATCGATCAGGCGCTCCCAGTAGCCACCGTTCGGCAGGGCGAATCGAATCGTGGCACTGGACTCGTTCGTTTCGTGGTTGACGTAGTTTTCTTGGGTAAACCAACCGGTCATATTTCCAGCATTCAACCCGCGGGCGAATTCCAGGTATGCACGGGCGGTTACGGTCGGGTCGTTGTCCGTTGCCGGCGCTCGCTTACTCCAGTCCTCGAACAGGTCCTCATAGATCTCTTTGACGTGCTCGATATGGCCGCAGCGCTCCGGACGACCACAGCGGATCTGCCAGGGTTTGTCGTGGCGCGCATACAGCTCTTTTTTGTTGCAGGCTGGGCAAACGCCGCCCCGCATGTAGTTCGTGCCCACACGTAACTTCAGGCCGAAGTCGTCTTCCAGCCGTTGAAGTACTTGAGTGCGGATATCTTCATTCATCATGGCTGCTACTTCGCTGCTTTAAGGCTGAGGGATAAGGCGGCCATCAGGCTTTTCTGGGCTGCCATCACCGGGGTTCTGTCGAGAATTGATTTGTGTCGTGCGATCTGAGGGACGTAGCGATATTCGTCTGCGTACCAGTGTTCACTCAGGCTCACCTGGTACTGCGCACGTATGGCAGCCAGTAGCGCTTCGGCTTGGGCCGAAGGCATTTGGGTGGTAACAATCACGGCGTTTCCCATAGTGAAACCTCGATATCAGGCAAAACTCACCCAAACCCACAGGGTGTGGGGCTCGGGACATTGGTAAAGGGGTGTTAGGTAGCGGGGGTGAGGCGTGTGCCGTGGCCGACGGCAATCAGGTGTTCGTAGATCAGGTAGGCGTGCACTGACCAAGAGCAACCACGAACGGGATCGGTAATCACGACGGTGTATTCACTGCTCGCCTTCCGGTCGATCCGTTGGCGTGAATTGATAGTCTGGAGGTCGCTGTAGGCGAGACACGCCAATCGCGTGGCCAAAGGCTCTTTAACTTCGAGGCTTTCAACCAGGTGATCGATTGTCCGTGACATGAACTGACCCAAATCGCCCAAGTGCTCGCCCTGGTGACGCTCGAGGAAAGCCAGTGCGGCGGCGCGAATGGTGTCCTGGTAGTCCATATCCGTGAAAACGTTGTTCATTGGGCAACCCCTGACTTAGATGCGTGCAACTGGATAACGGCAAGTACTTCCGCATGCCTGGCAGCCATATGCAGGCTGTCGGCTCTGAGGATGGCATCGGCCTCAACTTGATTGATCACACCGTCCTCGAGCGCCTGGGCAATGATCTGGTCGACCGTCCCGCGCTTGGCGGCTGTCTGCACGCACCTGGTGTACAGCTCAACATTGTCCAGCGAGTCAGGCTCAGCTACGGCGACGAACATGCCGCCGTATATGGCTGCGACGTATTCGGGGTAATGGGCGGTGCCTGCTGCTCGCTCCAGTTGATAGATCTGCGATTCCGTCAGTGGGCGGCTGGGTCCATATAGGTGGTTGTCAAACTGCTTAACCTTTTCAAAGCCAAGACGTCCGGCGGCGGACTCTCTACCACCTGGATAAGCCAGAATTATTTTCCGCATCACTTTCCGGCGTTCTTTTAGTACTGGGCAATTCATCTTCTACTTCTCCCTGTGGCCCAGTGCCATTACTGTTCAATCACGCCGTCTTTGATACCAAGCAACACCGCGGCGCGATGTGCCTCCCCACGGCGACAACGGCTCTGGCCACTCAGCACCGCGTATACGGTGCTGGGATTCAGGTTATGCAGCTTTGCAAAGTCTTTCGCGGTCTGACCGCGCTTCTCCAATGCGTCCCGCGCTTGTTGCCGGGCTTGCTCGGTTATGGTTGTGTTGGGCATAGTGCAATTCCTTGCGTTTTCGTGTGATGACGAGCGCAGGATGTGGCAAAAAACTGCCAATGTAAATATGCGAGTGGAAATAATTTGACTCTCTCCGAAGAGATCGGTGTACGGCTTCGACAGCTGCGCACCCAGGCGGGGCTTACTCAGGATCAGCTCGCCGAAAAACTTGGTGTATCGAAACGTACTCAAGGCAACTATGAATCTGGCGCAAGCGACCCCACCGCGTCTTACCTGAGCATGGCTTCTAGCCAGCTTGGGTTCGATGTGGGCTATATCGTGAATGGCGTTCGCGCAACACTGCGCAATGACGAGCTTTCCGAAATGGAAGATCTGCTCGTGACGCAATACAGGAGCATCACGCCAGGGGACCAAGAAGCTATCCGTCGATTTCTTAAAGCCATGGCAGACGATGCCGCTCGATCGCGGAATTAACCTGTAACAAAGCATGTATGACATTCGTCGCTCTCCATTACTAACGCCGGTTTGCGCCCCGATATCGTCGATTCAGCAATGCACTTTATGGAGTAGTAAGCATGTTGGATCGCACCAAAGACGAACTTGGCAGTGTCGGAAACACCGAGTTCGAATGGCTTAGCTTGACCAAAATTGAACGTCGGTTCATTCGGTTGTACCGCCTACTGAGTGAACAGGAACAAGTCCATCTCCGCCGAATGTCTGAGCTCTTAGCGACCCATCCGGACGAACCAGCTGGTAACTGAAAACCCATTCCCTTTGATCGATCGCCGGCATAGTTGAGTCGGCGATTTGCATCTCACGCCACCGCCTGTGAACCCAGCTGCTCAAAAAGCTCACGCTGTTTCGCCCTGGGCATATCCCTCAACCGGTCGAACAACATCCGTTCGAATGACTGAGCTGACGGGCTCAACGTGTGTGAAAACGTTAGGTTCGCGACCCATGTGTGCCCGCACTTTGCATCCAGGCACTGGCAGTACAGCTTCGCGAAATCCATGGATAGCTCATCTCGCGAAGCGATCCGGCCCTTGTGCCCGCATTTGCATGTAACTCGCATTGTGTTCCCTCCCCAGGGCAGCCAATCGCCACTATATTGCCACAATCTGTAGTGGCAATCTCTTTGCTAGGCACTAGATGCAGTGGAATCCACTGCTTCCTTCGTATCCCTCCAGGCGATTCGTCTGTCACCCCGTAAGCTATCGTTCACCTGGTCGAAAAGTTGACAGATCGGGCGAATTTCGTTGCTGGTGTACACGCGATCGATCTTTTCGATATCGCCAAAGCCGGCACTGTTTTCCGGGATGATGCCCGCCAGTGCAGGGTTCATTCGCCAGGCCGCGATCACGTCGTTGCGGGTGATGTTCTTCACCTTTTCCAGTTCGTCTTTGGCCTGAAAGTCACCTACCGGGATGATCTGAATGGCGTTTTCTTTGCCATTGGGGATGTTGACGAACATCGAGCGGAAGTTACCCACGCCCTTGCTCGCGCTGATCTGTTCGCGCAGGTTGTTTTCGTCTTCTTCCGTCAGATCCGGATCGTTGGTGTAGAAGATGTAGCCGGCATGCGCACCATTGCTGTAGTAGCGCCGGCGGAAGAGGGTGGCCGCTTCGTTCAATAGCAGCGCCTGCAGGCCGCCCAAATAGTCCGGAATGCCGTAGATGTTCTGCTCCACGTCGTAGTCCATGACGTGCTCGATCTCGTCCTGTTCGAAGTCCATAAACTTATTGTCTGGCAGCAGCATTCTGAAACCGCCGCCTACCTTGACCCGCATGTTGATTGCCGGAAGGTGCTGCAGCTCCAGGATCTGGCCAAAGGCGTTGGTGTCCCGGTAGAAGTACGCTTCGCCAAACACCATGTAGTCCAATCCGGCGCGGCCCATGGTTTGCGAGCTGCAGCCGTCAGAAGGGATGAACTCACGCAACAGCAAGTTGCGTTTGAACTTCGGAATGGCGCCGTGGTGCGCGTTGGCGCGCAGCAGTTTGGCCAGGCCCGTGCGTGACACCGGCGGCTTGTAGATCTCGCCGTCGTCGCTGGGAAACACCCCCACGTACTCGCCGATGTTGCCGCTGAGCACTTGTTCTGGTTCCCCGAAGGTGAACGAGCGCATTGGCTGCTGCTGGCGTTGCTGCTGGATGACCTGGTGCTTTTTGCGTCGGTTGGGCATGGGTTCCGCTCGTGATGTAGCGGCTCCGGCGCCGCTTGTTCGTGTTCAAGGGTTCGTTGGCCAGGGCATGCATGATTGCCCAGGCAATATCGGCGTGGCCGGTGGCCTCGGTGCGCGAAGCGCTGTAGGTGATCTGGCCGCTGCCGGTGGTGCCGCGCTTGATGGTCAGGAACGCCTGGGCAACGTCGGTCCACCCGGCATCCCACTCGATGCGGCTGCCTTGGATCGTGTCCTGGGCCTTGAGGACCAGCGTGTTTTTCGTTTCCAGGCTGTAGTGAATCGAGGTGGCCCGTGGGTAGAAGTCGCGCACCAGGTCGAACACGCCATAACCGATGCCGGTGGTATCGATGCCGATGTGCTGCACGTTGAAGCGCTCGGTGAGTTTCTTGACCTGCTCGGCCTGGTACTTGAACGACTGTCCTCGCCAGCTGTGCTTCTCCAGGATGCGGAATTTCGCTCCAGCTTCGAGTGGCGGGGCAATGACCACGCAAGTGGCGTCGTCGCGGGTCCGACTGGGGTCGTAGCCGATCCAGACGGGGCTGTTGCCATAGGGGCGGTCTTC
This sequence comes from Pseudomonas violetae, assembly GCF_023072615.1. GTDB lineage: Bacteria > Pseudomonadota > Gammaproteobacteria > Pseudomonadales > Pseudomonadaceae > Aquipseudomonas > Aquipseudomonas violetae. Next base: position 64,464 of record NZ_JAKNRW010000028.1, read on the forward strand.
TTCGGGCTTGTAGTCCTCCCACAACGTCAGGTCGGAGTAGCAGCGCTCCAGGTCTTTCAGGCCGAATGCGCTATGCGAGCTGTCGATGAACTTGCAATAGAACAGCTGCTGGAACTTGTCCTCGTCGTACTCCAGCTGCAGCTGCTCGAGGTCGAACAGATCGCAGCCGCCGTCGATCGCATCCTGGATGGTGATGGTCTTGCGCCATTGGCCATCCGGACACAGCGCACCTTGCGTGTACGCCGCTTCGGTAGGCCAGGTGCCGCCGGCCTTTTTGCCGCGCTTGCTGTTGCGAAACTCTTCACCGGACCAGAACGGATAGGCCTGGTGTGACACTGCGCTGGGTGTCGAGAAGTAGGTTTTGCGCCACTTCTTGTGTGTACCCATGGCGCTGGCCACGGTGCTGAGTTTTTCGAAGTCGCGAATCCAGAAGTATTCGTCCACGTAAACGTGGCCGTGGTAGCCCTGGGCGGTGCTGCTGTTGGTGCTGAGGAAACGCAGTTCCGCGCCGTTGCTGAGCGTGATCGGGTTGCCGGTCAGCTCGATGCCAAACCACTGCTGGGCAAACTGGATGATGTAGCTGCGGAAGATCTCCGATTGCGATCGGCTGGCCGACAGGAACACCTGGTTGTCGCCGGTCAGGACCGCGTCCATGAAGGCTTCGCCGGCGAAGTAGTAGGTCAGGCCGACCTGGCGACTTTTGAGGATGTTCCGGATCCTGCAGGTGAGCGGGTTTTGCTTGGCCGCGAACAGTTCCTTTTGATAGCCGTACATCTTGGAGATGAACTTATCCAGGAAGTCCACTTCGGTCAGGCCGCTGATATCGTTCTTGGCCTTCTTTTCCCGCTTCTTGTCACCACTGTCCCTGCGGCCGGAACGCTCGCCACGCGAGCTCTGGCGTCGTTCCTGGGGCTCCGCCGGATCCTCTGAGTTCGGTGCCAGCGATGGCTTGGCGGCTTGTTTCAGAAGCCGTTCGCGAATGGTGGTCAGCCGGTCCAGCTCATTCAGATCGTCCTTGCTCAGGCTGGTGGCCTTGTCCAGGAGCAGGGTGATCCGACGGCCGATCGCGGTCAGCGGTTCTTCATCCGACAGCATGTCTTCCCAGCCGCCCTGGCGGATCCAGTAGTAGACGATCCGGATGTTGGGCAGGTTGAGTTGCGCCTGAATTTCCTTCGCCTTGCAGCGGCGTAGAAACAGACGTTTAGCGGCTTCTTTTACTTCGGTTGAGTAGAGCATGGGCCGCAGTCTATGCGGCGAAAACGCGGCAAACGCGGTGTTAAATTCCGCGTTCCTCCTAAAAGTCGAAAATAGGTGGAGCGCGCATTTGAATCGTTTGTTTGGAGCCCGACTGGTCCATATCGTGGCGGCTCAAATCACCGATTGAGCGCAGTTATCGCCCATGCCCCGTTCCCTTGTTTCGTTCTGGAAACGTGTCGCCACCAGCGGCCCGACCGTAGATGGCCGAGAAATCCTTCCCCAGGAACTGCGCGATGTCGCTGAGACGTACTCACCATCCAAATACACGGCTGTGATCTGGGCCGAGCACGAACGTTGGAGCGGTTCCCACGGCACCGTTTTCGCCGTGCGCCTGGTCGAGGAAGCAGACGATCTGGAGCCTGGCCAAGTTGCACTGGAAGCCCAGCTCAAGCCAAACCAAAAGCTGCTTTGGCTCAACGATCAGGGCGAAAAGCTGTTCACCAGCGTCGAGATCCTCCCGAACTTCGCCAATTCCGGCAAAGCCTATCTCACCGGCCTGGCCGTCACCGATCAACCGGCCAGCCTGGGCACCCAGGAACTGTACTTCTCGAACCGCACCAACAAAGCCGCGTACTACGCCGCCTCTGTTGAGCTGGGCAACTTGAGCGAAGAAAAGCCCCAAGGCGAGCTCGCCAAGCTGGCGACGATGATCACCAGCCTGTTCAAGCGCTTCGCTGTCGAGCCCCCAGCAGCCGATGACAAAACCGACCCCCCCAACGAGAGCAAACCCCCAATGGACGAAGCTACTGCAACGGCCTTAAAAGCCCTGCTGGCGCAGCTGCTGGTTGTCGCTGCCGGCATTCAGGCCGTGATTGAGCCTGCAGCCGAAGATGCACCAGAACCCGACCAAGCCCCGATCGACGACGTGAGTGCGGCAGTGGACGAGATCGTCACTACTGCAGAAGCAGAGCGCGAATTCGCTCGTAACGGCGGTGCTTCCAACAAGGCCCTGCTGGCCAGCATGACGGCCCTGCAGAAGCAGTTCACCGCGCTGCAGAACACCACCACTGGCCGTCAGCTGCCGAAAACCACTGGTCCAGCAGCGACCACCAAAAAGCGGGTGCTTTGACATGGCATATTCTCTGAGCGCTTACGGCGCCAAGATGTTTGCTCAGTTGCTGCTCGATATCGCCGAAAACTACGGTGTTGAGCTGGCCAGCAAGCAATTCAGTGTCGATCCGACCATTGCCCAGGAGCTGAACGAGGCGATCACCGCCAAGTCGGACTTCCTGCAGCGCATCAACGTCATCCCGGTGACCGAGATCAAAGGTCAGAAGGTGTTCATCGGTGTTTCCGGCCCAGTCACTGGCCGTACCAACACCAACACCACTGATCGCATTGCCAAAGACGCTTCGGCGCTGGATCAGTCCACCTACGAACTGCATTCCACTGAATCCGATGTCGGGATGCCCTACGCGAAAATTGACGCCTGGGCGAAGTTTCCGGACTTCCACCAGCGTTATTCCGCGGCTGTGCAAAAGCAGATCGCTCTCGACCGCATCATCATCGGTTTCCACGGCACCTCGGCTGCCGCGCAGACCAATATCACCGACAACCCGATGCTGCAGGACGTGAACAAGGGTTGGCTGCAGCAGGCCCGCGAACAGATCCCGGCGCAGGTGCTCAAGGAAGGCAAGGTTGCTGGCAAGGTGCTGCTGGGCGTGGGCGGCGACTACGCCAACCTCGATGCCCTGGTACATGACACCAAGCAAATGGTGGACGAGCGCCTTCGCGACGGTGGCGACCTGGTCGCAATCATCGGTACCGACCTGCTGGCCGCCGATAAGGCCAAGCTCTACGCCAAACAAGGTGATGTACCGACTGAAAAAGAACGCATTGAAGAAGCCCAGGTGATCGCTACCTACGGCGGCATGCCGGCCTTCAGCGTGCCGTACTTCCCCGTCAATGCTGTGCTGGTCACCAGCTTCGACAACCTGTCGATCTATTTCCAGGACTCCAGCTGGCGCAAACAGACGGTAGATAACCCGAAACGCTCCCGCGTCGAGGATTACAACAGCCGCAACGAAGGTTACGTGATCGAGCAGCTGGAGAAATTCGCGCTGACCGAAAACGTCGAACTGGTGCCGGTGGAGGAGACCCCGTGAGTCTGGCTCTGTCGCACAAGCGCCGGATCCTGAGCATGGGCGCCGATGCCCTTGCCGCTGCTGCAGCGGCACCGGTGGCGTACTCCCCGGCCGAGGCCTTGAGCAGCCCGGCCAATGCCCGTAAGCACATTCGTTTGCAGGAAGCGGCCCTGGATCAAGATCTGGAGCGACTGAGTGCGATCAATGGTCTGGCCGGCAAACAAGCCCTCAAGCGCGACGAGCTGCTGCCCAAGTACCAGGACTTCGTTCAGCGTTACTGCGAATCGGGCCAGGTTCTGCCGAACCGTGTCCTGGTGCAGGTGATGGTCTGGCTGTTCGACACCGCGCAGTTCGAAGACGGCCTGGAGCTGGCTGACTTTGCGATGGAGCAGGGCCAGGTCATGCCGGAGCGCTTCAAGCGCGACATTCCGACCTTTGTAGCTGACGCCGTGATCGAGTGGGCCATGGTCGAGTACCAGGCCAATCGCAGCCCCGAGCCTTACCTGTCGAATCTGCTGCCCCGCGTGGATGGGGAATGGCAACTGACCGAGCAGATCCCGGCCAAGTACCACAAGTTGATCGGCATCCGCGCCATGGAGGCCAACGACTGGGAAACCGCACTCAAGCACTTTGAACGTGCCACCGCGCTGTATCCCAAGGTCGGCGTGGATACGCGAATGGAAAACTGCCGCAAGGCGCTGAAAAAACAACCGGCCACACCGGCCACCGAATAACCGACTACCCCCCCCCGGAGAGAAACTGTGGATGTGTGCCAACCATTTATGGCCTGACCCACTGAAACAGTTTTCCCGCCCCTATTCGAGTGCCCAGCAATGAGCTTTTCCGGGAAACCCACCACCTTTGTGGAGCAGACAATTGAGAATGACGGCTTCTGGCCGGACCTCTCCTTGTCCGAGTTCCAGAAGGAGTACCGCCTGCCGGCGGAGTACCTGGTCGAGTTGCTGGGCGCTGATCTGAATACGGCCATGACTGAGGTCAACCAGGATCTAGCCAAGCGCAAAGCCTACTGGCAATCGCTAGGCGTCTCCTCCGTGGAATCTGCAGACCCTACGGTGCTGCCGCTGCACACATTTCACGTAGAGACGTACAAGCGCGCTGTGTATTGCCGCGCCAAAGCCAGTCTGTTGCCCCAGTTCGCCACCGTCACCCGCCGAGAAATCGCCGAGAACACCGGCAAGGAAGAACCCGAGCGTAAAGAAACCTTTCTGGCCTTCAGTCAGCAGGCCGTCCGCACGCTGCAGGGTCGTGGTCGCATCACGGCGGCGCTGCTATGAACAAGCTGCGCGCCCTAACCACGTTCCTGATCGAGCGGCAACTAGTGCTGCCCGAGCAGCTCGACAGCTTCACCGATCAGGTCAACCTGGAGCTGATCTGGAAGCCGGACTTGGCTGGCCTGCACATGGGTGATATGCGCTATCGCGCCGTCATCATCATGGAACGCTTCGCGGATCACCCCGGCCGACTGATGGCATTGGTGGGCAGTTGGCTGGCCAGCAATGACCCCGGTCGCGATGAAGATCTGGCCGCTCCGGCGTTCGCCATCGAGATGCTCGACCAGGACCTGGCCGACGTCGAAATCACCCTGGAATTCGTTGAGCCGCAATATCTCGCCGAAGATTCGGCCGGTGAGATCGAGGCGTTCGGCACCACCTGGTCATTCATCCCGTTTGACCTCTGGGTCGCGGAGCAGGGCGAGGTGGCCACCTATGGCGCGTAGCACTTTTGACCTGGACGTGCGCGGCCAGCTGGGCGTGCGCGAACAGTTGGCATTGCTCAGCCTGCCGCCGCGATTGCGCCGGCGGCTGCTGAACAACGTCAGCAAGCGCGTACGCACGATGAGCCGCAAGAACATCCGCAACCAGAAGAACCTGGACGGCTCGCCCTTCGAAGCTCGCAAGAATCCGGGGAAGGGCAAGAAGAAGATGGAAGCCGGCCTGGGCAAGCTGCTGCAGGTCACCAGTGTGACGCCTGATCAGGCTGTCCTGGGCTGGCGCAATGCGCTGACCAGCTGGGTTGCTGCCCAGCAGCATAACGGCACCTCCGAACGCCGCACCGCTGCCCAGATGAAGCGCTGGAACCGGGTACCTGAAGGCTTGGCCGCTACCGAAAAGCAAGCCAAGCGCCTGCGTCGGTTGGGCTTCAAGGTGCGCCAAGCCGGCAAGAAGAGCCTGAGCCGGCCCCCTGTGGCCTGGATCCTGGAGCATGTGAACTACGCCCAGGCCGGGCTACTGATCCGCATCCTCAGCGAAGAACAATCCGAATCAACCGGAAAGCAAAGCTGGGAAATCACCCTGCCTAAACGGCAGTTCCTCGGCGCAAGCACCGAGCGCGACACTGGTCTGCTGCTCAACCAGGTGCTGCAACAAATCCTCAACTCACCCCGCTAAGCGAGGCACTGCATGGCACTCGGCAAAGTCAGCGTCAACAATCTCAACCTCGGCCAGGGTGCCGTGACCGAGATCG
>NZ_JAKNRW010000029.1 GCF_023072615.1 Pseudomonas violetae
GAACTCAGCAGTGAAACGATGCATCGCCGATGGTAGTGTGGGGTTTCCCCATGTGAGAGTAGGTCATCGTCAAGATTAAATTCCAAAACCCCTATCTGCGTATGCAGGTAGGGGTTTTGTTTTTGTCCGCAGGAAATAATCGGCACTTTTTGGTATGGTGCACCTCGTTTTCAAGGGACTGCTATCAAGGCCTATGGACCGGCGTTACTTTTCAAATCCATAGAGCTCCTGCAGAAATGCCTGAACCAATCCCGATCAAAGACCACGAAAAAGAGACGCGCCTGGTCAACAATAGACTGATGGCCTGCGCCTTGTTCGTTGCGGCGATCTCCTGCGCACTGGTCGTGCGCCTGTATGTGCTGCAAGTGATCGAGTTCGACTACCACTCGACGATTTCGGAAAACAACCGCGTCCATATCCTCCCGATCACCCCGCCCCGTGGCTTGATCTACGACCGCAACGGCGTGGTCCTTGCGGACAACCGTCCCAGCTTCAACCTGACCATCACGCGTGAGCGCGCCACAGACGTCAAAGACGAGTTGGATCAGGTGGTCAATCTTCTGCACCTTCCTATCGAGGATCGCGCGCTGTTTGACAAGGCGATGAAGCAGGCACGGCATCCATTCGTGCCGGTTACGCTGTTCTATGAACTCACCGAAGATCAGATCGCCGTGCTCGCGGTTAATGAGTTCCGTTTGCCGGGCATTGATGTCGAACCACAGTTTGTTCGCCATTACCCAATGGGCGCCCATTTCGCACATTCCATCGGCTACGTGGGACGAATCAACGAGAGGGAATCCCAAACGCTTGATACAGTTGAATACCGTGGTGCCCAATCGATCGGTAAAACTGGCATCGAAAAATTCTACGAGTCGCAGCTGCATGGCCGCGTTGGCTATGAAGAAGTCGAAACCAATGCCCGGGGCCGGGTCTTGCGGGTGCTCAAGCACACCAATCCGATCCCCGGCAAAAACATCGTCCTGAGCCTCGACGTCAAACTGCAGGAAGCCGCCGAGCAAGCGTTGGGAGATCGCCGCGGCGCCGTGGTTGCGCTTGATCCTGCAACCGGTGAAGTGCTGGCCATGGTCAGTAAACCCAGCTTCGACCCCAACCTGTTTGTCACCGGCATCAGTTTCAAGGAATATGCTGCACTGCGCGACTCCATCGACCGGCCCCTGTTCAACCGCGTGCTACGCGGCCTCTACGCCCCCGGCTCAACCATCAAGCCTGAAGTGGCGATCGCCGGGCTTGATGCAGGTGTAGTCACCCCCCAGACCCGTGTCTTCGACCCGGGCTACTATCAGCTCCCTGACTTCGATCACAAGTACCGTAACTGGAATCACAGTGGGGACGGCTGGGTCGATATGGACGCAGCCATCATGCGCTCCAACGATACCTACTTCTACGACCTGGCCCACAAGCTGGGCATCGATCGCCTGCACGATTACATGGCCATGTTCGGACTTGGCGAAAAGGTCTCGCTGGACATGTTCGAAGAGTCTGCCGGCCTGATGCCTTCCCAGGCTTGGAAACGCGCCACGCGCCGCCAACCCTGGTTCCCAGGCGAGACAGTGATCCTCGGCATCGGCCAGGGCTACATGCAGGTCACGCCGCTACAACTGGCACAGGCCACCGCCCTGATCGCCAACAAAGGGGTGTGGAACCGGCCACATCTGGCGAGAACCGTGGACGGTGTCGCCCCTGAAGACGAGCACCCTATGCCGAATATCCTGCTCAAGGATCCCCGGGACTGGGAACAGGTCAACCACGGCATGCAAATGGTCATGCACGACGCGCGAGGCATTGCCCGGGCGGCTGCCGCCGGCGCCCAATACCGCATCGCCGGCAAGAGCGGTACCGCGCAGGTGATCGCCATCAAGCAGGGCGAGCGCTACAACCGGGCGAAGACACTGGAACGCAACCGCGACAATGCCTTGTTCGTCGGCTTTGCGCCAGCTGAACACCCGAAGATCGTCATCTCAGTGATGATCGAAAACGGCGAGGCGGGCGGTCGTGTTGCCGGTCCCGTGGTGCGCCAGATCATGGACGCCTGGTTGCTCGACCAGGATGGCCATCTCAAGCCGCAATACGCCTCGCCGAGCAAAGCTCCAGTGGATCCTCACGTCTGACGTCTTTGTCCCGGATAACCGACGGATCGGTCTGCCCGGTGCAGCAGGCGCCATATGGCACTTGCCAGCGACCTGACGTTAACGTAAAGATGACGTCAGGGCGCTTAACTCGAAAAAGGCGCAAAGCGGACCGAACCGGAGCGCTTGATGACGCTTATAAAAATAATTCCCCCCAAGCTGCATCGCGAAGCCCGGCTTGCCCGGGAGAAACTGCATCTGGAGGGTGAAGTGCCGGATGGCGTGCTGCGTGCGGAGATCGATGCATCGTGGCGCCGCAGCCTCAGTCATGGCGTGAATTTCAATGCCAAGCATGAACTGGCGCTGGAATCGAGCGCCAGCCTCGATGTGCTGCTGGCCAGCAACAGGTTGCTGATCGATGCTGCGCTGCCGGCGATCGATTACCTGGCCGAACGCCAGGGCAAGGAAGGGCTGATCATTCTGGCCAACTCCGACGCGACTATCCTTGCCGTTGAAGGTCGCGCGGATCGTCTCAAGGGTAGCGGCCTGCAGGACATCACCCTTGGTGCCTGCTGGAGCGAAGCCGCCCGCGGTACCAACGCCCTTGGCACCGCTCTGGTTGAAGCACGCCCGACGATGATCGATTGCGGCGAACACTATCTTGATCGACTGACTGATTTTTCCTGTACCTCGGTGCCCATTCATTGCCCGCAAGGCGACATCCTCGGCGTGCTCGACCTTACGCGCGAAGGCCCCTTGGGTCGCGTGCACGATAGCACCGCACTGCTGGCGATGGCCGTCAGCCAGATCGAAAGCCGAGTGTTCAACGCCAGCTATCCGGATGAAATCGTCCTGGCGTTCCACAGTCGGCGCCAGTACCTCGAATCCCCGTGGCAAGGGCTGTTGGCCGTCAGCCTTGGCGGGCAAATCCTCGCGGTCAGTGCCCAGGCCTGCCAGTTACTGCATGCCGAACGTTCGGCTCTGGTAGGTCGCCGCTGCGAAGAATTTCTCGGCGTAGACGGGCTGCAACTATTGTCCCGTCTGCACCAAGGCGGCGTTGGCAGCTTGCAGACCGCCAAGGGTGAATTCTTCTATAAAACCCTGCGCGCTCCACAGCGTTCGATCAACGTCAGCACGCCCCCGCGCAGCACCTCCAAGACACTCAAGCCACAACCAGATCTCGATTCCCTGGCCGGCAGCAATGCGCGCTATGCCCGGGCGCTGCGCATGGCCCGACAAGGCCTGGCCAACGAACTTCCAGTCTTGCTGCTGGGAGAAACAGGCACTGGCAAGGAAGTCATCGCCCGGGCGTTGCACATGGCTGGAAGTCGCTGCGACAAACCTTTCGTGGCGGTCAACTGCGCGGCGATTCCCGAAGGCCTGATCGAGTCGGAATTGTTCGGCTATCGTGAAGGCGCATTCACCGGCTCACGTCGCGGCGGCATGGTTGGACGCTTGCAGCAGGCCCATGGCGGCACGCTGTTTCTCGACGAAATCGGCGACATGCCATTGGCCCTGCAAGCCCGTTTGCTGCGAGTGCTGCAGGACCGCAAGGTGGCGCCACTGGGCGCAGGGGAAGAGCAGGACATCGATGTCGCGCTGATCTGCGCCACGCACCGCGATCTCAAGCGTCTGGTCGAGGAAAAGCACTTTCGCGAAGACCTGTTCTACCGGGTCAACGGCATCAGCGTGATGCTCCCGGCCTTGCGTGAGCGTGAGGATTTCAGCGCGCTGGTCGAGCGCCTGCTGAGCAAACTTGACGCCCCCAGCATGGTTCTGCATGACGACCTCATCCGCTTGCTCACCGGTTATCACTGGCCGGGTAACATTCGCCAGCTGGAAATGCTCCTGCGCACGGCGTTGGCCATGCGCGAACCGGGCGACAGTGTGCTCACCCTCGATCACCTGCCCGACAGCATGCTCGATGAATTGACCGCCAGCGAGCGGCCAGCCTCGGGAAGTATTCGCCAGAACGAACTGGAGTTGATTCGCCAGTCCCTGGACCAGCACCAGGGCAACGTCTCAGCCGCAGCTGACGCCCTGGGCATCAGCCGCGCGACCCTTTATCGCAAGCTCAAACAGTTGCGCCCGTGATGCAGCGTCTGATCGTGCGGCTGATCGACAGCCCGAACCCGCAAGCCCTGCAAGCCGCCTTGCGGTGGCTCTACAGCTTTGTGCGTCCCCATCGCCTGGCCATCGGCGGATTGCTTGGCCTGTCGGTTTGCGCCTCGCTGCTGGTACTGGTGCAACCCTGGCTGACCAAACTGCTGATCGACGATGGTCTGCTGGCCCGGGATTTTTCCATGCTGGTACTGATTTCCGGTTTGATGATCGTTGCCGGGCTATTGGGCACGGCACTGTCGGGCATCAACCGGTACCTGCATACGCGGCTGTCCGGGCGGATTCTGTTCTCCCTGCGCGATGATCTGTATCGGCATTTGCAAACCCTCTCGCCAAGCTTTTACGGCCAGCGGCGCATCGGCGACCTGATGTCGCGCCTTGACGGTGACGTCGCGGAGATTCAGCGCTTCGCCGTGGACTCGTTGTTCTCGGCGGTGTCGAGCGTGTTCGGCCTGGTGTGCTCGGTGGCCATGTTGTTGACCCTGTCGTGGAAGCTCTCGTTGCTGGCGTTGGTGCTGATCCCTCTGGACGTGCTGTGGTTGCGCTGGATGCGGCGCAAGGTCGAACGGGATGTGCGGCAACTGCGCGAGCGCTCCGCGGACATGTCCTCGTTCATGGTCGAGACGCTGCCGGTGATGAAGTTCATTCAGTCTGCGGGCCAGCAGCAGCGTGAGTCCCGCCGCCTGGAAACGCTCGGACAAGGCTACATGAGCCAGTTGCTGCGCTTGCAGGTCACCGAGTTTTTCACCCAGGCGGTGCCCGGTACCCTGACTTCATTGTCCCGCGCCTGTGCGTTTCTGATTGGCGGCTACTGGGTGGTCCAGGGCACCTGGCAACTGGGCGCCCTGATCGCGTTTTCCACCTACCTGGGCATGGCGGTCGGCCCCGTGCAAAGCCTGCTCGGCCTGTACGTCGCGATCCAGCGCATGACCGTCAGCCTTGGGCGGGTAATGGAATTGCGCGGCGAAGAACCTACCGTCCTCTCGCCGGGTGCGCCACAGCCGATGCCTGCCTGCGGCGATCTGCGTTTTGATAACGTGCACTTCACTCACCCGGGGCGGCCGACGACCTTGCGCGGCATCGAAGCGCGGATTCCCTACGGCCTCAAGGTCGCCCTGAGCGGTGGCTCGGGCGTGGGCAAGTCGACCCTGATCGACCTGCTGCAGCGACACCACGACCCAGAGTCTGGCCGGGTGCTGCTGGGGGAGGTCGACCTGCGCGAACTCGACCTGTTCCAGCTGCGCCGGCGCATTGCCGTGGTCAGCCAGGACATCGTGCTGTTTCGCGGCAGCCTCGCCGACAACCTGGCGTACGCAGTGCCGGACGCCAGCCGTGAAGCAATTGTCGAAGTCGCGCGCCTGGCGCAGCTTGACAGCCTGATCGCCTCCTTGCCCGAAGGCCTCGACAGTCCCTTGGGCGAACGTGGCCAGCAATTGTCCGGTGGGCAAAAACAGCGCATCGCCATTGCCCGTGCGTTGTTGCAGGACCCGCTGATTCTGGTGCTGGACGAAGCGACCTCGGCGGTGGATGAAGCCACCGAGCGCGAAGTCATCGAGGCCATCGATCAGCTGTTTGCCGGGCGTACACGCATCCTTATCAGCCATCGTCCCTCAACCCTGGCCGATGCCGATCTGCGCTTCGAATTGCTCGACGGCGTACTCATTTCGAAAACGGTGCTGCATGAAGCCTGAACTGCGGATCGGCGTGGTCGACAGCGGGCATTCGCCGGCACAGCAAGCCCAGGTGATCGCCGGGCGGCGCTTTTCACTACTCGAGGATGCACTGGTCGAGGGCGAACTACGAGAAGATCCCCTGGGGCATGGCAGCGCGGTCATTGAAGCCATCGGCCGACGCGCGCTATCGGCGGTGTTCTGTGTGGCTCAGGTGTTTGACCAGCGCGGCGTCACCAGCGCCTTGCAGATTGCCACGGCCATTGATTGGCTGGTCGAGCAGGACGTGAGATTGATCAACTTGAGCCTAGGCCTGCGCCAGGATCGCAGCCTGTTGCGCCAAGCCTGCGCTGCGGCGCTCACGCGCGGCGTGTTGCTCTGCGCGTCAAGCCCGGCTCAGGGCGAGGGCGTGTATCCGGCGAATTATCCACAGGTGTTGCGGGTGACTGGCGATGCGCGCTGTGCCGAACAGCAGTGGTCCTGGCTCGACAGCGCACAGGCGGATTTTGCTGCCTGTGTGCACGGCACCTACCCGGGACAGTCCGGCGCCAGCCTGGGGTGCGCCGCATTGAGCGGGCACATCGCGGGGTATCTGGCGCGGCAGCCGCAGGCGAATAACCAGCAGGTTGTCCAGTGGCTACAAGATCACGCCCGTTATCGTGGCCCTGAACGGCGCAGCGGAGCATGAACTCGATCGTCGTGCTCGGCGCCGGGCCGGCGGGGGCCGCAGTGGCTCTGGGGCTGCGGCGACTCGGCTATCCGGTGACCCTGGTCAGCGAATGGCGACGCTTTGCGGCCCTGGAAGGCGTGTCCACCAGGGTGATCGAGGCCTTGCGTGGCGCGGGACTGCAACGGGCTCTGGTGGACGCCGCCTTGCCCTCCCAGCGGCAGGTGTCGTGGAACGGCGAGCAGCATGCGCAGAACATTGAGTTTCTATTGGACCGTCCGAGCTTCGATCGCGGGCTGCGAGAAGACCTGCACGTTGCCGGTGTCGAGCTGATAGAGGGCCGGGTGCTGACGGTGCAGTCATTGGCTATGGGACATCGAGTCGAGATTGAAGGTCGCGAGGCATGGGTCGCCGACTTCCTGGTAGAAGCCCGCGGCCGTCAGGCGCCAGCCCTGGGCAAAGGTCTGCGCGGGGCCGAGACAGTCAGCCTGCTCAACCGTTGGCAAGGCGCGCCGGGTCAGACCGCCAGCGCTGTGGAAAGCCTCAAGGATGGCTGGGCCTGGATGGCTCGACGGGCTGACGGTCAGTGCTACTGGCAGTGGACGGTGGACGTCGCCAGTGCCGATCTGCCGATCAAGGCGCAGTTGCTCGATTACTGTAGGCACGTTCGTGAGTCCTCAGCGTTGGCCCAGGCATTTTTCGGCACCGGGCCGCAGCTTGATCTGCAGTTGCACGCACGCAGCAGCACCGCGATTCTCAGCCCGCAGGTGTGTGGCGATAACTGGATACGTGTGGGTGATGCGGCGATGGCGGTGGATCCGTTGTCCGGCAACGGGATTTTTCAGTCGCTGTCCTCGGCTCTACAGGCGCCAACGGTGATCAACACGCTGCTGCGCAAACCCGAGCGGGCCGCGCTGGCCCAGCGGTTTCATCAGCAGCGGGTCGAACAGTTGTTCTTGCGCTTTGCGCGAATCGGACGGGATTTTTATACCGATGAGCAGCGCTGGCCGGACCAGCCCTTCTGGCAGGCACGGCGCAATTGGCCGGATGCGCAGGTGGCGCATGCCGAGGCGGATTTCAGTGAGCTGAGGATCGAGCGTGCGCCGGTGCTCAGGGATGGTTTTGTCGACGAAGCCGAGGTCGTGATCACGCCAGATCAGCCATTGGGGATCTGGCATGTTCAGGGGGTTGAACTCGCGCCGCTGGTGCGACGGTTGTGGATTGAGCCTGCCGGGCAGGTGCTGGCGGGTTTGTCGGCGGAGCAGGGGCGGGAGGTTCGGGGGTGGTTGTTGGCTCAGGGATTTAAACCCTGAGATTTTGGTTGTCTGGGCAGGCCCTATCGCGGGCAAGCCCGCTCCCACAGTGATTTTTGTGATGGCAGAGATTGCAGCTTCACCACAAAACCTTGAGGGAGCGGGCTTGCCCGCGATGGCTCCCGAGAGACCGCCGCAATTACAACTTGATCAACACCGACTTCAACTCAGTGTAATGCTCGATCGCCGCATACCCCATCTCCCTGCCGACCCCGGACATCTTGTACCCGCCAAACGGCAACGCCGGGTCCAGCGCGCTGTGGCAATTAACCCAGACCGAGCCCGACTTGATCCGTGGAATCATGCGGTGCACCGCCGCCAGGTCATTGGACCAGATGCTCGCGCCCAAACCATAGGGGCTGTCATTGGCCATGCGCAACGCGTCGGCCTCGTCATCGAATGGAATCGCCACCAGCACCGGGCCGAAAATTTCCTCCTGCACCAGCGAGTGCTGCTGATCCACGTCGACAATCACGGTCGGCTTGACGAAGAACCCCGGCCCGAACTGTTCGCCACCACAGGCAATCGTCGCGCCACTTTGCCGGCCATTTTCGATGTAGCCGTAGACCCGTTCCTGCTGGCGTGCCGAGATCAGCGGGCCCATGTCCACCGATGGATCAAGGCCGTTGCCCAGCTTCATGCCATTGGCAATGGCGGCGATGTCCGCCACCACATTGTCGAAGTGTTTGCGCTGCACATACAGCCGGGAGCCGGCGCAACACACCTGGCCCTGGTTGAAGAAAATCGCACTGGCGGCCCCGGTAGCGGCAGTCTTCAGGTCGGCATCGGCCATCACGATGGTAGGAGATTTGCCGCCCAGTTCCAGGGTAACCCGGGTCATCGAGTCCATGGCGATCTTACCAATCTGCTTGCCCACCGCCGTGGAGCCAGTGAATGTCAGCTTGTCCACCAGCGGGTTATGGGTCAGCGCGGAACCTGCCGTGATCCCGGTACCGGTCACCACATTGAACACGCCCTCTGGGTAACCCGCCTCCAGCACGAGCTCAGCGAGTTTCAGCGCGGTCAGCGGGGTTTCATCCGCTGGCTTGAGCACCACAGTGCAACCGGTGGCCAGGGCCGGGCCGAGTTTCCAGCAGGCCAGCAATAGCGGGAAGTTCCAGGCGACGATAGCGCCCACCACACCGACCGCCTCGCGACGAATGAAGCTGTGGAATTGATCGTCGGGCATCAACGGCAGTGAAACTTCAACGCTGGACCCTTCGATCTTGGTCGCCCAGCCGGCCATGTAGCGCAGGAAGTCGATGGCCAGTTGCACGTCCATCACCTGGGCAACGGCCGCACTCTTGCCGTTATTCAGGCACTCCAGCTGCGCCAGCAGTTGGGCGTCGCGCTGCATCAGGTCAGCCAGCTTCCACAGCAGATTCTGCCGCTCCCGCGGGCGGGTGCGAGTCCAGGCCGAGTCGTCGAAGGCGTGGCGGGCAGCGAGTACGGCGCGGTCGACGTCTTCGGGCGTTGCCCGTGGCACCACGCACAACACTTCGCCGGTGGCCGGGTTGTGCAATGGCATGGTCTGGCCGTCGGCAGCTTCGACCCAGTCACCCCCAATAAGCATGCGCGGAGCACGCTGGATGAATGCCGAAGTGGCAGGAAGCAGATCAGGAAGCGACATGATGAAACCTCGTCTTGTTCGTGTGGCGAGGTCCTTCGCAATGGCTGTGCCAGTTGTGTTTTTTGATTGAAACCCCGATCGGATGGGCCTCTTGGGCTATTTGCCCAGGACAGGGGAATGAGTGAGCGTCGCAAATTGCGACAGCGAAGATCAAAAGATCGCAGCCTGCGATCTTTTGATCTTGAACCTATGCTTGTCTCAGAGTGAAACAGCTGTCGCGATATTGGACGCCCATTGTCTGGTTCAGGAGTCGTAAATCACCCGTTATTTCCACTAATTTATTGATAAAAAAGCACTATTTATAAGCTGGCACGCTCCGTGTATTGCTCATCGCAGACGTTTCTCCTGCCCCCGAAAGCGCTCGGCGCCGACGGCAGAAACCACAAAAACGATAAGCCACAAAAATAAGAAAGCACCGTGCGAGGTTCGACGTTGATGAAGAGAAAACTCCGATCAGGCATAACCGCCAGCTTGCTGGCCGTAACCGCCTGTATGGCGCTGCACTCGCCGCAAAGCCTGGCAGCTCGCGACGCCCAGACCATCCTCAAGGAAACCTGTCAGGGTTGTCATACCCCCGAAGCCGATAACGCCCTGAGTCGTATCAGTCACCAGCGTAAAACCCCGGAGGGCTGGCTGATGAGCATCGCCCGAATGCAGACCATGCACGGTTTGCAAATCAGCGATGACGACCGTCGCACCCTGGTCAAATACCTGGCGGACACCCAAGGCCTGGCGCCAAGCGAGACCGACGGTGTGCGCTATGCGCTGGAGCGCCGACTGAACACGGTCGAGAAATTCGACGACCAGACCAGTCAGATGTGCGGGCGTTGCCACTCCGGTGCGCGGGTCGCGCTGCAACGCCGTCCGGCGCAGGAATGGGAGCGCCTGGTGAACTTCCATCTCGGCCAATGGCCGTCGCTGGAATATCAGGCCCTGTCCCGGGATCGCGACTGGTTCGATCTGGCGCGAAAAGAAATGGTCCCCTTATTGGCCAAGCGTTATCCGCTGGACAATCCGGCCTGGAAAAAATGGCAAGCCAGCGCGCCCAAGGCCCAGGCGTTTGTCGGCGACTGGAATTTCAGTGGTCATCTGCCGGGCAAGGGTGAACTGGCCGGCGTCATGAGCGTGACGGCAGATGGCGACGACACCTTTAAAGTCAGCGTCAAAGGCCAATACGCCGATGGCAGCCCGTTCAACGGCGACGGCAGTGCAATTCTCTACACGGGCTATGAATGGCGCGGCAACGTGACCATCGACGGTGTGACCATGCGCCAGGTGTTCGCCGCGCAGGGTAGTGCGATGCAAGGCCGCATGTTTGAAGCCGAGCACGATGAACGCGGCCTGGATTTTGTCGCCGCCAAGCAGGGCAGCAGTCGTTTGCTGGCGGTGCAACCGGGTTACCTCAAGGCCGGCACCGAGACCGAAGTGACCTTGATCGGCAGCGGGCTCAGCGGCAAACCGAACTTTGGTAAAGGCGTGGAAGTGCTCGAAGTCGTCGAGCAAAGTCCTGACAGAATCAAGCTCAAACTCAAGGCCGCCGCCAATGCCCAGCCGGGCCTGCGCAGCGTCATGGTGGGCAGCTTGAAAGGCCCGACGTTATCGGTCTACAGCACCATCGCCGAAGTCAAGGTCGTACCCGCTTTCTCGGTGGCACGAATCGGTGATGGCGGCGGTTCGACGCCCAAGGTCCAGGGGCGTTTCGATGCGGAAGCGTGGGGCAAGGGCGCTGATGGCAAGCTGTACCGCATCGGGGTATTTCCGGCGCAGTGGAAGGTCGAGCCCTTCGACGATCGCGCCCGGGAGGACGAAGACGTCAAATTCGCCGGCACCATGCAGGCCGACAGTGGCGTGTTCACGCCGGGCGATGCCGGGCCGAACCCGGAACGCAAAATGTCCACCAACAATGCCGGCAATCTCAAGGTGATCGCTGCCGTCGACGACTCGGGGAAATCCCTGACCGGAGAGGGCCAGATGATTGTCACCGTGCAACGCTGGAACAATCCACCCATTCCATGATTTTGAAAACGTGAGCGGGCTGACGTTAACGGCTTCAGACACTTTTTTGGAATGATCGCACGCCCCGCCAAGCGGGGTCTGCACAGGAGGTTGCAATGGGCGCTATCTTGAACCTGGTCGAGAGAAACCTGCACGAAGTGCACGTCGACGCCGACCGTATGCTATTCCACATCCCCAGCAGTTCGCTGTTCGCCAGCGATGAGCTCACAGGCACCATCATTGACGCCTTGCGTGGCCCGGGTTGCTCGTCCGACGACCTGATCCAGCGATTGGCCTCGCGCTTCAACGGCGAAGAAATCACCGAGACCCTGCGCGAGCTGATGTCCCTGGAGCTGGTCAGCGACGGCTCGCCGCTGACCCCCGACATTGGCACCAAACGGGTCGAGCGCACCGCGATCAACACGGTCGTACTCAACGTCAACACCGGTTGCAACTTGAGCTGCACTTACTGCTACAAGGAAGACTTGGACAAACCGTCGGCGGGCAAGAAGATGGATGTCGAGACCGCTATCGCCTCAGTGGAAATGCTACTGCGCGAGTCCCCGGACGAAGAACGCTTCACCGTGGTGTTTTTCGGTGGCGAGCCGCTGAGCAATCGCAAGCTGATCGAATACATGGTCGATTACTGTGAAAAGCGCTTCCGCGAGGCCGGCAAGTTCGTGGAGTTCGTCATGACCACCAACGCCACGCTGCTGACCGAAGAGACAGTGGACTATCTCAATGCCCACCGTTTCGGTTTGTCGGTGAGTATCGACGGACCGAAAACCGTGCACGACCGCAACCGTATTACGGTGGGCGGGCAGGGCACCTATGACGTGGTGCGGCGCAAGGCCGAAATGTTGCTGTCACGCTACAACAGCCGTCCGGTCGGGGCTCGAGTGACACTGACCACGGGCGTCACCGACGTCGAGACTATCTGGGATCACCTGTTCAACGAACTGGGGTTTGCCGAAGTCGGTTTCGCCCCGGTGACCTCCGGCGACATCAGCACCTTCAACCTGACCAGCGACGAACTGATAGAAGTGTTTGCCAGCATGAAGAGGCTCGGCCGGCGTTACCTGGACGCGGCGCTGGAGCATCGCAACATCGGCTTCTCCAACCTGCACCAGTTGATCACCGACATCCACGAAGGCCACAAGAAAGCGCTGCCGTGCGGCGCCGGCCTGAAGATGCTGGCGGTGGATCACAAGGGTGAACTGAACCTGTGCCACCGTTTCACCGGTTCGAGCCTGCCGACCTTCGGCAACGTCCACAGCGGCGTGAAGCAGGTGGAATTGAATGACTTCCTGTCCCAGCGCCTGGACCGTACCAACACCGGCTGCGAAGACTGCCAGATCCGCAACCTCTGCTCCGGCGGCTGCTACCACGAGAGCTACGCCCGTTATGGCGACCCGACCCACCCAACCTATCACTACTGCGAACTGATGCGTGACTGGGTCGACTTCGGCATCGAGGTCTACACCCGGATCATGGCCCACAACCCTGCGTTTATCAGCAGCTACATCACCCCGCGCAAGGCTCACTGATATGAAGCATCTAAAGGCAATCAATAATAAAGCGCTGAAGCTCGACGAAGCCGCAGCAGAAAACCGCATCGAAGAAGTGGTTGCGATGAGTTCTGTCGCCGGTTGCGCCTCGACCACTGACCCGGGCTGGGAAATTGACGCGTTCGGCGGCGTATCGTCGCTGTGCCAGCCGATGGAAGCGGACCTTTATGGCTGTTCCGACCCGTGCTGGTGGCCAGCCCAGGTGCCCGACATGATGAGCACCTACCCGGACTGGAACAAAGATGCCCAGGCGTCCAACGATAACTGGCGCAATCTCGGGACTGTCTTTCCCAAAGACAAGTGATCGGCTTACAGAAGGATTTCAGCATGCCTCGCATCAATGCCTGCGGCCTGGCCGCACTCGCCGTCCTGAATGCCTTGACGTTCACGGTCCTGGCCGATGAAAACACCGCCCTCACGGCCGGTCACGAATACATGGTGACCACCAATTACCCGAACAACCTGCACATCATCGACCTGGCCACCGACACCCTGTTGAAGACCTGCAAGATGCCGGACGCATTCGGTCCCGGCACCGTGCAGCTCTCGCCCGACCGCAAGAGCGCCTATGTGCTGAATAACCACTACGCGGACATCTATGGCGTCGAACTGGATAACTGCAAACAAGTATTCCACGCCAGCATCACCCAGAAACCAGGCGAGAAGGCGAAGTCGATGTTCGCCTTCACCCTCAGTCATGACGGCAAGGAGTTGTTCGCCATTGCCAACCCGACCTTGATGCTCAATGATCGTTATGAAGTGCAGCAACCGCGGCTGGATGTGTACGCCACTGACGCTGGAATGGACGCCAAGCCTGTGCGCAGTTTCCCCGCGCCTCGCCAGCTCACCATCATGCAAAGCGGCGACGATGGCACGCTGTACGTTGCCGGGGCGGATGTCTATAAAGTGGATGTCAAAACCGGCAAGTTCGACGTACTGATCCCCAGTCGCCACTGGAAACGCGCCAACTACAGCGCCCCTGACGTGCTATATGTGTGGAACCAGCAGACCTACCGACATGACTTCTCGCTGCTCTATACCGCCGCTAAATTCAAAGACAAGAAGCAGGACCCTGCCACCGCCGAGTACCTCTACGGGCTATTCAGCGTCGACCTGAAAACCGGCAAGACCGAAACCACCGACTTCGGCCCGCTGACCGAAATCTACTTCAGCGGCATGCGCTCGCCCAAGGACCCCAACCTGATGTTCGGCGTGCTCAACCGCCTGGCCAAGTACGATATCAAGGAGAAGAAAATGCTGCAGGCGGCGACGCTTGATCACTCCTACTACTGCATCTCCTTCAACAAGGACGGCAGCAAGATTTACCTGGCGGGGACGTTCAATGATGTGGCGATCTTCGATCCCGACAGCATGAAGCAGATTGGCAGCATCAAGTTGCCGGGTGGGGATATGGCCATTACCACGGCGCAGATATTTACCCGGTAGTGGCGGCGGCCTGAGCGGCCGCCTTCGTCGGAACGCCGCCCGGAGCAAGCCCGCCCCGCACTGTCCGTGTCGACTCGGACAGTGCGGGGCGGGCTTGCCCGCGATTAGGCCCTCATAGAGACCGCATCAGGCCCCAGGAACCGGACACCCCATATCCCCCTCCTGGCACTTCAAATAATTCCTGAAGGTCTCGACCCGCGCCCGGGTCAATTCGGTAATGCAATTACCGTAGATCAACGGATAAACACTACCACCCTCCACCCCCGACGCTGAAAACTTGCACTGCGCATCCCTAAACGCAATCCACGATCGCTGCGCGCCGATTAACAGCTTCTTGCGGTCCGGATCGCTCTTCAGCCGTCCGGTAATCTGCTGGTACAGCGCATTCAACTCCTTGTCCGCCGCCTTGTTCTGCAGGGCGGCGCACTGGTTCATCGTCGCCTGATCCGTGGCGTTAGCGCAATCTGCGGCGAGGGCCACGTGGGTGAACAGCAATGGCGTCAGCGCCAGGAGAAAGCGTAAGTACATGGGAGTTCTCACTATGACATCGTAAAGAGAAGAGCAGTGTAGCGAACCCTGGCGATGGCAGTTGCCGGTCGCGCAAAAGCCATTCGATTCCAGTCATCTCGCTGCCGACTATGCGCTGAAGGTTGATTACAGCATCCGCTTGGTACAACTTTAGGGTTGGTCTTGTGGTCTTACAGGCCTACTGTTCATTACAGGAGGTGACATATGAACCCAGCATCAGATCGTATCGAAAGGAAAATCCTGCTCAGGACCCCGCGCTCGCAGGTCTGGCGCGTGATCGCCCATGCCGAAGCCTTCGGGCAATGGTTTGGTGTGGCACTGGAAGGCAAGCGGTTTGTCGCCGGTGAGTGGACCCAGGGGCAAATTACCTATCCTGGTTATGAACACCTGCTGTGGAATGTACTCGTGGAGCGGGTTGAGCCGGAGCGAGTATTTTCGTTTCGCTGGCACCCCTACGCAGTGGAACCGCACATCGATTATTCCCAGGAGCCCACCACCCTGGTGTTGTTCGAACTGGAAGATATGGATGGAGGCACGTTACTCAAGGTCACCGAGTCCGGCTTCGATCACGTTCCCCAGGAGCGCCGACTCAAGGCATTCCGCATGGACAGCCGCGGCTGGGATGAGCAGATGAACAATATCGAAGAGTTCCTCAAGATCAGTCAAAGGGCGCACGAACGCCAGCAAGAGTAAATGCCCGGATGCTTAAGCCCTGATTGAAGCGCTGGGCGCGGGAGGGCGACACAGAGCCGATCATCACGCCGACGCGGCTGCGATTACGCGTGCAGCCTTTAGCCCCGACATGCCTAAGGGCTTTCGGACGGCCGCTATGGCGAATGTCTTACACGCGATGGTAGTGATATCGTCTGTTACACATTGGA
This sequence comes from Pseudomonas violetae, assembly GCF_023072615.1. GTDB lineage: Bacteria > Pseudomonadota > Gammaproteobacteria > Pseudomonadales > Pseudomonadaceae > Aquipseudomonas > Aquipseudomonas violetae. The sequence goes on from NZ_JAKNRW010000029.1 coordinate 15,907, forward strand.
TCCGATGCGTATTCTGACCCCATCAACCGAAGCACAGGAAGTGCCTCGGGATCACGGACGATCGACCATCAGCACGGAACGCTATCGACAGGGAGTCGACATGGTCTTGGGAAACCCGCTTCGGCGGGTTTTTTTTCGCCCGCAAAAAACCGACCCCGGTAGCGAGCTCGCTCGTGATGGACGTCAACGATAACGCTGGGCGCCTGATTCCCCATGGCGTTCTTTCATTTTTCTGGAGCAAGCTAGTTCCCAAAGTCGGGCCATCTAACGCATCTGTTTACAGCCTGGCCGCAGCCCGCTCGGTAATCACGGTCCGTTGCTCAAGCGACTGCGCTGCGCGCAGACGGGCATCTTCCAGCACTGCAGTCGGCGCAGTGTCCGGGCTGCCCGAAGCAAAAGGCGGTGCGGGAGCATATTCCAGCTGCAACTGCACTAACTGTGCAGTGTCCTCGCCGAACAATTCCGCAGCCAGCGTCAGGGCAAAATCGATCCCCGCCGTGATCCCGCCACCGGTCAGCAGATTGCCGTCGCGCACTACCCGATCCTGAACCGCAATAGCCCCCAAAGGCTTGAGCAGCTCGTGATAGGCCCAGTGCGTGGTGGCGCGCTTGCCCTTTAGCAGGCCTGCCGCGCCGAGTACCAGTGAACCGGTGCATACCGAAGTCACATAGCGTGCAGTGGCCGCCTGGGCCTTGATGAACGACAGCGTCACTTCATCCTCCATCAGCGTGCCGACGCCACTGCCGCCGGGAATACAGATCACATCCAGCGCCGGACATTCATCGAACGTCGTAGTGGGTTGCAACACCAGCCCGGTGCTGGCAGTCACGGGGGCCAGGTCTTTCCAGACCAGATGCACCTGCACATCTGGCAGGGACGCCAGCACGTCATAAGGCCCGGTCAGATCAAGCTGCTGAACCTGGGGAAACAACAGGAAACCAATCTGTAACGACATGGTGTTTTTCTCATGAAGTGGGTGGACGACTTCACTCTAGACGTCCAGGATGTGGCGCATACGCCAATTAGCCCACGAATTACGCCAATATGCCTAAAGTCATTCATGTGCTCGCGTTCGCCAAGGTGCAACTGCTCGATGTCACCGGGCCGCTGCAAGTGTTTGCCTCAGCCAATGACATCCTTCGTCAGCAAGGCCTGCCGGCACCCTACGCACCGACGGTGATCGTCAGGGGCGGCGGGGCAGTCATGTCCTCGGCGGGATTAGCATTGCTGGCCGAACCGTTACCAGAAACGGCCAGCGACACATTGATCATCGCCGGCGGCTGGGGCGTGTATGACGCGGCGCAGGACTCGGCGCTGGTGAGCTGGGTGCGCACCCATGGAACCCGATGCCGGCGCGTGTCCTCGGTGTGTACGGGGGCCTTTCTGCTGGCCGCCAGTGGCTGGCTGGATGGCAGGCGGGTGGTCACTCACTGGACCCGTTGTGACCAGTTGGCGCAGCAGCATCCGCAGCTGCGGGTCGAACCTAATCCGATCTTCATCAATGACGGCCCGGTCTGGACTTCGGCCGGCGTCACCGCCGGCATTGACCTTGCGCTGGCCATGGTCGAGCAGGACCTCGGTCACGAGATCGCCCTGGAAGTGGCCCGCCAGCTGGTGGTATTTCTCAAGCGTCCCGGTGGCCAGTCGCAATTCAGCGTGACCTTGTCGTTGCAAAAAGAAGGCAACCGGTTCGACGAACTACATGCCTGGATCAGCGAAAATCTCTCCCTGGACCTGGGCATTCCAACGCTCGCCGCCCAGGCCGGCATGAGCGAGCGCAGTTTCGTCCGGCACTACCGTGCCGATACCGGCCAGACTCCCGCCCGGGCAATTGAATCGATCCGGGTGGAAACGGCGCGCAGGTTGCTCAGCGACACCGGTTTGCCGGTCAAGCGCGTGGCGATGCAATGCGGCTTCGGCAGCGAAGAGACCCTAAGGCGCGGTTTCCTGCGGGCGATGGGGGTAACTCCGCAGGCTTATAGAGAGCGTTTTTGCATCAACGCTGCATCAAATCCAGTAATGCCCTGAGCGTCGCTTCGGGCGCTTCTTCGGGAATGTCGTGCCCGACTCCCGGCAAAATCCGCCGCTCGTAGTCACTGGTGAAATGGTCCCGATCCTCGTCGTTTGGCGTTGCAGGTCCGACGCCATCGTCGGCGCCGCACAGCGAGATAGTGGGCACATTGATCGGCGGCTGACGAGTCAGTGCCTGCTCCATCCACTCCAGCGCTGGATCGCCGGCGGCATACATGAATCGGTGTCGGTAAGAATGAATCACCACCTCGACAAAGTCCGGGTTATCAAAGGCCGTTGCACTGCGCGGGTACAACGCCGGGCCCTCGGCCCAGGTCGGTGACCACAGGCGCCAGAGCAGCTCGCACAGCGCTCGCCGGTTCCGGGTCAAGCCTTCCACTCCGCGCGGGCTATGGAAGTAATACTGATACCAGAGGCGATGTTCGGTTTGCGGATCCAGCGGCTGCGCCGAGTTGGGAATGTCCTGGAGGTTGTACCCATCGCCAGTCACCAGGCAACGAACCCGATGCGGCCACAGCGCCGCAACGATGCACGCCGCTCGTCCACCCCAGTCATAGCCGCAAAGCGCTGCCTGCTCAATCCCAAGCGTGTCCATCAGGTCCAGCAGATCCTGGGCAAGTGCCGCCTGCTGCCCGGAGCGCGGGGTACCCGGGCTATTAAAGCGGGTTGGACCGTATCCGCGCAGGTAGGGCACGATCACCCGATAGCCTTGTGCACCAAGGTCAGGTGCTATGTCGTCAAAGGCCCGCGGAGAGTAGGGGAAGCCGTGCAGCAGAATGACCGGATCGCCACTGGCAGGGCCGTGTTCTTCATAGGCGAGCGTGAGCATTGATGTTCGGGTGAACTGGATGGGATGGCCATACATGCAGAAGTCTCCGCGACTTTTCGGGCACCTACGAGGGATTGCGTGACCCTGTAAGATTCACGCCGTCATTAGGGCTGCCAATAACTCTTCTCGCCACTCAACTTCCGATCGAGAAAACTCGCCGCACTGATCAGCGCCAGATGTGTCAGTGCCTGCGGTGTGTTTCCCAAATGCCGGCCTCGGCTGTCGAATTCTTCGGCATACAAACCCAGCGAATTAGCGTACCTGAGCAATTGCTCGAATTCCAGATGCGCCTTCTCCACCTGGCCTGCCCGGGCCAGGCACTCGACGTACCAGAACGAGCAGGCCGCGAATGCACCTTCAGTGCCTTCCAGGCCGTCAATTCCGGCATCCTCGTTGCGGTAGCGGTAAACCATGCCGTCACGCACCAGGGTTTTCTCGATCGCCCGCAAGGTCGATAGCCAGCGCGGATCCTTGGCGCTGACGAAACGCACCAGCGGCATTAACAGCATCGAACCATCCAGGGCCGTGCTGCCGATATGCTGGACGAAATGCCCGCGTTCTTCATTCCAGAAGTTTTGCCAAATGTCCGCATAAATGGCCTGTCGAGTCTCATCCCAGCGAGCGAATGGCGCGGGCAGCGAGCGTTTGGACGCCAGGCGAATGGCCCGGTCCAGCGCGACCCAGCACATCAGTCGCGAGTGCAGGAAATGATGCTGTTCGCCGCGCATTTCCCAAATGCCGACGTCTTTCTGCTGCCAGCTTTCACAGACTTGATCGACCACCTCAACCGTGTGCTTCCAGCCCTTATGTGAAATCGCATCGCCGTACTTGTTCACCAGGTACACGGCGTCCATTAGCTCGCCGAAGATATCCAACTGTACCTGGTCGTAGGCCTGATTACCGATCCGCACTGGCGTCGCACCACCGTGGCCTGCAAGGTGAGAAAGTTCGGTTTCCGGCAGTTCCTGGCGGCCATCGACGGCATAGAGGATGTTCAGTTTCATCGGCTTGCCTCGGCAATCGCTGACGCGTCCTCGCAGCCAGCCCATGTACGCATTGGCCTCTTCGACGAAACCCAGGCGCATGAACGCATAGACGGTGAACGAGGCGTCACGGATCCAGGTGTAGCGATAGTCCCAGTTACGCCCGCCGCCGGGTGTTTCCGGCAGGCCGAAAGTCGCGGCCGCGAGAATGGCGCCATGCTTGCGCGAGGTCAGCAGCTTCAGCGCCAGGGCCGAACGATTGACCATCTCTCGCCAGCGGCCGCGGTAATTGGACTGGCTGCTCCAGTCGCGCCAAAATTTCAGGGTGCGCTCCATGCACATGTCCGTGGCGCCTTTTTTAAAGCGCGGGTCATCCACGCCGCCGAGCAGGAATTGCGCGCTCTGGTCCTGCTCCAGGGTGAACTGCGCTACTGCTGCATCGGCATCGAGGCTCATCGCCTGATCCGATGACAGGCGCAGGGGAGGCTGGCCGGTCGCCTTGAACACCACGTCCTGCTCATCCATCTGCGCGCGAGTGCTGGCGCGGGCGTAATCGTGTCGAACAGCGCAGCGCATATGAAAGGTCGCCTGGCCGCTGACAACGCGAACCCGGCGCATCAATACTGGCAGATCATCCTCGCTGTCGCCGATTGGCAGCAGGTCGGTGACCTCGACCACCGCGCGGTCGCTCAGCCAGCGGGTTTGCAGGACGTTGGTGTCCGGCAGGTAAATCTGTTCCCGGCGCGCATCCGGCAAGTCCGGCGTCAGCTGGAATATCCCGGCGTCAGGTGTGTCCAGTAACGAACAGAAGATCGACGGGCTGTCGAATTCCGGCCAGCAGAAAAAGTCCACGCTGCCTCGGTCATTGACCAGTGCAGCGCTGCGCATGTCGCCGATGATGCCATGGGCGTCGATAGCGCTTTGTCGTTCAGAATGATGATCAGCCATTGCCGCGAAACTCCGGATAGAGGCTCATGCCGCCGTCGATGAACAGGGTGGTGCCGACAATGTAGTCGGATGCATCGGAGGCGAGAAAGACCACGGCATTGGCAATGTCCTCGACGTCACCGATGCGGCCATAGGGGATAAGTTTGAGCAGTTGTTGTGCGGCTTCACCCTCGGTGGCTGCCTGGTTGATAGCCGTGCGAATTGCTCCCGGGGCGATGCCGTTGATGCGGATGCGCTGGTGGCTGACTTCCTGGGCGAGGGTCTGCATCAGCATGTCGATCCCGCCTTTGGACGCGGCGTAATTGGCATGGCCGGCCCAGGGAATGCGCTGGTGCACCGAACTCATGTGAATGATTTTTCCGGCTGCCCGGGACACGCCTTCGCGAATCCCCTGCCGATTGAAAATTCCCAGCGCCGCACGGGCACATAGGAACTGGCCGGTGAGGTTGACGCCAATCACCTGGTTCCAGTCGGCGAGGCTCATATCCACGGTCGGGGAGTCTTTTTGCAGGCCCGAATTGGCCACCAGGATATCCAGCGCACCGAAGGCTTCGAGAGTTTGTGCGAAGAGGCGTTCGACGTCTTCCTCCTTGGAAACGTCCGCGCCGATGGCGATGGCGCGACCGCCTTCAGCGTTGATCTGTCGGGCCAGTTCTTCAGCAGGTGCGGCCTGGGAATTATAGTTGAGCACCACGGCGGCGCCGGCAACGGCCAGGGCCTTGGCGGTGCCGGCACCGATACCTGAGCTGGCGCCGGTGATGAGAGCGACCTGGTGGTCCAGGGATATCAGCATAAGGTTAGCGCCTTGAATTGAGGGCCTAAGTAGCTGACTGGTTTCAGGCTTCAAGAGTTCAGCAGCAAAATCAAAAGATCGCAGCCTGCGATTTTTTGATCTTGGAGCCTTAACATTCAGCCAACAATTCAGAGCTTTGCGCACCCCCGCCTTGTGGCAATTTGCACTCCCTGTTCGAGACATGCGTCCCATGGCAAACCCCTACCGCGACCTGTTTAAAGCCCCAGGCAGCAGAGCCTTCATACTGGCCGGCATGATCGCGCGCATGGCGATCGCTGCAGGCGCAGCAGTGCTGGGCTCAGCCATCCAGAGTTCCCGCCATTCGAAACGGAGTCCCCAGGTGCTGTAGGCGCGAGCTTGCCCGCGATGGTCGTCCACGATAACGCGCGAAGGGCCTGCAGATCCAAAGGTGCCCAAACCCAAAGATTGGTTCGAGGGCAAGGCTGTGCACGCCCATGTATCGACGGACCAGGTACCCAAGGCGGCTAAAGCGCAAAGACCTAGAAAGGAATGGCCGTAAAGGCGAATTCATAATCCGCCGTGACCGCAGGAATGGATATGTACACGAGACAAGGTCAAAAGATCGCAGACTAGTTTCACTCGGCAACCTCTCCAAAGCGCCTGGAAAAAAAACGCGATCAGGCAGCCATCCCCGCAGCCTCTCGCTACAATGCCCGCCATGTCTTGCAGAGGTTCCTATGGTCAAAGCGATGGTGGTAGACGATCATCCGTTCATTCGGGCATCGGTCACAATGCTCCTGCAGCAGGAAAACATCGAAGTGATCGCCGAGGCGGACAACGGTGCGGATGCCGTGCAACGAGCCCGCGAACACGCGCCAGACTTGATCATCCTCGACATCGCCATGCCCAGGCTCGACGGCCTGCAAGTCATCAGTAGGATCATGACCGACCAACCGCATTGCAAGATTGTGGTCCTGACGTCGCAGTCGCCGATTTTCTTCGCCATGCGCTGCATGAAGGCCGGTGCCGCCGGTTACATCTCCAAGAACGATGACCTTGATGAATTGATCAGGGCCATCAAGGCCGTGTTGACCGGCTATACATTCTTTCCCAACCTGGCAAACAGTTCAGTGCGGCGCAACGATGCCCAGGCCAGTGACCTGGAACTGATCCAGAGCCTGTCCGATCGAGAGCTGACAATTCTGCAGCAACTGTCCAACGGCATGAGTAATAAGGAGATCGGCGAAGCCATGCTGCTGAGCAGCAAGACCATCAGCACCTACAAGACCCGCCTGATCGAAAAACTCAACGTGAAGTCCGTGGTGTACCTCGCCGATTTCGCCAAGCGTAATCAGTTGGTGTGAATGAATCAGGCCTGGGGTAAATGGCTCGTCGTGTTGCTGTTGTCGGGCTCCGTTCATTGCGTATGGGCCGCGGCAGCGTCGGTGGAAAACCTACGGGTCCTGGGGCGTTCGCAGGTCGATGGCTACCAGGTAGTGCTCGATGAGCCCGACCGGCAATGGCTGCGCCACAAGGGGGTATTGGTGTTGGGCGCTTCGGCGCCGGACGACCCGCCATTTGGAATCACCGGCACCGGTCGTGACTATGAAGGGCTGACGGCAGACTACGCCGCATTGCTGGCCGAGCTGCTGCAGGTGCGCATCGAGGTGCGTCGTTATTCGTCCCGGGCTGATGTGGTGCATGCGGTCCAGCAGGGCGAAGTCGACCTGCTCGGCACGTCCAACGACTTCGAGGCGGCGGACCCACAGCTGGTGATGTCCAGTGGCTACGCCGAAGACCTGCCGACCCTGGTCACTCGTATCGGCGACAGTCAGAACGCCACGCCGGACCTGGCCGGAAAACAGGTGGCTATGCTCTACCACTACCTGCCACCGGAAGCCGTCAAGGCGTACTTTCCCAACGCCCATTTGCAACTCTATCCCTCGACATTGAGTGCGATCGGTGCGGTAGCCTTCGGCACGGCCGATGTCTATCTGGGCGACTCCATCAGCGCCAACTACCTGATCAACAAGAATTACCTGAACAACGTGCAGTTAGCGGCGTTTCTCGACACCAACGTCAACAACTTTGCCTTCGCCACGGCCCGGGACAACCCGCACCTGCTGCGCATCGTCAATGCTGCGCTGGCGGTGATTCCCGCGAGCGAACGGGTGACCATCCTGCGTCGCTGGAGTGCGGGCGGGGCGAACATGAGCGAGCTGCAGGTGTTGAAATTCAGCAGCGCCGAACAGCGCTGGATGGAGGAACACCCCCACGTCAAGGTGGCCATAGACGAGAGTTTCCTGCCGCTGTCGTTTTACGGCCAGGATGGCAAGTTCCGCGGGCTGGGTGCCGATGTGCTGGCCAAGGTGGCGCTGCGCACCGGGTTGAAGTTCGACATTCAACGCCTGCATACGGTCCCTGAACTGATCCGGCAAGTCGAATCCGGCCAGGCGGACCTGGTGATCAGCTTGACTCCCAGCGCCGCGCGCGAGGAGACCTTGCGGTTTACCCGTCCCTACCTCAGTACGCCGTATGTGCTGGTCAGCCGTACCTCCGGCGGCAGTCCCGCGACCCTGGACGAGATGGGCGGCAAACGCCTGGCGGTGATTCGCGGCACGCCGGTACGCGACCAGTTGATCGAGCAGTACCCGAGCATCGAATTGATCGATGCCGACAACGCCGAGCACGCCATGACCCTGGTGGCCAAGGGGCAGGCCGATGCCGCCGTCAGCGCACTGATTACTGCGCGCTACATGATTTCCCGGCAGTATCGCAACCGGCTGCGCATCACCAGCACGGTCGGCACCACGTCCGCTCGCCTGGGCTTCGCGACCACCCGCGATGCCACCGAACTGTATTCGATCCTCGACAAGACGCTGCTGAGCATTCCCCCGGAGGAGCTGGACGAAGTGTCCAACCGCTGGCGCAGCGAAGTGGTGGTGGACGACAGCTACTGGTTGCGGCATCGCGCGGCGATCATTCAGGGCTTTGCCCTGGCGGCCGTGTTGCTGCTGCTGGCGTTGGGCTGGATCGGCTATCTGCGCCAGCTGATTGCCAGGCGACGTCAGGCGGAAGTGGCCCTCAGCGATCAGCTGGAGTTTATGCGCGTGTTGATCGACGGCACACCGCACCCGATCTACGTACGCGATCGCCAGGCACGGCTGCTGATCTGCAATTCGGGTTACCTCGATGTGTTCGGTATCAAGCGCGATGCGGTGGTTGGCAAGACCGTCATCGAGGGCATGTTCAAGAACGTGCAGGAAGCTGCGGCCTACCATGAAGATTATCTGCAGGTGATGAAGGACGGCCGGCCCCTGATTCAGGACCGCAAGTTGACCCTGGGCGCAGACGTGCTGACCATCTACCATTGGATGCTGCCGTACCGCGCCAGTAGCGGTGAAGTGAGTGGTCTGATCGGTGGCTGGATCGATATCAGTGAGCGCCAGCGTCTGGTCCAGGCGTTGCGCGAGGCCAAGGACGACGCCGACGACGCGAACCGGGCGAAGACCACCTTCCTGGCCACCATGAGCCACGAGATCCGCACGCCAATGAACGCGGTGATCGGCATGTTGGAGCTGGCGATGAAGAAGGCCGATCAGGGGCTGAGCGACCGATTTGCCATCGAAGTAGCCTCAGGTGCCGCGCGTAGCTTGCTTGAACTGATCGGCGATATTCTGGATGTATCACGCATTGAATCCGGGCACTTGAGCCTGGCCCCGGAGCGCGCCAACCTGGGGGAGTTGGTGATCGTCGTCGCGCGCATTTTCGAGGGGCTGGCGCGCCAGAAACAGCTGCGCCTGATCCTCGAACTGGATGTCGGCGCCCATCGTGAAGTGCTGGTCGACCCGCTACGCTTCAAGCAGATTATCTCCAATCTGTTGAGCAACGCCATCAAGTTCACCGAGGCTGGCGAGGTCCGTCTGCAAGTCAGGGTCCAGGCCGGGCATGACGAGCACCTGACGCTCTACCTGCAGGTCGTCGACACCGGCATTGGGATTTCGGATGAGGATCAACATCGTTTGTTCAGCCCCTTCACCCAGGCCAGCAACAATCGCCAATCGGCGCGCAGCGGCTCGGGCCTCGGGCTGGTGATCTGCCGCACTTTGTGCGAAATGATGGGCGGCCAGCTGACGTTGAACAGCAGGATTGGGAAGGGCACCCAAGTCGACGTCGTCCTCGACCTGCCCACGTTGCAACCTTTGGATGAGCCGGTGACTGTGCAGGTCGCGGTGGCACCGGCGAATCGTGCATTGAGTATTCTGGTGGTCGACGATTACCCGGCAAACCGCCTGTTGCTGTCCCAGCAACTGAGCTACCTCGGCCATAAGGTCCGGGACGCTGAAGACGGCGTGCAGGGCTTGCACGCCTGGCGCAGCCAGCCTTTTGATGTGGTCATCAGCGACTGCAATATGCCGGTCATGACAGGGTACGAAATGGCCCGGGCAATCCGCCAGGAAGAGCGCGCCAAGGGACTCGCCCCCAGCCTCATCCTGGGATTTACCGCCAATGCGCAACCCGAGGAAAAGCAGCACTGCCTGGACGCAGGAATGGATGACTGCCTGTTCAAGCCGATCAGCCTCGGGGACCTCGGTGCACGGCTGTCGAGCGTGATCCCGAGCGCCGAGCAGGCAGCCGCCCCCTTCAAGGACGATATTGACTTGGGCGGGCTGTACCAGTTGACCCGGGGTGACGAGGCGTCGATCAAGCGCCTGCTGGATGACCTGGCGTCCTGCAATGATGACGATATGGCGCGGTTGATGCGGCTGTTCACGCAAAACGACGTGCCGGGGCTGGCGAACCTGGCTCATCGCATCAAGGGCGGTGCGCGAATCATCAAGGCCCAGGGTTTGATCGGGGCATGCGAGCGTCTCGAAGCGGCATGCGCCGGAGTGAATCCGGTGCAATTGACCGAGGCCGTTGACGAGTTGCATCAGGCGATGGAGCGATTGGCTCAGCGGTTGGGTTAATCGTGCTCATTCATTACTAATAAGAAATTTGGGAAATTTCCTACGAGGTTTGGGAAATTTCCTAAATAGTATTCACCGCTCATTCTGGATAATCGTCTTCCCTTACAAGACGAGTTCAGATGACATGACCTGCCCGCCACTGCGCATTCTGATACTCGAAGACCATGCCTTTCAACGCTCCGTGGCCGTGAGCATGTTCAAGCAGGCAGGCTGTTGCGAGGTGTTCGAAGCTTGCGATGGAGCGCAGGCGCTGGCGGTCTTGCACGAAGTCGGACCGGTGGACATCGCCCTGTGCGATTTGCAGATGGAGGGCATGGACGGTCTGGAGTTCTTTCGCCGGCTGGGGGCCAGCAGGCAGGTCAAGTCGATCATCATCAGCAGTTCGCTGTCGGCGGATCTGCGGCGGGCGGTGCACCAGATCGTCTCCCTGCTGGGGCTCGAGTTGCTGGGGGATGTCGGTAAGCCGCTGCACCCGCAGGTGTTGCGCGAGTTGCTCGACAAACACCTCAACCCTTTGCCGGTGGTCAAACCCGCGATGGCAGCGCCTTTGTTCCTGGCCTGCGAGGAGGAGGTGTGCGGGGCGCTTGCCTTGGGGCAGATCCAGTCCTGGTACCAGCCCAAATTCAATCTGCACACCGGCCAGGTCTGTGGCGTCGAGGTACTAAGCCGCTGGCTGCACCCGGACAGGGGGGTACTATCCCCGGCGGTGTACCTGCCGATACTGGAGAGGCACGGGCAGATGCACCAGCTGCTATTCGCCCAGCTGGAGCAGGCGCTGATCCTCCAGCAGGCCGCGGCAAGCAGGGGTTTTGCCCTGAACATGGCGTTTAACCTGCAAGCCGCGCAACTGGTCGACAGTGAACTGACGGCCAGCATCCGACGTATCCTCATCCGCCATGGCGCACCGGGGACCGGACTGACCTTCGAACTCACTGAAAGCGGTTTGCTGGAAGCGCCTGCCACCAGCCTGGAGAACCTGGTACGCCTGCGAATGATGGGCTGTCGGTTGTCCATCGACGACTTCGGTGCCGGTTTTTCTTCACTGCAACGCCTCTGTCAGTTGCCTTTCAACGAGATCAAGCTCGACGCCGAATTTGTCCGCAGCCTGGAACACGAACCGCGCTGTCGGGCGGCCATCAGCAGTACCCTGGCGCTGGGGGACAGCCTGGGCATGTCGGTCGTCATCGAAGGCATCGAGACCGACGCGCAGCGCCTGCGCCTGATGTCGCTCGGCTGCATTCAGGGGCAGGGCTACTGGTATGCACGCCCCATGAGTGGCGAAGATTTGCTGGGCTGGTTGCAGCTGCGTGGAGAATCCCCGGATGGTCGCTGATGCCTAAGTCCGGACAAATGGGGTGGGAGTTTAGGAAAAGTCCTACAGAAAGCCCCACAGCTCATGCGTAGCCTTGCGCCATCTCGAACTTCACACCCTGCTGGGGGCTTACGTTGCCGAACAAAGCTTTACGTATCCTGATTGCCGACGAGCAGCATTTTCAGCGCATGAGAATCGAACGGCTGTTCAATCAGCTCAACTATTACCGGATCGCACCTGTTCACTGCCTTGAGGAATTGCTGACGTTGGTCGACTACGGCTGCGAGCCGTTCGACCTGGTGGTGATCAACGCTTCCATGGCAGGCGATGCTTTGAACCTGCTGGATTTCTTTCGTTTTAACGCCCAGGTTCGTCACGCCTTCATTTACGAAGGTCAGCGCGCAAAGTTGCCGCCGATTCCCGCCTGCGAGCAACAGAAGATCCAGGTCAGCCACACATCATTGCCGGATCTGGCATCAATTAGCCGCCTGATGGCACTGGTCGATCGTCGCCTACCGTCCGTCGGAACTGTCATTTCTGTCAGGTAGTTTCACCGCAGTGCCCATGTCAGAATTTTCGCGCAGCTGTTGCGTTTGATCCGGGCCTGTCCCGTGAGCATTCTCTGCTCAATCGTCGTGTTTTTGTACATGGAGTTGTCATGAAGTCAGCGCTGATTGTGGACGATCATCCGGTGGTTCGCGCCGCAGTCAAAATCGTACTCCGCCAGGAAGGTTTTCACCGAATCTACGAGGCCAGTTGTGGCAACGAAGTCATGCTTATGATTCGCGAACATCAACCGGAACTGCTGGTGCTGGATCTTTCCTTGCCAACGCTGGATGGGCTGGAGGTACTCGCACGGATACATGACAGTGGGGCGCGGTGCCGGGTAGTGGTATTTACTTCCCAGGAGGCCATGCATTATCAGGACCGCTGCATCCGCGCCGGTGCCTCGGCCTACGTGCCCAAGTCGAATGATCTGCAGGATTTGCATAAAGCCATACATGCGGTTATGGCCGGTTACACCTTGTTCGCCCAGCTCGTTTCGAACTCGGTGGCACTCAGCGTATTGCAGCGCAGTGAGGGGCAACGGATAAGCCAGCTCTCTGATCGTGAGCTGACTATTTTGCGCTACTTGGCCAATGGCATATCTAACAAGGAAATCGCCGCAACCCTGCACTTGAGCCACAAGACCGTCAGCACCTACAAGACGCGCCTGATTGAAAAACTGGACGTCAAGTCGTCGGTGTACCTGAGGGATTTTGCTCTGCGCAACCGTCTGATTTGAATGAGCAACTCCTGGCCCCCGCGTTGCCTGGTTGCGGCATTTTTACTAGGCCAGTGGCTCTGGATCAGTTTGGCTTGGGCGCAGCCGCAAACAATGACCTTGTTGTGTCGCTCCGAAGTCGCAGGCTATAGCGCCGGGTTGTCGGCTAGCGATGCGGGTTGGCTCAGGCAGAAGGGGCGATTGGTGCTCGCGGTCTCGGGGCCGGACTATCCGCCCTTCGACATCACCACCACGGGCAACTCGCTGGAAGGCCTGACTGCCGACTACGCCGGGTTGCTGAAACAGTTGTTGGGCATAGAGATCGAAGTTCAGCGCTATCCATCCCGCGAAGAAGCGGTACGGGCCATCAAGGAGGGGACCGCCGATCTGCTGGGCACGGCCAACCGCTATGAGGCGCAGGACCGGCAATTGCGCATGTCCAGCGCCTACGCGGTGGATCAACCGGTACTGGTGACACGGCTGGGGTTGTCGCAGCCACTGGATCCGCAGTTGGTCGGCAAGCGGTTGGCGATGCTGTATCACTACCTGCCAGAGAAAACCGTGCAGGGTTTTTACCCCAATGCGCAGGTGGAACTCTTCCCCTCGACGCTGGGAGGCGTGGGGGCCGTGGCATTCAGTCATGCCGACGTTTACCTCGGCGATGCCATCAGCACCCATTACCTGATCAGCGAAAACTACATCAACAACGTGCAATTGGCGGATTTTTCCCAGCTGGAGTCCGGGCGCTTCGCATTTGCCATGAAGCACGACAACGTGCGGTTACAGCGTGTCGTCAACCGCGCATTAGCGGCGGTGCCAATAGATGAACGATTGAATATCCTGCATCGATGGGGCGCCAGCGGGCCTTCCGTCGTCGGCACCCAACCGCTGCACTTCACGGTGGCCGAGCAGCGTTGGCTCGACGCTCACCCGCGCCTGAACGTCGCGATCAATGGAAATATCATGCCGATATCCTTCATCGGCGGCGATGGCGAATTTCGTGGTATTACCGCTGATGTTCTGAGCAAGATCAGTGTTCGCACCGGATTGAAATTCGATGCCAAGCCGCTTAATGCGGTGGCCAAAATGATCGAGCAGATCAAGTCCGGTGAGGTCGACCTGATCGGCGGTATCAGCCCCAGCAGCGAGCGCGAAGCCGATCTGCAATTCACCCGCTCATTCATGACCAGCCCTAATGTCCTGGTGGTTCGTGATGCTCCATGGAGCCCCGCGACCCTGGACGAGATGGCCGGCAAAACGCTGGCCATTACCCAGGGCAACAGCACCATCGATTATATTCGCCAGCATTACCCACAAATCAAATTGCTTATCGCGCCTCTGACGGCAGAGGCCATGTCCATGGTTGATCGGGGTCAAGCCGAGGGTGGTATCAACTCGCTGATTGGTGCCCGTTACATGATTTCCCGGCAATTCCCCGGGCGATTGAAAGTCACCAGCACCGTGGGTGCCGACCCTGCCCGCGCCACCCTCGCCACGGGTCTTGACTCCCCGGAACTGCACTCGATTCTGGACAAGGCGCTGCTCAGCATTTCGCCGGAAGAAATCGAAGACATGACTCAATATTGGCGCAACGACTTGATTGTCGAACCCAGCTATTGGCTGCGCCATCGCCAGGATATTCTCCAGGGGTTCACGGCCGCGGGGGCATTGCTGTTGGTGGCGCTGGCGTGGATCGTCTGGCAGCGCCGGCAGATTCGCCAGCGCCAGCATCTGCTGCAACAGCTACAGGAAGCCAAAGACGCCGCCGACGATGCGAATCGGGCGAAGACGACGTTCCTGGCAACCATGAGCCATGAAATTCGGACCCCGATGAATGCCATGATCGGCATGCTCGAACTGGCGCTCAAGCGCGCGGAGCAGGGTGTCATCGACCGCTCGGCGATCGAGGTGGCGTCCACGGCGGCGCAACAGCTCCTGGGTTTGATCGGCGACATCCTGGACATCGCACGGATCGAGTCCGGGCATCTTTCGCTGATGCCCGAACGAGCCAATCTGCGCAGGCTGGTCGAGTCGGTGTGCCAAATTTTTGAAGGACTGGCCCGGCAGAAGAACCTGAAGTGGCAGGTCGAGCTGGACCCGCGCAGCGACTGCGATGTGATGATCGATCCGACGCGGTTTAAACAGGTCCTGTCCAACCTCCTGAGCAACGCCATCAAGTTCACGCATCAAGGTGGCGTGAGCCTGGCGCTGCGGGTGGAGCCTGCTCGCGACGGACATCTGTCGGTGAGCGTGCTCATCGAAGACAGCGGTATCGGCATCAGCGAGTTCGATCAGAAGCGCCTGTTCAGCCCGTTCGTGCAGGCCGGCAATAATCCGCAGTCGGGGCGCCAGGGTTCCGGATTGGGGCTGGTGATCAGCCGTACATTGTGCGAAAGGATGGGCGGGCAACTGCTGCTCGACAGTTTGCTGGGGCGCGGAACCACGATTGTAATCCGTCTCGAGTTGTTGGAGTTGCGACCGTTGCTCTGCAGTGATATTGCCAGTGTGATGCAGGCCCCGACCCGGGCGTTGCGCATCCTGGTGGTCGACGATTACCCGGCTAATCGCCTGCTGCTCTCGCGCCAGTTGGGCTACCTGGGTCACCAGGTGCTCGTGGCCGAGGATGGCGAGGTGGGGCTCAGGCAATGGCGCGACCACGAGTTTGACGTGGTCATAACCGACTGCAACATGCCGCTGCTTAGCGGGTACGAACTGGCGGGGGCCATACGTGATGAAGAGCGCGTCCATGCCGTGGAGCCGATCCTGATTCTCGGGTTTACTGCCAATGCTCAGCCCGAGGAGAGGGCACGTTGCCTGGAGGCAGGCATGGATGACTGCCTGTTCAAGCCCATCAGCCTGGGCGACCTAAATGCTTGGTTGGTGTCGAGGTTTGGCGTAACGCCCGCCGTCGTAGACGTTCCCGACAATGCCGAAATCGACCTGCGAGGCCTGGAACAGTTTGTGGGTGCCGATCGAGAGTTGATCGAGCAACTGCTGCAGGATGTTGTAGTGACCAACCGCATTGATCGCAACGAACTGCTCGACGCCCATGCCCGCAGCGATCATCAGGCCCTGCGAGTGTTGGCGCACCGGATTAAGGGCGGGGCGCAGATGGTCCGGGCGGCCAATCTGGTCGAGCGCTGCGAACAGCTGGAGGAGGCGTGTCGCGATGGCAGTCAACACCGGATCGACGAATCTGTCGATCAGTTGCAGCAGGCAATGAAGCGCCTGGAACTCAGCCTCGGGTAGGAACCGTGCAGGAGCTGCGTAGGAGCGGTCGAGTGAAACGAAGCTGCGATCTTTCAAAGACTGCCTCAATCCCCCTAACCCCAATAACGAAAACCCCCTAAGCAATATCCGCATGACTGAACTCTTCCCCAAGAAAATCAATCAACGCCCGTACCGACGGCAGCAACCCGCGACGTGACGGAAAAATCGCGTGGACGATCCCGCACTTCGGCGCCCACCCCGGTACCAGTTCCACCAGGTGCCCGGCGGCAATGTCTTCGCGCACCACGACACTGGGCAGATGCGCCACGCCGACGCCTGCCAGCACCGCGTGGCGCAGTGCCAACAAGTCGTCCGTGACCATGCGTGGCGCATGCCGGATCAATGCGCTGGCGCCCTCTGCGCCAAACAGCTCCCACTGATAGTCGCGCTGCGCCGCGCCCCAGTGCACGCTCGGCAAGCCGCTGAGGTCTGCCGGCGTGGCAGGGGATGACAGGCGTTCGGCAAAGGCCGGGCTGCCCACCAGGCACTGAGTGCTGTTGCCCAGCACCTTCATCACCATGTCTGTGTTTTCCAGCGGCGGGAAACGCACGCGCAGGGCGATGTCGAAGCCCTCGTGAATCAGGTCGACCCGGCGATTGGTACTCTCGATGAACAACTCCACCAGCGGGTACTTGAGCATGAAGCGGGTCAGCATCGGCCCGACCCAGGAATTGAGCAGGGCGGTCGGGCAACTGATGCGCACCAGGCCCTGGGGTTCGGAGCGATTGCGCTCAATCAGTTCGGCGGCGCTTTCCGCTTCCACCCGCATGGCCAGGCAACGCAGGTAATACGCCTGGCCGATTTCGGTCAGCGAACAATGCCGGCTGGTGCGATGCAGCAGGCGCACACCCAGGCGCTCTTCTAGCTCGGCGATGCGCCGGCTGAGCTTGGACTTGGGCATGTCCAGCGCCCGCCCGGCCGCAGCGAAGCCACCATGCTCCACCACTTGGGTGAAGTAATAAAGGGTGTTGAGATCTTCCACCATCGTTCTCCAAATAGAACGCTGCGACTGTTTTTTGCAGTCTATCGCACCAAAGGCTTCGGTTTTAAGCTTTATCCATGGCGACAAACCACAGATTCGGAGGCCTTATGAAAAACATCATCGGTATTTACACCAGCCCGCGCAGTCATTGGGTTGGTGACGGTTTTCCGGTCCGCACACTGTTTTCCTACGACAACCTGGGCAAGCACATAAGCCCGTTTCTGCTGCTGGATCACGCCGGCCCGGCTGAATTCAGCCCGACTACAGCACGCCGTGGCGTAGGTCAGCATCCGCACCGCGGCTTTGAAACCGTGACCATCGTCTACAAGGGCGAACTTGAACACCGTGACTCCACTGGCAGTGGCGGCAAAATTGGCCCGGGAGACGTGCAATGGATGACCGCCGCCTCGGGGATTGTCCACGAAGAGTTTCATTCCGAAGGCTTTGCCAAAAGCGGCGGAACCCTGGAAATGGTGCAGCTATGGGTCAACCTGCCGGCCAGGGACAAAATGGCCGACGCCAGTTACCAGACGATTCTAGACGCAGACATTCCGACCATTGCGCTTAAGGACGATGCCGGAAGCCTGCGCCTGATCGCTGGGGAGTTCGAGGGCCACACCGGCCCGGCGCGCACCTTCACCCCGATCGACGTCTGGGACCTACGCCTCAACGGTGGCAAGTCGTTGACTCTGGACCTGCACGAAGGTCGTAACACGGCGTTGGTGGTATTGCGCGGCACGGTTCAGGTCAACGGCCAGGAACTCGTGCGAGAAGGGCAGCTTGTACTGCTTGGACGCGAGGGTCACCAGCTCAGCCTGGAGGCTAAAAACGACGCGGTGGTGTTGCTGCTCAGCGGCGAGCCCATCGACGAACCCATCGTCGGCCATGGACCGTTCGTGATGAACAGCGAGCAGGAAATCCACCAGGCCTTTGCCGACTTTCAATCGGGCCACTTTGGCCGGATGAGCGGTTGAACTGATTGCTGCACCGCTGTGGCGCGGCCAGCTCGTGTGACTACGCTTGCCTGGCCGCGATTTAAACGAAAAAACCGAAATCACTGCGCCGGCCTGATCGGCATCGATAAATAGCGAGGATTACCCCATGACTACTTCCTACAAACGTCTCGACAAGGATAACGCTGCGGTTCTATTGGTGGATCATCAGGCAGGCCTGCTGTCGCTGGTGCGCGACATTGACCCGGATCGTTTCAAGAACAACGTGCTGGCGCTGGCCGACCTGGCCAAGTACTTCAAGCTGCCGACCATCCTGACCACCAGCTTCGAAACCGGTCCGAACGGCCCGCTGGTGCCAGAACTCAAGGCGCTGTTCCCCGACGCGCCCTATATCGCTCGTCCTGGCCAGATCAACGCCTGGGACAACGAAGATTTCGTCAAGGCGATCAAGGCGACCGGCAAGAAGCAGTTGATCATTGCCGGTGTGGTGACCGAAGTGTGCGTGGCATTCCCGGCGCTGTCGGCCCTGGCTGAAGGCTTTGAAGTCTTCGTGGTGACTGACGCCTCCGGCACGTTCAACGAACTGACCCGGCAATCGGCCTGGGACCGCATGTCGTCCTCCGGCGCCCAGCTGATGACCTGGTTCGGCCTGGCCTGCGAGCTACACCGCGACTGGCGCAACGATGTGGAAGGCCTGGCGACTCTGTTCTCCAACCACATCCCGGACTACCGCAACCTGATGACCAGCTACAACACGCTGACCAACAACAAGTAAGCCGGGCCCCCCTGTGGGGGCGGTCTTGCTCGCGAATGCGTCCTGTCAATCACACTTCATTGACTGTCGGAACGCATTCGCGAGCAAGTCGCACCGCTGCTCCCACGGTATTTCTGCTTGTCCCCAAGACCTCATTTGCTCCTACACTGCGCCCATTCGTACATTGCCGGAGCCGCTCGATGCTGTCATTGCTCACCGATCACCCGTTGTTCTGTGCGCTGGTCCTGATCCTTATCGACCTGGGACTGTGGCGGCTGATCAGTGCCAACGGCAGCAACTGGAAACTGATGGTGCGGCTGGTGATCTTCTCGCTGTTCAGCGTCCTGTTGTTCAACGAAGGCCTGAACCCGCTGGAACCCGCCCCCTGGGCCGACAACGTGCCGTTGCACCTGGCGGCAACCGGCTTGCAGATCGGCTGGTGGCTATTCGGTGCGCGCACCCTGACGGTATTGATCGGCGCCGTGATGATGCAGCGGGTGGGGCACACCGGGCGCCTGCTTCAGGATCTGCTTGGCGCCGTGATTTTCCTTATCGCAATCATTGCCGCCCTGGCCTACGTCCTGGATTTGCCGGTCAAGGGCGTCCTGGCAACTTCCGGCGCCCTGGCGATCATCGTCGGCCTGGCACTGCAAAGCACCTTGAGCGACGTGTTCTCCGGGATTGTCCTCAATACCACCAAACCCTATCAACTGGATGACTGGATTTCCATTGACGGCACCGAAGGCCGGGTGACTGACATCGACTGGCGTGCTACCCGCCTGCAGACCTCCCAGGGCAGCATGGCGGTGATTCCCAACTCGCTGGCGGCCAAGGCCAAAATTATCAATTTCAGCCGACCCACTGACATGTTCGGGGTCTCGATCAGCCTGCAACTGAGCCCGCGCGCGCGACCGCAAAAAGTTATCGATTCACTGGAACGGGCCATGCAAGGCTGCCGCTATCTGTTGTCCAAACCGGCGCCGAGCGTCGCGCTCAAAGGCTCCAGTGCCGCAGGAGTGGAATACGAGATCAGCGGCTTCGTTGCGTCGATGGATCAGAAACGCATGGTGCGTAATCAGCTGTTCGACCTGGCGTTCCGCCATTTGCAGGCGTCAGGTGTGAGCCTGCTGTCGAACGTCGAATCCAATGCCCCGGCCGGCCTGTCGCGGCCACTGGCATTGCTGGACAGTTCGACCCTCTTCTCGACCTTGCGTCAGGATGAAAAGGAAACCTTCAGCCAGAACATGAAGCTGCAGAACTTCCGTGCCGGTGAAATGATCCTCCCGGCAGGGGAGGTCAGCGACCATCTGTTCATCATCGAATCCGGCGTAGTATCCGTCGAGCTGAGCCGTGAGGGCGTCAAGTTCGAGTCCGGGCGCATGGGCCCGGGTGAAGTGATCGGCGAAGGCGGCATCCTCTCCGATACCGCGCTGCCGGCGGACTTCACCGCCAAGACCTTCTGCAGTCTGTACCGCATCGAAAAGGACTACCTGAAACCCTGCCTCGATACGCGCCACGACATCAGCGAAGCCATGACGGCGCTGCTGGATTTGCGCCTGAACAAAGCCCGAACCCTCACTCAGGAAACGCCCCAGGTGCTGGAGAAAAAGGGATTCCTGCAATGGCTGCGGCGGCGCAGCGAGAGCTAGTCAGTGCACTACGGGCAACCCTGTTTCCTGTGGAGGCGGGCTTGCTCGCAAAGCGGCCATCAGCCCCACCGCAATCCACCATTGGCTTACCCGACTTCTGCAATATTGGCTATTTAAGTAAACCAGCGCCGGGTTTAACGTAGCTCTACATTCACTTGTCCCCGGAGCCCGTCATGAAACCTCGCATCGATTTCTACACCGCTTCCCCAGACGCACTCAAAGCCATGATCGCTTTGGAAACCGCTGTCTCGAAACTGCCGCTGGAAAAGACCCTGATCGAACTGGTCAAGCTGCGCACCTCGCAAATCAACGGCTGCGCCTTCTGCCTGGACATGCACAGTGCCGATGCGCGCAAAGGCGGCGAAGCCGAGCGCCGGCTGTACACGCTGTCGGCCTGGCGCGAAACCCCGTTCTTCACCCCGCGAGAACGCGCCGCACTGGCCTGGACCGAATCCCTGACCCTGCTGAGCCAGACCCACGCGCCAGATGAGGACTACGAACAACTGGCCGCCGAATTCAGCGCGAAGGAAATGGTCGACCTGACGGTGGCGATTACCACGATCAACAGCTGGAACCGCCTGGCGGTAGGCTTTCGCAAGATGCCGCAGGACTGAGCAACGTTTTAAACAGACAGCCAGTCTGATTCGCCGCCAGGACCCAAACTGCTCAATGCAAAAGCCCACTCAGATGCAATGCTGGTAAGGCTTTTTGTAGGAGCGAGCTTGCTCGCGAAGAACCGATAGACACCGCGCTCATCCAGGCTTCACGCGTTATCGTTGAGGCTTTTCGCGAGCAAGCTCGCTCCTGAAACGGAGGGTGTCTAAGAATAGCTGCAAGACACTTGTCCACAGCTTTGCCGACAGTGGAACTGAATCTTAGAAGCCCCCACACTGCTTGAAGTGCGGGGGCTTTTTTGTGATCGCCCCCAAGATGCAAATACCCCGCATGTATTCCAACTGATCAATGCCCATCCGCCGAAGGCGTCGGCGGCGGTTGCACCTTGCGCATCAACGGCACCATCGCCGTCGCAATCACAAAACACAGCATGATCATCAAAAACGCATCCCCGTACGCCTGCGTCTGCGCTTCCCGGTACGTCAGCAGCCACAGTTGCCGAAGGCTGGCCGTCACGCCAATGTCACCACTTTGGCCCAAAGCGGCAACGTTGTGACCGACCTGGGACAACCACTGATTCAACGCCTCATTTGTGCTGTTGAGGTTTTCCGCCAGGCGCGTGAAGTGCAGGTTGGTGCGGTCGTTGAGGATGGTGGCGCAGGCGGCGATGCCGATGGCGCCGCCGAGGTTGCGCATCAGGTTGAACAGGCCCGAGGCATGTTGGAGGCGTGCCGGGGCCAGGCCGCCGAGGGTCAAGGTCACGGCGGGGGGCACGGCCAGTTGCTGGGCGATGCCGCGCAGGGCTTGGGGCAGCATCAACTCCTTGGCTCCCCAGTCATGGGTGATTGGGCTGAAGTCCCACATCGACAGCGCGAACAGGCCCAGGCCAGCCATCATGATCCAGCGCAGGTCGATGCGATTGGCCAGGAAGGCGTACAGCGCAATGGCCAGGACCTGAAACACGCCGGTGGAGAACACCGCCAGGCCGATATCCAGCGCGCCATACCCGCGCACCCGGCCGAGAAACAGCGGTGTCAGGTAGATAGTGGCGAACAGGCCGATGCCAGTGACGAACGAGAAGAAACAACCGAGGGCAAAGTTGCGGTCTTTCAGGGCGCGCAGGTCGACGATCGGATTGGCCACATGCAGGGTCCGGCCGATGAAGGCCAGGCCCGACAGGCCGCTGATCCAAGCGGTGGTGAGGATGGTGGAGTCGCTGAACCAGTTCCAGCGCGGACCTTCTTCGAGGGTGTATTGCAGGCAGCCAAGAAACAGGGCGAGGAACAGCATGCTCAGGTAGTCGGCGCCTTTGAGCAGTGACAGTTCAGGCTGGTCGATTTTCACCAGCAGGGGCACGGCCACCGCAACGAATATGCCCGGAACCAGGTTGATGTAAAACAGCCAGTGCCAGGATGAAATATCGGTGATGTAGCCGCCAATCACTGGGCCCAAGGTGGGGGCCAGGGACGCGACCGCGCCGATGGTGGCCGCTGCGATCACCCGTTGTTTGCCGGTGAAGAAAAAGAACGCGGTGGTAAACACCAGCGGAATCATCGAGCCGCCGAGAAAGCCTTGCAGGGCACGGAAGGCGATCATGCTCTGAATGTTCCAGGCCAAGCCGCACAACAGGCTGGCCAGGGTGAAGCCCACGGCCGATGCGCTGAACAGCCAGCGGGTCGAGAACACCCGGGACAGCCAGCCCGACAACGGGATGACGATGATCTCGGCGATCAGGTAACTGGTCTGCACCCAGGCGGTTTCGTCTGTTCCGGCAGACAGCCCGCCGCCGATGTCGCGCAACGATGCCGAGACGATCTGGATATCCAGCAAGGCGATGAACATGCCGATGCACATGCTGGCGAAGGCGAAGACCCTGGTCGCCGTGCTCATCGTGGCGGCATCGAACGGCTGCGCGGGGGCGGCGAGCGTGCGGCTCATGGTGCACTGACCACGGCTGGCGCTGCGGGTTCGGCACGGGTGTCCACCTCGGCGGTGACCGACAGCCCTGGACGTAGATGGCCGAGCACGCCATCTGCCGGATCGAGCAGGATGCGCACCGGCACCCGCTGCACGATCTTGGTGAAGTTGCCGGTGGCGTTCTCCGGAGGCAGCACGCTGAACTGCGCGCCGCTGGCCGGCGCCAGGCTGCCCAGACGGCCGTGGAATTCACGGCCCGAGAGCACGTCCGCGTGAATAATCACCCGCTGACCGGGGCTCATGCGCGCCAACTGGTCTTCCTTGAAATTGGCATCCACCCACAGGCCGCTGGCGGGCACCACCGAGAGCAATTGCGAACCTGCCTGGGCGAACGCGCCGACCCGCGCCCGGCGATTGCCCACCACGCCATCCACCGGCGCTTTCAACTCGGTGTAGCCCACGTCCAGTTGCGCCAGATCGCGCTCGGCCCGGGCCTGGACCAGGGCGGCACGGGCTTGTTGCTTCTGGGTGGCGATGACGTTGAGCTGGCGTTGCGCGGCCAGCAGTTCAGCCTGGGCCCGGGCGCTCAAGGCTTGCGCGGTCTTGTAAGTGGCATCCACGCGTTGAGCACTTTCCACCGAGACCGCGTTGCTGCCCACCAGACGTTTGTAGCGCACGTTGTCATCACGCGAGCGGGCGGTTTCGGCATGGGTGGCATCGATTCCTGCGCGCGCCTGGCCGATCACGGCGTGCTGCAATTGTTCGGTGGCGTCGAGGTTGGCGAGCAAGGCTTCTTCGGCGGCGACTGCGCCTTCAGCCTTGGCCAGGCGGGCGCGGTAGTCCCGGGAATCGAGGCGGATCAGTGCGTCACCGGCCTTGACCTTCTGGTTGTCGGTGACCAGCACTTCCTCTATGTAGCCCGCGACCTTGGGACCGATCACCGTCACATCGGCACCGATATATGCATCGTCGGTGTCCTCGATAAAGCGCCCGCTGGTCCACCAATGTGAAGCGTAAAAACCAACGGCAATCAGGACGGCGATGACTGCCGTCAGCAGCGCCAGGCGCTTGAGCAGGGGAGACCTGGATTGCGCTTTCACAGCAACTTTGGGATCGGGACTGGGCATGCGGGTCATGGGAAACACCTGTGGGCTACGAACTATTATTACGAGCATAATATGATATATGTAATATTTTCAGGCAATTTCTTTTTCCTACCGACCGTCAGATGAGCGCAGCGACGCGTAGGGGAATTCGTGGAGAAGATGTAGGAAACCGGAAGGAAAAATGTGGGGCAGACAGGTCAGGTTATACAAAATATTAGATGTGTTTAAGAAGTGTAATCGCGATATTGCATAAGCCCGAGCGGCCCCCTGACGATGAAAAACATAGACGAAACGGCACCACGCCTTTTCAGAACCGTCAGGAAGTCAGGTGCCGAATTTCATTCGCGCTGTACCTCGTCATCCCCGCCCAAATTCGCCCCTGCCGGCATTGCTATTGGGGCTCTGCGTGTCGCCGTTGTATGCGGCCGAATTTGCTGCGCCCGGGCAGGAGGTCTTGCGCCAGCAGCAACAGCAACAGCGCGACCTGCAGCAGTTGCAGTTGGAACAGCGCAGTCGGCAACTGGAACGCGGCAGCCTGGGCCTAGGGCCAGATGCTCGGAAAACGGCCGCTGAGGTCACAGCCGATGAGCGTTGCTGGCCTTTGTCCGGAGTGCGCGTCGGCGGTACGACGCTGATCGACCGGCAGACCCTCGACCGGCAAATCACCCCGTTGGTGGTGTCGTGCATGGGGCCTGGCCAGATCAATCGGTTACTGGCGGCGATCACTGAGCTCTACGTGCAAGCCGGCTACATCGCCAGTCGGCCCTACCTGAGCGCCCCGCCTGAAGCGGGGCAGTCGCTGGATATCCTGGTGGACGAAGGTTACATCGAGTCTATCGAACTGGCGGATCAGAGCCTGCCGATCGCCCTCGGCGGGGCATTTCCGGGGATGCTCGGCAAGGCCCTGAACCTGCGGGATCTGGAGCAGGGGCTGGACCAGTTGAACCGCCTGCGCTCCTTCGACCTGAGCGCCGACATCGTCCCCGGTGGGCAGCCCGGCGCTTCGCGGATCGTCCTGCGCTCACGCACCAGCGGCCAGTCACGATGGGCATTGAACCTGGGCCAGGACAATCTCGGCGGCGCACGCACCGGTCGCGACCGCAGTCACCTGAGCCTGGTGGTCGATTCTCCACTGCAATTAAACGATGTGCTGAGCCTGGGTTTCAGCGACACCCTGAACCAGGGCGACCGCTTCAGCCGCAGCGCCAGCCTGTACTACGCCGTGCCTTACGGTTACTGGACCTGGAGCGTATTCGCCAGTCATGCCCAATACCGGGCGCCGTTCAAAATCGGTTCGCTGCGCCTGCACAGCAGCGGCACCACCGATCAGCTTGCCCTGCGGGCCGATCGGGTGTTGTGGCGTGGCCAGAACCAACTGCTCAGCGCCAACCTGCAACTGGCGCACAAGAATGTCGACAGCTACCTGGAAGACGTCCGACTGGCCATCCAGAGCCCGACCCTGACCGTGGCCGAAGCGGGGCTTAACCTGTACTGGCTCGACAGCGCGGTGTGGAACCTGGACGTCAACTACGCCCAGGGCTTGCGCTGGTTCGGCGCGGATGATGACGCGGATCGCCAGCACAAACGCCAACCCAGGGCCCAGTTTCGCAAGTACCGCGTCGGTCTCGGGCAGTGGCGTAACGGCCAGCTCGGGCAACAGGCCTGGCAGTGGCAGAGCCAGCTCAACGTGCAATACAGCCCCGACCCGCTGCCCGCCATCGAACAACTGCTGGGCACCGACGACGCTGCGGTGCGCGGCTATCGGCTCAACAGCGCATCCGGGGCCAGTGGCGCCGTCTGGCGCAACACCCTGCGCCTGCCACTGAACACCGATCAAGCGCTGCGCATCACTCCGCGCTTGAGCCTGGACAGCGGCTGGATCAAACCCCTTCGCGATGCCCCCAGCCAACGTCTCAATGGCGCTGGCCTGGGGGTCAACTTCGCCTGGAAAAACCTGCAAGTGGATGTCGATTACCAACGCAGCCTCAACACGCCCGACGGTTTCAGGACCGAGCCTGCGGTGTGGCTGATGCGTGTCGGATTGCAGCTCTGAGCACCACAAACCTGCCGATGGTCCTGTGCGCGCCAGCCTCGGCAGTCCTTCCTGCGCGCCGCGACATTGCACCTGAAATAAGAGGTTTTATGCCTGCACAAAGATTTGCATTTCATCTATCGCCAAGAGGCCAACTGCGCTGGGCGATTGCCAGCCTGCTGCTGGTTGCCCCCCTACCCAATGTACTGGCCTCGGGGGTCGTGGTAGCTCCCGGGCCCGGGGGCGTTGCCCAGTTGCAAAACCAGAACGGCGTACCCATCATCGATATCGTTGCGCCCAACGGTGCTGGCCTTTCCCATAACCAGTTCCTCGATTACAACGTCGACCGCCAGGGCCTGGTGTTAAACAATGCGTTGCAGGGCGGCGTCTCGCAACTGGCCGGGCAACTGGCTGCCAACCCGCAGTTCCAGGGCCAGGCCGCGAGTGTGATTCTCAACGAGGTGATCAGCCGCAATGCCTCGACCATCAACGGCACACAGGAAATATTCGGTCGCGCCGCCGATTACGTACTGGCCAACCCCAACGGCCTTTCGGTCAACGGCGGGGGCTTTATCAATACGCCCAACGCGCACCTGGTGGTCGGGCGTCCGGAAGTGATCGACGGCCAACTGCACGCCTTGAGCACCCGCAACGTCGGCGGGGAGCTGGAGATTAAGGGGGCCGGCCTGCACAACCGAGAAGGCTCGATCAACCTGATTGCGCCACGCATCGACAGCCAGGGCAAGATCGCCGCCCGGGATCAGTTGAACGTCACGGTCGGTCGCAACTCGGTGGATTACCCCAGCGGTCAGGTGACCTACGTTGATCCCACCGGTTTCAGCGCTGACAAGCGAATCGATGCAAAACTGTTCGGCGCGATGCAGGCCGGGCGCATCAACATTATCAGCACCGCAGAAGGTGCTGGCGTTCGGGTGGGTGCGGTCCAGGTCGAAGGTCGTGACGGCGTGCAGATTCGTTCTGCGGGCGACCTGACCATTAGCGGTGGCGTAGTGGGCGACAAGTACGTATTCACTCGGGCAAGCCTGCGCAGTACCCAGGGCGATGTCGGCCTGTACAGCGGCGATGACCTGAGCCTGGCTGCCACGGATGTGTCCGGCCGGGACGTGCAGGCCCATGCGGGGCGCAACCTGACACTGACGACCGTTGAAAGTCGCTTGATTCATAAAACAGACAACGACTCCCAGAACAAGAAGCTCGGTATTACCTGGGCAACCTTCGAGGAGAAGCAGACCCACCGCGAACTGCGTCACCACGGCAATCGGCTCACGGGCAGCCGCGATGTGCATCTGTCGTCAGGTGCCGACATGGAAATCAAGGCCTCGAAAATCAAGGCCGGGCAGCAACTGCAGGCGCAAAGTGCCGGCAACCTGCGCCTCACCGCCGCCACCGACAGTGTTACGGATACCCACGAAAGCAAGCACCGCAAGTTCCTCTGGAAGGAAAACTGGGAAACCCGCGAAGAAGCACAGAGCAGCGTGATCTCCGAGCTGCAGGGTGACAACATCACCTTGAAGGCCGGGAATCTGTTGCGCACTGAAGGGGCCAAGCTGGACAGTGACCACGACATCCAGCTCGCCGCCCAGCGGGTGGAAATCACCACCACCAGCCGTACCAACAGCAAGAAGGACGACCGTTACCGCGGTGATCTGGTCGGTGGGGCGTTTTTCGGCAAGAAGGGCCAGGAAGACCAGTTGGGCACCTGGCACCAGGGCAGCGCCATCAACGCATCGGGGCGTCTGATCATCCAGGCCGACGACGTGCAGGTGACCGGCAGTCAGGCGCGCGGTGCGACCGATGCGGCGGTCATTAGCGACGTTGGATCGCTGGTCGTCGATGGGGTGGAGCAGACCTCCCGGTCCTCAACCTACAACAAGGACAACAAATTCCTCGGCATTGTGCAAAAGGAGTCTCGCCACGGTAGCGACGACAGCACCACCCTGCGCAGCAAGTTGAGCTCCGACAGCAACCTCACCGTCAGGAGTCGCAAGGACATCGAGGTAGTGGGTTCGACGCTCAAGGCCGGTGGCACCCTCACTGCCAATGCCCAGGAAGACGTGAATGTGCACTCGGCGCAGGACAAGACCAGCCGCACCGACATCAGCAAGGACCGCGGCTTCGACGCCTATGCCAAGGAAAATGCACCGGGCGCCGGGCAATATCGCGCCGGTGTGCGCTACGCGGCTAACGAAAAGAACGAGCGCCGCGATGAAACCCACCATGAAAAATCGAGCCTCAGCGGCGCCGAACTGCATGTCAACGCAGGGGGTGACCTGAAGGTCAAAGGCGCCGAGCTTAAAGCCACCAAAGGCGACGTGGACCTCAGCGGCAAGACCGTCCAACTACTGGCTGAGAAGGATATTCTCGACACTTCGACAGAAAAGAGCACCACCGGGGGCGGTATCTACGTCACCGGCGGCCTTGACCGCCTGGGCAGTGGCTCGGAAATCGGACATTCGGCGTCGAAGGACACCACCAGCAAAAACACCGCCCAGACCGCCTCGGTTGAGGGCAGCGGCCAGGTCAACATCAATGCCGACAAGTTAGTCACCGAAGGCGCACAGGTCACTGGCAAAAAAGGTGTGAACGTTACGGCCGATGAAGTGGAAAACCGGGTGGCGCAAAACACCGACAGCACCACTCACTCGGAAAACAACTCCATAGTCGACGCTGGTATTAACGTTGAATACAAAAACATAGCCCGCCCCGTTATCGGCGCCATCAAGGATGTGCTCACCGGAAAAATGCCGGACGTCGAAGCGTTGGGCAATCTTGGCAAGCCCAACCTTGGGATCGACCTTGGCGTGGGCCATAAAAGCGCCGGTTTCGAGGAGCACAACAGCAACGCGCTGGTCAGCCAATTCAGCGGTGACGGGCTGGACCTCAACGTCAAAGGCACGCTACGGGACCAGGGTACGCGCTGGGAGACAAACAACGGCCGTTTGAACATCAGCGCCGAGCAGTTGATCGCCGAAGCGGCCGGCAACACCCACAACCGGACTGACTCGGCGGTGGATGCCAAGGTCGACGCGCGGGTCTACACCACCACCGGCGAAGACGTAAACCTCACCGCCAACGGCGAAGGCGGCAGCAGTCGCGTGCACAAAGAGACATCCACCGCGGTCGTCGGGCGCTATGCCGGCAACCAGGGTGTGAATGTCGAGCTTGGCGGTAACGGCCGATTCGAAGGCAGCGAGTTCGACGGTGGCAAGGCCGGGGTCAAGGTCGAGACCGGCGGCACATTGGCGATGAACCAGGCCAACGACCGTGAACTCAACGAGAACGCCAGCCTGCGCGGCAGTGCCTGGGTCAAAGGCGGCACCTATCCGGGAGCGGAGGGCACCAACATTGACATCGGCGGCGGCGCCCAACTGGATTACAAAAATGCCAGCACCGACAGCAGCAAGGCCCGCGTCGCCAGTATCAAGGCAACCGGTCCGGTGCAGTTGAGCAGCGGGGGCGATCAGGTTCATCAAGGGACAGTCATCGATACACCGGCACCGATTGAGCTGATCAGCAACGGCAAACTCGACCTGCAAGCCGCCACCGACACCGAACAGACTCGCGGGCTCAACCTGGGTGGCGGCCTGAACCTGGGCGGCAGCAAAACCAGCAGCGAGATGACTGACGAGAAGAAGGGCCTGTTCAACGCCAACCTGAACGCTGGCCGGGTCAATGAAACCACCCGTACCCTGGCGGGCGGGCAGATAACCAGCCAGGAACGGATCACCCTGGCGGGCGAATCGATCCATCTGCAAGGCACTCAACCCACTGCACCGGACGTGCGTTTTGATGCTGGGGAGGGCGGGGTCAATCTCGAATCGGCCCTGTCGAGCAAAAGCCGCGACAACTGGAACGTCGAGCTCAAGGGTGGTGGCAACCTCAGCGGCAGCACGCCGACCGCCGCCGATCCAGCGGGCGTCGCCTCCAATGACTATGGCTTCAATGGCCTGGCCAAGGTGGGCATCGACAACCTGCGCAGCAGCACCTCGCAGAACAGCCTGACCAAGGCCGACCGCGTGGAACTGGACAGCGCCGGTGATGTGCAACTGGCAGGTGCGCGGATGGATGCCGGCACGGTCAATGGCAAAGTGGGCGGTGACCTGACGGTGCAAAGCCGGCAGGATCAGTTGAACCACAAACGCTTCGATGTTGACCTGGGCCTCACCGGCAACAAACCCGCGCCGGTCCAACCCGACAGCGTCGCGACAAACGTGGCCCCCAAGGCCTTCGATTACAAGCCGACCTTCAAGTTTGACGGCGAGTATGCCTACAAGGACAGCGTTGGCCAGGCCTCCGGCATCAACGGCATCCAGGGCGTGAACCTCGCCGTGGGCGGCGCGACGCAACTCACAGGTGCTCGCATCGCCTCCCCAGAGGGCCGCGTTGACCTGGGTGACTCCAACGTCGGCACCACGCCCTTGAGCAACCTCGATCATCGGATCAAGGCTGGCTTGGAACTGCCACAAAAACCGGCCGGCGGCGTCACCAAGCCGGACGTGTCCAGCAGCGATCTGCAAACCCTTAACTTCGGCCCGGTGAGTGTCGGCAGCCGATTCGATACCGATTCGCTGCAGGCAGGCGTTGACGAGGGCAAGCTCTAAACAGCAACTTGCGGGAGCGAAAATTGCTGGTGATGACGGAGCTTGAAAGGACAGGGATGTCGTCCAGAACCTCACCTGTATCCTGCCTGAGAATGGGAGTAAGTGAGTTTAAAGGGCACAATTGGAAGTACTGCAAGCTTAAAGCAAAAGCTAGTATTATAACGTTAATTTCGCACTGGAGAGTTAGCTTGATACTAACTCATATCGAAATTTAGGCGCTCCTGAGTTGGTTTATGTGTTTTTTGAATAATGCCCTTGCTCCGTACGCAGGCAGTATATTGAATACGGCAAAACACATTTTTATAGCTATTTGGACGAATATCATATGCATTATTTCGCTGTCGCGCATGGTGCCATAAAACGCAATAAAGCAAAAAAGGAAGCTGTCGATTACCACAGCAAAAAACGTACTTAAGAAAACTCGGATGAAAAGAAACTTTGAGTTTGTTAGTTCTTTTATTTTACATAGCAGGTAGGAGTTAGCATACTCGGAAAAGAGGAAGGAGACGGAAGAAGCCACCAATACAGAGGTGACATGGTTGACTAATTCACTATAAGTATTGTCGAGCTGCCAACCAGGCAGTCCTGGAAAGTAGCTTGTGGCGCTTAGAAGGCTAAAAATAAATCCGTTGCTGACGAATGCAAATAGAATTGCTTTCCTTGCCAGTCTAAAGCCATAAAATTCGTTTAATAGGTCCACTACCAAAAATGTCAGGGGGTACAGAAATACTCCAGGGGTAACAATTATGTCAAATTGCCCCAGATAGAAAAGTTTTGCGGCTGAAAAATTAGTGAAGATGTACAAGCTAAAGAGAAGTAAGTTTAGGGCGGCAAAAACAATCCATGCACTTTCGTGGCGATCATTGACTTCGTATGCAGACGGCGCGGTACCGTGAGAATAGAATTTTCGATATATTGTCTTTATTTCTGCTTTGTTTAAATTATCTATGATCTCGTTTGTTATCAGTTCTTTTAAAGGTATCTTTATTATTTTTCCTGTTGAAATGATCATGATAATAGCTAGCTTTCTATCGTTTTCGAAACCCAGTAATTTATATTTGTTATTGTCGATTTCGTCTTTGTTAGTCATTGAATCTTTCCTCGATTATTTCTCCGATAACGCAAAAATGTTCCGATGTGGAAAAATTGTCGGTAGTTATGAAGAGCTTTCTCGTGGTTTTGTCATATATTAATTTCTCTCGACCGCAGTTTGAACAATTTTTATTGATGATTAACAAGTCCCCAGGTTCGTTGCTACCTGTTATTTCGCATTCAAGAAGAACTCCGATTAGGTTGCAGGCGGCGCCGAAATAATATGTGAGCGGGTGAAGTGTGGCTAATTCTCCGATTCGCTTGTTAAAGTTTTGAATAAGTAAACTCTCTTTTATTATCGGAATTGCGGCCGGGTTCATGTTGCCGTGCAGGGAAATACTGCTTTCGATTGTCTCTTTTTCTTCAAAATCGACGTGTTCTATTTCTTTGTAAGAAACTCCAAAGAAGTCAGAAATTTTTCTGACGGTGGATTGTTGAACGTTTATGACCTTTCCTTCCAGAATATTATATATGGTGGTTCTAGTTAAGCCGGCTGAGTTGCAAAGCGATAGTTGGGTCACGCCACGACTTTTTATTAGGTATTTGATGTTGTTCTTTAGATTTTCAGTTTTTTCTTTTCTGTGCATTTTTAGTTACCGTTATCGTTGTAAGGGTATCGTTAGTATTAGCTCAGAAGCTACGTAAAATGCTTTTTGGATATCTGTTGTGCTGAATTATGTACGCTATTCAGCCTCGCGTACGTCGGGTGAACGTTACATAATGTTTCGTAAGGAAAAGTGATCTTGATTGTGTGATTTTTCCTACGGGAAAAGCTACGCTCTGACCTCTGCTTACGCTTGATACTCCCCAGAAGAGTTAAATACAGTCCCTGCGCATGCATACTCATGTGTATAGATTTTAATCAGTATTATTCATTGTGGTGTGCATCTGTTTAATAATTTGGTTAATGGATTTTGTTTTGGGTTTAATTGTTTTTCCCTCAGCGATGATGCGCGTACAGTAGATAGTCGAGTCCCTGGTTAACACTGTGGGGCTGTATGAAATTCAAATTGGCAAGGAGCTCTGGTATGAAACAAACTGTTCCCAATCCCGCGAACATATCTAACGGGTTACCCGAAAACAGCATCGGTTTATCCAACCCTTCTAAAGTCGCCGAACAGATGGTCAGCGTGCCCCTGCGCAATACCGCTCGTCCCGAACCGGCCAGCCATTTTTTTGCAGTGGTTCCAGACGTGGACACCGAGTCCATGCTCTGTCACGCCTCGGAAACTCTCGCATCGCTCAGCGTCATGGCCACCGATCTCGCCCGAGAGCTTGAGGGCCCGCGTCGCCATGTGATTCTGGCTATTCAGCAGTTGTCCGCACTTAGCGAGCTACTGGTGAATCGGGCACTGGATAACCTGCATCCGCCGGTGGGGTTGTCTGAAAAGTAAGTGAACTGCCAACGCTGAATGGTGCTTTCTTTACCTGTGGAGTTTTTCTTCACGGTTATCGTTCTTCGGCTGCAGGGGCAGGGCTGCAGGTAAGAAGGGTGCCTTTTGGCACCCCCCCACTCGCATAGTGATGACATTCCGGGCTTTATTTCAGCCAATTCCCCGGCGTCACCCCAGCCATCTCCCGAAAAAACGCAATAAACGCACTGTCACTGCCAAACCCCAACTCAAAGCTGCAATAACCAATGTTGCGCCCCGTCGACAGCAATTCCATGGCGCGCATCAGGCGCCACTGTTGGCGCCATTGCTGATAACTCATGCCGGTCTCGCGCTGGAAAATCCGCGTAATCGTGCGGCTGCTGGCGCCCGTCTGTGTTTGCAACACCTGAAGTTCAGGCGGCAGATGCTCCAGGGTCTTCAGCAACGGAGCCAGGCGTTTGTCCCAGGGCAATGGCAACAGCATGGGCTGGCGTGCGGCGTCGCGAATCTCGGCCAGGCACAGACCCAGCAGGTGAACGTGTTTGCCCTGGTGCCAATCGGTGTCGAAATCGGCCAAGGCCATCGGTTCGAGCACTGCCCCGAGCAGCGTACTGACTTCAATCACGCAAACCTGCTGGGGCAAGTCAACGCACAGCGCCGGGCTCAGGTAGAGGGAGCGGTAGTCGACGCTCTGCTGCATGACCGCACGGTGAGCCACCCCCGCAGGAATCCACGCCGCGCGCGACGGTGGCAGCAGGCATATCTGTTGCGCCAGGGTAATCCGCGTGCAGCCTTTGCGAGTGAACAGCAACTGGGCGCGTTGATGTTGGTGCAATCCGGAATCGTGATCGCCCAGGGTCGCGGCGATGCCGATCACCGGGGCGCAATAGCTGTCCGGATCGAAAGTGGCGTGTGGGTCGAGCCAGGCCATGACTGTCCGATTTCATCGATAAATTGTCAGGGTTTCGATAATACGCCAGTCGAGGTTTTTTAATATCACCGACAGTTTCTACAACAGTGAAGTCGTGATGAATTCCAAGAGCTTGTTGACCCTGGCCATAGCGCTGCTGATGTTTCCACAAATTGCCCAAACCCTTTACAGCCCGGCCCTGGCGGATATCGGCCAGGCCTTTGCCGTGACGCCGGAACGGGCGGCGCAAATGCTGTCGGTGTACTTTCTGGCGTTCGCTTTCGGCGTGATCACCTGGGGCCGGCTGTGCGACCGTATTGGCCGTCGACCTTCGATGCTCTGCGGCCTGGCGACCTACGCAGGCGCATCGCTATGGGCGCTGAGTGCCGATGCTTTCAGCACCCTGTTGGCCGCCCAGGCTTTGGCGGCGTTCGGCGCGGCGGTCGGTTCGGTGGTCACGCAAACGGTGCTGCGGGACCGCTTCAGGGGCGCTGAGTTGGCGCAGGTATTTTCAATGATGGGTATCGCACTCGCCGCCAGCCCGGCGATCGGCTTGTTCAGCGGGGCGAGCCTGGTGCAGGGCTTCGGCTATCAGGGGGTGGTCGGGGCGCTGTTGCTGCTGTCGATCGGACTGTTGATGTGGTGTTGGCGAACCTTGCCGGAAACCCGCCCACAGAATGTGAAGACTCCTGCGCTGTTTGAAACCTTTGGACGCATGCTGTGCGACCTGCAGATCTGGCGATCAGCGCTGTTGGTGGCTTCGTTCAACATCGCGTTGTTCAGCTATTACAGCTTGGGCCCGTTCCTGTTCGAGCGGCTGGGCCTGAGCGCGCAGGCGTTCGGCTACAGCGGGGTGGTTCTTGCGCTGGGATCGGGCCTGGGGGCGTGGTTAAACAAACGTCTGCTGCAAAAAGGCCTGGGCAGTTCACGCTTGATTCAATTGGCTTCGTTGCTCGGCTTGATGGGTGGAGTGGGCGTTTGGCTGCTGCAGGACAGCGGGCTGTTTGTGTTGGCGATGCTGTGGGTGGTGTTGGCGTTTGGCATGGCGATCCCCAATATCCTTGGCGCGGCGCTGGTGAATTACACGGATCGCCTGGGCACGGCAGGGGCGGTGTTTGGGTTGTTTTATTACTGCGTGATGGGTGCGGGGCTGATGCTTGCGGCATGGGGGCAGGCGTTGGGCGAAACGCTGATGGTGTGTGGGGTGGTGGCGTTGGTGTTGGCAGGGATGTCGAGGAGGAAGTGATCCATCCGTCCCTGTAGGAGCGAGCTTGCTCGCGATGAACTCAAAGGCGCCGCGTTTAGGCAGGATGTTCGCGTCATCGTTAACGTTCATCGCGAGCAAGCTCGCTCCTAGAGGTGCAATTTGGGAGCTGGCTTGCCCGCGATGACGGTGACGAATGGCATGGTTAAGACAGCGGCTGCCACATTGGGTCTGCGCCGGGAGCCCTGCAAAATAGCGGGTTCCAGAGGTCCTTAAACCCGCTCAAAAATCGCCGCAATCCCCTGGCCACCGCCGATGCACATCGTTACCAAGGCATAGCGCCCGTGAGCCCGGTGCAGCTCATGAATGGCCTTGGTCGCAATAATCGCCCCCGTCGCGCCCACGGGATGCCCCAGCGCAATGCCCGAGCCATTTGGATTGACCTTGGCCGGGTCAAGGCCAAGCTCCTGGCTGACCGCGCAAGCCTGGGCGGCGAAGGCGATATTGGCCTCAACCACATCCATATCCTGCACCGACAGCCCCGCACGCTTGAGTGCCAGGCGCGTTGCGGGGATGGGGCCCAGGCCCATTAGTTCCGGCTCGACACCGGCGTGGGCATAGCTGACCAAACGCGCCAGCGGGCGCAGATTATTGCGTTGCACCGCGTCCCCCGTGGCCATCACCAAGGCCGCCGCGCCATCGTTCAACCCCGAAGCGTTGCCCGCCGTTACCGAACCGTCCTTCTTGAACGCTGGCTTCATTTGCGCCAGTTGCTCCAGGGTCGTCGCGCGAGGGTGTTCGTCGACGTTGAACAGTACGGTTTCCTTGCGTCCCTGGATTTCCACTGCTGCGATCTGCTCGCTGAAATAGCCATTAGCAATGGCAAAGGCGGCGCGCTTTTGATCCTCCAGGGCGAGGGCGTCCTGCATCTCGCGGGTGATGCCGTTGCGCGTCGCGACGTTCTCGGCGGTGATGCCCATATGAATGCCGTGGAACGGGTCATGCAGGATACCCAGCATGTAGTCGACGGCCTGCACGTTGCCCATGCGTGCACCCCAACGCGCCGAGGGCAGCAGGTACGGCCCGCGGCTCATTGACTCGGCACCAGCGCCGATGGCAATTTCGGCATCGCCGAGCAGCAAGGTCTGGGCGGCGCTGATGATCGCTTGCAAGCCGGAACCGCACAGGCGATTGACGTTGTAGGCGGGCGTCTCCTTGGGGATGCCGGCGTTCATTGCTGCTACACGGGAAATGTAGGCGTCGCGGGTTTCGGTGGGGATCACGTTACCCATCACCAGGTGGCCGACCTGCGCTGGATCGACGCCAGAGCGTTGCAGAGCTGCCTTGACCGCAGTGGTTGCCAGATCGGCCGGTGGCACGTCCTTGAGCGATCCGCCAAAGGTGCCAATGGCGGTGCGGGCGGCGCTGACGACAAAAACTTCTGGAGTGTTCATGGGGGTGTCCCTTTCGACGGATTCTTTTCAGTGCTGCGGTTGAGCAGGGCGTTCAGCGCTGTTTGCGCTTCCTGGGTATTCAGGCGTTCGATGAACAGCAGGTTTTCCTGGCGGATCGTGGCTTGCAGTTCCGCCAGAGTGGCCTGCCTGAGCAACTGCCGGGACTGGCGCAATGCACCTTGCGGCAACGCCAGCAGGCGCTGGGCCAGTTGCCGGGCGGCGGTCAGGCATTGCGCGCCGTCTTCGCACAGTTCATTGGCCAGGCCCCATTGCACCGCATCGGCGCCGCTCAGGGTTTCGCCCAGCAGCAGTAACCGGGCGGCGCGGGCGTGGCCAAGCAGGCGCGGCAATAGCAGGGTGGCGCCAAATTCCGGGCACAGGCCGATGTTGACGAACGGCATGCGCAACTTGGCATTGCGGCTGACCACCACCTGATCGCAGTGCAGCAGCAAGGTCGTGCCAATACCGATAGCGGCGCCGCACACCGCTGCGATCAACGGCGTTTGCATCTGGGTAACCACCTTCATCAAGCGAAAGGCAGGGCTGTCCAGGTGGGTGGGCGGGTTCTGCAGGAAATCCACCAGGTCATTGCCGCTGGTGAAACAGCTGTCGCCTCCGGTGATGATGACCACGCCAATGGCCGGGTCCTCATCTGCAGCCTGTAACAGGTCGGCCAACTGCGTGTACATGGCGTTGTTCAGCGCGTTGAGCTTGTCGGGACGGTCAAACGTCAGCGTCAGTACGCCAGCGCTGCGGTCCTGTTGGATCAGATCGTTCATGAGCGACTCTGGTTGATCAGTGCGTCGGCCACTCTAAGCGCGGGACCTGCGCCGGATCTATGACAAAACGGGTCAACGCATCTGCTTCTTTTTGCCATGTTGTTCAGCCGCGAGGTTGGCGACACACCCATTCGGGGTATGGTGCCGCCCGCCTGATCGTTCAATAGTGCCTGCATCCAGTCATTTAGAACGCTTGATAAGGTGAATGTGCCATGCGCAAGGCTCTCAAGTTGATTTTCAGTGTGTTCCTTGTTCCGTTGTCACTCGATGCCCATACCGCCGAAGTCGACGGTGCCAAAACGCTACGGTTGTACAACTGGGCGGATTACATTGGCGAGAAAACCCTTTCCGACTTCGAAAAAGCCAGCGGTATCAAGGTCATCTACGACACTTTCGATGCCTACGAAACGGTTCAGGCGAAGTTGCTCACCGGGCACTCCGGTTATGACCTGGTGGTGCTCAACGCGTCCCTCGCGCCGCCGTTGATCCAGGCAAAAGTATTCCAGCCGCTGGACAAGAAGTTATTGCCGGGCTGGACCCACCTCGACCCCAAAGTGCTGCAGGACCTGCAGGGCTTTGACCCTGGCACGCAGTATTCCGCGCCCTACACCTGGGGCAGCAACGGCATCACCTACAACGTCGACAAGATCAAAGAGCGCATGCCGGACGCGCCGATCGGTTCGCTGGCAATGATTTTCGATCCCAAGATTGTCTCGCGCTTCGCCGACTGCGGCGTGACCCTGGTGGATGCACCGACCGAAGTGATTCCCCTGGCCCTGACCTACCTCGGCCGCGACCCGCGCAGTGCTGCGCCGGAGGACCTGAAAGCCGCGCAGGAATTGCTGTTGTCCGTGCGCCCCTACATTCGCAAGTTCGACTCGGTCAACTACCTGACCAGCCTGCCCAATGGCGATGTGTGCATGGCCATGACCTGGTCCGGCGACTACGCCACGGCAATGGCTCGCGCCCAAGAAGCCAAGCTGAAGATCAACCTGGCGTACTTCATTCCCAAGGAAGGTTCGCTGATCTGGTTCGACAACCTGTACATCCCGGCTGATGCCCCGCATGTCGCCAATGCGCACAAGTTCCTCGACTACCTGATGCAGCCCCAGGTGATGGCCGACGTCACCGATTACATCCACTACGCCAACAGTAACGCGGCCGCCACGCCCCTGGTGAAGGCCGAAGTGCGCGACAACCTGGCGATTTATCCCGATGACGAAACCCGCGAGCGTCTGTTTGCGCAGAAAACCCAGGACGCCAAGGCCATGCGCGCGATGACGCGAGTCTGGAGCACGGTAAAAAGCGGGATTTGATCGTTCAACTATTCGGTTCGAGGTTTTTCCTATGGCTACTCCAACTAAACACAGGCTGTCCGCTGCTGAAGAGTTCCGGCTGATCAAGGCTGACAAAGCCCACTACATGCATGGCTATCATATGTTCGACGAACATGCCGAGCAGGGTTCCCTGAATATTGTCGCCGGTGATGGCGCCTACATCTACGACACTCAGGGCAACCGCTTTCTCGACGCCGTGGGCGGCATGTGGTGCACCAATATCGGCCTGGGGCGCGAAGAAATGGCCCTGGCGATTGCCGACCAGGTTCGCCAGCTGGCCTACTCGAACCCGTTTTGCGACATGTCGAACAACGTGGCGATCCAGCTCTGCGAGAAACTCGCCAGCCTGGCCCCCGGCGATCTCGACCACGTGTTCCTGACCACGGGCGGCTCAACCGCCGTGGACACCGCCTACCGGCTGATCCAGTACTACCAGAACTGCCGCGGCAAGCCGGAAAAAAAGCACATCATTGCCCGCTTCAACGCTTATCACGGCTCGACCACCCTGACCATGTCAATCGGCAACAAGGCTGCCGACCGTGTCCCGGAATTCGACTACGCCCACGAGCGTATTCACCACGTGTCCAACCCCAATCCGTATCGCGCACCGGACGGCATGGACGAGGCGCAGTTCCTCGAGTTCCTGGTCAAGGAGTTCGAGGACAAGATCCTCGCCATCGGCGCCGACCAGGTGGCGGGGTTCTTCGCCGAGCCGATCATGGGCTCGGGCGGGGTGATCATTCCGCCCAAGGGCTACCTCAAGCGCATGTGGGAAGTCTGCCAGCGCTACGACATCCTGTTCGTCGCCGACGAAGTGGTGACCTCGTTCGGGCGCCTGGGTAAGTTTTTCGCCTCGTGGGATCTGTTCGAGGTGCAGCCGGACATCATCACCACCGCCAAGGGCCTGACGTCGGCTTACCTGCCGCTGGGCGCCTGCATTTTTTCCGAGCGCATCTGGAAAGTCATCGCCGAGCCGGGCAAGGGCCGTTGCTTCAGTCACGGTTTCACTTACAGCGGGCATCCGGTGTGCTGCACGGCCGCGCTGAAGAACATCGAGATCATCGAACGCGAACACCTGCTGGAACACGTCGATGTGGTGGGCGCCTATCTGGAGGAACGCCTGGCGACCCTCGGCGACCTGCCGCTGGTGGGTGATGTGCGCTGCCAGAAGTTCATGGCCTGCGTCGAGTTCGTGGCGGACAAGCGCACCAAAGCGTTGTTTGCCGACAAGATCAACATTGGCGAGCGGATTCATTCCCGGGCGCAGTCGAAGGGCTTGCTGGTGCGCCCGATCATGCACCTCAATGTGATGTCGCCGCCGCTGATCCTCACCTGCGCCCAGGTCGATGAAATCGTCGAGACCCTGCGTGAGTGCATTCTTGAGGTGGCGGCCGAGCTCCAGGCGAGCGGGCAGTACCAGGGCCAATGATTTTGCCGGCCAGGTTGTTACCAGGCACCGGCTCACCCGCTAGACTGCGGGGCATGAGCAAACCAGAC
This sequence comes from Pseudomonas violetae, assembly GCF_023072615.1. Classification (GTDB taxonomy): domain Bacteria; phylum Pseudomonadota; class Gammaproteobacteria; order Pseudomonadales; family Pseudomonadaceae; genus Aquipseudomonas; species Aquipseudomonas violetae. Next base: position 56,544 of record NZ_JAKNRW010000029.1, read on the forward strand.
GACGATACACTGATCGCATTGCCCTTCGGGGCACTGCACAAATGGCACGGGCAGATGCGCGAGGCGTTTGCCCATGTGGACGCACCTGATGCACTGGCTGACCTGGCGTCGGCCCTGGAGCATCTGGTCGGTATCGAGTCGGTGATGATCAGCCTGGAGCACCGCGATCGTCCACCGCAGCTGCTGTACCAGCGGGGCATCGCGCAGGAGTACCAGGTGTCGATGCTCGATCGCTATTTTTCCGGTGGGTATTTGCTCGATCCGTTTTGCCTGGCGGTGGAGCAAGGCCTGGCGCAGGGCTTTTATCACCTGGAGGAAATCGCCCCGGATGACTTTTTCGACAGTGAGTATTACCGCACCTACTACCTGAAAGCGGGGTGCTCGGAAGACAGTTATTACATTGTCGATACCGGCAATGACACGAAGATTTCGGTGAGCCTGTTCCAGGGGTTCGGCGGTGAAAGCCTGCGCGGTGAACAGTTGAACCTGCTGCGCGCGGTCGAGCCGTTGGTGCGCGAGTTTGTCAGTGAGTTCAGCCGGCGCGGCATGCAGCGGATCGCAGCGGTCCAGAGCCCGCAAGATGGCGCAGCAGGCGGTGATCTCAAGCAGCGAGTGCAGTGGGCCTTCGAGCATTTCGGCGGCACCGCGCTGACCGAGCGCGAACGCGAAGTGGCGCACATGGTGCTACGAGGGCACTCGGTGAAGTCCACGGCGAGCGAGCTTGGCATATCACCGGAGACGGTGCGCATGCATCGCAAGAATCTGTATCTGAAGCTGGCGGTGGGGTCGCAGTCGGAGTTGTTTGCATTGTTTATCGAGTGGCTGCGTAGCCATTAACGGGGTAACCCTGTAGGAGCGAGCTTGCTCGCGATGGACTCGAGGACGCCGCGGGGAGCCAGTCTTCCCGCGTTATCGTTAACGGCCATCGCGAGCAAGCTCGCTCCTACGGGGGATGCGTTAGATTTCGCGCTTCACTACCAGGGTCAAAATGTCATAGCTGGCCACCAGCTCACCCAGCTGGTTGGTCACCTCCACATCCCAGGCCACCACGCCTTGCGGAATACCCTGCGGGCTCTTCTTGCCCTGATCGATCTTGCGCTTGCAGGTCAGGCGCGCCTGGATCGTATCGCCAATGCCCACCGGGGTGATGAAGCGCAAGGTGTCCAGCCCGTAGTTGGCCAGTACCGGCCCCGGCGCGGGGGAGACGAACAGGCCGGCCGCTGCCGACAGCACGAAATAACCGTGGGCGATGCGTTTGCCGAACTGCGATTCCTTGGCCGCAATGTCGTCGAAGTGCATGTAGAAGTGATCGCCCGACAAACATCCGAAGTTCACCAGGTCCGCCTCGGTCACGGTGCGACGATGGGTTAGCAGCGACTCGCCTATCTGCAGGTCCTGGAAGAAGCGGCGGAAGGGATGAACTTGGGTTTCGATGACCTTGGCGCCCCGCACGTGTTCGCCGGTAACGGCCGCCAGCATGGTCGGCGAACCCTGCACTGCGGCGCGTTGCAGGTAGTGTTTCACTGCACGCAGGCCGCCCAGTTCCTCACCACCGCCAGCCCGACCCGGGCCTCCATGCTTGAGTTGCGGCAGGGGCGAGCCGTGGCCGGTGGATTCGGCGGCGGATTCGCGATCCAGGACCAGCAAGCGACCATGCCAGGCCGCCGCCACCGGAATCGCCTTGGCGGCAATGTGCGCATCCTTGGTGATCAGGCTGGCCACCAGGCTGCCTTTGCCGCGCGCCGCCAGGACCAGGGCTTCGTCCAGGTCGCCGTAGGCCATCAGGGTACTGACCGGGCCGAACGCCTCGATGTCATGTGCGCCACCTTCAGCGTGGGGATCGCGGGCCTGCAGCAGGGTCGGCGCGAAGAACGCTCCGCGGTCGACGTTTGCCCCACGCGGTTCAAATCCATCCCTGGCGCCGAACAACAGGTCACTGCTCTGCAGCAGACTTTCCAGGCGCTCGGCGACGTCTTTCTGTTGATCGTGGGAAGCCAGCGCCCCCATGCGCACGCCTTCCACCGACGGGTCGCCGACCACGACCTTGCGCAGGCGTTCGCGCAGGCGGGTGGCCACGGCATCGATGTGCTTGGCTGGCACGATCGCCCGGCGAATGGCGGTGCATTTCTGCCCGGCCTTGGTGGTCATTTCCCGGGCGACTTCCTTGATGAACAGCTCGAACTCTTCATCATCGGGCGTGACATCCGGAGCGAGAATCGCGCAGTTCAGTGAGTCGGCCTCGGCGTTGAACGGCACCGAGTTATGAATCAGGTTCGGATTGACCCGCAGTTTGGCAGCGGTATCGGCCGAACCGGTGAAGGTCACCACATCCTGCCCCTGCAGGCGGTCGAGCAGGTCACCGGTGCCGCCAATGATCAGTTGCAGGCTGCCGGCCGGGAGCAAGCCCGATTCGTCCATCAGGCGCACCACGGCTTCGGTCAGGTAGCTGGTGGCGCTGGCCGGTTTGACGATGCACGGCATGCCGGCCAGGAAGCTTGGGGCGAATTTTTCCAGCATGCCCCAGATCGGGAAGTTGAAGGCGTTGATGTGCACTGCCAGGCCGCCGCGGGGAACCAGGATATGCGTGCCGGCGAAGCTGCCCAGCTTGCTCAGTTGCAGTACCGGGCCTTCGTGGACGATGTTACCCGACGGCAATTCCCTGGAACCGAGGCTGGCGTAGGTGAACAGCGTGCTGTTGCCGCCCTCGATATCGATCCAGCTGTCGGCGCGGGTGGCGCCGCTGTGGTGGGAGATGGCGTAGAGCTGTTCCTTGCGCTCGCTCAAGTACAAGGCCAGGGCCTTCAAGCGTTGGGCGCGCGCTTGGAAATCCAGCGCCATCAGCCCGCTGACGCCCTGGCGGCGACCGTGTTCAACGGCTTCGGCGAAGTCCGGGCGCTCCTCATGAGTGCGTGCAATTTCATGGCCGTCGATGGCGCTGCGCAGCACCTGGGCACCGTGTTGGCCGATCCAGCGACCGGCGATGAAACTTTGCAGGGTAGGGGCGTGAGACATCACGATTCCTCCAGGTTATGAAAGTGTTGGCGCGACCGTGACCGCGCCATTCAGGGATTACCAAAGTGCCAGGGTGTAACCGACAATCAGCCGGTTCTCGTCGAGGTCGGTGGTCAAACCATTACCGGAACGAAAGGTCACGTTGCGCCAGCGCAGGCTGACGTTCTTGAGCACGCCACTCTGGATCACGTAACTGATGTCGGTATCGCGTTCGCGCTCGCGACCGTTGTCGACACTGCCGGATTTGACGTGGTTGCCGTCGGTGTAACGGGTCATGAAGGTCAGGCCGGGAATGCCTTGCGCCGCGAAGTCATAGTCGTAACGCAGCTGCCAGGAGTCCTCGTCGGCGCGGGTGTAGGTGTTGAAGGTCACCAGGTTGACCACATACGGATCGCCGCCATTGAGGAACGGAAAGGCGCTGTCGCCGGACAGCTGCTGGTAGGTGGCACTGACCTTGTGGGCACCGTGGGCCACGGTGAACATGCTGTTGAAGTTGCGGTTATCGATGCGCCCGGCACGCTCGGCGCCATCACCCCGGCTGTCGAAATAGCGAATGTCGCTGCGCAGGTTGAAACCGTTCCCCAGTGGCTGGGTATGTACCAGCCCGAGGAACTGCTGGCGATAAATCTGATCGAGCTTGCCGTAGTAGTAGCTGAGGTTCAGTTGGGGGCTGAAGGCATAGCTGCCGCCGGCAAAATCGAAGTGATCGCTGCTGGCGGCACCGTAGCCGATATCATCATTGCTGGAGGAGTTCCGCAGGTTGGCCTTGTTCAGGCGCCCGGCGTTGACCGTCAGGCCACTGATGTCCTGGCTGGTCAGCAAGCCGCCTTCGAAGGTTGACCCCAGCAGCCGAGTGTCGTTGTAGGTCACCACCGGCAGCACGGGTTGCAGCGTGCCCAGTTTCAATACGCTTTTGGACACGCGCAGCTTGCCGGTCATCCCCAGTTCGCTGAACTCATCAGCCGGTTCATGGCTGTTCGGGCCGAAGGGCAACAACCCGGTGCCCCGGCGATCAGCGCTTGAGTCGAGTTTCAAGCCAAGCTCCGCGAGTGCGTCGAGACCGAAGCCGAATGTGCCGTCGGTGAACCCCGACTCGACGCGCGCGGTGAAGCCCTGAGCCCATTCCTCGGCCTTGGACTGCGGCGCGTTGTCCTGCCGGAAATCGCGATTGATGTAGTGGTTACGTATTTCAATACGGGCCTTGCTGTCGCCGATAAAGTCGGCCATGGCGCAGGGTGCGATCAGGGGCAGACTCAATGCGGCGGCTAACGAAAACAGTGATTCGTAAGGTACGGTGCGTGCGGGCTTCATTATTTTTATTACCTGCCATCGGATCGGATGTTGGTCAGTGCTTGCTGGCGCCGGAGGCACCGATGCCTGTCATCGAACGGATGAACTGCGCCAGATAACGGCCACGCTCAAGAGCGGCACGGGGCGAGGTGTCGGTGACGGAAAATACCCAGGCGCTTAAAAAAGCCAGGCTCATGGAGAACAGCGCCGGGTTGGAGTAGGGGAACAGTGCCTTGTCGTAATGCAGCACGTTGACCCACACCGCCGGGCTCAGTACCAACAGGACAATCGCCGAGATCAGGCCCGCCAGGCTGCCGGTCACCGCGCCACGGGTGGTCAGGCCTTTCCAGTACATCGAGAGGAACAGCACCGGGAAATTCACCGAGGCCGCGATGGCCAGCACCAGGCCGGACAGGAAGGCAATGTTCTGCGATTCGAACAACAGGCCCAGGATGATCGCCAGCACGCCGATGCACAGCGTGGCGATGCGCGACACGCGGATCTCCTGCTGCTCGGTGGCTTGGCCCTTGCGCATCACGCAGGCATACAGGTCGTGGGACACCGCCGACGCACCGGACAGCGCCAGACCGGCGACCACTGCCAGAATGGTGGCGAACGCTACCGCCGAGATGAAGCCGAGGAACAGGTTGCCGCCCACGGCTTGCGCCAGGTGCACGGCGATCATGTTGCCGCCACCTATAATCGCGCCGCTGGCATCGCGGAACGCTGGATCGGTGCCGACCATCACGATCGCGCCGAAACCGACGATGATCAGCAGCAGGTAGAAGTAGCCGATGAAACCGGTGGCGTAGAACACGCTTTTACGTGCTTCCTTGGCATCGCTGACGGTGAAAAAACGCATCAGGATATGCGGCAGGCCAGCCGTACCGAACATCATGCCCAGCCCCAGTGATATCGCATCGATCGGGTTCGACAGCAAACCGCCCGGGGCCATGATGGCGTTACCTTTGGCATGCACGGCAGTGGCGCTGGCGAACATCGCTTCGGTGCTGAAACCGAAATGTTTAAGCACCATGAATGCCATGAACGTGGTGCCGAACAGCAGCATTACTGCCTTGATGATCTGTACCCAGGTGGTGGCGAGCATGCCGCCGAAGGTCACGTAGAACACCATCAGCACGCCGACCAGCATGACGGCGTAAAGGTAGTCGATGCCGAACAGCAACTCGATCAACTTGCCGGCGCCGACCATCTGCGCCACCAGGTACATCAGCGCGACGGTCAGGGTGCCGAAGGCCGAGGTCAGGCGCACGGGTGTCTGTTCCAGGCGGTAGGACACCACGTCGGCGAAGGTGTATTTGCCCAGGTTGCGCAGGCGTTCGGCAATCAGGAACAGGATAATCGGCCAGCCTGCCAGTACGCCCAGCGCATAGAGCAAACCGTCGTAGCCATTGAGGAACATCATCGCCGAGATGCCGAGGAAGGAGGCTGCCGAGATCATGTCGCCAGCGATCGCCAAGCCATTCTGAAAGCCGGTCATGCCACCGCCCGCGGTGTAGAAGTCACTGGCGGAACGGGTGCGCAACGCGGCCCAGCGGGTGACGCCGAGGGTGAACAGGACGAACACCAGGAACATGCCGATCGCGTTCCAGTTCAGTGGGCGTGATGCGCCATCAGCTGCGGCCGCAAAGTCCGCGAAAAAGGCCAGGGGTAGCAGGAATAATCCAAGAAGCCGGCTCATCGGGCGCACTCCTGTTTCAGTTTTTCGTTGAGCGGATCGATCACGTTGTTGGCGCGATAGACGTAGAAACCGGTCAGCGCGAACGCCAGTACCACGATCACCACACCCACCAGCATGCCCACGCTGGTCACGCCACCACTCAAGGATTGGCCGAGTGTGCTGGGAGAGAACGCTACCAGCAGTACGAAGCCGAAATAGATCACCAGCATGATCAACGACAACGACCAGTACAGGTTTTGTTTACGGCGAACCAACTGAATGAAGTCGGGGTGTTGGCGAATGAGTTCTACGTCTTTGGGGGTCATAGCGCGCTCTCTGTTGTTGTTTTTGTTGTGGGGTGAAGCAAAGTCACAGCTGCCCCTGTAGGAGCGAGCTTGCTCGCGATGGTCGTTAACGATTACGCGTGCTTCCTGAATAAACGCGTTGCTCTCGGGTTCTTCGCGAGCAAGCTCGCTCCTACAGGGGTTGGTCAGAGCTGGTCGAAATCCAGCACCACTTTGTCGCTGATCGGGAATGCCTGGCACGACAGCACATAGCCGGCGGCCACTTCGTAATCTTCCAGGGCGTGGTTGCTGTCCATTTCCACTTCGCCTTCGATGACCTTGCATTTGCAGGTCGAGCACACGCCGGCCTTGCACGAATAGGGCAGTTCGGCGCCCTGGGTGTTGCCGGCATCGAGAATGCTCTGCGTGTTGCGCGGCAGGTCAAAAGCCAGGGCGCGGCCGTCGCTGATGACGGTGATCTGGCTGACCGCAGCATCCACCTGCCGGGCCGCCTCGCGGGCTTCGCGTTTTTGTGGGCTACCGGCGGCGGCGAACAGTTCGAAATGAATGCGTTCGGCCGGCATGCCCTTGGTTTTCAGGCTGTCGCACACGGTCTCGGTCATCTCCTGCGGGCCGCAAATGAATGCCGCATCGAGGGCTTTTACGTCGAGCCAGCGGGTGAACAATTGCTCGCATTTCTCGGCATTGATCCGGCCGTTGTACAGGTCGACGTCCTGCTGTTCGCGACTGAACACGAAGATCAGATTGAGGCGCTGCAAGTAACGGTTTTTCAAGTCTTCGAGCTGTTCGCGAAACAGTGCGCCGGAGCTGGAACGGTTGCCATACAGCAGGGTGACGCGGCTGTGCGGCTCGGTTTGCAGGGTGGTCTTGATGATTGACAGGATCGGCGTGATACCACTGCCAGCCGCCACGGCCAGGTAGTTGCCGTGGCGCATCGGGTCGAGTTCTACGTGAAAGTGCCCGGCAGGCGGCATCACGTCGAGGCTGTGCCCGGCTTTCAAGTGCTCATTGGCAAACGCCGAGAAACGTCCGCCGAGCACACGTTTGATCGCGATGCGCAGTTCGCCGTCATTCACCCCGGTGCAGATCGAGTAGGAGCGGCGCACTTCTTCACCGTCCAACTGGGTACGCATCACCAGGTGCTGGCCCTGGGTGAAGTGAAAGCTGTCCTGCAGGTGCTGCGGAATCTCGAAGGCGATGGACACCGCGTCACGGGTCTCGGCGCGTACGTCCTTGATGGTCAGGCTGTGAAATTTACTCATTTTTATTCTCCCGCTGGGACGGCCGAGCGCCGCTCAGATGCACTTGAAATAGTCGAACGGTTCACGGCAATCGATGCAGCGATACAGGGCCTTGCAGGCGGTGGAACCAAACTCGCTGAGCACTTCGGTGTGCGCGCTGCCGCATTGCGGGCAGAGAATCACCGGGCTCTCACCGAGCAGGCTGCGTTTGCTGGTACTACCGTCGGGCGGTGCGATACCGTAGGCGCGCAAGCGTTCGCGGCCGCTGTCGGTGATCCAGTCAGTGGTCCAGGCCGGGGTCAATTTGCGTTCAAGTTGCGGTGCCTTGAAGCCAGCCAATTCCAGCGCTTCGCGGATGTCGCTCTCGATCACTTCGGTGGCGGGGCAACCGGAGTAGGTCGGCGTCACCACCACGTGCAAGTGCCCGGCTTGCCAGGCGAGATCACGCACGATGCCCAGGTCGACCACGCTGACCACCGGCACTTCCGGGTCCATGACCTGCGCCAGGGTGGCCCACGCGGCGGCCAGGTCGGTTGGTTGTGCCGGCCGCGCGCCCTGGTCGCTGGCGATCAGCTCACCAGGTTGCATCGGGGTACGCTCGGGGCAGGAACTGCATCTCGGCCAGCAATATGCCCAGGTGTTCGGTATGCAGGCCCTTGCGTGCATCCAGGTAGAAATAGCTCGGTGCGGCGGGCACGGGCAGGGTGGCGCTGGCGAAAGTCTCGCTGACCTTGGCTTGCCACGCTGCAGCGACTTGTGCAGCGTCTGGGGTGATGCCCGCATCGCATAGACGTTGTTCGCTGTCATCGGCGCTGGTCAGTTCGACGGTGAAGCGCCAGACCTCGGGAATGGCCGCGAGCATACGTTTGTGGCTTTCCTCGGTGCCGTCACCCAGACGCTCTACCCACTCACCGGAGCGGCGCAGGTGATAGGTGACTTCCTTGACCGCTTTGGCGGCGATCCCGGCAATGCGTTCGTCATTGGACTCGCTTAGACCACTGAGTACTTGCAGGTGCCAGGCGTCATAGAGGAATTGCTTGAGGATGGTCACCGCATAATCGCCGTTGGGTTGTTCCACCAACAGCAGATTGCGATAGGCGCGCTCATCTCGGCGGAACGCCAGGTGATCGGCGTCGCGACCGTCGTCCAGTAGTTCGGCGGCGTACTCCAGCCAGTTACGGGCCTGGCCGACGAGGTCAAGGCCGACATTCATCAACGCCAGCTCTTCTTCCAGCGCCGGCGCCTTGCCGCACCATTGGCACAGGCGCTGGCCCTGGATCAGGGCGCTGTCGCCGAGGCGCAGTAGGTATTCGATCAGATCAGTCTTGGAATTCATGGTCGACCTCACATGTGCCCGACTTCGGCCGGCAACTCGTAGAAGCTGGCGTGGCGATAGACCTTGTCGTCAGCGGGGTCGAACAGCGGGTCTTTCTCGTCCGGCGAGGACGCGGTGATCAGCGCCGAGGGCACCACCCACAGGCTCACGCCTTCGCTGCGGCGGGTATACAACTCGCGCGCGTTCTCGATGGCCATGGTGGTGTCGGCGGCATGGACGCTGCCGACATGCTTGTGGTTGAGGCCGTGCTTGCTGCGCACGAAGACTTCAAAAAGGGTCCATTCGGACATTTCAGTTACTCCACATCTGTTCGGTTTTTGCTGGCGGGGCTGAAGATCAACAGATCGCAGCTTCGGCAGCTCCTACATGGGGCACCGGCTCCTGTAGGAGCTGGCGCAGCCTGCGATCTTTCGGCGGCATGGAACCGCCGAAGATCAAGATCAAACGTGCCGAATCAGGCGGCGTTCCTGTTGTGTTTTTTACGGGCATGAGCGACGGCGGCTTCGCGGACCCAGGCGCCGTCTTCGATGGCCTTGCGCCGGGTGGAAACCCGTTCCTGGTTACACGGGCCGTTGCCCTTGAGCACTTCGTAGAACTCGTTCCACTGGATTTCGCCGAAGTCGTAGTGGCTGCGTTCGGCATTCCACTTCAGGTCCGGATCGGGGCAGGTGCAGCCCAGCAGTTCAAGTTGCGGGATGGTCTGGTCGATGAAGCGCTGGCGCAGTTCGTCGTTGCTCTGGCGCTTGATTTTCCAGGCCATGGACTGGGCGCTGTTAGGTGAGTGTTCGTCGCTTGGGCCGAACATCATCAGCGACGGCCACCAGAGACGGTTGATGGCGTCCTGGACCATATCTTTTTGCGCCTGATTGCCGTGACGCATCATGGTCAGCAGAATTTCGTAGCCCTGGCGCTGGTGGAAACTTTCTTCCTTGCAGATCCGCACCATAGCCCGGGAGTAGGGGCCATAAGAGGTGCGCTGCAACACCACCTGATTGACGATCGCAGCGCCATCCACCAACCACCCCACGGCGCCCATGTCGGCCCAGTTCAGGGTCGGGTAATTGAAGATGCTGGAGTATTTGGCCTTGCCGCTGTGCAGTTTGGCGATCTCGTGATCACGATCTGCGCCCAGGGTTTCCATGGCGCTATAGAGGTACAGGCCATGACCGGCCTCATCCTGGATCTTGGCCATCAATTGCAGTTTGCGTTTGAGCGATGGTGCGCGGGTGACCCAGTTGCCTTCGGGCAGCATGCCGACGATTTCCGAATGCGCGTGTTGGGAAATTTGCCGGATCAGCGTCTGGCGGTAGGCGTCAGGCATCCAGTTTTTTGCTTCGATCTTTATTTCCGAATCGATTTTTTCCTGGAAGGCGCGCTCCTGTTCGGACATTTCCGATAGGTCTTTTATGCGCTTTACGCCTGTTTCTACTAGCTGTGCGTACATGGAGGGTCTCCCGCCGTGAATCTGTTTGATGGCATGGAGAACTTTATAAGCGATACAGAAATTAATATCAAACACAAAATATCGTGTCGGTTGTTTTTTTGTATCGCTTTGGGGTGTATATCCGTTTCTGGGGTAACGGCTGCTTATGGTTGCGCCCTGACCGAAGAAGCGGATATATCCCCCATCAAAACCCCAAAAAAAACCCCGCCAAAGCGGGGCCAAAAGAGGTGCAGCAGTCATCCCTTGGGGCGCTTGTCCATCACATGACAAGCCTTGCCCTCAGACCGCTTGATCGAATGCAAAGGCTGCAAAACAATCCGCGAACTGATCCCGATATACGTCTTGATATGCCGACTCAACTCGCCGCAGACCGCCTTCTGCTGATCGTCACTCAAATGCTGATGCTCGGCCTTGAGCTCCACGTGCACGTCAACGCTGTCCAGGTTGCCATTGCGATACAGGTGAATCTCATAACACTCCGAAAGCTGTTTGATCTTCAGCACTTGCTCCTCGATCTGCGTCGGGAACACGTTTACCCCGCGAATAATCAGCATGTCATCGCTGCGCCCGGTGATTTTGTCGATCCGTCGCATCGGCCGCGCAGTACCCGGTAGCAAGCGTGTCAGGTCACGAGTCCGGTAGCGGATCATCGGCAAGGCTTCTTTGCTCAGTGAGGTAAACACCAACTCCCCCATCTGCCCATCCGGCAACACTTCGCCAGTGACCGGGTCGATGATTTCCGGATAGAAGTGGTCTTCCCAGATCGTCGGCCCGTCCTTGGACTCTGCGCACTCCATGGCGACACCCGGCCCCATGATTTCCGAGAGGCCATAGATGTCCAGCGCGCTAATGCCCAAACGGTTCTCGATGGCACTGCGCAGTTCGCCGGTCCAGGGTTCGGCGCCGAAGATGCCCAGGCGCAGGGCCAGCTTGTGCGGGTCGATACCCTGGCGCTCGATCTCGTCGGCAATGTTGAGCATGTAGGACGGCGTGACCATGATGATGTCCGGCTGGAAATCCTTGATCAACTGCACCTGTTTCTCGGTCTGGCCCCCGGACATCGGTATCACTGTGCAGCCCAGGCGTTCAGCGCCGTAGTGCGCGCCCAGACCACCGGTAAACAGACCGTAGCCATAGGAAATGTGCACCTTGTCGCCGCGCCGGCCCCCTGCTGCACGGATCGAACGGGCAACCACATTGGCCCAGGTGTCGATGTCGTTCTGGGTGTAGCCGACGACGGTCGGTTTGCCGGTGGTGCCGCTGGAAGCGTGCAGGCGCACCACGTCATGCATCGGCACGGCAAACATGCCGTAGGGATAGTTGTCGCGCAGGTCGGTCTTGGTCGTGAAGGGGAACTTCGCCAGGTCTTCCAGGCACTTGATGTCGTTGGGGTGCACACCCAGCGCGTCGAAGCGCTGACGGTACAGTGGCACATTGTTATAGGCGTGGTTCAGGCTCCAGCGCAGGCGATCCAGCTGGTGCTGACGGAGTTCGTCGACGCTGGCGGTTTCCAGTGGGTCCAGCTGTGGGTCAAGCACGGCGTTGGCAATTGGCATGTTCATGATTTCACTCGAATTGTTTTTGTGTTTCAACCCTGTCACGCCAGGGCTTTGAGTGCATGCCCCAAGGATACCTCTCGGCTCCCCGGGAATCGCGGTTCTTTAGTCAGACAGGCGCTCGATGATCAGTGCGATGCCTTGGCCGACCCCGATGCACATGGTGCATAAGGCGTAGCGACCGCGACGCTCCTCCAGCTCGTGCAGGGCGGTGGTGACCAGTCGCGCGCCGCTCATGCCCAGTGGATGGCCGAGGGCGATCGCCCCACCGTTGGGGTTGACCCGCGGGTCGGTGTCGCTCAGGCCGAGCTCGCGCAGTACGGCCAGGCCTTGTGCGGCAAAGGCTTCGTTGAGTTCGATCACGTCCATGTCGGCCAGGCTCAGGTTGGCCAGTTCCAGCACCTTGCGCGTGGCCGGTACCGGGCCGATGCCCATGATGCGTGGCTCGACGCCGGCGGTGGCCATGGCGACGACCCGGCCGCGGGCTTTCAAACCGTGGCGCTTGGCGACTTCGGGGCTTGCCAGCAGCAGGGCGCAGGCGCCGTCGTTGACCCCGGAGGCGTTACCGGCGGTGATGCTGCCGCCTTCGCGAA